>NZ_AUCR01000001.1 GCF_000429865.1 Cucumibacter marinus DSM 18995
ATCGTGCCGATCGCCATGGAAGAGAAGCTGCGCTTCGCTATCCGTGAAGGCGGCCGCACCGTCGGGTCCGGCGTCGTCTCCAAAATCGTCGAGTAAAACGCTCACACCGCTACGCGGCGCGGGCCCAAGGGCAGCGCGCCGCGTCGCAGTTCAAATGGAAGCTTCGACATGAATGGTCAGAATATTCGCATTCGGCTGAAGGCCTTCGATCACCGGGTCCTCGATAATTCGACCCACGAGATCGTCAATACGGCCAAGCGCACCGGTGCCCAGGTTCGGGGTCCGATCCCGTTGCCGACGCGAATTGAAAAATACACCGTGAACCGTTCGCCGCACATCGACAAGAAGAGCCGCGAACAGTTCGAGATCCGGACCCACAAGCGTCTTCTGGACATTGTGGACCCGACTCCTCAGACGGTCGATGCGCTGATGAAACTCGATCTCGCCGCCGGCGTGGATGTCGAGATCAAGCTTTAACGGCGCCAAAGAAGAAGGTTTGAACCCATGCGTTCAGGAGTGATCGCACAGAAGCTCGGGATGACCCGGATCTTCACCGAAGACGGAAATCACGTCCCGGTGACCGTGTTGAGCCTCGAGAAGTGCCAGGTCGTCGCCCAGCGCCACCAGGATAAGCACGGTTATACCGCGCTTCAGCTTGGTGCCGGCTCGGCGAAGGTAAAGAACGTCACTCGTGCCGAGCGCGGGCACTTCGCAGTTGCGAAGGTCGAGCCCAAGCGCAAGGTGGTCGAGTTCCGTGTGTCGGAAGACAATCTGATCGATGTCGGCGCTGAGCTGCTGGCCGATCATTTTACTCCCGGCCAATATGTAGACGTGACCGGTACCTCGATCGGTAAGGGCTTTGCCGGCGCCATGAAGCGCCACAATTTTGGCGGCCTGCGTGCCTCGCACGGTGTTTCGATTTCGCACCGCTCGCATGGTTCGACCGGTCAGTGCCAGGATCCCGGCAAGGTGTTCAAGGGCAAGAAGATGGCCGGTCACATGGGCGCTGCCCGTGTCACCACGCAAAACCTCAAGGTCGTCAAGACCGATGTGGAGCGCGGCCTGATCATGGTCGAAGGTGCGGTGCCCGGTTCCAAGGGCGGCTGGATCACCATCCGTGACGCGGTCAAGAAGTCTGCTCCGGAAGGTGCACCGCTTCCCGGCTCGTTCCGGGTCGACGCCGCTGCTGCTGCCCCGGCTGCCCAGGCTCCGGCTGAAGAGGCCCCGGCCAACGGGGGAGATGAATAATGGATCTCAACGTCACCACTCTTGAAGGCAAGGCGGCTGGCAAGGTCTCTGTTGCTGACGAAGTGTTCGGTCTCGAACCGCGTCCCGACATCCTGCAGCGTATGGTGCGCTATCAGCTTCTGAAGCGCATGGCCGGCACTCACGACGTGCAGAACCGCAGCGAAATCCGCGGCACCACGAAGAAGTTCGTGCGCCAGAAGGGTTCGGGCGGTGCACGTCACGGCAACCGCAAGGTCAATCTGTTCCGCGGCGGCGGCCGGGCCTTTGGTCCCACTCCGCGCAGCCACGCGATCAATCTGCCGAAGAAGATCCGTGCCCTTGCCCTTAAGCACGCGCTGAGCGCCAAGGCCCAGGCCGGCGATCTGATCGTGCTGGAAAAGGCCGAAGCCAAGGACGCCAAGACCGGCGCGCTGCGGACTGCCTTTGCCAAGCTGGGGCTGGGCAATGCGCTCGTCATCGATGGTACGGAAGTGAACGAGAATTTCTCGCTCGCTGCCCGCAACATTCCGAATGTCGATGTGCTGCCGGCTCAGGGCATCAACGTTTACGACATTTTGCGGCGCGACAAGCTGGTTCTGACCAAGGCTGCGCTGGAAGCGCTGGAGGCTCGGTTCTCATGAGCGACATCAAGGCTTACGACATTATCCGCAATCCGGTCGTGACCGAAAAGTCGACCTACGCCTCGGAAAACAACCAGGTGGTGTTCGACGTAGCGATCGATGCGTCCAAGCCCGAGATCAAGGCCGCCGTCGAGCAGCTTTTCTCGGTCAAGGTGGCCGCGGTGAACACGCTGGTCCGCAAGGGCAAGCAGAAGATGTTCCGCCGCGTCAAGGGCCGCCGCGTGGACGTGAAAAAGGCAATCGTGACGCTTGCCGAAGGCCAGTCGATCGACGTGACGACCGGTCTTTAAGGCGAGGGGAAGTAGTTAGATGGCTCTGAAGCAATATAATCCCCGGTCCCCTGGTCAGCGTGCGCTGATCGGTATCGACCGCTCCCAGCTGTGGTCCGGCGGCCCGGTCAAGAAACTGACTGAAGGCCTGACCTCCAAGGGCGGCCGCAACAACCGTGGCCGGATCACCCAGCGTCGCCGTGGTGGCGGTGTGAAGCGCGCCTATCGTCTGGTTGACTTCAAGCGCAACAAGTACGACGTCGAGGCAACCGTCGAGCGGCTCGAATACGATCCGAACCGGACTGCCTTCATTGCGCTGATCACCTATTCGGATGGCGAGCAGGCTTACATTTTGGCGCCGCAGCGTCTGGGCGAAGGCGACAAGGTCGTTTCTTCGCGCGGTGCTGTCGACGTCAAGCCGGGCAATGCGATGCCGCTTGAGCGGATGCCGGTTGGCACCATCGTGCACAATGTCGAGATGAAGCCGCTCAAGGGTGGCCAGATTGCTCGCTCCGCCGGGACCTACGTCCAGTATGTGGGCCGCGACCAGGGCATGGCGATCCTTCGTCTCAACTCCGGCGAACAGCGCCTGGTGCATGGTTCGTGCATGGCGACCGTCGGTGCGGTTTCGAACTCAGACCACGGCAACACCAATCTGGGCAAGGCCGGGCGTTCGCGCTGGCTGGGCCGTCGCCCGAGCGTTCGCGGTGTCGCGATGAACCCGGTCGACCACCCGCATGGTGGTGGTGAAGGCCGTACTTCGGGTGGCCGTCATCCGGTGTCGCCCTGGGGTCAGCCGACCAAGGGCAAGCGCACCCGCAAGAACAAGTCGACGGACAAGTTCATCGTCCGGTCGCGCCATCAGAAGAAGGGACGGTAGTCGACATGACTCGTTCTGTTTGGAAAGGCCCGTTTGTCGACGGGTATATGTTGAAGAAAGCCGACAAGGTTCGGGAAGCGGGCCGCAACGAGGTCATCAAGATCTGGTCGCGCCGTTCCACCATCCTGCCGCAGTTCGTCGGCCTGACCTTCGGTGTCTATAACGGGCAGAAGCACGTTCCGGTGCTGGTGACCGAAGACATGATCGGGCACAAGTTCGGCGAATTCGCGCCGTCCCGGACCTATTACGGCCACGCCGCCGACAAGAAGGCGAAGAGGAAGTAACGATGGGCAAGCAGAAGCGCGAGCGCACGCTCAAAGACAACGAAGCGCGCGCCGTTCGGAAAATGCTCCGGACGAGCCCGCAGAAACTGAACCTGGTGGCCTCGTCGATCCGCGGCAAGAAGGTTGAGAAGGCGCTCGCCGAGCTCGCCTTTTCGCCCAAGCGGATTGCCGGCGAAGTCAAGAAGACGCTCGAAAGCGCGATCGCCAATGCCGAGAACAATCACGGTCTCGACACTGACGCGCTCGTGGTTGCTGAAGCCTATGTGGGCAAGGCCCTGGTGATGAAGCGTTTCCGTCCGCGGGCCCGTGGCCGCGTCGGCCGGATCGAGAAGCCTTTCTCGCATCTCACCATCGTCGTGCGCGAACATGAGGAGGCCGTGTAATGGGCCAGAAAGTCAATCCGATCGGTCTGCGCCTCGGCATCAACCGAACCTGGGATTCCCGCTGGTTCGCCGGCAAGGGTGAATATGGTTCGCTGCTACAGGAAGATCTCAAGATCCGCGAGATGCTTGAGAAGGAACTGAAGCAGGCTGCGGTCTCCAAGATCGTCATCGAGCGCCCGCACCGCAAGTGCCGCGTGTCGATCCACACTGCCCGTCCGGGCATCGTGATCGGCAAGAAGGGCGCTGACATCGAGAAGCTGCGCCAGAAGATCCGCAAGATCACCGACAGCGACGTTCATGTGAACATCGTGGAAGTGCGCAAGCCGGAAATCGACGCCACCCTCGTTGCGCAGGGCATTGCCCAGCAGCTCGAGCGTCGTGTTGCTTTCCGCCGGGCCATGAAGCGTGCCGTGCAGACCGCGATGCGCATGGGTGCCCTGGGCATCCGCGTCAATGTCGCCGGTCGTCTTGGCGGTGCCGACATCGCGCGTACCGAATGGTATCGCGAAGGCCGCGTTCCGCTTCACACCCTGCGCGCCGATATCGACTATGGCACCGCGGAAGCGGCGACCACTTATGGCGTGATCGGCATCAAGTGCTGGATCTTCAAGGGCGAAATCCTTGAGCACGATCCGATGGCCCACGAGCGCCGCGCCACTGAAGGCGCCGGTGATGGTGGACAGCAGCGCCGTCAGCAGGCCCCCGCGAGCTAAGGGATACCAGAGATGCTGCAACCGAAACGGACCAAGTTCCGCAAAATGCACAAGGGCCGCATCCATGGTGTGGCCAAGGGCGGTACCGCGCTCAACTTCGGCTCGCACGGCCTCAAGGCCCAGGAGCCCGAGCGTATCACTGCCCGTCAGATCGAGGCGGCTCGCCGCGCGATGACCCGTCACATGAAGCGTGCCGGTCGCGTGTGGATCCGGATCTTCCCGGATGTGCCGGTTTCCAAGAAGCCGACCGAAGTCCGCATGGGTAAGGGTAAGGGCTCGCCGGAATATTGGGCGGCCAGAGTGAAGCCGGGCCGGATCATGTTCGAAATCGACGGTGTTCCCGACGATGTCGCGCGTGAAGCCCTGCGTCTGGCGGCAATGAAGCTGCCCGTGAAGACCCGCGTTGTGACGCGGATCGAGAACTAAGAGGCGGACCGATGAAGGCGAGTGACGTACGGACCAAGACGGTCGACGAGCTGGGCGACGAACTGACCGCGCTGAAGAAGGAGCAGTTCAATCTGCGCTTCCAGCGTGCCACCCAGCAGCTTGAAGACTCCGCGCGGGTGCGGCAGGTGCGCCGCGATATCGCGCGCATCAAGACCATTCTGCGCGAAAAACGCGCAGCGAGCGAATAAGGGTTTCCGCAAATGCCGAAGCGAGTTTTGCAGGGGACCGTTGTCTCCGACAAAAACGACAAGACGGTTGTGGTGCGCGTCGAACGGCGTTTCACCCATCCGCTTCTGAAAAAGACCGTGCGGCGGTCCAAGAAGTACCAGGCCCATGACGCCGAGAATTCGGCGAAGATTGGCGATACGGTGCTGATCGAGGAATGCGCGCCGATCTCGAAAAACAAGCGTTGGACAGTCGTTCCGGCTAACTGACCGGTAACTGTCTGGGAATAAAGGAATTCGGTCTGTTGGGGTGAGCCTGGCAGACCCGAAGAGAAAAGGCATCAGTCATGATTCAGATGCAAACAAATCTCGATGTGGCCGATAATTCCGGCGCACGTCGTGTTATGTGCATCAAGGTGCTGGGCGGCTCCAAGCGCAAATATGCGTCCGTGGGCGACATCATCGTGGTGTCGGTCAAGGAAGCCATCCCGCGCGGTCGTGTGAAGAAGGGCCAGGTGATGCGTGCTGTCGTCGTGCGGACTGCGAAAGATATTCGCCGTCCCGATGGCACCGTGATCCGGTTCGACCGCAACGCCGCGGTTCTGGTGAACACCAACAAGGAGCCCGTGGGCACCCGTATCTTCGGGCCGGTACCGCGTGAACTCCGTGCCAAGAACCACATGAAGATCATCTCGCTCGCGCCGGAGGTGCTGTAACCATGGCTGCGAAGATCAAAAAGGGCGATCGCGTTTTCGTTCTGACAGGCAAAGACAAGGGCAAGACCGGTCAGGTCCTGCAGGTTCTGCCGTCCGAAAACCGTGCCGTCGTCCAGGGCATCAATCTGGTGCGCAAGCATCAGCGTCAGACCGCTGACCAGGAAGGCGGCATCTTCACCCGTGAAGCGCCGATCCACCTGTCGAATATCGCTCTGGCCGATCCCAAGGAAAACAAGCCGACCCGCGTCGGTTTTCAAGTCAAGGACGGCGCCAAGAAGCGCGTCGCCAAACGTTCCGGAGAAGTGATCGATGGCTGAGGCATATATTCCGCGCCTGCGCTCACAGTATCTCGACACCATTCGTGCCGGGCTGACCGAGCAGTTCAACTACAGCAATCCGATGATGGTGCCGCGGCTCGAGAAGATCGTCCTCAATATGGGCGTCGGCGATGCCGTGAGCGACACCAAGAAGGTGCGCTCTGCAGCTGAGGACCTGGCGAAGATCGCCGGTCAGAAGCCGGTTGTGACCCATGCACGCAATTCGATTGCCGGCTTCAAGGTTCGCGAAGGCATGCCGCTTGGCGCCAAGGTGACCCTGCGCAAGACCCGGATGTACGAATTCATGGATCGTCTGGTGAACATTGCTCTGCCGCGCGTGCGAGACTTCCGTGGTCTCAATCCCAAGAGCTTTGACGGCCGGGGCAATTTCGCCATGGGCATCAAGGAACACATCGTGTTCCCGGAAATCAATTACGACCAGGTCGACCAGATCTGGGGGCTCGACGTGATCGTGTGCACCACCGCCACGACCGACGAGGAAGCGCTTGCGCTGCTTCGGGCCTTCAATTTCCCGTTCCGCCAGTAGTCGGCGCGGACAGGAACCTTTGAAAGGGATTATCAATGGCTAAAGTTAGCGCCATCGAGAAGAACAAGCGCCGTCGCAAGCTCGCCAAGCAGTATGCCGGCAAGCGCGCTGCGCTCAAAGCAATTGCCAAGGACTCCTCGCTGTCGATGGAAGAGCGGTTCCAGGCCCAGCTCAAGCTGGCCGAACTTCCGCGCAATTCCTCGCCGGTGCGTATTCGCAACCGGTGCGAAGTGTCCGGGCGTCCGCGCGGTTTCTATCGCAAGCTGAAGATGAGCCGTGTGGCCCTGCGCGATCTTGGCTCCAAGGGGAAAGTCCCCGGTATGGTCAAGTCGAGCTGGTAAGGAGCGATTGAGATGAATCTGACTGATCCTCTTGGCGATATGCTGACCCGTATCCGCAACGCACAGATGCGGAACAAGACCAGCGTGTCGACCCCGGCTTCCAAGCTCCGGGCCCGTGTGCTGGACGTGCTGAAGTCCGAGGGCTTCATCCGCGGCTATTCGCGCACGGATTTCGAGAACGGGACTGCCGTGTTGGATATCGAGCTGAAATATAACGACCAGGAGCCGGTGATCCGCGAAATCAAGCGCGTTTCCAAGCCGGGCCGCCGGGTCTATGCCTCGGTTAAATCCATTCCGCAGGTCGCCAACGGCCTCGGTGTGTCGATCCTGTCGACCCCGAAGGGTGTCATGGCCGACCACGAAGCGCGGTCGCAGAATGTAGGTGGCGAGGTTCTCTGCCAGGTCTTCTAAGAAGGCGAGGGCAGGGAATTGAGCAGAACGAAACGATTGAACCGGGAAAGCAGATAAGATGTCGCGTATTGGCAAAAAGCCGATTGCACCGGTGGATGGAGTGACCGTCACCATCGACGGTCAGACAGTGTCCGCAAAGGGCCCGAAGGGCGAGTTGAGCGTTGAGCTCGTGGATCTCGTCAAGGTCGAACAGACCGATGAAGGCGTGGTCGTCACTCCGCTGGGTGAATCGAATGAAGCACGTGCGGCCTGGGGCATGTCCCGGACCCTCGTCCAGAACATCGTGACCGGCGTGAAGGATGGCTTTGAGAAAAAGCTGGCCATCACCGGCGTTGGTTACCGCGCGCAGATGCAGGGTTCGAGCCTCAAGCTCGCACTTGGCCTGTCGCATGACGTGGTGTTCGAGCCGCCTGAAGGCATCGAGATCGCGGCGCCGCAGCAGACCGAAGTTGTTGTGTCGGGTATCGACAAGCAGCTGGTCGGTCAGGTCGCGGCCAACATCCGCGAATTCCGTCCGCCTGAGCCTTACAAGGGCAAGGGCATTCGCTACGCAGACGAATATATCTTCCGCAAGGAAGGCAAGAAGAAGTAAGGACGCCGGAAATGGCCTACAGCAATAAAGGTATGGAACGCCGCAAGGCTCGCGTCCGCCGCTCCATTCGGCTGCGTGCCAATGGCCGTCCGCGGTTGAGCGTGTTCCGTTCCGACAAGAACATTTATGCCCAGGTGATCGACGACAAGTCGGGCCGTACGGTGGCCCAGGCTTCCACGCTCGACAAGGACCTCAAGGGCAAGGTCGGGAATGGCAGCAACCAGTCGGCTGCGGTCGAAGTGGGTAAGCTCGTCGCCGAGCGGGCCGTCAAGGCTGGTGTCAGCGAAGTGATTTTTGATCGCGGATCCTATCTGTATCACGGCCGGGTCAAGGCCCTGGCCGATGCAGCCCGCGAAGCCGGCCTGAAGTTCTAGGGCCGAAACACAGATTTCGAGAAGAGAGCTGGTTTAGCAATGAGAGACGTTCAAGAGCGCGACAGCGAATTTGTCGACCGCCTGGTGCACATCAACCGCGTCGCCAAAGTGGTGAAGGGCGGCCGGCGTTTCGGCTTTGCCGCGCTTGTCGTGGTCGGCGATCAGAAGGGCCGTGTCGGGTTTGGTCACGGTAAGGCCCGTGAAGTGCCCGAGGCCATCCGCAAGGCAACCGAGCAGGCCAAGCGCCAGATGATCCGTGTTCCACTTCGTGAAGCGCGTACGCTGCATCATGACGTGTCGGGCCGCCACGGCGCCGGCAAGGTTCACCTGCGTGCGGCTCCGGCCGGTACCGGCATCATCGCCGGCGGCCCGATGCGCGCCGTGTTCGAGACCCTGGGCATTCACGACATCGTCGCCAAGTCGCAGGGCTCCGCGAACCCGTACAACATGATCCGGGCGACTTTCGATGCCCTCAAGACCGTCGACAGCCCCCGTTCGGTGGCCGCTCGCCGTGGTCTCAAGGTGTCGGACATCCAGGGTCGTCGTCGCGAACAGGACGCCAGCGAGAACGCCTAAGGCGGGACGCTTGACGGAGTAGAACCATGGCTGACAAGACCGTAACCATCGAGCAGACTGGCTCCCCGATTCGCCGTACGGCTGACCAGCGTGCGACCCTGATCGGGCTCGGGCTCAACAAGATGCACAAGCGCACTACGCTTCAAGACACGCCGCAGGTCCGCGGCATGATCAACAAGGTTGCGCACCTCGTCCGCGTCGTCGACGAGAGCAAGTAAAGGAATACGTCATGCGATTGAATGAGATTGCAGACAACCGTGGCGCCACGCCCGATCGCAAGCGCGTCGGCCGTGGTATCGGTTCGGGCAAGGGCAAGACCGGTGGCCGTGGTGTCAAGGGTCAGAAGTCCCGTTCAGGCGTCGCCATCAAGGGGTTCGAAGGCGGGCAGATGCCGCTGCACATGCGGCTGCCGAAGCGCGGCTTCAACTCGCCGTTCGGCAAGAAGTACAACACGGTCAAGCTCAGCCGTATCCAGGCGGCGATCGACGCCGGCAAGCTGGATGCCAAGGGCTTCATCGACGCCGAGGCACTCGTCAAGTCGGGCGTGATCCGTCGCGCCAAGGACGGCGTGCGGCTCGTGGCCGGTGGTGATTTCTCGGCCAAGAAGGTGTCCTTCAAGGTCGCCCATGCGTCCAAGGGCGCAATCGAAGCCATCGAGGCGGCCGGTGGCCGTGTCGAGGCGGTGGACGGCAAGGCCGCCGACGCCGAATAGTCCAATCCTCTAGCGGAATAGCGCAGGACGTTTCCTTATGGCATCGGCAGCGGAACAACTCGCCCGCAATCTCAGCTTTTCGACCTTTTCGAAGGCAAAAGACCTCCAACAGCGCATCCTGTTCACCCTGGGTGCGCTTTTGGTCTATCGGCTGGGTACCTTCATCCCCATTCCCGGGATCGATCCCGATGCTTTTGCGGCGACCTTTGACCAGGCGCAGCAGGGTATTCTGGGCATGTTCAACATGTTCGCCGGCGGTGCCGTCGAGCGTATGGCGATCTTTGCCCTCAACCTGATTCCCTACATCACGGCCTCGATCGTGATCCAGGTGCTTGCCACCACCATTCCGACCCTTGAGCAGCTCAAGAAGGAAGGTGAGCAGGGCCGCCGCAAGATGAACCAGTACACGCGCTATCTGGCCGTGGCGTTCTGTGCGGTGCAGGCCTATGGCATTGCCGTGGGTCTCGAGGCCAGTGACGGCGTTGTGACCGATCCGGGCTGGTTCTTCCGCCTCTCGACCGTCATTACGCTGGTGGGCGGGACCATGTTCCTGATGTGGCTCGGCGAGCAGGTGACTGCGCGCGGGGTAGGGAACGGCATTTCGCTGATCATTTTCGCCGGTATCGTGGCGAGCCTGCCGACCGCGGTCGTGCAGACCCTGGAATTGAGCCAGACCGGTGCTCTGCCGGGCTTCATGGCCTTCCTTTTGCTGGTGCTCGGCGTTGTGGTCATTGGCGTGATCGTGTTCTTCGAACGCGCCCAGCGCCGGCTGTTGATCCAGTATCCAAAGCGACAGCAGGGCAACCGCATGTTCGGGGGCGACACCTCGCATCTGCCGCTGAAGCTGAACACCTCGGGTGTTATCCCGGTGATCTTCGCGTCTTCGCTGCTGTTGCTGCCGGCAACGTTTGCAAGCTTCGCCGCCTCGGGGCAGGCGCCGGGCTGGCTGACTTTCACGACCGCCTTGCTCGGCCGTGGCCAGCCGCTCTATCTGTTCCTTTACGGTGCGCTGATCGTCTTCTTCGCGTTCTTCTACACCTCGATCGTGTTCAACCCGACCGAGACGGCGGACAATCTGAAGCGTTCCGGCGGGTTCATTCCCGGCATCCGTCCGGGTGAACGCACCGCCCAGCATATCGATTATGTGCTGACCCGCATCACCGTGATCGGTGCGATCTATCTGATGATCGTCGCGCTCATCCCGGAAGTGCTGTTGAGCAGCCTCAATGTTTCGGCCTTCCTGGGCGGCACGTCGCTGCTCATCATGGTGACGGTGACGCTCGATACCGTATCGCAGGTGCAAAGCCATCTGATTGCCCAGCAGTATGAAGGGCTCGTGAAGAAACAAAGGCTCGGGGGACGCCGTCGATGAGACTGATCCTTTTGGGACCGCCGGGCGCCGGGAAGGGCACCCAGGCCGACTTCCTGATCCAGGAATTCAAGCTGGCCCATCTATCGACCGGGGACATGCTGCGTGCCGCGATCAAGGCCGAGACCCCGCTGGGGCTGGCCGCCAAGGAAGTGATGGACCGCGGGGATCTGGTTTCGGACGAGATCGTGTGCGGCATCGTTTCCGAACGGCTCGATGCCCCCGATGCGTCGAATGGCTTCGTGCTCGACGGGTTTCCGCGGACCATTCCGCAGGCTGAAACCCTTGACGGCATGCTTGCCGAGAAGGACATGAACCTCGACGCCGTTGTCGAGATTCGCGCCGACGCCGACATTCTTGTCGACCGCATCGTCAAGCGGGCGCAGGAAAGCGGCGGTGCCCGTTCGGACGACAATGAGGAAGTGCTGCGCAAGCGCCTTGATGTCTACGAAGAAAGCACGGCGCCGCTCGTGGCCTATTACCGCGAGAAGGGATTGCTCAAGACCGTCGACGGCATGCAGTCGATCGATGAGGTCAAGGCAGCGATCCGGTCGGCGCTCGGCGCCTGACAAATCGAACTCTAGGTGCGGCGGCCAGTTGACTTCGCCATCGCATCTCGTTTATGAACCGCCAGTCACACGCATAGTGAGGGACTGGGCTTGGTTCTCTTGAATCGACAAGGGATCGGCGACCGGTCCTTTGTTGTTGCGTTAATTCGGGCCAGAACAGTGCCCGCGAGAGCTGAGGAGTGATCGGACGTGGCACGTATTGCTGGCGTCAACATCCCGACGAACAAGCGCGTAGAAATCGCGCTTCAGTACATTCACGGGATTGGGGCGAAAAAAGCGTCGGAAATTTGCGACAAGGTCAACATTCCGCGCGAACGCCGCGTCAATGAGCTTTCGGATGCTGAAGTGATTCAGATCCGTGAGACCATCGACCGCGACTATCTGGTTGAAGGCGATCTGCGCCGTAGTGTGGCGATGAACATCAAGCGCCTCATGGACCTGGGGAACTATCGTGGCCTGCGGCATCGCCGTGGCCTGCCGGTCCGTGGTCAGCGCACCCACACCAATGCCCGTACCCGCAAGGGTCCGGCCAAGCCGATCGCCGGCAAGAAGAAATAATGAGTTTCGGCCCGGGGTTCGGGCCGGGACTTCGGTGGAGCCGCCTGCCGAAATGGCGGTGTTGAGATCGATCAGAGGATTGAATGGCTAGAGAAGCTGCACGCGTTCGCCGTAAGGAACGCAAGAATATTTCGTCCGGCGTTGCGCATGTGAACGCCACCTTCAACAACACCATGATCACCATCACCGATGTGCAGGGCAACACGATTTCGTGGTCCTCCGCCGGCACGATGGGCTTCAAGGGTTCGCGCAAGTCGACCCCTTATGCGGCGCAGGTTGCGGCTGAAGACGCCGCCAAGAAGGCGCAGGATCATGGCATGAAGACCCTCGAGGTCGAAGTGCGCGGCCCGGGTTCGGGGCGCGAATCCGCATTGCGCGCACTGCAGGCCGCTGGTTTCACCGTGACCAGCATCCGGGATGTCACGTCGATCCCGCACAACGGTTGCCGCCCGCGCAAGAAGCGCCGGGTCTGATTCGCGCCTTTGGCTGCCGCTCCCGGCAAATCGGGGGCGGCTTCGAATTCTATGCGGCAAGCGGCTTCAAGTGCCGCGTTTTTGAAAGGGCTTAATCCATAATGATCCAGAAAAACTGGCAGGAGCTGATCAAGCCGACGAAGCTGGACATTGTACCGGGCAGCGATCCGTCGCGCTTGGCCTCGATCGTCGCCGAGCCGCTGGAACGCGGCTATGGCCTGACCCTGGGCAACGCGTTGCGCCGTGTGCTGCTGTCGTCGCTGCAGGGCGCGGCCGTGACCGCGGTGCAGATCGACGGTGTTCTGCATGAGTTTTCTTCGGTCGCCGGGGTGCGTGAGGACGTGACCGACATGGTCCTCAACATCAAGGAAATCGCCATCAAGATGGGTGGCGACGGTCCGAAGCGTCTCAGCCTCACCAAGCAGGGCCCGGGCACTGTGCTCGCCGGCGATATCGCGGTTTCCGGCGATATCGAGATCCTCAATCCTGATCTTGTTCTGTGCCATCTCGATGATGGTGCCGAGCTGAACATGGAATTCACCGTCGATGTCGGCAAGGGCTATGTCCCGGCTGACCGCAACCGGCCTGAAGACGCACCGATCGGCTATATCCCGGTCGATGCGCTGTATTCGCCGGTCAAGCGCGTGTCTTACAAGGTCGAGAACACCCGTGAGGGCCAGGTTCTCGATTATGACAAGCTGTCGCTTACGGTTGAAACCGATGGTTCGATCACCCCGGAAGACGCTGTGGCGTTTGCTGCGCGTATCGTCCAGGACCAGCTGACGGTGTTCGTCAACTTCGAGGAACCCGAGAAGGAAGCGATCGAGGAATCGACCCCGGAGCTCGCCTTCAACCCGGCGTTGCTCAAGAAGGTCGACGAGCTCGAGCTTTCGGTTCGCTCGGCAAACTGCCTGAAGAACGACAACATCGTTTATATCGGCGACCTGATCCAGAAGACCGAGGCGGAAATGCTTCGCACGCCGAACTTCGGCCGCAAGTCGCTGAACGAGATCAAGGAAGTGCTGGCGCAGATGGGTCTGCACCTGGGCATGGATGTGTCCAGCTGGCCGCCTGAGAATATTGAGGAACTCGCCAAGCGCTACGAAGATCACTACTGATCTCGAGCGCCAGGCGGAGCGTGTCCAGGAAAAGTGCGAAGCGGTTTTTCGGTTCGGGCGCGCGATTAACGAAGGTTGAGGGCATCGGGATTGCACATAGTCAATTCCGGATGCCTTAGAGGACTGACAGGAGTTAAGAGATGCGTCACCGCAAAGCAGGGCGCAAGCTGAACCGGACGGCGAGCCATCGCAAGGCGATGTTCGCGAACATGGCCGCTTCGCTGATCAAACACGAGCAGATCGTGACCACCTTGCCCAAGGCCAAGGAACTGCGTCCGGTCGTCGAAAAGCTTATCACGCTGGCCAAGCGCGGCGATCTTCATGCGCGCCGTCAGGCCGTTGCGCGCATGCGCGACGAAGCCATGGTCCACAAGCTGTTCGAAACCCTCGGCCCGCGTTACCAGGACCGTCCGGGTGGCTATTGCCGGATCATGAAGGCTGGTTTCCGCCACGGCGACAATGCGCCGATCGCCGTGATCGAGCTCGTTGACCGCGATCCGGCTGCCAAGGGTGTCGATTCCGGCCCGACCGCCGACGCGCGCGAGGAAGAAGCCGACGCCGCATAAGGCCGGGCTTCACGACCGAATTGAAAAGGGCGGTGCCAATGGCACCGCCTTTTTTTGTTGTTACGCTGGCCGACCAGTGCTTGTTGCGGAGCAAGGCCGGCAGGCTCCCCCGCCCCATACCGGCATTCCCGGCCAGCCCGCCGGGCGAGGCAAAATCATCCGGGGTAGCACGCAAATGAGCAACCGCCTACGCCCTCACCCTGAGGTGCGAAGCGGAGCGGAGCCTCGAAGGGCGAGGGCGGCTCAGTGGCCCTCCGGCACTTCGAGCACAGCTCTACGGGCGTTGAGCGGGCAATCTCTCCGCTGGAGAGATTGCTGGTCCCGCCTCACCCTTCGAGGGTCGCGCCAGTGGCGCTCCCGCCTCAGGATGAGGCTGGAGATTGTGTCTCGACGTTCCAACACACTCCGCCATCATCACCCGGTTCAGCCGGGTGATCCATGGGAGGAAGCCAGATGGACCACCCGAACAAGTCGGGTGGTGACGGTGGCGAGTTGGGCACGCGCGATGCCCAACCCACTTGCTCTTGTCAGACCTGGTCGGGGAATCAGGCGCTCCTTGTGAGGTCCTCCCCCTGTAGGATCAGACGAGAATCTCGTCGACGAAATAGGTGTTGCGGGTCGCAAAGCCGTTGAAGCTGGTGGTCGATGCCTGCGAATAGGCACCCATCTGGCCGAATTCGACCCAGTCGTCCTCGCGGATTGCCTCCGGCAGCGGGAAGGGGCGCGGCAGGCTGTCATAGCTGTCGCAGGTCGGACCGAAGACGGTGAAAGCCGAGACCTCGCCCTGGACAACCTTGCCATCACGCCAGACCCGGACGGGCGGCAGGATCGGCATGAACTTCACTTCCATCAATGCGCCGTAGACGCCGTCATTGAGATAGATCGACATGCCATTGCGCTGATGCTTGACGCGCAAGAGGACCGAGGTCGAGGAGGCCGCGAGCCGGCGGCCCGGCTCCATGATCAGCGGCGGCTTGCTGTCGCCGAAATTCGATTTCACCGCGCCGTTGATGGATTCGAAATAGCGCGAAAGCGGGGGAGCGGCGCTCGACGGGTAGCGGGCGGGGAAGCCGCCGCCGACATTGAGACGGGTCAGATCGAGCTTGGCTGCCTTTGCAATGCGGGAGGCGCAGGCGATGTGACGCACATAGGCATAGTCCTCCTCGCATTGCGACCCGACATGGAAGCAGAGCCCGACCGAAAACCCGAGGCGTTTGGCTTCGGCTGCCAGCTCGATGGCGCCGGCCTCGAGAATGCCGAACTTGGTGCCGAAATCATAAGCGCGGCGAGTGCGGCCCGCCTTGAAGCGGATGGTGATCTCCACGTCCTTGGATGCCGGGATGGTCTCGGCCAGCTGCTTGAGTTCGTCAGCATGATCGACAACATAGGAGCGCACACCATACTGATGGTAGGCGGTCTCGATTTCGCGGCGGGTGCGGATCGGGTTGTTGTAGTGCATGACCGCATCGGGGATAACCGAGGTCAGCACTTCCATCTCGTTGGTCGAGGCCACATCGAAGGCCTTGACCCCGTTCTGATGCAGGGCCTCAAGCAGAAAAGTCGCCGGGTTCGCCTTCACCGCATAGGTGAGCAAAGCATCGATGCCATCGCGGAACGCAGCGGCTGATTTGGCGACTTCATTGTGTGAGAAAAGAAAGGACGGCACGTCCGGCGCCTCGGCGGTAATTACCGCTTCGGTCGAGGGGTAACGGGCGGGCTGGTCAGTCGACATTGGGCATTCCCCCGGGGTCAAAGAGGCGCGACGTATATGGCCGAATTTGGTCACATACAATGACTATTTTTGCTGCGGCACCAAGGGGTTTCAGCATGGCTGGACCCCATTTGAACGGCGCCCTAAAATTCATTGAATCACCGTCGGTTGCGCAAAACCGGCAGCAGATAATTTCCGAGGCAGACCATGAGATTGCATAGGCTCACCCTGATCGTTTTCGCGTTCGCACTCTGGGCGGCTCCGGTCAGTGCGCAGGTTGAAGAGCGCGTGCCCGAGTCCCAGGCTGAAGTCCAACTCAGCTTCGCCCCGATTGTCAAACAGACAGCTCCGGCGGTCGTCAATGTCTATGCGATCCGCGAGAACCAGGCGTCGCAATCGCCGATGTTCAACGATCCGTTCTTCGAACGCTTCTTTGGCGAGAACAGTCCGTTCTCCCGCCGTCAGCCGCGCACGACCCAGTCGCTGGGTTCCGGGGTGATCGTCGATAGATCGGGGCTCATCCTGACCAACAATCATGTGGTCGAGGACGCCACAAATATCCGCATCTCTCTGGCTGACGGCCGCGAATTCGAAACCGATCTCAAGCTTGCCGATCCGGATACGGACCTGGCAGTGCTGCAGATCCGCGATTCGGGTGACCGCGAATTCCCGGCGCTCGAATTCGCCGATTCCGACATGCTCGAGGTCGGTGACCTCGTGCTTGCGATCGGCAATCCGTTCGGGGTGGGGCAGACGGTGACGAGCGGCATTGTCTCGGCGCTTGCCCGCACGGGTGTCGGGGTGTCGGACTATCAGTTCTTCATTCAGACCGACGCAGCCATCAATCCGGGCAACTCCGGGGGCGCACTTGTCGACATGAACGGCAAGCTTGTCGGCATCAACACGGCGATCTTCACACGCTCGGGCGGCTCCAACGGCATCGGTTTTGCCATTCCGGCCAATATGGCGCGGTTCATCGCCAATGCCAGCGCGACGGGTGGCGAGATCGAACGGCCGTTTGTCGGCGTCACGCTGCAGGGTATCACCAGCGATATCGCGGACAGCCTCGGGCTCGACACCCCGCACGGTGCATTGGTCGTCGAGTTGGAGCCTGATGGTCCGGCAGAGCAGGCCGGGCTGCAGCCAGGCGATGTGATCGTCGCCTTCGATGATGTGCCCCTGCAGGATGAAGGCGCGTTCGGCTATCGGCTGGCCACCAAGCTGGTGGGCGAGACCGCCCGGCTCGAGGTCATGCGGGATGGCGTTTACTTCACCGTTTCGGTGCCTTTGGTGGCGCAGCCGGAGGAGCCGGAACCCACAGAGGTCGCTATCTCGGGTTCGAGCCGTTTTGCCGGCGCTGCCGCGACGGTCCTTACCGCAGAAATCATGGCTGATCTGGGCATGAATGGTGAGCCGCGGGGCGTGGTCATCACGCGGGTAGAGCGCAATTCGCCGGCCCAGGCCCTGGGTCTAAGGCCTGGCGATGTGATCCTTGAGCTCAATGGCGCACAGATCGACGATGTCCAAACCTTTGTCGAGGCAGCGAATGCGGCCACCCGCGGCCTGCGACTGACCGTCAGGCGCGGCAATTCGATCATCCGCCGGTTCATCGGCGGTTGATATGAGCGATCTGTTCGGAGATGCCGCCGCACCCGCCCAGCCTGACCGACTTGACCGGCCGCTTGCGGACCGGTTGCGTCCGGCAACGCTGGACGAAGTGACGGGTCAGGAGCATCTGCTTGGGGACAATGGTGCGCTTCGGCGCATGATCGCCTCCGGACGTCTCGGCTCGCTGGTGCTCTGGGGCCCGCCGGGGTGCGGCAAGACCACGGTGGCGCGGCTGTTGGCCGATGCCGCCGACTACCGCTTCGAGCAGATCTCTGCGGTCTTTTCCGGTGTGGCGGACCTCAAGAAGGTCTTCGAACGCGCGAGGCAACACCGCTCGACGGGCGGGCGCACCATGTTGTTCGTCGATGAAATCCATCGCTTCAACCGCGCCCAGCAGGACAGCTTTCTGCCGGTCATGGAAGACGGCACCGTAGTGCTGGTCGGAGCAACGACAGAGAACCCCAGCTTCGAGCTCAATGCCGCGTTGTTGTCCCGTGCGCAGGTGCTCAAGTTCAAACCGCTCGATGAGGCCGGTCTCACTGCACTGATTGCCCGTGCGGAGACCGAGATGGGGCGTCCCTTGCCTGTGGACGAGGATGCAAAGGCCGCCCTCGTCAGGATGGCCGATGGCGACGGGCGGGCCATGCTGGGGCTGTGCGAGGAAGTCTATGCCGGCGCCGGGGAAGACATTCTCGATCCGGCGGGGCTGGAGGCGCTCGTGCAGCGCCGCGCCCCGATCTACGACAAGGCACAGGACGGGCATTACAACCTCATATCCGCGCTGCATAAATGCGTGCGCGGGTCGGACCCGGATGCGGCGCTCTATTATCTCGCGCGGATGCTGGCGGCAGGCGAGGACCCGATGTTCCTGGCCCGGCGGCTCATTCGCATGGCTGTCGAGGATATCGGGCTTGCAGATCCGCAAGCGCTGCCACAGACGATTGCCGCCCGCGATGCCTATCACATGCTGGGCACACCCGAAGGCGAGCTGGCGCTTGCGCAGGCGACCGTTTATCTGGCAACCGCGCCGAAATCGAATGCCGTCTACACCGCCATGAAGGCCGCAGAGCGGCTGGCGCGGGATGGTGGGTCACCGACCCCGCCCAATGCCATTCTCAACGCCCCGACCAAGCTGATGAAGCAGGAAGGGTATGGGGAGGGCTATATCTACGATCACGACACGCCGGAGGGCTTTTCCGGGCAGGAGTATTTCCCCGAGCAGTTGGGGCGCCAGGAATTCTATTCACCGGTCGATCGCGGTTTTGAGCGCGAGCTGCGCAAGCGGCTCGACTATTTTGCGCGCTTGCGTTCGGCCAAGACAACAGGCAAAAGCTAGGCCTCACACGGTCAAAGGTTTGGTTCATGCAAGGCTTCCTGCTGGTCGGCGCGGGCGGCGCCCTTGGCGCCATGGGGCGTTATGGCGCCAGCGTCCTGGTGATGCGCGCCGGCTATTCCGGCTTTCCCTATGCCACCCTCATCGTCAATATCCTCGGCTCGCTCGCCATGGGGCTGCTGGTCGGCGGGTTGGCACGACTGACACCGGAATGGGGACGTGAAGCGCAGCTTTTCATCGCCACGGGCCTGCTCGGCGGCTTCACGACCTTTTCCGCTTTTTCGCTTGATGCGGTCACCCTGATGGAGCGGGGACAAGGCATGAATGCCCTGGCTTACGTTCTGGCCTCCGTTCTGGCCTCGATTATTGCGCTGTTTATCGGTCTTTGGATCATGCGGTTGGGGGCGGCATGAGCGGGGTTCAGCACCGAACGGTCTCGCGACAGGAAGACGGCATGCGGCTCGACCGCTGGTTCGCCGCCAACTACCCGGACCTCCCGTTTTCAAGGCTTCAGAAGCTCATTCGCACGGGGCAGGTGCGGGTCGACAAGGGGCGTGCCAAGGCCGCCACGCGGCTGAGTTCGGGGCAGATCGTGCGCGTGCCGCCAATTGCACCGGCCGAGAACAAACCGCCCCGCGATGCCAACCCGAAGGACGCCGCGTTTCTGCGCGATCTCATCCTCTATGAGGACAAGGACATCTATGTGTTCAACAAGCCGCACGGGCTGGCGGTGCAAGGTGGTTCTGGCACAAAGCGTCATCTTGACGGTATGTTAGCTGCACTTCCTAACGATAAAGGTGAGAAACCGAGACTGGTGCACAGGCTCGACCGGGATACCTCCGGGTGTCTGTTGGTGGCCAAGACCCGCTCGGCCGCCAGCCATTTCGGCAAGGTTTTTCGCTCGCGGTCGGCACGCAAGATCTATTGGGCGATCACCGCCCATGTGCCGCAGCCCAAACAGGGGCGTTTGTCGTGCTTTCTGGCCCGGCAGGCGACCGAGGATGGCGAGCAGATGCAGGTTGTCGATCAGGGCGTCGACGGCGCGCAGCATTCCATCAGCTATTACTCGGTGATCGACGATGCGGCGGGGCAGTATGGCTGGGTATCCCTCAAGCCTGTCACGGGCCGTACCCACCAGCTCCGCGTTCACATGGCGCAGCTTGGTACGCCGATCCTCAACGATCCGCGCTATTTCAACATCGAGAACTGGGAGCCCGCCGAGGAAGTCGGCAAGGGCCTGCACCTGCATGCCCGGCGGCTGAGCCTGCCGCTGCCCAGCGGCAAGCGGCTCGACATCTCGGCGCCGCTGCCTCCGCATATGCAGAAAACCTTCGATCTGCTGGGGTTTGACGCCAGCCGCTACGATGTGCGCGAGACCGACCCGGAAGAAGAGGTCGAGGCATGAGGCTGGTTGTTTTCGATGTTGACGGGACGCTGGTCGACAGTGCCGATATCATCGTTCAGTTGATGGGGGAGGCGTTCACGACCCATGGGCTGACCGTGCCGACCCCCGACGCAATCCGGCGTACGGTGGGGCTTTCGCTCGAAACCGCGATGGCGTCCCTTGCGGGGCTCAATGAGGCGGATGCCAAGATCGTTGCAGACCACTACCGCGCGCATACGCTTGATTACGTCTCCAGGGGTCTAATCAACGAGCCGCTCTATCCGGGGGCCTCGGAGGCCATCCTGCGGCTGGCGGGGCATGAGACGACGCTGTTGGGTGTGGCGACAGGCAAGAATTTGCGCGGGCTCAAGCGCATTCTGGGCCTGCATGATCTGACCGATCATTTTGTTACGTTCCAGACGCCGGACAATAACCCGTCGAAGCCACACCCGGGGATGATGCTGACGGCCATGGCGGAGACGGGAATCGATGAATCCCGCGCGGTCATGGTTGGTGATACCAGCTTTGACATGGAATTGGCGCGGGCCGCTGGCGGCAAGGCGATCGGGGTGAGCTGGGGCTATCACGACCGGCAGTCGCTGATTGATGCGGGTGCAAACCTTGTCATCGACAATTACGAGCAGCTTGACGAAGCGCTCGAGACCGTGTTGGACACGCCCCATGCGTGAATTTCTTGAAGATGCCCATGCCCACCGTGACGACGGCTATGGCCGGGCCCAAAAACATGCCCAGCGGCAGTTGCCCAAGCGGTTCTACAAAACGGCGGATGTGGCTGAAGGCGAGGGCGGGCTCTTCCGCGTTCTGCTCGATGGCAAGCCTATCAAGACACCGGGCCGCGCCACGGTCGAGATGCCCTCAAAGGCGCTGGCCGAGAAGGTGGCCGGCGAATGGGGCTCGCAAGGCGAGTTCATCGATCCGGCGTTGATGCCCTTTACCCGTCTCGTAAACACCAGCGTTGAATCCGGGGAGCAGGTCATACCGGCACTTCGGGCCGAGATCGTCAAATATGCGGGCACCGACCTGCTGCTTTACCGTGCCGATGGTCCGGATTCGCTGGTCGAGCGCCAGGCAGAACACTGGGACAAGGCGCTTGCCGATTTCGCGCGCCGGTTCGATATCAGGTTCGTGGCGACGACCGGCATCATGCACCAGCAGCAGTCGGAGGAAACTCTGACCCGTGTCGACAGGCTGACCGAGGGATTCGGTGTGTTCTCGCTGATGGCCGTCACCTCGATCACAGCCATCACAGGTTCGGCGGTGCTTTCGCTGGGGCTCGCGCACGATTTGTTCGAGCGTGATGCAGCGTGGGCCGCCGCGCATGTCGATGAGGACTTCAACATCTCCCAATGGGGAGAGGACAGCGAAGCCGCTGCGCGCAGGTCGAAGCGGCGTGAAGACTATGACGCCGCGCTCGATATCCTGGGTTATGTCGAGGCTTCGGACTGAGCCCCAGCGACTTCCACGATCCAGTCGGCCATATCCGGAGCGATCTCACGTACCGGATCGAGCACAAAGGCGCGCTCATGGGCGTGCTCATGGGGCAGGGTGAGCCGGTCTGACCGGGTCTGCTTGTGGCCATAGGTGACGATGTCGATATCGATCAGCCGCGGCCCCCATTTTTCGTCACGCTCACGCCCCATGGCCTTTTCAACCATCAGACAGGCATCGAGGAGATCATGCGCGGTCAGGGCCGTGTGGATCTCGACGGCCATATTGTAGAATTTCGGCTGGTCGGTCTTCCCCCAGGGTGCTGTTTCAATGACCTTGGAACGCCGGATCACGTGGATGTCCGGATGGGCATCGAGGCTGGCACAGGCTTTCTTGAGCTGGGTGAGCGGGTCGCCGATATTGGCGCCCAGGGCCAGAATGGCGCGGGTCATATTAGCGGTTGGTCCTCTCGCGGAAAATTTCGATGGCGAATTCGCCGACAACGACTGGAATCGGGGCTTCGGGTTTGCGTACGCGGATGCGGACCCATTCGAAATGCTCGAACGAGTCAAACAGGCGGTCGGCAATATGCTGGGCCAACGCCTCGATCAGCTTGAAACGTCTCTCTTCGAATGCGGTCTGGATGACGCTGAAGATGTCGACATAGGAAATCGTCTGGTTGACGTCATCGCTCTGGCAGGCGGTAGACAGATCGACACCGCATTCGATGTCGAGCCGGAAGCGCTGGCCGAGGCTGTTCTCCTCCAGCATGACGCCGTGATAGCCATAAAAGGCCAGGTCCGAGAGGATGATCTTGTCTGCCTGTGCCATCAGACCTCCAGTGGCGGTGGAGCGCCATAGCGGGTTGCCCGGGCCACGGCGAGTCCATCAAGATTGGCTCGCACATCGTGCACCCGGAAGATATGGCCGCCCTTGAGATAGGCAAGTACCGAAGTAGCCACAGTCGCAGCCAGCCGGTCCTTTGGCGGTACGCCCAGCAATTTGCCCAACATGGATTTTCGAGAGGTTCCGATCAACATCGGAAAGCCAAGCGAGAGCAGTTCATCGAGCCGGTTGAGAAGGACATAGTTCTCTTCAAAGGTCTTGCCAAAACCAAAACCCGGGTCGAGCACGATCCGGTCCTTCGGGATACCGGCCTTGTCCGCGATCATCAGGGTCTGATCGAAATAGCGGGCCATTTCGGTGATCAGATCCTTGTCGCGGTCGCGCTTCAGATCCCAGTGCATGGCGATGACGGGCACGTCGGCAGCAGCTGCCACGTCGGCGATTTCGGGATCGCGCTGAAATCCACAGACATCATTGACAATGACCGCGCCAGCCTCAATCGCCTGATCGGCAACGATGGCCTTATAAGTGTCGATGGATATGGGCAGGCCGTAGTTCGTTTCCCGCAGGGCATCGAGTACCGGCATCACCCGGTCGAGTTCCTGCTGGGCGGTGACTTCCTCGGCGCCCGGGCGGGTGCTTTCACCCCCCACATCGAGGATCGCGGCGCCTTCGGCCTTCATGCGTTCGGCACTCGAGAGGGCATCCTCAAGGCTGAAATTGTCCCCGCCGTCCGAAAAGCTGTCAGGGGTTGTGTTGAGGATGCCCATCACAACCGGTTCATCACCCAGCCGGAGTTCGCCCGCGGGCAGCCGGAGGGTGTAGGAACGATGGGTCACTGGGCAGATCCGGCCGTCGCGTAGAGATCGTATTCGTCCGAGCCGGTGACGGTGACGGTAATCAGGTCGCCTGGTTTGATGCCGTCAGCGTGCGCGACGATCACCTGGCCATCGATATCCGGCGCATCCCATTTGCTGCGGCCGATCACCACCGATTCCTCGGGGCGGACGTCGTCGACCAGAACCTCGATCTCGCGGCCGACCTTGCGCGCGAGAAGACGGGCGCTGATGGCCTGTGCTTTTTCCATCAGGCGGCCGTAACGCTCGGCTTTGACCTCGGCGGGCACCTGGCCCTCGATCTCGTTGGATCTGGCGCCGGAAACCGGCTCGTATTCGAAAGCGCCGACGCGGTCGATCTCTGCTTCCTCGAGCCAGTCGAGCAGCATTTCGAAATCGGCCTCGGTCTCGCCGGGGAAGCCGACGATGAAAGTCGAGCGGATGGCGAGATCCGGGCAGGTCTGACGCCAGGCCTTGACCCGGTCGAGTGTCTTTTCCTGGTTCGCAGGGCGCCGCATGGCCTTGAGAACCGTCGGAGAGGCGTGCTGGAAGGGAATGTCGAGATAGGGCAGGATCTTGCCGTCCGCCATCAGCTCGATGGCCGCGTCAACATGCGGATAGGGATAGACATAGTGCAGGCGCACCCAGGCATCGAGTTCGCCCATTTCCTCGCACAGATCAAGGAACTTCGCCTTCACCTGACGCCCGTGATAGGGGGAGGTCGCGTATTTGATGTCCTGGCCATAGGCCGAAGTGTCCTGGGAGATCACCATGATCTCCTTGACCCCGGCCTTGACCAGGCGTTCCGCCTCGTAAAGCACGCTGGCGGCCGGGCGTGAGACCAGGTCGCCGCGGATCGAGGGGATGATGCAGAACGAACAGCGGTTCGAGCAGCCCTCGGAAATCTTGAGATAGGCGTAATGGCGCGGGGTCAGCTTGAGCCCCTGGGGCGGCACCAGGTCTTCAAACGGCTTGGGGACCGGCGGCAGGCTCTCATGCACGGCCTCAACAACGGCTTCGTATTGCTGCGGGCCGGTGACGGCGAGCACCTTGGGATGGGCACCGCGGATGAGTTCTTCCTCATTGCCCAGGCACCCGGTGACGACGACCTTGCCGTTTTCGCTCAGCGCTTCGCCGATCGCGTCGAGGCTTTCCGCCTTGGCGCTGTCGAGAAAGCCGCAGGTATTGACGATGACGAGGTCGGCACCGTCATAGCTGGGTGAGAAATTGTACCCCTGAGCGCGGAGCGTCGTCAGGATGCGTTCGGAATCGACCAAGGCCTTGGGGCAGCCGAGGCTGACAAGCCCGATCGTGGGGGTGCTGGACATTCGCGTCTCTGTCGGTCCGGATTGAGGCGCCGTTCTACTCTTTTGGCCGCAAAGGTCAATGGGCGAATGGCCGGCGCCGGGCTGCTATGCCTTATCCGAAGGGCTTGATTTCCGGGCCGTTGAGGTCTTGCGGGCGGTGCCGGATTTGCTCGCCGGGCCACGCTTGGCCGGGGCCTTTGGCGCGGATGACCCGCTTGCCTTCGCCGGGCCCTTTGCCGCCGGGCTGGTTTTGGCGCGCGTTGCGGTCTTGGCAGTGCTCCGGGCAGAGGTTTTGGCAGCGCTGGCGCGGCTTGCAGGTTTCGCTGCAGTCCTGGCGGCCGGTTTGGACGAATTGTCCGGGATTTGCGCCGGTTCCTCTTCCTCCTCGGCCAGTTCTTCAAGCGCATCGCGCACGTCATCAAAAATGCTGGTCTGCGGTTGAGGCTGTACGGTCTCTGCGTCCAGGACCTTGGCATTGGCCCTGAAGAACACGATCAGGCCTTCACAGACCAAGCGCAACACCACGAAGGCGAGCAGGCCGAAAACTGCGATTTCCAGAAGCCCCCAGAGCCCGGCGCCGAACGAGGTGCCGAAAGTGGCGAACAGATGAGAGACTGCCCAAAGCACGATGGCACCCAGTCCAAGCAGATAAAACAGCTTGATGATGCGCGGGCCGATCAACCGGTCGAGGTTGAACAGTGTGGGGCTGGTCGAGAGTTTCTTGAGATCGTCCGGGGTCATGATGCGTCCGCCCTTTGTCGGAATTTCGGTCCTGATCCGTTGAAAACCCTATCGTTTCAGGCCGTGACTTTAAAGGTTTATCGGTATGACGCCCGCGTTACCGGGCCGAAACGGGGCCGAAAATCGGCTCGAAACATTCGCGCAGTGCGATATCGACTTCCTCCATGGAGACGATCTGACCGAGATCTTCGAAGCTCGTCACGTCCTGATCGGCAATGCCGCAAGGCACGATACCGGCATAGTGGGAAAGGTCGGGCGACACGTTTAGTGAGATGCCGTGATAGCTGACCCAGCGGCTGACCCGGACACCAATCGCTGAAATCTTGTCATAGCGCTGCGGGCCCTTTTCGGGGCGTTTGACCCAGACACCAATGGCGCCTTCGCGGCGCTCGCCCTTGATGTTGAAGCGTTCAAGCGTGTCGATCACCCATTGTTCGAGGCCGTTGACGAGCGCCCGGATGTCACGACCGCGCGTCCTCAGGTCCAGCATGACATAGGCAATGCGCTGGCCGGGGCCATGATAGGTGTACTGGCCGCCACGACCGGTCTTGAAAACGGGCAGGGCGTTGGCGTCGAGCAGGTCCTCGGGCTTGGCGGAGGTGCCTGCGGTGAACAGGGCCGGATGCTCGAGGAGCCAGATGCGTTCGCCCGCTTCACCGCGCGCAATGGCGGCCGCATGGGCCTGCATTTCGTCAAGGGCGTAAGGGTAGTCGACCGGGGCCGAAGCGATCTCCCAGCGGGCCGGAGTCACCCCGTCACCGGCGAGAAGCGGCGTTCGATCCTGTTTCGGCACGGAAGTGGTATCCATCTTAACTTTTCCCTAACCAAGGATAACCGATTGTGAAGCGGTTATCCCCGCGCGATTCACCATATGGGACAGCGGGTGGAGTTTTGAAAGGCGCTTCATGAGCACATTCGATTCGATCGAGGTGGACATTACCGTCGAGCTGGGGGCGACGACCATGCCTATCCATCACCTTTTGCGGATGGGGCGTGGCGCGGTCATCGAACTCGATGCGATCGAAACCGATCTCATGAAGATCTATGCCAACAAGACGCTTGTGGCCTTTGGCGAAGTGAAGATCGATGATGGGCACCTTTCCGTCGAGGTGGTGGAGAAGGCGCACAAGAAAGTTTGAGCGCGGCTCACTTTTCTCGCATTGAGCGCTTGAGCGCCGTCAATTCATTTGATAGAGCAAGCGCGCTCCGGAGCGGATCGCTTCGGACGCCTCCATCACGTGCGGTCGTGGCGGAATTGGTAGACGCGCAGCGTTGAGGTCGCTGTGGGGTAAAACCCGTGGAAGTTCGAGTCTTCTCGACCGCACCATTTCGAACCGGCGCCTCCGGCGCCCGTTCGGTCCAGTGGACCGAATTGAGGTTCGAAAGCTTGGAGAGCTGCGCTCGAGTGGCAAATCCCCTCGAAAATCTTGATGGTTTTGCAGGGCCGGCGAGGGCTTCCTCGACGGGCCGAAGTGCACATCAATGGCTGTGGACCGGTGCGAATTGCGAGAAGACTTCAGTCGCCTCCGGCAAGTCGGCAATCGGGATGTAGTCGCTCACCTCCGCGTAGCGGCCCCACATGGCCTGGACTTCGGGTAACTCGTGTGCCGTGGCAATGGCGCCATCCGCCCATTCGAAGATTTCGACCACCGTTCCGTCTGCGGCCTGTGCGATAATCGGCGTGCGGTCGGTCGCCAAGCCCAATGCCCGCAGGATCGGCACATGGGCGCGCGAAAGCGCCAGAAGCTCCTCGACCTTTCCCGGTTTGGGTTTGTAGGCCACGATCACCAGATCACCCATCGTGTTTTCCTGTGTTCCCGGCTTCAGAGGCGGCCTTCTTGGGCGGTGATGGCAAACCCCGCTCGCTCCTGACCGCAGCAATGATATCGCGGAATTCTAACAGTTCCGATTCGGTGAGCTCGGGGAGCAAAACAGCACGGTGTGATTTGTCGTCAAACTCGAGTGTCAGCATGGGGTTGGGACCCCTTTCGTAGGCAAGGCCGATGTTTGTCAGTTCATCCCAATAGTGAAGTGTGTGGCGATGCCCGACCGGCTCCGCGATCACATCCCGGTCGAGATAGAACGGCGCTGCATGGCGCCGGTAGATCGGGATCATGTAGACAGCGAGGTTGAAAAGCCCGAACAGGAGAACTGCAGGGACGATGGCGGCGGTAAACGGATATTGCAGTGAGCGCGAAAAGGATTCGCCGCTCGTTGGGACAGCGAGGATCAGGATTCCGGCCGAACAGAGCCACCACATTAACAGCTCTTTGCGTGGCAAAAGCGGGCGTATCCGTTCTCTGGGATGCGGGAGGACCACTTTGCAGTCCTGCAGCGAGATATAGTTCTCGGTGACACTCACGCTTGGGCGTCCGTCCAACGGAACGTGGACGCCTGGAAATTGCCGAAATGCCGACATTCAACTCTTGCCCCCGCTTGCGATTACGCGTCGGCGAGATCGTCATAGCGCTCGCGTGCCTGGCGGATGGCAGGTTGGTGATTGTCGGCCCATTCGTAAAGTCCGGACAATTGCGATTTGAGCGACCAGCCTAGGTCCGTGAGGGCGTATTCGACCTGGGGCGGGGCGACGGGCAGCACATTGCGGCTGACAAAGCCGTCGCGTTCAAGGCGCCTGAGCGTGACTGCCAGCATGCGCTGGGAGATGCCGTCGATCACGCGGCACAAGGCATTGAACCGGCAGGGGCCGCGCGCCAGTTCGAGAATCACCAGGACGCTCCAGGCGTCGCCGATCCGATCGAGAATGTCGCGAACGGGGCAGTCGTAATTGCGGTCTCCGCCGGTGCGGTTGGCCATGTCTGGGTTACTCCCGAATAACTATGTGACGACCGAAACGCCTTTCGCGACCCGGCCGGGATGGTCATGTTCCACGCACCTTACATCACATAGTTACGAAAAATAAGCAGGAGCAGGCATGAAAATTCTCATTATCGGTGCGACAGGCATGATCGGGTCGCGGGTTCTCGACGAAGTGCTCGAGCGCGGCCACAGTGTCGTGGCCGCCAGCCGGAACCCCGACAAAATCGAGGCGCGGGAGGGTGTTACCCCGATCAAGCTCGATATCACAGACAGCGATGCCGTTGCGGCGGCTTCCGCCGATGTCGATGTAGTGGTGGCTGCTGCAAGCCCGCGTTCGACGGGGGATCCTGTCAGCGAGGCGCAGGCGAATGTGGGGGGCGCGGTGACCGGGGCCGAGAAGGCCGGCAAGCGGCTGGTGATCGTCGGCGGCTCGGGCACTCTCAATCTCGAAGATGGTACGCCGGTCGCAGCCGTGGTGCCGGACGCTTACAAAGCCGAGGTCATCGGCATGCGGCTCGCGAGTTGCGCCGCCATGAACAGCGCCGGGGAATGGACCTATTTCGCGCCGGCAGGGTTGATCCAGCCCGGTGAAAAGACGGGCCGGTATCGGCTCGGCACGACCATCCAGATCGCGGATGCGGAAGGCAAAAGCTTCATTTCGGCCGAGGACTATGCTGCAGCGCTTGTCGACGAGATCGAAGAACCGAAGCACACCGGCAAGATCTTCACGATTGGCTACTGACGGCGCCTGTTGAAGACGCGGCACTTGTGAGTGGCGGGCGGGGTTACCGAAAATTCCCGCCCGATTTGTTCGAAATGGTCGAACCTAGGGTCAGACAAAACCGACTTGTTCCGTTTTTGTTCTAGTGCTAGCGATGACGGCATGACAGAACCCGCCGATCTCACACCCATGCCGATCACCGTCACCAGAACCGCGCCGGATGGCGAAGTCTCGATCTTGTGCCGATGTGCCGACGAGATGGTGGGCAGGGCCGCCATGGGTGCGGCGAAGCAAGCCTATGGCGATTGCAGTATTGCTCTGACGGGCGCAGGCCGCGGCACACTCCTGGTTTCCGCACCCGGCACGGATGGCGATTGGCGCGAGGCCGCAGCCGAAGTGCTGCGCATTTATGACGGTGATGCTGAGGCCGCAATCGCCGGGCTCCTTGTCGAAGGTGACTTCTTCCATCGCCTCATCGAGGAACTGGCCGATGATGTATCCGCAGGCTATTCGCGCATGCGCTATCAACCGCTGAGACCTTCAGGGAGCTAGGCTGGCCTTCCGGCTAACGGGCGATGTCGTCGCTCGATTTTTCGTCGTGGCACAAATGCACCAACCCGCCTTCGGCAATGAAAGCGCGGACCCGGTCTTCGCTGTCGCGCCCGGCGCGGGACTGGGCGAAGATCGCGCCGCGGGTGAGAAGCGGCAGGCTGTCGTTCATCAGGGCTGCCATGGTCCAGCTCGTGTCGGCGGCATAGAGCACGGGACGATCGGCCTCGCGCCACATCAGACCGTGGTGCCCCAGGCCATGGCCGGGCAGGGGAATGGCCAACAGGCTCTGATCTCCCAGAATATCAAATCCGTCACCGAGCGCGGTTTCGCTGCGAACGGCCGGTGTTTCGTCAAACCCCCGAACGCCTTTGGCCAGCGGTTCAAGGTGTTGATGAAACACCGCATGACGCAGCCGGCGGAGCCGGGACATGGCCTTGAGGCGGGCCAGCGCGTGCCGGTCGCCAATCAGGTCTGCATCCATGATCTCGGGCAGGCCGGCGATATGATCGGCATGGTAGTGGGTCAGCACGACAGAATGCAGGTCCGCCGGCGTATGGCCAAGGTCGCTCAGCGCGGATTTTGGCGTGTGGCCATCCCCGAGATCGGGCTTGAGCACGTCGTAATAGAAGCGCAGCGCGGGCGATTTCTCGGCGATCATGTGCGGCGCATCGCCCGTGTCGACCAGGATCGGGCCAAGCGAGGGGTGCTCCAGCACCGCGAACCGCACGGGCATGACCGTCTTCGACCAGGGGGCGCCGCTATCGGTCAGCCTGCCGCGCGCGAACAGTCGGGAATTGATGAAGAAGTGGGCTTTCATGTCGTGCCGAATGTTCGAACCAGACCCTCTTCAAACGGAACCACAGGGCGCCAGCCGGTGTCGCGCGAAATGGCTGAAATGTCGAGCGTTTTCGAGAAAGCGAGTACGCCGGCACCATAGACCGTAGCGCGGGGTTCCCGCTGTGGCGCGAAAGCCCTGTGCGCGGCTTCGGATGCCTTGGCGACGCCAAGCGCGAGGGGCAACGGTACCCGCCGCCAACGCACCGTGACATTCGCATGCCGCGCGGCACTTTCGATCATGTGGGTGAGCGGCAAGGCCTCGCCGCCAGAAATATTGTAGATCGCGCCGTCCGTTGCCCCGGGGGAATTGAGAACGGCAAGGACCGCATCGACCGCGTCTTCAATGTAGGTGAGGTCGGTCACCGCCTGCCCGCCACGCAGCAACGGCAGCGGGCCTGTCCGCGCGGCGTGGATCAGTCGTGGCAGGAGGGCCGTATCGCCTTTGCCGTAAAGCCCGCGCGGGCGCAGAATGGTGTGCGGCAGGCCCGATCCTGTGACCAGCTCTTCTGCCCTGCGCTTGCTGGCGGCATAGGCGTTGACCGGCGACGGAAGCGCAGCATCTTCTCTGGTGTCGAACTGATCGGCGAACCGAAAATAGATGCTGGGCGTCGAGACGTGCAGCATCCTGGCGCCACTCGCGCGGCGTGCAATCTCGATCACGTTTTGCGTGCCCAACACGTTGTCGCGATCAAAGGCCGGTCGAGGCCCCCAGGCGGAAGAGCGGGCAGCGCAATGAATGATCGTGCCGAACGGTCCTGCGGTGGTCAGGCGCTCGACGGTAGAAGGATCGGCGAGATCTGCCGATAAAACTGTAACGCGGCCAGACTGGGCAAGTTCGTCGAGCCGGCCCGGGTTGCGGCCCGTCGCCACGATCTTGTGTCCGATGTGAGAGAGGCGCTTCACAAGCGCACCACCGAAAAACCCTGTCGCCCCAGTGACGAGAATGGTCTCGCTCGCGCTCACAACTGCAGTGCCAGACCGCCGAAGGAGATGCCGGCAGAGGTGCCCAGCATCAGCAGTTTCTGGCCCTTCACGATACGCCCCTCGCTGAGGGCGAGGTGGAGCGCCGTCGGCAGGGAGGCTGAGACCTGGTTGCCATATTCGGCCATGATCGAGACGACGCGGTCGCGGTCGAATCCGCAGCGGCGTTCGAGATGTTCAAGCGCCTTCAGATTGGCCTGATGCGGCACGACGAGGTCCACATCGGCATGGGACCAGCCGGCCCGGTCGAGCAGGGTGTCGACAAAGGCGGGGAAGTGTTTGGCGGTTAACCGATAGAGTTCGCGGCCGTTCATTTCGAAATAGGCGCCGGCTGCAAAGGCGGCAGGGTCGGCATGATAATCGATGCGGGTGCCGCCGGCGGGCAGGGCGCAATAGTCATAGCCTTCCGGATAGCTCTCGAAGCGCGCCGAGCGCAGGTCGAAAGTCAGCCCCGTGTCTGCCCGGGTGCTGATCACGCAGGCGGCTGCGCCATCGCCGAAAAGGCCGGCAATCTGCGGCTCGCTGTGCCAAGGCAGGGCGCGCGAAGAAATGTCGGAGGCGATGATCAGCGCGGTGTGGTAACGCCCGCCCAGCAAATGCGAGACGGCAATGTCGAACCCGGCGAGAAAGCCCAGGCAGGTGGCATTGACGTCAAAGGCCGCAATGCCTGCATCAAAAAGCCCAAGGAGCCCGGCAAGACGGGGGGCGGTGGCCGGGATGGGCTGCAGGCCCACTGCGCCCGTGAACATCACGAGATCGACATCCTGCGCCCGCATGCCGGCATCGGCCAGGGCCCGCTCTGCGGCGCTGAGACTCAGCTCTTCCTGTCCTTCACCTTCGCAGACGAAGCGCGCCCGCACGCCACATTGGCGTTCGAGCCAGCCGGCGGGGCGCCCCAGTTCGGAGTCGATCTCCACAGAGGTGCGATGGCGGGCAGGCACGGCCATGCCGGTGCCGCAAAGCTGCAATGTCTTGTCGGCGGTGGGCGGAGAGGTTCGGGTGGTCATAATCTCGGGGGCAGTGATACACCAAGGACGATACAGGGTTAAGGTGAGAAGGGGCCGTGTCAACGCGGCATCCCGCCCCTATAGTTTGTTTTCCGTGTGCCTTGATTCCGCCCGATCGCGCTGGCATCGCGCAAGCGAATTGGGTACACGAAGGCGTTTGAGAAACGCCCGATAACTCTTGCCGGGGCCGCCTATGACTGACGAACTCGACATCGCCGAGCGCGACCCGGCCCCGATTGCCGACGATATTCTGTTTCGCGACGAAGAAGGGCGGCTGAGCCGGGACTGGCTGGCCGAGCTTTCCGAGCACATCGAAGCAGGAGACAAGGGCGAAGTCGAGGCGCTGATGGCGCCTCTTCACACTTCGGACACCGGTGACGTTCTCGAGGCCCTCAATCACGATGAGCGGCTGGCGCTGATCCACCTGCTGGGCGACCGATTCGATTTCGCCGCGCTGACCGAGGTCGACGACCATATCCGCCTCACGGTGATGGACGAACTGCCCAATGAACAGATCGTTCAGGGCGTGCTCGATCTCGACAGCGATGATGCGGTCTACATCCTCGAGGACATCTCCGCGCCGGACCGCGAGGAGATCCTTGCGGCGCTGCCGACCTTCGAGCGGCTGTCGCTGAAACGCAGTTTCGACTTTCCCGAGGATTCCGCCGGCCGGCGGATGCAGACCGAGTTCATTGCGATTCCGCCCTTCTGGACGGTGGGTCAGACCATCGACTACATGCGCGAAGACGAGGATCTGCCTGTCGATTTCTACCAGATCTATGTGGTCGATCCCGGTTACAAGCTGCTCGGGACCATCGCGCTCGACCGAATCCTGCGTTCCCAGCGGCCTGAGACCATCGAAGCGATCATGAATGCCAATGTGATCGAGATCGAGGCCGAAGAAGACCAGGAAGAAGCGGCCCGTGTTTTCGAGCGGTACGATTTGATCGAGGTCGCGGTTGTCGACGACAATCAGCGGCTGGTCGGCGTGCTGACCATCGACGACATCGTCGACGTCATCAACGAAGAGGCCAGCGAGGACATCAGGCGCCTCGGCGGTGTCGGTGACGAAGAGGTTTCCGACAATGTCTGGGGCACGGTGAAGAGCCGTGTCACATGGCTCGCGGCAAACCTCGTGACGGCGATTCTGGCCTCGCTGGTCATTGGCCTGTTCAATGGCACAATCGAGCAGATGGTGGCGTTGGCCGTTCTGATGCCGATCGTCGCCTCGATGGGGGGGAACGCCGGCACCCAGACCATGACCGTGACCGTGCGTGCGCTCGCGACCCGGGACCTCGATATCCACAACGCCCGCCGGCTCGTCACCAGAGAAATTCTTGTCGGTGTGGTGAACGGGTTCACCTTTGCCATCATCATGGGGATCGTGGCCGCCGTCTGGTTCGCCAATGTCGATCTTGGCATCGTCATCGGGATTGCCATGGTGGTGAACATGCTGGCCGCGGGTTTGTCGGGCATTCTCATCCCGATTGCCCTTGAAAAACTGCATGTCGATCCGGCCATCGCTTCGAGCGTTTTCGTGACAACGGTCACCGATATTGTTGGTTTCTTTGCATTCTTGTCGCTTGCCGCAGTCTGGTTCGGGCTCCTCTGAAGCAGGTCTGTTATGCACAGGGCGCGGGGGACGGGCCGAATTGGGGCTTGTTTGTGGCAAGGCGAGACGTTAATGGATCGTTAGCAAATGCAAGGGGCGTCGAGCCCGCCGACATATGCGGGAAACAGCAACAGGAGTACGCATGCATAGCCAATCCAAGGCGGTGTGCTGGCGGGCCGCGAGCTGGACTTTGGTCTGCCTGGTTGTCTTTGGTTTCGTAGTTTCAATCATCGCCGGCAGCTGAGAACCAAGGCCCTAAGGGCGGCTCATTGCTGGTGTATAACAAGGGGCGCCGAATCAGATCGGCGCCCTTTTTGATTCCCGGTCGAGGCGCCGGAGGTGCGGGAGGCGACGCATGAAACTCTTCATTGGCAACAAGAACTATTCGACCTGGTCGATGCGCGCCTGGCTGTCGCTGCGCGGCAGCGGTGTCCCGTTCGAAGAGGAAATGGCCCGGCTCGACGGGGAAGGGTGGAAAGACAAGCTGATCAGGATCTCGCCGACGGGGAATGTGCCGGCCCTTGTTGACGACGATGTTTACATCGCCGAGAGCCTGGCAATCGTTGAGTATGTGGCGGACAAATATCCTGAGAAGGCGCTCTGGCCCGAAGACCGGAAACTGCGGGGGCGGGCCCGGGCGGCGGCCTGCGAGATGCATGCCAGTTTCCAGACTTTGCGCTCAAAGGCACCGATGAATCTGCGCGCTTCCTATCCGGGGCGTGTGGACCGCTCGAGCGTTGAGGCGGATGTGGCGCGGATCGAGCAGATCTGGCAGGAGGCCCTTGATCTGTCCGGCGGGCCGTTCCTTTTCGGCCAGTTCAGCGCGGCGGATGCGTTCTATGCGCCGGTTGCGGCCCGGTTTGAAACCTATGCCATTGAGGTGAGCGATACGGCGCGCCAGTACATGGAAACCCTGTTCGTGCTCCCGGCTTTCGTTGAATGGAAGCTCGCGGCGCTGGAAGAGCCCTGGATCGTGCCGTCGGATGAGATCGACGTGGTGCAGGGCCTGGTGGCTGAATGATGAATTTGGTCAAACTGTGCGTCGGCGTGACCTCGGTTGAACAGCTCGAGGCCTATCGTGAGAGGCGCCGGGCCGAGGGACATACACAAAGCGTGCACGTGACCCGGATGATGCCGAAACAGCGCGACGCCATCATTGAGGGCGGCTCTTTGTACTGGGTGATCGGTGGACAGATCCGGGCGCGGCAGCGGATCATCGACCTTGAAGCGCAGACAGATGCCGAGGGGCGCAGCTGCTGCGCCATTATCATGGACACAACCGTGATCCGAACGGTGCCGCAGCCCAAGCGGCCTTTCCAGGGCTGGCGCTATCTCAAACCCGGGGACGCACCGGCCGATCTCGGCGGGTCCGGCGATACCGGAGAATTGCCCGAAGAGATGGCCGCCGAACTGGCGGAACTCGGCTTGCTCTAGACCCGGCTGGTCAAGCGACCTGTGGCGCCCCGACATCATGAACTGGTTAAATTAAGCCTAACATCATCTCGGTGATCGGCGTTGTTGCCGGGTCTCGGGGAATACGGCAGAATGTTGACGGGGGAGCATCGGGAGCGGGTCCGTTTTCGGGCTCGAAGGAGCTGGGAATGGCCTTCGGCGAGAGTGCACACGTCATCGTGCTGGGGAACGAAAAGGGCGGCTCCGGCAAGTCGACCACGGCGTTTCATCTCGCAGTTTACCTGCTTTATCAGGGCTTTAACGTCGCCACGATCGACACAGACAGCCGCCAGCAGACTCTCACTCAATACATCACCAACCGCCGCAACTGGGTGCGTGAGCACGATCTGAGCGTACCGCATACGACTCACTTTCACCTGCCGCGCACCAAGGGCGACAGCATTCGCGAAAACGAGCGGCTGGAGTTCGAACTGTTTCGCCAGGCGGTGGCCGAGGTCGAGGGCGAGGCCGACTTCCTCATCGTCGACACACCGGGTTTCGATACCCATCTCACGCGCTTGAGCCATTCGCTGGCCGATACGCTGATCACCCCGGTCAATGACAGCCTCATCGATCTCGACGTGCTCGCCAAGATCGATCCGGTGACCATGGAGATGCGCGGGATCAGCCACTATTCGCGCTTGGTGCAGCGCGCCCGCAAGGAAAGGCTGTCGATCGACGGCCGCACCATCGACTGGGTCATCACGCGCAACCGGATCTCGATGCTGTCCTCGCGCAATATGCGCGCGGTGCAGAGCGGTATCGAGCAGGTGGCGACGCGGCTCGGCTGCCGGGTGGCGGACGGGATCGCCGAACGGGTGGTGTTCCGCTCGCTGTTCCCGCTGGGCCTGACGGTGTTCGATCCGCTCGAAGACGAGACGCTTGGTGGCGTGGCGACCATGTCCCATGTCAGTGCGCGCCAAGAATACCGTCATCTGGTCAGCGCCCTCAATCTGCCCATGCGCCAGCGGGCCGAGCGCCGCATGAAGGCCCATGCCGAATGGGCGTTGCATGCCAACGGCGCCGAAGCGGGGCTCCCTGAAGGGCAGGGCAGCGCCTGACCCGGTCCGACATGCTTGCGGGCACTTTGTCGTGTTGACTTGAGCCCGGCGGGCCGCCAATCATCGCGCCAGTGACGATTGGAGGATATGCCATGCCGGCCTATGACGCGGACAATATTTTCGCCAAGATCATCGCCGGGGATATCCCGAGCCACAAGGTCTATGAGGATGAAGACACGCTCGCCTTCATGGATGTGATGCCGCAATCGCGGGGCCATACGCTCGTGATCCCCAAGAGCGGCTCGCGCAATCTCATCGATGCCGACCCCGAGGTGTTGTCCGACCTCATTCAGAAGGTCCAGATCGTTGCCCATGCCGTCAATCGTGCCCTCTCGCCGGACGGGATGGTGGTGAAGCAGTTCAACGAAACACCGGCCGGCCAGACGGTCTTTCACCTGCATTTCCACATCATCCCAGTGTTCGAAGGCCAGCCCATGGGGCGCCACGCCGATGGCGAGATGGCCGATCAGGACGAACTGGCAGCGCTTGCCGAGGAAATCCGCGCAGCGTTCGAATAGAGGGCATCCTTGAGGGCTGCACCGGACGCCTTTTGCCTCACGCCGGCGGACTGGCCAGGACAGCGCTGTGTGTTTGTACGGCACCGCAACATAAACTGTCCTCATCCTGAGCTTGTCGAAGGATGGGCCACCCTCGCCCTTCGTGGTTCGACAAGCTCACCATGAGGGCTCAGGGTGAGGGTTTCTATCCCACGGGCCGCCCCGGACTTGATCCGGGGCCAAGATCATTTCTAACGAGGTCCCGGCTCAAGGCCGGGACAGCGCGGTATTGGTGCAAGCGTACACCCCAGCAGGCCCGGCAGGCTTTCACCTCCAGGGTTCAAAAAAGAACAGAGCGGGAGAGAGTGAGGCCCGTGCCGTTTGGCACAATCGTGCCGGTGGCACGATTGTAGGGCCGAACACCGTGAGAGCTACGCTCGAGCGGTACGCGGGGCGGGTTGGGAGGTCTTTGTTGTGCAGGCTCTCCGCCCTTCGAGCATAGCTCTACGGGCGCTACGCCCTCAATTCGCTCCACCGGAGCGAATTGCCTTACGGACGGGCTTCTCTCCCCGCCATGTTTCCACGGTGCGCCACCGCCTTGACGGCAGCCGGCTCCGGCGTTCAACGCTTCCAAAGGTCCACTGGACCTTTGGATCAGGCTGCGCCTGACCGCGCCTCACTTTGGCCTTCCCTGAGGCGACCCTCATGGAACCCGGACCCTTTCCGGCAGAAGGCTCGTATGCATCCTCGCTCCGTGCCGGCAGGTAGGTGGATGATAAGGGAGGTAGTGTGGGTGGGGATAAGTTTTTCGAAGGAGGCTGCTCCAACTCGCTCGTCACCCTCGGACTTGATCCGAGGGTCCATGAGGCGCTGCAGCAGGTTCAGCGGTCGCGAACCATCCATACCGTTTGCTGAATGGCACCTCGTCATGGATTCTCGGGTCGAGCCCGAGAATGACGAAGGAGAAACAGGCTAGACTGTGGCCGGATAACTGGCTTCAGCCCCACCCGTTCCAGCACTACCAAGGTTCCACAGGCACCTCGGTTTGGGCTTCGCCCAACCGCTTGTCACCCCCCGTCAAAGGGGGAGGTGACATTGGGGCCAGCTCATTGTTCCTTCAACTCCATCGGTGAAGCCGGCACCGCCCAAACCCTCCCCCCCGCAAGGGCGAGGGAAAGGCAGATCACAAGCGCTTTCATATACCGTACCCACCCTTCGAGGCTCGCCCTGCGACAGGCTCAGGACGCGCACCATGAGGAGCTCAGGGTGAGGGCTGTATCGTCTTGAGGGCATCCAATCCTGCCCGCAGCGTCATAAGCGTGATGCACCGGCTCTACACGTCAGATCACACCGGCGAGATTATCCATCCGGAGTTCCTGATCCTGCGGTACCCGCCGCGCTGGAAGTACAACATCCTGCGTGCGCTCGATTATTTCCAGGTGGCGGGGCACCCGTGGGATGAAAGGATGAGCGACGCGATCGGTGTGCTGACAGACAAGCGCCGGGAGGACGGACGTTGGGCCCTGCAATCAAGGTTGGCCGGCAAGACCCACTTCAACATGGAAACCGGCGGTCAACCGAGCCGGTGGATCACGCTTATGGCGCTTCGGGTTCTAAAGGCCTATGGCGCGGAAGCAGGCACGGTTTGAAAAAGGGCCGGTCATTGACCGGCCCTTTCACATTTTCTGCGTATCGCGTGGCGTTCAGCTCTTCTGGGTGCTGGTGCTCTTGCGCGACTTCTTGGCGGCGCTGGGCACGCGGCTCGTTCGACCGCCTGAGGGCTTGTCGTCCTTCGACCCGTCCTTGGACTGATCGCCGGATCCACCTTTGCCTCCGGCTGTCGGATCGCCTTCGGTGTCCGAACCCTTGTCTGCGTCCTTGCTGCCATCCTTGGGCGGGTTGAGCGCCTTGGGGCGGGCCGGGGGCAGGGGCATGGATTCGAGCACAAGGCTCTCGCCGTCCTTGGAGACATCGACCTTGACGAGACCGCCATCCTTGAGCTTGCCAAACAGCACTTCGTCGGCAAGGGGCTTTTTGACGTGCTCCTGGATAACGCGGCCAAGCGGGCGTGCGCCCATCTGCTCGTCGTAACCGCGCTCGGCCAGCCAGGTGTTGGCGGCAGGGGAGAGTTCGATCTCGACGCCACGTTCCGAAAGTTGAGCCTCGAGCTGCATGATGAACTTCTCGACGACCCGCGACACCACTTCCGCCGGCAGCGAGGCGAAGGAAATGGTCGCATCCAGCCGGTTGCGGAACTCGGGCGAGAAGGTGCGCTTGAGCGCTTCCTCGTCGTCGCCCTCGCGGCGCGTGCGGCCGAAGCCGATTGGCGCCTTGGCCAGCTCCATGGCCCCGACATTCGAGGTCATGATCAGGATAACGTTGCGGAAGTCGATCTGCTTGCCGTTATGGTCGGTCAGCTTGCCGTGGTCCATGACCTGCAACAGGATGTTGAACAGGTCCGGATGAGCCTTTTCGATCTCGTCGAGCAGCACCACACAATGCGGGTTCTGATCGACGCCATCGGTCAAAAGGCCGCCCTGGTCAAAGCCGACATAGCCCGGCGGCGCGCCAATCAGCCGTGAGACGGTATGGCGTTCCATATATTCGGACATGTCGAAGCGCAGCAGTTCCACGCCGAGGGTATCGGCGAGCTGCTTTGCCACTTCGGTCTTGCCGACACCAGTCGGGCCGGTGAACAGGTAAGAGCCGATGGGCTTTTCCGGTTCGCGCAGACCGGCGCGGGCCAGCTTGATGGCCGATGACAGCGAGTCGATGGCCTTGTCCTGGCCGAAAACGACGGTCTTGAGATTGTTCTCGAGGCCGGCGAGCAGTTCGGAATCGGACTTGGACACCGTCTTGGGCGGAATGCGTGCCATGGTCGACACCGTGGCTTCGACGTCCTCGACCTCGATGGTGGCCTTGCGCTGATCTTCCGGCAGCAACTTCAGTGATGCACCGGTTTCATCGATCACGTCGATGGCCTTGTCGGGCAAGCGGCGGTCATTGATGTAGCGTGCCGAGAGTTCGACCGCCGATTTGAGCGCGTCGTCGGTGTATTCGACCTTGTGGTAGTCTTCGAAATAGGGCTTGAGGCCCTTCATGATCTCGATGGCGTCCGAGATTGTCGGTTCGGCCACATCGATTTTCTGGAACCGACGCACAAGGGCGCGGTCCTTCTCGAAGAACTGGCGGTATTCCTTGTAGGTCGTCGAGCCGATGCACCGGATGGCCCCGGAGGCCAGAGCGGGCTTCAAAAGGTTCGAGGCATCGAGCGCGCCGCCCGAGGTGGCACCCGCACCGATAACGGTGTGGATCTCGTCGATGAAAAGCACCGATTCCTCGTGCTTTTCGAGTTCTTTCATCACGGCCTTGAGCCGTTCCTCGAAATCGCCACGATAGCGCGTGCCGGCGAGCAGGGCGCCCATGTCGAGGGCGTAGATCACAGAATCCTTGAGGACTTCGGGGACCTTGCCTTCGGTAATGCGGCGGGCCAGCCCTTCCGCGATCGCGGTCTTGCCGACGCCGGCATCACCGACATAAAGCGGGTTGTTCTTGGAACGGCGGCACAGGACCTGGATGGTGCGGGAAAGTTCTTTCTCGCGCCCGATCAGCGGGTCGATCTTGCCGGCCTTGGCCTTCTCGTTGAGGTTGACGCAGAAATCCTCGAGCGGGGAGTTGGTTGCACCACCAGCTTCTTCCGGTCCGCCGGGGCCGCCTTCTTCCGCACCACGTACGCGCCGGGTCTCGGAGGCGCCGGATTTGGTGATGCCGTGGGCGATATAGTTGACCGCGTCGTAGCGGGTCATCTGCTGCTGTTCGAGGAAATAGGCGGCATGGCTTTCGCGTTCGGCAAAGATCGCGACAAGCACATTGGCGCCGGTCACTTCCTCGCGGCCGGACGACTGCACATGAATCACCGCGCGCTGGATGACGCGCTGGAAAGCGGCCGTGGGACGCGAATCCTCTTCGACCTCGGCGACGAGCGCGTCGAGTTCCTCATCGAGGAAGTCCTCAATGTCCTGGCGCAGCACCTCGATATCGACATTGCAGGCGCCGAGCACCGAGATTGCATCCCGGTCTTCGGTGAGCGCCAGCAACAGGTGCTCGAGAGTGGCGAACTCGTGGCGCCGCTCCCTTGCCAGGTTCATGGCCTTGTGGAGGGCTTTTTCAAGTCCGCGAGAAAATGAGGGCATATCGCGTTCCTACTTCTTTTCCATGACGCACTGCAGCGGGTGCTGATTGCGTCTGGCGAGATCCATCACCTGGGTGACCTTGGTTTCGGCCACTTCGTAGGGATAGACCCCGCATTCGCCGATGCCCTGGGTATGGACATGCAGCATGATGCGCGTCGCATCGTCCTGGGATTTGTGAAAAACCTTCTGCAGAACCATCACGACGAATTCCATCGGCGTGTAGTCATCGTTCAGCAAAAGCACGCGGTACATGCTCGGTCGCTTGACCTTCTGACGCGCCTTGGTTGCGGTTCCGGTGCCGCCCTCGTCATCACCGTTGTCACCGTCAGAACCGCGACCCTCGTCGTCCCCGGATGCCACAAAGGGCAAGCCGGCGAAGCCGAGCTCGGTCAGATCATCCCATCTCTTGGTCGTGTCGAGCATGTCCGCCTATTTCTCACTGCGCCCAAATCAGAAGCGACGCATGGACCTCATTATGTAGGGAAAAATTGCGGCTTGTTAAGGCCCCACTAGGCGCGCTGGAACACAACTTCGCCAGCCACGCGCTTGACCGCACAATCCGAACAAATTTCGCGCGATTTGCCTGCAATTTTACCCATTCGTAACGGGGGCGGCCATAGAGTCCGGCCAAGGTCACACGGCGCGTATCGGTCCTGTCCGCGTAGAAGGCGGGGCGAATGCCGTGAAAAGTAACCGGTCGGGGCCCACGGGGGCGGGTTCCGCCAGGCGAGTTGGAGTAGAGGGTGAGAACCCAGCAGGCGTCAAACCGCGCGGGCGGTCTTTATTCCCGTGTCCTCGTTTTCGTGATGATCGTGCTGGTTGCGCTTGCGGCGGCAACCCCGGCACAGGCCCAGAATCTGCGCAAGTATGCGGGGATCGTGGTCGATGCGAAAACCGGCAAGGTGCTCTATTCAAACGCAGCGGACAGTCAGCGTTACCCCGCCTCCGTGGCGAAGGTGATGACGCTTTATATCCTGTTCCAGGAGATCGATGCGGGGCGGATGAGCCTTTCAACCCCGCTCAAGGTCTCCCAGCACGCCGCGAATGCCCAGCCCAGCAAGCTCTATCTGAAGCCCGGCAGCACAATCGCCGCCAAGGACGCCATTCTGGCGCTGGTGACGAAGTCAGCCAATGACGTGGCGCGGGTTGTGGCCGAAAACATCTCGGGTTCGGAATCCGCTTTCGCCGAGCGCATGACCTCCACGGCCAAGGCGCTGGGGATGAACCGTACGGTCTACCGCAATGCATCGGGCCTGCCGGACAGCCGCCAGGTGACGACGGTGCGCGACCAGGCGCGGCTGGCGACGGCGATCTATCAGCACTTCCCGAAATATTACGAATATTTCCAGACCCGATCGTTCAAATACAAGGGCCAGACCTACGGCAACCATAACCGGCTTCTCGGCCGGAACGGGGTCGACGGTATCAAGACCGGCTATATCAACGCCGCCGGGTTCAATCTGATGACCGCCGCACGCAAGGATGGCCGGCATATCGTCGTGATCGCCTTCGGGTTCAATTCCGGCGGTTCGCGCGATGCGAAAGTGGCCGAACTGGTGAATGCCTATCTGCCCAAGGCCCGCAAAGGCGATTACTGGCGGCAGGCGCAGATCCCGCGTCCCGGGGGGGCAGGGATATCCAATGCCAATCCGATCCAGGTCGCGCTGGCCTCGCCGCCGCCACAACGCCCGGCGCATCTGGGTGGCGGGCAGACTTTTGCCCCGGCGCCTGCGCCGCTCGAACCTGTGCTGCTCGATCAGGGCACGGACAATATCCGCGTTGCTTCGGTCAACGGTCAGATTCCGGTTCCGCCGGCGCGCCCGACCATGCTGATCCAGGAGACGCCGCCCGCGCTTGCAGAAGTCAATCGCATCGCGGCACCAGAGCCGGCAAAACGCCCGGTCTCGCTTGAGCCGGTAGAAGCCGGCGGCGGCAATCTGACCGCACTTCGTCCGGTGAATGTGATTGGCGACCTGATCAACCGCGTGATCGGCCGCGACGACACAAGCGCCAGCAACAATGGCGTGCCGGTGCCGCCTGCCGCCGTCGGCAATGATCACACCAGCGCGTTCATACCGCCGCAGTCGGCGCCGATGCTGCCCGACGGCAGCTGGGCCGTGCAGGTGGGGGCCGCGCCGAGTGAAGACGGGGCCAACCGTTTGTTGACCGACGTGTCCTCGAAATACGGGGCCTTGCGTGACTACCGGCCCTATGTCGAAATCACCTCACGCGACGGCCAGACCTTCTTCCGCGCCCGCTATGTCGGGTTCGCCGGAAGAGACGAGGCTAGCGCCGTCTGCCGTGCTCTCAAGGAACGCGACATTAACTGCCTGGCAATGCCTGGTTAGGGAGATGTTAGCTTAAATACGCCACACTTCGGTAAGTAGAGTAGTGCGTATCGGAGTAGTGAGATGAGTGAATTGACGGCCCTGAGCCGGCTCGCAAACCTTGCCGACGCTGAGTACCGGTCGGCCCAGCTTGCGGGTATTCACACGGACGGCGCAACCGCCCGGAAACACCAGCCTGTGCGGCGCAAAGGCGTCACAGATCTGCTGGGAACGGTGATGGCCCTTTCGGCCCGCACCCGCCGGATGGCACAGGCCGGGGTCGAGGTCGATCTCGACGTGTTCACCCCGGAAGGGCATCGCGCGGTCCGGTTAATCCTCGACAACGACGATTGATCTGAAACCGGACATCAGTCCGGTTTCCTGAACGGGGTCATGGTGCCGAGCACTTCGTGCTCACGGTCCATATAGTCCCGCTCTCCTTCCAGATAATCGGCGATCGCGCGTCTCAACCCGGGATGCGCGATGAAATGAGCCGAACGTGTCGTGACCGGCACATAGCCGCGGGCGAGCTTGTGTTCACCCTGGGCACCTGCTTCCACGGTTCCAAGGCCGTGTTCGATGGCGAAATCCACTGCCTGATAATAGCAGACCTCGAAATGCAGGAAAGGTACGTGCCGGCTGCAGCCCCAATAGCGCCCGTACAGCGTGTCGTCGCCGATCAGGTTGAGTGCCCCACCGACATAGTCGTCACCGTCGCGCGCCATGATCAGCAGCACGCGATCCGCCATGGCTTCCCCCAGCAGCGAGAAGAAAGCGCGGTTGAGATAGGGCCGTCCCCATTTGCGGGAGCCGGTGTCCATATAGAAATCGAAAAATGCGTCCCAATGGGCCTCGGTAATGTCGCCGCCGGTGAGCCAATCGATCTTGATGCCCTCTTCGAGGGCAGCGCGGCGTTCCTTTTTCAGCGCCTTGCGCTTGCGCGAGGCGAGGGCGGCCAGGAAGTCCTCGTAGGATGAGAATCCATCATTGTGCCAATGGAACTGGCGGTCGATGCGCTCGAGCCAGCCCCGATCGGCGGCGAGTGCCTGTTCGGCTTCTGGAATGAAGGTGGCGTGAACCGAGGATGCATGGTGTCGGGCGCAAAGCGATTCCGCCGCCGCCAGAAGCCCTGACTTCGCAGTGAGGTCCGATGGGTCTCGTACCATGAGCTTGGGCGCGGTCACCGGGGTGAACGGCACCGAGCACTGAAGCTTGGGATAGTAATCGCCACCGGCGCGCTCAAAGGCATCAGCCCAGCCGTAGTCGAAGACGTATTCTCCCTGGGAATGGGATTTGAGATAGAGCGGCATGATCCCGATTGCCGTTCCTGTCGCGTCCTGCAAGACGAGGTGCTGGGGCAGCCAGCCGGTCTCCGCGCGGGCGCTGCCCGATGCCTCAAGCGCAAGGAAAAAAGCGTGGTCGAGGAACGGGTTGCCGGGCTGTTCCTTCCCGCCAGACGCGCACGCGTTCCACAGGGCCGCATCGATATCGGCCGCCGCGGTCATCACGCTGGCTGTCAGTTCACGTTCGGCATCCATCAAGCGGCTCTTCAGCCTTTGGGCATGAATCCTTCGAATACGATCTGGTCCGCATGGTCGAGGGCGTTTTTGGCTTCCTCATGGCTGCGGATGGTCCAGGCCATCATTTTCTTGCCGACCCGGCGCAAGAGGTTGAAGGCCGGCAGGTCGATGATCGAATAGGCGGTCGAGATGAAATCGAACTGTGCCGGCGGTTCGTGAATGAGCTGGCGTAGCGCCATACGCCCGGCGACCTGCAAAGTTGCCGTTGAATCCTCGGGTTTGCCGCCAAGGCTGACCGGCCCGATGAGAATGCCAAGCGGGCCAGCGAAGCCTGCGGATCGCATGGCGGTCAAAAGCCGCGGTTCGAAGGACTTGATGGCGACGACACCATGATAGCCGGTGAGGGCGTCCATGGTCGCCTTGGCCAGGGCCAGATTGCGCGTTTGCTGGGTCTTGAGTTCAATCACGAGCGGTACGCGCCCGCCCACAAGGGTGAGCATCTGGGGCAGGGTGATCGGGCCTTCCCGGCTGCCAGAGAAGGGAATGCGGATTGCCTGCTCGGCGCTGATATCGGCAACGGCGCCAGACTGGTCGGTCAGTCTGTCGAGGGTCTCGTCGTGAAAGACGAGTGGCACCTGGTCACCTATCAGTTGAAGGTCGCATTCGATGCCGAAACCGCCCGCGATGGCGAGGGCAAAGGCGGTTGCACTGTTTTCCACGGCGTCCTGGCCCTGGCCGTGCAGACCGCGATGGGCGATCGGCCGGGCAAACACCTCATCGATGGCACTCATCAGTCTGCCAGCTCCACGATCGCGTCGATCTCGACAGCAGCGCCCAACGGCAGGGACGTGACGCCAAAGGCCGCCCGTGCATGCTTGCCCGCTTCGCCAAAAACATCGCCGATAAGGTTCGAGGCGCCATTGGCCACGAGATGATGTTCGGTGAAATCAGGTGCGGCGCACACCAGAACCGTCAGCTTGTGGAACGCCGCCACGCTTTCGAGCGGGAAGCCAGCTGTGTGCCGGATGTGAGCGAGGATGTTGACGGCGGCGGCCTGGGCCGCGGCCTGCCCCTCTTCGAGGCTGACTGTGTCACCCAGCCGTCCGGTGATCATCCCGTTGGGGCCGGCGGAGAGCTGGCCGGAGATGAACAGCGTGCGCCCCTGCTGACTGATGGGCACATAGTTGGCGGCAGGCGCGGCAGGCCTTGGCAACGTCACGCCCAACTCGGCGAGACGTGCTTCGATCTCGGACATTTGGGGCTACTCCGGAGTCGAATTGTCGGTGCCAGAACGGTTACGCGGATAGAGCTTGCCACGCAAGACAGCATCCTTGCCGAACTTGTCACGGACCCGGTCCATGGCCCGTTCGGCGGCTGCCTTTCGGGCGACGCCAGGATCGACGAGGTCGACGGGGTCGTCACCGGCATCGGTCAACCCGGATACGCCGATGCCGATCAGGCGGAAGGCAGCGGTGCCCACCTCTCGGGCGAGCAGGTCGTTGCCGGCCTCATAAATGACATGGGCGAGCTGGGTCGGCACAGTCAGTTGTCTGGCACGAGTGCGGGTCTTGAAGCCGGCTGTCTTGAGCTTGAGAGTGACCGTGTCGCCAGCAATCGCGGACTTCTTGAGGCGGGCAGAGACGCTTTCTGCCAGTTTCATCAAAAGGCGAGAAAGTTCATCGAAGTCACTGATATCCTCGAAAAATGTGGTCTCATTGCTAACGGATTTTGCCTTGCCGCGCGGATTGATCTTTCGTGCGTCGAGTCCTTGGGACAGGCGGTGTAGCCGGGCGCCAATTTCGCCATAGGCGAGGATCAGGTCGCGTTCGGGGCGGCGTTGAATGTCGCCAACCGTACGCAAGCCATCCTTCTCGAGCTTCTCGGTGAAGCGCTTGCCGATGCCGTAGATAATGGAGACGGGCTTGTCGGCGAGGAAGTCCCTGGTCTCTGCCTCGCCGATCACGGCAAAACCGCGTGGCTTGTCGAGGTCCGAGGCAATCTTGGCAAGGAACTTGTTGTGGCTCAGGCCCACCGAAACGGTGACTCCGATCTGCTCTTCAATTTCGCGTGCGAAGCGGGACAGCAGGACAGCGGGCGGGGCCTTGAACAGCCGCTGGGTCCCGGAGAGGTCGAGAAAGGCCTCGTCGATGCTCAGGGGCTCGACCAGCGGGGTCAATGCATCCATGCGGGTGCGGATCTGCTTGCTGACCGCGACATATTTCTGCATGTCGGGCCTGATGACGATGGCGTCGGGGCAGAGCCGGCGGGCGCGGAACATGGGCATGGCGGAACGGACGCCGTCGATACGGGCGATGTAGCAACAGGTCGAGACAACGCCGCGTTGGCCGCCGCCAACGATCACCGGCTTGTCGGCGAGTTCGGGATTGTCGCGCTTTTCGACCGAGGCGTAGAACGCGTCGCAATCGATATGAGCAATCGAGAGCTCGAGCAGTTCTTCATGCGCCAGAAGTCGTGGAGAGTGGCAATTGGGGCAGCGCGCCGGCCGGGTCTCGGCCTGCGGGATGACGTGATCGCAATCTCGGCACAACACAGCGATTGTGCGCGGCATCGGTCCTATCCGTCCGGATTGAGGGAGTAATAGGCGCGCATCACCCGTTCGGGGGTCAGTCCCTTGTTTGCGCACATGGCGACGAGCGCCGATTCGTCATGGGCGAAGTGATGGATGAGGCCCGGAGTCAGCGATCCATCGGAAAGGCCTCGCCGCAGGGCATCCGGCCCGATGCCCGCATCGGCCATGAATCGGGCCAGCATCTCCGGGTCCGAGGCCAGAAAATCGATGCAGGCACCGGCAATTTGTTCAAGTTCTTCCGAGGGTAAGGTGGCTGAGTTCATCGCCGCGATCCGGGTCTGCCATTACGGGTTTTGTAAGGTTTTGATGGTATTGCAAACAGAGATAGTATGGAACAGCGCCAACCAGAAGGGTCCGGCATCTTATGGCGAAGACCGTCCTGATCGTGGAAGACAATGAGCTGAACATGAAGCTGTTCCACGATTTGCTGGAGTCGCGCGGCTACGGCACGATCCAGACACGGAACGGCATGGAAGCGCTCGATCTCGCCCGTGCCCATCATCCCGATCTCATCCTGATGGACATCCAGTTGCCCGAAGTCTCGGGACTAGTGGTGACCAAGTGGCTCAAGGAAGACGAGGACCTGGCGTCGATTCCGGTGATCGCAGTCACGGCGTTTGCGATGAAGGGTGACGAGGAGCGGATTTTGCAAGGCGGATGCGAGGGTTACATCTCCAAGCCGATCTCTGTGCCTCACTTTTTGGAAACCATTCAGAGTTACATCGGCCCGGCCGACCAGGCTTAGTCGGGCGGCATCGAGTTGAGTACGAGTTGAGAGAGTAGCCGGCATGACAGCGCGCGTATTGGTTGTCGATGACATCCCCACCAATGTGAAGCTGCTGGAAGCAAGGCTGACGGCGGAATATTTCGATGTTATCGGGGCCTTCTCGGGCCAGGACGCCATCGACATATGCCGACGCGGCGAATGCGACATCGTCCTGCTCGACGTGATGATGCCCGAAATGGACGGGTTTGAAACCGCCCAGCGGCTCAAGGAAGACCCGCTGACCCAGCATGTACCCATCGTGATGGTCACCGCGCTCGATCAGCCCTCCGACCGGGTGAAGGGGCTCGAATCGGGCGCCGACGATTTCCTGACCAAGCCGGTCGACGATGTTGCTCTGCTTGCGCGCGTCAAAAGCCTGGTGCGGCTCAAGAACCTCACCGACGAATTGCGCGCGCGCGCCATGACCGGCCATGTCATCGCCATTGAGGATGCGGTCGGCATGACCAACTCCATCGAGACCCGGAACGGGCGTGTGCTGCTGATCGATACCGATGAGCGCAGCGCGGCGCGGCTCGCGGGCTATATCGAGGAAGAGCATGAGGTCGACCTGCTGACGTCGCCCGCGGACACGGTGTTTGCCGTGGCGGAGAAGGAATTCGAGCTTGCCGTCGTCTCTATGTCGCTCGATGGCTACGATCCGCTGCGGGTGTGTTCGCAGCTTCGCACGCTTGAGCAGACGCGGAACATGCCGATCATCCTGGTGGCGGACGAGAAGGACAAGCCCAAGGTCGTGCGCGGGCTTGATCTGGGGGTCAACGATTTCATCCAGCGTCCGGTCGAACGCAACGAACTGGCCGCGCGGGTGCGCACCCAGATCCGTCGGCATCGATATTCCGCCGAACTGCGGCAGAACCTTTCCAATACCGTGGCGATGGCGGTGATCGATCAGCTGACCGGGCTTTACAACCGGCGCTATTTCGATCGGCACCTGGCCATGCTGCTCGAGAAATCGCGCGAGCAGGAGCGGGCGCTTTCGGTGCTGATGCTCGACATCGATTTCTTCAAGGCGATCAACGACACGCATGGTCACGATGTGGGCGATGCGGTGCTCAAGGAATTCGCCCGAAGGCTTCAGCGCAATACGCGCGGGGTCGACTTGGCGTGCCGGATCGGCGGCGAGGAATTCGTGGTACTGATGCCCGACACCGACCTGGCCCAGGCGCAGGCGGTAGCCGAGCGCGTACGGCAGGCCATGGCCGGAGAGCCGATTGCGGTGGGGCCAGAGAAGAAGCTGATCAATGTGACGGTGTCGGTCGGGGTGTCGCTCTACGAGAATCCCACCGACACGCCGGATGCCCTGATGAAGCGTGCCGATATCGCGCTTTATCGGGCCAAGCGCGAAGGGCGCAACCGGGTCGTTTACGACGCGGCCTGAGGTCACCGGACCATTCCAGCAGTATTTTCGAGTTGATCTTGCCGACGGGAAAGTCTTCAGTTGGCGAAATTAACCGTGTGTGTTTGCCATAGCGCATGAAAGCGCCGGACCCCCGGCGTTTACCGATTGGCAACCACGTGAAAAATGCATAGGTATTTGTTGTGGAATTCGCGGGGCTGTTAATGCCACCGCGTTCGGGTTCCCTACGGTATTTCTCAGGTCCGCCGCAACTCCTGGGTCCGTAGGGCGGCTGGCCCGGTACCGGCGAGAGTGGCCTCTTCATACGCCGGTCCGGGTCAGCCACTGATTTCCGCGATTTTTCCAATTCCATAGAGACACAAAAAAGCCCCGCCGGCGGACCGGCAGGGCTCAAAAACGGGAATGCCGAGATCGCTATTTGATCTTGGATTCCTTGAACTCGACGTGCTTGCGCGCGATCGGGTCGTATTTCTTCTTGGTCAGCTTCTCGGTCATCGTCCGCGCGTTCTTCTTGGTCACATAGAAGAAACCGGTGTCGGCGGTCGACACGAGCTTGATCTTGACGGTGTTGGCTTTGGCCATCGGTCAGGCTCCAAATAAAAGGCCGCGCATGCTTCCGATCGGACGCGCGGCGAATTCGTTGGCGCGCAAACTAGTCAGAACGCGGGGAATGTCAAGACAAGTGTGAACTAGATTCCGTCGGCGCCGACGGGCTGCCTGGCGAAGCCGTGCATGCGGTTGGCCCATTGCAGTCCAACGATCGCACCCTTGACTGGCCGCATCATCAGCGTCGAGAGAATGATGGCTGCCGGGACCATGGTCCACAGGTAGAACATGGGCTGGACTTCATAGGCCATTTCCATGTGCAGCATGGCGAAAACGATGATGTGACCGACAATCACCATGGTGACATAGGGCGGGAAATCATCGGCGCGGTGATGGTGGAGTTCCTCGCCGCAATGGCCGCAAGTGTCGTTGACTTTCAAGAAGCCATTGAACAGGGAGCCGGTGCCGCATTTGGGACAGCGGGTGCGCAGCCCCTTCTTGATGGCGGGCCATACAGCGCGGACATCGTCGGACTGGCGTTGGCTGGCAGAATCATAAGTGACGGTCATCAGGGGCGTCTCGCCTTCTTGCGGGGTTTGTTGGGGCCACCGGACCGGCTCTTGCCGCGCGCGGAAGTCTTCCCGCCCGGCCGAGCCTTGCCCGATGCTTGCCTCCGGCCGCCGCCGACCAGAGGAGTAACCCGTTCCCCTTCACTTAGTAGCTCGAAGCGCAAAGCGCCAGCCATGGGCGCTGCCTCCAATAGTCGCACTTCGACGCGATCGCCCATGCGGAAGCGCTCGCCCGAGCGCTCACCGATCATCGCCATCTCGGTTTCGACATAGCGGTAATAGTCCGTGCCCAGGGTGGAAGCCGGGATGAACCCGTCGGCACCGGTGACATCGAGCTTGACGAACAGCCCGGAGCGCGTGACCCCGGCGATGCGGCCCTTGAAGGTGTCTCCGATCCGGTCAGCGAGGAAATGCGCCATCAGGCGGTCGACCGTTTCGCGCTCGGCGGCCATGGCGCGCCGCTCGGTCATCGAAATGTGTTCACCGATGCCGGGAAGTTTCGACACCTCGCTTTCGGTGAGGCCATCGGGGCCGAGCTTGAGGGCGTGGATCAGCGCGCGGTGCACGATCAGATCGGCATAACGGCGGATCGGCGAGGTGAAGTGAGCGTAGCGGCGCAGATTGAGGCCGAAATGCCCGTAATTCTGATGGGTATATTCGGCCTGGGCCTGCGCGCGCAGCACCAGCTCGTTCACGAGGTGCGGATTGTCGGTGGAATCGGCGCGGGCCAGAATGCGGTTGAAGTGGGCCGGCTTGAGCGTCATTCCCTTGGCGAGGTTGAGCTCCAGCGATTTCAGCGTTTCGCGCAGGCCCTCGAGCTTCTGGATGCTGGGTGCATCGTGGGCGCGGTAGAGCAGGGGCACATCATGCGCTTCGAGGGTCTCGGCGGCGCAGACATTGGCCATGATCATCATTTCCTCGATCAGCCTGTGGGCATCGAGGCGGGGCGGGACGACAATGTCTTCGACAAGGCCCTTGTCGTTGAGAACGACACGGCGCTCGGGCAGGTCGAGATCGAGCGGTTCGCGCTCGAGCCGGGCCTTGTGCATGGCGCCGTAAGCGGCCCAGAGCGGCTTGAGTACCGGTTCGAGCAGAGGACCGGTCTGATCGTCCGGATTGCCGTCGATGGCGGCCTGAGCCTGCTGGTAGCTGAGCTTTGCCGCTGAGCGGATCACCACCCGGTGGAAGGAATGGCTTTTCTTGGCGCCCGACTTGTCGATGACCATGCGCAGGGCCATGGCCGGCCGGTTCTCGCCTTGCTTGAGTGAACACAGATCGTTCGAGATGCGTTCGGGCAGCATCGGGACGACGCGGTCGGGGAAGTAGACGGAATTGCCGCGCAGATAGGCTTCCCGGTCGAGATCCGAACCGGGCCGGACGTAATGGGCCACATCGGCAATGGCGATATAGACGATGAAGCCGTCTTTGTTGGCCTTGTCGGTGTCGGGTTCGGCATAGACAGCGTCGTCATGGTCCTTGGCATCGGCGGGGTCGATGGTGAGGATCGGCATTTCGCGCCAGTCCTCCCGGCCCTTGAGGTCGACGGGTTCTGCAGCCTCGGCCTCCGCCAGCACATCGCCAGGGAAACGATAGGGGATCTCGAGATTGTGGATCGCGATCAGGCTGATCGCCTTCTCCGAATGCGGGTTGCCGATCACCGAGAGCACACGCGCCCGCTGGCGCATGGCACGGCCCGTGGTGGTGATCTCGACCTCGACGAGATCGCCGTCCTCGGCCTCACCCAGATCGCCGGGTGCAATCGACAGCTCACGACCCTTGCGCTCGACCGGCACCAGCCGCGCGCCTTCGCGCGCCGTGCGGACGATGCCGATAATCGCACGGCGGGGCCGGTCGATGATCTTCATGGCCCGGCCGACATAATCGGGCACTTCGCCATCGCCACGTTCGATACGGGCGAGAATGCGATTACCGGGACCGGGCACCACGCGGGCGCGTTTGGGCGTCTCGATGCGGACGCGGGGCCGTTCGCCGTCTTCCTCATCCCATTTTGCGGGATAGGCGATCAGATTGTCGGGATCGGCGTCGGTGGGGATATCGAGCACGGTGACCGACGGCAGTTCGGCGGCGCGGCGAACGGTCTTGCGGCTGCGGGACAGAAGCCCCTCGCGCTCCATCTCGCGCAGCAGGGCCTTGAACGGTGCCCGGGCGTCGCCCTTGATGCCAAAGGCGCGGGTCAGTTCGCGCTTGTTGCCGCGATCGGGATGCTCGGCCAGGAAAGCCAGCACATCGCCCTTGTCGGGCAGGGCGCTTTTGCCGGCGCCCGGACGCCCCCGCCGAACGCGCCGTTGCTCGGGGGACTGGCGGGCACTATCCGGCCGTGATTTGCGTGCCAATTAGCTGCCTGCCTCTGCGCCCGATTTGGCGCTCTTTTTCGGCGCGGCTTTCTTCTTGGCAGTGGTCTTCTTGGTGGCAGTTTTTTTCGCCGCGGCCTTCTTCCGTCCGCCACCCTTGGCGGCCTTGGCCGCGATCAGTTCGAGCGCCTTTTCCATGGTCACGTCCTCGGGCTTGAGGTCGCGGGGCAGGGTGGCGTTGATCTTGGCGTGATTGACGTAAGGCCCGTAGCGGCCGTCACGCACGGTGATCTCGCCACCATCGGGATGGTCGCCGAGCTTGTTGAGAACGGTCGCCGCAGCGCGGCCACGTCCTCCACCGGCGGCCTTGGCGGCCAGAAGATCGACGGCGCGGTTGATGCCCACCGTGAACACTTCCTCGACATCCGGCAGGTTCGCATATTTGCCGTCATGCAGCACGAAGGGGCCATAGCGCCCGATGCCCGCCGAGATCGGCTTGCCGGATTCGGGGTGGTTGCCGATCTCGCGCGGCAGGTTGATCAGCCGCAGCGCCTTTTCGAGATCGATCAGATCGACATCCCAGCCCTTGGGGATCGAGCCGCGCTTGGCTTCCTTGCCTTCGCCGCGCTGCACATAGGGGCCGAACCGCCCGGTGCGGACGGTGACTTCTTCGCCGGTCTCCGGGTCTACGCCGAGTTCCCGCGGGCCGGTATTGGCTGAAGCCTCGCCGGTCGCGCTTTCGGCAAGCTGGCGTGTGTAATTGCAATCGGGATAGTTCGAGCAGCCGATGAAGGCGCCGTAGCGCCCGACCTTCAGGCTCAGCTGCCCGGACTTGCAATTCGGGCATTCGCGCGGATCACCGCCATCTTCGCGTGCCGGGAAGATATGATCGCCCAGGAGCGCGTTGAGGGCGTCGAGGACCTCGGAGACGCGCAGATCCTTGATCTCGGTCGCATGGGCCGAGAAATCCTTCCAGAACTGGCGCAACACATCCTTGTAATCCGCGTTGCCCGCCGAGATCTCGTCGAGCTGTTCTTCCAGGCTCGCCGTGAAGTCGTATTCGACATAGCGGGTGAAGAAGGACTGGAGGAACGCCGTGACCAGCCGGCCCCGGTCCTCGGGGATCAGTGTGCGCTTTTCGAGCCGCACATAGTCGCGGTCCTTGAGCACCGACAGGGTTGCCGCATAGGTCGAAGGCCGGCCAATCCCGAGCTCTTCCATGCGCTTGATGAGGCTCGCCTCGTTGAAGCGCGGGGGCGGCTGGGTGAAATGCTGATCGATCGTGCAGTCCGTGATCGCCGGGGTGTCGCCTTCGGCGAGCGGCGGCAGCTCGCGGTCCGCCTCGTCTTCCTTGGACTTGGCGGTCGCATAAAGCGCCAGGAAGCCATCGAACGTGGTGACCGCGCCGGTCGCGCGCAGGGTGATCGGGCGATCCGCACCTTCAAGTGCGAGATCGGCGGTCGTGCGCTCGATCTCGGCGGCGCGCATCTGGGAGGCCATGGTACGCTTCCAGATCAGTTCATAGAGCTTGAGCTGATCGGGCTCGAGATGGCTGAGATTCTTCGGATTGCGCGACAGGTCGGTCGGACGGATGGCCTCGTGGGCTTCCTGCGCGTTCTTAGCCTTGGTCTGATAGATGCGGGCTTTCTCGGGCAGGTAGTTGTCGCCAAACTGCTTTCCGATCTGGCGGCGGGTGGCATCGATCGCCTCAGGCGCCATCTGCACGCCGTCAGTACGCATATAGGTGATCAGACCAACAGTCTCGCCCGCGATATTCACGCCTTCATAGAGCCTTTGGGCCACCTGCATGGTGCGCGAGGGCGAAAAGCCGAGACGGCTCGAGGCGTCCTGCTGCAGGGTCGAGGTCGTGAAAGGCGGATAGGGGTTGCGCTTGGTCGGCTTCTTTTCGAGCGAGGTAATGCGCACCGTGCCACCCTTGATCGCGGCGCGGATGGCGGCCGCATCGGCCTCGGTCTTGATCGCGAGCTTGTCGACGGTCTTGCCGTCGAGCGCATAGAGCCGCGCCTCGAAATCCTTGCCGCCCTGGGTCAGCGCGGTTGTGATCGACCAGTATTCCTCAGCCTTGAAGCGTTCGATTTCCTCTTCACGCTCACAGACGAGACGAAGCGCGACCGATTGCACGCGACCCGCCGAGCGCGAGCCGGGCAGCTTGCGCCAAAGGATCGGGGAAAGGGTAAAGCCCACAAGATAGTCAAGGGCGCGACGGGCGAGATAAGCTTCGACCAGCGGCTCATCGATATCGCGCGGATGCGCCATCGCCTCGGTCACGGCCTGCTTGGTGATGGCGTTGAACACCACCCGGCGGACGGGCTTGTCCTTGATCGCCTTCTTCTCGCGCAGCACGTCGAGAACGTGCCAGGAAATCGCTTCCCCTTCGCGATCCGGGTCAGTTGCGAGGATCAGTTCATCGGCACCCTTGAGGGCCTTGGCGATGTCGGACAGGCGCTTTTTAGAGTCCTTGTCGACTTCCCAATGCATCGCAAAATCCGAGTCGGGTTCGACCGAACCGTCCTTCGAGGGCAAATCCCGAACATGCCCGAAGGAGGCCAGGACCTCGAAGTCCTTGCCCAGATATTTGTTTATTGTCTTGGCCTTAGCCGGGCTTTCGACAATGACGACTTTCATGGGAACCCTTTCGATACGCACGGGGCGGAGCGGGCGCAAGATGGTGAGACACCCAGGCTTTGTCAATCGCGCTTGGTCAACCGAGAGGGATAAGGCGCCGAAGTATCGGGTGCTTTGACGTCAGCCGGTGAGGGCAACGCGCTGGCCGCCAGAGCGTTCGATTCGGCCTGCGATTTCGAGTTCGAGCAGGATGATTTGGACCTGTGGTGCTGTCAGCCCGGTGGCGGCGACCAGCTCGTCGATCCCGACCGGGGTCGGGCTGAGCGCGGCAACCAGCCGGGCACGGTCGTCGTCGGTCGCGTCGGCACCGCTGAGATCGATGTCCTCGTCGTCGGGCTCACCGGCAAAGAGGTCGGACGGTGGTCGGTCGCCTGACCGGAGCACGTCAATCACATCTTCGGCATTGCGGGTCAGGGTGGCGCCGTCCCGGATGAGATCATTGACACCAGCGGCACGCGGGTCGAGTGGCGAACCGGGGACGGCGAAGACCTCCCGATTCTGCTCCAGAGCCATTCGGGCGGTGATCAGTGAGCCTGAGCGCTTGGCTGCCTCGACGATCACGACCCCGGCGGAGACCCCGGAAATCAAACGATTGCGGCGAGGGAAATCGCGGGCCCGCGGCTCATGTCCCATCGGCATTTCGGAGATCAGGGCGCCGCCCTGATCGGCGATAGCTTCCGCGAGTCCCATGTTCTCCGCCGGGTATATATGGTCCAGTCCGCCGGCGAGCATGGCGATGGTGCCGGTTTGCAGGGAGCCGTGATGAGCTGCAGTGTCGATGCCGCGAGCTAGGCCCGAGGCAATGACATAACCGGCATTGCCCAGACCGGCTGCGATCTGGCTGGCGAAGCTGAACCCGGCGGCAGATGCATTCCGGGCGCCGACGATCGCCACCGCCTCCCGGGTCAACACCGCCGTGTCGCCGAGCACGGCAATCAGGGGTGGCGGGCCGTGGATGTGGCGCAGCAGCGGGGGATAGTGCGCCTCGCCCATGCCGATGAAGCGCCCGCCGAGCGCTTCGAGCGCTTCCATCTCCGCCGAGATTTCGTCAGCCGCCGGTATTCGGGGCGTCTTGCGGGCACCGCCCTTGGTGGCGATGTGGGGCAAAGCGTCGAGGGCCGCATCGGCCGAACCGAATCGATTGATGAGCCGTCGAAAGGTGCTGGGCCCAATATTCTCCGTACGGATAAGCCGCAGCCAATCGAAGATTTGTGAGTTGGTGAGTGCGCCGGGGAGCCCCTGGCGCTCGCCCATGGATCAGGCGCCGCTTTCGGACTGTTTGCCCTTGTCACCGATTTTTGTCTCGGTGCCCTCCATCAGCCGCATGATATTGGGGACGTGCTTGTAGAACAGCACAAGGGTCATGCAGGCCGCGGTGAAGGAGAGAAGGGGCGTATCCCAGATCCAGGCGAAAACGGGAGCCGATGCCGCTGCGATAAGAGCCGCAAGCGACGAGTAGCGCCGGATCACCGCAATGATGATCCACACGACGCAGAACAGAAGGCCGACGATCCAGTTGAGGGCCAGCATCACCCCGATATAGGTGGCGACGCCCTTGCCGCCCTTGAAGCCGAGCCAGACCGGAAAGCAATGGCCAAGAAAGGCCGCGACCCCGGCGATCACGGCGGCTTCACTGCCAAAGAAATAGCGAACTGCGAGCACGGCGACAGCGCCTTTGCCGGCGTCACCGATCAGGGTAAGGGCGGCGAGTTCGCGCCTGCCCGTGCGGAGTACATTCGTGGTGCCGATATTGCCCGAGCCGATGTTGCGCACATCGCCCAGGCCGGCCATGCGGGTGATCAGCAGGCCGAAAGGGATCGAACCGAGCAAATAGCCGATGATCAGGGCGGCGGGGTATTCGATCAGCACAGGGTTCTCCTTTTAGGGTCCGGACCCTAAGAGGCGTCAGCATAAACGGTTTTGCCGCCAACGAAAGTCATCACGACCTTGCCGGTCATGCGGGCACCTTCGAAGGTGGTATTGCGGGCGCGGGAGCGGATTTCGGTCTCGCGTACCAGCCAGGGCTTGTCGAGATCGATCAGCACCAGATCGGCCGGGGAGCCTTTGGCGAGGCTGCCGGCCTCGATGCCGATCAGGCTGGCCGGATTGATGGTCAGCGCCTTCAAAACGGTCATCAACGGCACCGTGCCGTCATGGACGATGCGCAAGGCCGCGGCGAGTAGCGTTTCAAGCCCGATAGCCCCGTCTGCGGCCTCGGCGAAGGGCCGCCGCTTCATCTCGGTGTCCTGCGGATCGTGGTCGGAATGCAGGATCGAAATCGTGCCGTCTGCGAGGGCGTCGACAATCGCCTGACGGTCGTTTTCATGCCTCAGCGGGGGCGAGAGTTTGAAGAAGGTCCGGTAGGGGCCAATATCATTCTCATTGAGCGATAATGAGTTGATCGAAACACCTGCCGAAATGGTTGAGCAACTCTCCCTTGAGAACCTGATGAGGTCAGCGCTCCGGGCGGTCGAGATCTGGGCTGCGTGATACCGGGCGCCGGTCTTCTCGGCGAGCTGCAAGTCGCGCGCGAGCGGGATCGTCTCTGCCTCTCTGGGAATGCCACGCAGGCCGCGCAGAGTGGCCACCGCGCCCTCATTCATCACTCCGTCCGCGCCAAGACTTGCCTCATAGGGCAGGTGAATGAGCGGCATGCCGAAATTGCGGGCATAGAGCATGGCTGCCTGGATGACTGCAGCGTTGGCGATGGATTTGCGGCCTTCGGCAAAGGCGCGAGCGCCGGCCGATTTCAACAGCCCGAACTCGGTGATCTCATTGCCTTCGAGGCCCTTGGTGATCGCAGCGGCGGGATAGATGCGGGCTGGATAATCGCGCGCTCGGTCGAGGATATAATTGACCAGAGCCGGGCTATCGATGACCGGTTCGGTGTCCGGCATAACCAACATGGAGGTGACGCCCCCAGCGGCGGCCGCTTCGGCAGCGCTCTGAAGCGTTTCGCGGAATTCATGGCCCGGTTCGCCGGTGAACACCCGAAGATCGACGAGGCCGGGCGCCAGCACCTTGCCCTTGGCGTCGATGCGCTGTGCGCCATCGGGTGCGCCGGGTGCAGCGCCTGCGGCAGTCTCAGTAATGACTCCGTTCTCGACCAGCAGGGCGCCCTTTTCGTCCCGGTCCGTTGCCGGGTCCATCAGGCGGGCATTCTCGATGACAAGCGCGGTCATTGGTTCCCCTGCGACAGAAGCGTTTCCATCACGGCCATGCGCACGGCGACACCCATCTCGACCTGTTCTTCAATGACCGAGGCCGGGCAATCTGCGACCAGCGGGTCGATCTCGACACCGCGGTTCATCGGGCCGGGATGCATGACAATGGCGTCCGGTGCGGCGAGGGCGAGCTTTTTCTCGTCGAGACCGTAAAACTGGTAGTATTCGCGCACCGACGGGATCAGCTTGCCATGGGCGCGTTCGTTCTGAATGCGCAGCATCATCACCACATCTGCGCCTTTGAGGCCCTCTTCCATGTCGGTGAAGACCTCGGTGGCGAGCAGCTCGATGCCAGGGGGCAGCATGGTGGCCGGGGCGATGACCCGGGTGCGGGCCTGCATCTGACCGAGCAGGATGAGGTTGGAGCGCGCGACGCGCGAATTGGCAATGTCGCCACAAATGGCGACCGTCAGGCCATTGAGCCGGTTCTTGTGGCGGCGGATGGTGAGGGCGTCGAGCAGTGCCTGGGTCGGGTGCTCATGGGCGCCGTCGCCTGCATTGATGACCGAGCAGCCGACTTTCTGGCTCAACAGCTCGACCGCGCCTGCCGCCGAATGGCGAATGACGATCACATCGGGCTGCATGGCATTGAGCGTTGCTGCCGTGTCGATCAGGGTCTCGCCCTTGGAAATCGAGGAAGATTTTACCGCCATGTTCATGACATCGGCGCTCAGCCGCTTGCCGGCGAGCTCGAAACTGGCCTGGGTGCGGGTCGAATTCTCGAAAAACAGGTTGATCTGGGTGCGGCCCTTGAGCGTTGCGCGCTTCTTGTTGGGCTGGCGGGAGACCTCGACCATGCGCTCGGAATAATCGAGCAGGGCGGTGATCTCGACCGGATCGAGATCGGCAATGCCGAGAAGGTGTCGATGGCGGAAAGGCGGAGGAGAACCGGCTTCGCCGGTTGTCGGTGTGGCGGACTGGGTTGTCGGCTCGGCCATATCTCTGTCTCGCTGGGACTGGCGGTGCGTACCGCAAGCGGGGCATACCATCAAGTCCCCAGCAGGGTTTCCCCTGCTATTCGGATCGCCAAGGTTAAAGGGGTCAGCTTGCCCGGTGCGAGCGCAGGCGGTCGAGCGCGCCCTGCAGGATGTAGCTGGCGGCCAGTTTGTCGACAATCTCGGCGCGTCGGGCACGGCTCATATCCGCCTCGAGCATTGTGCGGGTCACCGCATGGGTTGAAAGGCGCTCGTCCCAGTAGGCGATGGGCAGATCGGTAAGCCTTTGGAGATTGCGGGCAAAGGCCCGTGTCGACTGGGCGCGAGGGCCTTCGGTGCCGTCCATATTGAGGGGCAGGCCCAAGACGATTCCCACGGCATCGTGCTTCGCGGCCAGGGCCAGCAGGGCCTCGGCATCCTTGGTGAACTTCTTGCGGGCGATGGTCTCCACCGGGGTGGCCGACATGTGCAGGGAGTCGGACACCGCAACCCCGATGGTCTTAGTGCCGAGATCGAGGCCCAGCAATCTGCCGACATTGGGCAGAATGGACGCGATGTCGTTTTCTGGCGTTGTCTCGGGCACGGTGCACCTGCATATGGAGCTGATGACGCGCTATAGCGTGAAGCAGTGATATTGACTAGCGGCCCGCTGATCGAGACCGATTTGGCCGGAGATGTGAGATGAGACTGACATGGTTTGGCGGCGCCGCGTTTCGCCTTCAATATGGCGGGTCGGTCCTGCTGGTGGCACCGGGTTCGGCTACGATGGCAATCGATGCGGCCGAGCTGCGCGCCGGCGTGGATCGCGAACTGGCTTTTGATGGCGAAGGAGCACCCCTGCCTTTCGCGGCTGAGGAGTGGCGCCCGTTGGCCCGACGCTCGCCATTGTCCGAAAACAATCAAAGCGAAATGCGGGTTGGGCTAGATGGCGGCGACACGCTGGTTCTCGAGGCGGAAGGCGAGGGCAGTTTGATCCTTTGCCGGGGAAAGGCACTGCCTGATCTGCCGGGCGGATTGGTGGCGAATGCAACGCTGGTGTTGACCCATCCCGAGGTCCAACCTTCGAAGGGGGTCTGGCCACGGCGGGTTCTGCTGGCCATCGAGGCAGGCGGCGAAGGCGCCTGGGACCGGCTTGTGGCGGGCCTGCCGGGTGTGCCTTTGCAGATGCTCGACCCGGGAATGGCGGTCGAATTCTGACAGGGCGCGGCGCGGGGGCCCAACCCTGCATGTTGGCAAGGCAGGCGGGGCAGTTGTCAGGCCCGTTCGGCGTTGCTAAAAGCGCGGCTTGTTCTGAAGCATTCAGCAGGAGCGCTGATTATGTCGGTTGACGCCGATACCGTGCGCCGCATCGGGCGGCTCGCTCGAATTCGCATCGAGGAAAACGATGTCGAAGCTCTCAAAGGCGAACTGAACACTATTCTGGGTTTCGTCGAACAGCTCAACGAAGTCGATATCGACGGCGTCGAGCCCATGACGTCGGTGACCCCGATGCAGTTGAGGCGACGGGAGGACAAGGTGACCGCTGGCGGTCACCCGGAGCGGATCGTCTCCAATGCACCTGAAAGCGAAGACAATTTCTTTGTCGTTCCCAAGGTCGTGGAGTAACCCCTGATGGCCATCAAGATTGCGGTGGAGACGCCGCTGCAGGACGAAGTGCGGGACATGGTCGCCGCGCTCAACGATTATCTTCGTCCGCTTTCCCCCATTGAATTCCAGTTCCAGATGACGGCCGAGGAAATGGCCGGTCCCGGCACCATCGTCTTTGTCGCGCGCGACGAAACCGGTGAAGCGGTCGGCATGGGCTCGCTCAAGATCCACGATCATGGTCTGGGTGAAGTGAAGCGCATGTATACGCACGAATCGGCCCGTGGCCGCCGCGTGGGCGCTCAACTCGTTGAGCGGATCATCCTGGAAGCCCGCAACAAGCGCCTTTCCCGTCTCGTGCTTGAGACCGGTGTCGGCGAAGGGTTCGAACCGGCGCATCGGCTTTATGCCCGGCGCGGCTTCTCTCTGTGCGGCCCGGTACTCGATTATCCGGACAGCGGCTACTCGACCTTCTTCGAAATGGCGATTTGAACGACTAAAGCAGGATCTCAGCCTTGAGCGATCTGACAAAACTCACCCTCGCCGACACCCGCAAGGGCCTTGCCAACAAGGAGTTCACCTCCGTGGAGGTGACCGAGGCTTATCTTGGCGCCATCGAGCAAGCGAAGTCGCTCAACGCCTATGTGTCCGTCACGGGCGACAGGGCGGTCGAGATGGCCAAGGCAAGCGACGAAAAGCTGGCCAAGGGTGAGGGCGGGTCGCTTGAAGGTGTGCCGCTCGGCATTAAGGACCTCTTCGCCACCAAGGGCGCGCACACCCAGGCGGCGAGCCACATCCTCGACGGCTTCAAGCCTGAATATGAATCGACCGTCACTTCGAATTTGTGGCGGGACGGCGCGGTGATGTTGGGCAAGCTCAACATGGACGAGTTTGCCATGGGCTCGTCCAACGAGACCTCCTATTACGGGCCGGTCATCAATCCTTATCGTGCCAAGGGCAGCAACAAGGATCTGGTGCCGGGCGGCTCCTCGGGCGGCTCTGCATCCGCCGTATCGGCGTGGTTGTGTGCCGGTGCGACGGCCACCGATACGGGCGGGTCGATCCGCCAGCCGGCGGCGTTCACCGGCACGGTCGGCATCAAGCCGACCTATGGCCGTTGTTCGCGCTGGGGCATCGTCGCCTTTGCGTCTTCGCTCGATCAGGCTGGACCGATCACCCGAACGGTCGAAGATTCCGCCTTGATGCTGAATTCGATGGCCGGGTTCGACACCATGGATTCGACCAGCGCTGATATCGCGGTGCCGGATTTCGCAGCCGCGGTCGAACGCGGCGTGAAGGGGCTCACCATCGGTGTGCCCAAGGAATACCGCATGGACGGCATGCCCGATGAAATCGAGAAGTTGTGGGCCGATGGTCTCGAATGGCTGAAGGCGGAAGGCGCACAAGTGCGCGACATATCCCTGCCGCACACCAAATATGCCCTGCCGGCCTACTATATTGTGGCGCCGGCGGAAGCCTCTTCGAACCTGGCGCGCTATGATGGCGTCAAATACGGTCTGCGTGAATCGGGCCGGGACATCACCGAGATGTATGAAAACACCCGCGCCTCCGGTTTTGGCCGTGAGGTGAAGCGTCGGGTGATGATCGGCACTTACGTGCTTTCGGCCGGCTATTACGATGCCTATTACAAGCGGGCCCAGAAGGTGCGTACGCTGATCAAGCAGGACTTCGAGAAGGTGTTCGCCGACGGGATCGACGCGATCCTGACCCCGGCCACGCCTTCGGCGGCCTTTGGCGTCAACGATCAGGACATGGCTGCGGATCCGGTGAAGATGTACCTGAATGACATCTTCACGGTGACGGTCAACATGGCCGGTCTGCCGGGCATTGCGGTGCCGGCCGGGCAGGACAGCGCCGGTCTACCCCTTGGTCTGCAGGTGATCGGCAAACCCTTCGACGAGGAAACGCTGTTTGCTGCCGGCCGCGTGATCGAAAAATCGCGCGGCATGGATTTCGCGCCCGAGCGCTGGTGGTAGGTACCGCCACACGCTGCAGAAATTGAGGCCCGGCACCACGCCGGGCCTTTTTCTTTGGTGGTCAAGGTATCGGGCAGTCATGGTATCAGACAGTCATGCGCGCTGGCCCTGGAGGGCCTCGATACCCTCGCGGGTGATGCGATAAGCCCCGCCATTGCGGGACCGGATGAACCGGTTCGCGCGCAGTTTTCTGAAGATCTCGAACGTGCAGTCGGAGAGGAACCAGCCTTCCCGGGTGATGCAGTCGAGGTGTTCGATGCGGCCGTTCTCATCCTTTTCAATGAGGATACGGCCGCCAATGGCGAGGGCCTGGAGCACCCGCCTTTCGCGTTTTGAGATGTTCATTGCTGAAGGGTTTCGCCCTTTGTGGACGAGGGCACATGGAGATTGCCGCACGTCCGGATATCACGAGCCGCCCGGCCAGCAGGAGCATGGCCGGTTCAGTGGCTGGCGAAATCGGCCCCGCCCGTCATGGAACGGGGCTTCACCGGGTTGGAATGCGGTTCTTCAACATGAAGCGCCAAGATAGCGCGCGCTTCGACCGGCGCAAGCGGCTGGGTCTGGAAGGAGCTCTATTCGCTGCCGTCCGTGACCAATTCGCCACGGCAGCCGGTCAGGATATCTCTCAGGCTGTCGCCATTGTCGAAATAGAGAATGCCGCTCATCCCCTTGGTGTGCCAGACATATCCATGCTGGTCGCCAAGCCCGACATAGCGAACGCCCGAGCCTGTGGGGCCGGCCTGCATGGCGATCTGGCGACCGTCGGCCTGGATGACGGCATAGGAATCGCCGTCGGGTACGTTGATGTAAGTCGCGGGCATCACCGTACCGTCTTCACAGCTATAGCTGTATTGCTGGATCTCGGGCACGTCCGCCTGGGCCTGGCCGCTGGCGGCAAAGGCGGTGATGGCGGCAAGGCCGAGAACGAGGGCGAGGGCTCTTTTGAGCATGATCGGCTCCGGAAGGACCAATGGGCAGGACGCTTGATCTAGGAAGCGATTGTGGCCTTTGAAGGGTCTGTTGTCACACAACAGGGCGCTGTCTCGTCTCCTCAAATGAAAGGAGACTGATATGCGTTACATCCTCATCGCACTGGCGATCTATCACGGCCTCAACGGCGCCTTCATGCTGGTGGCACCCGAACTCTGGTACAACATGGCGCCCGGCGCGTCCCACACCGGTCCGTTTAACGGGCACTTTCTCAAGGACATTGGACTGGCCTTTCTGGCTGCCAGTTTCGCACTCGGCTATTCGGCGCTTTGGACGGTCACAACTGGGGTGATCCTGACGTCGCTGGTCTTCACCGGCGGACATGCTGCACTGCACTTCGTCGAGATGATCGAGCATGGGGCCGGTATCGATGTCTGGCTGCGGGATACCCTGCTCATTCTCATTCCCGGGTTGCTGCCGGTTCTGGCACTCCGTCACAGAAACCAGCGGTTGGGAACGGTGCGTTGATCAGGGCCTTTCTCAAGCAACAGATACGGCGGTTCGGCAGCCGATATGACTATGACACCGGGTACCTGGCCGATCTCGCCGAGGATGACCCCGTCGCGATGATCAAGATGGGGATGGCTGGCGCGTATTTCAGTCACAATTTCGGGCTGCCCGTTGATGTTGCCCATACCGCAAGGCTGATTGGCACGCGCTCGGCGGATTGCGGGCCGTGTCTTAAGCTCGCCATTGCCATGGCGCGCGAGGATGGGGTTGGCCTTGAAACCATCGTGAACGTTCTCAAAGGCCGGCATGATGCATTGTCGCCGGATGTCAGCCTCACGGCCCAATACGCGCGGGCGGTGACCGAGGACGGTGGTGCCCTTTCCGGTCTGGTTGCCGAGTGCGAGGCGCGTTGGGGACGACGCGGATTGGCGGGCCTGTCGACAGCAATCGTGTCAGGGCAGTTCTATCCGATGATAAAGCGGGGGCTCGGGCTTGCGCTCAGCTGCGAGCCGGTGATGCTCTGGCTTGAATCGGAAGCCGCCCGAGGCCGCGACAGCCGGAGAACCGAAGCACGGGAGCGCACGGTGTGATGCCGGATGAGCGACTTGAAACTTATCTCGGGGCACGTTCGCGCCTTTTGCGGCACGCCTACCGCTTTCTGGGGTCGGCCAGCGAGGCCGAGGATGCCGTTCAGGAGGCCTGGCTGCGATACGCCAAGGCGGAGTGCGTGGAAGACGGACCTGCCTTCCTCACGCGGATCGTGGGAAATCTGTGCCTCGACAGGCTGCGTTCGGCCCAACACCGGCGGGAACACTATGTCGGGCCGTGGTTGCCCGAACCGCTTGTCGAGCGGGCCGGGACCACGGAAACGGACTATGACGCCGCCCTCGATATTTCCTATGCCGTGATGTGTGCGCTTGAAAGGCTTAGTCCCCTGGAGCGGGCTGCGCTGTTTCTGCACGATATGTTCGACATGTCATTCGAAGAGGTCGGCGCAGCCATCGACCGCTCGCCGGCAACCTGTCGCAAGCTTGCCTCCCGGGCCCGGCAGGCCATCAGGGCGGAAAAACCCCGCTACCCGGCAAGCGAAGCCGATCTGGCCCGGTTCGAGGCAAGCTTTGTTGCAGCGACGCGGACTGGTGACGTTTCCGGTCTGATGGCCGTGCTTTCGGCGGATGTTGAATTGATCCCGGATGGCGGCGGCAAGGTTTCTGCAGCGAACAGGATTGTCGTCGGCGCCAGGGCCGTGGCTCGATTGCTGGTCGGTCTTGCGGGCCTGCCGGGATCGGCAGATCTGCGGTTCGAGAAGGCGTGGGTCAATGGCGGGCAGGGACTGGTAATCTGGCGCGATGGATCGATCGAACAGGTCATGGGATTCGATGTTGATGAAGAAGGGCTGATCGGCGCGATCTATGAAATCCGCAATCCCGAAAAACTTGAGCACTTGCAGCCGGCTCCTGCGGACGGGACGGGCGCGGATATGCATTGAACATGCATCGGCGTTCAGGAAACGGTTCAGAATGACGGGTCAACCTGACAGTTGCGACCCGAAATTGCGCGGCAAGTGGTTGATTCCCCGGGCAAGCTGGTGCAATTGGGCTCGCTGAAGACCGCAAGAAGGGATCCCCGATGAGCAAGACCCCCGCCGAGTGCGTAACCAAGGACGATGTGCGCGTCGAAATCGACCGGCTCGACCAAGCGCTACTGACCCTTTTCGGGGAACGGCACCAGTATGTGCGGCGGATTGCGGACTTCAAGGATTCGCCGGACGAGGCGTTCGACCGTGAGCGGATCGAAGCGGTGATCGCCAAGGTGCGCGACCGCGCCAAGGGTCACAAGATGGACCCCGATCAGGCGGAACTGATCTGGCGGACGCTGATCGACTGGAACGTGAACTATGAAAAGGGCATAATCGCTGCGCGCCACAGCGAGGACTGATCCGCTTTCGGCGCAGAGCCTGAAGAGCTTCGCCGAAAGGTCGCCATGGTTACCCAGATTACGCTGCGCCCGCCGCATATTGCCGAGACCGCCCGGCTCGGCGCGCTGGCTCACGCAGCATGGCGACAAAGCCTGATGCCGCATTTCAAGAATGGCGCGGCGCAATCCGATGCCATCAATGTCGAGTTGACCATCTATGCGATCGGCCAGATGGACCGGATCATTGTGGCCGACCGCGATGGTGAGCCCGTCGGCTGGGGCGCGCGGGAAGGTGGCTATATCCCCTATCTGTGGACCGCGGTCTCCCATCAGCGTGAGGGAATCGGGACGGCGCTGATCAACGCGATTGTCAGCCAGGCGCGCCAGGACGGGCTGAAAGCGCTCTCCGTCACAACGCCCGAACAACATGACGCGGCAATCCGATTCTATGTCCGACACGGTTTCGAGTCGGCCGGTACCGGATATTATGGCCGCAGGGGGCGCGACACCCGCGCGCTGCGCTTGATGAAAGTGCTTTGATCGGCTACCCACATCCGGTTCCAAACGACTTCGGCTTACCTCTCACCGAGATTTCTCTATGACACTCGTCGACACGCGCACACCGAACCCGGCCTATTTCATTGGCGGGGCCACAGGGGACTGGGAAGTGATCATCGGCATGGAAGTGCATGCCCAGGTGATCTCGGAATCCAAACTGTTCTCCGGCGCGTCGACCCAATTCGGCAATCCGCCCAATGCCAATGTGAGCTTTGTCGATGCGGCCATGCCGGGCATGCTGCCGGTGATCAACGAGGAGTGCGTGCGCCAGGCCGTTCGCACCGGGCTGGGGCTGAAAGCGAAGATCAACAAGCATTCGGTGTTCGACCGGAAGAACTATTTCTATCCGGACCAGCCGCCGGGCTACCAGATTTCCCAGTATCTCGATCCGATCGTAGGCGAAGGCAAGGTCCTCCTCGACATGGGCGAGGATGGCGAAGTCGAGATCGGCATCGAGCGGCTGCATCTGGAGACTGACGCGGGCAAGCTGATCCACGATCAGGACCCGAATTCGAGCTTTGTCGATCTCAACCGCGCCGGTGTAGCGCTGATGGAAATCGTCTCCAAGCCCGATCTGCGCTCCTCGGAAGAGGCCAAGGCGTATCTGTCCAAGCTGCGCACCATTCTGCGCTATCTCGGTACCTGCGACGGCAATATGGAGCAGGGCTCCATGCGCGCCGACATCAACGTCTCGGTGCGCAAGCCCGGCGGCGAATTCGGCACCCGCTGCGAAATCAAGAACGTCAATTCCGTCCGCTTTGCCGGCCAGGCCATCGAGTTCGAGGCGCGCCGCCAGATTGACATTTTGGAAGACGGTGGCGTGATCGACCAGGAAACCCGGCTCTATGATCCCAAGACCGGCGAGACCCGCTCGATGCGCTCCAAGGAAGACGCACAGGATTACCGTTACTTCCCGGAACCGGACCTCCTGCCGCTCGAATTCGACGATGCGTTCATCGAACACCTCGCCAAGGACCTGCCGGAGCTGCCGGACGAGAAGCGCCACCGGCTGATGGAAACCTTCGGGCTGACACATTACGACGCCTCGATCCTGGTCATGGACCGGGCCAATGCCGATTTCTTCGAAGAGGTGGCCGAAGGTCGTGATGGCAAGCTGTGCGCCAACTGGGTGATCAACGAACTGTTCGGTCGGCTCAACAAGGAAGGCCATGACGTGGCGTCGAGCCCGGTCAGTGCCAAGCAGCTTGGCGAAATCGTCGACCTGATTTCAAGCGACGCGATCTCCGGCAAGATCGCCAAGGATCTGTTCGAGATCGTTTGGACGGAGGGCGGCGACCCGGCAAAAATCGTTGAAGACCGCGGCATGAAGCAGGTGACAGACACCGGCGCCATCGAGGCTGTTGTCGACGAAATCATCGCCAACAACCCGGACCAGGTCGAAAAGGTCAAGAACAAGCCGGGGCTTCTGGGCTGGTTCGTGGGCCAGGTCATGAAGCAGACCCAGGGCAAGGCCAACCCGCAGGCGGTCAACCAGATCCTCAAGGACAAGCTCGGGCTTGACTGACCCTGTCAGGAGAGATCGCTGTTTGCGGCGTTGAACGGTTGGCCTGTCACAAACGTTGCGCATGATGACAGTCTCATCAGGTGTAGGGTCCCATGCGGTCACCGGTCAACCGGGTTCTATTCAACATCGTCTCTGACAAAATCGAGGCTTCGGCGCGGTTCTATGAAGAGCTCGTCGGCTTCAAACGGCTCTATACGAGCGACTGGTACATCGTGCTTGTGCCCGAGGAAGGGCCGGCACTTGAGCTCGGTATCATCGACCGGCAGAGCGACATCACGCCCTCAGGCACCGCCGGCACGCCAGCGGGAAGCTATCTGACCCTGGTGGTCGAGAATGTCGAAGACAGCTTCAAGCGTGCCCAGTCGATGAATATCGACATCATCGAGAAGCCGACCGCTCTCGGTTACGGGCAGACACGCATGCTGATCCGCGATCCCAATGGTCTGATCGTCGACATTTCCAGCCCGACACAAAGCTGAGCTATTTGCTCACTGTCTCTGGTGTCGGTGGCGGGGTGACCGTCGGTTTGCGCCTCAGCCGGCGGGTCAGGCGCCCGTCGATCAGGATGAGACCGAGGAAGATCATCGCCATGCCGCCGACATGGCTGGGCAGGATGGATTCGCCCAGGATCGTGATGCCGAGAAAGATGGCTGACACCGGCGCCAGGAAAGTGACGGTCGAGAAATTGGTCGCGCCGATGCGCGGCAGAATCCGATACATGATCTGGAAGGCGAGCGCCGTCGCGATCAGCCCGATTCCGAGGGCTGACAGCCAGGTCTCGGTGCGGGTGATGACCGGCAGGCCCTCGAACACCATTGCCGTGGGCACGGCGGTGATGCTGGCGCCCGTCAGGGCGCAGGCGGCAAACACGGTCGGGTCGATCTTGCCCAGGGAGCGCGTGTAATTTAGCGAAATCGCATAGCAGACCGTGGCCAACAGGCATGCGCCGATGGCCCAGAGTTGAGTGTCTCCGCCGCCCGAAAGCGCCGGAAGCGCCAAAATCGTTACACCGGCGAGGCCGGCGACCACACCGAAGCTCTTGGTGACACTGGCGCGTTCACCACCGGGCCAGAAATGCGAGACGACGACGGTCATCAACGGGGTCATGGCATTGATGATGGCGGCGACACCGCTGGTGAGCGAGCCCTGGCTGAGCGGATAGAGGGCGAAGGGGATGGCGTAGCTCAAGGTGCCGAGCAGCAACAGGTGTGCATAAAGCACAGGCCTGCGCGGGAGCTTTTTCTTGAGCGCGATGACGAAGACCCAGCAGCCCAAGGCGCCGATCCCGACCCGTAGGCTCGATACGGTGAGCGGTCCGATCTCGCGGATCAGGATTTCGTTGTAGAGGAACGAAGTACCCCATATCCCGCCCAGCAAGATGATCCAGAGCCAATCGCGCAATGCCATGGCATGAACTCCCTGATTGCGCCGTTCCGCAGCGCGAAGATCAATCAATACAGTATGAATTGTCCGGCCCCTGGAATCGTCGGGGGCCGGTGAATGCGTCAGAGGCCGGAAATTAGGCTCCGGAAAAACGAAAGTCGAACCGATTTTGACGATCGGGTCCATCAATTCCGGTGATGGACCAAAAGGACGTTCAGAGGGCGGGTGACACCAGGGCAGGGGACGGGTTTGCCCTTTGCGGGCCGGTGACCTTGCCGTCCTCATAGCGCACTGCGCCCGAAGCGACCCATTCGAGCGCCTTGGGGTAGATCCGGTGTTCCTGCTCCAGCACACGGGCCGACAAGGTGTCCTCGTTGTCTCCGGCCATGACCGGCACCGCCGCCTGGATGATGGCGGGTCCGCCATCGAGTTCGGGGGTCACGAAGTGCACGGTGCAGCCATGCAGCTTCACGCCTGCATCAAGCGCCGCCCGATGGGTGTGCAGCCCCCTGAAGGAGGGCAGCAGGGACGGGTGGATATTGAGCATCTTGCCTGCCCAGCGGCTGGTGAACCCCTCGGAGAGAATGCGCATGAAGCCGGCATGGCAAACGAGACCGGCATTCCATGCAGCGAGTTGTTCCTCGATGGCGGCGTCGAACGCTTCGCGGCTGTCGAAATCCCGGTGGGAGCGGCTGGCCGTCGCAATGCCGGCGGCAGCGGCCGTTTCGAGCCCCTTGGCGTCGGGTTTGTTGGAGAAGACGCCGACGATCTCGGCAGGAAACCCTGGCTGAGAGGCGGCACCGATCAGTGCCTCCATATTGGAGCCGCGGCCAGAAATCAGGATGGCGACGCGCTTTTTTGCGCTCACAGGTTGAGGCTCCCGAAGGCGGTAAAGGCAGCATCCTTGCGCTCGGCAAGATGTCCAATAACGCGGGCGCTTTCACCCTGGGCCGCGAAGAAGCCGATCAACTCATCGGCATATTCGCGAGGCGCGATGACGATCATGCCGACCCCGCAATTGAATGTGCGGTACATCTCCGGCTCGCTGACCCCGCCGGCGGCGGCGAGCCACGAAAAGACCGGGGGTACGTCGATCAGCGACAGGTCGATCTCGACAGCAAGGGGTTTGGGCAGTACGCGCGGAATGTTCTCGATCAGCCCGCCGCCGGTGATATGCGCGAGCCCCTTGATAGGCATGCCCGCCCGAAGGGCTGCGAGCAGGGACTTCACATAGATGCGGGTGGGCGCCAACAGGGCCTCACCCAGGGTCGCGTCCTCGAACGGGGCGCGATTGTCCCACCTAAGACCCGCGGAATCGGCGATGCGGCGCACCAGTGAAAAGCCGTTCGAGTGAACCCCATCCGACCCCAGACCGATCACAACGTCGCCTGCGGCCATGTCGTTGCGGGGCAGGAGCGTGCCGCGTTCAGCAGCCCCAACGGCAAAACCCGCGAGATCATAATCGCCCTTGGCGTACATGCCCGGCATTTCGGCGGTTTCGCCGCCGATCAGGGCACAGCCCGCGCGGCGGCAACCTTCGGCAATGCCTTCAACCACGTCGGCTGCCTTGTCCACATCGAGAGCGCCGGTGGCAAAATAATCGAGGAAGAACAAGGGTTCGGCACCCTGCACGATGAGGTCGTTGACGCACATGGCGACGAGATCGATTCCGACAGTCGAGTGAATACCGGCATCGATGGCAATCTTGAGCTTGGTGCCGACCCCGTCATTGGCGGCAACCAGAACCGGATCGTGAAAGCCTGCGGCGCGCAGGTCGAAAAGGCCGCCAAAACCGCCGATCTCGCTGTCCGCGCCAGCGCGAGCCGTCGAGCGGATGGCCGGTTTGATGCGGTCGACCAGTTCATTGCCGGCTTCGATATCGACGCCGGCGTCCTTGTAGGACAGGCCATTGCCGGATTTCGGGGACTGGTCGGACATTGGCGTCGGCCTTCGGTCTCGGTTTTCGCGGGTTCCGCCGTGTGGCTCCGGTCAGGCATTGCGCGCCTGGCATCTTGCGGGCGGGACTTTAGTCCCTACACTATTGCCCGGAAGCCGGTCAGCAGGTAACAGCGCTGATAAAGGCTCGCTCGGGCATGCGCAAGGGGACAGGATGACCCTCCAGAACCAATTGAAAACCTGGCTGGTGCTTCTCGCAGCCTCGATCCTCTTTCTGTGGGTATTCCGGGGCATACTGCTGCCCTTTGTGATGGGGATTGTTCTCGCCTATCTTCTTGATCCGGTGGCCGATTTCCTCGAGCGGATGAAATTCTCCCGGCTCTGGGCGACACTGACCATCCTGGTGCTGGCCATCGGGCTGTTCATCGGGATATTCGTTTTGTTGATCCCGCCCTTCATTGAACAGCTTTACGGGCTGATCGAGCGATTGCCCTCTTATGTGAACGCTCTGCAGGAGTGGATCAGGTCGATTGCACCGCAGATCCAGGAGCAGCTTGGCGCGGAACGGGTGGCCGAACTCGAGAAGAGCCTCGACCAGCTGATCAACAACGCGGTCGGCATAGTGGCGGGGATTTCGACCCGGGTTGCCCAAAGCGGGCTGACCATCATCAATGCGCTGGGTCTGCTTGTCGTGACCCCGGTGGTGGCGTTCTACCTGCTGCTCGACTGGGACAATATCGTTGCCAAGGGCGATGCCATGTTGCCGCGGCGCTATCTTGGCGAAATCCGCGGCGTGTTCGGCGAAATCGACAAGGCGCTGGCCGGGTTTATCCGCGGGCAGGGCAGTGTGGTGCTGATCCTTGCCGCTTTCTATTCAACGACGCTGTCGCTGGCAGGCCTCAATTTCGGGCTGGCCATCGGATTGGCTGCAGGGCTGTTCAGCTTCGTGCCTTATGTGGGCTTCCTGATTGGGTTCATCCTCTCGATCGGCGTGGCCATCGTCCAGTTCTGGCCGGACGGTCTCATGATCGGGGTGATCTTCGCGATCTTCATCATCGGCCAGTTCCTCGAGGGGAACATCCTTTATCCCAAGCTCGTTGGCTCTTCGATCGGTCTCCACCCGGTTGCGCTGATGTTCGCGCTGTTTGCGTTTGCGCTGCTGTTTGGCGCGGTCGGGGTGTTGCTGGCGGTACCGCTGGCGGCTATTGCCGGGGTGCTGGTGCGTTACGGGGTCGCCAAATACAAGGGCAGCTCCCTCTACCTCACCGGCGAATTTCCCGAAGAGGATGGCGAAAACAAAGACAATGACGGTGCAAAGGCCTAGAGTCATCGGTGATGATTTGCATTTTCCGATTTCGCGTTCGGGGGCCGAGTGATGTGCGCGCAACAGCTTGCGTTTGACCTGCCGCACGCGCCTGCGCTGTCCGAGGCGGATTTTGTGGTGAGTGGCGGCAACGAAGCCGCCTACCGCCATATCTGTGCCTTTCCTGACTGGCCGGTCGCCCTGACGCTGATCCTTGGCCCGGCCAAGGCCGGCAAGAGCCACCTGGCGTTGATCTGGGCGGAGCGCGCCGGTGCGGCCTTTGCCGACCCGGATATGGGCGAGGACGTGCTGAGCCTCGACGGGCCGCTGGTCGTCGAGGATGCCGATAGCGGCCGGTATGACGAGACGGTGCTGTTCAACCTGCTCAATCAGGGCGTACGCGGCGACCGAACGGTGCTTTTGACGGCACGGCGACCAATCGATCAATGGTCGCTGGCGACCAATGATGTGAAGTCGCGGCTCCGTCTCGCGACCGTGTTCACCGTCGAACCGCTCGACGAAGCCCATCTGGCGCAAATGTTCGTCAAGCTGTTCGCCGACCGGCAGGTGACGGTGGATCCGGCGGTTTTGCGCTATTTGCTGCCGCGCATGGAGCGCTCACCGGCCGAGGTCGTTGCGCTTGTGGAAACCATGGACGGCATCGCAATGTCGCGTGGACGTTCGATCACGCGTAAGCTTGCCGCCGAGGCGCTTGAAATCCGCGCCAATGAGGCGAAGAAGACCGAGAATGCGGGCGAGAACGGCGTTACGTGACCGTCACAATCCTGCCCTAGAGCAGGAATGAATCACGCCGTAGCGATACGCGCTCCCCGCAATCAACCGGCCCGAGGCCCTGTCCCGGACCGGCCATAACCGAAACAGGCCGATATGTCCGAATTCGAGATCGATACGAGCATGGAACCCGCCACCCAGGACGGTGGTCTTTCACCCGACGTGGCTGCCCTCAAGGAAAGCCCGGCTCGCTTCGTCAACCGCGAAGTGTCCTGGCTTCAGTTCAACATGCGCGTGCTCGAAGAAGCCGGCAATGCCGATCATCCGCTGCTGGAGCGGTTGCGGTTCGTTTCGATCTCGGCGAGCAATCTCGACGAGTTCTTCATGGTGCGCGTGGCCGGCCTCAAGGGACAGTTGCGGGCCGGTATCACCAGTTTGAGTGCCGATGGCATGAGTGCCGCCGAGCAGCTCGAGGAGATTGCGACGCTCGCCCAGCACCTGCATCTCGAACAGCAGGACCATTGGCAATATCTGCGCGAGGAACTGGCGCAGAACGACATCGTCATGCTGGAGGCCGATACGCTCGGGCCCAGGCAGCTTGAGTTCCTCGATCAGCTCTTCCACGAGGAAGTGTTTCCGGTGCTCACCCCCATGGCGGTCGATCCGGCGCATCCGTTCCCCTTCATTCCCAATCTCGGCTTCTCGCTGGCCTTCCAGCTGACGCGTGTGGATGACGGTTCACACCTGACCGCGCTTGTGCGCGTGCCTTCCAATCTCGACCGTTTCATCTTCCTGCCGCCTGAACTGACCAATGAAGGCAAGACCGAGTTCGTCACCATCGAGACGCTGATCAACCTGTTCTTCCGGGGCATGTTCCCCGGATACGAGATTGTCGGGTCGGGCGGTTTCCGGGTCATCCGCGACAGCGAAATCGAAATCGACGACGAAGCCGAAGACCTTGTGGTGGAGTTCGAATCCGCGCTGCGGCAGCGGCGCCGGGGCCAGGTGATCCGGCTCGAGATCGACAAGTCCATGCCGCGCTCGTTGCGGCTTCTGATCGCCGAAGAGCTGGGCGTTGTCGCCGAAGACACGTTCGAGGTGGAGGGTTTCCTCGGACTGGCCGATGCCTCCGCGATCTGCTCGCTCGAACGGAACGACCTCAAATTCAAGCCGTTCAATGCCCGCTTTCCCGAGCGTATCCGCGACCATGGCGGGGATTGTTTTGCCGCGATCCAGCAAAAGGACATTGTCGTCCACCACCCCTATGAGAGCTTCGATGTTGTGGCGCAGTTCGTCCGTCAGGCCGCCAGCGATCCCGATGTAGTGGCGATCAAGCAGACGCTTTACCGGACCTCGAAGGACAGCCCGATCGTCAAGGCGCTTGTAGTGGCCGCAGAGGCCGGCAAGTCGGTAACCGCGCTCGTCGAACTCAAGGCGCGGTTCGACGAGGAGGCGAATATCCGCTGGGCGCGCGACCTTGAACGCGCCGGCGTGCAGGTCGTGTTCGGCTTTATCGACCTCAAGACCCACGCAAAGCTGAGCCAGGTGGTGCGGCGCGAAAAGGGCAAGCTCGTCTCCTACTGCCATATCGGCACGGGGAACTATCACCCGATCACGGCCAAGATTTACACCGATCTGAGCTATTTCACCGTCAATCCGGCGATCTGCCGGGATGTGGCGCGCGTGTTCAACTTCGTCACCGGTTATGCTCGCCCGAGCGACCTCGAGAATATCGCAGTCTCGCCGCTCAATCTGCGTTCGACGCTGATCGAGCATATCGAGGCCGAGAAGAAGAACGCGATCGAAGGCAAGCCGGCCCAGATCTGGATGAAGATGAATTCGCTGGTCGATCCGCTGATTATCGATGCACTTTATGATGCCTCACAGGCCGGCGTGCAGGTAGACCTGGTCGTGCGTGGCATTTGTTGCCTCAGGCCTGGCGTGCCGGGCTTCTCCGAGAATATCCGGGTCAAATCGATCGTCGGGCGGTTCCTCGAGCATTCGCGGATCTTCTGCTTCGGGCAGGGACAGGAAATGCCCAGCCGGTCGGCCAAGGTGTTCATCTCTTCGGCGGACCTGATGCAGCGCAATCTCGACGGGCGCGTGGAGGTATTGGTGCCAATTTTCAACGAGACCGTTCACCGGCAAATCCTTGACCGAATCATGGTGGCGAATCTCAATGACAATCAGCAGAGCTGGGAGGTTCTGCCGGACGGCACGTCCCGCCGGCTGGAAGTCGAGGAAGGCAGCGCGCCGTTCAATGCGCATGAGTACTTCATGACCAACCCGTCGCTCTCCGGACGCGGCAGCGCGATCGGGCATGACGACTCCGGTGACGAGGATGAGGATTGATACTCTCACTTGTTAAATCAGGGCCCGTTGGCAAGGCTCAGGGCCTGATCGACAAAGCCGCTCCGATCGGTGTCCTCGATATCGGCTCGAACTCGGTCCGGCTCGTGATCTATGAACGCCACAGCCGGGCCCTGACCCCGCTCTACAACGAAAAAGCCACGTGTGCGCTCGGCCGCGGGCTCAACGAGACCGGCGAACTCTCCGAAAAGAGTGTCGAGCGCACCATGGTGGCGCTGAGGCGATTTGCTCTTGTCGCCGAACTCAGCCGCGCCAGGGTGCATGTCCTGGCGACCGCCGCGACCCGAGAGGCGTCGAACGGGGCGAGCTTCATCGAAGCCGTCGAAGAGATCATGGGCGTCAAGGTCGAGGTGCTTTCGGGCGCCGAAGAGGCCCACTACGCGGCCATGGGCGTCGTCTCCGGCATGCCCGAGCATTCGGGACTGGTGGGTGACCTTGGGGGCGGAAGCCTCGAAATCGCGACCGTGCGCGATCATCATGATATTTCCGGGGAAACCCTGGCGCTTGGCGCCATCCGGCTACAGGACGATTCCGGGGGCGATCTCGAAAAGGCGGCAGAAATCGCCCGGGAGCGGATAGGCAAGGCGGAACGCCTGAAACAGGACGCACCCGATACCCGGTTCGTGGCCATTGGCGGCACATGGCGGGCGCTCGCCAAGCTGCATCAGATGCGCAGCAAATATCCGCTGCACCTCATCCAGAACTATGAGATTTCGGCGGAAGAGATTACCGATCTTTGCAAAAAGATCGTTGAGGCCGCTGCCAAGGGCAATGATGTCGACGGGGCCGAGGCCCTGAGCTCAAGCCGGCGGGCCCTGTTGCCCTATGGGGCAGTGGTGATGCTCGAAGTGCTCAGGGCCGGCGGCTTCGAGAAGGTGAGCTTCTCGGCGCTTGGCGTGCGCGAAGGCTATCTGTTCGATCTGTTGCCCGATGCGGTGAAAGCGGAAGACCCGCTGATCGAGGCCAGCCGAGAACTGGCCATCCTGCGCGCCCGGACCCCTGACCATGCGGACGATCTGGATGCGTTCTGTGGCCGGTTCATGCGCGCTGCTGGCCTGTTCGAATCTGCGGCGGACCAACGTTTGCGCCGAGCGGCGTGCCTTCTGTCCGATATCGGCTGGCGCGGCCATCCTGACTATCGCGGAGAACAGGCGGTCGACATGGTCGCGTTCGGCTCGTTTGTCGGCATCGATCATCCCGGGCGGGCGTTCCTCGCCCAGGCACTTGCCGTGCGCTATATGGGCCTCAAGCAGCAAAGCATCTCACAGGCGATTCTCGACCTGTGCGGCGAAGAAGCGGGAAAGCGCGCGCGCCTTCTCGGCGCCTCGATGCGGGTCGGGTTCCTGTTGTCGGCCGGCCGGGAAGGGGTTCTCAACCAGGTCGACTGGAAGATCGAGGATGGCAAGTTGCTGGTCGTGTTGCCCAGCGCGCTGGCGTTCCTCGCCGCCGAAAAGATGATGCGGCGGCTTGGTCAGCTGGCATCGGCGCTCGATCTCAAGCCCGACGTTATTGTGGCGGATTGATATCGACTTCGATCGGAATGACGGCTTCGGGCGAAGCGCCCAGGGCCAGCTTGCCGTGCTTGATCGCCAGGGCGCGGTCGCCGAACAGCTTCTTGCGCCAGCCATGCATGGCAGGAATGTCCGCCTCGTCATCGAGGACCAGGGCATCGATATCGTCTGAACTGGCGATGACGCGCGGCGCGACGCCGGCATCCTCGGCAACCGATTTCAACAGAACCCGCATCAGGTCGCCGATCGGACCACGCGGCGAGGGGCCACGGGGGCGACGCGGCACCTTGGGCAGCTCGGTCTTGTCGCGCTTCTTCACCCTGGCAATCACGGCCATGATGTCGGCAGCCTGATCTGAGCGCCCGAAGCCGCGCGAGAACGACCGCAGGCGGTCGAAAGCCTTGGCGTCGGCGGGCTGCTGCTGGGCGAGCTCGAAGATCGCCTCGTCCTTCATCACCCGGCCGCGCGGCACGTCCTGATCCTGGGCGCGTCTTTCGCGCCAGGCAGCGAGTTCCTGCATGATGGCGAGCTCAAGCGGCTTGTTGACCTTCATCTTGAGCCGTTTCCAGGCATCCTCGGGCTCGACGCGGTAGAGTTCGGGACGCATCAGGTCGGCCATTTCGTCGGCGACCCATTCATGGCGCTTCTGGCGGTCGAGCTCGGTCAGCAAATGCTCGTAGACGTCGCGCAAATGGGTGACGTCGGCGAGCGCATAGCGCTGCTGCTTCTCCGAAAGCGGCCTGTGCGACCAGTCAGTGAAACGGGAAGACTTGTCGATCTCGCCGCCGGTAACCTGCTTGACGATGGAATTGTACGCCACGCTGTCGCCGAAGCCGCAAACCGCAGCAGCGACCTGGGTGTCGAAGACGGGGTTCGGCGTACGCCCGGACATCTTCACGAAGATCTCGATGTCCTGCTTGGCGGCGTGGAAGACCTTGACCACGTCCTTGTCGTCGAACAGCGCCAGCAGGGGCGCGAAATCGAGTTTGCCGGCGATCGGATCGATCAGTACGGCTTCGTCTTCGGTCGCGATCTGGATGAGACAGAGCTTGGGCCAATAGGTCGATTCGCGCATGAACTCGGTATCGACCGTGATGAATTGTGCGTTCGCGGCGCGCTCGCAAAAGGCCGCCAGATCGGGCGTTTGAGTAATCGTGTGCATGAACTGCCTTGTCGTTGGACCGTCTGTCCTATCAGGTCGAGACCGGCCTGTCTGCATGGCAAGCCGCAAACCGGCGCAGCTCGGGGCGCAACGCTTGACAAACCGGGCGTCACATGCGCTTTTCCCGACCGATTTCCAACCTTATTACCGACCGCGGATACCCCGACATGCATCGCTATCGCTCCCACACCTGTGCGCAGCTCACCAAAGCCAATGTGGGCGACACCGTCCGCCTTTCGGGTTGGGTCCATCGCGTGCGTGACCATGGCGGCGTGTTGTTCGTCGATCTGCGCGACCATTACGGGGTGACCCAGGTCGTGGCCGACCCGGATTCGCCGGCCTTCAAGACAGTTGAGGGCCTGCGTGCGGAGTGGGTGATCCGCATCGATGGCGAGGTGAAAGCCCGCACCGAAGATACGGTAAACACCAATCTGCCGACCGGCGAGATCGAAGTCTTCGCCCGCGAGGTCGAAGTGCTGGGGCCGGTCAACGAGTTGCCGATGCCGGTGTTCGGTGACCAAGAGTATCCGGAAGACACCCGGCTGACCTATCGCTTCCTCGATCTGCGCCGCGAACGCCTGCACAAAAACATCGTGATGCGCTCGAAGATCGTCTCTTCCGTGCGCCGCCGCATGGTCGAGCAGGGTTTTACCGAATACCAGACCCCGATCCTGACTGCGTCGAGCCCCGAGGGCGCGCGCGACTTCCTGGTGCCCGCCCGACTGCACCCGGGCAAATTCTACGCGCTTCCGCAGGCTCCGCAGCAGTTCAAGCAGCTCCTGATGATTGCCGGGTTCGACCGTTATTTCCAGATCGCGCCGTGCTTTCGTGATGAAGACGCCCGCGCCGACCGCGCCGGAGAATTCTATCAGCTCGATATCGAGATGAGTTTTGTCGAGCAGGAGGACGTGTTCCAGACGATCGAACCGGTGCTGCGTGGCCTGTTCGAGGAGTTTGGTGAAGGCAAGCCGGTGACCCAGCAGTTCCCGCGCATCCCCTATGCCGAGGCCATGCGCAAATACGGGTCGGACAAACCTGACCTGCGCAACCCCATCGAGATGGAAGCCGTCACCGAGCACTTTGCCGGTTCGGGCTTCAAGGTCTTTGCCGGGATGATCGAGAAGGACCCCAAGGTCGAGGTCTGGGCGATCCCCGCGCCGGGGGGCGGGAGCCGCGCATTCTGTGACCGGATGAATTCCTGGGCGCAGGGCGAGGGCCAGCCGGGCCTTGGCTATATCTTCTTCCGCGAAGGCGAGGGCGCCGGCCCTGTGGCCAAGAATATCGGCCCCGAGCGCACGGCGGCGATCCGCGAGCAGCTTGGGCTCAAGGATGGTGATGCGGTATTCTTCGTCGCCGGCCTGCCGTCGCAGTTCACCAGTTTTGCCGGCGCCGCGCGTACCAAGGTCGGCTGGGATCTCGATCTCGTCGATGCCGACCAGTTCAAATTCTGCTGGATCGTCGACTTCCCGATGTTCGAGTGGGATGAGGAAAACAAGAAGGTCGATTTCTCGCACAATCCGTTCTCCATGCCCCAGGGCGGGCTCGAGGCGCTCGAGAATGAAGACCCGCTGACCATCAATGCCTTCCAGTACGATATCGTGTGCAACGGCTATGAGCTGAGCTCCGGCGCGATCCGGAATCATCGTCCGGAAATCATGCGCAAGGCATTCCAGATTGCGGGCTACGATGAATCCGTACTCGAAGAGCAGTTCGGCGGCATGCTTCGCGCGATGCAGTATGGCGCGCCCCCGCATGGCGGGATCGCCCCGGGTATCGACCGCATCGTGATGCTGTTGTGCGGCGAGGAGAATCTGCGCGAAGTGACCGCGTTCCCGATGAACCAGCAGGCCGAAGACCTGTTGATGGGGGCCCCGAATTCGGCCAGTGCACGCCAATTGCGCGAACTTCACCTGAAACTGAATTTGCCCAAGGAATAAGGGCTGACCGCTCCGCGTAGATCGGCCATGCGCAAAAAAGCGCCTTTTGGGACAGATTTTCTATTGATTGTGAATACCGTACCCACTATCTAGCCGCGGTCCGGCATGACCGGGTTTCATCTACTGGTTGGGGAGGCGCTGCAATGCGGCAAGATCACCTCTTCCAATTGGGGATGGACTTGGAAACAAGCACCACCCAGACGGAAGACAGTTTTGTGTCCAGTTCCACTCTGAACTGGGGGGACAGGCCGGAAGACCGCAAGGACCACTTCATTGAGAAGAATGGTATCCGTTGCGCTGGCACCCATTTGATCATTGACCTCTACGATGCCGATCGTCTCAACGACATCGGGTACATCGAAGAGGCCATGCGCAAATGCGTCGAGGAAGCGAAAGCGACCTTGCTGCATATTCACCTGCACCATTTCTCGCCCGAGGGCGTGAGCGGTGTGGCCGTGCTGGCGGAAAGCCACATCTCTGTCCATACCTGGCCGGAGAATGGCTATGCGGCCTTTGACGTTTTCATGTGCGGAGACGCAGAGCCCGAAAAATGCGTCAACGTTCTGCGTGACGCCTTCTCGGCCAAGCGCGTCGCTGTTCACACGGAACTGCGCGGCCAGGGGCTCTGAGAAAGCCAGCCAAACGGTAATGTCGGCGCCTTTTGGCGCCGCATTCATTTCAGGGCCTGGAAACGTCCAAAAAGGGGAACCGAGATGAGCGGAAACGGCGATGACAAGCGCTGGTTCGAGGAACGGCTGTACGATTCAACCCGCTACGCCTTCCGCGCTGACAAGGTGATCTACGAGGAAGACACCGAGTTCCAGCATCTGGCCCTGTTCGAGAACGAAAAGTTCGGCCGGGTGCTCATGCTCGACGGCGTGACCCAGGTCACGACGGCGGACGAGTTCATCTATCACGAGATGATGACCCATGTGCCGATCCTCGCCCATGGCGCCGCCGAACGGGTCCTGGTGATCGGCGGCGGGGACTGCGGCATTGCCAACCAGGTCCTCAAGCATACATCGGTCAAGCACCTGACCCAGGTCGAAATCGATCCGTCGGTCATCGAGTTCGCCAAAACCCATTTCTCCGTCTTCAACGCCTCGGTTTTCGAGGATGACCGGTTCCATTCCGTCATCGCGGACGGCATGAAATTCGTGGCCGAGACCGATGAGCGATTCGACGTGATCATCGTCGATTCCACTGATCCGATCGGGCCGGGTGAAGTGCTTTTCTCGCAAGCCTTTTATGACGCCTGTGCCGGCATCCTGACCGGGAAGGGCATCATGGTCACCCAGAACGGCGTACCGTTCATGCAGGCCGATGAACTGGTGACCTCGATTTCGCGGTTCAAGAAGAGCTTTACGGACGCCTCGGCCTATTTGGCAGCGATCCCGACCTATATCGGGGGGCACATGGCGATGGGCTGGGCCAGCCATGACGGCGAGGCCCGCTTCCGGGGCGCTGGTGTCCTGACCGAGCGATTTGCCAAGGCCGGGTTCGACACGCGCTACTACACCCCGCGGGTTCACGCGGGCGCCTTCGCGCTGCCGCGTTTCATCGAAGAGCTGATCGAAAAAGGCCTTCAACAGGGTTAAAAGCCCGTTAATCCCAACGGGGTAAGGTTCGGGACGAATCGAACCCCGGGACCACCATTGTTCGCGCGACTGTCGCATATTCTTCTGCTTGTCAGCGCCATCCTGGCTTTCGTGCCGGTGTTGGTGGTCGACTATTTCCTCGATACCTACGTCGATTATCGCGAGAGCGAGCAGCTTCAAGACGCGGTCGAAGCGGTGACCGCCGAAACCCAAAAGACAGTCGCCGAGGGTGTCGATGCCTTGCGCCGGGTTCTTGAGAAGTCGCCTTCGCTGTGTTCCCCGACATTCATCAACAACACCCAGACCGAATTGCAGGCCAGCCAGGTCCTGCGCCAGTTCGCGGTCTCAAGCGATGACGGTGTGCAGCTCTGCCAGGCCTTCGGGCAGGGGTTCGCCGCCACGCCCTTGTCCGAAACCGTGAGCATCGCGGGCAGCGAAGAGACCATCACGGTCGTGCAGATCGAGGGTCAGTCCGAACCGGCCCTGCAGATCTCGGCCCTGGTGCGACCGCGCAAGCTCGTTTCGGTCTACACCCCGGTCAATCCGCAATTGCTGTTCGGCCATCCGCAGGCGCTCGCCGGCGCCACGCTGGTGCGCATCTCGCTGACCAATGGCAACAATATCGCGACTTTCGGAGACCCCAAGCTCGTCGAGCGATCGCGTCACAGCTCGAGCTATATCCGCGCCGAGGCAATCGCCGGATCGCTGCCGATCCGGGTCGAGGCCGCGGTCCCGTTCGGTGCCGTGCGGATCGGTTATGCCGATCTCGATGTCGGGTTCACATTCGTGGCCTGCCTGATGAGTGCCGCGTTCCTGTGGCTGTCGCTGCAATATGTGCGGCGGACCAATGTGCCGGTGTTCAACCTCGAGCGGGCGATCATGGCCGGGCAACTCAAGCCGCGATATCAACCGGTGATCAATCTCAACACCGGTGAGATCGCCGGATGCGAGGTGCTGATCCGCTGGGAGAAACCCAGCGGCGAAATCATTTCGCCTGGCGCCTTTATCGAATATGCCGAGATGAGCGGATTGGCGATCCCGATGACGCTTTCGCTCATGGAGCAGGTGAGGGACGACCTCGAGCCGTTGAGCCAGGAGCAACCCCTCCTCAAGATTTCGATCAACCTGTTCGAGGGCCATTTCCGCGACGGCACCATCGTCGATGATGTGAAGGCGATCTTCGAGGGGTCGAGCGTCGAATTCGATCAGCTCGTCTTCGAGATCACCGAGCGTCAGCCGCTCGAAGACATGGCCGATGCCAACCAGACGATCGCCGAGCTACACCGTCTTGGCGTTCGCGTAGCGCTTGATGATGCAGGCACGGGCCATTCGAACCTTGCCTATCTCCAGACCATGGGGATCGACATCATCAAGATCGACAAGGTTTTCGTGGACCTTATCAAATCGCGCTCCCAGCCCGTGCCGGTGGTTGATGCGTTGATCGCCATGGCCAAGGACCTGGGGACGGACATCATCGCCGAAGGGGTGGAGACCGAGGAGCAGGCGCTTTACCTCAGATCGCATGGCGTGGTGTTCGCGCAAGGGTACCTGTTCGCGCCGGCCTTGCCGTTGCCGGACTATCTTCTGCTGGCGCGGCAGCTCAATGCCAACCAGACGATTGCACCGGACGACGCGCTCGGCGCCAGTCAAGCTGCCTAAAGAGGCAAAATTCCAGCGCGTTACGCTTTCTTTTTTCAATAATTGATGGCACCACAAGGTCCGCCCTGATGTGGGCGCGGGGAGCGGCCTGCGCCTGAAGCGGGACCCGGATCACCATCGATCCGCGAATATTGGCGACGCGTCGGAGAGGACCGGTCATGGCCCAGGAAACCAACGATCAGAACCAGTCGTTGCGCGAAGCCGCGCTGCACTTCCATCGCTATCCCAAGCCCGGCAAGCTCGAGATCAGCCCGACCAAACCACTGGGCAACCAGCGGGATCTGGCGCTGGCCTATTCGCCCGGCGTGGCTGCGCCCTGCGAGGAGATCGCGGCGGATCCCGATACAGCCTCTCTCTACACCTCGCGTGGCAACCTGGTCGCCGTGATCTCGAATGGCACGGCGGTTCTGGGGCTCGGCTCTATCGGCGCACTCGCCTCGAAGCCAGTCATGGAAGGCAAGGGGGTGCTGTTCAAGAAGTTTGCCGGGATCGACGTTTTCGACATCGAGGTCGATGAGACCGATCCGGCCAAGTTCGTCGAAGTGGTTGCGCCGCTCGAGCCGACCTTCGGCGGAATCAATCTCGAAGACATCAAGGCACCCGACTGTTTCGAGATCGAGGAAAAGCTGCGGGCGCGCATGTCGATCCCTGTTTTTCACGACGATCAGCACGGTACGGCAATCATCGTTGCTGCGGCGGTGCTCAACGGGCTCGAACTGGCCAAGAAGAAGATCGAAGACGTCAAGATCGTAACCTCGGGGGCAGGGGCAGCGGCCATCGCCTGTCTCAACCTTCTCATCAGTCTTGGAGCCAAACGCGAGAATATCTGGGTCACTGACCGCGAAGGCGTGGTGACGATGGCCCGCAAGCCGGAAGTGGATCGTTGGCGGGGGTCCTTCGCACAGGACACCGACGCCGAGAGCCTTGCCGACCTGATGCCCGATGCGGACATCTTCATCGGCTTGAGTGCCGCGGGCGTTCTCAAACCCGACATGCTCAAGCAGATGGCCAAGGATCCGCTGATCATGGCTTTGGCCAACCCGACCCCCGAGATCATGCCCGAGCTGGCGCGCGAAGCGCGGCCTGACGCGATGATCTGCACCGGACGCTCGGACTACCCCAACCAGGTCAACAATGTCCTTTGTTTCCCCTTCATCTTTCGCGGTGCGCTCGATGCCGGTGCCACGGCGATCAATGAGGAAATGAAGATGGCCGCCGTCCGCGCAATTGCCCGGCTGGCGCATGAACCGGTGCTGGAGGCCGCTGCAACCGGCGAGACAGCCAGTTTCGGACCCGACTATCTGATCCCGAGCCCGTTCGATCAGCGGCTCATCCTGGAGATCGCGCCGGCCGTGGCCAAGGCGGCCATGGAATCGGGTGTCGCCAAGCGCCCGATCGAGGATTTCGGCGCCTATCACGACCGGCTCAACCGCTTCGTCTTCCGATCCGGCATGGTGATGAAGCCGATCATCACCAAGGCCCAGAGCGATCCCAAACGTGTCGCCTTCGCGGATGGTGAGGACGAGCGGGTGTTGCGCGCAACCCAGGTGCTTCTGGAGGAAGGCATCGCCCGCCCGATCCTGATCGGTCGTCCGGCGGTGATCGAAAGCCGGATCGAGCGGTTTGCGCTCAACCTGACGCCGGGCAAGGATTTCGAGGTCATCAACCCCGAAGACGATCCGCGCTATCGCGAATATGTCTCGCTGTTCCACTCGCTGGTCGGCCGCTCGGGCGTCACCCCGGATACAGCACGCACTATCGTGCGCACCAACACCACGGTGATCGGTGCGTTGGCAGTGAAGCGCGATGAGGCGGATGCGCTCATCTGCGGGCTGCAAGGCCGCTACATCAAACATGTGCGCGACATTAAATCGATCATCGGACTGGCGCCTCAGGCGACCGATGTGTCTGCCCTGTCGCTGCTGATCCTGCCGCGGGGCGCGTTCTTTTTCTCGGATACCTATGTGACCATCGATCCGAGCGCAGACGAGATTGTCGGGATCGCTTTGCAGGCGCGCGAGCATCTCAAGCGCTTCAATCTCGAGGCCCGTATCGCGCTTATGAGCTATTCGAACTTCGGTTCGCGGGACGGTGAAAGCGCCTACAAGATGCGTGAGGCTTATCAGAAGCTCAAGGCGATCGATCCCAACATGGTGGTCGAAGGCGAAATGCAGGGCGACCTGGCGCTCAACCAGCAGCTTCGCGAACGCTATATCCCCGATACGGTGCTGCAGGGCGAAGCCAATCTGATGATCTTCCCCAATCTGGAAGCCGCCAATCTGACCATGACCATCGTCAAGGAAATGACCAATGCGCTGCCGGTCGGCCCGATTCTGATGGGGACCGAGCGCCCGGCCCATATCCTGGCGCCGTCGGTCACCAGCCGCGGCATCGTCAACATGACCGCCGTGGCTGTTTCCGAGGCCAATGAACGGTATGTGGAGATCGACTGACCCGCAGGTTCAGCCGTGAAGCTCGGCCAGTTTGTCGATCTCGCCCATGCGCAGGTAACGCAGTTCCCGCAAGAGCCTGATGGTCGGCTTGGCGCCGAACAGCAATGAGCCGATCAGGAACAGCCAGGTCGCCCCGAACTGGGTGGATTCGAAGAAGAACAAGACGCTGCCGATGACGAACGCGCCGGCAGCGCTGAAGTCCACCACCGTGTACCAGAGTTCATAGATGGCATAGATCCGGGTGTGTTCGGCGGACCGGTTCTTGTTCTTGGGATCGAACAGCTTCATCGCGCTGGCTCCTCGCTTGATGTCACTTCGCTGGTTTCTCTGGCCAACAATGACGCGAGGCGCTCTCGGTTCCAACCCGGTGCGCGTTACTGGAAGGCGGTTTCCGCAAACGAGCGCAGCTTGCGTGAATGCAGCCTGTCCGAAGGCTGATCGCGCAGGATTTCCATCGCCCTGATGCCGATCTGCAGATGCCGGCCGATCTGGGTGCGATAGAACTCCGAGGCCATGCCCGGCAGCTTGAGTTCGCCATGCAGCGGCTTGTCGGACACCGCCAGCAGCGTCCCGTAGGGCACGCGGAAGCGGAAGCCGTTGGCGGCAATGGTGGCGCTTTCCATGTCGAGCGCAATGGCGCGGGACTGGGAGAGGCGGCGCACGATCTCCTTCTGGTCGCGCAGCTCCCAATTGCGATTGTCAATCGAGGCGACGGTGCCCGTGCGCATGATGGCCTTGGTCTCGATGCCTTCGAGATGGGTGACGTCGGCCACGGCACGTTCCATCGCGACCTGGACTTCGGCCAGCGCAGGGATCGGCACGGAGAGCGGCAGGTCGTCGTCGAGCACATGATCCTCGCGCACATAGGCGTGGGCCAGCACATAGTCGCCCAGCGCCTGGGACGAACGCAGGCCGGCGCAGTGGCCGAGCATGATCCAGGCATGGGGCCTGAGAACCGCGATGTGATCGGTGATCGTTTTGGCGTTGGACGGGCCGACGCCGATATTGACCATGGTGATCCCGCGGGCGCGGTCTGCCACTAGGTGGTAGGCCGGCATTTGCGGCTGGCGCGGTGGTGCCTTGCCTGTCAAGCCCTTACGGGTCGTGACGACGTTCCCGGGCTCGACAAAGGCCGTGTAGTGATCGTGGCCCTCGCTCACCCATTCGCGGGCAATGCGGGCGAACTCGTCCACGTAGAAACCGTAGTTCGTGAAGATCACGAAGTTCTGGAAGTGGTCCGGCTCGGTTGCCGTGTAATGCGCGAGGCGCTGCAGTGAATAATCGACGCGCGGACCGGTGAAGGCCGCAAGCGGGTAGGGGCCGCCCGGCTCGGGAATGAAGGTGCCGTTGGCAATCTCATCATCCGTGTGGGTCAGGTCGGGGGTATCGAAGATGTCGCGTATCGGGACATTGGCCGCAGCGATCGCTTCGCCGTTGAGTTCTTCATTGGGCCGGAGCGCAAAGTGGACAGGGATCGGTGTATCGGATTCTCCGACTTCGATCGGGCACTCGTGGTTACTACGGATGAGCGAAAGCTGTTCCAGAAGGTATGTTTTGAACAGGGCGGGATTCGTAATGGTGGTTTCGTAGAGCCCGGGCGAATGCAAAAAGCCGAAAGGCAGGCGGGACGACTGCTTTTGAAAGCTGGTCGAAGTGACGCGGACCTTGGGATAAGTCGCCCGTACCCGGCCAGTTGGCGTTTCGCCCTCGACAAGCCGTTTGACCATGTCCCGGATAAAGGAGGTATTGCGCTCATAAATCTCGAGAATGTAGTCGAAGGCGGCTTCCGGATCGTCAAACGCGCGCATCGGCAAGTGTTCGGGCTTTATCAGCGACATACGGGCTCCAAGGAAATGGTGATCGAGAATTCGGTCATCGAGTATTCGTCCATCAAGTATTTGACCGTTTGGTCTAATATCAGATTTGGCACCCTGATGGCACCGATTAAACAGGCGGGCCGTCACCGCTGGGAGGATCGGGCAGAACCGGGCGATTTGATCACGTTACGGTGAAGGCCCTTCTCCCGGCAAATTTGGGGTCCATATTCAACTCACGCGGCTGTTCGGGGCGTCCCTGAATCTCTACTCGAACAGCACGTGACAGCCGCTGCTGGCCGCGTCCCCTCTGCAGCCCTCAACCAGTGGTCAGCGGCGGCACCTGACCTCACAGGGAGTGCCGCGACTTGAATGCCCGGTCGCGGCATTTCTTTTGTCTTCCAGACAGTTATCCCTCACCCCCCGCTTGCTGCAGCTGTTCTCGTGCGCGCTGTTTCGCATATTGAGCAGCCTCGCGCAGATCCGTGTGCATCATCTTGGCCATCGACTTGATCATGCCCGAGAACACCACCGAAAGAAGCCGCGCCATGAAAGTCTTCGGCGTAGCCTCGAACGTCATGGCGACGCTGGTCCCGCCATCGAGAGCGGACAAGGCATAGATCGAGCGGTAATGGGTGCCGTGGCTTTCGGCCTCGAGCGTGATGCCCGCCGGCGGATCAAAGGCCGTGACTTCCATGGTTTCGCTGGCTTCCCGGCCAAACATGATCCGGGTTTCGCGGAACCGCGTGCCAACGCCAACGGGCCCGTCCGTCAGCATCTCGACCTTTTGAATTCCCGTCACGATATCAGCGGCATTGGGAAAGTCCGAAAGGGCTTCGAAGGCCAGGGCCGGCGGCGCCTCGAAGTGCTCTGTGATGGTGAGGGTAGGCATGGCTGGGTCCGTTCGGCTGTGCTGGTTCAGTCGGTGGGGTATTTATCGCGCATATAGGCCACGGATTCCGCGATCATGGCCCTTAGAACGGATTCATCGATATCCGACAGGCGTTTGACATAAAGGCAGGATTTGCCGGTCTTGTGCTTGCCCAGCTTTTCCAACAGTTTCTCATAGGTCGAAAAACCGGCCATGATGTAGAGAGTCAGATTGGCCTTGCGGGGTGAGAAACCGGCGATCATGAAATCGCCTTCGCGGCCACTCTCATATTTGTAGTGATAGCGGCCATAACCGACGATTGCGGCGCCCCACATCTTCGCGTCTTCACCGGTGATCTCGCGCATGATCTCGTCGATCCGCCAGGCATCTGCCCGCTTGGTGTCATCCTCGATGGCGTTGAGAAAGTCGGCAACGCTGGACTCGGTTTGCTGGGTCTTGTTCTGCGATTTCGCCATGGCACACTCCGGATCGGCGAGATTCATTCATGCCCGGGGGTTGAAGTCAAACCACCTCAAATGTTCGAATGAACGCTGTCGCCGTCGATCCAGTGGATCGGGTGGACAATTTCGGCTTGCCAGAATGTGGCAATGACGCGGAAAGGCGAGTCGCAAGCCGTTGGGAAACAACGACTTTCCCAGATTTTACATTGCCAGTCGCATGTTCCACGCTTGGGCGTGGGGCAAGAGGCGCCCCAAAGAGTTGTCGGGCGATTGATTCATTTGCGTGCTCGATGCGGCTCAATACACAACAAAGGAATTCACCCATGACGCAAGCCAAGCCGGGCGATACCGTCCGCATTCATTACACCGGCAAGCTGACGGATGGCACGCAGTTCGACAGCTCGGTCGGCGGCGAACCGCTCCAGTTCCAGCTCGGTGCCGGACAGATCATCACCGGCCTTGAAAAGCAGGTCGAGGGCATGGCCGAAGGCGAAAAGGCCACGGTTACGGTTCCCGCAGCGCAAGCCTATGGCGAGCGCGAGGAAGCCCAGGTCCAGAACGTGCCGCGCACCATGATCCCCGAAGAGATCGACCTGCAACCCGGCCTGCAGCTTCAGGCAACGACCAAAGAGGGTGGCCAGCTCACTCTTACCGTCGTCGAAGCCAAGGACGATGAAGTGACTGTCGATGCCAACCACCCGCTCGCGGGCAAGGACCTGGTGTTCGATGTCGAGGTCGTCGAGATCGTCCAGGCCGCGTAGGCCCATTGAGCGCCTTTTCTGCGCGGTGCCAGCGGACTAGACTGGCCGGATGCAGGACGGACCGCGATATAAACGGTTTGAACCGCCAGCGGCGCTGGCCGGCGCGATTGGTCATCGGTGGATGATCGAAGGGCCGGTGGCGCCGTTTGTGCGTCGGAGGTGCTGCCGATGGCCGTAACGCGGGAAAACATCGGAAAGGTTCGCGAAGCGACGGGCAAGAGCTTTGAAGCCTGGGTAACCTGGCTCGACAGCATCGGTGCCCGGGGCATGCCGCATAAGGAAATCGCCGAGCGGATCGGAAAGACCGGCGAGGCGAGCATGTGGTGGGCGCAGACCATCACTGTCGCCTATGAGCAGGAGATCGGCCGGCGCGTGCCAGGCCAGAATTGCGACGGTGACTTCTCCGTGTCGGTCAACAAGACGTTCTGGCGCTCAAGCCATGATGTGTTTGCCGCCTGGGTCGAGTTCAATGCGGATCTCGACCGTGTCGATGGCGTCTCCGTCGTCGACGAACCCAACGTCACGGAAACGGAGAAGTGGTATTACTGGCGGGTCCGTCTCTCCGACGGCAGCCAGGTGACTGCCGGCATGAACAAGACTTCAGGTGAAAAATGCCAGCTCGGGATCGGGCATGAGAAGTTGAATACAGAAAGAATGATCGAACCGGCGCGGGCTTTCTGGAAGCAGCGCATAGCCCAATTTGGTGATGTACTTTCACCAGATGGAAAATAGCCAATCACCTGTTCCGATTGATTTTTAACCAAAGTCTACAACTTCGGCCGCAACCGGTTTTCCTGATCACGGCACCGTGATAGGGAACGGGGCAGTGGGGCTACGTGGCGGAGTGGTTACGCAGCGGATTGCAAATCCGTGTACCTCGGTTCGATTCCGGGCGTGGCCTCCACTTTCCTTTCAGATTGAATGCCGACAGCGTTGCAGGAATTGCCTGCGATGACGCGCGGATCGGCACCGGTCTGCATGGAGAGGACGATCAGTTGGAACGCCGCAGCTGTCTCAGCCCTCATCCTGAGCTGGTCTAGGGACCGGGCCGAAGTCGAGTACCGAGTCTCGAAGGACGAGGGCACGTTTCTATGCCGCAATGGGGAGTTGAAGCCATTCGAGCGAAGCGCTCGTGGCCTTCTCATCTTCGAATGGTTCACTGGATCGTTCGATTGGCCGATGGCCAGCCGAATTCGAAGTGGTGCGCCCGGAAGGATTCGAACCTTCGACCTGCCGATTAAAAGTCGGATGCTCTACCAGCTGAGCTACGGGCGCCCGGGGTGTCGCCTGGGACCCGAAAGCCCGCCCGGCGAATTCGCGCGGACAATAGCCGGGAGCGTCCCGGTGTCAACCGGTATGGCGCGGAATGGGCCAGAAAATTGGATGTGGTTAGCGGGCCGGTGAGGGCAGGCTGACGCCGGCATAGTCGGCGGTGCTGCATTGGAGTTCGGCGCGACCGATTTCGGCGCAAAGCCGCTCGGCTTCCGCAAGGCTGGCGACGGGGCCGGCAATCAACCGGGTTTCGCCTTCCTCGCTCAGCTTGGGGTCGAGAAGCGGATCGAGGCCGATCAGCAGTCCACCGACATCCTGGCGGATCGCCTGCCATGCCGCCGGCGCGTCGCCGGGCGCAACCGGGGCGCCGATGACGAGCCCGACGCTGTGACCATCGAATTCGCGGAGCGGTCCGCGTACCGCGTCGAGGCTATCCGGCATGGGCTGAGTGCGCGCGGCATTGGCCGCGGCCAGTTCTTCTTCACTGGGGAACATCGGGCTGCGTTTGACCACCAGAATGCCGCCTTCCACTTCCCTGGTTTCCGACAGCAGGTCCTCGCCGATCGCAGCGGTCAACAGATTGTAGTCGAGGTCTGCGTCGGGAGGGAGCGATTCGAGAAGCATCGGGATGCTCAACTCGAGCGCGCCGACCCGGCGGGCAAAGTTGGTCCGATTGTCTTCCATCAGCGAAACGCGTGTGTTGAGTACCGCATTGGTGCGTTCGGCGCGGGCCAGTTCGATACGCATGCGGTCGACTTCGGCCTTCATGCCCACCATGTTGCCGGTCTCGATGCGGGTTGCGTGCAGGCCAACCAGCCAGTTCTCCGGCAGATAGGCGGCAAGGTTGGTCGACATCACCGCGAGCGCAACCGATGCGACTGCAGCAACACCCCAGCGCATGAAATCCTTCTTCTCGGTGCTCTTCTTGTGGCGGGTCGCCAAGCTTCTCTCCGTCAAGCGCCTGCGAATCGTTGCTGATTCAGTTTACTATCGATTTAATTCGTTTCCCCTTTGACAACATGGCGCGGTCACAAATCCCGACAAATTTGTCATATAGGCACGGCAGGATTGGCCGAACGCCGGAAAATGGCGGGCGGCGAGGAAGGGACAAAAGGCTCTATGGCTGACTTGCTGGCGATCATCCTTGCCGCGGGCGAAGGCAAGCGGATGAAGTCGGACACCCCGAAGCTTCTGCACCGGGTCGGCGGCATGCCGATCATCGGGCATGTGCTGGCCGCCGCGCGCGGCAGCGGGGCAACCGAGCTGGCGGTCGTCACGGCGCCCGGCGCCGATGCTTTCGAGACGGTGATCAGGCAGATCGCGCCCGATGCCGGGATCTTTGTGCAGGACGAGGCGAAGGGCACCGCCCATGCGGCCATGGCGGCCCGTGAGGCCTTCGACCGTGCCAAGGGCAACGTGATCGTGGTCTATGGCGACCATCCACTGTTGCGGCCGGAAAACCTTGATAGCGTGATCGCACCGCTCGATGCCGGCAAGCATGCGGCTATTCTCGGCTTCAAACCGGAAAGCCCGACCGGGTATGGCCGGCTGATCACCGAGGGCGACCGGTTGCTGGCGATCCGCGAGGAAAAGGATGCCAGCGAGGAAGAACGCAGGATCGGGCTTTGCAATGCCTGCGGCCTGGCGTTCAGAGCCGATGTGTTCCGCGACCTCATCGACAAGGTGACGGATGACAATGCCCAGGGCGAATTCTACATCACCGATCTCGTCGAACTGGCCAATGCCGAAGGGCTCGATGTCGGCTATGCCATTGCGCCCGAGGCCGATGTTGTCGGCGTCAATTCCCGGGGGCAGCTCGCCGTTGCCGAGAAGCTGTTCCAGAAGCGCCGCCGCGCCGAAATGATGGATGCGGGGGTCACGCTCATCGATCCCGATACGGTCTATTTCAGCTACGACACGGCAATCGAGCGTGATGTCGAAATCGAGCCGGGTGTCTGGTTCGGGCCGGGCGTGTCGGTGAGCAAGGGCGCGAGTATCAAGGCCTGGTCGCATCTTGAAGGCTGCACCATCGGGCCGGGTGCCGAGATCGGGCCCTTTGCGCGGCTGCGGCCCGCGGCCGAGATCGGCGAGGGCGCGAAGGTCGGCAATTTCGTCGAAGTGAAGAAGGCGAAAGTCGGCAAGGGCGCCAAGCTCAACCACCTCAGCTATATCGGCGATGCTCAGGTGGGCGCTGCGGCCAATATCGGCGCGGGCACCATCACCTGCAATTACGATGGCTTCAACAAATGGCTGACCGTGATCGGCGAGGGAGCCTTTATCGGTTCGAACTCGTCCCTGGTCGCCCCGGTCAATATCGGGGACGGCGCCTATGTCGGCTCGGGCAGCGTCATCACCCAGAACGTCGAAGCTGACGCCCTGGCGCTGGCACGCGGGCAGCAGGTCAACAAGCCGGGCCGGGGGGCGGATCTCCGCGCCCGCAACAAGGCCATCAAGGATCAACGCAAGAACGACAAGGCCTAGGCAGTTTATGTGCGGAATCGTCGGGATTATCGGCCAGGCGCCAGTGAGCGAACGGCTTCTCGAGGCGCTGAAGCGCCTGGAGTATCGCGGCTATGACAGTGCGGGGATCGCTACGGTTGGCGGCGACGGTGCACTGACACGGCGCCGGGCGGAGGGCAAGCTGGGCAATCTCTCCGCGCGTCTTGAGGCGGAGCCGCTGGCTGGCAATATCGGCATCGGCCACACCCGTTGGGCGACCCATGGTGGGCCGACAGAGACCAATGCCCATCCGCATATGACCAGCCGCGTGGCGGTCGTGCAGAATGGGATCATCGAGAATTTCAAGGCGCTCAGGGAAGAGCTGGCCGCCGATGGTTACGAGCCGCAATCGGAAACCGATACCGAGGTGGTGCCACTGCTGGTGACCCGCGAACTGGCCCGCGGTGCGACTCCGCAAAAGGCCGTCGAGACGGTGCTGGCAAAACTGAATGGCGCTTTTGCCCTGGCGCTGATCTTCTCTGGTGAACAATCGCTGATGATCGCGGCCTGCCGCGGCGCGCCGATCGCCGTCGGCCATGGCGATACTGAGACGTATCTGGGGTCGGACGCCATGGCGCTCGCGCCATTCACCAATCGGGTGACATTCCTTGAGGATGGCGACTGGGCGGTTCTCGAGGGCAGCAAGATTTCGCTTTTCGACCGGGCCAATCAACCGGTCAAGCGCGCCGTGATCACCACCCAGGCCAGTGGACTGTTGGCCGACAAGGGCAATCACCGGCACTTCATGCTGAAGGAAATCCATGAGCAGCCGGAGACGGTCGGCCATACGCTCGCGCATTATGTCGACCTTGCCAGCGAGACGGTGCGGCTGCGCGAAACCCTGCCCATCGATTTCGCGGATATGCCACGGCTGACGATTTCGGCCTGCGGCACGGCTTATTATGCGGGGCTCGTCGCCAAATACTGGTTCGAGCGCTATGCGCGCCTGCCGGTCGACGTCGATGTGGCCTCCGAATTCCGGTACCGCGAACCGCCCATGGAGAAGGGCGGCATGGCGCTGTTTATCTCGCAGTCGGGGGAAACCGCCGACACGCTGGCCGCGCTGCGCTATTGCGCGGGCGCGGGGCAACACATCGCTTCGCTTCTCAACGTCACCGAATCGACCATCGGCCGGGAATCCGACGTCGTATTCCCGACGCTTTGCGGTGCCGAGATCGGGGTGGCCTCGACCAAGGCCTTCACGTCCCAGTTGACGGCGCTGGCCGCACTCGCCGTGGCCGCCGGCAAGGCGAGGGGCACGATTTCCGCCGGGGAAGAGGCGGAGCTCGTGCGGGCACTGGCCGGGTTGCCGGGGCTTATGCACGATGCGCTCAGAGCCGAGAAGCAGACCGAAGACATCGCCCGACAGATGGCGCGGGCCTCCGACGTTCTGTATCTCGGGCGCGGGCAGATGTTCCCGCTGGCGCTTGAAGGCGCGCTCAAGCTCAAGGAAATCTCCTATATCCACGCCGAAGGCTATGCGGCGGGCGAACTCAAGCACGGGCCGATCGCCCTGATTGAAGAGGATCTGCCCGTGATCGTGGTCGCTCCCTCGGACGACCTCATGGAAAAAACGCTTTCCAACATGCAGGAAGTGGCGGCCCGTGGGGGTTCGATCGTGCTGATCACCGATGAGGAGGGGGCGAACCAGGCTGGCGACAGCGCTGCCGAGGTGATTACCGTGCCGACGGTTCACAACATGCTGGCGCCCATCGTTTGTGCGCTGCCGGTGCAGCTTCTGGCCTATCACACGGCGGTGCATATGGGCACGGATGTCGATCAGCCCCGAAACCTGGCCAAGTCCGTGACCGTTGAATAAGCATGTCCGCCCGAACCGCGAAGCCGCGAAATAACAAGGTGATATCCGATTGATATGGTTCTGGGCGGCTGACCGAACTGTTTGAATATGCGATATTGGAGATGCCGGCCTGCGTTCCTATATAGGTCGGTATAACCCCGCAGGAGCAATCCACAGTGCATTTGCCGGACGATCCGACCCCTCACGTTGGCAAGCGCAGCGCGTTTGGCCGCCGCCTTACCAACTATTTTCTCACGGGTCTGGTTATCGCCGGCCCCCTGGCCATCGCCATCTATGTGACATGGTGGTTCATCGGCCTGATCGACAGCGTCGTCAAACCGCTGCTCCCCGCCGCTTACAATCCGGACAACTACCTGCCGGTCGCCTTGCCTGGCGTCGGCGTGGTGGTGGCTGTCGTGGGCATTGTGATCCTGGGGTTCCTGACCGCGACCCTGGTCGGACGATCGCTGATCACCTTCGGGGAAAGCGTTCTGGCGCGGATCCCCTTCTTCTCGGTGCTCTATCGCGGGCTCAAGCAGATCTTCGAGACCGTGGTCAGCCAGTCGAAGACCAATTTCCGCGAAGTCGGGCTCATCGAATATCCGCGTCCGGGTCTTTATGCACTCGTGTTCGTGTCAACCACAGCCAAGGGCGAGGTGGCCGAGAAGGTCGAGGGTGAGGATATCGTCAGCGTCTTCCTGCCGACGACGCCGAACCCGACTTCGGGCTATTTGCTGTTCCTGCCGCGCAAGGATGTCACGGTGCTCGACATGTCGATCGAAGATGGTGCCAAGCTGGTAATCTCCGCCGGCCTGGTGATGCCTGAGCAGCGAGCCCAGGAGCTTGCCGGCCAGATCAAGCACAAGGCCGCTGAACACGAGGCCGAAAAGCACCATGACGACCACAATGACGATCCCGGCAGCAGCAAGGCTGCCGAATAGCGTCAGGCCCGTCATCTGGCCGCGTTTCTGAACGGTGAACCGGGATCCCCTTCACCTGGAAACGCTCTAGCCCGCCTTGATGAGCGGGATCGCAAGGTCCCGCCTCAGCAAATACAACAGGTTACGCACCGCGTCACCGCGCGGGCTTGTCAGCCCCGGATCTTGTTCGAGGAGGGCCTGGGCATCGTCATGCGCGTATTCCAGCAGGTTGCGATGCAGATCGGGCAGGGCAAGGCGATAGCCGGGCATGCCCGACTGCCGGGTGCCCAGCAGATCGCCCTGGCCGCGCAGTTCCAAGTCGCGTTCAGCGATTTCGAAACCGTCCTCGGTTGATTTGATGGTGTCGAGCCGAGCCCGCGCCAAATCGGTCAACGGTTCTCCATGCAGCAACAGACAGGCTGAACGGGCCGATCCGCGCCCCACGCGGCCCCGCAACTGGTGGAGCTGGGCGAGGCCGAAGCGTTCGGCATGTTCGATGATCATGATGGTTGCGTTGGGCACATCCACCCCGACCTCGATGACCGTGGTCGCAACAAGGATCGCCAGTTCCCCGGCCAGGAACCCGTCCATGACGGCCTGTTTTTCCTGCGCTCCCATGCGGCCATGCACCAGCCCCACACGCGCGCCGAAGACCTCCCGCAGCTTTGCTGCCCGTTCTTCCGCCGACATGGCGGAGACTTCCTCGGATTCCTCGACAAGCGGGCAGACCCAGAACGCTTGAGCGCCTTCATCGACCCGGGCCTTGAGCCTTGCGATGACGCGGTCATAAGCGGCGACCGGCATGACGGCTGTGTCGATGGGCTGGCGACCTGCGGGCTTCTCGGTGAGCTTGGAGACCGCCATGTCGCCGAAGTGAGTGAGGACCAGGGTGCGCGGGATCGGTGTGGCGGTCATCACCAGCAATTCGGTGTGCCGGCCCTTGTCGGACAGGGCGAGACGCTGATGCACGCCGAAGCGGTGTTGTTCGTCGACGATCGTCAGCCCCAGATCGGCAAACTCGACCCCCGTCTGAAACAGGGCATGGGTGCCAACGGCAATCGATGCGTCACCGGAGGCGAGGCGGGCGAGGGCAGACTTTCGGGTGGCGGCGTCCTGCTTTCCGGTCAAAAGGACAATGCCGATTCCGGCGGCGGTGCACAGCGGTTCAAGGGTGCGGTAGTGCTGGGCTGCCAGGAGTTCGGTCGGTGCCATGAAGGCGGATTGCGCACCGTCCTCGGCCAAAGCGGCCATGGCCAGCAGCGCCACCAGCGTCTTGCCCGCGCCGACATCACCCTGCAGCAGACGCGACATGCGATTGGTTGAGGTGAGATCGGCCTTGATGTCGTCAAAGGCTGCGAGCTGACTGCCGGTCGGTGAAAAGGGCAGGGCGTCGAGAACCTTGCCGGTCAATTCCCCTGTGAGCTGGCGCGCGGTCCCCTTTTGGCGGGTCATGGTTGACCGGATGATCAACAGGGTGAGTTGGCCGGCGAGATACTCGTCATAGGCCAGCCGCGTGCGCGCCGTGTTGAACGGTTGCAGGTCCGCCGGGTCACCGGGATTGTGCACTTGTTCAAGCGCGGCACGGAAACTCGGCCAGTGGTTCGATTTGAGCCGCTCCGGGGCTATCCATTCGGGCAGGTCAGGCACCTGTTTGAGTGCCTCGACCACCACTTTGTGCACCGTCTTGTTGGTCAGCCCGTGGGTCAGCGGATACACCGGCTCGACCATGGGCAGGGTATCGAGTTCATCAGTGCGCACAATATGGTCGGGATGGCTGATCTGCTTCATCCCGCCGAAAGTGGTGACCGTGCCCGAGACAATACGGTTCTCGCCGACCGGCAGCACCTTTTGCAGCCAGGAGGCCTTGCCAGCGAAATAGGTGATGGTCAGCTCACCGGTCTCGTCATGGGTGAAGATGCGATAGGGCGCGCGGCGATTCCCCGGCGGCGGCCCTGCGTGTTCATCGATGTGAAGGCTGAGCGTAGCGACCGTGCCGGGAATGGCGGCCGAGATGCCGCCTTTCATGCGACGATCTATGGCGCCGGCAGGCATGTGCAGCAACACATCGACAAGGGGCGCGTCCTGGCCCTCGGGCGCATCGAAAAAGCGCGCCATCAAGGTGGCGATCTGCGGGCCGACGCCCTTGACCGACCGTACCGAGCGAAACAGCGGATCGAGACGGGTAGGCCGGGGCAATACAACGATTCCTGATGGATTCTCGAGAAGGTGGAATGGACCTTAGCGCCGTTGACGCGCGCGCAAAAGCCTGACAAATCCGTGGGCCTGTTCGCACCCGGCGCCTGTCGCCGGCCGTGATGCCCAGCAAAGACAGACGATCATGACCGCTTCGAATGCCGACGAATCCGAGCTTGTTCGCCGCCGCAAACGGGCGCACTTCCGCGCCTGGCACCGGGGAACCAAGGAAATGGACCTGCTGATGGGCCGTTTCGCCGATGCCCGGATCGAAGCGTTTGACGAGCCAGCTCTGACCCGTTTCGAGGCCCTGCTCGAGATCGCGGATACCGAATTGCAGGTCTGGCTGACCGGGCAGGCGGCCGTGCCACCAGATGTGGACAAAACCCTGATCGCAGAGATCAGCGCCTTTCACGCCGATGGGGACCCACAATCGTGAGCGCGCCCACCACCCCGCCTGACAAGCTGATCGGGGGTGTGCCGGACGGCATGCAGCCCTTCGTGGTCGCGGACCTGGTGCGCAGCGCACCGGGAGAAGGACCCGCGCGGCTGGTTTTCGTGGCGCGTGACGGGCGGCGCCTTCACAAGATGGCGGATCTTCTCGAGCGGATCATGCCCGACAGGACCGTCCTGAGGTTTCCGGCCTGGGACTGCCTGCCTTATGACCGTGTGTCGCCCAATGCAGGGGTGATCGCGGAGCGGATGACAACTCTGGCCTATCTGCGGGCCGCGCCGAAAGCGGGCGCAATCGTGGTTACCACGGTCAACGCCATCGCACAGCGGCTGATCCCCACCGAAGTCGTCGACACCTTCACCTTCTCGGTGAAGGGTGGTGCGGTTGTCGACAGCGAAAAGCTGATCGGTTGGGCCAATGCCAATGGTTATCTCCGCGTGCCGACGGTGCGCGAGGCCGGCGAGTTCGCCGTGCGGGGCGGGCTGATCGACTTGTTTCCGGCCGGTGCCGATGCACCGCTCAGGTTCGATTTCTTCGGCACGACTCTTGAATCGATCCGGCAGTTCGACGCCGAAAGCCAGCGCACCATCGGCCAGGTCAAGTCCATTTCCCTTGTGCCGATGAGCGAGGTGGTGCTGACCGAAGACAGCATCCGCACCTTTCGCGGCAACTACACTGCTGCCTTCGGCGGCGCGACGGCTGACGATCCGCTCTATGGCGCCATCAGCGCCGGGCAGCGTTTTGCCGGCATGGAGCACTGGTTGCCGTTCTTTTACGGCGAGATGGCCGGGCTTGCGGACTATACCGGTACCGCCAGTTTCGTGTTCGACGATCAGGCGCCGCAGGCTCTCAGCGAGCGCCGCGAGCAGATCGAAGACTACTACAAGGCGCGAACAGAAGCGCTCAGCGACCCTGCGGGCGGCGGTGCGCCCTATAAGCCCATCGAACCCGGCCAGCTTTACCGGCTCAATGCCGGTGTGTATGCGCTGGGTGAGGGCGGTGAAGCGATTCAACTATCACCCTTCGCCCCCGCACCGGGCGCCGCGAACGCCCTCGAAGACCAGGCCGGAAAACTTGCACCGAGCTTTGCCGCCGAACGCAAATCGAACGATATCAACCTGTTCGAGGCTGTCGTTAAGGCGATTGGCGAGAAACGCAAAGCAGGCAAGAAGACCGTCGTCGCCTGTTGGAGCGAAGGCACACGCGACCGCATGGCCCAGGTTCTGGGGGATCACGAGGCCGGCGGGCTGATCCGTCTGGACCGTTGGAGCGAGGTCAAGGACCTTGGCGCCAACAGCACGGGCCTGATCGTGCTCGGGCTCGATTCCGGGTTCGAAACCGAAGAGCTCTACGTGCTCTCCGAACAGGATATTCTCGGTGAGCGCATTATCCGCCCGACGCGGCGGGCCAAAGGCGCGGAGGCGCTGACCGAGGTTTCGGGCCTCTCTGCCGGCGATCTGGTCGTGCATGTCGATCACGGTATCGGGCGTTTTGTCGGGCTCAAGGCGATCGAAGTCAGCGGGGCCCCGCATGACTGTGTCGAGATCGAATACGCCAAATCCGACAAGCTCTACCTGCCGGTCGAGAACATCGAACTCCTGTCGCGCTATGGCTCGGACAATGAGCATGCGGCGCTCGACAAGCTTGGAGGTGTGGCCTGGCAGGCCAAGAAGGCCAAGCTCAAGAAGCGCATCCGCGAGATTGCCGATCAACTGATCAAGATCGCGGCGCAGCGCGAGCTCTCCAATGGCGAAGTCGTCGAAGTACCCGACGGGCTCTATCAGGAGTTCTGCGCGCGCTTCCCGTTCGAGGAAACCGAGGACCAACTCGAGGCGCTGGGGGCCGTATTCGAGGATCTGGCCGCCGGCCGGATCATGGACCGGCTGATTTGCGGCGATGTGGGCTTCGGCAAGACCGAAGTCGCTCTACGGGCCGCTTTCGCCGTCGCGATGAGCGGAAGGCAAGTTGCGGTTGTCGTGCCGACCACGCTTCTGGCGCGCCAGCACTACAAGACCTTTGCCGAGCGATTTGCCGATCTGCCGGTACGGGTGCGGCACATCTCGCGGCTGGTTTCAGCGAAAGAAGCCAAGCAAAGCCGGGAAGACCTGGCCGACGGGCGGGTCGATATCGTCGTCGGCACCCACGCCCTGTTGGCCAAGTCGGTCAAATTCAAGGATCTCGGCCTGTTGGTGGTCGATGAGGAGCAGCGCTTCGGGGTCGGACACAAGGAACGGCTCAAGGAACTCAAGGCCAATGTTCATGTGCTGACGCTGAGCGCGACGCCGATCCCGCGCACGCTGCAAATGGCGCTGACCGGCGTGCGCGACCTCTCGCTGCTGGCCACGCCGCCGGTTGACAGGCTCTCCGTGCGCAGCTTTGTCAGCCCCTTCGACCCGCTGGTGGTGCGAGAGGCGCTGCTGCGCGAGAAATATCGCGGCGGGCAGGCTTTCTATGTGGTGCCGCGGATCAAGGACCAGACCGAGATCGCCGAATTCCTTCGCGACCGGGTGCCCGAAGTTTCCTTCATGGTGGCCCATGGGCAGATGTCGGCCTCCGAGCTCGATGACATCATGAACGCGTTCTACGATGGCAAGTTCGACGTGCTGGTTTCGACCACCATCGTTGAATCCGGGCTCGACATTCCCAATGCCAACACCCTGATCGTGCATCGCTCGGACATGTTCGGATTGGCGCAGCTGCACCAGATCCGCGGCCGGATCGGGCGCTCCAAGGTGCGTGCCTATGCGCTTTTCACCATGCCACCCGACCGTCAATTGACGGGCACCGCCCAGCGCCGGCTGCACGTTCTGCAGTCGCTCGACAGCCTTGGCGCCGGGTTCCAGCTCGCCAGCCACGACCTTGATATCCGTGGGGCAGGGAACATTCTGGGTGAAGAACAGTCCGGACACATCAAGGAAGTCGGGTTCGAACTCTATCAGTCGATGCTTGAAGAGGCGGTCGCCAGCCTGCGCGCCGGCGGTGCCGAGGCGGAAGATGAAGGCCAGTGGTCGCCGCAGATTTCCATCGGCATGCCGGTGATGATCCCGGATCACTTCGTGCCCGACCTGCAGGTGCGCATGCAGCTCTACCGGCGCTTGGGCGAGCTCAGGGATGCGCGCGAGATCGACCGTTTCGGGGCGGAACTGATCGACCGTTTCGGGCCGTTGCCGGAGGAGGTCGAGGCGCTTTTGAAGATCGTTCTGGTCAAATCGCTTTGCCGCACGGCCAATGTCGAGCGGGTCGAAGCCGGCCCCAAGGGGGCCGTCGTCACCCTGCGCGGGGCCAAATTCCCCAATCCCGCCGGGCTTGTGGCGCTGATCGGCGATTCGAGCCAGCAGGTGCGGCTCAAGCCTGATCAGAAGCTTGTCTTTGTCCGCAACTGGATGACCCCAGAGGACCGGCTGAAGGGCGTTGCGGTCATTCTCACCAAGATGGCACGGCTGGCGGAAGCAGCGTAAAACTGCGGATTCTCCTTGCGGATAAATGCAAGGCGTTGTTGCGCGGGGGGCACGCGAGGGGCTATTCGCGTTTGGCGGCGGCAAACTGTCATGTTATTGCCCGAATTCCACGATCCTTAGGGCACCGACGAATTCAGCACTGTTGCCCGTTCACCGGGCCAATGCACAAGGAATGATAATGCGCTTCACCAAAGCTATCCTCACCTGTTTCGCCGCCGCGAGCCTGGCGCTGTTCCCGGCCACCGCCATGGCGCAGGAAAGCGGAAACTCCGGCGAGCAGGAACGCAAGCCCGAACAGAACTGGCTCAAGGTCTGCGACACGCTCGAAAGCGGCGAAGAAGCCTGCGTGATGCGCCAAACCATCCTGCAGGGTGGCCAGTTCTCCGGCGCCTTCCTTCTGCGCGACGACCCGACCCAGGACTACCGTCTGCTGGCCATTGCGGCTGTGCCGATCGGGGTGTTCCTGCCGGCCGGCCTGACGCTGCAGATCGACAATGCCAAGCCGATCAGCCTGCCTTATGTGATCTGCGACCCGCAGTCCTGCATGACCCAGCTGGCGGTCAACGAGGCTTATGTGAACAGCCTCAAGAAGGGCGCGCGCCTCGTCATGACCGCAAAGAACCGCCAGAACAAGGACCTCAAGATCGAGGTAAACCTGTCGGGCTTCACCGCCGTTTATGAAGGCGATGCCACCGTCACCGCCGAGGAACTGCGCGACCAGCAGACCGGCCAGTCGGCACTGGAGCAGATGCTTCAGCAGCAGGCCGAGAAGATCCGCCAGCAAAAAGAAGGCGGAGATTCGGGCGACAGCACTGACAGCGGCCAGTAAGCCGCGTCGGTCCGCGCACCAAAAGGTTCAAGGCCCCGTGCTTCGGCACGGGGCTTTTCTTTGCCGGGATAAGTGCGGTCAGCGCGCGCCCATGCCAAGGCGGAAGGCGGATTTGCGCAGGCCGGGCAAGGACCGCAGAGCGGTCAACCCAGCAAGCCGCACCGCGTCGGCCGGCAGGAAACCCGCAATCAATGTGCGGAACAGGGTGTCGACGAACAGCCCAGTGCCGGTAACGTCCCGCCGGCGGCCGTGTTCATAGGCGTTTGAGACCGCATCCGCCCATTCAGCACCGGATGGCAGCAGCTCTGCACTCTGAAGCGCCTCGGCGAGGCTCTCGACGTCGCGCAGGCCTAAATTGAGGCCCTGCGCGCCGATGGGCGGAAACGCGTGGGCGGATTCGCCAACCAGCACCACGCCGTCCTTGCCGAACCGGTTTGCCGTGAGGCTCATCAATTCGAAAATGAAGGCCGGGCTCGTCAGTTCGATATGGCCGAACAGGTGGGAGGACTTCTCGTTGATCGTGGCCGCCAACCGCCCGGGATCGGCCTTTGCCGCGTCGAGCGCGGCGCGCTTGTCGATCCAGACGAGGTTGGCGTTGTTCTCACCGCCCGGGACCAGGGTGAACGGGCCATTCTCATAATGGAATTCGACCGAGCAGCCATCGAGCGGGCGGGACAGCTTGAGATTGGCGACAAGCGCCGCCTGGTCATAGGCGTGCTCGCGGGTCCCAATACCGGCAAAGGCCCGGACCGACGATTTCTTGCCATCCGCACCGACAATCAGGCTGACCGAATGGGTCTTGCCGTCACCGTCCTCAATCTCAAAGGCGCCAGCCTTGCCGGATATGCGGCTGGCTGCGGCATCGATGACGGTCAAATTGGCCTCCGCCTCAGCGCGGGCTGCAAAGGCGTCCAACAGGTCGGCATTGGGCAGATTGTAGCCAAAGGCCTCCACACCCGCCTCGCTGCTTTCGAACAGGGTCTCGCCGGTACGCAGCAGCCGACTGGTGGCGTCGATGATGCGGATCTTTTCGAGCGCGGTGCCGATCTCGGCGGGATCGCCGATCAGATCGTGGCGCCGCAATATTTCGATCGAGGGCATCATCAGGGCCGATGTGCGCCTGTCGACGGGCCCCTTGGGAGCAAACAACAAGGTTTTGCGGCCCGCCGCAGCACATACAAGCGCTGCAGCGAAGCCGCTTAATCCGCCGCCTATAACGGCGATATCATGGTTTGATGTCATTCGGCCGGTGCGCTGGCAATTAACTCGCGGCGATTGAACGCCTCCAGCACATAATGGCCCAAAAACGATCCGAGGAACATGGCGCCGAGGAAAATCCAGAGGTTTTCCGGCATGAACCCGATCAGGGTGATGGCCGGACCCGGGCAGATGCCCGACATGCCCCAGCCAATCCCGAACAGGACCGCACCGCCCACCAGCGGGGTGTCGATATCAGTGCGCTCGGGATGGAAGAACTTGTGTTCGAACAAGGGCCGGGCACGGGTGCCAGCGTAGCGCACGCCGAGCATCATAACCCCGATGGCGGGCACGATGACGAGCGCGAGGCTGGGGTTCCAGCCGCCGGTCGTGATCGCGCCGAAATCAAGGAAACCGAGCACGACGAGGGGATCGGTCATCTGGGCGATATAGAGACCGGCACCGAACAAGAGGCCTGCAACCAGGCTGACAGCCAGATAGGCGGGATGAAGAGTTTCACGCATCAGACCACTCCCGTAATCGCAACCGTGGCGATCGCCACCGAGAAAAACACAATCACGCTGACAAAGCTGCGCTTGGAAAAGCGCGCCAGTCCGCAAACGCCGTGACCCGAGGTGCAACCGTTCCCGATCTTGGTGCCGAGACCGACCAGCAGGCCGGCGGCGGCGATCCAAACGGGGCTGCCGACGAGTTCGGGCGTGGGCGCGGAAAAGCCGGGGAACAGGCCGGGTGCCGCAAGGGCAGCCAGCAGACCACCGGCGATCATCGCGCCGAGAAATACAAAACGCCAGATCACGGTGCGGGCGGGCGGCAGAAGCTGCCCGAACAGGCCCGAGATGCCGGCAATACGGCCATTACCGATCCACAGGACGGCACTGGCGAGACCAATCAGGAGACCGCCGACCAGGGGCGGCCAGATGGAGATCGCTTCCATGGCGCTTGCTCCGTTATCATTAGCTGACGCTAAAATAGTGCGCAAAGCCCCGGAAAACAAAGGGCCCCCGCGAACGGAACCTTGCCAAACGCCAGCAATTTCTCATCGTGGAGAAGGGCGTGGTTTAACCGGTCTGCGGTATCGCCTAAGAAGAGACGAATTTTGTAAGTTCGCCCCGAAAAAAGAAACGGAACCCCGCAATCATGGAATGGCTCGCCGATCCCAGCATCTGGGCATCCTTGTTGACGCTGACACTGATGGAAATCGTGCTCGGTATCGACAACATCGTCTTCATTTCAGTGCTGGTGGCGCGGCTCCCCGAAAACCAGGCCAAGCGGGCACGCCAGATCGGTCTTGCGCTGGCCCTGGTGTTTCGCATCCTGTTGCTGCTGGTGCTGGCCTGGATCATCGGGCTCACCGCTCCGCTGTTCTCGATCTTCGGGCACGACGTCTCCTGGCGTGACATCATTCTGATCGCTGGTGGCTTGTTCCTGTTCTACAAGGCCACCCACGAGATCCATCAGGAGATCGAGGGCGAGGGGCACGACACCGGCAGCGGGGTTTCCGCCGGCATGACCGCGGTGATCATCCAGATCGCGATCATCGACATGGTGTTCTCGATCGATTCCATCATCACCGCCATCGGCATGGCCGAGCATGTCTGGATCATGATCACCGCCGTCGTGATCGCAATCGGCGTCATGTACATCTTCTCCGGTACGATCGCCGACTTCATCGCCGCGCACCCGACCACAAAGATGCTGGCGCTTTCATTCCTCATCCTGATCGGTGTGACCCTGGTTGCTGATGGCGCCGGGTTCCATATCCCCAAGGGCTATGTGTACTTTGCCATGGCATTCTCGACCGGGGTGGAAGCCATCAACATCCTGGTCAGCAGCCGGCGCAAGAAAAAGGGAGCGGTCTCGAAATGAGCAAATCGGTAATCATCCGCGAATTCGGCGGACCGGAAGTGATGCAGTTCGAGGAGGTCGAGATCGGCGCCCCGGGGCCGGGCGAGATCCAGGTCCGGCACGAGGCCATCGGCCTCAATTTCATCGACGTCTATCACCGCACCGGGCTTTACCCCAATCCGCTGCCCTTCACGCCGGGGCAGGAGGGCGCCGGCGAGGTTGTGGCGGTCGGCGAGGGGGCGACCGAGTTTTCGGTTGGTGACCGCGTCACCTATAGCGGGGCACTGGGCAGCTATTCGGAGCTGCGCAATCTCAAGGCGGAACTTGCCGTCAAGCTGCCGGAGGGCGTTTCCGAAGAGATCGCGGCCGCATCCACGCTCAAGGGGCTGACCGTCTATCATCTCCTTCACTCGACCTATGCGCTTCAGCCGGGCGAGACGGTGCTGGTGATGGCGGCTGCCGGCGGTGTGGGACAGCTCCTGTGCCAATGGGCCAAGCATATCGGCGCCACCGTTATCGGTTGTGCCGGTTCGCCCGAGAAGGTGGCACTGGCTCGCGCCAATGGCTGCGACCACGCGATCGACTATTCGGCACAGGATTATCGTATCGAGGTGCAAAAGCTGACCGGCGGGCAGGGGGTCGATGTGGTCTACGATTCGGTGGGCAAGGCGACGTTCATGTCCTCGCTCGACTGTCTCAAGCCGCGCGGCATGATGGTCTCGTTCGGCAATGCCACCGGTCCGGTGTCGATCGACAATCTTGGCGTTCTTGCCCAAAAGGGGTCGCTTTATGTCTGCCGACCGACCAGCGGCACGTATACGGCAACCCGCGAGGCCCTGGTCGAGAGCTGCGATGCCCTGTTTTCCGCCATCCAGACCGGTATCATCAAACCCAAGGTCAATCAGCGCTTCGCCTTGAGCGATGCGCAGGAGGCCCACAGGGCCCTCGAGGCACGGCAAACCACCGGGGCCAGCATTCTGGTGCCCTGAGCGCGAGAAAGCGCTGCTCTGCCACATCGGCAGGATCGGCCTACACCGTCCTTTCGTTCGCGTCGCTGTCACTCCGAGGTGTCGGCAAGGGCATTAGCGATCACCTCGATTTCCGCCTCAACTACGCGGCTCGCCAACAGCGCGGAAAAACTGTGCGCGTGTTCGGAATCCGGCTCAGCGAGGGATTTCAGAGTCGTCCTGCGGGATTGGAGTTGGGCGCGAAGGGATTCGCTGACGTCGACGCCGGCATCCCTGAGCATGATCAGGGAAAGAAGTGGGGTTTGAGGTAATCCTCCAGCCCTGATGACAAGTTCGCCGATAGCCGCGCGACCGAGATCGGTCGGGTAACAGATTTGGCGGTCGGGATAGGATCCGCCGGGCTCCTGGCGCTCCTCCACCCAGCCGCGCTTCACGAAGCGGGCGAGGATCGAATAGACCGCCGGCCGTTTAAGCCCAAGCAGTTGCATCGGCCCTTTTTCAAAGGCCGACGCGATTTCATAGCCATGGACGGGATGGGCGATCACGATACTCAGGACCGCCAGTTCCCGTGCGACAGTCAGGCTCATCCTGCAAGCCTTCCCGCCACCGGCGTAAGATCGAACATCTCGAAGGTCTCGATGATCGCTTCCATCTCGTCGGCATCTCCATGTTCGGCCGCACCTTTGGGGCTCGCAAGGTAGTCATCCATGGTTTTCTTCTCGGTCATCGTGATCCAGACGACGACCGAGTTGCGCTCGCGATCCGCGGAAACCTGATAGGCAACGACGCCGTCGGTATCGCGGTCAATTGCCGCCGGCGGAGCGGAAGCGATTCGCACCAGATCGTCAAACCGTCCCGGCTTGGCGGTTGATCGCGACATGAAGGTGTAGGTCGGCTGCATGATATTCTCCTCATCATTCACAACTAGTCATTTATGACTATTTACGGAAGTTTCAAGGAGCTGAAGAGATTTTCCCAAACGCTTGCGGCCTCATCCAAAGAGGCGAGGTCGTGATCGTCACCTCCACTGGATTCCAACTCTGCACCGGAGTGACAAAACGAGCGTGGCTGAGCTGTGCCAAGGGGTCCTCCGCTCTCTCGTCCCGAGATGCGAGGCGAAGCATCGCCTCGAAGAGCGACGACGGAACGCAGGCCAGCACCTCATCCAGTAGCCGTCTTGGCTTGACAGACCACCTGGCACATGAAACATACCGAACGGTTGGTTTTTATTTGGATGGAACGATGTTGACGATCCCCAAGGCATTACACGACGTTTTTGGAGAGGAGCAAGACGGGCTCTCGATCGCGTTGATCGCGGCGCTCGGACTGGGAATCGCCGGTTTTTTTGTTTTTGTGGCAGCGGGCGAATTGGCCGCGCTGGCCTGGTATCGCAGCGCCGCGGCCGTGGTGCTGGTCGCTGACATCGCGGCCGGATGCGTCGCCAATTTCACGCGCGGCACCAGCAGTTTCTACGCCGCCCGGCCGCGCAACCGGCTGGTCTTCATCGCCATCCACATCCATTTGCCTGCCGTGGCATTTCTCATGGGATGGAGTATCGAACCTTTCGCTCTCATCTGGGCCTATACGATTGCCGGGGCCCTGCTGGTCAATGCCCTGCCGTGGGGCAATGTTCAGCGCACCGTTGCAGGTGCGGCCCTGGCGGCAGCGCTTTGCGTGATGCCGATGCTCGAGGGTATGACGCCCATCGGGGTTGGTGTCTCGGCGCTTTTCGTTGTCAAGGTGCTTTATTCCTTCGCCGTTGTGCATGGCGAGGCGGGGCAGGGACACGAAAAGGAGCCGGCATGAAGACGTCACGCGAAGACATTGTCGAGCGCGCCTATCCGGTTTTTCTGGCCAAGGGCTTCGAAGGGGCAACCATGGCGACGCTGGTCAAGGCCAGCGGCCTGTCCAAAGGGGCGTTCTACCACTACTTTCCCGACAAGCAGTCTCTGTTCGACGCCTGCATCGAGCGGTTCTTTGCCGGTCACGTGCCGATCAGTCCCGCGGCAGATGTCGGTCTGGCCGACTATGTTGGGGGGCTTTGCGAAGGCTATGCGGCGGCGCTCAAGGAAGTGCAGCAGCTCTGCGGTGAGCCGGCGGCCTACCTCCGCTTTATCCTCGATGTCGTGCCGTCCAGACGCGATGGCCTTGTCGCCGTCATCGCTGCAAGTCGTCAGGCCCTGATCGATATCCTGATCAGAGAGAAAGGGGAGAGCCACGCCGGCGACGCGGCGCTTCGCGCAGAGCGGATTCTGGCATTGATCGAAGGGGCCGGGGTGATAGCGGCGATTGCCGACGATCCGGACCCGATGGGCCGGTTCAGACGACTTCTGGCGCCCGAACTGGCGGTCTGATCTGCTGCCCTTGTCATTATGGGCGCATTTTGCCTTAAGACCCGCAGGACCAATGGCGTTCGTCTGTGGAAAGAGCGACGGCAGGCTCCGCTCACAACCAATTGCGATATAGACATTTTCTCATGATGACTTCGTTCGAGCGATTGGCGGCAGCTCTCAACGGCGAACAGCCGGACAGGATCCCCGTCAGCGTCTGGTTTCATTTCGGATCCGAGCATCTGTCTCCCGAAATGGTGGCCGATCTGCATGAGGCCTATTGCCTCGAATATCGCTGGGACTTCCTCAAGGTCATGTTCGACTACCGCCTCGATCTCCCCGTCGGGTTCGACGGACAGGCGCGGCCCCAGATCGAGGTCCCACTCTCGGAAATGGACTGGAACGCGCCGTTCCGCCGCCAGCAGATCTGCCTCGAAATCCTTCAAGAAAGGCTGGGCGGGCATACACCGCTGTTCGAAACCGTCTACAGCCCCTGGATGTATCTGCTCCGTCATGTGGGCTACGACCGCCGCTCGGATCTGCTTGCCAATCCCGGCCTGGCCGCGGAGGTATCGAGCCGCATTTCCGATGCGGTCAGCAAACATCTGCAGGCGATCCGCCGGATCGGCATTTACGGAATATTCTTTGCGACCACTGTTGGCGATGTGCATACCGGTCCCGATGAAGCTGTTCAGCAGGCCAAAACAGACATGCTTGTATTGGCCGAGGCCGAGGGGCTTGCGCGAATCCTGCATCTGCATGGCACGAAGACAGACCTCGCGCGGGCCCGCGATTATCCGCATGAGGTGCTCCACTGTGAGGATTGCGATCCCGGTAACCCCGGACTTGCGGAATTGCGCAAAGCCACAAGGGGCGCGGTCATGGGGGGCTTGCCGTATCGGACGATCACGCGGCTCAGCCCGTCGGGCATTCAACAGGCGGTCGCGAAAGCAATGGATGCTGCCGGCCGGCGTGGATTGATCCTTGCACCGGGCTGCAGCGTGTCGCCTTCGGTGTCAGGACGTACGCTGCGCGGCATTCGCGACAGTGCGCATCTTGCCAATGGCTAGAGTTGTTTCCGGATGCAGCTTGTGGAAATGCCCGGTGTCCGATCGAGATAGTGCACCGCGCAATGCTGTGCGAAGACGTCGTATTCTCCCGCCCAGTCGCTCCCCATCACGATCTCGTCGATCTTCATGTCGCGGATCAGCCGGACCTTTTCGGTTATCAGCTTGACCCGGCCGGCGCCGTCCACCGGGCCGTCATGGAGAACGACCTCGTCGACATGGCGTGTGTGCAGCAGCATCTCCCGCCGGATATCGAAGGAATAAAAAGGTTCGGGCTTTCCGCGCGATGCGATCAACGTATCGCTGGCGAGGCCGACGATCAGGTAGTCGCCACGTTGTGCCGCGCGTTCGAGCAGCCTCATATGCCCGTAATGCAGGATATCGAAGGCACCAAAAGTCAGAATTCTCATTTATGCCCGTCTACCCACTCGGCCCTGTGAAAATGCACCCAACGCCTGTCTTCGCCGGGGATGTCCATGAAGTCGGTTCCGTATCGCAGTTCGAGAAAGCGTTCCAGGTTCCGCGGCACATTGACCGTGGTGCCGCAAAATGAGCGGCGGGCCAGCGGATAGATCACATCGTGTTCGAAAAAGCCGTGCCATTTGCGGCCATAGGCGCCAGAGATTATGCCCCGACCGTCCCTTATCAGCCGGCGTTCCTGTCGATGAAAGAGTGGCACGAAGATCTCGTTGGTCATCCTCGCTTCCGCGCGCGCCAGCGGAGCGGTTAACCGCAGCGCGTCGCTGAACCTTCGAACCTTGGAGGTGTTGACCGTGTTGAGCTTCCGCCGTCCCGAAGTCAGGAAATTGTCGACGCGTTTCCACCGGCGAGAGCTCCAGCGCATCATTGGCATGATGTCGATGAAAACCGCAGTGCCGTCATCCGGTCCGTCAGAGCGAATTTTCGTGCGCCGGTCATAGACCTTGACCGGCGCGTTATACATCTCCGGCATGCGCGCGGCCTTGAAAGGCGCAGGAAGGGATTTGAGAGCGTGCAGAAGACGAGGGAAATCCCCGCTCCAAACCGCCATGTCCAAGTCATCGTCCCAGGGAACGAACCCGCCTTGATGGCGCACGATCCCGAGGCAGGCACCGCCGATCAGGAAATAGTCGATGTCGTTGGCCTCACAGACAGAAACGACCTGATTGAGGATCCCGATCAGGACCTCTTGAACCTCTGAGGTGTTGAGCACAACCGGACCGCTGCGCTTCGCCCTTTCCCCCGCTTCAGCATGTCCGTCGTGAACTGTGTGCACTGGTCAGCCTTGATGTTTCTTCATTGCTCGATGCATCGCCTTCACGGGTGGGACCGGCCCCGCTCGGGCGCGCTGACGAGATGGTCCATGAGTAAGACATCGTCCCTGGCTGCAGGGGATTCGGCAAGGGTTGCCGGGCACCGGTGTCCGAGATTGCGGCGAAAAGCCGGGGACAGTGAGGAGGGGGCGTTTCGCGACCCAATGGTGCTTGCGCCTGACGGCTTGGCGGGTTAATCGGAGCGCGACGGAGGGATGGCCGAGTGGTTGAAGGCACCGGTCTTGAAAACCGGCAGGCGGGCGACCGTCTCGTGGGTTCGAATCCCACTCCCTCCGCCACATTCAGATACTGAATCCGTCCAAGGGCCCCGATTGGGGCCTTTTTTTCTTTTTGTTTCAAGGAGCGTTGGCCGGGCCATCTGCCCTTCGGAGATTGGGCGCTTGACGCGAAATGGGTCTCCGCATGGCCCGCGTCTCTCTTCGAGCACCCCTCGACGGCCACGGGACGGTGCGAAACATCCTCGCATTTCCAATAGGTTGCCGCCTTCATGGGGTCGTCTCGTTTGCGAGATTATCCGGTGGCGGAGACTGACACGAAGGCGCAGGGCGGTCAGAATGACGGCTCCGTGGCGGCCGGTCCCCAAGTCCGGCGGCAGCGTTCGAAGCGAGCCAGGAGCCTGCCGGAAGTCTTAGATGACAAACAGACTTCGTGCCCATAGCCTGGCGCAATGTCGAACGGGGTGTGGACAGATGAAGAGAACGACCTGATCGTCGCGGATTACTTCGCGATGCTGGCCGACGACATTTCCGGGCGCCGCTGCAGCAAGGCCGAACATCGCCGCGCGCTCGTTCCGCTGCTGAACGATCGGTCCGAGGGGGCCATCGAGTTCAAGCACCAGAACATTAGCGCGGTGCTGAAGGGGCTCGGCGAGGACTGGATCCCCGGCTACAAGCCTGCGTTCAACTTCCAGATGACCTTGGTGGATGCCGTGGCGCGGCGGTTTCTGCTAATCGGCGCTCATTCTGCTTATCTGCCGTGTTCCTGGCCCATTTCCGCTTCGGCAAGGCCCGCTTCAACAAGCGGCCTGACCTTCTTGAGGGCCGCGTAGGTGGCGCCGCACAGATGATCGATCTCTGACTCTTGCATGGGTGTGGACAGCGCGGCGGTACCCGTATGGATCATCATCACGCCCAATTCGTAGAACGTGTTGATGAGCGCTCCCAAGGCTTTTTTCTCGGCCGGGCCGGCATAGGCTTCGCGGTAGTTGCGCGGCGGTTTGGGCTTGAGGTGCAGGCGCAACAGCGAACCTGCGCCAGTGACCGAAGCGGGGACGTCGGCTGAGTGTATCGCAGCAGCCAATCCCACCCGCGCCCGTTCGCCGAGTATATTGAGGCGCGTGATCGCCTGACGATCGAAGTGCTCCATGGCCACAAGTCCGGCGGTCATCGTGATCGGGTTGGCGGAAAAGGTTCCTGACAGTGGCAGGCGCAGACCCGCGGCGCCTCTCTCGAAGACCGACATCGCCTCGACGCTGCCGGCAATCGCGCCAACCGGAAAACCGCCGCCGATCATCTTGCCCAGCGAGGTGAGGTCCGGGGTGATTCCAAGCGTCTCCTGCACGCCGCCGAGGGCGGTGCGAAAGGTGATGACTTCGTCGAACATCAACAGCGCGTCGTGCTGATGTGTCCAGTCCCTGAGGGACTTTACATAGTCAGGGGTTGCCGGCACGAGGCCCACACGATGGGGAAGGGGATCGATGATCACACCGGCAATCTCGTCGCGATACCGGTTGAGGATGGCGAGTGCGGTCTCGGGTTCGTTGAAAGGCAGAATGACGGTGTCGGCAAGCAGGCCTTCCGGCGTTCCTGTCGAAAGCGGCACGGGATTGGGGGTTGCTGCATCTCCCCAGTTTCCGGGGGATGGTGCCTGACTGACTTCCACATAGTCATAGGCGCCGTGATAAGCACCTTCGACTTTGGCAATCTTGGGCCTTCCGGTCAGGGCGCGCATTGCCTTGACGCCGGCCATAACCGCTTCGGAGCCCGAATTAACGAACCGGATGCGCTCAAAGCCCGGTGCGCGGCCGCACATATGTTCGGCGAAGGCGATCTCGACTTCCGTTGCCATGGTGAAGCCGGTGCCGCGTTCAAGCTGCTGGCTGACAGCGGACACGATGGGGCCGTAGGCATGGCCGTGGATATGGGCGGCGACATTGTTGGCAAAGTCGATGCGTTCGGTGCCCTCGATATCCGTCACCCGGCAGCCGCGGCCGAAATCCGCGTAGTGGAGCGGGCCATCGTGAAGAAGGGTGTTGCGGCTGACGCCACCCGGTAACACTTTGACAGCCCGCTCCTGCAGCGCCCGGCTTTTGACACGGGCGTCGTGATCGATCGCTGCGGTCATCTTTCAAGATGCTCCAGCTTGCCGGCGACGCCGTCCCACTTGGCCGCTTCGGGCAAGGACGGCTTTTGCTCGGTGATGCATTCCCAGCTTTCCGCAAGCTCGGCATTGAGGGCGAGGAAGGGTTTCTGCGCCTCGGTCAACTCGGTATCGGGCACAATCGCCTCGGCCGGGCATACCGGCACGCAGTCGCCGCAATCGATGCATTCGTCCGGGTGAATTGCCAGAAAGTTCGGCCCTTCATAGAAGCAATCCACCGGACACACCGACACGCAGTCAGTGTATTTGCATTTGATGCAGTTCTCGGTGACGACATAGGTCATCTTGAGTAGCGCCCCCCTCAGGCCGCGTTCGAACGCGCGAGCAGATCGATGCCGTAGATCGAATAGAGCCCCGCTTCATCAAACAGCACGCGGTCGTCATAACCGGAGAACCAGATGGCCTCGGGGTTGCGCCCGACAATGGTCACCTTGGCACGGTCGGGCGCATCGGCGGCGGACCGCAAGAGCTTGAGGATGACAACGCCGTTTTCGGCGCCGGGCAGGCCCGGAATAGGTTCATTGGTCACCGCGGCGACCTCGGTCTTGCCCTTGTAGTGGGTGATCGAAAGCCGGGCATGGGTCTCGACGCCGGAGAGCCCTTTCTGGGACTCATTGAGAATCTGCCATGCCTCTTCGATGGGCACGTTGAAGGCCTTGTAGCCAACGATGTCGCGGCCACAGAAGAAGTAGTGGTTTTCAACGCCACTGCGCTTGAGTTCGCGTTGCATGACGCGCAGGGCATCGGGATCGTTGTTGATGCCTTTGATGATCGGCGCTTGATTGTCGACATTGATCCAGTTGCGGGCCCGCAGCCGCCTGACCGCGGCACGGGTATTGTCCAGCCATTCGAGGCCGCCGGCAGGCTGTTCGATATAGCTGCCGTCCTCGGCTTTTTTCAGGAATTCGTCCGGATGGTTGAAATGAACCATCATGCGCAGATTGACTTCCGGATAGGTCTCATGGAACCGGTCCAGCATGGCCATGAAGGTCTCATCGAACCGGTCGGGGAAGAAGGCCAGCTCCTTGGTGCCGATACGGATGGATTCAATGCCTGCCTCCGCCAGTGCGGCAAGCCAGGCGGCGATGTTCTTGTTGCCCAGAACCATCGGGTCGCCGCCGGACATCAGGATCTCGCGCAGCTTCTCGCGGCCGGTTTCAGGGTGGCGGCCACCATTCTCGGCAACCAGCCGGTTGTGTTCGAGAATGTAGGGAACCAGTTCCTCGATCCGCGCCAGGCCTTTGGGGGCCACCGTGCCGTCAGGGCGCGTCACTTCCTTCTTGGCGATCAGTTCTTCGCGATAGCAGAACCGGCAATGTGCAGAGCAGGTCGAGGCCACATAGATCAGACCGAGCTCATATTTGTGGATCAGGCCCTCGACCGGGCTGTAGTCCATCTGCTTGCCCGGATCCTCGGCGCCCTCGAGATCAGCTGTTTCGTTGGGAGAGGCCTTGATCAGGACCTGCATGGGACGGCTTTTCTTGGCCTGCTCGAAATAGTGCCGGGTGATTTTCACGGGCATTCGGGCCTGCACGTCACGCTGCGATCCATCGAGTTCGGTCAACGCTGCCAGTTCGTCGGCACTATAGAAATCGCGCATTTCTTCGGGCACGTCGCCCGACATGAATTTACCGATACCGGTGACAATTCCCCGATTGTATTTGCCGTTCTCGACAGTGCTCAAAAAGGCCTGTTCACGCTCACTCGGTTGGTACTTGGCTGGATTGGTCATTTTACAATCAGTCCTCGAAAATCCATGATCGCTGCGCATCAAGACATGCTTGCCAGGAATGCCTCGCTGGCGTTCCAAGCGTCTTATGCCCTGTATTTCTGAGCTGAAATTGTCTAATCTGTTTGGGCAGGCGACAAGCGATGATTGGTTGTCATCACTTTACCAATGGTAATCGAAAACGGCACACAAAGGCGGCTTTATCCGAGTACCAGCATGCTGGTGGCATTCGATTGCGCCGCCCGCACTGGCAGCTTTACGGCCGCGGCGGAAGAACTAAACCTGACCACAAGCGCCATCTCCCGTCAGGTCCGGGCACTTGAGGAGCAATTGGGCGTTGTTCTGTTCCGCCGGATCAACAAGGCCGTTGCCCTGACCGAGGCGGGCCGGACCTATGCCCGCGAAATTCATCTGGCGCTCAAACGCATCCAGGCCGCCTCGCTTTGCGTGATGACAAACCCACGTTCGGGAATCCTCAACCTGGCGATCCTGCCGACATTCGGCACACGCTGGCTGATGCCGCGCCTGCCGGGATTCATCGAGAGCAATCCCGGGGTGACGGTGAATTTCGTGACCAAGCTGACCCCGTTCGATTGCGCGGCGGAGGGCATACATGCCGCGATCCATTTCGGGCTGGCGGACTGGCCGGATGCGGAAGCGGTTTATCTCATGGGTGAGGAATCCATACCGGTTGCCGCCCCGGCGTTTTTGGAACGATACCCCGTTACTCAGCCTGCCGACCTGTCTACCGTTCCCCGGCTTTTGCTGGCCAGCCGGCCCGATGCGTGGGCCCAATGGCTGGACACGGATGCCCGTTCGCCTGCGCAGTACCAAGGCTTGTTGTTCGAGCAATTCTCGACGGCTGCGCAGGCCGCGGCTGCCGGGCTCGGGGTCGCGCTGTTGCCGAAATTTCTGATCGCCAGCGAGATTGAGCGCGGGGAGTTGCGGATCCTGTTCGAACGCCCGGTTCCGACCAAATCTGCCTATTATCTGATGATCCCGGAAGAAAGCGCCGACTATGCACCGGTACTGGCTTTCAGGGAGTGGTTGCTCGCGGAAGTTGGCCGATCCTAACCGCGCGCGGAAACGAGGTGCGCCGCGCAACTGCCGAGCCGATAGAAAAGCGTGCGCTGGCGGGCGAGACCGGCCGGCTCGACCGGTGTGAGCGGCAGCGCCAGTTCTTCACCGCCAGCGATATAGGCAGCCATTTGCTTTCCGAAAACGGTTCCCGGCGCGATGCCCCGGCCGTTGAATCCGCAGACCCCGATCGCCTTTTCGGCGAACATGTGAAAGCGGGGGAGGTGGCTCTTCGTCATGCCAATCTGGCCCTGCCATTTCGCTTCAAAGGAGATCTCGCCGAGAAACGGAAACAGCTGTTTAAGCGTCCGGCGTGCAAAGGCTTGCTGGGCCGCGTCAGACCACATCTCCAGCGAACCCACGCTACCGAAAATCAATCGGTTGTCCTGATCTCGGCGCAGAGATGTGAGGATCATGCGTGTATCCCAGCATCCATGGCGCTCGGGCAAAATGCGGCGTGCGATATCCTCGGGCAGGGGCGCGGTTGCGAACTGGAAAAAAGGCAGGATCGTGAGTTCCTGCATGGGCGCGGCCAGCAGGCCGGGCTGGGCCGGGTCCGCATAGGCATTGGTGGCCACAACGAGCCATGTGGCTTTCACAACACCGCCCGGCGTTTGAACGCGCCATTGCCCGTTGCGTTTTTCTACTCTCGTCGCGGGTGAGTGGGTGAAGATTTGCGCGCCCGCCTCCGTCGCGGCTCTCGCCAGCCCTCGGGCATAGGCCAAGGGCTGAACCGTTCCAGCGCGGGCGTCGTGCAGTGCACCGGGGAAAGCGTTTGTCCCCGTCAGGCTTGCGGTTTCTCCTGCGTCCAGCAGATTAACCGGTGCGCCAAGCGCTTGCCATTGCGTCTCTCGGTCGCGCAATTCCGAAAGCCCCTTATCGCCGACCGCCAGGTGAAGCGTGCCGTTCTGGAGTGGCTCGCAGGCCATGTCGAAGCGCTCGATCAGATCGAAAACGAGCCGCGGGCCGTCGCCGAGCGCCGAGATCAGGCGATGCCCCCATTCCTCACCCTGGGTTTCGATCAGATCCATGGGTTTGACCCACATGCCGGCATTAACGAGGCCGACATTGCGGCCTGATCCGCCATGGCCGATTCCGGCGGCTTCTACCACGACCGGCTTAAGCCCCCGCTCTGCCAGATGCAGGGCAGTGGACAGCCCCGTATACCCGGCCCCGATGATCGCCACATCAGCGGTCTCATCTCGATTGAGGGCAGAATGATCGTCATTTTCACGGGAAGTCCGCAACCAGAGATTGTTGTGCCCGCGATCATTCAGCATCGGTGAAATCCCTGTGTTCCTGTTCGGCAACGCCCGGGTCTACCCGAATGCCCCGCTCGTCAAACAAGAGCACTTCTCCCGCCCGGATTTCTACCCCGACCATGTTGCCAATCAATGGGGCTTCTTCGCCCCAAATGCTGCTAACGAGCTGCAGACCGCCCAGATCAAGCGTCACGGCGCTCTCCTGACCGCTGCTTTCACAGAAGACGACCTTTCCTTCCAGTTCTTGTTTGCCAGCCGGAGAAACCAGCACCAGATTTTCTGGCCGCACACCCAGCGTGATGTGCTGACCGGAAGAGAAATCGAACTCCTCCGGCAGATCGAAGGTGAGAGCCGGGTTTGCATCCGGGACCAGGCCCAGCTTGCCCGGCAGGGGCCGAACCGTTCCGGCAATCAGGTTGATGGGCGGCGAGCCGATGAACCCGGCCACGAACGTGCTTGCTGGGCGGCGGTAGACATCTTCAGGCGTGCCAATCTGTTCGACCCGGCCATCGCGCAGAACAACAATCCGATCGGCCAAGGTCATGGCTTCGACCTGATCGTGGGTCACGAAGATCATGGTCGCCTCCAGCCGCCGGTGGAGCAGTTTGACCTCCTTGCGCATCTGCACACGCAGGGCCGCATCGAGGTTGGAGAGGGGTTCGTCGAACAGGAAGGCGCGCGGTTCCCGAACGATGGCACGGCCCATAGCAACCCTTTGCCGCTGACCGCCGGATAGCTCGCGGGGGTAGCGCTCAAGATAGGATTCGAGACCGAGAAGTTCGGCTGCCCGCACGACGTGTTTCTTGCGTTCGGCGGCGGTCAAGCCCTGCATACGCAGCGGGAAACCGATGTTTTCAGCGACGGTCATATGGGGGTAGAGCGCATAGTTCTGGAACACCATAGCGATGTCGCGATCCTTGGGCGGCAGCCCGTTGACCACATCGGTCCCGATGAGGATTTCTCCGCCGGTATTCTCCTCCAGTCCAGCCAGCATCCGCAGCAGCGTGGACTTTCCGCAGCCCGAGGGTCCGACAAATACAACGAGCTCTCCATCGGCAATGTCGATGTCGACGCCGTGGATCACCTTGAGGTTTCCGAAGGTCTTTTCGACGCCCTTGAATGTCACATCGGCCATAAGTCTACTCGTTGATCCTTGCCCCTTGAGCGTTGCCCTTTGAGCCTTGCCCGTTGTTTCGTCAGTTACCGCACGCTGCCGGAAAGTGCCCCGGATACGATCCGGCGCTGCATCACCAGAAACACGATCACCACAGGCAGGGCGAAGGTCAGGGCCGCCGCCATCTGCAATTCGTGAAGCGTGAAATATTCGCCGCGAAATGAAGAAATGCCGGTGGCCGCGGTCCAAAGTGCCTGCGAATTGATGAGGGTCTTGGCGAACAGGAAGTCGTGCCAACTGGTGACGAATCCATAGATGAAGATCGCGGCGAGCCCCGGCATGGCCAGCGGCAGGGCCACATGCCAATAGGCACTCAAACGGGTGCAGCCATCAATACGTGCTGCGCCCTCAAGGTCGGCCGGGATGCTGTCAAAGAAGCCCTTGGCCATCCAGATCGCCAGCGGCGCAACCAGCGAGACATGCCCCAATACCATGCCCTGCATGGTGTCGAGCAGCCCAAAATCCCGGAACAGGATGTAGAGCGGCACGACGATGCTGGTGGCCGGCATCATCTGGGTCGCCAGCACCAGGATCAGCACCAGCCCCGCACCGCGAAAACGAAGCCGGCTGAGCGCATAGCCGCAGGACGTGCCGAAGGCCAACGAAAGAAACGAGGAGGCGGCGGCCACGATGATCGAGTTCCACAGCCAGCGCAGCATCGGGCGTTCGGTGAACAGGGTAACGAAGTTCTCGAGCGTCACTTCGGCCGGAACGAGCGATGTAAGGCTGCGGCTGAAGCCCGTGGGCGTGAGCGCGATGACGGCCATCCAATAGATCGGAAACAGCACGGCGATGCCGAGAGCGACGATGCCGGCGGCCTTGAAAACCTGGCCCGCAACGCTGTCGAGCCGTCGGCGGCGAGGGGACGTCATACGGCGCCCCCTTTGCCGGTGTCGGCGCGGGTCATGACGCGCAGATAACCAAGCACCAACACGAGCGACACCAGCACCGCCAGGATGCCGAGTGTTGCCGAATAGGAGAAATCAAGCGTCCTGAAGGCGGTGTTGTAGGTGAGAACGGTCAACGTTTCGGTGGCACCCGCGGGACCGCCTCCGGTCAGAATATAGACTATCGGGAAGGACTTGAATCCCATGATCATCAACAGGATGACGATGACGGCGATGATGTAGCGCAACTGCGGCAGGGTGATGAATCGGAACTGCGCGAAGGCGCCGGCCCGGTCGATTTTCGCGGCCTCATAGAGTTCATCGGGGATGGAGTGGAGGCCGGCGAGGAAAAAGATGTAGGCGACCGGAAACTCGTTCCAGACCTGCGCCAGGATCAGGGCCGGCAGGGCCGTCTGGCGATCGATCAGCCAATCGCGGCCAGTAATGAAAGGAATATGGTCAAGGAGCCGGTTGATCACGCCGAAATTGCCGTCATACATCACACCCCAGACAAGGGCCGTGACGACAGCCGGCACGGTCCAGGGCAGAAGAAAAGCAAGGCGTGACAGGGCGCGGAAACGGACGACGCGGCGGGTCAGCAGGGCTGCACTCAGCGCCAGGGCGATCGATCCGGCGACAGTGCCCAGCATGTAAAGCGCGGACCGCAAGACAGCCCCCCAGGCGTCGGGATCGGACAGCAGCCGGACATAGTTATGCAGGCCGTAGGTGCCCGCGGCCGCGGGCCGGCGCAGGGCGATGGTGTCGAAACTGAGCATCAGCGCTTTCACCATGGGCAAGCCGATGACAAAGCCGAGCACCAGCAGTGCAGGTGCCAACATCAACAGGGCAAATCCCGGGCCTTCGGTCATCAGGCGGCCGAAACGCCCCGGCAGGGTTCCGGGGCGTTTGCGGCGCTGTGCACGGGTCATGTGCGTTGTCATGCTCGGCGAACCACGTGCACTAGTTGGAGCAGCACTCTTCGAGCCGCGTCTGGGCCTGGGCGAGGGATTCCTCAGCCGGGACGCCGTCACGCAATGTCAGCAGGATCGCGTCGACCACGATCGGCCAGATCTCGTTGAACTGGTCGGCATGGCCGGGAATGGCCACCGGGTGCGCGGTGCCGGAGCTGGCAATCCAGGGCTCGAGATAGGGGCGGGCTGCCCGCTGTTCGTCGGTCAGTGCGCCCACACCATACGGAATGTAGGGGCTGTGATCGGAGAATGCGGACTGCATCTCTTCGCTGGCGGCGGTTTCGAGAAAAGCGAAGGCCGCCTCAGGTGCGTCGGTTGCTGCGTTGATGGCGAGGGCCATATTGACCCCACCCGTGCCCGGACCGTCCCAGGGATGCGATGCGGATTTGTAGCAATCGAAGTTGTCGGGATTGTTCTCTTCGATGAAGGGGAACTGCCACTGCCCGTCAATGGTCATGGCGGTGCCGCCGGTCGCGAACAGCGAACGCTGGTCGGTCTCGGTCATGCCCTTGGGCACGACGCCGGCATCGTAGAGGGCCTTCATGTGGTTGAGGCCGTCGATGACCGGTTGAGAATCGAGAGTGAAGTTGCCGTTCTCGTCAGCATAGGAGCCGCCAAACGCGATCGACCACATGAGCAGCATCTCGTAGGTAGGGTCTTCGTTCGCATTGACCATGTTGGCGCCATAGCGCGTGACGCGACCGGATTCGTCAGTGATGGTCAGTGCCTTGGCGTAGTCGAGGAACTCCTGAGGCGTTGAGGGCGGTTCGGTGAACCCCGCCTCTTCCAGGTAGCAGCTGTTGTAAATCAGTTCGAGGGTGCGCCCGGTGATGGGCAGGGCGTAGGTTGTGCCGTCAACGGTCAGGCTGTCCCAACCACCGTCAACGATCCGTTCTTCAAGTCCGGAATCGGCGATCAAGTCGTTGAGCGGCATGAGTTGACCGGCTGCAAGCATCTCACCCAGATTGTTGGGATTGACGATCAGGATGTCAGCACCGGTGCCGCTGGCGGCCTGGATCAGCAATTGCTCGTAATACTCGCGGGCCGGGGTATTGCGGGGCACCACGGTGTTGCCCGTATTTGCTTCATAGGTCGAGACCAGCAATTGCCACCAGTCGCCCATGCCGGGCGCTTCATAATCGATGACGAGGAAGCTGATCTCGTCCTGGGCGTGGGCGCCAAATGGTGTTGCAAGGGCAACCGCGCCGGCGAGCAATGCGCTCTTGATTGGTGATTTCACTTTGGTTTCTCCTCCCTTGGGCACAGCCCGACCGGGTCGGCGCACGCGTCGTCGCGCGGCCGCTCGCCGTTCGAACTTGCTCTGGACCGTTCCCCCCGGCTGGTTTGGCCCGGGGGCAGAACGGAGAAAACTATGTCGTTGTCCCCAAATCCCGGCAAATCGCTTTTTGGAATAGACCGGTGACGATTCTTGCCAGAGGGGACATGACCGCCCGGATCACCGGGCGTCGCCTTGCCGGGTATATTCGGCAGCGCATTGGCCCACCCAGTCGTTGAATGCCGTAACGTGAGGATCACTGCAGGCATGCAGCGGGGTGATGAAATAGTAAGATCGCTCGCTTTTCAGCGGATGGTCGAACACGACAGACAACGCCCCCGACCGAAGTTCGGCCTCCACCATGAAGCGCGGCACGATAGCGGCGCCCTGGCCATGCACGGCGGCGGCAATGATCATCGAAAACTGGTCATAGCTCGCGCCGCCCGGGGGCTGGCCGAACGAATGTCCGGCCATCTCGAACCATTCACACCACAAACCGGGCCGGCTGCTCAGGTGTAGCAGCGGACCTTCGATCAGATCGGCCGGGCTGTTGGCGCGGCTTGCGCGCAGCATTTCCGGGCTCGCAACCGGCACCAGGTCCTCACCGAAAAGCGGGGAAACCTTGGCTTCAGGCCAATGCGGGGTTCCGAAATGGAAGGCGCCGTCCATGCGCTCGGCCGCCAAATCGAAGGGCCTCAGCCTGCTTTTCAGATTGACCAGAATATCCGGATACAGGTGCCGGAATCCACCAAGCCGTGGAATCAGCCAGTGGGTGGCGAAGCTGGGCAGGACGGCAATGGTAATCGCCGATTTGCCCTGCGCCCTGTTGATCAGCGTTCGCGTTGAGCTCTCAAGTTGTCCCAGCAGGGTGCGGACTTCAGGCAGATAGGAACTGCCGATCTCGGTCAGGTGTACCTGGTGATTGTTGCGCGCCAGCAGGGATACGCCAAGCGCCTGTTCGAGCTGACGCACTCTCTTGCTGACGGCACCCTGGGAGAGAGAAAGGTCCTTGGCAGCCTGTGAGAAGCTTAAATGGCGGGCCGTCGCCTCGAAAGCGATGAGGCCGGACATGGACGGTATCGATCTTCGGGGAAGCTCCATGGCATTACCTGGACATTGGCCGGTTTGGGCTGGAGTGGTTTCAACAAGGGTCCATATGCTGAGCCCGGGGGAAGCGGGGCAGGGCAGTGCGTAGCTTCCCCCGGGGTGGCGCAATCAGCTTGCGCAGCTCGTGGTGAAGGTGCGGCCGTAGTGCCGGTCCATCAGATATTTGGCGACGTAGTAGTCGATATGGCTGCCGCCGCCGTTCTTCATCATGGTGATCTCATCGGCTGACTGGCGGCCCGGAACCTTGCCCTGGCAAAGCTCGAACAAATCGCCTTTGACATCGTCCGGAGTGATGATGCCGCGTTCGTAGGGGCCTAGAAACTCACCCGACCGCGTGGTGGTCTGGCGATGATCCACGAAGATCGACGCGCGGGTCAGCACGTCATCATCGGCCTCGCGCATTTCGGGTGTGAAGGACCCCACAAGGTCGATATGGGCCCCTGGCTTGAGCAATTTGCCCTTGATGTGGGGGGTCTGCGCCATGGTGGCGCTCGATATGATGTCGGCTTGCGACACAGCGGCATCGAGATCGTCGACCGCATGGGCGGCAATGCCGCGTTCCGACAGCGTATCGGCAAGCGCTTCCGCATTGGCAGCGGTGCGGTTCCAGATCTTCACTGACTTGATGCTCGGACGCGCTGCCATATGGGCTTCCACCAGATAGGGGGCCAGACCGCCAGCGCCGATCATCAGCATGTTTTCGGCATCCGGCCGGGACAAAATCTTGGAACCGAGTGCTGAATCCGATGAGGTCTTGCGGAAGATCATCGCTTCGCCGTCGATCACCGCTTCGGTCACGCCGGTGTCCGCATTGATGAACACATAAACCGAGTTTACCGTCGGCAGGTTGTGCCGCGCCTTGTTGTTGGGGAACGACGTGACGAGCTTAGCAAGAATGCCCTCCTGGGGCTGCCAGGCCGGCAGGATGATGAAAATGTCAGGCTGGCCCTCAGGATTCGGCTCCTGATAGATCAGCCGGTCCGACTGCTTCGGCATGCCGCCGAGATGGGCGGTTTCCAACGCGGGGATGAGCCCCTTGTAGTCAAGCAGCTCGTGCACGCGCCGCGCGTCGATCATTTCCATTCCTTCATCTCCTTGTCTTCTCGGTCCCGGCCTTCAGGCCGTGTCTTTTTCAATCTGAAAACTGGCTTCGATTTCCACGCAGGCGTCAAGCGGCAGGCTGGCGACGCCCACCGTACAGCGAACGTGACGCCCGGCCTCACCCAGAACATCGACCATGAGGTCGGAAGCGCCGTTGATCACTGCGGGGTGTTGGGAGAACCCGGCGCCTGCCTGCACGAAACCGCCCAGTCTGACGCAACGCGTAACGCGGTCGAGCCTGCCCCCGAGCACTGCATTGAGCTGCGAAAGAATGGCAATCGCACATTGCCGGGCGGCCGCCTGTGCATCGGGCAGATCGACAACCTTGCCGACTTCCCCGGCAAAGCGCTTGGGCAAACCGTTGCTGCCGGTGGGGAGCTGGCCGGAGATATGCACCATGTCGCCGATAATCGCCGCAGGCACATAATTGCCCTGCGCTGGCGGCGTATCGGGCAGCTCGATGCCGAGCCGGCTGAGATTTTCCTCAATAGTAGGCATGGGTTCAGGCCCTCACTTCCATTCAATCCTTGCGGGCAATGACAGCGACATCCTCGGTCCGGCACGTAACGGTCATTTCTCCGCTTGCCGCTTCCAGCGTGCCCGGTCGTGCATCGATGAGCACCGACTGATCGCCGGCCAGCTCGAGATGTAGATGAACCCGGTCACCGAAATAGGTCTGCTCGGTTACCTTGCCGCACAGTCGAATATGATGGCCGTTATGCTCTGCTTGTGCGGAAAGTGCCTCTGGCCTGATAACGACCGTCGCGCTGTCACCCGGTTTGAGCGCATGAGGTGAGGTCACCCTGTTTGCGGGGATGGTCCACTCGGTGCCCGCCGTCTCCAGCCGTATCTCGCCGCCTTCGACTGCGGTTACGCTGGCCGGAAACAGATTGGCAGCGCCGACAAAGCTGGCGACGAACTCACTGACCGGGTTGGCATAGACATTCTGTGGTGTATCCAGCTGTTCGATGCGTCCCTTGTTCATCACGGCCACGAGATCCGACATCGACATCGCCTCTTCCTGATCGTGGGTAACGAAGACGAAGGTCTTTTCAGTCCGCCGCTGAATGGATTTCAGCTCGCGTTGCATGTCCTGGCGCAGTTTGAGGTCGAGGGCGCCAAGCGGTTCATCAAGCAGCAGCGCGCTGGGATCCGGCGCCAGGGCACGGGCGAGGGCGACCCGCTGGCGCTGACCACCGGACAGGGCATCGGGATAGCGATTGCCGAGATCGGGCAAGCGGATCAGGTCGAGCAATTCCTGGCATCTATCGGCGATGGCCTTGCGGCCCATGCCCTGCATCTCGCAGCCGAAGCCGATATTTTGCGTCACCGTCATATGCGGGAACAGCGCATAGTCCTGGAAGACCATCTTGACTGGCCGGTTATGGGCGACGGCCCGCGTGATGTCCTTGCCGTCGACAAGAATTTCTCCGCTGTCGGGCTGTGCCAAGCCCACAATGGACCTCAAAAGTGTGGACTTGCCGCAACCCGAGGGACCGAGCAGCGTGATGAACACGCCTTTGTCGACCGTCAATGATACGTCGTCGATCACGCGCAGGGCGCCGTACGCTTTCGAGATATTTCTGAGTTCGATCGCAGGAACGGTGTCAGTCATTGGTTTTGCCCGTGGCGGAAAGGGAGGTGTCGCGCCCGAGCCGGCGGCTCCGAATGAAGCGTTCGGCATAAAGGCCGAAGCCGGTGGTCACGATCAGAATGATGGTGGAGATGGCTGCAAGGCCCGGATCGAAGCCAAAGCGGAGCCGTGAGAACAGAAGGACCGGGAAAGTCTGTTCGAAGCCGCCCAGGAAGAATGAACGCACGAAGTCCTCGAACGAAAGCAGCATGCAGAACATGAAGGCGCCCAGGAGCGCTGGCGACAGGTAGGGCAGCACGATCCGGAACAGGACGATGAGGTCGTCAGCACCCAGGTTTCGAGCAGCATCGGCCATGTTCTGGCCCATGGAGTTGAGCCGGGTCAGCACCATGACAACCACAAAGGGCATGGAGGCGACCGCATGGCCGAAAGCAATGGCGAGCATGCCGGTCTCGAGCCCGATCCTGCCAATGAAGATACGCAGCGCAATGGCCGACACCACGACCGGTAGAAAGGCAGGCAATACCACGAGTGCAACCAGCGCACCGCGGAGCAGCCCCGAGGTTCGCGCCGTCAGGAAGGCAACCGGCAGGCCAACTAGGATTGAGATGGTCGTCGAGAGCAGAGCGACCTGCGCTGACAGCCATAGCGATGCCAGGATGTCCCGATCGAACAGGACTTCGCGATACCACTGCGTGGTCCAGGCCTGGATCGGGAAGGCAACGAAGTTGGAATCCCGGAACCCCATGGCCGCCATGACGGCAAGCGGCAGAAACATGTAGGCGACGAACAGCCAGAACAGGCCGGGCAGGGCGAGGCGGCGCAGGAATTTCATGCTGCCCTCCCGCGGCGCTTGCGCTGGAACAGGGCAACGAACAGGCCGACATAGGCGAGGGCCGATCCAGTCAGAATGATGCTGAAAGCGCTGCCGAGTGGCCAGGAATCGCCAGCCTTGGAAAAGATCTGCCCGATGGTTGAGGCGAACAGCGTGTTGCTGGGCCCTCCAAGCAGCTGCGGCATGGCATAGAGACCGATGACCAGGAGAAACACCAGCGTACAACCGGCGACGATGCCTTCGCGTGAAAGCGGCAGAACGACACGGAAAAAGCGCTGCCAGGCGGGCGCTCCGAGATTGGCAGCGGCCTCGAGCAGATTGTCGTCGATTTTTTCGAGCGCCGCATAGAGCGGGAGCAGCATATAAAGCGAGGTCAGATAGACGACGCCAATGGTCAGTGACACGTTGTTGTACAGAAGATCAAAGGGCGTGCCGGGCATGCCGATGAGCGAAAAGAACGAGTTCACCGCGCCGCGGTTGGCCAGCATCACAATCCAGGCAAAGCTGCGGATGATTTCGCTGACCCAGAACGGGGCGACGACCAGCAGGAGCAGCCTTGTGCGCATGTTTTTTGGCGCCGCCTTGGAAATGTAGTAGGCGACCGGGAACACCACGATCAGCGTGACGATGGTGGCAAGGCTGGCAAAGATGAAGGATCGCAGGAACGCCGTAATATAGAGAGGACGCTCGAAAAAGGTGGCATAGTGCCGTCCAGTCCATTCGATCGGTTCGCCCTGCGGTACGGGATAGCGATCGTAGAAACTGATTTCGACCATCTGGAACAGGGGCGTGATGTTTGTGGCGCCAATCCAGAGCACCGGAATAATGGCGACAAGGATCAGTCTGAGCAGTGGCGAACGGCCATAAAGCTCAAGCAATCCCCTATAGAGGGCAAATCTGCGCAGGCTGATCAGTAGTCTCGTCATGGTGACGGCATGATCTCCGGTGAGAGGGGGCGGCCAGCGGCCGCCCCGGACAGTGTCAGGCTGCGCGGATTTCTTCCGCTGCCGTATCGACCAGATCGAAGATGAAGGCGGCGGTCTCCACATTTACCCAGGACAGGCGGGCCCGCTCGTCGGGGTCAAGCGACAGCGCTTCCTTTTCCTGGTCGGTCAAGAGCGCTTCGGTGCCCTTGATCGTGGCACTCAGACCCGTCGACCGCACGATCTCGGCGCCGTTTTCCGCATCACCCAGCAGCGCATTGAGGAACGCATAGGCATTGGCCATGTTCGGCGCGTTATTGGTGATGTTGAACCCGTAGGCATAGGCCAGCCCGCCTTCACGCGGGATGGTGTAGCCGGCAGGGAACCCTTCCAGAATGAGCTGTGAGGAGGGTCCAGAGCCGGCCTGGGCGAGGCTGACGTCTCCGGTTACCATCATCTGCTGGATCTCGGTTGCGGCTTCGTAGTAGCGGCGCACCATATGCTTGTGATCGATGAGGAAGTCCCGCGTGGCATCGACTGCGCGCTGGGCAACGTCGACATTGTTGCCATAGCTGGCCGCGGACCCATCATAACCGAGATAGTTCATCACGATCTGGAAGAAGTCCTGGATCTGATAGGCGGTGCGTCCGGCATTGGCCTCGTCGAACATCACGTCCCAGCTGGTCGGCTTTTCAAATTCTTCGGTGTTGTAGAGGAGGCCAGTGGAGACCACGACGAGCGGAACGCCCCAGCGTTCGCCGGCACGCGATACCCAGGAGGCGTCCGCATATTCTTCCTCGATGAGGTTCCAGTTCTCGAGCCGCGATCGATCGATCGGTGCCAGGAAGCCGGCATCGACAAACTGGTAGAAGCGGTGACCGGCGCAGGTGACGATGTCAGCGCTGTAGTTGCCGTTTTCGGCGGCCATCAGGTTGAACTGTTCGCCCTGATCGGTGACCAGGCGAATATTCGTCCTGATGCCTGTTTCCTCCTCGAAACGGCGGCGGAACTCGTCGGTGACAAAGCCGTCATAGGCCCAGATATTCAGTTCATTGGTCTGGGCGAATGCAGAGCGGATGATGCCGGGGGCGGCCAGGGTGGCCAGACCTGCGGTGCCTGCGCCGCGTAGAACTTGTCGACGGGATGGTTTGTAACTCATGTTCAGTCCTCCTCGTTCAGTACGTCTTGCTTGGCACCCATCGAGCTGTTGCGGCCGGATTCCCTGTTGTGATGATCCGGTTGATCCGTGGCAAGCGCGTTGAGTGCGTGAATAAGACGGTTGATATCCTCATGCGTGTTGTACGCATGCACGGATGCACGCACGAGCTGGGTGATCCCCTGTTCGATCAGCTCGGTCCGCGTAAGCTGGGTTGCGGAAACCGAAGTGTTGATGGACCACTCATTGCGAAGCCGCGAGACGATCGTCTCTGCGGGTAGATGCTGATGTGAGAAAGTCACGATGCCGCTTTTCTCGCGGCCCCGGTCCCGCAAGTTGAAACCGGGCAGGGCGGCAAGGTCGGTTCTCAGCGTATTTGAAAGGGTTTTGATGCGGGCCCAGATGTCGGCAACACCTGTGTCGAGGGCGTAGCGGCAAGCCACACCGAACCCGATATGAGCCGCAACATTGCTTTCCCAGAGCTCGAAGCGAGTTGCATTGTCGACGATCCGATAGTCATCGACCGCTACCCATTCTGCCGAACGGATGTCGAGCACGTGCGGTGATAACCGCTCGATCCAGTCTTGGCGGATCCATAGAAACCCGGTGCCCCTGGGGCCGCGCAGATATTTGCGCCCGGTGGCCGACAGCATGGTGCACCCGATGCGGCCGACATCGATCGGCATCTGACCGGCCGATTGGCACGCATCGAGTAGAAAGGGAATGGTATGGCGTCGCGCAATGGCGCCGATCTCTTCGACCGGATTGATCAGCCCGTCATTGGTCGGCATGTGCGATACGCAGATCAACCGGGTCCGCGAGTCGATCAGCGCTTCAAGTGCCGAGGGGTCAAGCGCGCCATTCCCATCGTCATCTGCGAGAACCACCTCGATCCCGAAGCGGTCCGCAGCGTGACGGAAGGCGATCATATTGGAATTATATTCGGCGTGGCCGGTCACGACGCGGTCGCCGGGCTGCCAGTCCATAGCGTAGAAAATCGCCTGCCAGGCGCGCGTTGCGTTGTCGAGCAGAGCGATTTCCGATCTCTTGCCACCCACCAGATCGGCAGCGGCCTGATAGGCCTGATCGATCAGATGGCTCTGGCGGGCCGCTGCCTCATAGCCGCCGATACTCTGCTCGAGGGCGAGGTGATCGAACACTGCCTGTGACACGGGAGCGGCCATAAGGCTGGCGCCAGCATTATTGAGATGCACAAGGCCGCTCTGGCAGCCCGGTGTTTCTGCTCTCAATCTGTCGGCATCCATTACCATGATTTGGCTTGATACTCCCTCGCGGTTTCGCGCAATTCCGTGTGGCGGCGATGGTCGCCAAGATGCTGATGTGATTGGCGTATTGCACGTCAGCAGCTGGAGAAGCGCGATCCAGGACCTAATCCTTGCATCGCAGAGGAGGGGCAAACAGATTGAAAAGATTCATTGTTAGTATAAGCTGAGGTTATGGTATTGAGGCGTCATCTCCCATCACCCAGCACGCTTTTCGTGTTCGAGGTTGCAGCCCGTCTGACGAATTTCTCGCGGGCGGCGCAGGAACTTAACATCACCCAACCCGCTGTCAGTCATGCAGTCGCGACGCTTGAGCAGCATCTGGGTCAACCTTTGTTCACCCGCGCTGGACCACATCTGGAGCTGACAGAGGCCGGGGAAAAGCTGAGTCGGGTCACCACCCGTTCCTTCCATGCCATCGAGGCCGTTCTGGAAGAAATCGAGGGGAGGGACAGTTCGCGGGAGATCGTCATGCTCTCGATTTCTTCGGGCATGGCAACGCATTGGCTGATGCCGCGCTATGGTGCATTTCGCGAGGTCTTTCCGCACACCGATCTGCAATTCCAGCTGATAGCCGGCAGTGTCGGCGGGCCATTGCTCAATTGCGATCTCGGATTGCGCGTTGCCCAGGGTGAAGATGCGCGCGAGCTTGGCGGCTGGTTTGCGCCCGAGCGGGTGCTTGCGGTCGGCGCGCCAAGCTATCTCCGCGAACATGGCAGCTTTGACGAGCCCAAGGCAAACCACACGCTGATCCACCTTCCAGATCACTGGTTTGGCTGGCCCGAATTCGCGCAGAAGGCCGACATCCGGACCCCTGCCGGATACGACAAGCTTTCTTTCTCGGACTACTCGGTGGTACTTCAGGCGGCCCTGAGCGGGCAGGGGCTGGCGCTCGCCTGGACCTCCGTTGCCTCCGGACTGATCATCAATGGCATGTTGGAACAGGCCTCCAAAACCGTGGTGGTGACCGACCGCAGCTATCATCTGGTCTCATCGAGCCAGCGCGCCACACGCGCGATCGTTCGCCATGTTCGTGACTGGCTGATTGCGGAGATGGAGAAGGACGAGAAGCTACTTTCGCACCTTCTTGGTTGAGCCTGATTTCACTGAGGTTATTCCCTCGGGTGGTGCACCCCTCACTTCTATTCCCTTTGCCCTGAACGGCCTCGGCCCGATCCTTTCGAGACGATCGAACCAACCCCGGACCGTTCAATGAAAATCATCGCTGCCGACATCTACGTGGTGCCCACAGGCAATCGCCGGGCCGTGCTGCTTAATCTTGAAACCGATGCCGGCATCAGCGGTATTGGCGAGGCAGGCGTCGCCTATGGCATGGGCTCAACGGCGGCAGCCGAGCTGCTGAGGACCACAGTCGAGCGGTTCGTCATTGGCCGTGATCCTTCACCGGTCGAGCGAATATGGAGCGACATATACGATCACAGCTTCTGGACCAAAGGCGGCGGGGCCCTGAGCACCTCTGCCCTGAGCGCGATCGACCACGCTTTGTGGGATATCAAGGGCAAGACCCTTGGTGTACCTGTTCATTCGCTGCTGGGCGGGCCATTTGCAGACAGCCTAGAGGTCTACGCCAATGGCTGGTGGCTCGATTGCCATACCGGCGATGAATACGCCGAGGCTGCCCTCAAGATGGTGGATCGGGGATACACCGCACTCAAACTCTATCCCCTCGGAATGCCGGATCCGGTGACCGTGGTGCGGCATCCGGTTCGCCGTGCCTTGACGCCCGACGCGCTTGAGCACGTGGTGGAGCGCATCGAGGTATTGCGCCATCGACTGGGCGACGGCGTAGAACTGCTTCTCGATTTCGGGGGCGGTCTGACCATGGACCAGCTGCGGCGGCTGCTTGCGCGCATAGAACCGTTCCATCCCGGCTTTGTTGAAGAGCCCGTCGATCCGGCCATTCCGCAAGCCATGTCGGCGGTGCGTCAGATGACCTCGATCCCCTTGGCCGCCGGGGAGCGCGTCTATACTCGCTACGGTTTTCATGAGCTGCTGCAATCGAACGCGGTCGACATCATCCAGCCCGATGTCTGCAATACCGGCGGTCTTTCCGAGGCTAAAAAAATCTCGGCCATGGCGGAGATCTACAATGTCCGGGTCGCGCCGCACAATTACGGCAGCACGCTGGCAACTGCGGTCTCCGCGCAGCTTTGCGCGGCGATTCCGAATTTCATGGTGCTCGAGTGTTTTCCCGATCATCATCTGGAGCCTGGCTACACGTCCGTCTTGCTCAATCCCCTGGAAGATACCCTCATTAGTGGCCGCTTGCCGGTCCCTGAAGCGCCGGGGCTTGGCGTCGAATTGTCACTCGAGACCATCGCCCCGCATCGTTGGGCGCGGGTTACCTCTGCTGAACCCGAGACGACCCACAGCGGTGGGGTCCTCACCGCTAAGGGAGGCGGCATCAGCTAGGTCTGACGCCTGATAACAGTATTGCCGCCACTGCCAGAGCAAAACGTTTGCCCCGCGCGGATAGGGTGCGCGTTTGCACACAAAATACCCCAATCGCCATTTCAGGTTTCTCTCTGATCATCCTTCCAGCGGTCAGTGCTGAGCAGTGGTCTTGCCCCCTGAACCCGGATCATTTTCGCTGGAGCAGGGTGTCTGGTGGGCCCATACCTAGGGAAATGACGGGATCGGACGTCGTCGCTCCCCGAAAAAGAGGAGCAACTCCACTTCCTTCGCCGCTTCCAAGCGGGCGGCACCAGCCTTCGCGAACCTCCGGAGGAGGTTTGCGAGCGCAGGAAATCCTTGGGAGCGATGCTCGAATGGCGGAAAGGCCGTTTCCCCAGACATTCGATCCCGCAAAGGCCGACCAAAGATCGGCCGCCATGGGTGCCTCAGCCCTTCATCAGTTCCTTGATGCCGCCGATAAACGTTTCATCGTCCTGCGCCTTCCGGTCCTCCAGCAGGGCGTGTGCATCCGGACCTGCGCGGAAGCGGAGGCGGTCGCCGCTCTCATTGGCGGCCTCCCAGATTACCCCGGCGATGACATCGGGAGAAGATGGGTCGGCGGCCAGCTTGGCGAACAGGCGCCCCATCGCCGCTGCCATGGGATCGTAGTCCGGCAGGTTTTCGTCCCTTGCAAAATCAAAGGAGCGGCCGCCGAAATCCGTTCTGACCATGCCCGGCTCAATGATCCGCACCCGGATGCCGAGCGGCTCCAACTCGTAATGCAGCGCCTCGGACAGGCCTTCCACGGCGAACTTGGTGCCGTGATAGAGCGTGCCAAGCGGGAAGGTTATCTGTCCGCCGATGGACGAGATATTGATGATCGTGCCGGATCGGTTTGCCCGCATGTGCGGCAGAATAGCCTTGGTCACCTCCAGGAGGCCGATCACGTTGGTGTCGAACTGGCGGCGTATCCGGTCCACCGAAAACGCCTCAAGGGGCCCGTACGCGCCGTATCCGGCGTTGTTCAGAAGAACGTCGATCTGGCCGAAGCGGTCGATGCCGGCAGCGACCGCGTCCGCAATGGACCCTGCGTCCGTGACATCGAGTCGGGTGACAAGAACGTTGTCCAGCGCACCAAGGTCGCCGCCAGCTGCGGTGTCGCGCATCGTGGCGACTACGTTCCAGCCCTCGGCCTGAAAGCGTTTGGCGGTGGCCTTGCCGATGCCCGAAGAGGCGCCCGTGATCAGGATGGTGTTCATGTGCGTCTCCTCACGCGTTCAGGTCGAGCATCTGCTCGATGCCGAAATTCGTCATGACAGTGCGGGTTACGTCGTGCAACACGTCGTTGTAGCGTTCGATCTGTGGGCCGACGCCCGTATGATCGACAACCGTGCGGAAGGGTTTGCGGCGGTAGGGCAGGTCCAGCAGCGCCACAACCGCCTCGGCAATCCGCTCGGGCCGCTGCGCCGGGGTGGCGTCCAACATCTGGGCAAGCCCGGCCGCCGACATCGCCGGCACCTGTGCGAAATCGCCATAGCCAACCTCGCGCTGGGGATCGCTCGGCGCGATCATTCCCTCGAAAAAGGCCGTTGGCATCGCGCCGGGTTCGATGATGCAGGATTCGATGCCGAAGCCCGAGAGCTCCGTCCGATAGCATTCGACGATGGCTTCCAACGCCCATTTGGAAGCGGAATAGGTGCCGTAAAAGGGTGTGGCGATCCGGCCGATCAGACTGGATGTGTAAAGGATGGTGCCGCGCCCTTGCTTGCGGAAGTGGGGCAGGGCCACCCGCATCACCCGTTGAACCCCCGTGACGTTGACATCGAAGACATGCGCCATGTCTTCGGGCGACATCAGTTCCTGGATGCCGTAGGAGCCGATCCCTGCATTGTTGAAAAGCACCTCCATACCGCCGAGCGCGGCAATGGCTTCGGTGACGCCCCGCTCCGTGCTGTCCGTGTCGGTCACGTCCATCTCGACTATCCGCGCGCCGGCGGCCTCAAGCGCGGCGACCGCGTCCGCATTCCGGCCGCTGCGGCTGCGCACGCTGCCCGCAACCTCATGCCCGCGCTCCAGTAGCGCCAGTGCCGTGGGTTTGCCGAGTCCCCCTGCAATCCCGGTGATCAAGACCTTTGCCATGTCCGTCCTCCTTGCGTTTCTGTTCGACGAACCTAATTCGGAGGCTGAGATCATTCTTTCATGATTTCCCGAATTTCTTGCCTGATCCTCCAAACTACGCCATTTTTGCACAAACACATGGATGCACTGTGCTAGAACCGTTGCAAGGAGAAAGCCATGGCCAGCGAAACCCTCTTGCATCACGTAGCGGCGTTGCTCGACCGGGAAGGACCGACAGAGGGCGCGCTTGCGCATGCGCCCAGCGGCATGCATTTTCTGCGGCATTCGACTCCGACCGGGCAGGACGCGACCGTCTACCGCCCGCTTCTCTGCCTCGTCCTGCAGGGTGCCAAGGAGGTTGGCACAAGCAAGCGGACCCTGCGCGTCGCGGATGGGCAGTCGCTCATCGTGAGCCACGCGCTGCCAGTCATCTCGCGCATCACCCAGGCCGCGCCGGACAGGCCCTATGTCGCGGTTGTGTTCCCTATCGATCTCGACCTTTTGCGGGGGATGGCCGCGGACGTGCCGCCCGGCGGAAGCTGGAGCACACAAGACACGTTCTCGATTTCCCTTTGCCCGACCGACCTCGAAGTGGAAGAGGCGCTCTCGCGTTATCTGCGGCAATGCGAAAACGACGAGGCGCGCCGCCTGCTGGCGCCAATCACGGCGCGGGAAATCCATGCCCGGCTGCTTCTGGGCTCTCATGCCGAACCCCTTCGAAGGCTCCTTTGGCATGACAGCACGGCCAGCCGAATTTTTCGGGTCACGCGGGACATCCAGTCGGACCTCGCACGCCCGATCGCCGTCGGAGACCTTGCGGAAAAGGCAGGCATGAGCAGTTCCGCGTTTTTCGAGCACTTCAAGTCGGTCACCGGCACGTCACCACTGCAATATCAGAAGGACTTGCGGCTCCTGCGCGCCCGCGAAACCCTGCGAAATACGAACGAGAAGGTCTCCAAGGTCGCGTTCGAGGTCGGATATGAGAGTTCAGCCCAATTCTCGAGGGAATACGCCCGCAAATTCGGTTTGCCGCCAAGGCAGGACCGCGCACTTCAGGCTGCGGAATAGTCGTCGGTCAACCGCAGCTCGGTTTCGACAGCAGGCATTTCTTGGGCGGCAGTTGAATCGGCTTGGTTGAGCTTTGCAAGTCGTTGAAAGTTGAATTCGAGGGTAGTCCCGTTCACTTTGCCCGTGTTCTGTTGAGGAATCGATCGGCACCAGGGAGAAGGCCCCGATATGCTGACAGTCCTGTTTCGCGTCTGGGCCCTGTTGTTCGGCATGATCCTGATCATGATCGGGAACGGCATGCAGTCGACCCTGATCGGTGTGCGTGGCGGGATCGAGGGCTTCTCCACCTTCGAGTTGTCGGTGATATCCTCCGCCTATTTCGCCGGTTTTCTGATCGGTTCGCGCGTTGCCTCCAAGCTGATCCGCGAAGTGGGGCATGTGCGGGTCTTTGCGGCGCTCGGCTCATTCATGTCGGCGGGTCTGATCGCATTCCCGATCGTGCTCGAGCCCTGGGCCTGGGTGCTGATCCGGCTGCTGCTGGGGTTCTGCCTTTCCGGTGTCTATGTGTCGGCGGAGAGCTGGCTCAATGACAAGGCCACCAACAAGACCCGCGGCACCATCCTTTCAGCCTATATGCTGGCTCAGACGGTGGGGCTGGTGAGTGCGCAGGTGCTGGTGGGCATCTCGCCGGTCGATACCTTTGCCGCCTTTGCCCTGGCCTCAATCCTGGTGTCGGTCTCTTTTGCCCCGATCCTGCTCTCGGCCAGCCCGGCGCCCGTGATCGCCAATGTGAAACCGATGAGCCTCAAGCGGCTGTTCGATACCTCTCCACTGGCAACGGTGGGGATGGTGTTGCTGGGGGGCGTTCTGGCCGCCCAGTTCGGCATGGCGGCTGTCTATGGCAGCGTGATCGGGCTCTCGGTCACCGGCATCACGACATTCATCGCCGCGATCTTTGTGGGGTCGGTTGTCTTCCAGATCCCGGTTGGCTGGCTTTCCGACATTTTCGACCGTCGGCTGCTCATTCTCGGGGTCGCGCTGATGGGCGGGTTTGCCTGCCTGTTGCCATGGATTGCCGGGCCAAGCTACCCGGTGCTGCTGATCACCGGATTCGTGATGGGCGGCATGGCAACCCCGCTCTATTCGCTGCTCGTGGCCTACACCAATGACTATCTCGAGCTTGACGACATGCCGGCAGCGGCAGGTGGGATCCTGTTCATCTACGGGGTTGGCGCGATCATCGGCCCTCTGGTGATCGGGCAGATGATGGATCTGATCGGCGCCAATGGCTTCTGGCTGTTTCTCTCGGGCGCGTTTCTGGCGATGGCCGCGTGGTGCGCTTTCCGCATGCGGGTCAGCGATGCACCGAGCATGGAAGAGGCGGGGGACTATGTGTCGCTGTCGCCCACGGCTTCCCAGGTGGCGGTGACGGCCGTGACCGAATGGAGCGCCGAGCACGATGCCCAGTCCGACGATGGCGAAGACGCCAATGCCGAGGCGGACGATACCGAAGAACAGAACAACAGAACAACAAGGCCTAGGCCATGTCGTTCAGAACACCGGTGAGCTTGGCCGCAGCCGCGTTCAGAGCCTCTTCATCAAAGCCGGCATAACCGAGCAGCAGTCCTTGAGGAGGCTCGGGCAGGCTGGCATGGGACGACAGTGCCCTCAGGCCAAGCCCTTGAGCGCGTGCGGCGAGTTGAATATCGAGATCGGATACCCGTTCGCGAAGCGGAGACAGGAGCGGCAGGCAAAGATGCATGCCGGAGGGATCGGGACGGATCTCGAGCATCCCGGCCGCGCCGGAAAGGGCTTCAACAAGGCATTTCTGGCGCTTCGCGTAGGTGCGGCGCATGCGCCGGAGGTGGGCAGCAAACTCGCCGCTTTGCATGAAAGACGCCAGGGCGGGTTGCGGCACAAGGGACGCACGCAGGCCGACCATTGAGAGGTAATCCCTAACCGCGCCGGCAAAGTGCTGGGGAACGACGAGATAGCCCAGCCGGAGTGCCGGGCTCAGCAATTTCGAATAGCTGCCGATGTAGGCCGTGCGCAACAAACCATCGAGGCCCGACAGGGAGGGCAGGGGCTGGCCCTCGTAACGAAATTCACTGTCGTAATCATCCTCGATCACCAGCGCGTCGTCGCGCTCTGCCCGTTCCAGCAGTTCGAGACGCCGGCCCAGTGGCATGGCGATGCCGGTCGGGTAATGCCGGGACGGGGTGACGATGACTGCTGCCGGACGTGACGGGATCATCGCCGGATCGAGCCCTTGCTGATCGATGCGAACGGGATTTGCAGTGCAACCGGCGCGTTCGACGGCGCGGCGCATGCTGGCCCAGCCGGGATCCTCGACAACCACCGGCCGCGCCTTGTCGATAAGGGCGTTGCAGATGATATCGAAGGCCTCCCAGGCACCGCTGGTGACAATGATCTGCTCGGGCGATGCTTCGAGACCACGCCAGGCCGAGAGATGAGCGCTGATCGCCTCGCGAAGCGGTCGCCAACCAAATGCATCCGCCTTGTTAAGAAGCGCCGCCTCAGGATCGCGCCAGGCGCGTTCGAGATGCCGGGCCCAGTGCTTGTGCGGAAACAGGGACTGGTCCGACAAATCCGTTTGGAACGGTGCCCATGGTCGCTGTTTGCCGGCGGGATTTCCGGCCGGAGCCGTTTCCCTGGGGGCAGGGCGCACGAGGTGCGGCAAATGGTCGGAAACAAAGGTGCCCGCGCCCCGCCGCGCTGCCAGATAGCCCTCGGCCATGAGCTGGTCATAGGCGCTGGTCACGGTCATGCGGGAAACGGAGAGCTCGGCCGCAAGCGCCCGGCTAGAGGGCAGGCGCAGCCCGGAGACTCCCTCAAGCTCCCCCAGCATGGCGCGCAGCCGATCAATCAACTGGACGTGCAGCGGGGTGGACGCGCCGCGATCCAGGGTCAGCCCGAAGAGTGCCGCATCGAAATTGGACTGATGTTTTTGTCTGCTACTGGCCATGCAAATATAGCCAATACCGGTTTACAGGCAGGGCATCAAGACGGCATGCAAGGATGATCGACATGAACGAAACCCTGCCCATCACCGAACGGTCGCGCCTCCGCCGGTCGCACGAACGCGGCCAATTCGACCGCGAGACGGTCAATGCCATTCTTGATGCACAACCCATGTGCAGCGTGGGTTATGTCATTGACGGCAAACCCTATGTGACACCGACCCTGCAATGGCGCGAAGGCAATCATGTCTATTGGCACGGGTCGTCGGCAAGCCGCGCGCTGCGCAACCAGAAGGAGGCGGATGTCTGCCTGACGGTGGCCATACTCGACGGTTTCGTTCTGGCACGCTCGGGCATGCACCATTCGGTGAACTCCCGTTCTGTGATGCTGTTCGGCAAGGCGTTCAAGATCGAAGACCCTGCGGAGAAGCACGCAAAGCTGGGGCGGTTCGTCAATTCCCTCTTCCCGGGTCGATATGAGATGCTGCGCGCCGAGCATCAACAGGACCTCAAGGCTACCACGCTACTGGGCATGGAGATTACCGAGGGCAGCGCCAAGGCCCGGGCTGGCGGCCCCAATGACGAAGAAACGGATTACGACCTGCCGATCTGGGCGGGCGTCGTGCCGGTGCGCATGGAAGTTGGTGAGCCCGTTCCTGACCCGCGCAACCGGCCGGAGGTCGAAATGCCTGAGCATGTCCGGGCATACCGCTTTGGTTGATTGCGATCAGGCGCGGATGTGATGGCTGCGCAAAAGCGGCGCCGAGGGGATCGACAGCGTTCGCCAGGTTGAGATTGCATTGGGAATCGTCGCCGTGGCCAGCGCTGCCAGGATCACGGCGGCGATCAGACCCGGATGCGAGGAAAAGGCGACATCAAGCTCACGTTGGGCGATGACAAAGGCCGCACCGATCCCCAGCCCCGCTGCCACAAAGGCGGCGAAAAGAAACATCAGGCTGGTTTCGATGATCTGGGCTGCAACGATCTCGCCCCGGGTCGCGCCCAGGGCTTTTTGGATGATGGCGTCGGTCCGGCGCTTTTTGTGGCCGGCTGTCATGGTGCCGATCAGCACGAACAGTCCGTTGGCGACCGCCAGACTTCCGACCAGGTTGACCGCCAGCCCGAGTTGGCCAAACACGGCAGCGAGGCGATTCAGGGCGTCCCCGATGGGTATGAAGGACACTGTGGGGAAGGTGCGGGCGAGAGTGCGTTCGACATCCTTTTCCTGCCCGCCGGCAGCGCGGATCGTGCCGAGATAGGTCGAGGGATAGAACTCGACATCCCCGGGGGACAGGGCAATCAGGAAATCGGTGCCCTGCAGCCAGTCATAATCGCGGAAGCTGGTAATCCTGGCCTCGATCAGTTCCCCGAACAGCCGAATGGTCATCGTGTCGCCCACTGACAAGCCGAGATCGGCCTGCAGGGAAGAATGCAGCGAGACAAGCGGTTCGCCGAAATAGTCTTCGGGCCACCATTCGCCATCGGTGATCTCGGAGCCGTCCGGCAGGTCGCGGAGCCAGGTCACAGGGATTTCGCCGGAAAGGAGCTGCTCGGCCTGCGCTGTCGAGCCGCTCATGCCTTCGCTGGGCTCGCCATTGATCGCGGTTACCGCGCCGCGCAACATGGGGCTCCAGCGGAAGGCCGTGATCTGCGGATCATCCTGGGTGAGCGTTTCAAGCGCCTCAACTTCGTCGTCGAACAGGTCGGTCGCCACGAAGGTTGGTGCGTTGCCCCGGAACGCGCCTGTGAGCTGTTCGTAAAGATTGCTTTCGAGCAGGACCACGACCACCAGCATGGCGATGCCGAGCCCGACCACATTGACGACGACGAGGGCCGTCGAACCCGGCCCGTGAATATTGCGCAGAGCGTGACGTAGGACGCGCAGCCTGAGTGGAGGCAGGGATTTGAGCCCGGCCTTCAGGACAACCCCGGAAAAGCGCAGCGCGACAAGCGCAAGTCCCACGCCGAGAGCAGCGAACGTCACCAGCATCAAATCGTTCGACGCGGCAACGGCGAGCGCGAAGATGCCGGCGGCCACCAGAAGGATCGGAATGAAAATCATCGGCCGGAGGACAAACCGCCAGTCCGAGGAGAAGCCTGAAGGGTCGACCGAGCGGAACAACAGGGCGGGGCTGACCTGCTGGGCCCGCATCAGCGGCACGTAGCAGTATCCAAAACCGGTGAGCACGCCGAAGCCGAGGGCCACAAGGAGCGGCGCCGGGTCGATATGCGGGCGCAGTTCGACGCTGAGCGCGCTGCCCACAAGGGGCAGCAGCAATTGCGACACCAGCACACCGATCAAAATGCCGAGGCACACCCCGATCAGGGTCAGAATACCGATCTGGATGAGGTAGTGCGCCAGCACCCGGCCCTTGGTGGCGCCGAGGCTGCGCAAGACCGCAATCGAAGTCCGGCGCTCGTTGATATAGGCGGTGATGCTGTTGGAGATGCCGACCCCGCCAACCAACAGGGAGGCGAGCCCGACAATCGGCAGGAAATGCGCGAAGAGATCGTAATAGCGCACCAGATTGCCCGCGGCGTCGCGCGGGGACCGCACGGTCATGACGGGATCGGTGAATTCTTCAAGAACGGCGCGCTTGGCGGTCTCGAAGTCGAGCTCGTCGAGCAGGATCTTGTAACGATGCCGGTTCACAAGGCCGGGGAGGGGTGGATTGTACTCGCCCAGTCCTTCGAACCCTTCCACCGAAATCAGTGTCAGAACGCCCAGCCTGAACCCGCGCGCCGCGGCATCCGGGATCGACGACACCACGCCGCGGATTTCGAAAGGCGTGCCGGAGATATCGAAACGCCCGCCAATCTCGAGATCCAGCCAGTCGAGCAGCAAAGGATCGACCAGTGCGCCGAATGCCCCGTCGCGGAACGCCAGGAAAGCGGTGCGGTCGGCATCGGGACCGAGTTGCGGGCTGACGATCGATCCAGCGAGGGGGTAAGTGTCCCCAGTCGCCAGCACGTCGACCAGTGCGGAGTTGCCGCCGGACTTGGCGTGGCCGTTGGTGTCAACGACATGGGCAACGGCGCCGAGTGAATTGAGATAGTCGAGTTCCCCCGGCTCGGCGCTTCGCCCGGCCCAGGAGACCTCAAGATCGCCGCCCATCAGCACGGCGGCGTTGTCTTCCACGGCCTGTTGCAGGCTGGACCCCACAGAACCGACAGCGGCAATGACGCTGGTGCCGAGCGCCAGATAGACGATGAACACGGCAAATCGGCGCAGATCGCCGCGCAGGTCGGCAACCGCCAGCCGTGACCATCGCAGAAAGCGCGTCACGACTGATCCTCTCCGGCGATCGGGGTGAGATGTCCCCGATCCATACCGAGGCGACGGTCTGCCCTGAGTGCCAGCGCCGGGTCATGAGTGATCAGGACCATCGCGGTCTTCTGTTTGCGGGTGACGGAAAACATCAGCTCCCCGATCCGCGTTGCCGTATCCTGGTCGAGGCTGCCTGTGGGCTCGTCCGCCAGCAACAGTCGCGGTTCGGTGACCATGGCCCGCGCAAGGCCCACCCGCTGCTGTTCACCACCTGACAGGGCGCCGGGCAGATGGGTCAGCCGGTCCTTGAGGCCGACTTCCTCGAGCATGGCCGCAGCCGCTTCACGGGCCTGGCGCAGCGGCATTTCGGGCCGCGCGATCTCGAGGGCAAGCCCGACATTGTCGAGCGCAGTAAGGGAGGGAACCAGGTGGAAGTGCTGAAAGATGATACCAATATTTTCGCGGCGATAGACTGCAAGGTTGTCTTCGTTCAAAGCCCGAAGATCATGTCCGGCAACTTCGACCTTGCCACCGGTCGCCCGTTCGAGGCCCGCCAGAACCATCAAAAGCGAGGTCTTGCCGCTGCCCGAAGGACCGACAATCGCAACGGCTTCGCTGGGGCCAAGGCTCAGATTGATGTCCTTGAGGACATGAAGCGGCTCGCCCCCAAGAGACAGAACCAGGTTGGCGTCTTGGGTGTCGATGATCAGTCCGGACATAGAATTCGATTGGGCCTGTGTGTCTCTAGGCGGAATGTGCTGCGTATCGCGTTTACGAGCGCCACGGCTGCAGTCCGCGAAGAATAAGGGACCAAACAGACCGGTTACGCAAGGCAGGGACCGGTCCGGGAACGAGATGTCCACGCGATTGTGCATAGTTAGGCCTTGAAATCCGGGCCCGCGTTGTGCGCAATGCGCTCGCGGCTATACTTGAACGGCTCACAGGGTAAGGGAAGGCGCGCATACCTATGGGGACTTCATCAACTAATCCGGTGACGCTGGGGCGCACCATTCGGGCTGCGGCGGTTGCTGCAGCGGCTCTTGCCCTGCCGATTTCGGCAGATGCAGGCGAACGGGAAATGAGCCTGCTCGAATCCTATGTCGGCGAGTGGGACGGCACGGCCAAACTTCTCGGCGGCGACGAGCCGGAAGATTTCACCTGCCGCATGACAATCACCGAGGCACGAACACCCAAGATCTATTATGTCGGGCGGTGCACATTGGTCGGCCTCAATCTGACCGTCAGCGGTGCCATCGGGTTCAACGACAACACCCGTCGCTATGAAGGCGTAATGTCCTCAAACACTGCGTTTTCCGGGATTGCGCTGGGCCGCATCCGTGGCAGCTCGATCGTTTTCGACTTCGAGGAACGTCAACCCGGAGATCAGGACGACGAAGTGGCCATCGATGCCCAGATCACGCTCAAGGGCGAGACGGTGACCGTTGATTTCTCGATCGCGTTCTCGGATTCCGGCGAGACACTGACCACTTCGGTGCCGTTCGGCCGTCGCGGATAAGACCCTACCAGGCGATATCCTTGCCATCGAGCGCGGCCAGCAATTTGCGGTCGTGCTCGTAAATATCTGCGCGGAACTGGGGCACGCCGTCCTCGACCCATGCCGTCAAATAGGCGATGTGGACCGGGATCGGCTGCTCGAGTGACACGACGGTCCGTTCGCCCGATGCAAGCACCGAATCGATTCGGTTACGATCCCAACCGGGCACACCGCCGACCGCGAGCACCTGTTGCGCCAGATCGAGGGGCCGCTGCAGTCTCACGCAGCCGTGACTGAAGGCCCGTTCAGAGCGGGAGAACAATGAACGGGACGGGGTATCGTGCAGATAGACATTGTGGGGGTTGGGGAACATCAGCTTGACCCGGCCAAGCGCATTGTTGGCGCCCGGACGCTGCCGGATCTGGAACGGGAAATTGCCCGGCCCGAACTGGCGCCAGTCGATCGACCGCAAATCGTAGACCTGGTCACCTGACACCGCCTCGAAACCCTGGCTGGCGAGACGCGCGGGATTGGCGCGCAGCTCTTGGAGCTGTTCGTCGAGCGCAATCGAGGACGGCACGTTCCAATAGGGATTGAACTCGAGATAGCGGATGCGGTCGCTGAAGACCGGCGTCCGGCTGTAGGGCTTGCCGACAACGACATTCATGCGTTCTTCGACGACGTCGTTGCGCACGCGCTTGAGTTCGAAACCGGCAATATTCACAAAGACATACTGAGCGCCGAGATCCTCCGGCATCCATCGCCAGCGTTCCATCGCCACTTCGATGGAGGCAATGCGGTCATCGATGGTGACATTCAGGGCACCGACGGTCGCCGGTCCGACCGCACCATCGACATCAAGACCGTGCTCTGCCTGAAACTTTTCGACGGCGGCGACCAGCGCCTCGTCATAAACGGTTTCAGTCCCCGGTTCGGCGAGCAGCAGCAGTGGGTCCCTGACTCCCAGCCTCGCCCGCAGGTCGGCGACACGCGGGTCGTCCATCCCGGGTTTGAGCGTTTCGCCGAAGGGCATGGCGGGCCAACCGCCTGACGCGCGCAATTGCCGGAAACCCGCCAGGGCATTGCGGAGATCTCGATACTCCTCGGCTGAAGGCTGCATCCCGGCGAAAAAGGCATCCATGTCCGTCGCCGTCATTGCCGCATTCAGCGCGGCGACCTGATCAATCGAACGCTTCTGAAGGAAGAAGTTCGGGTCGATGCGGCTGGGCAGAAACCTGCCGACATGCAGGTCTGAGGCGTATTCCAGCATGGCGGCAGAGAGATGCAATTCTATGACGGCCTGTCCGCGCAGGTCGGCGCGAGGTGCGGCATCGACAAGCGCCTGCAACTGACCAGAAGGATAGTCGCCCGGCCGCAAGCCATCGATTTCAGCGCGGCTGAGCCGGTCGACCAGACCCTGGCCGCGTGTGGTTCCCAACCAGATGAACCGGGTATCCTGAGCCGAATAGAACTCGAGCAGGGATTCGCGCCGCTGCTGGACCGGCAGGGGGAGGCGCGGCTCGTTCTCCAACAGATCGATGAGGTTCAGGCGCACGACCGCCAGATCGCGCGGATCGCTGGCGGTCTGGGCGCGGGCGTCAGCGGCCAGCATGCCAAGAATCCAGCCGGCAATGACCAGAACGCCCACAAGCAGGCGGGGCAAACAGATCGGCAGATTGAGGAAAGGAATGCGCATCCCGTTGGTCCCCGTCACTGCATGGGCGGCGCATAGAGCAGGCCGCCCTGGGTCCACAAGGCATTGAGCCCGCGGCCGAGTTCGAGGGGGCTCTGCGTGCCCAGATTGCGTTCGAAGATGGCGGCGTATGTCCCGACATCGCCAATCAGGCGGGCATACCATCCGGGATCGAGCCGGAATGCTTCGGTCATCGATTCGCCGAGCAGGCTGGTCGTTTCAGTATCGTCGGCCGAGAGATCGAGTTCTTCCGCGGTCACGAGCGCGAACAGGGTCCACCGCACGAGATCACGCCAGACCGGATCGTCCTGGCGCACCACAGGTCCCAGCGGTTCCTTGGAGATAACATCGCGCAGCAGGATGTGATCGTCTGGAGAAGCCAGCAGGCTGCGTTCGGCCGCCAGCGCCGAGCGGTCAGCGGTATAGGCGTCGCATTCCCCCGCCTCATAGGCGGCACGGGCGTCGTCTCGTTCGGCGAAGGTGCTGATTTCAAGCGACATGCCGGCGCCCTCGAAAAAGTGGCGTGCATTCTGTTCGCTGGTGGTGCCGGATACCACGCAAACTGTTGCGCCGGCGAGCTGGAGGGGATTGGTGACCCCGTAAAGTGCCGGTAGCAGGAAGCCCTGGCCGTCATAATAGCTCACGCCCGCGAAATCGAGACCAAGCATCAGGTCCCGGCTCAAGGTCCAGGTGCTGTTGCGAGACAACAAATCGATTTGTCCTTGCCCGAGCGCCTCGAACCGCTCGGCAGCGGTCAGCGGTACATAATCGACAAGGTTGGTGTCACCCAGTGTCACCGAGGCGACGGCCTTGCAGAAATCGACATCGAAGCCGACCCAGCTGCCATCCTCCGCCTGCTCGGAAAACCCGCGCAACCCTTCACTGACACCACAAACCAGGCGACCGCGTTCGCGCACATCGCCCAGCGTGTCCGCCGCGGCGGGCAGGCTGGTTAAAAGTGCGGGGCCACCAGTCAGGATCAAGGCAGCCAGCTGCCGGAAATTGAGGGTCATGGATATCCCTGTTGGGTCATTGAGCCACGATTTGATTGTGCGGATTTGGGTCCCGAAAACAATGGGTTTGTGACCGTGAGGGAGACTGCTCCTGCGCCCCGAGTCTTGGGCATGTACCTATCGCAGCCTCGTTTTTGTCCCTAGGGTGATCGCATCAGGCCACCCAGCTGAACCGGAGCGTCCGATGAAAGCGATCACTTGCGGCATTGTCATGGCGATCGGGCTGCTGACCGTCTCTTCACCCCTGGCGCAGGATGCCGGCGGCCCGGGACGCATGAGCTGGCGCATTGCGGCCATCAATGGCGAAGCCGCTGCCGGCAACCCGACCATGCGGTTCGGCTCGGACGGTGCAATCTCCGGCCGAACGGGATGCAACAGCTATCGCGGGGCCGGTGAGTTTGCAGACGGCACGCTGACCATGACCGGGCCTGTGGCTGCCACCCTGATGGCCTGCCTCGGGGACGGGCTGCAAGAGCAGGAACGCTCGATCCTTGGCACCCTTGAGGGCACCGTTTCAGTAGAATTCGACCCTTTCAGCGATGTGCTGACGCTGAAGAACACCGTGTCCGAAACCGTCCTGACACTGATCCAGCAATAATTCGATCAAATGCGCCGACCAACCCGTCGGTTTGATCGGAATCAAGGATTTGACCGCGCCTCCAGGGCAGGTTGCGCCAGGCGGTCAGAAGGCCGGAGCAAGGGCTTCATTGATGTTCAAGATCATCCTCGTGATTCTCTTCGTGCTTGGCGCTGCAGTGTTTGCAGGCTTTGCCTATGTCTATGTGTTGCGCAGCGGGGACGACGCCCAGGCGCAGGCCGCCCGTGAGCAGCTTCTCGCCAGTGCCGAAACACCGGCAGGCACTTATTCACCGGAGCTCGTGGCGGCATTGCCGGAGGCCGCGCAGCGCTATTTTGCCTTTTCGATCACACCCGGATCCCAGATCCGGACGGTCGCCAGCTTCGAGATGGGCGGCGAATTCGGCATGGGCAATGCCGAGCAGGGCAGTTATCTCCCGATGAACGCAGACCAGGTCCTGGCGCTGCCCCACGGCCTCATCTGGCGCGCCAAGGCCGGTGAGGGGCTGATGCGGATGTCCGGATCGGACGGCACGGCGAGCGGCGAGCACTGGACGAAGTTCTGGCTGTTCGGCGTCATTCCCGTGGTTCGGGCAGAAGGTGGCAAGGATCTGGCTCGCTCCGCCTTTGGCCGGATGGCAGCCGAAGCGGCAATCTGGACACCGGCGGCGCTGCTGCCCGGCGAAGGCATTGAGTGGGTCGAGGCCGGGCCCGATCTGGCCCGTGCGGTTATTTCCGCAGATGGCCTGAGCCAGACAGTCGATATTGCTCTCGACAACGCAGGCCGGCCCCAATCCGTGTCAATGATGCGTTGGAACAACGCCAATCCCGAAGGTGTGTGGCAAGAGCAACCCTTTGGCGGCACGCTCGACGATTTCCGAGAAATCGACGGCTATCGTGTGGCATTTGCGGTCGATGCCGGCAATTTCTTCGGCACGCCGGACTTCTTCCCGTTCTTCAAGGCACGCCTGACCGCATTTCGGTTCGAATAGGTCAACCACCGCTTGCCCTCATCATGCGATCAGGTAAAAGGCGATAATGACCGTTGAATCCATCGGCACCATGCCCAATGCGATCCTGCATCCCCTTGGCGATGCGGCGCTTCTTGTTAAGTTCGGCAATGACGTGGGCAGCGGAGCGAACCGGGCGGCCATTGGCTTTGCGGATATCCTCAAACGCGCGCGCTTGCCGGGGGTGGCCGAAATCGCAACGTCTCTGGTTTCGGTATTCGTCGGCTACGATCCGGCAAGGGTCAGTTTTCAGGTGTTGAGCGGTGAAATCCGCCTCCGACTGCCAGGGACACTCCCGGCCTTGCCGGATATGGGCGAGCCATTCCCGATCGAGGTCGAATATGGCGGCGCGGGCGGTCCGGATTTCCAGGCGGTGTGCGACGCGCTCGAATTGACGCCCGACGAACTGATTGCCGCGCATCAGACCGGTACTCCCCGGGTGCTGTCGGGCGGCTTCTCGCCCGGCTTCGTCTATATCGGACCGCATGAGGCCAATCTCACGGTGCCGCGTCGTGAAACGCTGCGCGAAGACGTGCCGGCAGGCAGCGTGTTGTTTGCCGCCGGACAGACAGCGATCACCGCTACCCGCATCCGCACTGGATGGAATGTCATCGGACGCACCGATTTCCGGAATTTCGACCTCGCCAGGACCCCGCCGGTCACCCTGATGCCGGGGCGGATTATCCAGTTCGCAGGCGGGCTGGCATGAGTGCGATCACGTTCAGCCGTGTGTCGCCGGGATCGACGGTACAGGACGAGGGCCGGCCTGGTAAACGCGTCTACGGTGCCGCTGCCGGCGGCCCCATGGATCGCGGCGCTTTCCTCGAAGGCGGGCGTCTGCTGACGGAGAAGGCCGGCTCCGCCGCACTCGAGCTGGGCATGTTGGGCGCCGATTTCACCTATGCCGGCGCAGGCGCGCAAATGGCGGTCTCGGGCGGCGATTTCAAGATCCTGATCAACGGCCAGCAGCGTGGATGGCCGGGCCTGCATCAGCTTGAAGACGGGGACAGGGTCGAGATCACGACCGGCCAATCCGGCCTTTATGGCTATGCGCGTTTCGACCGCGAGATCGATATCGAACCGGTGATGGGCAGCCGGTCGGCCAACCTTATGGCGGGGCTCGGTGGCGGCGCGCTCACGGCCGGCGACCGCATCGGATTCTTGCAGGCGTCGAATAGCCCCCCGGGCGACACCTCTGGCAGTCCTTGGCTCGAGGGGCCAATCCGGGTGCTGCCAGGTCTTCACGCCTCATTGCTTGGATCGCGCTGGGCTGACCTTTTCGACGCCGACTTCGAAATCACGTCCCGATTTGACCGTATGGGCATCCGGCTCAACGACCGGAACGGTTTCTTTGCCGAATTTGACGCCGGTTCGCTGGTCTCCGATTTCGTGGTGCCCGGGGATGTGCAGATCCTGGGCGATGGGACACCTGTTATCCTGATGCGTGACCACCAGCCGACAGGCGGCTATCCCCGCGTGGCCACGGTAATATCAGCAGAGCTCGACCGGCTGGCGCAGATGCGGCCGGGGACCCGGCTGCAGTTCCAGCCCGCTACGCTTGCCGAGGCCCAGCGCCTGGCGCGTGGAGGCGCAGCATGAAGACGATCGATCTCAATGCCGATCTCGGCGAGGGAATGGGCGACGATGACGCCATGTTCGAGATCGTGACCAGCGCCAGTATCGCCTGTGGCGGACATGCCGGCACGCGCAAGACCATTCGGCACGCCCTGCAGCAGGCCAGGAAGCACGGCGTCATCATTGGTGCCCACCCCGGCTATGAAGACAGAGAGAATTTCGGGCGAGTGCCGCTCGAGTTGAGCGAAAGCGAACTCGAGGATCAGGTCACCCGGCAGCTTGAAGGCATGATCGAGATCGCGATCGAGGAGCAGGCGGACGTTCGGTATGTCAAGTTGCACGGCGCGCTCGCGAACCTTGCATCAACCGATGAAAAGACGGCCGAGGCCGCTTTCAAGGCGGTCGCCCGGATATCAGAGGACTTCGCGATCCTGGCGCTCGAAAGCAGCGCGCAGGAACGGGTGGCTCGGGATCTCGGCCTCGAGGTCTTCACCGAAGCCTATGCGGACCGGCGCTACGGACCCGATGGGCTGCTGTTGTCCCGGCGGCGGGCGAATTCGGTAATTACCGAACCGGACGATGTGGTCGAGCAATGCCTCCGACTTGCGGAACGCCACGAAATCGTGGCAGCGGAGGGCTCTGTTCTCACCAGCAAGGCACAGTCGATCTGCCTGCATGGTGACACCAAGAACGCTGTGGCGCTGGCAAAGGCGGTGCGCGCCGCACTGGAGGAGGCCGGCGTTTCGGTTTCGAGTTTTATCTGATCAGGGCAAATGGGCAGGGGACAAGGGCATGACTGCGACCAGAATTGACGGCAAGAGCTTCGCGGCGGGGCTGCGCGAGAGGATTGCGAGCCATGTTGCGAGCTTGAAGGCCGATCATGGGCTGGTGCCGGGGCTGGCGGTCGTCATTGTGGGCGAAGACCCGGCAAGCCAGGTTTATGTGCGCAACAAGGCCAAGCAGACCGAAGAGGTCGGCATGGCCTCGTTCAAACATGAGTTGCCTGCGGATACTTCAGAAGCGGATTTGCTGGCGCTGATCGACAAGCTCAACAACGATCCGGCGGTACACGGGATTCTGGTTCAGATGCCGGTGCCCGACCAGATCAATCCCAAGGCGGTCATCAATGCCATCGAACCGGCCAAGGATGTCGACTGCTTCACGCCGGTGAATGTGGGCAAGCTGACGATTGGCGATCCTGCGCCGGTCTCGTGTACGCCACTTGGCTGCCTGATGTTGCTGCGCGACAGCCTCGGCGACCTGACCGGCAAGCATGCGGTGATCATCGGGCGCTCGAACCTTGTCGGCAAGCCGATGGCGCAGCTCCTTCTACGCGACAACTGTACGGTGACGATCGCGCATTCGCGCACTGCGGATCTGCCCGGGGTCTGCCGGCAGGCCGATATCGTTGTCGCAGCGGTCGGCCGGGCCGAAATGGTCAAGGGCGACTGGATCAAGCCCGGCGCGACAGTGATCGATGTGGGCATCAACCGTATCGATGCCCCCGAGCGTGGCGAAGGCAAGACCCGGCTCGTGGGCGATGTGGCGTTCGAGGAAGCTTCCGAGAAGGCTGCCGCGATCACACCGGTGCCTGGTGGGGTCGGGCCGATGACTATCGCCTGCTTGCTCGCGAATACGGTGACGGCGATGTGCCTTGCCAATGGCATTGAGCCGCCCAGGGATTTGACGGCCTAGTTTGCCCTCAGGATAGAACCTCGTCCTTCGACAAGCTCAGGAGGAGGTTCCATCCACCGCGCTGTCCCGGACCCGATCAGGGACCTCGTAGCGATAGTCGGACCGGCCCCGGATCAAGTCCGGGGCGGCATGGGTCGACTGGCTCATTCTGATGGCTCCGTGACACTCAAGGGCGCCTAGCACCAGCTGCCCCGGCGGCCGGACCAGGTGCGGGCAAGGCCTTCTGTCACGAGGATCTGGCCGAGGGAAACGCCATCCCGCTCAAGCACGCGAAGCTTGCGGCCATAGCGGTCCGCATCGCGTGCGCCGTCGCGCACCACGTCGAACGGGCCTTCATTCACAAGGGCGATCAGCCTGCGCTTGGCTTCGTGCCCGAGCCGGCGCTCGCTGGCGCATTCGGGTGTGCTGATCTCCGGGGTGTTGATGTCGGTGAGGCGGATCTTTTCGCCATCGATCCACAGGGTGTCGCCATCGACGAAACAGTTGATGCGGTTGGATGAAGGGCAGGACGCGAACTTCGGGGACGCGATGGTCTGCATCACCTTTCGGTCGAGCAGGAAATCGGCGACCGGTTTGAGGTCGCCCCGCAGCAAAAGAGTGCCAACGCCTGCGCTGACGGCGAAAGCGATCAGCGATGGCAGCACCGTCGCGAGCAGGCGCGATGACCTGCGAATGCCCCTTCGCTGACTGCCGTAGCGTGTCGCCAAGACGATGCCATTCACCGATTGCCAGCCCAGACAATGGACCTGGGGCGGTGAAACTGCGGTTAAGACGGTGGGTTCGATATTGGGGTGACTACCTAGACCGTCTAGCGTTCGCGGCGGCGACGGCGTCTGGGCCGATCACCCGGCTGGGCGGCTGGTTCCAGCGGGGCCAGGTCAAAATGCGTGCGCGTCTTGACGAATGGGTCGGCAGAGTTCGGCAGGCCCATGGCGGCGACGAAATGCTCCTGGAACTTGGGTTCGAGGGCCGTCTCGATCTTGGTGACCGCCCGCACTTCACGCTCGATTTCCCGGCGTTGCGCGACGTCCAGCAACGCGGTGAGGGCGCCCTGACCGGCAGCATTGCCGACAGCGGTGACGTTCTCGACTGCGCAATCGGGGACGAGGCCCAGCAACAGGGCATATGCCGGGTCGATATATGACCCGAAGGCGCCGGCGAGCTTGATCTCGCCGAGTTCGCTCAGATCGGCCTTGTCCATCAAGAGCCGGACACCCGCATAGAGCGCCGCCTTGGCGAGCTGGATCGCGCGCACATCATTCTGGGTGATGGTGAGGCGAGGATTGCTGTCGTTGAGCACATAGGACCAGGTCCGGCCGTTCTCGACGAGATAGGGCGCTTCCGCCTCGGTCCGCGGGGCTCGGATAATGCCATCGGGCGAGAGAATGCCTGCGCGCAGCATCTCGCCGATGATCTCGATGATGCCAGAGCCGCAAATCCCGGTGACGCCGGTGGCCTTGGACGCGCCGAAAAATTCGGGACGGTCGGACCAGAACTCGGTGCCGATGATCTTGAAGCTGGCCTTCAGGGTTTCGGGATCGATGCGAACGCGCTCGATGGCGCCGGGCGCAGCCCGTTGGCCGCAGGAAATCTCTGCACCCTCGAAAGCCGGTCCCGTCGGCGAGGAGGCGGCGTAGACCGCCTTGCCATCCCAAAGCAGGATTTCGGCATTGGTGCCGACATCGACGATCAGGACCGGATGGTCTTCGCGCTGCGGGGCCTGCGCAAGCAGCACGGCGGCTGCGTCAGCCCCGACATGGCCGGCGATCAGCGGCAACAGATAGACCGAGGCCCCTTTGCCGAGCGAGATACCGATCTCATCGGCCCGGCAGCGCACGGCGTCGGACTGGACAAGCGCGAACGGCGCCTGTCCGAGTTCAGTCGGATCAAGGCCGAGAAACAGGTGATGCATGATCGGGTTGGCCACGAACACCGCATCGAGCAGGGCACCGCGCGGCGTGCCGGACATCTTCAACAGGTCGCCGACCAGCGTGTTGATGGCCTTGCGAACGGCCTCGGTCAGGTTCTCGCGCCCGCCCTTGTTCATCATCACATAGGAGACGCGGCTCATCAGATCCTCGCCGAAGCGGATCTGAGGATTGGCGACACCGGTCGAGGCGAGGATTTCGCCGGTCATCAGGTCGACCAGATGAGCTGCGATCGTGGTCGAACCGATATCGACAGCGAGACCGGTCAGGGTTTCGTTGTATCCGGGCAGGATCGACACAATCTCGGGGCGGTCGCCGGCGGTGTTGACGGCGGCCGTGACTTTCCAGTCCGCCTTTCTCAGCGTGCGCTGCAGGGTTTGCAGCAAGTCGAAGCGAATCCTGACGTTTTCGAGATCGAAACTTGATTCAATTGCTGAAACCAACCGGTCGGCATCGCCCAGCGGGTTGTGCATGTCGGACTCTTCGACCTCGACATAGCAGAGCCGGACCGCCGGATGTCGATGCATGCCGACAGTGGTCGCATCCTTGCGGATTGTCTGGCCCGCAATGCGGAAGGCATCGGGCACATCGACAACCAGATCGCCCTCGATCGTCGCCAGGCAGGAGAGCCGATTCTCGGGATCGACGTTCTTGTTGGCCGCGCATTCACGCTCGGTCGTGCCTGCGGGCGAAAGATGATCCGCAGCGCTCTTGACCTTGTGCTTGGCAAAATCGCCTTCGGCGACGGAAATCTGGCACTTGCCGCAGATGCCGCGGCCACCGCAGACGCTTTCGATATAGACACCAAGGTCGCGCGCGGCATCGAGCACAGGGGTACCGCGCGGGAAACGCCCGCGCTTGCCCGAGGGCTGAAAAACGATCAGCGCATCATTGGCGGCATCGGCCACGGCAGATCCTTCGCAGTTGGGGTCAACCCCGGGCGCGGCGGCGGCCGGAACGGCGGCCACGGCGGCCTTCGCCGCCTTCTTCGCCTTCAGGCGCGGCAGGTCGGTTGGCGGAAAGCCAGGCCATGCAGTCCGGGTCAAAGCCGTTGAGCACATTGGCAGCGCGCACGGCGTCCATCTGCTCCTTATGCAGCGGGCTCATGATCGCGGAGGTCATGCCGCAGGCCGAAGCCATGGCGATGAAGGTGCCGGTCATGGTGTGGCGGTTGGGAATGCCAAAGCCCACATTCGACGCACCGCAGGTGGTGTTGACCTTGAGCTCCTCGCGCAGGCGGCGCACCAGGCGGAAAACCTGGGTTCCGGCATCGTTCATGGCGCCGACCGGCATGACAAGCGGGTCGACGATAACGTCTGAACGCGGGATGCCGTGATCTTCGGCGCGCTCGACAATCTTCTTGGCGACTGCGTACCGCACATCGGGGTCGGTCGAGATACCGGTCTCGTCATTCGAGATGGCAACGACAGCAGCACCGTGTTTCTTGACCAGCGGCAGGACGCGCTCGAGGGATTCATCCTCACCGGTCACCGAGTTAACGAGCGGCTTGCCCTGATAAACGGACAGGCCGGCCTCAAGAGCGTCGATGATCGAGGAGTCGATCGACAGCGGGACGTCGGTGATCGACTGGATCAGCTGGATGCATTCAGCGAGGATTTTGGGTTCATCGGCCAGCGGCACCCCGGCATTGACGTCGAGCACGGTGGCACCGGCGGCAACCTGCGCCAGCGCATCGGCCTGAACGGTGTCGTAATTGCCTTCCTTCATCTCGGCAGCGAGCTTCTTGCGGCCGGTGGGATTGATCTTCTCGCCGATCACGCAGAAGGGCTGATCGAACCCGATCACGACTTCCTTGGTGGGCGAGGAGAGGGTGGTCCTGACGGTCATGGGGTGTCCTATGCTTCGCTACCGCCGCGTTCGGCCAGTTCGGCCAGCCGCTTGGCGGAATATTCGGTTTCGATTCTTTCGGCCAGCGCCTCGATGGCGGCCTCGAGGTCATCGCCTTCGAGCTCAACGGGTGCCTTGCGCCATTCCTCGAGATAGGCGTCGGTATCCGAGGCGCCCGATTTCATCGCCGCCTTGTCAACCGCAACCAGGAAGCGCGGCGCAAGGGCCCGCTTTTTGGCCTTGCGGCCCTTCCCGGCAACGATCTGGGTCGGGATGTCGCGCCAGTAGATGATCTGGGCATCGCTCATTGGGCAGCCTCCTTGAGAAAGGGCTCGAGCAGGCCGAAGCCGGTCTCGATCCGTTCGTAACGCAGGCCCAGCCGATCGGCGGCCTCACGGGCTTTGGCGTCGAGCTTTTCATCCGGGGTCTGCACAAGGTGCATCAACCGCGTGTAATTGCCGAAATAGGCTTCGAGCAGTTCGGGATGCCGGTCGAGCCCCAATGGCTTGTAGACCAGCGTGTCGAACTGGCGGGCGAGATAGTCGGTCAGATAGAAGGTGCCCGGCTCGCGGTCCTGCACTTCTTCAAACCGGTCGAGGCCCGTGAAGAAGGCATAGCAATGGGCACCGGGCAGACGCTCGGCACCGTGCTTTTCAAGCACCTCGTCGAGTTTGCCGGCAGTGCCGCAATCGCCATAGCCGGCGAACAAGACCTCGCAGCGCGAGGACAGCTCGTGCATGGCCTTGTCGACCGCCGCCGGGATATCGCGGGGCGTGTTGTGCAGGGCAGCCGGCAGGAACTTTACCTCGATATGCCTCAGGCCCGGCTGGTCGGCCAGGGCGAGCACTTCGCGTGCGAGCGCCCCGCAGGCCACTAGCCCCACGCGCTTCTGGCCGGCAGTGATGTCGGCGGTTGCTGTCACAGTTTACTCCCGTCAGGCCCGCTGCGAGACGAGCCTTTTTGCGGTGTCGACGGCCACGGCGGCGTCCTTGCAATAGGCGTCCGCGCCGATGGCCTCACCGAATTCCTCATTGAGCGGCGCTCCGCCGACCAGAACGATCAGCTGGTCGCGAATGCCCTTTTCCTTCAGCGTCTCGATGACGACCTTCATATAGGTCATGGTGGTCGTCAGCAGCGCCGACATGCCCAGGATATCGGGCTTATGTTCCTCGATGGCGGCGAGGAACTGGTCGACGTCGGTGTTGATGCCAAGGTCGATCACCTCGAATCCCGCGCCTTCCATCATCATGCCGACAAGGTTCTTGCCGATATCGTGGATATCGCCCTTGACGGTGCCGACCACCATCTTGCCCATTTTCGGCGCGCCGGTTTCTGTCAGCAGCGGCCTGAGGATGTGCATTCCCGCCTTCATGGCATTGGCCGCGAGCAGCACTTCGGGCACGAATAGAATGCCGTCGCGGAAGTCGTCGCCGACAACCTTCATACCGGAGACGAGTGCCTTGGTCAGAATGTCGTAGGGCGCCCATCCGCGTTCGAGCAGGATGTTGACGCCTTCCTCGATCTCTTCCTTCAGCCCGTCATAAAGGTCGTCCTGCATCTGCTCGACAAGTTCGTCGTCGGGCAGTTCGGACAGGATGATGTCGTCTTCCTCGTCGGCCATAAGTTCGCTCTGGGGGTAACTCGTCAGTTGCTAATGCGTTCAGGCGCGGCGGCGGCGGCGCTGGGGACGACCGCCCCCGACAGCTTCCGAAGGCGGAGACACGAGGGGGCCAAGCCGCTCGATGATCTCTTCCTTGGTCGGCCGTTCGCCGCCATTGTGCCGGTCGATGGCGTCGCGCATCGCCGCGACATGCTCTGCGGTATTGCCGCAGCAGCCGCCAACAATCCGTGCGCCGATACTCACCGCGAGCCGGGCATAATCTGCCATCAACTCGACGGTACCGGTGTAGACGACCTCGTCGCCCTTCACCTTGGGAATGCCTGCATTGGCCTTGCACACAACCGGCACACCATCTGCGTTGGCGGTCATGTCGAGGGCCGCAACCAGAAGGTCAGAGGCACCGACACCGCAGTTTGAGCCGAATGCTTCCGGTCGCGGATCCTTGCCAGCCATGGTGCGGGCGAAATCGGCCGGTGCCAGCCCCATCATCGTGCGCCCTGCGGTATCGAAGCTGGCGGTCACGACATAGGGCAGGCCAACCGTGTTGGCCGCTTGAATTGCGGCGTCGATTTCCTCGGGCGCGGACATGGTTTCAATCCAGGCGACATCGGCGCCGCCCTGCTTGAGGCCAGTCATCTGCTCCTCGAATGCCTCGACGGCCCCTTCATAGGAGAGGGCACCGAGCGGGACCAGCAGATCACCGGTGGGACCGACCGAACCGGCGATCACGATCGGTCGGCCGGCGTTTGCGGCGGTTTCAGCGGCAATCTCGGCGCCGCGCGCATTCACCTCGACCACGCGGTCGTCAAGCTGATGCAGGTGCAGCCGGCGGGCCGTGCCGCCAAAGGTGTTGGTGATGATGATGTCGGAACCGGCATCAATGAAGCCCTGGTGGAGCTTCTTGATGCGATCGACATGATTGAAATTCCACGCCTCGGGTGCCTGGCCGGAATCGAGACCCATCGGGATCAGATTGGTCCCGGTTGCGCCGTCCGCGAGCAGCACCTCACGTTCGGCCAGCAATTGCGCAAGCTTGTTCATCAGCCTCTCCACCTTTCGGGGTTCGAGTGCAATTTGCGCCCTCATAGCACAGAAATCATATAAAGAAAGCTTTATATCATGTCGATGCGGATTTGTCTCTCCCCGCTATGTCCTTGCTGGGGGTCACGAATTTGTGCGTCGAGGCGATAGCTGGTATAAGGCGCGCAGTAACACACCTGAAACCATGAGTTGAAGGTGGACTGGCAGGGTGGCGTCGTCTCGATATGATGACGGCACTATGGGGACAGAAGTGATCGCGTCGGACCAGTCCAAATCGGCCCGCCTGAAGGGATTTGCGGCTGCTGCAGTGCTTGCGGCGGCTTTGCCATTTCTGGCGGCTTGTGGCTCGGACAGCCAAATCAACACCAAGACCAAGTTTTCCTCGTCGGAATACGGGGTGACGGCGTCGCCGCGCCTGGTTCACGGCAAGAAGGTGCCCAAGGGCGGTGGCCGCTATCAGGTCGGCAAGCCCTATCAGGTCGCCGGAAAGTGGTACACGCCGGCTGAAGACCCGAATTATTCGGCGATCGGCCTGGCGTCCTGGTATGGGCCAAACTTCCATGGGCGGATGACCGCCAATGGCGAGATCTTCGACATGAACGGCATCTCGGCGGCGCATCCGACGCTACCGTTGCCGAGCTATGTCCGGGTCACCAACATGGCCAATGGCCGCTCGATGATCGTCCGGGTCAATGACCGCGGTCCCTATGCCCATGGCCGCGTGATCGACCTTTCGTCCCGAGTGGCCGAAATGCTCGATTTCCGCCATAGCGGCACCGCGAAGGTCAAAGTCGATTATGTCGGCCGCGCGCCGCTGAATGGCGATGACACGCGCTATCTGATGGCGAGCCTCAACAGTCCTGCGGTTCCGCCACTGGCGCGTCCCGATGCCGGTCAAACCATCCGGGTCGCCACGCGCCCGGTGCGCAAGACCATTGGTTTCCTGTCAGCAATTGGCAATCTGCTGGCGTTCAACGAAGCCGACGATGCGACGGTCAACAGCCTTGTGCCAGCGGCCCATGCTGCCGCCGAAATGGCGGGCAGGGGGGATTCCCTGCGGGCGTGGCAGCAAACCACCGATCTTGAAGCACGCAACGTCAATATGGGAGTCGGTGCGTTCGTGGATGCTGATGAGGCTGAAGCGATCGGCAAGGCATTCGCCCGCCTTGCCTATGTCGAGATGCGCCCGGTCGAAAAGAACGGCCAACCGGCGACCGAAGTTCGTATCGATACCCTCAAGGAAGGGGTGACCCGGTCTGACGTTGTCGACCTGACCCGGGAACTTGGCCTTCAAGACATCGTTTTGTACTAATTGCATGATGAGGTAACGGCTGAGGCCAGTTCGCGCGGGCGAACGGGTCTGGGTCGACCCCGGGGGCAGAACACCGTTAGGGAAAGCGTGTTGCTGTGCGGCTGAGTTATTTTGTACCGGTTCTGATCATCACGGTTCTGGGGGCCATCACCCCGGCCAGTGCGCAGCTCGAATTCGATACCCGTGCCCGGTTTGCGCTTCTGATGGATGCCGAAAGCGGCACGGTCCTTTACCAGAAAAACGCCGATACGGAGATGGAGCCGGCCAGCATGGCCAAGCTCATGACCATCGCCGTGGTGTTCGACCAACTGAAGACAGGCCGGCTCTCCCTCGACGATGAATTTTTCATATCCGAAAAGGCCTGGCGGGAGGGCGGAGCTGGGTCCGGCGGCTCGACGATGTTTGCCGAACTCAATTCCAAGGTCGCTGTCGAGAACCTCGTCAAGTCCGTCATCATCCAGTCGGGGAACGACGCCAGCATCGCCCTTGCCGAGGGGATCGGCGGGACCGAGGGCACATTCGTCCTGATGATGAATGACATGGCCGATGAGATCGGTCTCGAGAATTCGCATTTCACCAATTCGACCGGGCTGCCAGACCCCGAAATGCACGTCACAGCGCGCGATCTGGCCCAGCTCGCCCGCCATGTTGTCCATGAGTACCCCGAATACTATTCGATCTTCTCTGAGCCGAGCTTTGAGTGGAACGGGATCAAGCAATCGAACCGCAATACGCTTCTGGGCGACGGAATCGGCGTAGACGGGCTGAAAACCGGCCATACCGAGGCTGCCGGATATGGCATCGTTGCCTCGACCACTGAAGGCGGGCGGCGATTGATTGCCGTGCTTCACGGCATGGATTCGATTTCCGAACGCAAGGAAGAAGCGCGCAAGCTCGTTACCTGGGGCAGCCGCAGTTTCGAACACATCCAGGCCTTCGATGAAGGGGAGGTCGTCGATCATGCGCTTGTCTATGGCGGGGAGAAGCCCGAAGTGCCGCTGATCGGCCGTGGCGCGGTCGAACTCTACCTGCCCAAGGGCGGTCAGCGTTGCCTGCGCGCCTCGGTTGTCTATTTCGGACCGCTGATGCCCCCTGTGGAAGAAGGAGCGGAGGTTGCAGCGCTCAAGGTTTGGTGCGATGAGCAGTTGATCCAGTCCTCTCCGCTCTACGCCGCCGAGACGGTGAAAGAAGGGGGGCTCATCCGCAAGGCCACGGATGCTTTCAAGGAACTCACGCTCGGCTGGCTTTTCCGGGCGCTCTAGACGCCGAGTGCTAGCGGGAGCCCTCTTCACGCAATGACCGCCCGTTTTATCACATTCGAAGGTGGCGAGGGCGTCGGAAAGTCCACGCAAATCAAACGCTTGATGCATTCTCTGTCGCGCGAAGGCATTGAAGTTGTGCGCACGCGTGAACCGGGTGGAACGCCCAAGGCCGAAGCAATCCGCTCGTTCATTCTGCAAGGCAAGTGCGAGGAGTGGGGTGCGGGGGCCGAGGCGGTTTTGTTCGCCGCGGCGCGGTTCGATCATGTCGAATCACTGATCGCACCGAATCTTGATGGCGGCAGCTGGGTTCTCTCGGACCGGTTCCATGATTCAACACGGGCCTATCAGGGTCTCACCGACGGGGTGCCGGACAAGCTGATCGATGCGCTTGAAGTGCTGGCACTCAATGGCCGCTCGCCCGATCTCACAGTGCTGCTCGACATGGATCCCAAAATCGCGTTCGAGCGCGTGGCAATGCGCGCGGAAGAAGACGGGTTGATGGTGCCGCCCGACCGGTTCGAGAAGGAAACGCTCGACTGGCACCGTAAGCTCCGTGACGGTTTCCTGTCGATCGCCAAGAATAATCCTGATCGCTGCATCGTGCTCGACGCCAATCGCGACGAGGACGCGCTCGAAGACGCGATCTGGGAAGTGGTGGTCAAGCGGTTCCCCGAGTTGCAACGGGCGAGCTGATATGGCCCGCGCCCAGCCACAGGACGAGACCCCGCAACGCGAATATGACGAGATTCCGGGGGTCACGCCGCCTGAGCAGACCCGTGCGCTGTTCGGCCATGCCACAGCGCGCGATGCGGTGCTCGACGCTCACCAGGAAGGCAAGTTGCATCATGGCTGGCTGGTGCATGGTCCGCGCGGGATCGGCAAGGCAACGCTGGCATTTGATCTGGCCCGATCGCTGTTGGCCCGCAGTTCGGATCAGTCCGCGGAAGTGGTCAGCGAACAGATCGCACAAGGCGCGCATCCCAATGTGACGCTGCTGCGGCGCCGGCCCAATCCCAAGACCGGCCGGTTCGGGACGCAGATCACCGTCGACGATGTGCGGCGGGTGAACAGCTTCTTCCATCATTCCTCGGCACGGGCAGGGCTGCGGATTGCCATCGTGGATGCGCTGGATGACCTCAACCGCAATGCGGCCAATGCGCTGTTGAAAACGCTTGAGGAACCGCCGGCGTCGAGCCTGTTCATCCTCATCGCCCATCGGCCGGGCACCGTGTTGCCCACGATCCGGTCGCGTACGCGCAGCCTCAGCCTGCAGCCGCTCTCGCCTGAGGATACTGAGCGGGCAGTGACCGCGCAGACGGATACGGACGACACCGGCGACCTCGAACACGCGCTCTCGCTGGCGCATGGCCGGCCCCGCAAGGCCTTCGAGGTGTTGCGGCTGACCGACAGCGCCGCGCTCGACGCGCTTGAAACCTGGTTGAGCCATGCCGAGCGGCATTCCGGCACCGATCACCTCGAGATCGCGGCGGCGCTGACAGCCAAGCGCGACAGTGGCGGGTTTCACCTTGCTCTCGAGCGGATTGCCGACTGGCTGGCCGCCGAAACGCGGCATGCGGCGCTGACAAGGGCAGGGGGCCGCTGGCGGCTTGAAAGCCTTCTCGCGCTGTGGGACAAGGCGCAGGCTCTGGCTCAAGAGCAGCAGATCTATAATCTCGACCGCCAACAGACCCTTTTGACCATACTCGACGATGTCCGCACTCTGCCGCGGGCCGAATGAAGCGAATCCGATCCATGTCCAAGCCCGCCTATTACATCACCACGGCTATTCACTACCCGAACGGCGCCCCGCATATCGGGCATGCCTATGAGATGATCGGGGCTGATGCCGTTGCCCGGTTCAAGGCGCTGGACGGGTTCGATGTGTTCTTTCTGACCGGCACGGACGAGCACGGCATCAAGATGGTGCGCACGGCTCAGGACAAGGGCATCACCGTGCAGGAACTGGCCCAGCAGAATTCCGAGCGGTTCAAGGAGCTGGCTGCGGCGGTCAACATGTCCAATTCAGACTTCATCCGTACCACCGAGGAGCGCCATTACAAGGCGAGCCAGGATATCTGGCGGCGGATGCAGGCCAATGGCGACATCTTTGAAGGCACCTATGCCGGCTGGTATTCGGTGCGCGACGAAGCCTATTACGACGAGAGCGAGCTCGAAGCCGGCGAGGATGGCGAAAAGCTGTCGCCGCAAGGCACGCCGGTCGAGTGGGTCGAGGAAACCAGCTATTTCTTCCGCCTGTCCGCTTTCGCCGATCGGCTGATGGCGCATTACGAAAAGAACCCTGATTTCATCGGTCCGGCCTCGCGCCGCAATGAAGTGATGAGCTTCGTGAAGGGCGGGCTGTTCGATCTGTCGATCTCGCGCACGACCTTCGACTGGGGCATTCCGGTGCCCGATGCGCCCGAACACGTGATGTATGTCTGGGTCGATGCGCTGACCAACTATCTGACGGGCGTCGGCTATCCGGATACGGAATCGGAGAGCTATAAGCGCTATTGGCCGGCGGACGTGCATGTCATCGGCAAGGACATCATCCGCTTCCACACGGTCTATTGGCCGGCCTTCCTGATGTCGGCGGGGCTGCCGCTGCCCAAGCGCGTCTATGCCCACGGGTTCTTGACCAGCGAAGGCAAGAAGATGTCCAAATCGCTGGGCAATGTGGTTGATCCCTTTGATCTGCTTGGTGAATTTGGCACCGACCCGGTGCGCTACTATTTCCTCAGGGAAGTGAATTTCGGCAATGACGGGGACTACACCCGCGAGCGCTTTATCAATCGCTGCAATGCCGATCTCGCCAATGATTTCGGCAATCTGGCCCAGCGCTCACTGTCGATGATCGCCAAGAATTGCGAGGGCAAGATCCCCGAACCCGGCGCGCTGACAGATGAAGACCAGGCCTTGCTTGATGCTTGCGTCAACGCGATCGGCAAGGCACGGGCCGCAATGGACCGTCAGCATGTTCATGATGCTGTCGCAGCGATCTGGGATGTGGTTGCAGACGCCAACCGCTATTTCGCCGGGAAGGAGCCCTGGGCGCTGAAGAAGACCGATCCCGCGCGCATGCAGACCGTTCTTTATGTCACGGCAGAAGCCATCCGGCGCCTCGCCATTCCGGCGCTGGCGATTGTCCCGGATTCGGCGGGCCGGATCCTCGATTTCCTCGGGGTGGCTGAAGGCGCCCGCACGATCGCGCATGTTTCGGACGAGGCCAAATTGGTGCCTGGCACCGCGCTGCCGACGCCCGAACCGGTCTTCCGCCGGCTCGAGAAGGACGACGCCTGATCATGCTGGTCGACAGCCATTGCCATCTCGATTTCGACAGCCTTCAATCCGATATCGAAGGCGTGATGGCGCGCGCCAGAGAGGCTGGCGTCGAACGAATGGTGACGATCTCGACGCGGATCAAGCGGTTCGACGAGATCACGGCCATCGCCGAGCGGTTCGAGAATGTCTACTGCTCGGTCGGCACGCACCCGCACAATGCCCATGAGGAACTCGATATCGATGTCGAGGAGATCGTGAGGCTGTCGGCGCATCCCAAATGCGTGGCGATTGGCGAAGCCGGGCTCGACTACCACTATGACAACTCGCCCCGTGACGCACAGGAAACCGGATTTCGACGTCACATTGCAGCGGCCCGGGAGACTGGTTTGCCGCTCGTCATCCATGCGCGGGAAGCAGACGACGACGTCGCCGCGATCCTTGAGGAAGAAACAGGGAAGGGGGCCTTCCCCTTCGTTTTGCACTGTTTCTCATCGGGGCCCGAACTTGCGAAACGCGGCCTTGCCCTTGGCGGCTATGTGTCGTTCTCCGGCATTGTGACCTTCAATTCCGCCAAAGCGGTGCAGGAGGTCGCCCGGACCGTGCCCGCCGACCGCATGCTGGTCGAAACCGACGCGCCTTACCTGGCGCCGGTGCCGCATCGGGGCCAATCCAACGAACCGGGGTTTGTGCGCAACACGGCCGAATTCGTCGCCAAGCTTCGTGACATGGCGTTCGAGGAACTCGCTGAGACGACGACGGCCAATTTCGACCGTTTGTTCGCCAAGGCGGCGCGATAACATGGTTGCGCCCGACCGGATCACCGCGCGCATTCTGGGCTGCGGATCGTCCGGCGGCGTGCCACGTATCGGCAATGACTGGGGTGATTGCGACCCCAACAATCCCAGGAACCGCCGCAGGCGCTGTGCGCTGCTGATCACGGGCGAAAAGGATGGCGGCAAAACTCGCGTCCTGATCGACACCGGTTGCGATATCCGCGAACAATTGCTCGATGCCGGCGTGTCCGAGGTCGATGCCGTTTTCTACACCCATGAACATGCCGACCACACGCATGGGATCGACGATCTCCGCGTGCTGGCGCTCAACAGTCGCCGCCGTGTCGATGTCTATTATTCGCGCGCCACAGAAGTCCGCATGCTGGCGGCCTTCGGCTATTGCTTCGTGTCACCGCCCGAGAGCGACTATCCGCCGATCCTGAATGCGAACTATGTAGAGGACGGTGAAACCGTTTCGGTCGAAGGCGAGGGCGGGACACTCGAACTCACCGCCTTTACCCAGAGGCATGGCAATATCGACTCGCTGGGATATCGAATCAAGAACCTCGCCTATTCTTGTGATATCAATGGCTTGCCATCCACTTCTATACCGACACTTGAGAACCTTGAGACTTGGATTGTCGATGCCTTGCGGCCCACGCCGCATGTCAGCCATTTCTCGCTGCCCGACGCCTTGCACTGGATCGACCGCGTCAATCCTCGGCGGGCCATCCTGACAAACATGCATATCGATATGGACTACGAAACCGTACTCCGAGACACGCCAGACCGTGTCGAACCGGCCTATGACGGTATGGAAATAGCGATCAAGGGCTAGGCCGGCCGGTGTGAAAACGGGGGGCAGGGGCCCTTCCCGCTTTCTTTTGCTGATCTGCATGCTCGACGCCCGACAAGCTTCATTTTATGAAAGCCTGAGATAAACGGCGCCGGGAACCACATGGATCTGCAGACCTTCAAAGCAACATTTCCGGATATCCGGGTTCATCTTGACTGGGCCGCGGTGCATGAGCGCGGCCACGAGATCCAAACCACGGTTCTGACTGATCCGGCTGAACTGGGTCAGGTCTATTCCGCATTCCAGGAAAGTCTTGGGCGCCTCGATCCACACTTCCTGCATTGGATCCTGACCCGGAAGATCACGCTCGCAGAGGCCATGCTGCGGTTTCATGAACTGCCAGACAATGTGCAATCAGACATTGAGCTCATGCGACAGGAATGCTGCGCAGCAGCAGAGCCGGTTCGCCTGGACGTGCCGGCATGCAGATTGCCGCGGAACGGGTTTTATCTGCTGGATGGCAATCATCGCTGCACTGCGGTGCTGATGAGTGGTCGCGCCTTTGAGGTGAAGCTGCACGTGATTCAGGGAGCGGAGCACGAGCCCATTTCGCCGGATATCGGCCGCTGCCGTGAGCGGCGGCTACCATCCCGCATAACCAAAAAAGTTCCATAATATATATTATGCGAATCCGTTATGTGAGGAGGTTGACGTGTTGGGCCGGCCTTTGAGACGGATGCCAATCCCCTGCCGGACGCTCGCCGGTGCCAGCAAAGCCTGCAGACCGCGACATCCACATTCCACTCGACATCAACGATGCGTCGCGTCTCGATATGGTGACCGGCATCCGCCGGATTCGTTTCACCGCAACCGGAGCGCAGCGCATGCCCTATGTGAACATTAAAATCACTCGTGAAGGCGGACCTACCGGCACCGGACCGAGTGCCGAGCAGAAAGCAAGGTTGATCGAGGGCGTCACGGCTTTGCTCCAGGACGTGCTGGGCAAAGACCCGAAAACGACCGTTGTCGTGATCGATGAGGTTGAAATGGACAATTGGGGCATCGGCGGGCTGCCCGTCGATGATTTCCGGAAGCAGTCGAGCTAGAACTCTGTCAGGACGTGACGGCTGCGTGGCGTGACTTGCACCGATTTGCAGCATCGCATAGGACCGGAGGATCGCTACTCCACCGGGATTTACCCATGCCGAGCACCATCCAACCGTCCCGCGATCTGTCGCGGCTCATCGAGATCATGGCGGCACTCAGGGACCCCGAAACCGGCTGTCCATGGGATCTCGAGCAGGATTTCGCGTCGATCCGGCACTACACGATCGAGGAAGCCTATGAAGTTGCCGACGCCATTGAGCGTGAGGACTACGCACATTTGCGCGAGGAGCTCGGTGATCTGCTGTTGCAGCCCATCTATCATGCGCAGATGGCCAAGGAAGATGGGCTGTTCGACATTGGCGACGTGATCTACGCGATTACCGAGAAACTGATCCGCCGCCACCCACATGTGTTCGGCGACGTCGAGCGCACCGAAGCCTCAGGTGCCAAGGCCAATTGGGAAGCACAGAAGGACAAGGAGCGCGCTGCCAAGTCGGGCGGCAACGCCGCACCGCCTTCGGTGCTCGACGATGTGCCCAACGCTCTGCCCGCCCTGACCCGTGCCGAGAAGATCGGCAAGCGCGTGGCCAAGGTCGGTTTCGACTGGAATTCGCCCGAAGGCGCCGCAGCCAAGGTGCGTGAGGAACTCGATGAAGTCGCCGCCGCAGCCGAAACCGGCGACCGCTCACATGTCGAAGAAGAGATCGGCGACATGCTGTTCTCCGCCGCCCAGCTCGCCCGCAAACACGGGGTCGACCCGGAGGCTGCGTTGCGCGACGCCAATCTCAAATTCGCGCGCCGTTTCCATCACGTGGAAGCACGCTGCCGGGAAGACGGTATCGACATCGGAACCGTCGGCATCAGCCAACTCGAAGCCTATTGGGGCGAAGTCCGGGCCGCCGACAAAGACGCGAAATCACGCTGAATCAAGCGGATGTCTTACTCAAGGAAATGTCGTTAAATTTCGACAGAAATTGAGCAATTTCCGATTGTGGGACCTTGACGTGCAAATCGCTTCCGCCATCGTCCCGGTTTTGGCGTTCAATCACTTCCGCATGGTCGTAGAGCCAACTCAGGCGGCGTCCGTCGCTGACCGGAAGCGTCATCCAGTAATCCCGGCTGGCCCCGTCGAGAGTTTCTTCGATGGCGGAAAACAGGGTATCCATGCCCTCCCCGGTCAAGGCTGACACATCGACAATGCGGGTGTCACCGGACGCAGCGTTGCGCAGAGCCTGAACCCGCTCGGGATCCATCAGATCAATCTTGTTCCAGACCTCGATCATCGGCGTTGTCGCGGGGTCGACCCCCAGATCACCAAGGATCTGCATCACGTCTTCCGCCTCGGCGACCGTACTGGGGCTCGCCAGGTCTCGCACATGCAAGACGATATCGGCCTCAGTGACTTCCTCGAGCGTCCCGCGGAAGGCAGCGACAAGGCTCGTGGGCAAGTCCGACACGAACCCGACGGTGTCGGTGAACAGGACCTCCCTGCCCTTTGGCAGGTTCGCCCTGCGTGCCGTCGTATCGAGAGTGGCAAAGAGCTGGTCCTGCGCCACGACGCCGGCCGATGTCAGCCGGTTGAACAAGGTCGATTTGCCGGCATTGGTGTAACCGACAAGCGCGATGACGGGCATGCGCGCGGCCTTGCGAGCCTTGCGCTGCTCGCGCCGTTGGCTGGCGATCTTGTCGATGCGCTTTTCGAGCACCAGGATACGTTCCTGGAGCAAGCGCCGGTCGGCTTCGATCTGGGTTTCACCCGGGCCGCCGATGAAGGACTGCGCGCCCCTTTGGCGCTCAAGGTGGGTCCATGAGCGGACAAGCCGCCCTTTCTGATAGCTCAGATGGGCCAGTTCGACCTGGAGCACACCTTCCCGCGTGGCTGCGCGTTCACCAAAGATTTCAAGGATAAGCGCGGTTCTGTCGAGCACCTTGGCGCCTGTCTGGCGTTCGAGATTGCGTTGCTGGACCGGGCTCAATTGCGCATCGATCAGCAACAGCTCGATCTTGTCGTTTTCAACAAGGTCGTGCAGCCGCTCGACTTGCCCGCCCCCGATATAGGTCGCGGGCTTGACCATCTTGACCGGCACGATTTCGGAAAAGGCGATTTCGAGACGGATGGCGCGCGCCAGCCCCTCGAATTCAGCAAGACGCGCCTCGGCGCTGCGCGCCGCGGCCTTGTCTCCGGTGTCGGGGCAGATGAGGCCGGCACGGGTTGGTGCAACGCGCCGGTCAACAAAGGTTTTCGGGCCGCGCTTGAGGGAAAAGCCCTCGTCTTGCGGCTGGTTATGAGACGGAGTCAGTCGTTTTGGTCCTTGTCGCCACCATCGGGGTCAAAAAGCTGGATCGGCGCGCCTGGCATTATCGTCGAAATGGCGTGCTTGTAGACAAGCTGCGATTGCGCGTCCCGACGCAACAACAGGCAGAAATTGTCGAACCAGGTAATGACACCCTGAAGTTTTACACCGTTGACCAGAAAAACGGTCACCGGAACTTTGTTCTTTCGGACGTGATTAAGAAACGCGTCCTGTAAATTCTGATTCTTTTCACTGGGCATTGGGCGGCCTCTTTTCGGTGCGAGCCGTTCGATTCGGCTCTGTTTTTATGACGTCCCCTCAGCGCCTCGTACCGCAGCCGGGTTGCGCCATGACGCATATCAGTGCCACTTAACAACGGTTGTATGACACAGTTTACCTGTACTTTGTAGTATCTTGGCGACGACTACCACTCGGCGCGCGCCGCAACCGCCAGGATCACCAGCATCTCGATGCGCCCTGCAAGCGCAACCAGTGCAATGGCCACTTCAGTCGCCGGATCCGGTACCGGTCCTGCGAATTCAGCGAGGCCAATGCCAACAACCCCTGCTATCGAACTTAGGGAGCCAATGGCCAGAGACAAGGACCCTTCGAGCGAATAGCCGATAATCGCAAAGGCGAGAGTCGCCAAGGCAACGGTCAGCAGGAAGACAAAAAAGAAGCTCCAGATCGACCGGATATTGACGAAATCCTCGGCATTGCCGCCGGACCTTCCAGGGAGCACGGCATGTGGAAAAACGAGCTGTCGCGTCTCGTGCAGGGTGTGGGTCAACATGGCACCGACCCGAAACATGCGCAGACCGCCGCCCGGAGAATAGCTGCCCGCCCCCACCGTTGCGAGGATCAGCACCAGCAATAGCGGCATGGAGAAGCCCAGGCCCGGTGTGTGCACGATGCCGGAAGTGCTCAGGATCGATGCCGCGTCGAACAGGCGGCGCACGAACACATCGATCACTGAACCGGTGACGGGATTGATGCCAAGCAGGGTGATCAGTGTCGTGAGAACGGCAACCCCCACGACAACTCCGATGAAGGCATAGCTTTCCCTATGCTGGCCGAGCAGCTCAACCCGCCGGCTGAGCAGCATATTGTGCCAAAGGATCGATGTGCCACCGATGATCATGAACAGCACCATGACGAGTTCGGCGGCCTTGTTGTTGAACACCGATCCACCCGTTGCCAAAGGCAGATAGCCATTGGTGGAGAGTGCTGAAAACCCGGCAATCACCGCACCAAGCGGTGGCACGCCGGCAACCATCAGCGCCACGGCACAGGCCAGGGTGAAGGCCGCATAGGGTACGAAGATCTCGCCGGCCGTTCGCACCAGGCGCGGATCACGGCCGCTCTTGGAGTGCAGGACGAGCCGCAGATTGCGGTTGGGCAGGCCGCCGACGCGATAGGGCGCGAGCACATAAATGATGATGATCAGGGCCAGAAAGCCGCCATACCAGGCGGTGATCGCTCGGAACACCATCATGGCCGGCGCGGGCGTGGCGCCATCGGCCGCCCCGAAACTGACTCCGAGCGTGACGAGCGCCGAAACCGCCTCAAAAAAGGCCGAGGTGAAGTCGTGCCGTTCAACGATGAGGATCGGGAGCATTGCGGCAATGGTCATCACCGCCCAGGTCACCGAAACCAGCGAGAATGTCTGTGCGCGAGAGAGCGGGCGCATGCGGGTCTGCAGCGCCCAGAAGACATTCACGGCCACGAAGATGTAGGCGAGCGCGCTCAACCCCAGCCCTTCGGCGCTTCGCCAGTCGCCGGCAGCGAGCGCTGCAACCAGCGGCAGCAGCAGCGCGACGGCGTAGCCGGCGAGCGCTGCAGAGGCGAGGACGAAGGTGGTGGGCATCGCCAGGACCTCAGAAGAAGTCGATGCTGACGCGGAACATCTGCTCGACCTGTCGGACGGCAGAGGCGACTGCGAAGACGATCACGAAGTCACCTGCCTCGACACGGACATCGCCGGAAGGCAGCAGCACCTCCCTGCCCCGGATAATGGCACCGACGCGCACGCCGGCGCCGAATTCGAAATCTCTCAACGGGCGGCCGACCAGCGGCGAGGTTTCGAGCGCTTCGGCCTCGATGATCTCGGCCGCGCCGTTATGCAGTGTGTAGACGCCGCGGATGCGGCCCCGCCGAACATGGCGCAGGATCTTGGAGACCGTGACCGCACGGGGGTTGATGAACGCATCGACACCCAGCCGGCGGGCAAAGCGCGGATACTGGGTCTGGTTGACGAGCGCGATGGTCGAAGGGCAGCCCAGTTCGCTCGCGAGCACCGAGGACAGGATATTGGTCTCATCGTCATTGGTCAGGCCGAGGAACATGTGCGCGTCGCGGACGTCGACCTCGCGCATGATGTCTTCGGCCAGCGCATCGCCATAGACGACGATTGAATTGGACATGGTTTCGGCGGCGGCCTGGGCATGTTCGCGGCTGGCCTCGATGAGGCGGATCGAGACGCCCTGCCCCGATGCCTCGAGCTTCGAGGCGACATAGCGCCCGATATTGCCAGCACCGCCAATAACGATGCGCGAGGGAGACGGCTCGTCGCGGCCGAACAGGGCCAGGGTGCGGTGCACCTGGTCGCGCGAGACCGCCACATAGGCCTCGTCACCCGGCAGGATCTGGTCGCGCGAATGCAGCGCCAGTAGCTTGCCGTCACGGCGCACGCCCATCACCGTGGCGTTGAGGTTGGGAAACAGGTCTGTGAGCTGGTTGAGCGGCGTATCGATGACCGCGCAATCTTCCTTCACGTCGATGGCCAGCACGACAACCCGCTCGTCCTCGAAGGTGATGATGTCCGAGGCGCCGGGATAGGCGATGCGCTGCAGGATGATGTCACCGACCTCGACCTCGGGCGAAATGATCACGTCGATCGGCAGATGGTCGCGGGCGAACAGATTGCTCCATTCGGATTGCAGATAGCTCTGGGCACGGATACGGGCGATCCGGGTCGGAATGTTGAAGATCGAATGACCGACCTGGCAGGCGGTCATGTTGACCTCGTCGACCTGGGTCACGGCGATCAGCATGTCGGCGTCGCGCGCACCGGCCTGGGCCAGAATGTCAGGGTGCGAGCCATGCCCGTGAATGCCGCGCGCATCCAGTGTGTCGCGGATGCGTTGGACGAGTTCGGGATTGTTGTCGATGACGGTGACTTCATTGCCCTCGATCGACAGCCGCTCGGCAATGCCGTACCCGACCTGTCCCGCCCCTGAAATGATCACGCGCATGATTGTTGAACCTTTTGGCCTTGTTGCCAGTTGGGGATGGGATCAAAGACCGAGCGAGCGCAGCTTGCGGTGCAGCGCCGAGCGTTCCATGCCCACGAACTCCGCGGTCTTGGAGATATTGCCGCCGAACCGCTCGATCTGGGCGACGAGATATTGCCGCTCGAAGATCTCGCGGGCTTCCCGCAAGGGCAGGCTCATCAGATGCGTGCTCGCCTCGGCGTCGTCCATGGTTGGCAGCACTTCGCCAATATCGGGCGGCAGCATGGCGGCGGTGATCACCCCATCCGCGGGCAGATTGTCCCGCAACAGGATCAGCAGCCGCTCGACCACGTTCTTGAGCTGACGCGCATTGCCGGGCCAGTCCTGCGCCTGCAGCACGGCCAGGGCATCCTCGGAGATCGAGACCCCGGTCAAATTGTTCATCTTCGAGAGACGCTCGACAAACGTCGCGACCAGTTCCGGGATATCCTCGCGCCGCTCCCTGAGGGGTGGCAGGTGCACGGGAACCACGGCCAGGCGGTGGAACAGATCGGCGCGGAACTGCCCGGTCTCGATCAGGCGAGAGAGATTGGCCGAGGTCGAGGAGACCAGCCGCACATCGACGTCGACAGTGCCATGGCCGTTGACCCGTTGAAATCGGTTTTCAACCAGGGCCCGCAACAGCGACGCCTGGGCGTCGTCCGGCAGAACGGAGACCTCGCCAAGATAGATGGTGCCCCCATGGGCGCGTTCGAGCGCACCGGCGGTCACCTGCCCACCATTGTCCGTCTGGCGCTCCTCGCCAAACAGCGCGGTGGCGATGTCCTGCGGCGGATAAAGGGTCAGATTGACTTCGACAAAGGGACCGCTGGCGCGATGGGACATGTCGTGCAGGACGCGTGCGCAAAGGCTCTTGCCGGTGCCGGTCGCGCCCGAGATCATGACCCGTGAATTGCTCTGTGCAGTTTTTTCGAGCGCCGAGCGGATCTGGCCCATGGCATGGGAATTCCCGATCAGATTGGCCGGTCCCTCCCCGGTCTTTTCCTTGAGTTCGGCGACTTCGGACCGCAAGCGCTGGGTTTCGACCGCTCGTTGGGCGACCAGCAGCAACCGATCGATCTTGAACGGCTTCTCGATATAGTCGTAGGCGCCGCGCTTGATGGCGGAAACCGCGGTTTCGACGTTGCCGTGCCCTGAAATCATGACGACGGGAATGTCAGGATAGCTGGTCTGGATCGCATCGAGCAGCTGCAAGCCATCGAGGGAGCTGCCCTGCATCCAGATATCGAGAAAGACCAGGTTGGGCCGACGCGCGGCGATGGCCGCGAGCGCGCTGTCGGAGTCGTGGGCCGAGCGCGTGGCATAGCCTTCGTCTTCGAGGATGCCGCCGATCAATTCGCGGATGTCTTCCTCATCGTCGACAATCAATACGTCCAACGCCATCTACTTCTCCACGACGGCCAGCGCTTCGCTTGCGGCCTTCTCATGATCCTTGTTCGGGTCTTCGCCGCCCTCAGACGGCGTTTCGGGCGCGGTTTCCGCAGCTGCCCGCGGCAGGGTGAAGGCAAAGCACGCCCCTACCCGGCCGGATTCGTCCGGTTCTGAATCGAGCAGTTCGATCGTGCCGCCATGCTGTTCGATGATCTTCGAGACAATGGCAAGCCCCAGCCCGGTGCCTTTTTCCCGTGTCGTCATATAGGGTTCGAGCAGGCGCTGCCGGCTTTCGCCGGGCCACCCGACCCCATTATCAGATACCTTTACGCAAACCGAGCCGGGCTGTTCCTCGATCGACACGCAGATGTGCGGATCGGGAATTTGACTCATATCCGCACCTTCGATGGCCTCGGCGGCGTTCTTGATCAGGTTGATCAGGGCTTGCGACATCAGCCGGTCGTCAAACGGCACGATCACGGGCCCCTTGCCGATATCGGCGGTCACCTCGATCTCGGCGTGCCGCACCCCTTCCATGAACACAGCCTGGCGTACGGTTTCCGCGAGATCGGCGGGCTGGATCTGGGCGGTCGGCATGCGGGCAAAGGCCGAGAATTCATCGACCATGCGACCGATATCGCCAACCTGGCGAACGATGGTGGAGGTACATTTGTCAAAGACCTCGAAATCATCCTCGAGTTTTTTCGAATAGCGCCGGCGCAACCGTTCGGCAGAAAGCTGGATCGGGGTCAGCGGGTTCTTGATCTCATGGGCAATGCGGCGGGCGACATCGGCCCAGGCGCTGGTGCGCTGTGCGGCCACCAGGTCGGTGATGTCGTCAAGGGTGAATACGAAACCCTTGGAATCGGTCACCGTGCCCTCCCGCGTCGCGCGCACCTGATAGATACGCTCCTCGCCAAAGCGCTTGAGGGTAATCTGTTCCTGGATCTTGCCGCGCCGGGCATGGGCGGCCTTTTCGAGGAAAGTTTCCAGTTCGGGTACGGCTTCGCTCAAATGCATGCCGACGAGGTCGGGCTCGTTTGTGGCCAGGATGAGGCTGGCCCGGCCATTGAGGAGCGTAATGCGCCCGAACTGGTCGAGGCCCACCACGCCCGCGGACACACCCTCCAGCACCGCCTCGGTGAACTGGCGCCGCTGGTCCATGGTCTGGTTGGCCTGCAAGAGCGCCTGCCGTTGCGAATTGAGCTGCAGGGTCATGCGGTTGAACCGGTCGGACAGGTCGTGCATGTCGCCGGTCTTTTCGATCAGCGGCACCTGCACCTCGAGATCGCCTTCCGACACCCGGTTCGAGGCCACCATGAGGTTGCGGATCGGCGCCACGAGCCGGTTCGCAATGGCGATACCGACCCAGACCGCAGCAAGCAGCAGAATGACCGCGAGCCCGAAATAGAGAATGGCAAAGGTGAGCTGGAAAACCAGCCGGCTCGATTCATATTCGCGGTAGGCTGACACGTTCCGGTCCGTCAGGCGCATATATTCGAGCACTTCGGCATCGACCGGCCGGGCAACGAACAGATAGAGCCCCTGATAGCCGCGCAGTCCCACGATCCCGCCGATCAGATTGGTCCGGCCCGGTGAGATCAGCGTCGGCTGGCCGACAGTGACCCCACTCAGATCGCCCTCCGGCAATCCCGGTGTGGGCCCCGCCGAACTGGTTTGCGCGCGCATGACCACATTCTTGTTCCCATCGATGATCATGGCGTAAGGCAGCGCGCGCACCTGCACGATATTGGTGAAGATGCGCTGGAAAGTGGATTGGTCGCTCTCGAAGGTATTGCGTGCCTGCTCGAGTTCGGCGGCAACCCCGACGATATCGTCGCGCAGCACTTCGGCATGTTCGAGCATGTAGGAGCGCGCGATCAGGCGCGAGTTCTCGACCATCACCCGGTTGCGTTCGGAGAACCAGTAATCGAGCCCCTGATTGAGCGTCAGCGTTGCGACGACCGCGACCAGAAGCGCGGGCACTGCGGCAATGGCGGCAAAGGTGATCACCAGCCGCACGTGAAGCCGCGAGCCGGCCTGCTTGCGCACGCGCGATTGCACCAGCATCCACGCTTCGGTGATCAGCAGCGCAATCACCAGCAGAACCAAGGCGGCATTCACGGCCCAGATATAACCCCAGACTTCAGGCTCGGGGTCGAGCGGCGTGGCGCCCATCAAGACGAGGAAAGAGAAACCGGCCGCGACGACCGAGGCGGCGACGACGATGACGCCGAGGATGCGCAGCCCGCGATTCGTGGAGAAGAAGATCTGCCTGATCCGGCCAGCCCCGGGCGATGCGGACGGCGGCTGTTTCTCGCTGTCGGTCATGGATCGCCCAAGCCTTGTTGTCATTGGCGCATCAGGGGGTCGCCTGTCGCTACGCGCTATCTGGGACTCAAGCGCACGGAAAACACCGTAGAGTCGCCAATTTCCGGCAGGTGTTCAATAGGTTTGTTGCCAAAATGTGACAGTGTCGTGACCGGCCTCTAAATGGGCTGTTGTGCGAAGACCACTATCCGTCCCGGCGGGTCTGTCGAACAATCTCGATCTGATGGGCGGCGATCTTCTTGCGCAAGGTGTTGCGGTTGATGCCGAGAAGCTCTGATGCCTTGATCTGGTTGCCGCCGCAGGCGTTGAGCGCCATGGAAATCAGCGGCGCTTCGACGGTTGCGATCAGGTCCTGATGCAGTCCGGCTGGCGGCAGATCGGGCTGGTAGCGCTGGAACAATCCCGACAGATGCGCCTCGACCGCGCTCGTCAGGTCACCGGGGCTCGAACTGCCAGATGGCGCTGACGGTGCGTCGCCGACATTGAGTTCGGCGCGCACGATCTCGGGCGAGATGGTTTCGTCTGCATAAAGCGCCACAATGCGGCGAACGAGGTTTTCGAGTTCGCGGACGTTGCCCGGCCACTCATGGGCGCGCATGGCGTCGAGCGCGGCGGTGCTGAAATCGCGCGCCGGATCTCCCTCGCCCTGTGCTTCGGCGAGAAAGTGATTGGCGAGATCGGGAATGTCATCGAGCCGTTCCCTGAGCGGCGGCAGGCGGAGCGGCACCACATTGAGCCGATAGTAAAGGTCTTCGCGGAACAGGCCCTGACGGATGAGCTGGCTGAGATCGCGATGGGTGGCTGCGATGATCCGCACATCGGTGCGGATCGGCGTCCGGCCGCCGACACGGGTATATTCGCCTTCCTGCAGCACCCGCAAAAGCCGGGTCTGGGCTTCCATCGGCATGTCGCCGATCTCATCGAGAAACAGCGTCCCCTGTTCGGCCTGTTCAAACCGGCCTGCACTTCGGTTCGTAGCCCCGGTGAACGCACCCTTTTCGTGCCCGAAAAGCTCGGCTTCGATCAGGTCGCGGGGAATGGCGGCCATGTTGATGGCGACAAAGGGTCCATTGCGACGGCGTCCGAACTGGTGGAGCGCGCGGGCAACCAGCTCCTTGCCGGTGCCGCTCTCGCCATTGATCAGCACCGTCAGGTCGGTCTGCATCAACCTGGCAAGCGCGCGATAGATATCCTGCATGGCCGCCGAGCGGCCAACCAGCGGCATCTGTTCGGACTGCACTTCCCTATCGCCGTTCGACTTGCGCGAGGCGCGGGCATCGGCGAGCGCGCGTCCAACAATCGCGGTCAGCTCATCGAGATCGAACGGCTTGGGCAGATATTCATAGGCACCGGATTCGGAAGCCTTGATCGCGGTCATGAAGGTGTTCTGTGCGCTCATCACCACAATGGGCAGGTCCGGGCGGGCCTTGCGGATACGGGGCATGACATCAAAGGCATTGCCGTCAGGCATGGCGACATCGGTCACCAGAATATCGCCCTCGCCCCGGGACACCCAATTCCACATGGTCGAGAGATTGCCTGTCGGCATCACCTCGTAACCGGCCCGTGTCAGCGCCTGGTTGAGGACCATGCGGATGGCTGCATCGTCGTCGGCAAGAAGCACGGTCTGCGCGCTCATGCCTCTTCCTCCACCGGACGTTGCTCGGGTGCCCGTGAATCGGCGGCGAGCGGCAGCAGAACGCGGAACCGGGTATGACCGGGATGACTGGCGCAGTCGATCACTCCGCCATGGTTGCCGACAAACTTGGCGACGAGCGCGAGACCAAGTCCGCTGCCTGTGGTCTTGGTGGTGACGAAAGGTTCGAACAGATGCGGCAGAACGTCCTGGGGCACACCGGGGCCGTTATCCTCGACCACGATCTCGAGGGGCAGCGACACGCGTTCGGCGACACCGGGAACCTGGATGCGGATGCCCGGCCGGAAAGCGGTCGATATCGTAATCGTGGCTTTTTCCCTGTTTCCAAAGGCTTCCGCTGCATTCTTCACCAAGTTCAGGAAGACCTGGATGAGCTGATCGCGGTCGCCCATGACCGGCGGCAGCGAGGGGTCATAGTGTTCGACGATGTCGATGCCTCGCGCCACGCCGTTCTGCGCCAGAAGCTTCACGCGGGAGAGCACCGAGTGGATGTTGAGGGGTTCGGCTTCGAGCGGACGATCGTCGCCGAACTTTTCCATGCGGTCGACAAGCGAGACGATCCTGTCCGCTTCATCGCGAACGAGACGCGCCAATTCGCGATCGTCTTCGCCTGCGGACTGTTCAAGAAGCTGAGCGGCGCCGCGAATGCCGGAAAGCGGATTCTTGATCTCATGAGCCAGCATGCCGGCCAGGCCGATCACCGAACGGGCCGCGCCGCGCGAGACCAGTTGCCGGTCGATAGTGTCGGCGATCGTGCGCTCCTGGATCAGCACCGCCACAAGCGGCTCACCTTCCGCAAAGGGACTGGCATACAGGTCAGCCACCCGGTCCTCGCCGATGCGGATTGTGCCCAGCGACACCCGGTACTCGCTGGCGGGCGCTCCGCGCTCAAAGACGCGTGTCACCAGTGAGATCAAAGGCGAGTCGAACGGAATGTGATCGGTCAGCGACTGGCGCTGCAGGACAGTCGCCGAGGTCTTGAAGAAGCTCTCCGCCGCATAGTTAGCGTAGACAATGCTGAGATTGTCGTCACAGACCAGCACCGGCTGGGCGAGCGCGCGCATGGCGGCCGCTGCGATCTGGGTGTGATTGGTGTCGCTCATGCGGCGGTTCTTTCTGCCGAAGGCGAACCGGTGTCGGAGAACAGATCGCCGAGCATGCGCGTCACGACGGCGGGATCGTCTTCGGTCAAAACGGCCTTGCGTTGTTCCGCGTCGACATTGGCGGTTTCAGCCAGTGTATCGAGATACCAGCCGATATGTTTGCGGGCACACCGGACGGCGAGTTCGGGGCCATATTCGTCGCGCATCAAATCGTAGTGCTCGACCACGAGTGCTGCCAAATCGTCGCCTTGCGGCGCCGGTTTTGGTGCCCTGCCTGCCAACTGGTCAGCGATTTGACCTACAATCCAGGGCTTGCCTTGAGCGCCGCGCCCGATCATCGCCGCATCGGCGCCTGAGAGCGCGAGCGCCTCCTGGGCATCCTTGAAGCTCAGGATGTCGCCATTGACGACAAGCGGCACATCAATCGCGTCGCGAACAGCGCGGATGGGCTCCCAGCGGGCTTCACCCTTGTAGAATTGCTGCCGGGTCCGGCCGTGGACGGTGATCATCTGCGCGCCGGCATCGACGGCGCGACGCGCCATGTCAGGCGCATTGAGGTCGGCATCGTCCCATCCGAGGCGCATCTTGACCGTCACCGGCACCTTCACCGCCTTAACAACCGCCTCAACAAGGCCGATGGCGATATCGGGCACACGCATCAGCGCCGAACCGGCATAGCCGTTTGTCACCCGCTTGGCGGGGCACCCCATATTGATGTCGATTATTTCGGCGCCGGCATCCTCGGCAATGCATGCGCCTTCTGCCAGCCATTCGGCCTCGCAGCCAGCGAGCTGCACCATATGCGGCAGACGCGCCGGCTTGCCGAGGCGGCGATGCATGTCCTCGTGCCCGGTTGCAAGCGCAGCACTGGCGATCATCTCGGAGACCACCATACCCGCACCATAACGCTCGGCAATGCGGCGGAACGAGCGGTCGGTGATCCCTGACAATGGCGCCAGGAACGCATTGCCGGGAAAGGTCACGTTGCCGAGAGAGATTTCCGGGAGCGTCCGCTCCATATTTGCCTCAATTCTACGCAAGGGCACCTGATTGCCTAATTAATAGACAATCGCGATCTGCACATCAATGCGGCAGTTTGGCATTGGCGGCGCTTGCGCCGCTCGCGGCGGCTGCGTAAACCGGCGGGACCGAACAATCAAGCGACCATATGCCATGCCGCCGCCTGCCCAACCCTTTGCTGCCATTCTCGTTGCCGCCGGCTCGGGCAGCCGCATGGGCGCGGGCGACTTCCCCAAGCAATATCGCCCCTATCGAGGCAAACCGGTAATCCGGCACAGCATCGAGGCCTTTCTGGCCACTCCGGGGCTTGAAGCACTGGTCTGTGTCATCGCGCCAAACCATAGGGCGCACTACGACGCCCTCGGCCTTGACGATCCGAGGATTCTGGCCCCCGTTCCCGGCGGCGCCACGCGCCAGCAATCGGTGCTGGCGGGGCTGGAAGCGCTGGGGGAAACCGGCGTCCCGGTGGCCCTGATCCACGACGCCGCCCGCCCCAACGTCACGAAAGAGCTGATTGTGCGGGTCGCCGCAGAGGCGGGAGCCCGTGGCGGCGCCCTGCCCGTTCGGCCGGTCACCGACACCATCAAGCAATCCGACGACGGGGATCACGCCGGCCGGACACTCGACCGCAGCCGGCTGTTCGCGGCCCAGACCCCACAAGGCTTTGCGTTCGCTCCGATTCTTGACGCGCATCGCCGCGCAGCCGACGAGCCCGGTGAATTCACCGACGATGCGGCGATCGCGGAATGGGCCGGGCTTGCCGTGACGCTGGTTGAAGGCGAAGCCACCAACACCAAGCTGACCTATGCCGAGGACTTTCACGGCCAGGGAGACGTCACCATGGAAACCCGGATCGGAACCGGCTTCGACGTTCACGCTTTCGAGGCCGGGGATCACGTCACGCTTTGCGGCGTGCAGATCCCGCATGACGCCGCGCTCAAGGGGCATTCAGATGCGGATGTAGGGATGCACGCGATCACCGACGCCCTCTATGGCGCGTTGGCCGAGGGCGATATCGGGCGGCATTTCCCGCCCAGCGAGGCGCGATGGAAGGCTGCGGATTCCCGGATCTTTCTCGACCACGCCGCGAAACTGGTCGCCGGCAAGGGCGGTCGCATTGTCAATCTCGACGTCACGATCATCTGCGAAACCCCGAAGATCGGACCGCATGCCGAGGCCATGCGCCACGTCATTGCCGGGATCTGCGGTATCGCCGAGCACCGGGTGTCGATTAAGGCCACGACCAGCGAGCAACTGGGGTTCACGGGCCGCCGCGAAGGTATAGCCGCCATGGCGAGTGCCAGTATCGAGGTGCCGCGCGATGTTTGATGCCGAGACAACCGCTCTCGCCTCACGGGTGATCGACGCTCTCACTGCCCGGGGCATGATGATGGTGACCGGGGAAAGTTGTACCGGCGGACTGATCGCCGGGGCGTTGACCTCGGTTTCCGGTTCATCGTCAGCGGTTTACGGGGGCTTCGTGACCTATGCGAATGAAGCCAAGCGGGATTTCATCGGCGTGCCGATGGCACTGATCGAAGACAAAGGCGCGGTCTCCGAAGAGGTCGCGCGCGCCATGGCCGAAGGCGCGCTGAAAACATCCGGCGCCGATCTTGCGGTGGCTGTCACCGGCGTTGCCGGTCCCGATGGCGGCACACCGGACAAGCCGGTCGGGCTCGTGCATTTCGGCTGTGCGATCAAGGGTTTGACGATTCATCGTGAAGAGCGTTTCGGCGCCATCGGCCGGGAGGTCATCCGGGCAGAGACCGTCAAGACGGTGCTCAGGCTGGTGCTCGAAGTGCTCGATCAGGCGTAAAGCTCGCGGGCGCGGTCGAGAAAGGCCGCAATGATCTCTTCCTGCTTGGCCGCAAAGGCCGGCTCGGCGACCGCCGCAATGAGCGGGTTGGCGATGGCAAAGGAAATGTCGAAGGTCACGTGACATCCCTCCTCCGCCGGTACGAATTGCCAAAGGCTGTCGAGATGCGAGAACGGCCCGTCGATGGCGCTGGCGGCAATGGTCAGCGCCTCCGGGTTGAAGGTGACTTCACTCGTATAGGCCTGGCGCACCGGCCCGAACTGGATGCCCATCCGGGCATGCACATTGTCTTTATCGGCCCCCGGCGGCGACCAGACCTCCATGCTCGAGCAATTGGGCAGAAAGTCCGGATACGCCTTCAGGTCCCCCACCATCCGATACATCTGATCGGCGGTGTAAGGCAGGTGCTTGGCGAAGTCGATCTGTCTCATGCCCGTCCGAGCTTGGCCTCGCGGGCGGCGCGCAACCGTTCGAAATCCTCGCCTGCGTGGTGCGAAGAGCGGGTGAGCGGGCTGGAAGAGACCATCAGGAACCCCTTGGCGAAGGCGATCTTCTCGAAGGCCTTGAACTCATCGGGGGTGACGAAGCGCTCGATGGCGTGGTGCTTCTTGGTCGGCTGCAGATACTGCCCGATGGTCAGAAAGTCGACATCGGCGGAACGCAGATCGTCCATCAGTTGCAGAACTTCATTCCGCTCTTCGCCCAGCCCGACCATGATCCCGGACTTGGTGAAGATGGTGGGATCGAGTTCCTTGACCTGCTGAAGAAGCCGGATCGAATGGAAATACCGGGCACCGGGCCGCACCGTCAGATATTTGGACGGCACGGTTTCAAGATTGTGGTTGAAGACGTCGGGCTTGGCCGCCACGACCTTCTCGAGCGCGCCGGGCTTGCGCAGGAAGTCGGGCGTCAGGATCTCGATGGTCGTCTCCGGGCAACGCCGGCGCAGCGCCTCGATCACCTCGACAAAGTGCTGGGCGCCGCCATCCTCAAGGTCATCGCGGTCGACCGAGGTGATCACAATGTGCTTGAGACCGAGCTTTTCTGCGGCGATGGCCACGTTTTCCGGCTCGTCCGGGTCGAGCGGGGTGGGAATGCCGGTCGTCACATTACAGAACGCGCAGGCGCGGGTGCAGATCTCGCCCATGATCATCATGGTGGCGTGCTTTTTGGACCAGCATTCCCCGATATTCGGGCAACCGGCCTCCTCGCACACTGTGACGAGATTGTTCTCGCGCACGATCTCCTGGGTTTCCTTGTAGACCGGAGACCCCGGCGCCCTCACCCGGATCCAGTCAGGCTTGCGCATGATCGGATTGTCGGGCCGATGGGCCTTTTCGGGGTGCCGCGCACGCGGCGCGGCCTCGGTCGTGTCGATCAGGGTAACCACAAGGTGTTCCTTATCGTTGGCGCTCAGGCGATGGCCCGGGCAATGGCGACGACGATGATCGCACCGCCGGCTGCAACCACGATCTGTCTGAGCAGATCATGCTCGATGGGAATCTGGATGCCGAAATAGCTGACAATGAAGCCGCCGACAACCGAACCGAGCAGCCCGGAGATCAGGTAGCGGATCAACCCGCCCTTACCGCCAAGCAGCAGCCGGGCAACCCACCCGGCAACCAGCCCGATCACGATCCAGATGATGATTGAAGTACCGTCCATCGCCGGTCAGCCCTGGCGCAGCTTGTACTGGCGATAACCCCAGATCAGCGCGCAGGCACCGACGATGCCGGCGATGAGCTGAAAGATGATGTTGCCGCCATTGATCCCCAGAAACAGGGACATGATGAGGTTGACGATGAACGCACCGGCCACGCCGAGCACGACATTGATCACCAGGCTGTGGTCGGCTTTCATCAGCTTTTCAGCGATATAACCGGCGACCCCGCCGATAATCAGGGCCAGAATGAATCCCCACATGGTTCTTCCTTTCGCTTGAAGTCCATTAAGCGGCGAACCGCCCCCTATATATTGAGAACCCGACCATACGCATCAAGGACACTCTCCTTCATTGTTTCGGAAAGCGTGGGATGCGGGAAGATGGTGTGCATCAGTTCTTCCTCGGTCGTCTCCAGATTCATCGAGACGACGAAACCCTGGATGAGCTCGGTCACTTCCGGCCCGACCATATGGGCACCGAGCAGTTCTCCGGTCTTCTTGTCGAAAATTGTCTTGACCAGACCATTCGGCTCGCCAAGCGCAATCGCCTTGCCGTTGCCGATAAAGGGAAAGCGGCCAACGCGGATTTCGCGACCGGCTTCTTTTGCCTTGGCTTCGGTGAGACCGACACTGGCGATCTGCGGCTCGCAATAGGTGCAGCCGGGCACCTTCAGCTTGTCGGTCGGGTGGACACCATCAAGGCCGGCGATCTTTTCGACGCAGATCACGCCCTCATGCTCGGCCTTGTGGGCCAGCATGGGCGGACCCGCCACGTCACCAATGGCGTAGATGCCGTCGACATTGGTACGGCCATAGCCATCGATCTGGATGGTGCCACGATCGGTTTTTACGCCCAGCTCTTCAAGGCCGAGACCCTCGATATTGCCTTGCACGCCAACGGCGGAGATCAGCACGTCAGCATCAATCGACTGCTTGTTGCCATCCTTGCCCTCGATGTCCGCTTTCACACCGGATTTAGTCTTTTCGACCTTGGTCACCTTGGCGTCGGTGAGGAATTTCAGACCGCGCTTTTCGAACTGCTTGCGGGCGAGCGCGGCGATTTCCGCGTCCTCAACAGGCAGAATCTGCGGCAGTAGCTCAACCACAGTCACCTCGGCGCCAAGCGCGCGATAGAAGGAGGCGAATTCGATGCCGATGGCACCCGAGCCCATCACCAGAACGGATTTGGGCATGGTCTTGGGCTTCATGGCCTCGAAATAGGTCCAGATCTTCTCGCCATCCGGCTCGATGCCGGGCAGCACGCGCGGACGGGCACCGGTCGCGATAATGATGTGCTTGGCCTTGTAGGTGCCTTCCGGCAAAACCCCGCGCGGGGTCGGCACCTGCGGCTCGACGGCGGCCTTCTCCGTCTTTGAGACCTTGACCTCGCCTTTCTTGACGATCTTGGCCTCACCCCAGATGACGTCGATCTTGTTCTTCTTCATCAGCCCGTTGACACCCTGGCTGAGCTGGCCGGCAACCCCGCGCGAGCGCTTGACCACATCGCCGATATCGAAGCCGAACTTTTCTGCCGACAGGCCATAGTCCTTGGCATGAACCATATGACCATAGATCTCGGCAGACCGGAGCAGCGCCTTTGTGGGGATGCAGCCCCAGTTGAGGCAAATGCCGCCCATATGCTCGCGCTCGACAACGGCAACTTTCTTGCCGAGCTGCGCTGCGCGGATGGCCGCGATATAGCCGCCCGGTCCCGAACCGATGACCATGATGTCGTAGGTGTCTGCCATGATAACCTCTGTTCCCGGCGCACATGACGCGCGCCGCTAAAGCTCCAGAATTGAAGTGACGACGGGCACAAGCGCCTCGCCGATCGCCCGCGTGTTGGCCGCATCGAGATGAACGCCGTCGATGGGAGACGCGACCGCAACATCTGCGGCATCAAAGAAATGCGCGCCTTCTAGGCCCGCCCAGTGCCGATAATGGCGTGCGAGTTCTTTCGAGTTTTCGATCGCTCCGGCGAAATTCTCACCCATGATCGGATCGTCGCTCCTGACCGCATGCGGCGGCGACATCACCAAAACCTGCGGCGCTGCATAGCGCGGGTCTTCGGCATGGTGGCCGCGGACGATCCTGATCAGGCGCCGTATTCCCTGCCCGGCAGCGGCGGGGCGGCCATGCAGGGCCGCCCTCAGATCGTTGGACCCGAGCATGATGATGACGAGATCGAGCGGCGCATGGCTAGCCAGAAAGACCGGCAGGATGCGCGCGCCGTTCCGCTCGATGCTGCTGCTGCCATCCTCATAGGCGGTGGTGCGACCGCCCAGTCCTTCGGCGATAATCCGTGCCTTGCCGCCGAGCCCCGCCTCGAGGGCCGAGGGCCAACGGTCATCATAGGCATGGCGGAGACCCGTTGCCGGGTCCTCGCCAAAAGTCAGACTGTCGCCGAAGCACAGGATGGTTTTCATGTCAGCGTCCATACTCCGAAACCAGGCGTTCCAGCTTCTCGTTTCGATGCTTCAGATCGAAAGGGCGCTGGCTTGCGGTCAGCCTGAACGGCCGGCCTTTCACGCGCGAGTGGAAGAACCGACCCGCCGAGGTCACGATGATGCACTCGCCCAAAAAATATCGGCCGAATACGAAGCAGAGCAACGACTTGTTCTCTCCGAAATAGTCGATCTCCCAAACTCCTGTCCGATTGACGGCTGCATCGTTGTTGAGCGCCACGAACGTCCCGTCATTGCGGAACTCCACCAGCGAATAGTCTTCCAACGGAAAGGCTGCGGAACCCATCCGCGTGCGGACCAGATAGGTGTATCCCGCGAATTCAGCCTTGAGCGCAGCGGCGCCGCCGTCTCGGCCCACCTTGATGAGGTATCGGCCCTGAACGTCTTCGACCTGCTGCGCGCCAGCACTCATCGTGAAGGCCAAGGCAACAACAATGCCAAGCAGCATGGTTCTGATCGTGTTCATCTCACAGCCCCTTCTGCTTTGCCATCTTGGCGAGTGTGATTTTCCGACTCATGCGGAATTGAGGAGCCTCTCCGGCAGTCAGTCCAAAAGGGTTACCGTCAGTGATCTCTCGAAAATTTGCGGTCCCGCCGCGGAAGCAGTCTGACAAACCGGATTGGGTTGCCAGTTGGAAGCAGGGATCCAGGACGCCCGGAATGATTTCACGCACCTTCCAGCGCCCGGGCAATGCAACCTTGTATTTGCCGTTCCACCAGACGAGATCGCCGTTCGATTTGGCATAGGCAATGAACGAGCCGGTGTTCAGTATTCGTTTGAGCGAATCCCCTCTGGCGCGCGATGTGACTTCAACGCGAATGGTTTTGTTGCCGAACTCACGTTTGGCATACGACATGCCTTGCCCGAGCATCCGGTCAAGATCACTCCAGTGAAGCGGACGGATCTCGAGCGCAGACGCCGGCATAGCTGTCGCGATTGCGACTAGTGCGGCCAGCAAGATCTGAAATATTGGGCGGTTAGAAATCAAGGACGTATCCTCCAATCGAAAACAGGAGGCGATGATGTCCGCTAGGCCAACATCATCACCGGTGTTTCGATCAGCCGCTTGAATTCGCTTAGCAATTCTGCCCCGAGCGCCCCATCGACCGATCGATGGTCGCAGGACAGCGTTACGGACATGAATTGACCAGTCAGGATTTCTCCGTTCTCCACATAGACTCGCTCTTCGCCGGCCCCGACAGCCAGAATTGTGCCGTGCGGCGGGTTGATGACGGCGCCGAAGTCCTTGATCCCGTACATGCCGAGATTGGAGACCGAGGATGAACCGCCCTGGTATTCATGGGGCGCGAGCTTCTTGGACCGGGCGCGGGTGGCGTAATCGCGCACTTCCTCGGAGATCTGGCGCAGGGTCTTTTCCTCGACCTTGCGCACGACCGGGGTGAACAGACCGCCTGGGACCGCAACAGCCACACCGACATCGGAATGCTTGTGATAAAGGATCGAATCCCCGGCAAAGGTCGCATTGGCCTGCGGGACGTTCTGCAGCGCGATGGCCCAGGCCTTGAGGATGAAGTCGTTGACCGAGAGCTTGAACTCGGGCTTGCCGTCCTTGGTCTTCGGCGCCGTCGCATTGATGCGTTCGCGCGAAGACATCAGATCGTCGATGTTACAGTCGATGGTCAGGTAGAAATGCGGGACGGTTTGCTTGGCCTCGGTCAGGCGCGCGGCAATGGTCTTTCGCATGCCGTCATTGGGCACGATCTCGTAGGTGCCCTCCTCATAGAGCGCCAGCACCTGATCCTTGGTCATGCCGGTCGCCATGGCGGCACCGCCAGCAGCACCCGCCGCCGGCCTGGCTGACGGGACACCTTCCTTGAGTGCCTTTTCGATGTCGCGCTTGACGACGCGGCCCTTGGGCCCGGTGCCACTGAGCGCAGTCACATCGATATTGTTTTCCTTGGCCAGACGGCGCGCCAGCGGTGAAGCGAAGACCCGTTCGCCATCCTTGCGCGGCGCGGCACCGGCGCTTTCCTTGGCGGCAGGCGCCGGTGGGGCCTTCTCGGCCTTTGCGGGTTCGGGCTTGGCCTCTGACTTGGATTCCTCCTTGGCAGGCTTTTCCTCGGCCTTCTTGTCCGCTTTGGGCGCGTCGGCTTTCACCTCACCGATGTCGGAAGCGCTTTCGCCTTCCTCGAGCAGCACGGCGATAACCGCGTTGACCGCCACGCCTTCGGTGCCCTCCGCGACGACGATCTTGCCGATTGTGCCTTCTTCGACGGCCTCGACTTCCATCGTCGCCTTGTCGGTCTCGATCTCGGCGATCACGTCACCCGGTCCGATGGAATCGCCTTCCTTGACGAGCCACTTGGCGAGGGTTCCCTCCTCCATGGTGGGCGAAAGCGCGGGCATGGTGATGTTGATGGTCATATCCGGACCTCTGAGCGCGGTTGGCGCGGGCACATGGCCCTAGCGCTAATTGCCAATATCTTCGTTCCACAATTCGGGGTGATCTGCGATGAAGCCGCCCATCATCCCGATGCATTCTTCATCGTCGAGGTCCACGACCTCGACGCCTGCCAGGCGCAGAACGTCCTGGTATCCCTTGAAATTCCGGCTTTCACCGACCACCACCTTCGGCACGCCGAACTGGATGATCGTTCCGGTGCACATCATGCAGGGCGACAGGGTCGTGTACATGATCGTGTCTTTGTAGGTCTTCTGCCGGCCCGCGTTGACGAGACAAGCCATCTCGCCATGCAGGATCGGGTCGTCTTTCTGCACGCGCTGATTGTGTCCCCGCCCGACGATCTCGCCATTGCGCACCAGCACGGCGCCGATCGGCAAACCGCCGACCGAGAGACCGGTGCGTGCTTCAGCAACGGCCTCCTGGAAATGGCTCAAATCGGGGGTGAAGGGCTGCATGACCTTACTTCCGGTAGGTGACCTTGTTGACCGCGTCGATCACCTCGTCGGTGCTCGGAAGGGCCAGCTTTTCAAGATTCGCCGCATAGGGCATCGGCACATCCTTGCCGGTGACCGATAGCACCGGCGCATCGAGATAGTCGAAGGCCTGGGTCATGATCTGAGCGGCGATGTAGCTGCCGAGCGAGTTCTGCGGCCAGCCTTCCTCGACAGTCACGCAGCGGCCGGTCTTCTTGACGCTTTCGATGACGGTCGGCAGGTCGAGCGGGCGCAGGGTGCGCAAATCGATCAGTTCGACGTCAACGCCCTCGGATACCAGCTGTTCGGCAGCCTGTGTCGCGTAGCGCATGCCCATGGAATAGGCGACGATGGTCACATCAGCACCTTTGCGGGCGATGCGGGCCTTGCCGATGGGCAGCACGTAATCGTCGAGCTTGGGGACATCGAAGCTCTGGCCGTACATGATCTCGTTTTCGAGGAAGACGACCGGGTTCGGATCGCGGATCGCTGCCTTCAACAGGCCCTTGGCATCAGCCGCCGTATAGGGCGCGACGACCTTGAGGCCCGGGACATGGCTATACCATGCCGAATAATCCTGGGAGTGCTGGGCGGCAACGCGTGAGGCGGCGCCGTTCGGGCCACGGAACACGATGGGCACGTGCTGCTGGCCGCCGGACATGTAGAGCTGCTTGGCGGCGGAGTTGATGATCTGGTCAATCGCCTGCATGGCGAAGTTGAAAGTCATGAACTCAACGACCGGACGCAGCCCTGCAAAGGCCGCACCAGTGGCAAGACCGGCAAAGCCGTGCTCGGTGATCGGGGTGTCAATCACACGCTCGGCGCCGAACTCCTGCAGCAGGCCCTGGGTGACCTTATAGGCGCCCTGGTACTCGGCGACCTCTTCGCCCATGACGAAGACGTCCTTGTTGGCGCGCATTTCCTCGGCCATGGCATCGCGCAGCGCTTCGCGAACGCTGGTCGAGACCATCTCGGTACCCTCGGGGATATCGGGATCGCTCTCGGCTTCGAATGCAGGGGCGGCGGGCGCGGCCGGTTTCTTGTCCTCATCAGAATCCGAGCCCGAGGATTCTGCCTCGTTTGCGGCCGGCTTTTCGTCCTCGACCTTCGATTCTTGAGATGCCGGCTCGGCATCCGCCTTGATGTCGTCCGCACTCTCGCCTTCGCCCAAAAGCGCGGCAATCGGGGTGTTCACGGCCACCCCTTCGGTGCCTTCGGCGATCAGCAGCTTGCCGATGGTGCCTTCATCGACGGCTTCGACTTCCATCGTCGCCTTGTCGGTCTCGATTTCAGCGATGACATCGCCGGGACCGACGGAATCGCCTTCTTTGACGAGCCATTTGGCGAGTGTGCCCTCTTCCATGGTGGGGCTCAGCGCGGGCATCAGGATATTAGTGGGCATGCGCGGTTTCCTCGATCAGATTCAGGCGGCCCCGGGATCGGCTTGATGAATGCCGAACACATTGCCTTCTGTGTCTTTCGCAAAATACTGCCAACCCACTCCGGGGATGGCCTGTTTGGGTACGGCCGGGGTGGCGCCAAGCGCCTCGGCCCTCGCGATCGTGGCGTCGAGGTCGTCGACCTCGATCGTGCACACGAACGCCATGATGATATTGCCGGATTGTTCGCCAACCCGCTTGAGCAGGCCACCATCGATGCCGGGCTCGCCCTTTTCTCCGGTTTTGACCGTCCAGTAGGTGTCGGGCATGATCTCCGCGAACTCCCAGCCGAACAGCTCGCCATAAAACCGGCGGGCGCGGGCTGGATCGTCACAGTGGATCTCGAAGTGAACGACACGCGGCATGGGTTGGCTCCGACTCAGGCGCTGACCGTGATATCGGTCCACAGTTCGGACGCATCGGGCTGGTCATCTTCAGTAGCGAATTTCTCCGCCTCGGACACGACGGCCCTGATTTCCTTATCGATATCCTTGAGCTCGTCCTCGGTGGCCCATTTCTGGTCGAGGATGCGCTTGCGCACCATCTCGATCGGATCACGCTCCGAGCGCATGGTCTGCACTTCTTCCTTGGAGCGGTATTTCGCCGGATCGGACATGGAATGGCCGCGATAGCGGTAGGTCAGCATCTCAAGGATGTAGGGCCCCTTCCCGCTTCTTGCATGATCGATGGCCCGTTCGGCAGCTTCCTTGACCAGGCGGACATCCATGCCGTCGACCTGCTCGCCGGGGATGTCGAAAGACCGGCCGCGCTGCGAGAAATCGGTGGTCGAGGCCGAACGCTCCACGCTGGTGCCCATGGCGTATTTGTTGTTTTCGATCACATAGACGACCGGCAGGTTCCAGAGCTTGGCCATGTTGAAGCTCTCATAGACCTGACCCTGGTTGGCGGCGCCATCCCCGAAATAGGTGAGCGAGACCGACTTGTCCTTGCGGTATTTGGCGGCGAAGCCGAGGCCCGTACCGAGGCTGACTTGTGCCCCGACGATGCCGTGGCCGCCATAGAAGCGCTTTTCCATGGAGAACATGTGCATGGAGCCACCCTTGCCTTTCGACAGGCCGCCCTGGCGTCCGGTCAGCTCAGCCATCACGCCGTTGGGGTCCATGCCCACGGCCAGCATGTGACCGTGGTCGCGATAGCCGGTGATCGTCGCATCTTCGGGCTTAGCGGCCATTGTGATGCCGGTGACCACAGCTTCCTGGCCGATATAGAGGTGACAAAAGCCGCCAATCAGGCCCATGCCGTACATTTGGCCTGCCTTTTCCTCAAAACGCCGGATCAGCAGCATATCGCGGAAGGCCTTGAACTCCTGCGCTTTGTCGAACTTGGGCGCATTCGACCGCGATGCGGCGGCATTGGCCTTGGCCGTGGTGCTGGAGGATTTGCCTGCCGCAGACCGGGACGCCGGCTTGCGTCCCGCGCTTGTGGCCGAGCGGGACTTCGAAGCGGTTGGCTTGCTGGCAGTGGTTTTGCTGGCAGTCGACTTGCTGGCGGGCTTTTTCGCCTCGCCCTCGGACGCCTTTGAGGGTTGCCGGGACCGGGTGGTGGTTTTGCGTGCCATGTGGCAGCCTCCGCAATTGGCCTTGGGCTGGGTGACGAAACTCCTATCACCTTACGCGCGACGTCACCAGCCGGAAACTGCGAGAATTACCCCGGCCTACCGTCTATCTCATTGTTATTCATATTGAATTCGATTTAATCGTTTTTCAGTTAAATCACTAACTTAACTGATTTTCGATTACTGCCCCGTCAGCGGGATCAACAAGTCGTCCTTGTGCGTCATGCCGACCAACTCGCGAGCGCGCTGGGTCAGAATGTCCGGATCAAGCCGATTGGGATCGAACAAGGCGATGCGATTGCGGTAGCTCTCAATGTCAGCATCGATCTCGGCGATTGTGGCATGGAGCTCGACCTGCTTGTCCTGCATGGCGAGCTGTGAGGTAATGCCGTAATTGCCACCCAGCGCATTGTAGGCCAGATAGATCTGGGCCGCGATCAGCACCCCGGTGATGGCGAGCTTCTTGGTGATCGAGGGACGCTTGAGACGGGTGGGCATAGCGGTTCAACGCGATACTGGAACAGTCCGGTTACCCTATGACAAATGCCTTAATGCGAGGTTGAAGCCCCCCGAAACAGGGCCACGGTATGCCGTGGCCCCATCGGCTCGATGCTGCGGCTCAACGCAGCCTCATCAGATCGCTTCCACCGTCAGGGCGAAGCGAACCGGTCCGCCACGGCGGGTTTCAACGACAAAATCGTTGAGCGGTTTGCTGCTGGCCGATTTCGCTGACAGGTCGCCAACGAACACAATGCCCAGCCCGTAATTCACGAACTTCTGGGTGAACAGACCCAGCTTGCGGTTGGCCAGATCGAAGAAGTCGGGATCGCAGCGTTCGATGGGAATGCCGACGCAATCGGCCTCGCTCCCGAACAGGCTCCCCATCAGATCAACCGCATCCGCCTCGGTGCCGAATTTCGGACCGGTTGCTGGAATGATGGCGACGGTCTTGCCGTCTCTGGTTGTCTTGATCTGCATGATCTTCTTTCTGACAAGGCGGGAAGTCGGGAAGGCCCGGCCTCCCCCGCCTTGCGAAGACCATGACCCGGGTCAGGCCTTCAGGATTGAACGGCCTGCGTATTTTGCGGCATCGCCCAGCTCTTCCTCGATGCGGATGAGCTGGTTGTACTTGGCGAGCCGGTCAGAGCGCGCCAGCGAGCCGGTTTTGATCTGCCCACAATTCACCGCCACGGCGAGGTCGGCGATGGTCGCGTCCTCGGTTTCACCCGAACGGTGCGACATGACGGCCGTGTAGGCCGCCTTGTGAGCGGTTTCGACAGCGTCGAGGGTCTCGGAGAGCGAGCCGATCTGGTTGACCTTGACCAGGATCGAGTTGGCAACGCCCATCTTGATGCCTGAAACCAGCCGCTCGGTATTGGTGACGAACAGATCGTCGCCGACGAGCTGACACTTGCTCCCGATGGCCTCGGTCAGGGCTTTCCAGCCGTCCCAATCGTCCTCTGCCATGCCGTCTTCGATCGAGATGATCGGGAAGCGGGAGACGAGATCCTCGAGATAGCGCGCCATTTCCTGATCGCCGAGCGATTTGCCCTCGCCCTTGAGCTCGTATTTGCCGCCCGCATAAAACTCGGTCGACGCGCAATCGAGCGCGAGGTAGACGTCCTCACCCGGCTTGTAACCGGCCTTTTCGATCGAGCGCATGATGAAGCCGAGCGCGTCTTCGGTCGAGTTGAGGTTCGGTGCAAAACCGCCCTCATCACCCACATTGGTGTTGTGGCCATCCGCCGACAGACCCTTTTTGAGGGTGTGAAAGATCTCGGTCCCGATCCGCACGGCGTCGGCAATCGATTCCGCACCGACCGGCATGATCATGAATTCCTGGATGTCGATCGGATTGTCCGCGTGCTCGCCACCATTGATGATGTTCATCATGGGTACGGGCAGCAGATGCGCATTGGCACCACCCACATAGCGGTAAAGCGGCAGCCCGCTTGCCTCCGCTGCGGCCTTGGCCACGGCCAGCGACACGCCGAGAATGGCGTTGGCACCGAGCTTGGATTTGTTCTTGGTGCCATCGAGCGCGATCATGGCGGTATCGATGGCGAGCTGGTCGAGCGCATCGGCGCCGTGCAAAGCCTCGAAGATCGGGCCATTGACCGCATCGACGGCCTTGGTCACGCCTTTGCCGAGAAAGGCATCGCCACCGTCGCGCAATTCGACTGCCTCATGAGCACCCGTCGAGGCACCTGAGGGGACCGCCGCGCGGCCGAAGCTGCCATCGTCGAGCACCACATCGACTTCAACCGTGGGGTTCCCCCGGCTGTCGAAAATCTGGCGGCCGTGAATATCGAGAATGGCAGACATGGGCGAAGACCCTTTGTTCGCAGTTGAAACTGGGCGCTTGATATACCGGCATCGTGAAGATTGGAAGATGGGCGGCATGCGCGTTGTGAGCACCAGGTACCCTTGGGCACACGGCTGTCCCCGCGTTGTGCCCCTGTGGAACGGCGTCTATCGTATTCCGACAGGTCGTGGCGAACCGCCGGTCTGAAGGGACCTGGGAACTGCAAGAGGGAGCAGGAGATGAACTCGTCTATTGCAAAATACCTGGTGTTGACCATCCGAGTGGTCTTGACCCTGGCCTTTCTGGCCGCGGGCATCGCCAAACTGATGGGCGCGGAAATGATGGTCGCAACCTTCGATTCCGTGGGTTGGGGCCAATGGTTCCGATACGTCACCGGAATCATCGAAATCGGCGGTGCGATCTTGCTGTGGGTACCGGGGGTCCAGATACTGGGCGCGCTTTTGCTGGTGTGCACCATGATCGGTGCCCTTTTCGCGCATATCACGGTGCTGGGCATGGGCACGGCGCCGCCAGCCATCATTCTCGGCATTCTCTCGGCTGTCATGATCGCTGTTCACCGGGATCAGATCCGGCGCTTCACAGGCGCAGCCGCCTGACGGGCGATACCGGCGCTAGTAGTGTGGTGGCGGTGCGTCGGGTTGCTTGTCTTCCAACGCGGCCTCGACCTCGCGCAGCTCGTCCTGAAGTTTGCCCAGCCGGCGTTCCAGCGCTTCGATATGCCGCCAGTGACCGGCCAGCGCCTCGTTGAGGTCGTCGATGGTCTGATCCTGGTGTGCGGCACGGATTTCGAGGGTCTCCAGCCGCTCAAGCAAAGCAGCGATATCGGTCATGGGGGCCTCCTAGTGCCAATCGCGGGTATAGACGAAGCGCGGCATTTCCCATTTGCGGAAGATGGCCAGCGCTCGCAACGCGAAGCCGAACACCAATGCGATCGCTGTCACCGCATCATGGGGCAGCGGCGTGTACTCCCCTGCCAGATAGATGACGCCCGTGATGATCGACACTGACGCATAGAGTTCACCTCTGAAGAGAAGCGGCACTTCGTTGCAAAGGACATCGCGGATGACTCCGCCCGTACAACCGGTGATCATGCCCGCAACGATCACGATCAAAAGCGGTTGTTCGAGGGCGATCGCGACATTGCAGCCAATGATGGTGAAGGTGACCAGGCCCAGGGCGTCGAGCAGCAAGAACGCCGTCTTGAGACGATCAAGGAAGCGGGCGAGAATGATCGTTGCAGCGGCCGCGCCGATGACAACGAGCAGATAGTGCGGGTTCGCAACCCAGGGCAGCGGATAGTTGCCAAGAAGCATGTCGCGCACCGATCCGCCCCCGAGCGCTGTGACACACGCCAGCAGGCAAACGCCGACCCAGTCCATGTTGCGGCGGCCCGCGCTTAGCGCGGCAGTCATACCCTCAACGGTGATGGCCAGATAGAAGATGGCGATGAGCACCGGCCCCTCCGGAATCGTTCCGCAAAGTGTGGGGCGGGGCCGGTCACCCGGCAAGCGGCACCTTGCGCAGGGCGGAGTTTCACACAGATGCCACTGGGGTCAGTCGTCCAGCTTGTGCGCATCCAGTTCGCGTTGCGCTTTCTCGCGTTCGGCTTCGGTCCGCTTTTTCTCGGACTTGGTCCGCCCGAACAAGGAACGGTTGGATTCAGCCTGCGCTTGTTTTTCTGCCTTCGCCTTGCGCTTGCGCGCCTGTCGCAGATTGATGATTTCCGCCATCTCGGGACCCCTGATCGTCGATGCCTTCAATCGATAACGGCTTCCACCGGGCGCCGCAACGATCGCGGCATGGCCGGCCCGCGGCCAAACCGCATGATCAAATCGGGACGCCTGCCACCAAGGCCGAGTGCTGCCGAGAGCTGTGACCGCAGCTCAGCCACCTCAACCGGTTGATTGACGAAGGCAGTGCGAAGGCCCTGCCGCGTCGCCTCAAGCGCAAATCGCTGGCTGGCCCGGCCTGCAGCAATCCAGTGCTCTGGATCATCGCGTTCAGACACGAAAACTGCCAACCCTGCCGATGATCTGATCTGTCGGGCGTATTTGTCGTTTTCGGCATCTGCCGTAAAAACCAGATCAAAGATCGCATTGGCGATCAGCGGTGGCAGAGGCGGATTGCCTGAACAGGCCGAATAGAGGCCGTCTCGCGCAGCAGCTGCCTGGCGACCGTCAAAGCGCAGCCAGGATCGCAGTTCGCGCCGGAATGCCGGGTTCTCCACCTGACGGGTGTTGGCCGCCAATACGAAGTCGAGCACCTGTTCGATCTGCTGCGGATCGTCGATCAACAGGACTTCACAACCCTCAACTTTTGCGGCGCGCTCGAGCGCTGAAAGCAAACCGGCTTCCACAGGTTCTCCGTCATACTCGGCGCGGGTCGACTGGCGCTCCAGAATAGCGTCGAAGAGCGGGTTTTGTTGGCCGCCGGTTCGCGTGAGGTCGATGTCGAAGGCGGGCGCAGCATCCCCTGCATACGCGCCGGCCACTGCCCAGCCCTGGCGTGTTGCCGCCAGCATGAGGTTTTCTGCGGCACAACCAAGACTGGCGTAGAGATGATGATCGTCAGGATCAGCGCTCGGCGTCACCCGGGTGAAGTCGGGCTTGATTGATACCGTCGTGCCCGCCAGGCTGAACCGCCAGGCCTGTGTGTTGTGGCTATTCGCGGCAAGCGTGGCGTAGTGGGTCAGGTAGGAAAGGTCGTGGAGCTCGACCGGATCCCGATGGGACCAGGTTTCGAGGAGAGCCGCCTCATAAGCGCGCGCGCCCGACCATTGATATGCGCCACCGCCGGCAGCCAAAGCCGCAAGGCCGCCTGCCCCGATCAAGACATCTCGGCGTGTGACCATGCTTCCCCCCACTCGACATGCGGAAAGCATAGGCGCGATCTCGCGCGCCGCCTTGTTTCAAATCAACTGGGAAACCCTAGACCAGGCGAGCCTGCTCGAGCGCCGCTTCGATGAAGGACGCGAAGAGTGGATGCGGCTCGAACGGGCGAGACTTGAGTTCGGGGTGGAACTGGACACCGATGAACCACGGATGGTCCGTCCGTTCGACGATTTCCGGTAGCAGGCCATCGGGCGACAGACCCGAGAACATCAGCCCGTTGGCCTCCAGCACCGTGCGGTAGCGCATGTTCACTTCCCAGCGGTGGCGATGACGTTCGGAAATCTGGGTGCCGCCATAAATGTCGGCCACCCGGCTGCCGCGCTGCAGCTCGGCCTTGAAGGCGCCCAGCCGCATGGTGCCACCGAGATCAGAGGTCTCGGTGCGCTTTTCGAGCTCATTGCCCTTCATCCACTCGGTCATGAGGCCGACAACCGGTTCATCGGTCTCGCCGAACTCTGTGGAGCTCGCATTGGGGATACCGGCGGTGTTGCGCGCCGCCTCGATGCAGGCCATCTGCATTCCGAAACAAATGCCGAAAAAGGGCACGTCGCGCTGACGGGCATAGCGCACCGCCTCGATCTTGCCGCCTGACCCGCGCTCGCCGAAGCCGCCGGGCACCAGAATACCGTGAACGCCTTCGAGATAGGGGCCGGGATCGTCTTTCTCGAAGATCTCGGAATCGATCCACTGCATGTTGACCTTCACGCGGTTGGCGATTCCGCCATGATTGAGGGCCTCGGACAGGGACTTGTAGGCGTCGAGCAGGCCTGTGTATTTGCCGACGACCGCAATGTTCACTTCACCTTCGGGGTGGTGCACGCGCTGGGAGATCTCCTCCCAGCGGCTCAGGTCCGGCTCTGCCGCGTCATCGATGCCGAAGGCAGCGAGGATTTCGGCGTCCAGTCCCTCGCGGTGATAGGCGATCGGCACATCGTAGATCGAAGCCACGTCGAGCGCCTGGATGACTGCGGTTTCGCGCACATTGCAGAACAGGGAGAGCTTGCGGCGCTCGCTTTCCGGGATCGGGCGATCGCACCGCACCAGCAAGATGTCCGGCTGGATACCGATCGAGCGAAGCTCCTTGACCGAGTGCTGGGTCGGCTTGGTCTTGAGTTCGCCGGCGCTGGGGATGAACGGCATCAGGGTCAGATGGACATAGGCAGCTGTGCCGCGGGGCAGTTCGTTGCCGAGTTGGCGGATCGCCTCGAAAAACGGCAGTGCCTCGATGTCGCCGACCGTGCCGCCGATCTCGCACAGCACGAAATCGTAGTCCTCATTGCCGTCGAGGACGAAATTCTTGATCTCGTCCGTGACGTGCGGAATCACCTGAACGGTCGCACCGAGATAATCTCCGCGGCGCTCCTTGGTGATGATGTTCTGATAAATGCGACCAGTGGTGATGTTGTCCTGCTGGTTAGCCGCGCGCCCGGTGAAGCGCTCGTAGTGTCCCAGGTCAAGATCGGTTTCCGCGCCATCATCGGTCACAAACACTTCCCCATGCTGGTAGGGGGACATCGTGCCGGGATCGACATTGAGATAGGGGTCGAGCTTTCTCAGACGGACTTTGTAGCCACGTGCCTGGAGAGCGGCACCTATAGCCGCAGACGCCAAGCCTTTGCCGAGAGAGGAAACCACGCCACCGGTGATGAAAATGTACCGTGCCATGGGCCTTAACCTTACTATGGAACGCCTCGATTCGAAGCGCGAAATTCAACTACCAACCAAAAAAACGGGGGCGCCCTGCCCCCGTTTGATTATTCTGCCCTTTGAGCGGGCTATTGCGCGTTGTCTGCGCCTGCCTCGTCAGAGGATGGCGCGGGCAATGCATTTGTATCGTCCGCAGGCGCTGGCAAGGCATTGGCGTCTTCCGCCGGCGCCGGCTGATCACCCGAATCGGTTGCCTCGCTGCCTGTATCGCCGCTGAGTTCATTCAGGCGATCAAGAACGTTGGTCTGGCCGCTCGAGCGTTCACCGGCCTGGTCGAGAATCGTGCTCGACTGGCTGCCGAGCTGCGGCAGGATGGTGAGGGCAATCGAGGTAGCGAAGAACAACGCCGCGAGAATCGCGGTCGTGCGGGTCAGCAGATTGGCCGACGAGCGGGCGCTCATGAAACCGCCGCCGCCGCCACCGCCGATGCCCAGCGCGCCCCCTTCGGAGCGCTGCATCAGGATCACCGCAATCATCGCCACAACGATGAGCAGATGGATCGCAATCAGGACTGTTTCCATCGGAATTCTTGTCCGGCTTGTTCAAAAGATGCGCGGTTCTACACGAACTGATCCCCACATGACCAGACCGTGTGACCGAAAAATGTCGCAGGGGAGCTATGCAGCCTGAATAATGGCCACGAATTGCTCCGCATTGAGGCTGGCGCCTCCGACGAGCGCCCCATCCACATTTTCTATAGCGAGCAGTTCGGCGGCATTGTCCGGTTTGACAGACCCGCCGTACAGAATGCGAATCCCCTCGCCGATTTCACCATAGCGCTCGACCAGAACCTTGCGGATCACGGCATGCATTTGCTCGACATCCGTAGGGGATGCGGTCTTGCCTGTGCCGATGGCCCAAACGGGCTCATAGGCAACCACAATCGTCTCCGGTTTACCCTCCTGGGGCAGAGAACCGACCAACTGCGCGATCACCACCTGATAGGCGTCACCGGATTCACGCTGGCTTTCGGTTTCGCCAACGCAAATTATGGGAAGCAGTCCGGCTTCCAGCGCTGCTTCCGCCTTAGCGCGCACCGTCGCATCGTCCTCGTGATGGTCAGCCCGGCGCTCGGAGTGCCCGACAATGACGTATTTTGCGCCGACGTCCGCCAGCATATCGGCCGACAAATCGCCGGTGTGGGCACCGGACTTGTCCTGATGACAATCCTGCCCACCAAGGCCAATGGCGCTGTCACCCAATCGCCAACCCATCTGGGCCAGGATTGTCGCGGGTGGACAAATCAGCACATCGCAGTCAGGCGTGTTCTCGCCCTCGATCCGATCGGCAACGCGTACCGCCTCGTCGATACTGGCGCGCAGCCCGTTCATCTTCCAGTTTCCCGCCACCAGTTTGCGTGGTGCAGTTGCCATACCCGCTATCTCCTCATACCCCTAGAAAAACAAGCGATTGAGCGCCTTGCGATCCAAGCGAGACCCTGTCTATTATGCGCCGCCTCTCGCCGGGGGATAATCCCGCAGTAACGAGATATGAGCGGCGCATATCGCCCATAAAGCGGTTGCCCGTTCGGCACAGTTTATCGTACCGCATTCGCGGAAGGCGTGCCGAAACACGTTTCGCCCCGAATTGCTTTAGGAATGGACGTTTCATGCTCGATCAGATGCGCAGCTTCGCCTCGACCTGGGTCGCCAAGATCCTCATTGGTCTATTGATTATCGGTCTCGCGGGGTTCGGTATCTCAAATGTCTTCCTGAATCTAGGGAGTTCGACCGTTGCCCGTGTGGGCGATGAGGAAATCAGTTCGCGCGATTTCCAGCGGGCCTATGTGAATCAGATCAATGCCTATGCGCAGCAGACCGGTCAGTACCTGACCGCGGAAGAAGCGACGCAGCAAGGCATTCCCGGCGCAATCCTGCAGCGGCTGGCCACAGACGCTTCGCTCGATGCCCTGGCCAAGCGCTACGGCATGAGCGTCACCGACGAGCGCGTGACCGATATCATCGCCAATGATCCGAGCTTCTCCGACACTCTGGGCGGTTTCAACCGCGACGCCTTCACGGAAGTGCTGCGCCGCGCTGGCTACACGGAAAACGAATTCATCGAAGTTCAGCGTGCCGCCGCGACGCGCCAGCAGCTCGTCAATGGCCTGTTTGCAGGCATTCCTGCGCCTGAGACGATGTCGACGCTCACTCGCCGCTATCAACAGGATACGCGCACGCTCAACTACTTCATCGTCAACTCGACCATGATCGACGAGATTGCCGAGCCGACCGAAGAAGAGCTGGCAGCCTATCTTGAAGAGAACCAGGCACAATTCCGTACCCTTGAGACGCGGACCGTTCAGATGCTCGTGCTGACGCCGGAAACGCTGGCGGCCACCATTGAGCCGACCGACGAGCAGATCGCTGCCGAATATGACCGGTCCGGTGCCGACTTCCAGGCCCCGGAAAAGCGCGCGGTCCGCACCGTTACCCTGATCGATGAAGGCGCCATGCAGCGTTTCGTTGAGGGTCAAAGCGAAGGCACGGACTTCGACACCCTTGTTTCCGAACTCGGACTTTCGGCAACGGTAGCCGATCTTGGCACCGTCAGCGCCGCAGAAATCGGCTCTGACCTGGTTGCGGAAGCAGCCTTTGAGACCGAGGCCGGCAGCTTTGCGCTGATCGATGGCGACACCGAAGGAACCGCTGTGGCTGTTGCCGTCGACAGCGTCGAAGCGGGAGGCCAGTTGCCGCTCGACGACGTACGCGATGAAATTGCCGACCGCGCGGCTCTGCGCCTTGCCAATGATCGCATGCTCGACATCGTCGACCAGATCGAAGAATTGCGGGCAGGCATCATCCCGGTCACTCAGGCCGCTGAACAGTTCAACCTCAATCTCGATGAAGTCACCGTCAACCGCTCAGGCGCCGGCCTTTCTGACGTTGCCGCGCTTCCTGAAGGCGCAAGCGGCCGGCTGATTCCCGCAATTTTCAATGCGGAGCAGGACGGGCTTATCCCTTCGGTGGCCTTGTCCGCCGATGAAACCGTGTGGTTCGACATCACCAATATCGAACCTGCACGTGACCTGACGCTCGACGAGGCCCGTGACGACATCACCGCGGCGCTGATCGAGGAACGCACCGACAAGGCGCTCGAAGCGAAGGCGGAAGAGTTTGTCGCCGAGATGGAAGAAGGCCAGTCGCTGTCTCAAGTGGCGTCCGCGAACGGGCTGTTCCCTCAGCTTTCGGCACCGGTAACCCGGTTTGGCGGCGACGAGAATATCGGCCGGCAGGTCGCGAATGCTTCGTTTGACGGCGGCATCGGTTACCCGGGTTATGCCCGCAATGCCGGCGGTGACCTGCTTGTCTTCCAGGTTGCCGATATTCAGCCCGCCAGCGAAGAGCAGACTGCCGACACCCTGACCGACGCAGTGCAGACGGCTGTGCTCAATTCCCTGTCGACAGCCTTCCTGCAGGGATTGCAGGCCGATGCCGGGTTCCGCGTCAATCAGGGCGCTCTCAACCAGGCGATGGAACTCACCACCTCCGGGGGCCAGTAAATCAGTGACCGCCGGCGCCGACGCAGACTTTGCCACCGCCTATAACGCCGGCGCCGCCCAACTGGTGTGGCGCCGTGTCGTGGCCGATCTGGAAACGCCGGTCGGCACGCTCCTGAAACTGGCGGAGGGCCGCAAATACACCTTCCTGCTCGAATCGGTGCATGGCGGCAATGTCCGTGGCCGCTATTCGATGATCGGGGTCGAACCGGACCTGCTTTTCCGCATTGTCGACGGAAAGGCGGAGATCAATGAGACGCCTGACCGGGATCCGGATGCCTTCGTCCCCATGAACGAGGCCCCGCTGGATGCCATTCGCGCCGTCTTGAAGTCCTCCGAATTCGATCTGCCCGATGACGTGCCGCCGATGTCCGCAGGCGTGTTCGGCTATCTCGGCTATGACATGGTGCGGCAGATGGAGGATTTGCCGGATAGCAATCCGGATGTGCTGGGCGTGCCCGAGGCCATGTTGATGCGTCCATCGCTTGTGGCCGTCTTCGACACGATCAAGGACGAACTCTATCTTGCCACACCGGTCAGACCGCGTGATGGCGTTTCCGCCGGACAAGCCGAGGAAGCCGCCCTCGCCCGTATCGATGATGCGATTGCCCGGCTGGCACGTCCGACTGGCGCCACGCCAGAACTGCCCGACATCGCTGCGCTGAAGACCGTCTCCAACACGCCGCGCGACGAGTATCTCGGGATGGTCGAAAAGGCGAAGGACTATATCCGCGCCGGCGACATCTTCCAGGTCGTGTTGAGCCAGCGCTTCGAGACCGAATTCACGCTGCCGCCCTCGTCATTCTATCGGGCACTCAGGCGCACCAACCCTTCGCCTTACATGTATTTCCTCGATATGGGCGCGTTCTCGATTGCCGGCTCGAGCCCGGAAATCCTGGTGCGCGTTCGCGATGGCAAGGTCAATGTCCGCCCGATCGCGGGCACCCGCAAACGAGGCGCCACCCCGCAGCGCGACAAGGAACTTTCCGAGGAACTTCTGAACGATCCAAAAGAGCTTGCCGAGCATCTGATGCTGCTCGATCTGGGTCGAAACGACGTAGGAAGGGTCGCCAAGATTGGTACGGTCGAGGTCACTGACAAATTCTTCCTCGAGTACTATTCGCATGTCATGCACATCGTCTCGAACGTCGAGGGCGCGCTCGATCCGAAATATGACATGATCGATGCACTGACCGCGGGCTTCCCTGCAGGCACGGTATCGGGTGCCCCCAAGGTGCGCGCCATGGAGATCATCGACGAGCTCGAACGCGACCGCCGCGGCATTTATGCCGGGTGTGTCGGGTATTTCGCGGCCGATGGGTGGATGGACACCTGTATCGTGCTGCGCACCGCGATCCTCAAGGACAACAAGCTCTATGTGCAGGCGGGCGCCGGGATCGTTGCCGACAGTCAGCCGGAACTTGAGCAGCTCGAATGCGAAAACAAGGCCCGCGCCCTTTTCAGCGCCGCCGAGGAAGCGCTACGCTATGCCGGTGAGGCCGGGGTCGGGCAATAAGGGGATTGGGCCATGCGCCTCCTGTTCATCGATAACTATGACAGCTTCACCTACAACCTCGTGCATTTCCTCGGGGAATTGGGTGCGGAGCCCGTTGTTCAACGCAACGACAAGATCGCTCTGGATGATATTGCCGAGATGGCGCCCGAAGCCATTGTGCTGTCGCCAGGCCCCTGTACGCCGAACGAGGCCGGTATCTGCCTCGATCTCGTTTCGCGCTTTCGCAATCGCATTCCGATCCTGGGGGTCTGTCTCGGACACCAGTCGATCGCCCAGGCGCTTGGCGGAAAGGTCATCCGCGCGCCAAAGCTCATGCATGGCAAGACCAGCCGGATCAGCCATAATGGGCGCGGTCTGTTCCGGGGGCTCAATGACGGCTTCGTCGCGACGCGCTATCATTCGCTGACCGTCGAACGCGAGAGCTTGCCCGCGGAGTTGATCGTCACTGCGACTTCGGACGACGGTCTGATCATGGGGCTCGAACACATCTCGGAACCGCTTTACGGCGTGCAGTTCCACCCCGAAAGCATCGCGTCCGAGAACGGACATCAGATCCTCAAAAACTTCATGGAGCTGGCCGGCGATTTCAACACCGCCCACGCCGCCTGACGGGAGATTGGCCATGAATATGAGCGCCACCCTCAACGCCATCGCGGCGGGTCAAGAACTGTCCACCGACGATATGCGCGCGGTGATGTCCACCATCATGGGCGGCGAAGCGACCCCGGCACAGATCGGCGCGTTTCTCATGGGCCTGCGCACCAAGGGCGAGACCGCCGGCGAAATCGCCAGTGCCGTCGCGATCATGCGCGAAAAGATGATCCCGGTCGATGCGCCGGATGACGCCATGGATATTGTGGGCACGGGCGGCGACGGCTCGGGGACCTACAACATCTCGACAGCAACCGCATTCATCGCGGCGGCTGCCGGCGTTCCCATCGCGAAGCACGGCAATCGCGCGCTGAGTTCGAATTCAGGATCTGCCGAGGCCCTCAAAGTGCTGGGCGTCGAGCTCGACCTGCCGGCCGAAGGAATCGCGCGCTGCATCCGCGAGGCCGGCATCGGATTCATGTTTGCCCCCAACCATCACCCCGCGATGCGGTTTGTAGGTCCCGTGCGGGCCGAAATGGGTATCCGCACCATCTTCAATCTGCTCGGGCCACAATCAAATCCGGCGGGCGTGAAGCGCTTTCTGCTCGGTGTGTTTGCGCCTGAATGGGTGCGGCCCGTTGCCGACGCCCTTTTGGAGAACGGTGCGACCAGTGCCTGGGTTGTCCACGGTCATTCCGGCCTCGATGAAATCTCGACCACCGGCCCTACCCAGGTCGCCGCGGTCGAGGATGGCGCCGTGCGCGAATTCGAGATCGCACCTGCCGATATCGGTATTGAAATCGCCGATCTGAGCGACCTCAAGGGCGGCACGCCCGAAGAAAATGCGGCTGCGTTGCGCGCGATCCTTGATGGGGAACGCAACGCCTACCGGGATATCGTGATTTTCAACGCTGCCGCCGCGCTATTGATCGCGGGCAAAGTCAACTCCTTGAGCGAAGGCGCTGCGCTCGCCGCTGACCTGATCGATACGGGCGCGGCGCGGCTCACCCTTGAACGCCTGGTTTCGACCTCCCAGGATGCGGCGCAATGAGCGACATTCTTTCCCGCATCGAGGCGTATAAGCGCGAGGAGATCGAGGCGGCCAAGTCGGCTGTGCCGATGGCAGAGATCTCCGCTCGCGCCAAAGACGCTGACGCGCCGCGCGGTTTTCTGGATGCCCTGCGCAACAAGCGTGCAGACGGAGAAATCGGGCTTATTGCGGAAGTGAAAAAGGCGAGTCCTTCCAAGGGGTTGATCCGGGAAGACTTTGATCCCCCGGCCCTCGCCGCTGCCTATCAGGCGGGCGGCGCGGCTTGTCTATCCGTACTGACGGATTCCCCGAGTTTCCAGGGCGCGCCGGAGTTCCTGACCGCGGCCCGTGCCGCGACCGGTCTGCCGGCCTTGCGCAAGGACTTCATGTTCGAGGCCTATCAGGTCGCCGAAGCACGCGCCTGGGGCGCCGATGCCATTCTTATCATTCTGGCCAGCGTCGATGACGACGATGCGCGCCGGCTGATGGAGGCTGCCGATGAGTGGGGCATCGACGCACTGATCGAAGTGCATGACGCCCCCGAGATGGAGCGCGCGCTGGCACTCGAGGCACCGCTGATCGGGATCAATAACCGCGATCTCAGGACCTTCGAAACCCGGCTCGATACGACGCTCGCCCTGGCTGATATGGTCGATGATGACACGTTGCTCGTGTCCGAAAGCGGGATCTTCTCCTTTGGAGATATCTCTGCCCTGCGCGACCATTGCGGCGTTCAGACATTCCTTGTAGGCGAGAGCCTGATGCGGCAGCCCGATGTGGAGGCGGCAACGCGGGTGCTGCTCAATGGCGAGGCAGAAGCGGCCCATGCCGGATGAGAGCGGACTTACGCATCTAAGACCGGACGGCAGCGCCCACATGGTCGATGTAGGCGGCAAGGACGTCACCGAACGCAAGGCAATCGCGACCGCTCGCATTGCGATGTCGGCGGAGGCTGCTCGCGCCATCCGCGACGGCAACCTCAAGAAAGGCGATGCGCTGGGCGCCGCCCGGCTGGCCGGGATCATGGCTGCCAAAAAAGCCTCAGATCTGATCCCGCTCTGCCATCCCCTGCCCCTCACCAAAGTTGAAATTGACATCGAGTCGACCGAAAACGGCTTTGCCATTTCGGCCCTTGTCAAAACGCGCGGGCAAACCGGTGTAGAGATGGAAGCGCTGACTGCGGCTTCTGTTGCCGCGTTGACGCTCTATGATATGGCCAAGGCGCTCGACAAGGCGATGGTGATCGGCCCCGTGCAACTCGAACAGAAATCCGGCGGCAAGTCCGGCGATTTCCAGCGCGTGTCTGGCAAATGATCGATGTCGATGAGGCCATTGACCGTATTCTGAGGCTGGCGCGCCCCCTGCCCGCACAGACCGTCCCGCTCGCGGATGCGGCAGGCCACTTTCTGACCGGCCCCGTGTCCGCCCACCTCGACAACCCACGCTTCGATGCGTCTGCAATGGACGGCTACGCGGTGCGGGCCCAAGACCAGGCGGACACGCCCCTTCGAGTGATTGGCCGTTCTGAGGCTGGATCAGGATTCGAAGGCGAAGTAGGCCCGGGGGAAGCGGTGCGTATCTTTACCGGTGCGCCGGTTCCGAATGGCGCGGATGCCGTGGTGATGCAGGAGAAGGTGCAAGCCGACGGGGATTCCGTTCGGCTCGATGCTGCTCCGAGCGTCGGCCAGAACATCCGCCGGCGCGGGAGTGATTTTGCCGAAGGCGATACCCTGATTGACGCCCGGTCCTTGCTCGGCCCGGCGGGCCTGGCGCTGATGGCCGCGTCCGGCCATGACACGGCAACGGTTCACCGCCTGCCGCGGATATCGATCATCTCGACCGGCGACGAACTCGTGCCAATCGGTACCAGACCTGGACCCGACCAGATCGTGGCTTCCAACGCGCTTGCGTTGACGGCGCTGTTGCGCCCTTTCGGTTCCCACATAGCCGACCTCGGAATCGTGAAGGACGACCCCGTTGTCCTGCAGGAGGCCATCGAACGCGCGCTTTCTCTCTCAGATGTGGTTTTCACCATTGGCGGCGCCAGCGTCGGGGAACGGGACTTTGTGAAACCCGCGCTTGAATCGGCGGGAGTGACGCTCGACTTCTGGAAGCTCAAAATGCGGCCGGGCAAGCCGCTCATGGTCGGCAATCTCGGGGACAAGCTGGTGTTCGGCCTGCCTGGAAACCCAGTCTCTGCGCTGGTCACCGCGAGGGTCGCAGCCATTCCGGCGTTGCGGGCGCTGGCTGGATCACCAGCACCGCGGGATGGGCAGCGCAGGTTGCCCCTGACGGGAGACCTTCCGGCAAACGGTTTCCGCCGGCACTTTCTCCGGGCCCGCACTGTCGAGACTGCAGACGGACTTGCCGTCGAACCGCTCCTGCAAACCGACAGTGCTCATCTGACCTCACTGGCAGCCGCAGACTGCCTGATCGTGCAGGCCGAGGATGATCCCGGCATGCCCGAGGGCACCCCTGTATCAGTCATCGAGCTGAATCCTTCGCACTGAAGAGGTCAGCTATTCTGCATCCTGGGGAAGGCGCAGAATGTCGGCGTAGATGCCGGGCACTGAATCGGGGATCGCGATTGCATTGACCACCCGTTCGTAGAAGCCGACCGGACCGGCCCCGCCGATCACACCGTAGGCATAGCCACGTGCCTGCATGGCCTTCAGGGTTTCGATCAGCAATGCTGTGCCGATACCCTGCCCTTCTTGCTTCTCGTCGACGCCAGTCGGGCCGAAAAACCCGAGCGCCGTTGTGTCGAAGCACGCGAAGCCCAGCATCTCCGCGCCTCTCTGGGCCACCAGAATGGTCGTCGGCGTCTTCGAGAATGCGCATTCAGCTTCCGAGGCCCAACGATCGCCGAACCGTTCATAGATCCACTTCACGACGGGCGCCCTCTCTGGCGCTATCGCATTGCGGATCGCGATGCCGTTTTCGGCCAGCGCAGCCTTGCGGTCTTTCCATTCGCCGGATCGATAGAGCGGCACCAACATATCGGGCATGAATCCATTTTCCTTGTGTCGCGCGGCGAGATGACTGTGCTAGCGTCCGCCTGTTTGAGAGCTGCCGGCGCCCGCCGGCTTTTTATTGTGAGACCGATCCCAGACCGAGGTAATTCATGCCGTTCGATCATTGCCGCCTGGACATGCGTTGGGACCCCGATGCACCGGACCACGGCTATTACACAGTCACACTAACCAATGCCACCGCTCAACCGAAATCCATTTCATCGCTGTGTATGACCGCCATCGCCTTCCCCAAACCCGAACATCGGTGCGAAGGTGGCGAGATCAAGCGCCGGGTCGGCAGCTTTCTTGAATACGCGCCCGTTAATGGCCCAGTTTCCCTTCAGCCCGGCGAGCACTGGGAGTTCAAGATCTATGATCTGATGTTGCCGCCCAAGCACCGTTCCGACGGTGCGCGCAGCGGCTGGATCGAACTCGCCGATGGCGGCCGCGAAGCAGTCACCACGGGCGATCTGATCCATGGCGGCGGTGCGGCGCCCTTCGCGCCCGTCCTCATTCCCGAGGGAAATGTCACCGTGCCCGTTTCGCTGATTCCCTGGCCGAATGCCATCGAGATCACGGGGACGACCTCTGACCTGCCGGTCGCGATCTGCCCGGCTGAGGGAACCTCACCGGACGTCGAGCGCCCACTGGCGACGGTCGCAGCACTGGCGCGGCGCCTGTTCCCGGACATGCCAGATCTGCTCGCGACGCAGCCCTTTGACGGCGGCTATGCCGTGACGTTCAAAACCGCTGCCGATCTCGGCGAGGAAGCCTATCGTCTCTCCTTTGCTGATACCGGCCCCACGCTCGAAAGCGCGGCGCGTGCGGGTCTCCAATATGGATTGATCGCGCTGTGCCAGATGCTGGCGGGTGCGCGCAAGGAACCGGGCAAGTTCGCCTTTCCGACTGCCGGAACAACTAGCGATGCGCCGCGCTATGGCTGGCGGGGCGCGCATCTCGACGTCTCCCGCTTCTTCTATCCCATCGACTGGGTCGAGCGGTTCGTCGACATTCTCGCCTGGAACAAGATGAACGTGTTCCACTGGCATCTGACCGACGACGAAGGCTGGCGCGTCGAGATCAAATCCCTGCCCAAGCTGACCGAAACCGCAGCCTTCGCCAGTGCCGACGGGCCGGTGCTGCCGCAATTTGGCGCCGGTATGGAAAAATCGGGCGGGTTCTACACCCAGGACGAGATCCGCACCCTCGTTGAGCAGGCCGACAGCCTGTGCATCGAAGTTGTGCCGGAAGTCGATGTGCCTGGGCATTGCCATGCGGCGATTTCGGCCTATCCCGAACTGGCCGATCCCGGTGAGCCGGAGGCGGCCTATTATTCGGTCCAAGGCTATCCCAACAATTCTCTCAATCCGGGCGTTGAGGCCAGCTACGACTTCATGGAAAAGGTTCTGACCGAGTTGGCGGACCTGTTCCCCTCCCCGCATATTCATCTTGGCGGCGACGAGGTCGAGCACACGGCCTGGATGGAATCGCCCAAAGCCCGTGAGTTGATGCAGAAGGAACGGCTGCAGGACACCTCCGCGCTGCAATCATACTTCCTCAAGAAGACACAGGTGATGCTCAAGAAGCTCGGCAAAAAGACTGCCGGCTGGGACGAAGTCTCCCATGGCGGCGGCATTGAGCGCGAAGGCAGTTTGCTGGTGGCTTGGCAAAAGCCCGAAAAGGGCCCGGACCTCGCCGCGGAAGGCTATGACGTCGTCATGGCACCGGGACAGGCCTATTATCTCGACATGGCCCAGGACGAAGCCTGGATGGAACCGGGGCTGAGCTGGGCCGGGCTGTCCTCGCCCGAACACGCCTATACCTATGAGGCCGCCGGTGAGTTCCCAGAGCACCTGGCCCATAAGCTCAAAGGCGTGCAGTGCTGCATGTGGTCGGAGACCATCAACAACCGGCACCAGTTCAACCACATGGTCTATCCGCGCCTTTCGGCGGTTGCCGAAGCGGGCTGGACCGAGCGCGAAAACAAGGACTGGCCGCGCTTTGCCGCCACTTGCCGATTGATGCCGGTGCTATAGTGACGCAGCGATCGGGGGCCGGAAGATCCGGCCCTCGATTTGCCCCAATCCGGGCGCAGAGCAAAACCAGCGGACGGCGCGGTGCCCTCCGTGATCCGGATACTCTCATGAATAAAATTCCTGCGCCCGACGGCGTTGAAAACGTCCCGACCACAAATGGTCAGGCGACGCCCAAGCTCGACTTCGGCTTCTATGTGACCGTTGCGAGCATCATCCTGTTCATCAATGGCCTGTTGTGGATGGTGGTCATGGCCACCGGATGGGCCATGGCCGGCATGATGCATTTCAACCTCTGGATGGACGTGGCCGGCGGCGTCATCATCGTGCCAATTCTGGCGTTCGTCGCCTGGAAATCGGCCATGCTGGTCATTTCCGCGGAAGTCGATCTGCGCAGGCAGCCCTCTTCGGACGCCTGACCCCACCTCACAAGGGTTCGAAATTTCGTTTCGGCCCTTGAACCTATATTAGAAAATCCTAATATTCATCGGGAACCGTAGAGGAGATTCCCGATGGGCTACAGCTTTGACCGCCGTTTTGAAGGCGAAGATTTCGACGACATCGTTGCCCGCACCCGCGAGGCCCTGGCCGGCAAAGGATTCGGTGTGCTGACCGAAATCGACGTCAAGGCGACGATGAAGAAGAAGCTCGACGAGGATCTGCCGCCCTACCTCATTCTGGGGGCCTGCAACCCGCCGATGGCGTTCAAGGCGATCGGTGCAGAACCGAAGATCGGTGCGATGCTGCCCTGCAATGTGATCGTTCGCGATACGGGCGGCGCCATTGAGGTCAGCGCGGTCGACCCTGTCGCCTCCATGCAGGCCGTCGACAACCCGGCCCTCGGCGAAATCGCCGGGCAGGTCCGTGACATGCTGCAACTGGCCGTGGCCGACATCTGACCCCGGCCCTACCGGCGCGGGGTTCCTTACGCCCTGAAGGTCAATCCTGCGCCGGTTTTTGACTGCAACTCATCCCTCGACAGGCCGTCCACCATCTCAATGACCTCGAAACCGCTGGCAGTGACCTCGATCACGGCCAGATCGGTGTAGATGCGGTTGACGACGCCTGAGGACGTCAAAGGGTAGGTGCAACGCTCGACAAGCTTGGGTTCGCCGGTCTTTGTGGTGTGAGTGGTCATCACCCAGAGATTGCGGGCGCCAGCCGCAAGGTCCATGGCGCCGCCGACCGCCGGAACCCTGTCGTTTTGCGATGTCGTCCAGTTGGCGATATCGCCATTCTCGGCGACTTCGAAGGCGCCCAGAACACATAAATCGATATGTCCGCCCCTGATCATCGCGAAGCTGTCCGCGTGATGGAACAGCGCGGCGCCTTTGACGAGCGTGACGTTCTGCTTGCCTGCATTGACCATCCAGGGATCGACATTTTCGGCCGTCGCCAGCGGTCCCATGCCGAGAATGCCGTTCTCAGAATGAAGGATCACCTCCCGTCCATCGGGGATGCTGTCGGCAATCATGGTCGGCAGGCCGATACCGAGATTGACATACCAGCCCTCAGGGATATCAGCGGCGGCACGGCGCGCCATGTCGGGCTTGGAGAGGCGTTGAATGGTGTCGGTCATGATCGCCTCTCAGCTTGCGATGGCGGCGATTGGCGGATCGCCGCAGGGTCGGTGGATCACCCGATCAACAAAGATCGAAGGGGTCATCACGTCGTCAGGCTCAATCGCACCAAGCTCGACGATGTGCTGTGCCTGAACGATGGTGCACTTTGCCGCCATCGCCATGACCGCGTTGAAGTTTCGTCCGCTGCCGCGATAAGTCAGATTGCCCCAACGGTCGGCGTTCCAGGCTTCGACCAGAGCGACATCGCCCGGCAAGGCATGTTCGAGCACATAGGTGCGACCGTCGATTTCGCGGGTCTCCTTGCCACGGGCGAGCTGGGTGCCCGCCGATGTTGGCGTGAAAAACGCCGGAATACCCGCCCCTGCGGCACGGATACGTTCGGCAAGCGTCCCTTGGGGTACAACTTCAAGCTCAATGCGGCCCGCCTGATAAAGCTCGTCGAAGACGCTCGATCCGCGGGGAAAGCTGCAGACGATCTTGCGGACAAGGCCGCGCTTCATCAGCACGGGAAGGCCGATATCGGGATCAAAACCGGCATTATTGGCGATGATCGTAAGATCACGCGCGCCGTGTTCGGCCAGCGCCTCGATGAGAATATTGGGCTGGCCAACCGCGCCGAACCCGCCGACGAGAACGCTGGAGCCGTCCGCTATTCCGGCCATGGCCTCTTGCATCGAGGCGACTTGCTTGTTGATCATCAGTCTTCCGTTTGGTGTCGGGACGCCTAGCGCCCCTTGAATTCCGGGCTTCGTTTTTCGGCGAAGGCCGCCCTGCCCTCTGCCCTGTCTTCAGTATCACGGATCAGGCCCCAGGCCTGCCGCTCAGCCATGAGACCAGCGTCGAGAGACATGTCTGCTCCGGCCAATGCCAGTCGTTTGACTGCACGGACCGCAAGTGGTGCGTTCGCCGCGATCCGGGTGGCGATATCCCGTGCAGCCCCTATCAGTTGGCCGGGCGCCACCACAGCGCTCACCAGCCCGATCCGCAAGGCTTCATCCGCCTCGATGATGTCGCCGGTGAGGAGCATTCGCATGGCATTGGACTGCCCGACAATGCGGGCGAAGCGCTGCGTGCCACCTGCACCCGGTATGGTGCCGACCGTGACCTCGGGCAGGCCAAAGCGGGCGTTCTCACTGGCGATGCGGATATCGCAGGCAAGCGCCATTTCGAGACCGCCGCCAAGCGCGTAGCCATTGATGGCCGCGATCATCGGTTTGGCGATGTCCATCCCGTCGACCGGGTTGAAATCTGGCTCATCACCGAAGATGGATGCGGCGAAGGGCGCATCGGCTTGCCGGGTCTTTTTGAGGTCGGCGCCGGTCGAGAAGGCTTTGTTCCCGGCACCGGTGACGATCCCCACGCGTATGGCCGGGTCGCTATCGATCCGCGCCCAGATGGCCGCAAGCTCGCTCTGGGTTTCCGGATCGATGGCATTCAGGGCCTCGGGCCGGTTGAGCGTGACCGTTGCAATGCCGTCAGCGATGTCCAGTGCTGTGGTCACCTTGATGGCGTCCCGATGGCTGTTGAATGTCGAGTGGAGTTTCCGCTGTGCGCCATGATCTGGTCAAACGAGATAACCGGCCCGAAGGTTGAACTATGCTCAAGCATCAAGGTCGTCGGCCCACTGCCGGATGGCCTGCGCGACAGGCTCGGGTTCCTCCAACATCAGCGCGTGGCTGAGCCCGGCGATCACCTCAATGGTGACGCGGTCGCCCAGCGCATCGCGAATTTCGTTGCGGGTGTCGGCCGGGCGCCAGGGGTCCAGAGCCCCCTGCAGATCGAGAATGGGCGCCGATCCGGCCGGCCACCAAACCTGTTTGGGAATTGCGCGATTGGCGGCGTCATAAAAGCCGATAAGCGCGGGGTGAAAGCCCTCCACCATGATCTCCGGATCGTGGCCAGGTGCAAAAAACGCCCTGCGCAGGGCGTCGCGGCGATCATCGTGTGTCGCCTGAGGCGAAACCAGAATTCGAAAGCAGTCGACAACCCAGTTGGGCGGAGCGAGGCATGAGGCGGCTGCCAGCACCACTCCGCGTACCGCCCCCGGATGCGCAGCGGCCACCATCCGGGCAATCCAGTTGCCATAGGCGTGACCGAGTACGATGGCGGGGCCCGCCCCCTCATGCTCGATGACAGCAGCCACATCGTCGGCGAGGTCGCGCAGGGTCATCCCTTCAAGCGGCGCACTGGTTCGCTCCATGCCGCGCGGTTGAGGCCTCAGCACCCGGAACCCTTGCCCCGCCAGAAGGGTGGCGAAATCATCCATGTCGGTGGAGGCGCGATTGGCCGAAGGCAGAACCACGATCAGGTCGCCCTGACCTTCAGCGACAGTGTCAATGCGGACATCGTCGCGATACTCGACGAAATACCGGGTGCGCGATCCGCTCAACGTATCCTCTCCGGCGCAACTTCCTTTTCCAGCCAAATGGAATAGCGTGAAAAACTGAAGCAGAAGATGAAATAGATGAGCGCCGCGAAGAGATAGGCTTCGATATGGATTCCGAGCCAATCCCCGTCGTTGAGCGTGGCTTTGACGGTGGTCAGGAAATCGAACAGCCCGATGATGATGACAAGCGATGTATCCTTGAAGAAACCGATAGCGATATTGACGAGCGCCGGAATGACGACCTTGAGCGCCTGAGGCAGGATGATCTTGCGCATCTTGAGGGAATAGCCGAGGCCCAGGGAATCCGCGGCTTCGTACTGCCCCTTGGGCAAAGCCTGCAGGCCGCCGCGCACAACCTCGGCGATGAAGGCCGCGGCAAAGATGATCAGTGCAACCTGCGCGCGCAGCAGCTTGTCGACCACCGCGCCCTCGGGCAGCAAAAGCGGGAACAGGACGGAGGACATGAACAGGATGGTGATCAGCGGCACACCGCGCAGCGTTTCGATATAGAGGACGCAAAGATTGCGGATCAGCGGCATTTTCGACCGGCGCCCCAGCGCAAGCAAAATGCCCAGCGGAAAGCCAAAGGCGAGCCCCACCACCGCCAGCAGCAGGGTCAAAGGCAGGCCGCCCCAGACCCGGGTAGGCTGATAGCTGAGACCGAGGATGCCGCCATTGATGAGGATGAAGACCGCGGGCACCGCGGTCAGCCAGGCATAAGCCAGCCAGCGCTTCCAGAACCGGGGCTGTGCCGATGCCACGAGTATGGCCAGCGTGATGACCATGACCAGGATCAGGCGCCAGTGCTCTTCCGGCGGATAGAAACCAAAGAACATGAAGCGCATTTTGGCCCAGACAAAAGCCCAGCAGGCGCCGGCATGCGCGTTGGCGCGGCAGGTCTCACCATCGCCCACCCAGATGGCATTCAGGATACCCCAATTGAGGATGAAGTTTGCCGCAAACCCGATGGCAACAAGGCAAACCAGGGTGATCGAGGTGTTCAGCCAGCTCGAAAAGAATGCCCGCTGAACCTTTGCGCCAAAGCCGACGGCGCTGGGAGGAGGACGCATTTCAGGAACCAGCGATTCGCGGACCATGGCGATTGGCCGATTGCTCATTACCTAGTTCTCCCGGATCGCCACATGGGCGTTGTACCAGTTCATGAACAGCGAGATCCCGATCGAAAGGGTCAGATAGGCGCTCATGAGGATGGCGATATTCTCCACCGCCTGCCCGGTCTGGTTCATTGTCGTGTTCACGACGCTGACGAGATCCGGATAGCCGATGGCAACGGCAAGCGACGAGTTCTTGGTGAGCGCCAGATAGATCGAGGTGATCGGCGGCACGACAACACGCAGGGCCTGCGGCAGGATCACAAGACGCATGGTCTGGCTCCAGCTCAAACCCACCGAATAGGCCGCCTCGCGTTGGCCGGCCGACACAGACTGGATGCCGGAGCGGACGATCTCCGAAATGAGCGCCGCGGAATAGAGCGTCAGCCCGATCAGGAGTGCTGCGAATTCGGGTGACAGGGTCGCGCCACCTTTGAAGTTGAATCCGGAAAGCGCGGGCAGTTCGATGCCGATCCATTGCCCGGAGAGCAGAAGAGCGGCTGGCACCCCAATCATCAAGGCCAGGTTGATCGGCCAGGTGCGGCGTTGCTGCCCTGTTCTTTCGCGGTGACGATGATTGATCATGTACACGGCAAAAACGCCGGCGGCCATCAGCGCGAAGCCGATGAGCCACAGCCATCCGTTCGACCAGGTCAGCGCCGGCACGACGATGCCGCGATTGGACAAGAACGTACCCGGCAAGGGGTTGAGCGCCACGCGCGGACCGGGAAACAGGTTGAGGATGATCGCGTACCAGAAAAACAGCTGCAAAAGCAGCGGGATGTTACGGATGGTCTCAACATAGGATTGAACGAGGCCGCGCAACAGCGGATTGGTGCTGAGCCGCATCACCCCGAGAACGGTGCCGATGAGCGTGGCAAAGACGCAGCCGAGAAAAGAGACCTTGATCGTGTTCGCAAGCCCCACGAGGACGGCCTGGCCGTAGCTGTCCGAAGACTGGTACTCGAACATCGACTCGCCGATGGCAAAATTCGCTGACCGCGAAAGAAAGTCGAATCCCGAAGTGATGCCAACGTGGTTCATGTTGTCGATGGCATTCTTGGCGAAAAAGCCGAAGACCAGCACGACCGTGCCGAAAACCAGCGCCTGGATGATCAGGGAGCGGATAAATTCGTCGTACCAGAACCCCCAAAGGCCGTGGCGCTGACCGCGCCGTGGCTGGTTTCGCAGGGGCGTTGCTGATCCGGTTAGTTGCGTCATGGCGCCTGAAGGTCCCGGTCTTGGTGAGTTGTGACGTTTGAGCGCCGTGTTTCAGACCGGTGCGCAAAGCCGAAGTCTGCGCACCGGTGATCATTGCGGATCAACGGAACGGCGGATTGTAGAGCAGCCCGCCATTGGTCCACAGTTCATTGAGCCCTCTGTCGAGCTCGAGCGCGGTGTCGGGTCCAACCCAGCGATTGTAGATGTCGGCGTAGTTGCCCACCTGCTTGACGACATTATAGGCGAACTTGTCATCGACCCCGAGCGCTTCGCCGAGGCCGGGTTCTACACCGAGGAAGCGGCGGATCGCCGGGTCATCGGAATCAAGGAAGTCGTCAACATTGGCCTGATTGATCCCGTATTCCTCCGCCTGCATGGTGGCGTAGATCGTCCAGGAAACAATATCGAGCCATTCATCGTCGCCCTGACGGACCAGCGGTGCCAGCGGCTCCTTGGAGATACGCTCGGGCAGGATCATGAAGTCGTCGGGTGCCGGTGACGCCACGCGCGCGGCCGCCAACAACGAACTGTCCGTTGAATAGACATCGCACCGTCCTGAGAAGAATGCCTCTCGCACCTCCGCCACGCTTTCGATGACGAGCGGGTTGAACGTCATGTTGTTCGCGAGGAAGTAGTCGTTGAGGTTCAACTCGGTGGTCGTGCCCGGCTGTACACAGACAGTCGCGCCGTCGAGCTCGGTTGCCGAAGAAATCGCGAGCGATTTGGGGACCATCATCCCCTGCCCGTCATAGAAATTGGTGGCACCGAAATTGATCCCGAGCGTTGCATCGCGGGTCAAGGTGTTGGTTGTGTTGGAGATCAGCACGTCGATTTCCCCGGTCTGAAGGGCCGGAAACCGCGTCTGGGACGTCAGCGAGACCATCTCGGCCTTGCTGGCATCGCCGAGCGTTGCCGCGGCGAAGGCATGGCAGAAATCGGGGTTCATCCCGATAAAGCTGCCACTGTCATCCGGATAACCGAAACCGACGGTACCCTGCGGCGTGCCGCAGCGGACAAGATCTCGATCCTTCACGGCGTCGAAGGTTTGCCCGGCTTGGGCAATAGCGGGCGCAAGGACCAAAAAGGCCGCTGCGACCGGAAGGTAATATCTGGTCTTCATTGTTGTGTTCTCCATAAGCCTGGCCTGGCTATGCAGAACCGGTGTTGAGCACCGGCTTGGCGCCTCCGGCATTGCTGTCGGAAATGCAGAGAATCGGGTGCGCCCGATCTCGGGCGGAATGCGGGTCCGGGCATTGCGATTGCGGTTTCCCAAGAGGCCCGCCAGGACCGGCGGCATCGGCTGCCGCCGGCACTCAGGTCACGTGTCGCCGATCAACGGAACGGCGGGGCGTACATCAGGCCGCCTTCGGTCCACAGGTTGTTGAGACCTCTCTCGAGCTCGAGAACGGAGTCGGGCCCGACCCACTTTTCGTAGATCTCACCGTAATTGCCGACCGCCTTGATCACGTTGTAGGCGAATTTGTCGTCAAGGCCGAGCGCCTCACCGAGACCAGGTTCCACGCCCAGGAAGCGGCGGATCGCCGGATCCTCGGATTCGAGGAAGCTGTCCACATTAGCCTGGGTGATGCCGTATTCCTCGGCCTGAATGACGGTGTTCACCGTCCATTTGACAATGTCATACCACTCGTCATCCCCGTGGCGTACCAGCGGGGCCAGCGGTTCCTTGGAGATGCGCTCGGGCAGGACCATGAAGTCATCCGGTGCCGGGGATGCCACGCGGGCGGCGGCCAGCAAGGACGCGTCTGTGGTGTAGACATCGCATCGACCCGAGAAGAAGGCCGCGCGGACTTCCTGCACGCTTTCAATCACCACCGGTGTGAAGGTCATGCCGTTCTTGCGGAAGAAGTCCGTGATGTTGAGCTCGGTGGTGGTGCCAGGCTGCAGACACAGCGTGGCGCCGTCGAGATCGAGTGCACTGGTGACGTTGAGCGATTTGGGCACCATCAGACCCTGGCCGTCATACATGAAAGGTGGTGCAAAGTTCAGGCCCACCGTCGTGTCGCGGCTCAGCGTATGGGTGGTGTTGCCCGAAATCAAATCGACTTCGCCGGTCTGCACCGCCGCAAATCGCTGTTGCGCCGTCAGGGATACGAATTCGACCTTGGCGGGGTCACCGAAAACGGCTGCGGCAAAGGCATGGCAGAAATCGGCGTTCATGCCGACCCACTCGCCATCGTCGTTGGCGTAGCCAAAGCCGATGGAGCCAGTGCCCTGACCGCATTTGATGACACCTCTGTCCTTGATCGCATCCAGGGTTTCCCCCGAATGGGCAAGTGACGGCGTCAGGATGAGCGCGGCAGCAGCCACCGCACCCGACAATTGACGAAACATAACTCCCTCCTCCTGGTTATCTTTCTTGCTGATTATCGTTCTTGCGTCGTTTCGACTGCCGGCCCGCGCCTCCCTGCGCATGCCGGCTCCGGCGTTCTATGGCACCGTATTCAAATCCGAGATCGCCCGTACGCTCCCAAGATCACAAAGCTGATCGAAAAGCCGGTGGGCAGCTTGCTCGCCGAGATGATCGGCGCTGCAGGCCAGGAACTTGGCCCTGCGCTCATCGGCACTCATGCGCCGTGTCCAGTGTCCGCGGGCATAGGTGACAGGTTCGCTTTCAAGCACGCGGCTATCCTTGAGATGAAGCCGCACGGCGCCGGAAAAACCGAGATTGGGCGTCTTGTCGGCCGGGATGGCGGCATCGGCCTTCATCTCGACCTTGTCCATCATCTGTCGAACATCGCTGCGCTCGTAGAATGCTGGCTGAAGTTCCTCAAAGCCGGCACGCCGGTTGATGATTGCCGCCGACATGGCGAGGCCGACCGAAAACCCGGGCACAAAGCTGGTGACGGAGGGCGATTTGGAGACGACCTCGAACTGGGCCTCGCTCAATAGCGCCTCGACGCGCGCAACCTGATCGGGTCTGACATCGTGTTCGCGCACGAGGTCGAGAATGCCATCGAGCGCGCGCTGCATCATGTTGCCGAAAGGATATTGCTTGCAGTGAATGCCAATGGTCTCCAGTCGCCACTTGATACCGAGATCGGTGACCGGCGTGTCGAGATCGACACGGCCGTTGGGCGACAGCGCTACCAACATGCCCCGGCCAGGCCGTTCCAGGGCATCGGCGGGCGCCGTCGCCCCCGACATGGCCAACCGCACGGCCATGATGCCGGCAGCCGAGGCGCGCCCGACCTGAACCGGTGTTGCGTCGGTATCAAAAGCTGCGGTGGTACCCCCGGTCATTGACGCGGCAAGGCCCAATGCGCGCAGTGTGGCGTCCTCATCGAGACGGTGAAGACTGGACAGGGCCGCCGCTGCGGCGAAGGCGCCGAAATTTGCCGTCGCGTGCCAGCCTTTGGAGGCGTAGCTGTCGGGGTCGCGCTCCGCGAGGCGGGCCCAGACCTCGTAGCCGGCGGCATAGGCGCGGATCACATCGGCACCGCTGGCACCAATCGCTTCTGCTTCGGCGAAAATCGCAGGCATCAGAATGCCACTGGTGTGGCAACCGCCAAAGGCAACATCGTCGAACACGACGGAGGTCAGTGTTGCCGCGTTGACGAATGCTGCCTCATTGGCGGATGCGCGCTGGTCACCGAGTAGAAGCCGTGCCCCATCCACCCGGCCTCGGGTGCCGATGAAGGCGAGCGCGTATTTGGAAACTGGCTTATTCACGCCCGCGAACATCACCCCCACAACATCGGTCAGCCCGGTCAATATCGCCTCTGTGGCGAGGACCGGAATGTGATCGTCGCGGAGACCGGATACGAAACCGGCCAAGGTTCTGGTTAGCGGTGCGGGCATGATTTCCCCTGTACTCAACGTGGTTCAGATGATCGACAAGGCCGGCAATTCAAGCAAACGAGTTAACTGCAAGCCTTTGTGAGATTCGCTCACATTCCGGACGGCGCTAAAGGCAACCGGATTTGCCCGAACCGTCTGCTGGTGCGGCCTTCCTGGCTGATCTGACCGTTATGGCAGCTCGGACGCGGCATCAGGAAAGTGCAAACATCGGCATGGTCTGACCGTCGACCTTGTGTCCCCAAGCCAGCCGAACGCGATGCTCGACGGTGATTGCCTCCAGATCGCTGTCGACAATGTTGGTCATCAGGATCGGGCCTTCGTCCAACCGCACATAGGCGATGGTATAGGGCGTCTCCGCCCGGCGCATGACCGAGTAGGAGTAGATGTTCCCCTCGCCACTTCCCTCCCGCCATTCAGTATGGGCGCTGTGGCAATGCGGGCAGATTGCGCGCGGATACCAGTGCGCTTTCTCGCAATCGGCGCAAAACCGGATCAGGAACCGCCCTTCCTCCAGCGCCTGCCAGAATTCGGCGGTTTCGGGATGGTGGATCATCAAATCGGAAAAATCGGCCATCGCCGCCTCCTACTGCCGTTCGAGAATGAGTGTGGCGGCCCCGTGACGGGTGCCGAGATTGCCGCCCGTGCCATGCGCGAGCGCCAGGTCACAGCCAGGCACCTGGACGGCGGGGTGCGCTTCTCCCCTCAACTGCCGAACGGTCTCGATGACCTTGGTCATGCCGCCGCGATGGACGGGGTGGTTGTTGCACAATCCTCCGCCGTCGGTGTTGAAGGGCAGTTTGCCGACACCCGAGATCAGATTGCCGTCCGAGACGAAAGCGCCGCCCTTGCCTTTCTCGCAAAATCCGAGATCTTCGAGCTGGGTGAGGACGGTGTAGGTGAAGCTGTCATAGACAGAGACATATTTGATGTCGTCAGGCGTGATCCCGGCTTCCTCGAACGCTTTCGGCCCGGAAAGCGCACCGGCCGACCAGGTCAGGTCAAAAGTCCCGCCTGACTGATGTTTGACCGCCTCGGCGCCGCCCCGAACCATGATTTTCGGACGGTTCAGTTCCTTTGCGATTTCCGGGCGGACCACCACAAGCGCACCACCGCCATCCGACACCACGCAGCAATCGAGGCGGTGGAGCGGATCTGCGATCATCGGCGAATTGACCACATCCTCGACCGTCACGACATCGCGCAGCATCGCGTTGGGGTTGTGCTGGGCGTGATGGGACGCGGCAACCTTGATCCAGGCCAGTTGTTCCGAGGTGGTGCCGTATTCGTACATGTGGCGCATGGCGCACATGGCATAGGCATTGACCGTGGTCATGCGCATCGGCGATTCCCAGGGAAAATCAGGCTGCACCGGGTTGTCGGTGCGCGGGACGATGCCCTTGGACAGACCTTCCGAGCGTGGCCGCCCGGCCAGCGTGATCAGCGCGACGTCGCATTTGCCCGCGGCTATCGCTTCGGCCGCGTGCCCCACATGCAGAATGTAGGATGCGCCGCCGATATTCGATGAATCGGCGTGGCGGACGTTGAGGTTCATATAGTCTATGAGCGAAAGCGGACCAGTACCCGGCGCATCGCCACCGCAGAAATAGCCATCGACATCGTCAATCGTCAGGCCGGCATCCGCCAGCGCTCCCAGCGCCACTTCCGCATGAAGCTGAGCGACGGATTTGTCCGGCGCCTTGCGCAAAGGATGTTCATAAATGCCGGCGATACATGCCTTGCCGCGAATGCTCATAAACGAGGCCCCCAAGGTCTCAAGATAATCAAATGTCGTCGTATGGTTTGGTGGCGGCGACCGAGGGCCGCGCATTGAGATGGTCACCCAGTTCGGCCAGCGCAGGCCGCCCGGCCCGCCAATCGAGATCGTCGAAGCGGAAATCGAGATAGCCGAGCGCGCAGGCGATCGCGATATGGGCGATGTTGAAGCGGGTGTCGGCCAATCGCGAGGCCTGCGTTTCAAGCTCATCGAGGGTCAGCCGGACCCGAAGATCATAGAGCCGGAAGCGCTCATTGGTGTCGGCGGCCGGGTCCCGAAATTTTTCCGAATACCAATCGACCACCAGGCCCATCAGCCCCTCGCCTATGGCGTGGTCACGCATCGCCTGAAATCGCGCATCGGGATCGTCGGGGTGCAGATGCCCGTCCCCGCGGACTACATCAAGGTAATGGACGATGACGGTTGAATCGAAGATTGCGGTGCCATCGTCCAGCACAAGCGTGGGCAGTTTGCCGAGCGGGTTGACTGCAAAAAGCGCCGGATTGTCGCGAGAAGGCGACACGCGCATGGTTTCGAGCAAAACCTCATGTGCGAGCCCGGCCTCGTGTATCGCGATCATCGCCTTCCTCACATAAGGCGAGCGCGTGGAGTGATAGAGCTTCATCATGAACCTTGCCCCCGCCCCATCCGGAATACTCCGAATGCCCAGTTGAAATAAACTCGGTCCGCGCGGCACCCCTCATGCCCGCACGCCTCCAGTAACGCCCAAAAAATGCTCACTTAATAGCTTGTCCGTCAAACGATCAAATCATACGCTTTATTGAGTTTTGATCACAATGGAGCCTTCCATGCGCCGCCGTCTTCCTCCGCTGAATGCCCTGCGCGCCTTCGAATCCGCGGGCCGGCATGTCAGCTTCACACGCGCCGCCGAAGAGCTTCACGTCACCCCCGGCGCAGTCAGCCGGCAGATCAAATTGCTTGAGGATTATCTCGGGCTTGAACTGTTCGAACGAACCAGCCGCGATCTGCGAATTACAGAAGAGGCGGAGGATTACGTTCACGCCCTGACGGATGTGTTCGACAGGGTGAACTCCGCCACCGAAAGGCTGCTGACAGCGCGGCGCGAACGCCCGTTGCGCATTCACTGTGCCATGACCTTCACCTTGCGTTGGCTGGTTCCGCTCCTGCCCCTGTTTCACCGGCTATATCCGCAACGCGAAATTCAGCTCACGACCTCCCTGGCGCCTCTGCCGGTAACACTGCTCGAAAGTGGCGATGTGGATGTCGCTATCCAGATGGGACGCGGAGACTGGCAGGGCATGATCGCGCACCGGCTGGCCGGCAGCGCGCTGGTCCCGGTTTGTGCGCCGGCTTTGATTGATGGAGATCTTCCGCTCGGCGCTGTCCACGATCTCAACGAGCACACGCTCCTGCACTCGCTTGCGCGCCCGCATGACTGGGCTGACTGGCTCGAGGCGGCAGGCGCAGCTCAAGTCGACCCGGAACGCGGTTTGCGTTTCGAGAGTTCAAGCCTTGCCTATCAGGCGGCCAAGGAAGGGCTGGGTGTAGCCATGGGCCAAATGGCGCTGATCGTCGACGATCTGGAGACCGGACGGCTGGTTACGCCCTTCGACTTTGTCTTCGACAATGGTGAGGCCTACTACCTGACCTATGCCGATCACGCGGAAAACGACCCGCGGGTCCGTGAATTCCGAGATTGGGTGCTCGGGCAGGCCGAGGATTACGCTCAGGCCCACAAAGACACGATAAAGCCCGGTGTGACCGCTCTGTCGGGATAGCGCCGCCGGCGTTCAGTCCGCCAGTTCAATTACGCCTTCCTCGGCGAATTGATCGATTTCCGGGTCGGTGTAGCCCGCCAATTCAGACAGAATAGTTCGGCTGTCGGCGCCAACCTCCGGCGCGTCGCGATCGATCGCGAGCGGCTGATTGACAAGCTGGACGGGAAAGCCCTTGAACCAGCCGCCGTCATCGCCCCCCGGTATAATGGCCATATTCCACAATCGGGCGGTTTCACTCATCAGGCGATCGCCGGTCATGGCCGTTGCAGCGGCAATCCCGGCATCCACGAGCAACGCGACCGCTTCGTGACCCTGCCGCGCTCCAATCCAGTCCAAAAGGGCCTGCCGGCATTGCTGTGCGTGAGCACCTTCAGGCGCTCCGATCAACTGATGGAGTTTCGAGCGGTCTCTGTGTTCCAGCGACACCGCGACCCATTCACCATCGGCCGATCGAAAGCAGTCCTGCACCAGATAGGGCGCGTCCGCGTTGCCGATTCTGGGCGCGGCTTCATCTTTGGCCGAAATGAACGTTTCGCCAATGAGATAGCTTGTCAGCTCGCGCTGCGAGAGATCGAGGTGAGCGCCCTGTCCGGTTGCGCGCGCCTCATGAAGCGCCGACACGATCATCGATGCCGCGAATATCGCAACAACCTGATCGGGGTAGTTGACGTCCCGCCCGCTGACCACGGGTGCATCGCCATCATAGCCCGTGTGCCAGGCCATACCTGCCACCGCTTCAAGCGTTGAGCCGTAGGATACGTAATGGGAATCCGGGCCGGTCTCGCCCTGGCTGGAGATTGACCCCAGCACCAATCCGGGATTAACGCCAGCGAGCGTTTCATATCCAAGGCCGAGGCGCTCCAGCACCCCGCGCCGGAAGTTTTCGACCAGACCATGAGAGCTGGCCGCCAGGCGCAGCATGATTTTTCGGCCAGCGGGTTGCTTTAGATCGAGGCTGAGCCCACGTTTGTTGCGGTTCGTGGCCCGGAAAAACGGTGACATCGCGCCTTCTGACATCGCTGGACCGTCCGGGATCCAGGCCCGGAAGGGATCACGATAGCTGGGCGATTCGATCTTGATCACCTCGGCGCCCAAATCGGCCAGCAAAGCGGAAGTGGCGGCGCCTGCCGTGATGATGCCGAGATCGAGGATACGGCAACCCTTGAGAACACCCATCAGCGAGTCGCACGCCCGATTATGGCCGCGTCAACGGTATCGGGACCGGGCCGTTTCCCGTTCATCAGCAGAGGCAGACCAGGCACACGAGCGGACCCGATCTGGGCTGCGGCGAAAAAATCTCGCTCGGTGCATTGAGGGTCATCGAACAGTTCTTCGGGGCTCCAGACAGGACCGAGGGGCAGACGATGATCCAGCGCCATACGCCGGATATCGGCGCGAGACATGTCGGTAAAGTTGTCCTCGATCAGCGCCGCAACCCTTTTGGATGCGCGCAATCGATCTGCACGCAAGGCGAGAGCCGGATCGCTTAACCTCGGGTCGTTCAAAGCCTTACACAGACGCTCCCAGTCGGCTTCCTGATAGACGATGGCAACATAACCATCAGCACATCGCACGACTTGCCATTCGCCGCTTGTGCCCGCCCGCATGAGGGGCTCAGCGTCAGTGCCCGGCATCGGGATCGCTTTCCAGTTGAGCCAGACAATCGTATCCATCAAATTGGCTCGCACGACCTCCCGCTGACCGGCGCGCTCGCCGAACTCACGGCCGAACAGGGCGGACGAAAGCCCCAGAAATGCTGAAAGTCCCAGGGCGTAGGCCGGCTGATGACCGGCAAGGCGCAGCGGCTGCCGGTCAGGATCGCCCACCATTGAGAGAAGGCCCGCCAGTGCCGCGACCGTGAACTCACTGGCCTTGCGCGCATCATCATTGGCGAAACAACTCAGCTCGACCACGATATCGCTGGGAAGCGCGAGCGCTTCGCCGCCAAGACCCTTGTTGGTGATTACGGCGTCGGTATCTGCCGCTATAGCCATGAGGGCGCTACCGGACACTTCTGCCATGTGCAGCGTTGATTTGCGGGCCGAAAGGAAACTGAAAAGCGCGCCGTCATCGTTCCCCTGCGCGCCAACCGATCGCAACGGATCACCGCAACCACCCTCCACCCTGAGGACGTTCGCCCCCAAATCCGCAGCAATGCGGCCGGTCATCGCCATGGCAACGCGCAACGGCAAAGGACAATCGGGGGTTGGCGCCTCGAGCAGGGTATAGTTGGTGGCATGCAGCATGGGGCTGGGCTGTTCTCCGTTAATGGCGGCCCGTCTGGGTGGTTCGTTCGAACAGGTCAAACAAGCGCTCCCAGGTCTGTTCGGCGGCCGCCGGGGCATAGGCTCGCCCGGCCGCAAAACAATAGCCGTGCTGCGTGTCCGGATAGACGTCGACGGTGTGTGGCGCTCCGCTAACTTGCAGCGCCTGCCTGACCGTTTCGATGGTCTCGGGCGGGGCCGAACTGTCTGTTTCGGCGAACCCGAAATAGTATTCCGTGCCTGAGGGGTTGAAGAGCCGGTGTGGCGACCCTTGGTCTTCGGTCACCAGCTTCGTGCCGTAGAGCGACGCCACCGCAGCGAACTGGCCGGGGAAAGCGTGTGCGGCTGCGCAGACATAGCGACCGGACATGCAAAACCCGACCGCCCCAACCGGACCGGTTGCGACTTCGGCCTGCGCCCTCACGAACATCAGCATCGCGGCAGTGTCTTCGATCACCCGCTCATTATCGATGCTGTTCAGCGCCGCGCCGATGACCCGGGACATCGCATCATCGCGGCGCGGTAAATCGAACCTGACGTGGCCTAGTCGATAGTAGAGATCCGGAAGCAGGACGTAGTAGCCATGCGTGGCAAGGCGCCTGGCCATCTCACGCAACTCCTCGCGAATGCCAGGGGCGTCCATGAAGAAGAGGATCGCAGGAAATGGGCCCTCCCCATCCGGGTGCACGGCAAACGTCGGCATCAGACCGTGTTTCGTTGTAATTTCGGTCTCGTATTCCTGCATCATCTAGGCTCCCTCTGCCCCGGCGCCGGCCCACTCAAAGGCATGTTGGCGACGCCCTTCGTGTTGGCGACACGTGAGTTGTACCGGCTCGCCGATCCAGTTGCCTACCGGCATGATGCCCATAAGGTTCGACACCAGGATGGGCCCCTCTTCCAGACGGACGGCAATCGCGTTGTAGGGAGGTGGAAAATCATCAAAATACTGGCGGTGGAATATCACCCAGGACAGGATCTCTCCGCGGCCTGATACCGGCGTCCAGGCATAATCCATGCTGAGGCAATCCGGACAAACAGGCGCCGGCGGATAGCGGAACCGAGCGCATGAAGCACAACTTTGGAGCTCGAGCCTGCCCTCGGCCATGGCGGCCCAGAAAGGTTCATCGTAAAGGCTGAGAACGGGTTGGGCGTCTGCCATCATGGTGCTCCGTAGATGATAGAGATCGCCTTGCCGGCCACATCCGATGAGTAATGGACGTGCCGGCACTGCGGCACCTGGCGGTCACCGGCTTCGTTCCGAACCTGCCTGACTGCCTCGATCTGGTGATTCCAGCCCTGCATATAGGTCTCGGACAGATGGCCGCCGCTGGTGTTCACCGGCAGGCCCTTGTCGAGCGAAATGCCATGCTCGGTCAGAAACCGACCCGCCTCACCGGGCCGACAATAGCCATAACCTTCCAGTGCCAGCGGGACATGCAGGGAAAAGCTGTCATAGATCTGCAGCGCGTCCATGTCCCGTGGACCCAATCCGGCCATTTCGAAAACCTGATCTGCCACTTTCGACTGGGCAGAATGGTAGTAATCGGTGAGGCGTGGCTCGAGGCTGGTTGCGCCCTTGTTGAGGTCGAAACGACCCACCCCTTTTATCGATACCGGCTTGCGGCTGATCTGGCGGGCCTTTTCGGCCTCTGCGACGAGCAGCACCACCCCGCCATCATTGATCAGGCAATAATCGAACAGGTGGAGCGGTTCACATATAAAGCGGGACGCAAGGTAATCCTCGATAGTGATTGGCTCGCGCATCAACGCGTTGGGATTTCGGCTCGCGGCGAGGCGTTGTGCGACCGCAACCTCGCCGAGTTCGGCCTCGGTCATGCCGCGTTCATGGAGATAGCGCCGGGCCATCATGGCGTAGAGGGCGCCTTGGGAAGTGAAGCCCCAGGGGGCGTGGTAGACGTAGGACAGGAAGGCATTCCCGCCCATCGCATCGGGTCCTCCATATTTGACCGCCGCGGAGCGCTGGTCATTGCCATAGACCAGCGCCACAACTTCGCAATATCCGGCGCGGATGGCAGCGACGGCCTCAAGAACCGCGGTCATGGCGTCGGCCTGACCTCCCCACCGCACATCGAGCCCGAGGAGTTCTCCCATGCGTTCATTGGCGATAGTCGGGCCGACGATCAGACCGTCGATATCCTGGCGCGAAATGGCCGCATCTGCGAGCGCAGCGTTGAAGGCCGCTGCGGCATAGCCATAGGAATCATGGGGCTTGTCACCGGCGCGGACGCGGGCGTGATCCGCCGGCCAGTCCGTATGGCCGACGCCGATCATGGCAGCGATGCCGCTAAGGTCATTTTGAGCCGCCATACGGGCAAGGTCTCCGGCTTGGCTATGTGATGGACAGGCACCGCTTGGGAACAGCACCCGGTCAACCGACAGGGTTGCCAGAGCATCCGCTGGCAGCGCTCAAAGGGTCAAACGAGTTAAGAGAAAGCTGGATTGAGCAACGCTCAAGCGGTGGGGCGGCGGGCTCCAGATTTCAGTGATTTGCTGAGAGCGGGACGCCCCCGCATTTCGGCGTGACCACCGGGCAGAACTTAACCGTGAGCCGCCTATCTCCTTGAACCCGCTCACGTGAGGGGCTTTATTGATGCCCCCGTGAGTGTGCGCTAGAGACGCGCAGCACCGGATCTGAATAGTCAGGAGCAACCGTGGCTTTCTTCCCCATCATCATCAGCGGCGGCACCGGAACCCGGCTCTGGCCGCTGTCGCGAGAAGCCCATCCCAAGCCGTTTCTGGCCCTGCCCGACGGCAGCACGCTGATCACGCGCACCTATGAGCGGCTCGCCTCGCTGGATGGGGCCGAGCGGATGATCACGGTGACAAATCGCGACCTGCTGTTCCTGACCGCCGACGCCTATGCGGATGCGAAAGCGCCAGAGCTTGCCAACGAATATTTGCTCGAACCGGCGCCCAGAGACACAACCGCTGCGATCGCGCTGGCCGCCATACATCTCAACGCCACGGTCGGGCCCGATGCCATTCTTGTGGTGATGCCTTCGGACCATCTTGTGCATGATCAGGCTGCATTTGCCGGCGCGGTTGAACGCGCCGTCGAACAGGCAAAATCGGACCGAATCGTGACTTTTGGCGTAACGCCGGAGCGCCCGGAAACCGCCTATGGCTACATTGAAACCCACGGCACCGAAGTTGTGAGCTTCAAGGAAAAGCCGGACGAAGCGACGGCGGCTCAATTCGTTGAAAGCGGACGTTATCTTTGGAATGCGGGCATGTTCTGTTTCCGCGCCGACACGATGTTGACCGCCATGGGCAAACACTGTCCCGACATACTCGACGGCGCGCAAACGGCCTATGAAACCGCGAAGCACAGTGATCTGATGGGCAGCAGTGTGCTCGAGTTTCCCATGGATCCCTTCTCCGGGATCGAGGCAATCTCGATCGACCACGCCGTGATGGAGAAGACGGACAGAATCGCCTGCCAGAAGCTTGATTGCGGCTGGACCGATGTGGGGTCCTGGACCTCGTATGCCGAGCTCCTGCCGCCGGATGAAAACGGCAACCGGATCACGGGCACCGTGGTGCAGGAGAATTCAAGCGACAGTTTCGTGCACGCGGAAGACCGTCTGGTCGGTCTGGTCGGTGTCTCGGACCTGTTGGTCATCGATACGCCGGATGCCTTGCTGGTTGCCCGCCGCGGGCATGATCAGGCCGTGAAGGGCCTCGCCAAGCAGCTTTCTGCACAAGGACACGAGGCTGCAAAGCTACACCGCACGGCCCACCGTCCCTGGGGCACCTACACGGTTCTTGAAGAGGGCAGCCGATTCAAGATCAAGCGGATTGTCGTGAAACCCGGGGCCAAGCTGTCCCTTCAATCGCATCACCACCGCTCGGAGCATTGGGTGGTCGTCTCCGGCACCGCACGCGTGGTCAATGGTGAGGACGAAATCCTGCTGACCACAAACCAGTCGACCTATATTCCGTGCGGGCACACACACAGGCTCGAGAACCCGGGCATCCTGCCTCTGATCCTCATCGAGGTGCAGACAGGGGACTATCTGGGCGAAGACGATATCGTGCGTTATGACGATACCTACGGGCGTCCCTGAACAACCCGGGGCCCGCCCCCCCACAAGCCGCGAGCGACCCTGCCAAACCGGGCTTTCCTGCATTGCAGTTGCGGAACATAACCCGAACATGTACTATTGTTCGAGCTTTGTTCTGATTCTGCCTTTGAAAGGACCCTCTGATGCTCACGCGAAAACAGCATGAATTGCTGATGTTCATCCATGAGCGCATGAAGGAAAGCGGTATTCCGCCGTCCTTTGACGAGATGAAGGATGCGCTGGACCTCAAATCGAAGTCCGGCATTCACCGGCTGATCACAGCGCTCGAGGAACGCGGCTTCATCCGCAGGCTTCCCAATCGGGCCCGCGCGCTTGAGGTGATGCGTCTGCCGGACTCGATGAACCCGTCTCTCGGCGGCAAGCGGTCGAAGTTCGAACCGAGCGTCATCGAGGGGGATCGCGGCAAGCCCAAGGCTCCGCCTGCCCCGCCGCCTCCGCAATTTTCGAATGCGAGTACTGTTTCCATCCCGGTCATGGGCCGGATTGCGGCTGGCGTACCGATCGAGGCGATCCAGACCCATTCCCATTCGATCAGCGTGCCCCCCGAAATGGTGTCCGGCGGGGAGCATTATGCGCTTGAGGTGCGCGGGGATTCGATGGTCGATGCCGGCATCTTCGATGGCGATACCGTGGTGGTGAAAAAGCAGGAAACCGCCGGCAATGGCGATATTGTCGTTGCGCTGGTCGACGATGAAGAGGCTACGCTCAAGCGCTTGCGCAAAAAGGGCAATTCGGTGGCCCTGGAAGCCGCGAACCCGGCCTATGAGACCCGGATATTCGGTCCTGACCGCGTCAAGGTTCAGGGGCGTCTGGTGGGTCTCTTCCGCAAATACTGACGCCGGTTGCATCCCTGCGGTCCTGGTGCCTGACTTGCGACTTGAGCTTGGCTCGCAAGCGGCTTGGGCTTGGCTCGCAAGCGACTTGCGGGCGTTCGGCCGCCTCGCGCTTGCGGGCATTTCCAATAATGATATTGCCAGCGCCCCACCCTGCCCGCTAGAAGCAAGCCGCAGGCAGTAGGGGGATTTATGCCAGGTCATCTCGAGTGGACGGTGACGGATAGCCTTTTGCGCGACCTCGTCGTATGCGAGGGGTCGCAGGCAGCGTGACCCAAGCGATTTCATCTTTGGCCATCGACTGGGGCTCGTCCAATCGAAGGCTCTGGGGCCTTAATGATGCCGGGAACATTGTCTGGCATGCCGCCGACAATGTTGGTGGCGCCGGGCTTTCCCCCGATCAGTTCGAACCTGCATTGATGGCGGCAATTGCCGATCTGGAACTCGGCATCGAGGTTCCCATCGTGATTTGCGGCATGGCGGGTTCCCGGCAGGGCTGGGTCGAGGCACCCTACCTTGAGGCGCCGACGGCTCTCTCAGAGCTTGCCAGACACACGGCAAGGGCCGCCGCTCATGAGCTCACACAGGCCGTTTTCCTCGTCCCGGGCATTGCCGACCGGCAGAACGGCCGGTTCGATGTGATGCGCGGGGAAGAAACCCAAGTGCTTGGTCTTTTGTCGGCTCAGCCGGGTTTTCGGGGCTCGATCTGTACGCCGGGCACCCACAGCAAGTGGATCGCGATCGAGAACGACCTTCTTATCGGGTTTGCAACCGCAATGACCGGCGAGATGTTCTCCGTTTTAAACAGCCATTCCGTGCTGCGTCACTCGCTGCCGGTTCAGCAGGATGGCGTCGCTGACAGCTCAGCTTTTGACACCGGCGTTAACGAGGCACTGGGCAATCCCGACCAGCTTTTGACGAACCTGTTCCAGGTTCGCACGCGGTCCCTGCTTGCGGACGCGTCACCGGATTGGTGCCGCGGTTATCTTTCGGGTCTGCTGATCGGCGCCGAAATTGCAGCTTGTGCGCCCAAGACAACCGCCGCGCCGGTCCCCGTCATCGCCGGCGAGGCCCTTGGCGGTCTTTACCGGCGCGCGCTCGAACTTGCCGGCCACAAAGCGCAGATCGTGTCGGGTGAAAGCGCCGTCCTTGCAGGTCTGAAGACCGTCATCTCATCCATCGCGCCCTAGCGCGAAATCCAATCCTGGAGGGACAGAAATGTCCGGCAACAGAGAAATAATTGCCATTCTGCGTGGGGTTCGCCCCGAAGAGGTGCTCGATATCTGCGACGCATTGATCGAGGCCGGCATCACGCGCATCGAGGTCCCTCTTAATTCACCTGATCCACTTGAGAGCATCGGCAAGGCCGCGGCTGCTTTCTCCGGCAAGGCCGAGATCGGCGCCGGAACAGTCCTGACACCGGACGATGTCGATGCGGTGGCCGGTGCCGGAGGAACATTCATCGTTTCGCCCGATGCCAATCCGGCAGTGATTTCACACACGGCCGGCAAGGGTCTTGGGAGTTTTCCGGGCGTTTTGACCCCGACCGAGGCTTTCAGCGCCATCCGCTCGGGCGCAACGGGGCTCAAACTGTTTCCCGCCAGCGTTCTGGGTCCGGACGGTATCAAGGCCATCAAGGCGGTATTGCCGCCTGAAATGCCGCTTTATGCAGTCGGGGGCGCCGGCGTGAACAACTTCGCCGAATATGCAGACGCCGGTTGTGTCGGTGTAGGACTTGGCACCAGCATTTACGTGCCCGGCAAGAGTGCTGAAGCCGTGTCTTCGGACGCCCGCGCCATCGTGGCTGCTTTTGACGCCGCTTTTGCTCGATGATCATTGATGCCCGGCTTGCGATTGCGGCCCAAAACCAACTTGGCGAGGGACCCATCTGGCATCCCGGACGCAATCAGCTCCTGTGGGTCGATATCAACGCCTGCCAGCTGTTCATCGCCGAGATTACGGACGACGACGGCCACGTGGTCGGGATGCACCAGTTCGAGGACAGTTGTTCGGCAATAGCGCTGGTCGACGAGTCCCGGGTGGTGGTTGCCATTGGAACATCACTGTTCCTCGTTTCCATCGGCACCGGTGCGAGCGAACACCTGATCGATCTGGATGCCGATGCGGTCCGTCTGCGCAGCAATGATGGACGCGTGGACCGAAAAGGCGGCTTCTGGATCAGCACGATGGGCCGGCAGGCAGAAATCGGCGCCGGTGCCGTTTACCGATACCACCGGGGACGCCTGTCGAAACTGTTCGACGGCTTGACGATCCCCAATTCGATCTGCTTTTCGCCCGACGGTTCCACGGCCTATCTATGCGACGGTGGCACCGGCGAGATGATGAAGTGCCCACTTGATGCGGCAACAGGTCTGCCGTCTGGCTCGCTCACAACCTTCCACTCAGTCGAGAAGCCCGAAGAGCCTGATGGTAGTGTTGTCGATGCCCAAGGGTGCCTCTGGAATGCGCGCTGGGCCGGCGGTCGCGTGGTCCGGCTTTCGCCGCAGGGCGAAATCATAGAGGAGATCAGGATTCCGGCACTGCGGCCGACCTGTCCCGCTTTTGTTGGCGGCAAGATGGACAAGCTGGCCATCACAACCGCCAATATGGCGGCGGATGACCAGGGCGGCGGTCTCTATCTGGCTTCTCTCGCCGTTGAAGGCATTGCCGAGTCGTATCTCGACCTCTGAGGCGACCTCTACCGCCACGGTCTGCCGGTATCGGGCATTCCAACCTCGAGAACAGGCGCCTCCCACGCGCCGGAAATCACATGCACGCCGTACCGGTCGAGATCCGCACCGGTGATCACCCATTTCGCCGCACAGGTTGGCGGGGCCCCGCGACGCGCGATCAGAATGCCGGCTTCGAAGCACTCTTCGGCAGCGGCAGCGTAATCCTCTGCGATCCCCAGAACCTGTGTCTGAAGCGACACCGCACAACCCATGTCGTCGCATTGGCCTATAGCGGGGAGATCGCCGAGCGGTATTCCATAGCGGTCAGACCATGCCCGAACGGTGAAACTCGAGCGGTTGGACCCGACAAGACGCATGCCGTCCTCGTACCGTACGGCAACCGCCTTGGTCGAATCCGAGACGATCAGCAACGCTTCGGGCTTCGGCCCCAGGGTAACAAAGGCTGCGAGCGCCAGCACCGGCCCGACAAACCTGAGCGGGTGGCGCAGAAAGGCGAACCAGGCCAGGCCAATACCGACTAGCGCCAGCGTGCCCGAACCATAGACGGGTGATCGCGTAAAGGCGCCGCTATGGGCCGAAACCCAATAGGCAATCGCCAGGACCCGCTCAATGCCCCAACCCATGGCGGCGAGTGGCACGCCTTCCCCGCCGAAAGGCATCAGCAAGACCGCCATAAAACCGGCGGGCAGGATCAACATCCCGACCAGCGGCACAGCAAGAAGATTGCCGACCACACCAAGGGGTGCGAACTGCTGAAAGTGGTAGGCCGCGAATGGCGCAGTCGCGATACCCGCGACCAGGCTCGTGAACACCAGCCCACCGACATAGCGCCAGGCCGGATGGGTCACCGCGTCGGCTGGCCGCCGGTCACGCAGCGCCTCATAACACCCGACGAGGCCGACAACCGCGGCGAATGAAAGTTGAAAGCCCGGCCGGAAGCTATCCATGGGCGACATGGCGATCACGATCAGGGCAGCGATCGAGACATTTCGCATGGTCAGCGCCCGCCGGCCAAGCATCACGGCCAGAAACACCAGGGTCAGCATGATCGTGGCCCGGATGGTCGCAATGCTTCCCGCCGAAATCATCAAGTAGAAAAAGGTGACGAATATCGCCGTGCCCGCGGCGACGGCCTTGATCGGCCAATGAAATGAAAGCGGAGAGAGGGCGAGCAACAGCCGCAGGCTTACGAAAACACCACCGGCAACGAGCGTCAGGTGCAATCCGGATATGGCAATGACATGGGCCAGCCCTGCCTTGGCCAAAGCGTCGCGATCTTCATCGGAAACAGCGCCCTGATCGCCGATGATCAGTGCTTTCGCGATGGCCGCTCCGCTGCCCGTAAGGTGAAACTCAATGCGCTGCTTGATGGTGGTTCTAAGCGCGTCGAAGGCCGTTCTGATCCCCTGCCCGCGGGCCAGAACCTCCGGCGGATCGAGGGCGGAGGCGTAGGCACCGATCCCGTCGAAATATCCGTGCAGCTGGGCGTCATAGGCGCCGGGGGCCACAGGCCCGGGGACAGGAAAGTAGCGCAGCCGAATGCGAACGAAGCTGCCCACGGTCACCGGGTCGGCGCCGGCAACCGTTACGCGCAGCTTGCGGACGCCGTCCAGCCTTCCGTCGGTGTCGTCGGATTTCCGGTTGAGAAACAGGACCTGGCGATCGGAGCTGCTCCAGGCCGTATCGGCGACAATCCCTTCCACCACTGCGACGCCTGGATAGGTCACCATATGGGTTCCCCACACCGCGGCGGAGATCGCCGGCCAGGCAAATCCGACGAGCATGCAAGTCAACAATGCGGCTGCCCGAACGCCGGCATATCGGTGCCGGGCCAACCAGACGAGCAACAGGCCAGCAACCACCGTTGCCGCTGCCGCGAAGGAGTTCGGCTCCGCGGGAACGGCACGATACAGCGCGATCCCGGCGAGAACCGCGAAGGGTGCAAGGACAATGGCGCGCCGATGGTCTACGGCGTCAGTGATCGCAGCTCGCAAGGACACCCTGCGCAAGCGTTCCGGCGCCCGCCGGCTATTCGGCCAGACAGGTGGACCAAATCCTCTCCCAGACGCCTGTTTCCCCCTGGGCGGGGCCGCCGCCTCCGGCATGCCAGCCTCACCTTGCGCATTCCCGGCTCTATGGTACACACGGCGCAGATTTTCTCCAGCAAGAGCCCCAGTTTCGATGACGTCATCCGTTGTGACCCGTTTCGCCCCCTCGCCCACCGGCATGCTGCATATCGGCGGCGCGCGCACCGCGCTGTTCAACTGGGCGTTCGCCAAGGCCAATGGCGGCAAGATGCTGCTCCGTATTGAGGATACCGACCGCGCCCGCTCAACCGATGAATCCGTTGCCGCAATCCTCGATGGGTTGAGCTGGCTCGGCATCGAGTGGGATGGCGACCCGATCTCCCAGTTCGCCCGCGTCGCGCGCCACAAGGAAGTCGCCGAACAGCTTCTGGCGGAAGGCAAAGCCTATCGCTGCTATTGCTCGCAAGACGAACTCGCCGAGATGCGTGAAAAGGCGCGCGCCGAGGGCCGCCCGCCCCGTTATGACGGGACCTGGCGCGACCGCGACCCGTCCGAGGCGCCCGAAGGCGTCAATCCCGTCGTACGCATCAAGGCGCCACGCGAGGGACAAATCGTGGTGCGCGATCATGTGCAGGGTGACGTGACCTTCGCTGCCGAGAACCTCGATGATTTCATCATCATGCGGTCCGACGGCACCCCCACCTATATGCACGCTGTTGTCGTGGACGATCACGATATGGGCGTGACCCACATCATTCGTGGCGACGACCACCTGACGAATGCGGCTCGCCAGCAGGTCATTTTCGAGGCGATGGGCTGGCCCGTGCCGGAGATGTCGCACATACCGCTCATTCACGGCCCGGATGGCGCCAAGCTTTCCAAGCGCCACGGTGCGCTGGGGGCGGCTTCCTATCGCGCGATGGGCTATTTGCCCGACGCGCTGTGCAACTATCTCGCACGGCTCGGCTGGGCGCATGGGGACGACGAGATTTTCTCGCGCGACCAGCTGGTCGAATGGTTTTCGCTTGATGGGTTGAACAAGGCTGCAGCGCGGTTCGATTTCAAGAAACTCGAAAACCTCAACGCACACTACATCCGCACGTCGACGCCCGACGCACTATATGCCGCGATGGTGCCGCTTGCCGAAGAGCTGGAACGACCGGACGACAAGGCGGGCCTTGAGGCTCACCGCGACACGGTTCTTGCTGCCCTGCCTGAACTGCAGCCGCGCGCGAAAACCGTTGTTGAGCTGATTGACGGCGCCCAGTTCATTTATCAGCCGCGCCCGCTGCCGCTCGATGAGAAGGCCGCCGGGCTTCTGGACGATGATGCGCGAGCGCTGATCGGGCGGCTTGCAAGTGAACTGACCGCATTGTCTGCGTGGGACCACGACACGATCGACGCGGCCGTCCGCAGTTTTGCCGAGGCGGAAGATCTCAAGCTTGGCAAGGTCGCCCAGCCTCTTCGCGCCGCGCTCACCGGCAAGGCAGTCTCGCCCGGCATTTTCGACGTCATGCTGCTGATCGGACAGGAAGAAACTCTGGCCCGGCTTGGCGATATCGCTGTCTAGCGCAAAGCCCCGGCACCAGTCGGGCGCGGCCCTGTGCCACGGCCGAAGCGGGCCGTAAGAGGCGCAATTCTATTGCAGAATGAGGCCAAATCCGGTACCCACTCACCAGCCCGGCGACACTGCCGCCAGGCTCGGCGCGGCATGCTGCGTTGCCACCTTGGCTAGCCGTTCGTCCAGCCATCTCAATCGCAACATCCGGAGGGAGGCCACCCATGACCGAAAAGAACGCCAAGCTCGTTATTGGCGACAAAACATACGAATTTCCGATCATATCGGGGTCGGTTGGCCCGGATGTTATCGACATCCGCACGCTCTACAAGCAGACGGGTCTGTTCACCTTCGATCCAGGCTATACCTCGACCGGATCGACTGAATCCCAGATCACCTATATCGATGGCGATGAAGGCACCCTGCTCTATCGTGGCTATCCCATCGAGCAGCTTGCCGAAAAGAGCAATTTCGTTGAGGTGGCCTATCTGCTGCTCAATGGCGAACTGCCGACCGCAGCGGAGTATGACAAGTTCTCCGAGACCGTCATCCGGCACACCATGCTTCACGAACAGATCGTGAAGTTCTACACCGGCTTCCGCCGCGACGCCCATCCGATGGCCATCACCTGCGGCGCTGTTGGTGCCATGTCGGCCTTCTATCACGACAGCACCGACATCACGGACGAAAAGCAGCGCGAGATCGCCACCATCCGGCTGATCGCCAAGATGCCGACCATTGTCGCCTGGGCCTATAAATACTCGATCGGTCAGCCCTTCGTGTATCCGCGGAACGATCTCGATTTCGCATCCAATTTCCTGCGCATGTGCTTCGCCGTTCCGGCGGAAGAGTACGAGGTGTCCCCGACCCTCGCGCGCGCCATGGACCGCATCTTCACCCTGCACGCGGATCACGAGCAGAACGCCTCGACCTCGACGGTCCGGCTTGCCGGGTCTTCGCATGCCAATCCGTTCGCCTGTATCGCAGCAGGTGTCGCTTCGCTTTGGGGCCCCGCTCACGGCGGCGCCAATGAAGCAGCGCTGATGATGCTGCGCGAAATCGGAACGCCGGATCGCATTCCCGAATATGTTGCCCGCGCCAAGGACAAGTCGGATCCGTTCCGCCTGATGGGCTTTGGCCACCGCGTCTACAAGAACTACGATCCGCGCGCCAAGGTGATGCAGGAAACCGCACGCGAAGTGCTGGCGGAGCTCGGCGTCGAAAACAACCCGACCCTGCAGGTCGCCCAGCAACTCGAAAAGATTGCCCTTGAGGATGAGTATTTCGTCGAGAAAAAGCTCTATCCGAATGTCGACTTCTATTCGGGTATCATCCTCGATGCGATCGGCTTCCCGACCTCCATGTTCACCGCGATCTTCGCCTTGGCCCGCACCGTGGGCTGGGTCTCGCAGTGGAAGGAGATGATCGAGGATCCGACCCAGAAGATCGGTCGCCCGCGTCAGCTCTATACCGGCTCGGACAGCCGCGACTATACCGATATCGGCACACGCTAGAGCGTTTCCAGGTGAATTGGATACCGGTTCACCGTTCGGAAACGCGAAGAGCCAAGCGCTTAGATCCGTTCAGCGATTCCAACTGACGCAGTACGGGTCTAGGCGGGCCGATCGCCGGCGGCGAGATCGCGGATAATCCGCGCGCCGCTGATCAGAGGCGCTTCCGGCGTCCCCTGCATCATCAGGTTGTTGAGCCTTTCGAACGCCCGCCGCTGATCCCGGCGGGCGCTTTCGTTGGCGAGCAGATCCGCCACAACGGCAGCCCAGCGTGCAGGCTGCGGGGTCTCCGCCAGCACTTCGGGAATGGCGGGCTCACCCAGGATGATATTGGGCAGGGACAGGTGATCGGGCCGATACTGGAAGTACTTCCGTTTCTGCCAGAAATCGGCCAGATAGACGCCGACTGTTGGCGTGCCGGAGAGCGCCAGTTCGAGGGTGGCCGTTCCCATCACGCAAAGCGCAACCTCCGCCTCCGCCATGGCCCGGGCGACAGCGTCACCTCCGACCGCGATTTCTGCATCCACCGAAAAGGCCCGGCAGGCGCGAGAAACGGTGTCCGCCAGATGTGGCAAGGTCCCGACTGAAAAACTGGCACCCGGCCGTGCCGTGCGGATGGCCGCCGTTGCCGTCAGCATATGCCCGAGGTGCCGCCGCACCTCGCCTGTCCGCGATCCGGGCAAAAGCAGCACACGATCAGGAATGCGGTCGACATCGGCAATCGACCGGTCAAGCGCAGGGTGCCCGATGTAACTCGTCGGAGGACCGCCCAGCCGGGCCATAACTTGTGGCTCAAAGGGCAGGACAGCCAGAACATGGCTGTAGATGCCTTTCATTGCGGGCGCCCTCTCTGGTCGCCATGCCCATACTGAAGGAGCGACGCACAGGACGATGGGCAGGTCTGGCATTCGTTGCCGGACAGCCTTGGCTACACGCCAGGAGAACTCCTGGGAATCGATGAGAACCAGCACGTCGGGTTGCCATTCACACACTGCATCGATGGTCTGGCGCAGTCGGCTCAGCAATCGCGGCAAGCGAAGCAGCACGTCGGTCAGCCCCATCACCGAGAGTTCGTCCATGCCGAACAGGGACTGCAGGCCCTCTGCAGCCAGTGCTGGGCCACCAACACCAGCGGCGGTTACGGGCCCGGACCTTTTGAGATCAGCCAGAATGCCGGCACCGATCCGGTCACCGGACGTTTCTCCGGCCACAACAAAGACGTTGAGGGGGTCACTCATCGGCGGTGACGCCGAGAATAGCGATGCCGAGCCGTTCGGCCCGTTCAGCGACCACTTTGCGTTGAATAATCAGGCAACGTGCCGCCTCCAGCACGATGGCGGTCACGCCCGCCGCGGCGGCCTGATCGATCGTATCCGGACCGATAGCGGGCATGTCGAGTACTGCTGGCTGTCCGGGCTTCAGAGCTTTTGCCATCAAGCGCGGCGCTATTTCGGGTGACGGCAGCAAGCCCTCATCCGAATATCGCTCTATTCGGACCAGCAGGCCGGAAGTGCCCGAGATATCTTCGGCTGCCACTACACGGCCGCCAACCCAGACCACGGCTTGTCCGAGGTCCAGCCGCCCTGCGTTCCGCGCTGCTTCGATGGCTGCCGCAGCCGCACCATGCAAGGGCAGGCTGTTCTCGGGACCGGCAATCAGCCCGTTACCTGCGAGGAGTTCCGGCGCGATCTGATGGGCGCCAACCAGCGCAAATCCAAGCTTGGTCGCCAGGCCCATCACATTGGCACTGCCCGCCAGGTCGCTGGCATCGCGAGCGCCGTCAGACGCGTCAGCGATATCCATGCGCTGGGTGTGCGAAATGTGCAAAGCGCCAACAGCACAGACATGTGTGGGAGCCAGGGCCGCGAGCTTGGCGAGTACGCCCGGCAAATCTTCCAGGCTGCCATGTTCAACCGGGCCGAGATCGTCTCGCGCGACCAGGGACAAGATTGAAACCCGCTTTGCGTGTTCCCGCGCCGCCTCGCTGACTTCGGGCACCAGATCGCCTGTGCCCGCCAGAATGACCAGATGTTCAGGCGTCTCGCTCACTGACGAAGTCCTTGACGCTGCGCGGCGTGCAATAGGCCCGCCCATTGGGACCGTCGAGGAAAGCCAGGATCTCGGCAATGTCCTCGGGGTTCTCGACATCCTTGGCGAGGGCCTCGGCGCGCTGATGCATGGGGCCGGAGATCGTAAAAAGCTTCTTGTAGGCAGCACGCAGGGTGTGAATCTGCGTGCGCGTAAACCCTCGGCGCTTGAGACCGACGACATTAATTCCACTCATATAGGGCGGATTGCCGGAGACCATGGCGTACGGCAAAACATCCTTTCTTATGCAGGCTTGTGCCCCCACAAAGGCATGTTTGCCGATCCTCAAGAACTGGATGATTCCCACCAATCCACTAATGATCGCGTGGTCCTCAATCGTAACGTGACCAGCGAGGGTCACATTGTTGGCAAGGATGACATTGGAGCCGACATGGCAGTCATGGGCGACATGGGCACCGACCATCAACAGGCAGTCGTCACCGACGGTGGTTTCCATACCGCCGCCTTCCGTGCCTGGATTGAGGGTCACGTGTTCGCGGATCGTACAATTGCTCCCGATGACCAGCCGGCTGTGCTCACCCCTGAATTTGAGATCCTGCGGCGCCGATCCGATCGATGCGAACGGATAGACGGTCGTTCCAGCACCGATTTCGGTATTGCCGGTGACCACGACATGTGACTTCAGCTCGACATTTTCGCCGAGCGAGGCCTCGCCATCGACAACGCAATAGGGTCCGATCCGGACGTTTTCCCCGATCCGGACCGATGATCCGACGATTGCTGTCGGATGAATATGGGTCATAAACTCAAACGTCCTGAACGATCATCGCGCCAATTTCGGCCTCTGCGATGAGGACACCGTTGACCATGGCTTTTGCTTCGTAGCGCCCCACGTTGCGGCGCAGGTTGATCTTCCGGACATGGTATTCGATGACGTCTCCCGGGTGGGACGGCTTGCGGAATTTCGCCTTGTCCACGGTCAGCAGATAAACCATGTGCTCTTCACCCGCTTCGCGCTGGGCCGCTACCACCATGGCACCTGCGGTTTGCGCCATGCCCTCAATAATGAGCACACCGGGAAAGATAGGTTCCTGAGGGAAATGGCCCGTGAAAATGGGCTCATTATAGGTGATGTTCTTGATGCCAATGCCGCTCTCGATCCCGTCGATCTCGATGATCTTGTCGATCATCAGGAACGGATAGCGATGCGGGAGACACTTGAGGATGTCCCGAATATCGAGCGCGTTGAGTTCCCGGTCTGACATAGCTAGTCCTTGGTATTGTTCTTATCTACCGGCCTGCGCCCGGCAAGGCGCGCAAGTGCAGCCATCTGTCGGCGCCAGGTCATTGAGTCTCGGCCAGGAAAGCCCGCCAGTCGCGAGTTTGGCGGGCAGGACCTCGTCGCCACCCCACGACCATGAACCACACTTCCCTCCCCGACATGCACATATCCATCGACCGCTGCCCCGCCGCCAAGCAGGACATGATCGCCCAGTGAGGACGATCCAGCCATGGCGGCCGTGCCAGCCAACTGGCAATTGCGACCGAGGCGGCAATTGTGGCCAATCTGAACCAGATTGTCGATCTTGGTCCCCTCGCCGATCACGGTATCGCCTAACGTGCCCCTGTCGATAGTCGTGGATGCTCCGATTTCCACATCATCCTGAACGATTACGCGGCCAAGCTGGGGGATCTTGAGCGGGCGCCCCTTGCCGGGGATGAAGCCAAAACCTTCATTCCCGATCCGTGCACCGGGGTGAATGATCACGCGATTGCCCAGCAGTGAGCTATGCACGGAAACACTGGCGCCGACCACACAATCTCGACCAATCGCCACACCGGGTCCGATCACGGCATTTGGACCGAGTATCGTGCCGCTGCCGATCTCCGCACCGGGTCCCACCGCAGCGCCCGGTCCCAAGGTCACGTTCTGTTCGATCCGAGCACTGGCATCAATGTGTGGCGCAGCCGCCGCCAACCGGGCGTTGGCGCGCAGATTGTCGGGATACAGAACTTCGAGCATGCGGGCAAACAACGCGTAGGCGCCTTTTGTCAGCACCGCGGTGGCCGTCTCGGGCACGTACTCGGCGAAGGCGGGTTCGGCAATGACGACTTCCGCTCGGGTAACCGCAACCGCGTCCCGAAAGTTCGAACTGGCCAACAACACCATGTCGCCCGCGCCTGCAGCTTCTGCGTCCTTGGCATCGGCGATCATCGGATTCGCTGTTAGCGCTGCGGCCAATTCTTCCGCGCCTGCAGCCTGCAACAAGTCAGCGAGCAGTATCGGCCCGGCACTGATGTAGAATCTGTTGTCTACCATGGCTCTGCATAACAAAAGGACCGCAGCACAGGCTACGGTCCTTTTTGGTTTTTCTTGTGTACCCTGATCCTAGAACAGGTTCGACAGGGTCAGCTGGAATGTCTGCGTTTTGTCGTCGGTCGACTTGTTGATGGCATAGGCGAAGTCGCCACGCAGAGCCCCGAAAGGCGAATCCCAGATCAAGCTGGCACCAGCCGAAGTGCGGACCGGAACATCATTACTTGTTCCATCGATCGCCACGGCAAATCCGTCGGTACCGAAGTAGGCAGCATCGGCCCAGACCGCGCCACGGATACCATAGGATTCCGGGATAACCGGGATCGGGAATTCAACTTCACCCGACACTGCCGCGTATTCGGTGATGCCGATAGTGTCGCCGCCCGACCGCGGACCGAAGTCACCCGGAACGAAGCCGCGAACCAGCCGGGCTGAAGCGCGATAGGCTTCAAGCGGGCTCACACCACCGCCAGAGAAATCGTAGATGGTGCCGGCCTGGCCCTTGATGGACGCCACCACGCCGTAGTCCGGCAGGACCGAGTAGAAGTAGCGCGCCTTACCCTCAACCTTGGCGAGGCTGTAATCGAGCCCGACATACTGAGTGGTGAGCTGGGCGATCACGCCTTCCGTCGGCCGACGGCTGTCATCCAGCGTCGAGAAGGTGAGCGTTTTGCCGACAAAGATCTTGTTGGCTTCCATGCTACCCGGCAGGTAAGCCGGCGCAGGCATCGGATCGTTATCGGTGAAGGTCTGGTGCTCATAACCGGCAAACATGTTGACCGAGAGCTCATCTGTCAGCGGAACGCCAACACGAACCTGGCCGCCGATCGTCTCCATGCCATAAGTCACAGGGGTCGTGGCCGTTTCGTTTTCATCGCGGGTCCGGCGGTAGACATCGAAGCCGGTCGAGACATCCAGGCCGAGGAAATGCGGCTCGGTAAAGGAGAAATCGAAGCTGCGGGTCCCGGAGGTCGCACTGATCGACGCCTTGAGATACTGGCCACGGCCGAGGAAGTTCCGTTCGGTCAGCGAAAGCTCGCCAAGAACACCATCTGCCGTCGAATAGCCTGCGGTTGCACCGTATTGAGCGGTCGAGGTCTCTTCGACCAGCACGTTGACGACCACAAGGTCACCAGCCGAGCCGGGCTCGATCGACACCTGTACGGCGGCGAAAAGACCACTGCCTTCAAGTTCGTCGCGTGCCTTCATCAGCAGCGCACGGTTGAACGGATCGCCTTCAGCGAAGTCAAAGGCGCGACGGATCACGAAGTCGCGGGTCTTGTCGTTGCCGAAGATATTGATGCGCTCGACGTAAAGGCGCGCACCTTCGTCAACCAGATAGGTCACCCGGAACCGCTTGTTGGCGATGTCACGCTCAACGCGGGGACGCACCTCGGCGAAGGAATAACCCTGATTGGCGGCAGCGAGGGACATCTCCTGGGTGGTGCGATCAAGATCGCGACCCGAGAACCGTGTGCCTTCGCGAGTGCGGATTTCGCGCTCAAGCGAACGGGTATCGACTCCGGGGATCGAGGTCTCGATGGCGATATCGCCGAACTCGTAACGCTCACCTTCCTGGATGTCGAAATTCACATAGTAGGCGCCGCGCTGCTCGTCGAACTCGACAACGGCCGACTGCACGATGGCGTCGGGGAACCCGTGATCGACGTAGAACTGACGGATCAGTTCCTTGTCAGCAGCAATCTTGGCCTCGTCATAGACGTCGTCCCGGAACAGGAAGCTCAACAGGTGTGACTGGCGAGTCTTGATGACTGAACGCAATGTCCAGTCGGAAATCGACTGGTTGCCGGTGAAATTGATGGCTGCGACGCCGATCCGGTCCCCTTCGACAATGTGGAAGGTGACGCGGACGCGCTGATTGGTCAGCGTCTGCACTTCCGAGCGCACCGTCGCGGGAATGCCGATCTTGTCATACTCGGCACGAATCGCGCGAACGCCCCGCTCGAGACCGGCGTCGGTATAGACCCCGCTTTCGGACAGATCGACCAAATTGGCCAGCTTGCCGTCATTGATCTTGCGGTTGCCGTCGAAAAGGACAGAAGCGACGATCGGGTTTTCCGACACAGAAACGCGCAGCGTGTTGCCCGACATGCGCACATCAACCGTCTTGAACAGGCCGCTCTGATAGAGCGAATCGATCGACGACACGATGTTCGAGGAATTCGCGGTCTGCCCCACTTTCACAGTGAGGAAGGAAATCACCACCGTGTCATCGACCCGGTTGTTCCCCGAAACCGCGATTGCGCGGACCGTTTGGGCTTGCGCAGCCTCAACGCCGACAAGGTTTTGCAGGGGCCCGCCGACAAGTGGCGCGGCCACCCATATCAGAAGGCCAAGAATCAGACTGGGCAGGAGGTGGGCTCTGGCGGTCATGATATTTTCTGCAGCCTTTCAATCGTCTAGCGGGCGTCACGCCGGACGGGCCGCACGAAGCAGCCCTAACTCGATTGTTCCGTTTTACCGTTTCTTAAGCCAAAGACAAGGCTAAACGCTTGCATCGGTTACCAAAAGATTGGCGTCCTTGCGAACATGCAACACTATGGAAACGGCTGGGGCAAGCCCTCACATTAAGCGGTTCACAACATCCGGGATGTCGATTGCGATCGTGAATACCATCAGGGTGAACACAATGGCCAGCCCGAATCTGAATCCGGCCTCCTGCACTCTGGGGCTGAGCGGCTTTCCGCGCACGGCCTCAATCAGGTAGAAAAGCAGGTGCCCGCCATCGAGCAGCGGGATCGGAAACAGATTGAACAGACCGATACTCAGCGACAGAAGCGCGATCCAGTTCACCAGTTCCAGCCACCCCAGGGTCGCCACGTCGCCAGAAACCTGGGCGACCTTGATAGGGCCGCCAAGCTGATCCGGATCACCGCGGCCCACAAAGAAGTCGCCAATGAACGCAAAGGTCCGGTCGACAATCAGCCACATGCGCGACACCGTGATGCCAACGGCGTCAATCGGATCGGGCCGGATATGCTCGATGTCTTCAGCAGTGGTCTGACGCGAAACACCGAGCCGACCGATCTTGTTGATGTTGCCCAGCGCGTCTTCCTGCTCGACGATCTCAGGTGTCACAAGAAATCCCAGCCGCTCGCCGTCGCGCTCGACATAAACGGTCACTGGCCGTCCGGGGCTTGTTGCCACCAGCCGCTGGAAGTCCTCGAACCCCCTCACCTCGTATCCATCGACACCCACTACACGGTCTCCGGGCTCCAGCCCGGCCACAGCGGCGGGTGAATCCGGCACAACGTCCTGGATGACCGGGGGAATGGTATATTGCCCGAGGCTCATCAGCAGCGCGTAGAAAACCACGAATGTGAAGATGAAGTTCGCAGCCGGCCCGGCCACCACCACGGCGATGCGCTGCCAGACATTCTTGTAATAGAACAGTGAATTGCGGATTGCGGGATCCATTTCAGCCAGCATGTCGCGATCGGGTGCGCTCGCCGGGTTCATGTCACCCACAAAGCGCACATAGCCGCCAAGCGGAATCGCGGAGAGCCGCCAACGGGTGCCGGACTTATCCGTGAAGCCAGCCAGTTCGCGACCGAAGCCGAGCGAAAAGGTCTGAATGGCAACCCCGTTCCAACGCGCGACCAGATAGTGCCCCATCTCGTGAACGAAGACGATCACGGTGAGAACGACCAGGAAGGGAATGATGTAGGACAACAGGGATAGGAGGGCTTCGATCACCTTGCATTCCTCATGTTTGCTGTCCGCTGGTGCGGCTTCGCACCGCCTGTCTCATCCAAATGCGGCGAAATCCGGCTACCAGACCAGAACCCCGAGTGCCGCCGCGCCGGTACCGGCATGCAACGCGCCGAGAATGTAAAGGCCGATCCCGCCGACCGTAAAGCTGTCGATACGGTCGAGTATACCCCCATGGCCGGGAATGATATCGCCGCTATCCTTTACCATGAACCAGCGCTTAAGAGCACTCTCTGCCAGGTCGCCCAACTGTGCCAAAACGCTCAGGCTCGAGGCGATAATGACACCGATCCACCACGGTGAGTCGGACGCCAGCAGCCACACTACGAGACCGCCGATCGTGCCGATGATCAGGCCGCCGATTGCGCCAGACCAGGTCTTTGAGGGCGAAATCTCAGGGGACAGCCGAAATCCCCCGATCAGCCGGCCCACAACCAGCGCGCCGCTGTCGGTGAGCCAGATCACAGCGGCCAGGAAAATCGCCGCCCAGATGCCATCAGCCGTGTCGCCACGCAGCGCCATCCAGGCGATGCCGGCGATGCCGAGCAAGGCCACTCCAGGGGCCCGGAAAAGATAGGCGCGGCTCGAATCGGCAGCGACGACAGCCACAGCAACGGCAACCGCCGTCAGAGCCAACGCTGCAAGTGAGCCGAATGCCTCGAAGGCAAAGGGGGAAGCCGCCAGCAGCGCCATCAGCGAAATCGTGCGCCAATCACGGTGGCCACCATTGATGATGGTGTCCCATTCCCTGAAGGCGCCGGCGATGGTCACGGCGACGGCAAGCGCGATCAGCCAGCCGCCAAAAAAGATGGCGACCGCGACCACGGGAATCAGCACTGCCGCCGACGCCAGCCGCGGCAACATATCAGACCATTTGCGCCTGGTGCTGTCTGCTCCTCCCCCGGATTCCGTCACTAGCGGTTCTCCAGGGCGCCATAGCGGCGTTGACGCTGGCCAAATTCGAGCAGGACGTCGCGAAACGTGTCTTCGTCGAAATCGGGCCAGCACTGGTCGATGAAGATGAACTCGGAATAGGCAGCCTGCCAGAGCAGGAAGTTGGAGAGCCGCTTTTCGCCGCCAGTTCGCAGAATGAGATCGGGATCCGGAATGTCGCGGGTATAGAGGTTCTCGCCCACCATGTCGGCGGTGATTGCGTCCGGTGCCAGCTCGCCCGAGGCAACCTGGCGCGCAATCTTGCGCATTGCCGAAGCGAGCTCGAACTTGGCCCCGTAGTTGAATGCCAGGTTGAGTTGCATGCGGGTGCCACTGGCCGTCCGGCTCTCGACCTGATCGAGCAGGCCGCAGATGGTCTTGTCGAGCCCTTCGCGCTCGCCCAGCACCTTCACGCGAATGCCGTTTTTAACAAAACGCTCAAGTTCTGCCGCAACATAGCGCCGCAACAAATTGAAAAGAAAGGAGACTTCTTCCTTCGGGCGCCGCCAATTCTCTGAAGAAAAGCTGTAAACGGTCACAAATTCGATGCCCTGACGGGCTGAAAGTTCGATCAGCCGGCCCAGCGCCTCAACACCCGCCTTGTGCCCCTCGGTCCGGGGCTTGCCCCGGGCCTGGGCCCAACGCCCGTTCCCGTCCATGATCACGCCCAGATGGCGCGGCACGGCATGTGCATTCTCCAAGGGAGGCTGTTGGACGGAAGCGGGCTCATTGGCCATCGGGGGGGACCATCCCAGGTTAGACCTGCATGATTTCTTTTTCTTTGGTCGCGAGCATCTCGTCGATCTGGGCTACGGCATCGTCGGTTGCCTTTTGCACCTGATCGGACTGGGAATGCATCTCGTCCTGGCTCATGTCGCCGTCTTTTTCGAGCTTCTTGAGGATGTCCATCCCGTCACGGCGGATGTGCCGCACTGCCACGCGGGCCTGCTCGGCATACTGATGGGCAACCTTGGTGATCTCGCGGCGCCGCTCTTCGTTGAGTTCGGGCAACGGAACGCGGATCAGCGTGCCTTCAGATGCTGGGTTGAGACCAAGGCCGGATTCGCGGATGGCCTTGTCGACGGCTGCGGTCATCGATTTGTCCCAGACCTGCACGGTGATGAGCCGTGCCTCGGGTGCGGAAACCGTCGCGACCTGATTGATCGGCATCTGCGAACCATAGGCGTCGACCATGACCGGATCGAGCATGCTGGAGCTGGCGCGACCGGTTCTCAGCCCGGCAAACTCTTCCTTGAGCGTGCCAATCGACTTCTGCATTCGCGAACGGATGTCATTAAGTGAGTAGTCTGACATTTTTCGAGTCCCTTGTCTGGCGCGAACCGACCCTCAGGCGATGGTGGTCGAGCGCGCCGTCCCTTCAAGCACTGCCGGTAAACCGCCCTCGGAATCAAGGGCATATACCAGAATTGGCAGATTGTTTTCGCGCGCGATGGCAAATGCCGCCATATCCATGACGCGCAGACCGCGCCGCAAGACCTCATCGTGTGAAATCTCGTCAAAGCGCTCGGCATCAGGATTAATCGCCGGGTCTTCCGAATAGACGCCGTCGACCTTGGTGGCCTTGATCACTGCGTCGCAATCGAGTTCCACAGCCTTGAGCACGGCGGCAGTGTCCGTCGTAAAGAACGGATTGCCCGTCCCTCCCCCGAACACGGCAATCGAGCCATCCTCGATCGCCGCACGCGCTCCGCGCACGGTGAAGTTATCCGCAACCAACGGTATGTCGAGGTTGGAGAACACCTTGGACTTGCCACCGTTCTGATTGACGGCATCGCCTATGGCGAGCGCGTTGATCACGGTGGACAACATGCCCATGTAATCGCCGACAACGCGGTCGGCACCCTTGGCCGCCACGGCCATGCCCCGGAAGATGTTGCCGCCTCCCACGACAACGGCAACCTGGACACCGGAATTGGCGATTTCGATGAGCTGGGTGGCTACGATGTTGAGGAGCTTGACCTCAAGACCGAAAGAGTGATCTCCGGCGAGCGCTTCGCCGGAGACCTTGACGAGTATTTTCTTGAGCGGTCTGGTCGACATAAGCCGCTGGTTGCCCCTGTTCTTGGCTGCGGCGATTCCGCTGCGGGGGCAAACTTATGCGGTGCCGGCAGTCGCCGCAACCTCGGCTGCGAAGTCGCTCTCTTCCTTTTCCACGCCTTCGCCGAGGGCGAAGCGTTCAAAAGCGGTGATCTTGACCGGTGCGCCAACATCCTTGGCGGCATTCTCGAGCACCTTCTCGATGCGGGTTTCCCCGTCGATCACATAGACCTGGGAGAGAAGACAGACTTCTTCATAGTATTTGCGCAGACGGCCTTCGACCATCTTGTCGACGATCTCGGCGGGCTTGCCGGACGCCTTGGCCTGTTCCTCGAACACCGCACGCTCACGGGCAACCTCGTCAACGTCAAGGCCGTCGGGGCCTAGCGCCTTGGGCTGTGCAGCTGCGATGTGCATGGCGATCTGGCGACCGAGCTCTTCGAGCTTGGCCTTGTCGCCGGTGGATTCCAGACCCACCAGGATGCCGATCTTGCCGAGACCATCGGCCACAGCGGTATGGACATAGGTGCCGATCACGCCGTCAGAGACCTTGACCTGAGCCGCGCGGCGAAGGGTCATGTTCTCGCCGATCTTGGCAATGGCTTCGGTGACTTCGTCAGCAACCGAGTGGCTCTTGCCGGGATAGGCAGCGGCAGCGAGCTTTTCGGCGCTCTCGCCTTCGGTGACGGCCAGCTTGGCCACGTCGGCCACGAGCTTCTGGAACGCTTCGTTGCGGGCAACGAAGTCGGTTTCAGAGTTCAGCTCGACCACGGCACCATTGGTGCCGTCGACGGCCACGCCAACGAGACCCTCGGCAGCCACACGGCCGGCCTTCTTGGCGGCCTTGGCGAGGCCCTTGGTACGCAGCCAATCGATCGCGGCTTCCATATCGCCGTCGGTTTCGGTCAGCGCCTTCTTGCAGTCCATCATGCCCACGCCGGTGAGCTCACGCAGTTCTTTGACCTGTGCGGAAGTAATCGCCATGTCGAATCTCCTTGTCGGCCGCTCCTGCTGGCGGCCCGTTCTCGATGAAGCGGTCTTTAGCGTCTGCTTATGACGCCTGTTTGGCCAGTTCGGTGGCCTGACCGATCCAGTCGTCGCGTTCGATGCGGCCCTTGAAGTTCAGCCGATCGTCAACCCGCACGATGTCCTCGTTCGAGAAGTTCGCGATCTGGGCATAAGTGGTGATGCCGAGATCATTGAGCTTCTGCTCCAGGACGGGCCCGACCCCGGTGATCTTCTTGAGATCATCCTTGCCTTCAGGGGCAGTGAACAGCGGACCTTCGTCTTCGCTGTCCGCTTCCTTGGCCGCGGGTGCTTCCTTGGCGGCGGGCGCCTCCTTGGCGGCCGGCGCTTCCTTGGCGGCGGGAGCAGCCTCGACAGCAGGTGCGGCCTCAGCGGGGGCTTCTGCAGCCGGAGCGGCCTCAGCAACGCCGGCTTCTTCAGCTGCAGCCAGGGCCGGCTCTTCGAGAACCTCGACAGCCTCGCCCAGATCATGGCCATGCGCGGCCGAAGACCGCGAGATGCCGTCGATGGCAGCCTTGGCAATCAGGTCGCAGTACAATTCGATGGCGCGGGCAGCATCGTCATTGCCCGGAACCGGCACATCGACAGTGTCCGGATCGCAATTGGTGTCGACGATCGCTACAACCGGGATACCCAGGCGGCGTGCTTCGTGCAGCGCGATGGATTCCTTGTTGGTGTCGATGACGAACAGCAGATCCGGCAGGTTGCCCATGTCCTTGATGCCGCCAAGGTCGCGCTCGAGACGCTCCATTTCACGGCTGAGATTGAGGCGTTCCTTCTTGGTCAGACCCTGCATGCCTTCGGCTTCCTGCTCCTCGAGCGCCTTGAGGCGGGCGATGGAGTTGGAAATGGTCTGCCAGTTGGTCAGCATGCCGCCGAGCCAGCGGGAGTTGACGAAATACTGGGCAGACTGCCGGGCGGCATTGGCCACAACCGGAGCAGCCTGGCGCTTGGTACCGACGAACAGAACGCGGCCACCTTCGGCCACGGTGTCGGACACCATCTGCAGCGCCTGGTAGAGCGCGGGAACGGTCTGCTGAAGGTCAATGATGTGGATGTCGTTACGCACACCGAAGATGAAACGCTCCATCTTGGGGTTCCAACGGTGCTTCTGGTGACCGAAATGGACACCTGCTTCGAGCAACTGACGAATCGAAAAATCGGGCAGCGCCATGGCTGACTTCTCCTTTACCGGTTATGCCGCCGCAGGGGATGTGTCCGGGTTTTCCGGCACCGGTTGGTCATTCCGACACGGAATGGCCGCCCCTGCGTGTGAATTTACGCGTGGGCTCTCTATAACAAGCCGGATGGGAGCGCAAGCCCGGTGTTGCGCGGGGTTGAGCCGTGTTCCGCCGCAGTCAACAGAGGACCTCAGGCGAGACGTGCGTCGGTGACCCCGGGTGCGGCGCGGATCGCGCTGGCGATTTCAGGAGAAACCCGATAGCCGCCCGGCAGCTCGATCTCGTATTCATGGGCGGCCTCGGGCCGATCGAGGACCAGCGAAACGGTGCCGTCGCCCCCTTTTTTCAGCAATGCCTTGATGTGCGACAGGCATTCGGCCGTTTCAGCAAAGATCGTCAGTCGATGCGAAAGGCGCTCGGCCGCCTTCTCGATCGGCTGGGCGCGCGCCAGGGTGAGACGTACACCGTCAGGCCGCGCTTCTGCTGAAACCTCGAGGATCACCGAGTTCCCCGGCTCAAGCACTTCACCATATTCCGCCAGCTGCTCGGAAAAAGCGACGCATTCATAGGCGCCGGTCGAATCCGAAAGGTTCATGATCGCCATCTGCGAGCCGCGGCGAGTTTTGCGGTCCTGCCTTGTGGCAATCGTGCCCGCCACCCGCCCTGCGGTCGCCCCTTCTCTTGCCGCCTTCTCGAAAGTCGACCAGGGCTGGACGCGCAGGCCGGCGAACAACTCCTCATAGGCATCGAGCGGATGGGCTGACAGGTAAAACCCGATGGCAGAGAATTCCCGCGCCAGTTTCTCGGTCGGCGACCAGGGCTCATAGTTATCCGGCAGGCGCACAGGCTCGGGTTTGTCGGCAGAGAACATGTCGACAATCCCGTCATCGCGCGCCGAGGCCGAACGCTGCGAAGTCGCCACGATTGTGTCGAGAACGGCAACCACCCGCTCACGCTGAGGCACCAGCGTGTCGAAAGCGCCGGCATTCACCAGGGTTTCGAGAGTGCGCTTGGAAAGGACCTTCGGATCGACCCGCGAGGCGAAGTCAGCAAGGTCTTCAAACGGCCTGTCACCGCGCGCGGCCACGATGCTTTCGGCGACGTTGCGCCCGACACCCTTCACCGCACAGAGTGAATAATGGACCTTGCCGTCCTTCACCGAAAAGATGACCTCGGAGCGGTTCACACAAGGCGGCACAAGTTCGATGTCGAGGCGCTGGGCCTCGCGCTTGAAATCGTTAAGCTTGTCGGTGTTGCCCATATCGAGCGTCATCGATGCGGCGAGGAATTCCCGCGGGTGATGCGCTTTCAGGTATGCCGTCTGATAGGAGACATAGGCATAGGCTGCGGCGTGGGCCTTGTTGAAGCCGTAATTGGCGAACTTGGCCAGCAGGTCGAAGATGGTGTCAGCCAGACCGTCGCTGATATTGTTGGCCTTGGCGCCCTCGCGGAAGCGGACCCGCTGGGAGTCCATCTCGGCCTTGATCTTCTTGCCCATGGCGCGGCGCAGAAGGTCCGCTTCGCCAAGCGAATAGCCGGACAGGTCCTGCGCGATCGACATCACCTGTTCCTGGTAGACAATGATGCCGTAGGTCTCGGCGAGAATCGGCTCCATGAGCTTGTGAAGAACCGAACTGTCCTCACGCCCGTGCTTTCTGTTGATGAAGCTCGGGATATTGTCCATCGGGCCGGGCCGATAGAGCGCGTTCATGGCGATCAGGTCTTCGATGCGGTCGGGCTTGAGATCGATCAGCGCCCGGCGCATGCCCGGACTTTCAAACTGGAAAATGCCGTAGGTCTCGCCGCGCTGATAAATGCCGTAGGTGTCGGCATCGTCGAGCGGAATATCGTCGATGACGAAATCGCCGCCATCGCGATTGACCATGCGTACGGCATAATCGATCACGGTCAGGGTCTTCAGACCCAGGAAGTCGAATTTGACGAGGCCGCCCGGCTCCACCCATTTCAGATTGTACTGGGTCACCGGCATATCGGACCGCGGATCGCGGTAGAGCGGCATCAATTGCTGCAGCGGGCGGTCACCGATCACGATGCCGGCGGCGTGGGTTGAGGCGTGGCGGTAAAGCCCTTCGAGCTTCTGCCCAATCTCCAGCAGCTCCGCGACGGTTTCGTCCTCGTCGCGCATCGCCTGCAGTTTCGGCTCGTCGCGGATCGCTTCCGGCAGGGTCACCGGGTTGGCAGGGTTGGCCGGCACCAGCTTGCAGATGCGGTCGACCTGCGGATACGGCATCTGCAGCACCCGGCCCACATCGCGCAGAACCGCACGGGCCTGCAGCGTTCCGAAGGTGATGATCTGGGCGACCTGGTCGGCGCCATATTTGTTCTGGACGTAGCCGATGACCTCTTCGCGCCGCTCCTGGCAGAAGTCGATATCGAAGTCCGGCATCGACACGCGTTCCGGGTTCAAAAAGCGCTCGAACAGCAAATTGTAACGCAAGGGATCGAGGTCGGTGATCGAGAGCGACCACGCGACGACCGACGCGGCGCCGGAACCACGGCCCGGGCCGACCGGGATGTCGTGAGCCTTGGCCCATTTGATGAAGTCCGACACGATCAGGAAATAGCCGGGAAACTTCATGCGCTGAATGATGCCGAGCTCGTATTCGAGCCGCTCGTCATAATCCTTGCGCGACATATCCGGGGCGAGGCCATAGCGCTGCAGGCGCTGCTCGAGCCCTTCGCGGGCCTGGCGGGCGAGTTCCTCCGCCTCGGCCTGCTCGGTGTCCTGCCCGGCGGCGCCGGTCGTGAACGCCGGCAGGATCGGGCCGCGCGTCATAGGGCGGAACTGCACCCGGCGGGCGATCTCGACGGTGTTTTCCAGCGCCTCGGGGAGATCCGAGAACAGCTCGGTCATCTCCTTGCGGGTCTTGAAATAGTGCTGGTCCGACAGCTTGCGCCGATTGGTCTGGGCCAGCACCGTACCGCCCGCAATCGCCAGAAGCGCGTCATGCGCCTCATGGTCGCTCGACTTCGGAAAATAGGGCTCGTTGGTCCCGACCAGCGGCAGTCCCATGCGATAGGCGGCGTCGATCAGCACCGGTTCGGACTGGTGTTCGCGATCAAGACCGTGGCGCTGCAACTCGACGTAAAGCCGGTCACCGAAACAATCAGCCAGCGCATCGAGCCGCGCCTGGGCCTGCGCCTCCTGCCCGTTGACGATATAGGGGTCTATACAGCCTTCGGGCCCGCCGGTGAGGCAGATCAGACCATCAGAGCGACCATCCTGCAGCCAGTCGGCCGGGATGGTGGCGATGCCTTTCTCGCTTTCGAGATAGGCCCGGGAAATCAGCTCGGAAAGGTTGGCGAACCCCTCCTCGTTCATCGCCATCAGCACCACGGCTTCCTTGCCGGGCGGACGGCGCTCGCCACCCCTGCCCTCATCGCGGTCACCGAAGTCCAGCGGGATCTCGCACCCAACCAGGGGCTGCAGCCCCTTGCCCGACGCCTTCTCCGAGAATTCGAGTGCGCCGAACAGGTTCGATGTGTCGGCGATGCCAAGGGCCGGCTGCTTGTCGGCCACTGCCATGTCGATCAGCTTGCCGAGCGGCAGCGCGCCTTCAAGCAGGGAGAAAGCAGAGTGGACATGCAGATGGATGAAGCCGGGCGATTCCATGATCTCTCACTTGTGCCAGTTGGCGGTTCACCCGCCAAGCGATCACTCCCGCAATTCACATGGATGACGCGCGGGAAAACGTCGGGTCAAGCGAGGCGTGACAGCATGTCGAGCCAGACCGTTGCGCTTGCGCAAAAGCTCACTACCGAAACCAGAGCCATGGTGTCTTTGATCCAAGCCGTCATCGCAACCTCCATTGAATTCCTGTTTTGTTCTTATAAGTTCCATTTTTGTTCTCGTCTAGGCACAAGCGTGTGCCTGTGTGCCGGAATGGCCGCGAAGACTAATAAAGCGTTAAAACGCCTGTGTTTCAGCGTGTGGGTTCGGTGGACAACCCGCTGCTTCGCTGTGGATTGCGGGGACCGGCGCAGTACGACAAACTCAACACTCCAAGCGAACGTATTTCCCGCCACCAGAGGTGCGCGCCAGGCGCGAGACTCAGCCATGATCGACCAGACCAGAATGTGGGAGCCGGTCCTGCGCGCTCACCCCGATTTCACTGCCCAGTGGCAAGAGTTCATGGCGCAATGGGCGGACCATCCCAGGGGCACGCCCCACTTCCTGCTGGTCGGCGATCTTGTCATCGAATGCACCCGCCTTCTCAAGGCTGGCGAGGACGAGACCATCGCCGCCCTTTTCGCTGCGGTGGAGCGCTGGATCGAGGATGGCGACAAATACGTGCTTCACGCCGCCACGACCGGGTTTCTCGAAGACATGCAGAACACCAATCTGCACGAGGGAACTGCGCCCGAAGACTTCGAACGCTTCCTCCTGCCCCAGTCAAAAATCTGGTGGGGCAAGCTCAACCGGTTCTGGCAGAACGGCGAGCGGCTGATCGATGATCGCCAAACCTGATCGAGCCTGACCTGACTGCGCCAAGCCCGGCTCAGGACCGGCCCTAGAGCGTGTGTGGAACGATTGCGCCGTCCTTGAGCGTCACGATCCGATCCGCCTTGCGCGCCAGCTCGTGGTTGTGCGTGGCGATCACGCTGGCCGCCCCTTCCCGCTTGATGATGTCGCGAAAGGCGTCGAAGACGGCGTCGGAGGTGCCGGGATCGAGATTGCCAGTTGGCTCGTCAGCAAGGATCAGATGCGGGCGATTGGCCATGGCGCGGGCGATGGCCACGCGCTGTTGCTCGCCGCCTGACAGTTCTGCGGGGCGGTGTTCGGCGCGGTCAGCCAGTCCAAGCAGGTCCAGCAGGGCCATGGCGCGGTCGCGCGCGCTGTTGCCGTGCCCGGCAATGAGCTGGGGCATGGTGACGTTCTCGATGGCCGAGAATTCAGGCAGGAGATTGTGGAACTGGTAGATGTAGCCGATCCAGTGCCGCCGCAGCTTGGTGCGGGTACGATCGTCTAGCCCGGAAGTTTCTGTGCCCCCCAGGATAACCTCGCCTTCCTGTGCGCGTTCGAGCAGGCCCGCCAGGTGCAACAGGGTCGATTTGCCGGCCCCCGAAGGCGCCACCAATGCAACGACTTCCCCGGATTTCGCCGTCAGGCTCGCGCCAGTCAGAACCTTGATGATCTTGGCGCCGTCGTCGTAATGGCGGGTGACGTTGCGCAGTTCGAGATGGGGCGTATCAGCCATAGCGCAGGGCCTCGACAGGATCGTACTGGGCGGCCCGCCAGGCCGGGTAGAGCGTTGCCAAAAAGCTCAGGCCCAGTGCAAGGAGGCACACGAAGACGACTTCGCCGGGATCGATCTTTGATGGCAGTTCGGAAAGGAAGAAAACCTCGGGCGGGAACAGCGACACCCTGAACACGTCCGACAGCCAGGAGCGGATACCTTCTGCATTGGCAGCAAGGATCAGCCCGAAAACCAGTCCCATAACCGTGCCCACAACCCCGATCGACGTCCCGGTGATACAAAAGATGCGCATGATCGAGGAACGCGTGGCCCCCATGGTGCGCAGCACGGCGATGTCGGTGGCCTTGTCCTTCACCAGCATGACGAGGCTCGAAATGATGTTGAAGGCGGCCACGACGATGATCATCGACAGGATGAGGAACATCACTGTGCGCTCGACCTGCAAGGCGGAAAAGAAGGTCTGGTTGCGCCGCTGCCAATCGGTGAGGATCAGCGGGCGCTCTGCAGCTTCCGCGATCGGACCCCGCATCGATTGGGTGGCATCCGGGTTTTCGAGGAACACCTCGATCGCACTGGCCTGGTAGATGCGCTCATAGGCTGCATCGATTTCCTCGTCCGTCGCGTCGAGTGGCGGCGGGTCGACGCCATCCTTGAGTTGATCGGTATAGAGCTGGAAATATTCCTGAGCGGCCTGCATCGGCATGAAGACGAAATAGCTGTCGAACTCGACCATGCCGAGTTCGAAGATCACGTTCACGGGGTAAGTCCGGATTTGCGGCGTCGTGCCGAAGGGTGTCACCACGCCTTCAGGCGAAATGATGGTCACCTTGTCACCGATGGAAACGCCGAGCTTTTGCGCCAGACGCATGCCAAGCGCCACGCCCCGGCTGCCATCCCAACCATCGTAGCCGCCCAGCACGACCGATTTCTGCATCAGCGGCAGCTTGTTGATATCGCGGGCATTCATGCCGCGCACCGACACACCGGTCGATTCTCCGATGCCGGAAGCCAGCGCCTGGCCTTCCACAAAGGCAACGACGGAGGTCACACCGTCAACGGTTTCGATCTTGGCAACGACGTCCTCGAAATCGGTGAAGCTTTCAGAGACCGGGAAGCCGGTGAAATGACCGTTGAGTCCCAGGATCTTTTCAAGCAGTTCGGCACGAAAGCCGTTCATCACCGACATAACAACGATCAGCGTGGCCACGCCGATGGCAATGCCGGTCAGGGTCAACGCCGCGATGACGGAGATGAAGGTGTCCTTGCGCCGGGCGCGCAGATAGCGGAACGCCACCTTCCATTCAAAACGGGAAAAGGGCCCCGGATCGCGGGGCCGCTTGGTTTCCATCATGTCGGGCGCTGCCATGGCGTCAGATCTTGTCACGGCGCTCGGGCTCGATGAGGGCAAGGAGGCGGGCCACAGCGGCATCGGTCGATACTGTTTCGCGTTCGCCCGTCCGACGATGTTTGATCTCGACTTCGTTGTTTTTGAGGCCACGCGGCCCGGCAATCAGCTGATAGGGCAAACCGATCAGGTCCGCGGTGGCGAACTTCGCGCCGGCGCCGAGATCCCGATCATCGTAAAGAACTTCAATGCCCGCATTGGTGAGGCTCTGATAGAGCCCCTCATTGGCCGTGTTGCAGTCCTTGTCGCCCGGCTTCAGGTTGATCAGTGCGACCTCGAAAGGCGCGACCGAAACCGGCCAGATGATACCGTCATCGTCGTGATTTGCCTCGATGATGGCAGGCGCAACGCGGGTCAGGCCGATGCCGTAAGACCCCATGTGAACGGCGACTTCCTTGCCCTCATCATCGGTGACTGTTGCACCGAGAGGGTCCGAGTATTTCGTACCGAAATAGAAGACCTGGCCAACTTCGATGCCGCGCGCAGCGATGCGCTTGTCTTCGGGCACGGTGCTTTCGAACTCGGCCATGTCGATCATGTCCTCGGTCGCCGCATAAAGCGAGGTCCAGTCGTCGACGATCGGCTGGAGATCTGAGAGATAATCGACGTCATGGGTCGGGATCGGTTTGTCCAGAAGGTCGGCGTGGCAGAACACACCGCTTTCACCGGTGTCGGCCAGCACGATGAATTCGTGGCTCAGGTCGCCGCCAATCGGGCCGGTCTCGGCGCGCATGGGAATAGCCGTCAAGCCCATCCGATAGAAAGTGCGCAGGTACGAGACGAACATGCGGTTATAGGCTTCGCGCGCCCGTCCGAGATCGAGATCGAAGGAATAGGCATCCTTCATCAGGAACTCGCGCGAGCGCATGGTGCCGAACCGGGGCCGGATCTCGTCCCGGAACTTCCACTGGATGTGGTAGAGGTTGAGCGGCAGATCCTTGTAGGACCGCACATGAGCGCGGAAGATGTCCGTGATCATCTCTTCATTGGTCGGCCCGTAGAGCATGTCGCGCTCATGGCGATCGGTGATGCGCAGCATCTCCTTGCCGTAGGCGTCATAACGCCCGCTTTCCCGCCAGAGATCGGCCGACTGAATGGTCGGCATCAGCATCTCATGGGCCCCTGCCCGATCCTGTTCCTGCTCGATGATCGCTTGGATCTTGCGCAGGACGCGATAGCCCAGCGGCAGCCAGGCATAAAGGCCGGCGGCCTCCTGCTTGAGCATGCCGGCCCGCAGCATCAACCGGTGAGAGACGATTTCGGCTTCCTTGGGGACGTCACGCAGGACAGGAAGGAAATAACGGGAAAGACGCATAACGGCGCTGTGTCCTGATTCACGAATGGTGGGGGCCACAAAACGCGAATCCGCGAACAAACTCAAGCCTCGGCTTTGCCGCAGGCCCATTGGCAGCTCGCGGACACACGATTTCTCATAAGAGGCGCGACCCGGAATTTTAAGGTGACACCCGATCACAGAGTTGTTAGGGTGCGCTCCACAAAAAACCAGCGGCTAAAACGCTGATTTTACGCTGACATCGTCAAGGGAGGAGCGCTGGCTGCGCCTAGAGCATAAGACCAGCGGGATTGTCGCGGAACTATCAAGGCAGGGCGCGCGCCCTGCCTTTCTTATTTGCGGGTTTGGTGCAGCCGGGCTAAGGACAAATCCGGATCGATCAGCCCCAATAGGCCTGCAGCGCTTCAGACGAAAGCGCAAGATACATCACACCCAGCAGCACGCCCGCAATTACCGTGGTCGCGGCCAGTTTCAGCCGTAGTCGCGTGACGACCGGCGCACCGGGATCTGTGCCCTGGTGGCGCTCGCCATGCTCGGCCTGCGAGCGGTTGCCCCAGGGCAGCGTGATGAACAGGCAAATCCACCACAGAACAAAATAGAGCGCGATTGCGGTAGTCAGGTTCATGGGTTCTCGAGCCTTTTGGGATCAGACCTTGTGCACGAAGATGTCGACGACAGGCTTTTTGCCCCAAACAGCATTGATTTCGCCACGGACAGCACGTCGCAGGGCTTCGGCAAAGCGCGCGGGGTCGCCGCGGTGCTTGGGTGGCATGGACTTGATCACGCCCGAGATCGCATCGACAGCGACTTCCGTCAGATTGTCTTCATCGTCATCCAGTTCCGGCACACCGAGCATGCGCAGGTCCGGGCCCGAAACCACCTGCCCCTTGCCGTTGATGCACAGCGAGGCGGTGATGTGGCCGGCAAAGGAGAGTTTGCGGCGCTCTCCGACACGGGTTTCTTCAGGGTCGCAGATCAGATTGCCGTCCAGATAAACCCGCCCGGTCGGCACTTCGGCCTTGGAGACCCCCGGCGTTGGGAACAGCGTGACCATGTCGCCATTGCGCGCCTCGAGAATATTCTTGATCCCCGCATCGCGCCCCAGTTTTGCATGGGCATGCAGATGGGTCGGCTCGCCATGAACCGGAACCAGGGTTTCGGGCTTCAGCCAATCGTAGAGTTGGCGAAGTTCGTCGCGCCGCGGGTGGCCGGAAACATGCACCAGGGCATCGCGGTCTGTAATCAGTTCGACTCCCTGGTCAACCAGCATGTTGTGGATGTCGATCACTTCACGCTCGTTGCCCGGAATGGCGCGGGACGAGAAGATCACCATATCGCCCTTGGCGAGCGAGATGTCGGGATGCTCGCCGCGCGCGATACGGGCCATGGCCGCCCTCGCCTCGCCCTGCGAACCTGTGCAGATCAGGACGGTCTTGTCGCGGGGCAGATAGCCGAAGGCATCCTGATCGAGGAAATCGTCAATCCCTTCGAGCAGCCCAAGATCGCGGGCAATGCCGCCGATGCGATGGACCGCCCTGCCCGCGGCAACGACCTGGCGACCTGCCTTTTGCGCGGCACGGGCGATCGACACCATGCGCCCCACATTCGAGGCGAAGATGGTCACCGCCACGCGGTTTTCGGCCCCGGCAATGATGCGTTCAAGGGTTGCAGCGACCGCTGCTTCGGACGGACTTTCGCCGTCGCGGGTGGCATTGGTGCTGTCGCAGACCAGCGCCAGAGACTTGCCAGATTTCCCGAGCTCACGCAGGCGCGCAATATCGGTGGGTGCCCCGCCAATCAGATCGGGATCGAGCTTCCAGTCGCCTGTGTGGAAAGCCGTTCCGGCGGGGCTCTCGATGATGAGGCCAAAGCTCTCGGGGATCGAGTGGGCCATCGAGACGAGCTCGACGGTGAACGGACCTGCCTTGAAGGGCTTTCCGGCCTCCACGATGGTCGCGGGAACCGTGTACGGATAGCCGTTGGATGAGGCCTTGGCGTCGATCATGGCCTTGGCAAAGGACGAGGCGAACAGCTCGCACTCGATATCGGGCCAGATGTCCAGGACGGCGCCATAGTGGTCCTCATGGGCATGGGTCAGGACCATGCCAACGACATCGCCGCCGATCTCTTCGAGAAACCGGATATCGGGCAGGATCAGGTCGATGCCTGGCAGGTTGGGACCGGCGAAGGTCACGCCACAATCGACGATCAGCCATTTGCGATTGCCTTCGGGCCCGAAACCGTAGAGCCCCATATTCATGCCGATTTCACCAACGCCGCCGAGCGGCGCAAATACCATCTGGTCGCTCAAGAGCGAACCTCCAATTGTTCATCCAGGGCGAAGACTTCACCCGAAGATATGATCTGTTCCACACCGTCGCGGATCACCACAAGGGCACCGTTGTGATCGAGTGAGACTGCCTTGGCGGTGAACCGCTCATGGGGCAGATTGACCGTCATTTCACGCCCCATACTGAACGCACAACCGAGCCATGCCTCGCGGATACCGGCGAAACCGTCACCGCGGTTCCATTGTGCCAGGCGATGCACCACTCCACTCGATAATGCGCCAAAAAGGGCGTCGCGCTCTGCGGGCAATCCGGCTTCGGTCAAGTCGGTGGCCGGGTGGTTGGTTCCTTGCGGATGAGAGACGATGTTCACTCCCATGCCGAGCACGAGGTAGTGGCGGCCCGCATAGCTGCCCCCTTCGAGCAGAACTCCGGCGCATTTGCGGCCCTTGACCATCAGATCATTGGGCCATTTGAGCCTCACGTCCGGCGGGGTCGGCCCTGTCTGGGTAATCGCCAGCACGGCATCGCGCAACGCCAGTGCGAATACGAAGGACAGTTGAGCGAGTTTTGCCGCCGGGCCGGGATCGGTCAGCAACAAGGACGCGTAGAGATTACCGCGGGGGGACGTCCAGTCCCGCTGGCGGCGGCCCCTGCCCGTCACCTGTTCGTCGGAAACGAGCCAGAGCGGCCCGGTTTCACCCCGGGCCGCCCGCTCGAGCAATGTCTGGCTGGTCGAACCGATCGTCACAACATGTTCGAGGGTGAACCCCGCGAACACGGCCGGCTCGGACAGCGCCAGCACGGTCAGTGCAGGCTTGCTGCGGCAATTTCCGCCATGCGCGCGATCGGCCCACCGAAGGTGAAGACATAGGTGATCACGAACAATCCGGCGAGGCCCATGACCACGGTCAGTTCCATCGGCGCGGCGGCGAAATTGTTTTCCGGCTCATCGAAATACATCGTCCGGACAATGCGCAGGTAATAGAAGGCGCTCACAGCGCTGGCGAGCACGCCGATCACGGCCAGCCAGTAGAGCCGCGCCTCGACGGCGGCCAGGAACACCTGCCATTTGGCGAAGAAGCCGGCAAGCGGCGGCAAACCGATCAGCGAGAACATCATCACCGCGATGATCACGGCGATGAACGGCCGCGATTGTGCGAGGCCCTTCATGTCCGAGATCTGTTCGATATAGCCCTTGTCGGATTTGAGCGACAGGATGCAGGCGAACAGGCCGATGGTCATCGCCAGATAAACCGCCATGTAGATCGCAACGCCCTGCACACCGGCCTGGGAGCCGGCGCTCAGCCCCACAAGGGCGAAGCCGACATGGCCGATGGAGGAATAGGCGATCAGGCGCTTGACGTTGTTCTGCCCGATGGCCGCAAAGGCAGCGAGCACCATGGACAGGATCGAGATGAAGATCACGATCTGCTGCCAGTCGGTCGAAATGGGCGCGAAGGTGCCATATGTCAGGCGGACGAACAGGGCCATCGCTGCCACCTTCGGCGCAGCGGCAAAGAAGGCGGTCACAGGGGTCGGCGCGCCTTCATAAACGTCGGGCGTCCACATGTGGAACGGCACCGCCGAGATCTTGAAGGCCAGGCCGGCCAGCAGGAAGACAAGGCCGAAAATGAGCCCGATCGAGGGTTCACCCAGGGCAATCGCTTCGGTGATCGCGCCGAGTTCGGTCTGCCCGGTGAAGCCATAGACCATGGATGCACCGTAAAGCAGCATGCCAGAGGACAGCGCGCCGAGAACGAAATATTTCAGGCCCGCCTCTGTTGCCCGCGCGGAATCGCGTTTGAGGGCAGCAACGACATAGAGCGAAAGCGACTGCAGTTCGAGCGCGACATAAAGCGAGATGAGATCGTTGGCGGAGATCATCATCATCATGCCCAGCGTCGCCAACAACACGAGTACCGGATACTCGAATTTGTTGAGCGCATGCTCCTCGGCCGCAGAGACCGAGACCAGAAGCGCGCCGATCGAGCCGATCAGCACCAGCACTTTCATGAAACGCGAGAACTCGTCCTGGACGAAGCCACCATTGAACAGCACCCCGTCGCTTGGCGCGAACAGCAGCAGGACGAGCACCGCCCCCATTAGGCCAATGGCAAGGCCGTTGATGGTCATGAAGTGGTTGTTCTTCTGGAACACCCCGATCATCAGCAACAGGACCGCGCCAATGACGAGCGCGAGCTCTGGATAGGCCGGTGCGAGGGCGAAGATATCGGTCAAATCAGATGTCATTGAGCCCTCCTAGTGAGCCGCGACGGTCATCGCGCCGGTGCCCACGGCGTCGGCATAGTGTTGGACGAGGGCTTCGACCGAAGCCGCCGTCGCATCGAGAATCGGTGCCGGATAGAAGCCGAAGAAGATCGTCAGAACGATCAGCGGCACCAGGACCACCATCTCGCGGCGGCTGAGATCGAGAATGCCCTTGAGGGAATCCTTTTCGAGCGCGCCGAAAATGACCCTGCGATAGAGCCACAGGGCATATCCCGCGCTCAGGATCACGCCGAGCGTTGCGCCCACGGCGACCCAGGTATTGACCTGGAAGATGCCGATCAGGGTCAGGAATTCGCCGATGAAGCCCGAGGTCCCCGGCAGGCCGACATTGGCCATGGTGAAGACCATGAAGGCAAAGGCGTACTGCGGCATGCGTTCGACCAGACCGCCATAGGCCGCGATCTCGCGGGTATGCATGCGGTCATAGATCACGCCGACGCACAGGAAGAGAGCGCCGGAGACGATGCCGTGCGAGATCATCTGGAAGATCGCGCCCTGGATCCCGTAAACATTGGCGGTGAAGATCCCCATGGTCACATAGCCCATATGCGCTACTGACGAGTAGGCGATCAGCTTCTTTACGTCCTCCTGCACAAGGGCCACCAGCGAGGTGATGACAATCGCGCAGACCGACAGGAAAAAGACGAAGTTCGCAAAATAGGCCGAGGCGTCCGGGAACATCGGCAATGAGAAGCGCAGGAAGCCGTAGCCGCCGAGCTTCAGCAGGATCGCCGCCAGGATGACCGAGCCGGCCGTCGGCGCCTCAACGTGCGCCTCGGGCAGCCAGCGGTGGAATGGCCACATCGGCATCTTGACCGCGAAACTGGCGAAGAAGGCCAGCCACAGCCAGAACTGCATCTCGGGCGGGAAGCTGTGCTTGAGCAGCCGCTGGATGTCGAGCGTGCCGGCGTTCCAGTACATGGCCATGATGGCCAGCAGCATCAGCACCGAGCCGACAAAGGTGTAGAAGAAGAACTTGTAGCTCGCCTGGATGCGCCGCTTGCCGCCCCAGATGCCGATGATCAGGAACATCGGGATCAGGCCGCCTTCGAAGAAGACGTAGAAAAAGGCCAGATCAAGGGTGGCGAACACGCCGATCATCAGGGTCTCGAGGATGAGGAACGAGACCATGTATTCGCGCACGCGGTTCTCGACCGATTCCCAGCTCGCCAGGATACAGGCCGGCATCAAAAGCCCGGTCAGCACGATGAACAGCACCGAAATCCCGTCGACGCCCATGCGATAGCCGATGGCGGGCGGGATCAGCTCGACGTTCTGGACGAACTGGAAGCCGGGATCGGACGGATCGAACATCGCCCACAAGACCAGCGTGAACACGAAGGTCACAACGGTCGTGGCAAGCGCAATGCGCCGCATGTTCATCTTCGAGACCGAATCCGTGCCCGGCACGACGAGGACGAAAAGCGCCCCCACCAGCGGCAGGAATGTGACGATCGTCAGAATGTTCTGAGCGAGAATATTCGATTCCATTACAGAAGGCCCCCGGTGGCGATCGCCCAGGTAATCAGAGCGGCAACCCCGATCAGCATCGCGAAGGCGTAGTGATAGAGATAGCCGGATTGCAGCCTGACGACGCGATCGGTGACGTCTTTCACCCTGGCGGCGAGGCCGCCCACGATGATGCCGTCGATCAGCCAGTCGTCAAACCCGCGCCACAGCGCACGGCCAAGCCATTTCGCAGGGCGCACGAAGATGAAGTCGTAGAGCTCGTCGAAATACCACTTGTTCAAGAGGAACTGGTAGAGCCCCGAATGCTCCGCGGCCAGGGCCTTGGGCAGGTCCGGGCGGCGGATATAGAACTGCCACGCCACGAGGAACCCGATGATCATGGCGATGGCGGGCGACCATTTCACCCAGAGCGCCACATGGTGCGCTTCCTCGATGACATGCTCGTCGACAACGATGGCGTTCCTGAAGAAGGCTGTCACATGCTCGGCATTGGCGAAGAACACTTCGTGGAACAACACCCCGGAAAGCACCGCGCCGGCAGCCAGCACATAGAGCGGGATCATCATGACGTTCGGGCTCTCATGGGCATGGCTGTAGGTCTCGCGCGACGCGCGGGTCTTGCCATGGAAAGTGAGATGCACGAGGCGCCAGGAATAAAAGCTCGTGAACACGGCGGCGATGACCAGCATCCAGAAGGCGAAATCGCCGGCGGCGGTATGAGCGCCAGCCGCACTTTCGATGATCGCGTCCTTGGAGAAGAAGCCCGCGAAACCGATCGGCGTGCCCGGAATGCCAACACCGGTCAGCGCCAGCGTGCCGATCATCATCATGGCATAGGTCAGCGGGATCTTGGTCCTCAGCCCACCCATTTTGCGCATGTCCTGCTCGTGATGCATCGCGTGGATCACCGACCCGGCGCCAAGGAACAACAGCGCCTTGAAGAAGGCGTGGGTGAACAGGTGGAAGATGCCGGCCGAATAAGCGCCGAGGCCGAGCGCGACGAACATGTAGCCGAGCTGAGAACAGGTCGAATAAGCGATGACGCGCTTAATGTCGTTCTGCACTAGGCCAACCGTCGCCGCAAAGAAGGCGGTGATTGCCCCGACATAGATGACGACGGTGAGCGCGACTTCCGAGGCTTCGAACATCGGCGACAGGCGCGCGACCATGAACACACCGGCGGTCACCATGGTGGCGGCGTGGATGAGCGCGGAGACGGGTGTCGGGCCTTCCATCGCGTCCGGCAGCCAGGTGTGCAGCAGGAACTGGGCCGATTTGCCCATGGCGCCAAGGAACAACAGAAGGCAGATGACGGTCATCGCATCCCACTGGCCCCACAGGAAGTCGATGGTGACGCCTTCCATGTGCGAGACCTGGGCGAAGGCTTCATCGAAATTGATGCTGCCGAGCATCATGAAGGCACCGAAGATACCGAGGGCGAAACCGAAGTCCCCTACCCGGTTGACGATAAAGGCCTTCATGGCCGCGGCATTGGCAGAGGGCTTCTTGTACCAGAAGCCGATCAGCAGATAGGACGCCAGCCCCACGCCTTCCCAGCCAAAGAAGAGCTGCAGGAAGTTGTCCGCGGTCACCAGCATCAGCATGGCGAAGGTGAACAGCGACAGATAGGCGAAGAAGCGCGCGCGGTGCGGGTCTTCGTGCATGTAGCCGATAGAATAGATGTGCACGAGGGCCGACACCGTTGTGACGACGACCAGCATGACCCCGGTCAGCGTGTCGACGCGGATCATCCAGTCGAGGCTGAGGTCCCCGACATGGACCCAGCTGAACAGGGTAACCTTGGTGCTCTCGGCCAGCGCAAAGGCGGCGTGAGCCGCCTCCTCGCCATGACCGGCAGCTTCCGCTCCGTGCTCGGCGCCGCCGCCCGCGAACAGGATGCCCAGGAACACGATCCAGGAGCACAGCCCGGCCAGGACCAGCAGCGACGAAGTGATGATTTCAGCGGGCCGGTGTCCGATCGACCGCCCGAGCAGGCCGGCGACGAGCGCACCTAGCAGGGGCGCCAGGACGATGACCTGGAAGAGAAACGCCTGCACTTGTCCTAGCCTTTCATCATGTTGATGTCGTCAACGGCAATCGTGCCCCGATTGCGGAAGAAGACGACGAGAATGGCGAGGCCGATGGCCGCCTCGGCGGCCGCGACGGTGAGGATCATCAAGGCGAAGACCTGGCCGGCCAGATCGCCGAGATGGGCGCTGAAAGCCACGAAGTTGATGTTGACCGCCAGAAGGATCAGTTCGATCGACATCAGGATGATGATCACGTTCTTGCGGTTCAGGAAGATGCCGAACACGCCGAGCGTAAACAGGATGGCGGCGACGGTCAGAAAATGCCCGAGCCCGATTGCAGGTGTCATAATAGCCCCCTAGATCCCCTTGCCGCTCTCGACCTTCACAACCTCGACGGCATCCTTGGGACGCCGGCCCACCTGGGTGGCGATGTCCTGACGGCGGACGCCGGGCTTGTGACGGAGGGTGAGAACGATGGCGCCGATCATGGCAACGAGCAGCACGATGCCGGCGGCTTCGAACAGATAGACGTAACGCGTGTAGATGACCTGGCCGAGCGCACGGGTGTTTTCGACCCCGGCATCAATCGGCAGCACGCTTCCGCCGGCGACCTCCGGCGTGATGAACCAGGATCCCGCGACCATCAGAAGCTCAAGCCCGAAGATGATGCCGACCACGATGGCGATGGGCATGTATTGCAGCATGCCCTTGCCCAGCTCGGCGAAATCGACGTCGAGCATCATGACGACGAACAGGAACAGCACCGCGACCGCGCCGACATAGACGACGATCAGGATGAGCGCGAGGAATTCGGCGCCCGCCAGCATGAAGATGCCAGCGGCGTTGACGAAGGCCAGGATCAGGAACAGCACCGAGTGGACGGGATTGCGCGAGGCAATCACCATCAGCGCCGAGGCGATGCAGATGGCCGAGAAGATATAGAAGAAAAAGAGCGGGAGGGTCATCGCATCTGTTACCTGTAGGGCGCGTCGAGCGCCTGGTTGCGGGCCAGTTCACGCTCCCAGCGATCGCCGTTGGACAGGAGCTTGTCCTTGTCGAAGTAAAGCTCCTCTCGGGTTTCGGTCGCGAATTCGAAATTGGGGCCCTCAACGATCGCATCGACCGGGCAGGCCTCCTGGCAGAAACCGCAATAGATGCACTTCACCATGTCGATGTCGTAGCGCACCGTACGGCGGGTGCCGTCGTTCTGGCGCGGGCCGGCCTCGATGGTGATGGCCTGCGCCGGGCAGATCGCTTCACACAGCTTGCAGGCGATGCAACGCTCCTCGCCGTTCGGGTATCGGCGCAGGGCGTGCTCCCCGCGGAAACGCGGGCTCACCGGTCCCTTTTCGAAGGGATAGTTGATGGTCGGCTTGTGCTTGAAGAAATAGCGCATCGCCAAAAAGAACGTCGAGACGAACTCTCTGAGCAGGAGCGAATTGAGGAACTGAACGAACCGCATCTTGCTCTCCTTACGCCATGCCGCCGTGCCAGCCCCAGCCCGTGAGCTGAAGGACGAAGGCAACAACGAAGATCATGACAATCGAGATAGGCAGGAAGACTTTCCAGCCGAGCCGCATGAGCTGGTCATAGCGGTAGCGGGGAACGAAGGCCTTGACCATGGCGAACATGAAAAACACCAGGCAGACCTTGAGAATGAACCAGACCGCGCCGGGCACCCAGTTGAGCGGCGGAATGTCGAGGGGCGGCAGCCATCCACCCATGAACAGGATCGTGGTGAGCGCGCACATCAGGACGATGGCGACATACTCGCCAAGCATGAACATCATGTAGGGGGTGGAGCCGTATTCGACCATGAAGCCGGCGACGAGCTCGGATTCCGCCTCCGGCAGGTCGAAAGGCGGCCGGTTGGTTTCCGCCAGGGCCGAGATGAAGAACACCACGAACATGGGGAACAGCGGCAGCCAGAACCAGTTGAGGAACGACGCCCAGGGAATGCCGAGCCAGTGGGCGAGCCCCATTTCCTGCTGCGCCTGAACGATATGGGTCAGGTTGAGCGAACCGACACACAGCAGCACGGTGATGATGACAAAGCCGATCGAGACTTCATAGCTCACCATCTGGGCCGCCGAGCGCAGAGCGCCGAGGAACGGGTATTTCGAGTTCGACGCCCAACCGCCCATGATGACGCCGTAAACGCCGAGCGAGGAAATCGCGAAGATATAGAGGATGCCGACATTGATGTCGGCCAGCGCCCAGCCTTCCGCGATCGGCACCACGGCCCAGGCGCTTAGCGCGAGCAGCACGGTGACGAGCGGGGCAAGCAGGAACACGGTTTTGTCGGCGCCGGCCGGGATCAGCGGCTCCTTGAAGACGAACTTCATCAGGTCGGCAAAACTCTGGAACAGACCAAACAGCCCGACCACGTTCGGCCCCTTGCGGATCTGGACGGCGGCCCAGATCTTGCGGTCGGCCAAAAGCACATAGGCGACGAACAGCAAGAGCGTCACCAGCAGAAGCAAGGCCTTGTAGACAAAGCCGATCTGCGTGCCGAGGCCGAGAAAGGGAATGCCGAGAAGGTAGTCGGCGGCAGTTGCGATGAATTCCATGGCCTTACTCCGCCGCCTGCTTCTGACCGAGGGCGAGTTGCGAACATTCGGCCATGACTGCCGAAGCGCGCGCGATGGGGTTGGTCAGGTAGAAATCGCCGACCGGGGAGATGAGCGCGGCGCCGGAGGGCTTGGCCTTGCCGGCGAGCTTTTCGATATCGGATGGATCGCCGATGGCGATCTCGTCCCAGCCCGACATATGCGGCACATCGTTGTGCAGCGCGGCGCGAAGCTGGGTCATGCTGTCGAAGCCGAGCGGCGAACCGAGTTGACCGGAAATAGCGCGGAAGATCGCCCAGCCTTCCTTGGCGTCACCCGGCGGGAACACGGCGCGGTTGGCGAGTTGAACCCGCCCCTCGGTGTTCACATAGGTGCCGTTCTGCTCGGTATAGGCGGCGGCAGGCAGGATGAGGTCTGCGCGGTGGGCGCCGGCATCGCCATGGCTGCCCACATAGATGACCTTCGCTTCGCCGAGAGCATTGACGTCGATCTCGTCAGCGCCCAGCAGGATGACCGTGTCGATGTCGCCCGCCTGGGCCCCTTCGATGATCGCAGCCGTGTCCTTGCCGTCCTTGCCCGGCACGAAGCCGATATCGAGGCCACCGACGCGGCTGGCCGCGTTGTGCAGCACCCCGAAGCCGTTCCAGCCGTCCTTGATGGCGCCGAGCTTCTTGGCGGCCTCGGCGGCGAGCTTGACGGTGGCGTCGGCGTCAGGACCGGTGAAAGCCCCCTCGCCCACCAGCACCAGCGGACGCTCGGCCTTGAAGGGCGGGTTGTCGATCGCCTTGGCGATGGCATCCGCACCAGTGCCGAGATGTTCGTAGTCGTAACGCAGGTCGCCGCCCTCGCCGATCACGGCAATGGGGAACGGGCCTTGGCGGAAGCGCTTGCGGATGCGGGCGTTGAGAACCGCCGCTTCCTTGCGCGGATTGGCGCCGATGATCAGCAGTGCGTCGGCATCCTCAATCCCGGCAATGGACGGGTTGAATATGTAGGACGCGCGGCCATTGGCGGGATCCATCACCGAACCAGCCGGACGGCAATCGAGGTTCGGCGACGCCATGGCACCCATCAAGACCTTGAGGGCATACATGTCTTCGACCGATGCCATATCGCCGGCGATCGCGGCGACCTTGTCGCCGGCCTTGCCCTTGAGCTCCTTGGCCACAGCGGCCAGAGCCTCGGTCCAGGAAACCGGCTGCAAGCGCTTGTTTTTCTTCACATAAGGCCGGTCGAGGCGCTGGGATTTGAGACCGTCCCAGATGAACCGGGTCTTGTCCGAGATCCACTCTTCGTTCACCGCCTCGTTGACGCGCGGCATGACGCGCATCACTTCGCGACCGCGGCTGTCGACGCGGATATTCGAGCCGACCGCGTCCATCACGTCGATGGTTTCGGTCTTGTTGAGCTCCCAGGGCCGCGCCTGGAACGCATAGGGCCGCGAGGTCAGCGCGCCGACCGGGCATAGGTCGATGACATTGCCCTGCAGCTCGCTCGACATGGCGCTTTCGAGATAGGTGGTGATCTCGGCGTCCTCGCCACGGCCGATGAGGCCGAGCTCGGAGATACCGGCCACTTCGGTGGTGAAGCGCACACAGCGGGTGCAGTGGATGCACCTTGTCATGATCGTCTTGACCAGCGGACCGATATACTTGTCTTCAACCGCGCGCTTGTTCTCGTGATAGCGCGAAGAATCCACGCCATAGGCCATGGCCTGGTCCTGCAAATCGCATTCCCCGCCCTGGTCGCAGATCGGGCAATCGAGCGGATGGTTGATCAGCAGGAATTCCATCACGCCTTCGCGGGCCTTCTTGACCATCGGCGTGTTGGTGAAGACCTCGGGCGGCTGCCCCTCGGGCCCAGGACGCAGGTCGCGTACGCCCATGGCGCAACTTGCCGCCGGCTTGGGCGGGCCGCCCTTCACCTCGACAAGGCACATGCGGCAATTGCCGGCGACCGAAAGGCGCTCGTGATAGCAAAAGCGCGGAATTTCAGCGCCCGCCGCCTCACACGCCTGCATCAGGGTGTAGTGATCGGGGACTTCGATTTCCTGTCCGTCGACTTTGATCAGGGTCATTTCGCCGCCCTATTCCGCCGCAACGGACGGCACCGCGCCGTCCGGGTTGGCGTTGTATGTGTATTCGTCGATCCGCTCTTCGATGACATCGCGGAAGTTGCGGATGAGGCCCTGGATCGGCCAGGCCGCCGCATCGCCGAGCGCACAGATGGTGTGGCCCTCGACCTGCTTGGTCACTTCGAACAGCATGTCGATCTCGCGCTTTCCGGCTTCGCCGCGGACCATGCGTTCCATCACCCGCATCATCCAGCCGGTGCCTTCACGGCACGGCGTACACTGGCCACAGCTCTCATGCTTGTAGAAAGCCGCAAGCCGCCAGATCGCCTTGATGATGTCGGTCGAATTGTCCATGACGATCACCGCCGCGGTGCCGAGCGAGGAGCCGACATCGCGCAGGCCGTCGAAATCCATCAGCGCGTCGGGCATGTTCTCGCCGCGCACGCAAGGCACAGATGAACCGCCGGGGATCACCGCCAGCAGATTGTCCCAGCCGCCGCGAATGCCACCGCAATGGCGGTCGATCAGTTCGCGGAAGGAGACGCCCATTTCTTCTTCGAAAGTCGCCGGCTGATTGACGTGGCCGGAAACGCAGAACAGCTTGGTGCCGGTGTTGTTCTCTCGGCCAAGGCCTGAGAACCAGGAGCTGCCGCGCTTGAGGATCTCCGGCACCACGGCAATCGATTCAACATTGTTGACCGTGGTCGGACAGCCATAAAGCCCCATGCCCGCGGGAAAAGGCGGCTTGAGGCGGGGCTGGCCCTTCTTGCCTTCAAGGCTTTCGAGGAGCGCAGTCTCTTCGCCGCAGATATAGGCGCCGGCACCATGGTGGACATAGATATCGAAGTCCCAGCCATGGACGTTGTTCTTGCCGATGAGGTTGGCGTCATAGGCCTGCTGGACAGCAGCCTCGAGACGCTCACGTTCGCGGATGAACTCGCCGCGCACATAGATATAGGCCGCATGTGCATCCATGCCGCGTCCCGCCAACAGGCAGCCCTCGACGAGGTGATGCGGGTCATGGCGCAGGATCTCGCGGTCCTTGCAGGTGCCCGGCTCGGATTCGTCGGCATTGACGACCAGGTAATGCGGACGGCCATCGTTCTGCTTGGGCATGAACGACCATTTGAGGCCGGTGGGGAACCCTGCCCCGCCGCGCCCGCGCAGTCCTGATGCCTTCACCTCGTCTGTCAGCCAGTCGCGGCCCTTGTCGATCAGGGCCTTGGTGCCCGACCAGGAGCCCCGCGCCTTGGCGCCTTCAAGGCCCCAGTCGCCCTGGCCATACAGATTGGTGAAGATGCGGTCCTTGTCACTCAGCATGTCACTCAGCCTTCTGCCGCGTCAGTTTGAAGCCCAGCCAGCCGGCAACGCCGATCGCGGCGCCGATTGCGGTGGCAAGCCAGTCCGGAATGCCCAGCGAAGCGGCGGTGTTGATCACCGAGATCACCAGGATGGCAACCACGACAGCCACCACGCCGATGATCAGATCAACGATGCCGAACTTGACCGGCTGTTTTTGTTCGTCCGCCATCAGCGCGGCTCCTTGCCGAAGCGCTTGCGGTATTCCTCGGCGCCGCCGGTTGCCAGTGCGTCAGCCTGTTCGAGCCAATTGTCGCGCTCGATGCGGCCCTTGAAATTCAGCCGTTCATCGACCTGGGCGATCTGCTCAGGCGTGAAATTGGCGATCTGGGCGTATTTGGTAATGCCGAGAGCATGCAGTTTGCCCTCGATGACCTTGCCGACGCCGGATATCAGCTTGAGATCGTCGGGGTCGCCTGCCGGACGGTCAAACAGGGCGTCCTTTTCGGCCTCGGCCTCCTTCTGGGAAACCTTGGCACTGTCATCAGGGCCCTCAACGGCCGGGGCCGATTCCTCGGTCACCTGGGCCTTCTTGCCCTTGGCGACCGGCTTGCCGCTGTCACCCTTGTTGGACTTTGGTGCCGATGCAGCCTTGTGATCGATATCCGTCAGCGTGGTCTGACCGCCTTCAGCAGCAGAGAAGACGCGGTCGATCTGCGGCCCGGGCTTGATTGTGTCGCCCTTGCCGGCGGCAAAGGCATCGATGATCTCTTCGAGCCGCTCGGGGGTCAGATCTTCATAAGTGTCGCGGCCGATCAGCACCATCGGGGCGTTGACGCAAGCGCCGAGGCACTCGACCTCTTCCCAGCTCATGGTGCCATCTTGGCTGGTCTTGAAGGGCTCGGCGTTGATCTTCTTCTGACAGACCGAACGCAGATCCTCGGCCCCGCGCAGCATGCACGGCGTGGTGCCACAAACCTGGATATGGCCGTTGGTGCCCACGGGCTTGAGCTGGAACTGGGTATAGAACGTCGCGACCTCGAGCACCCGGATATAGGGCATCGAAAGCCGGTCGGCGATGTGCTCGATGGCAGCCTTGGTCACCCAACCTTCCTGATCCTGTGCCCGCATCAGCATCGGGATCACCGCAGAGGCCTGGCGGCCTTCGGGGAAGTTGTTGACGAAGCCCTTGGCCCAATCCTCATTCTCTTTGGAGAAGGCAAAGGCTTGCGGTTGGACATGGTCCTCGGCGAGGCGGCGTACAGACATTAGCGATCAACCTCTCCGAACACGATATCGAGAGAGCCGAGAACTGCGGCGACGTCGGCCAGCATGTGCCCGCGGCACATGAAATCCATGGCCTGCAGATGGGCAAAGCCGGGCGCGCGCAGCTTGCAGCGATAGGGTTTATTGGTACCGTCGGAGACGACATAGACACCGAATTCGCCTTTCGGCGCCTCGACGCAGGCGTAAACCTCGCCTTCGGGAACCTTGTAGCCTTCGGTGTAGAGCTTGAAGTGGTGGATGAGGCCTTCCATCGACCGTTTCATCTCACCGCGTTTGGGCGGCACGATCTTTCCATCAGTCGCAGAGACCGGCGTGTTGCCCTTGTCCGAATTCAGCAGTTCGATGCACTGCTTCATGATCCGGACCGACTGGCGCATCTCTTCCATGCGAATGAGATAGCGGTCGTAGCAGTCGCCGTTCTTGCCGATCGGAATATCGAATTCGAGATCCGCATAGCATTCATAGGGCTGGGATTTGCGCAGGTCCCAGGCCGCGCCCGAACCACGCACCATGACGCCCGAGAAGCCCCAGGCCCAGGCCTCTTCCAGCGAGACCACGCCGATATCGACATTGCGCTGCTTGAAGATGCGGTTTTCGGTCAGAAGGCCTTCGATATCGTCACAGACCTTGAGGAACGGGTCGCAGAAGCCCTCGATATCGTCGATCAGGTCCTGCGGCAGATCCTGATGCACACCGCCCGGACGTACATAGGCCGCATGCATGCGCGAGCCCGAGGCGCGCTCATAGAAGACCATGAGCTTTTCGCGCTCTTCAAAACCCCAAAGCGGCGGGGTGAGTGCGCCAACATCCATGGCCTGGGTGGTGACGTTGAGAAGGTGCGACAGGATCCGACCGATTTCGGAATAAAGTACGCGGATCAATTGGCCGCGATACGGCACTTCGATACCCAGCAGCCGTTCGACGGCGAGCGCGAAGGCGTGCTCCTGGTTCATCGGCGCGACATAGTCGAGCCGGTCGAAATACGGCACCGCCTGCAAATAGGTCTTGTGCTCGATCAGCTTCTCGGTGCCGCGGTGAAGCAAGCCGATATGCGGATCGACGCGCTCGACGACTTCGCCATCGAGTTCCAGCACAAGACGCAACACGCCGTGGGCCGCCGGATGCTGCGGCCCGAAGTTGATGTTGAAGTTGCGGACTTCGGCTTCAGACATGAGATCGCTCCGCGATCTGGCCAGTAGCGAGTAGCGAATAGCGAATTGCGTTTTCCGCTGTCATTGCTTGTTCTCCAGGTTACGGATCAACGACCGCAACATCTTTCCGATCTCGTTACTCAATCCCAGCAGAGGCTGGGCGTTGGTATCAGTCATCAACTCAACTCGTCGAGACAGAATGATGTGTGTTTCCAGTTCCTTCAAAGAGCCTTGGGCGACCCGCAGAAAGTGCACAAACGAGTTTGTCGTCTGCCTGCCGTGCCCCTCAGCAATGTTGGCAGCGACTGACGCCGCGGCCCTGCGTATCTGGCTGGTTAGTCCGAATGCTTCTTCGCGCGGAAAACTGCGCGTCGTTTCATAGCATCGGACGGCCAGATCCATTGCGGCCTGCCATACTCTGAGATCTTTGTAGGATTCGATCGTCGTGCCGTTCTCCTTCCCTATTCCCTATTGGCTATTCACTATTCGCTGATGAGCCACCGTCGCTTCAACAGCCTCCATCATTCTGCCTTCTCGTCACCCGGCAGCACGTAATCCGTGCCTTCCCAGGGACTGAGATAATCAAATGAGCGGAATTCCTGCGCGAGCTTGACGGGCTCATAGACGACGCGCTGGCGCTCTTCGTCGTAACGGACTTCGACAAAGCCGGTCAGCGGAAAGTCCTTGCGCAGCGGATAGCCCTCGAAACCGTAATCGGTCAGAAGCCGCCGCAATTCAGGATGTCCGGTGAACAGGATACCGTACATGTCATAGGCTTCGCGTTCGAACCAGTCAGCACCCGGGAACACCGAGCAGATCGAGGGAACAGGCGTCGCCTCATCCGTCGTCACCTTCAGCCGGATGCGCGCATTCTGGGTCGGGCTCATGAAGTGATAGACCACTTCGAAGCGCTCCGGGCGCCCCGGATAGTCGACGCCACACACATCGACGATGTTGACGTAGCGGCACTGGCCGTCGTCGCGCAGAAACCGCACGACATCCACGATCGCCTCGCGCTTGACCGTAAGGGTCAACTCGCCAAAGGCGATCTGTCGGCCGATGACCGCATCATCCAGGCGCTGGGCGATGTAGTCGCCCTGTTCGATGAGAACCTCGTCCATCCCCGCCTCTCCTAGCGCTCGATCGTGCCGGTGCGGCGGATCTTCTTTTGCAGCAAAAGAACGCCGTAAAGCAGCGCTTCGGCTGTCGGGGGACAACCGGGCACATAGATATCGACCGGCACGACGCGGTCGCAGCCGCGCACTACCGAATAGGAATAATGATAATAGCCGCCGCCATTGGCACAGGAGCCCATGGAGATGACGTAGCGCGGCTCGGGCATCTGGTCGTAGACCTTGCGCAGCGCCGGGGCCATCTTGTTGGTGAGTGTCCCGGCGACGATCATCACGTCGGACTGACGCGGTGAAGCGCGCGGCGCAAAGCCGAAGCGTTCGGCGTCATAGCGCGGCATCGACATCTGCATCATCTCGACCGCGCAGCAGGCGAGACCGAAAGTCATCCACATCAGCGAGCCGGTGCGCGCCCAGTTGATCAGATCATCGGTCGCGGTGACGAGGAAGCCCTTGTCCGCCAGCTCATTGTTGATGTCGGTAAAGAACGGATCGTCGGCCCCGACCGGCTGGCCGGTGCGGGGGTCGAGCGCGCCGGTGGGGCGCGGGGTCACCAGAGTGCCTGTGTCGCTCAATCCCATTCGAGAGCTCCTTTGCGCCACTCATAGACGAAGCCGATGGTCAAAACGGCGAGGAAAATCATCATCGACCAGAAGCCGAACCAGCCGACATCCCGGAAAGCGACAGCCCACGGGAAGAGGAACGCCACTTCGAGGTCAAAAATGATGAAGAGGATGGCCACCAGGTAGAAGCGGACATCGAACTTCATGCGGGCATCGTCGAAAGCGTCGAAGCCGCACTCATAGGCGGAAACCTTTTCGGGGTCCGGGCGTTTGATGGCGATAATGAATGGCGCCACCAACAGCGCCAGACCGATGACACCCGACAGTCCGACAAAGATGACGATCGGGAGATAGTCGCTTAACAGCTCGGTCATGATGCCTCGCTCGAGGTTCTTGTGGCTTGAGGCAGCCTAGCATTTCCCCCGGCGGGGATGACACCGCCCCGGGCGCCTTTTTCGGGCTTGGGCTTAGCCCAGCCGATGGCCGGTTTCAAGGGGGTTGTCCGGCTCAAAACCCAGTTGCGCGGCTTTGCCCCGCCGCAGCGGTGTCACACCCCCGGTTTTCGGGGACACCCTTGCCCTCAATACAGGATTCGATGAGCCCGAAAACAAAAGGGCCCCGCGCGATGCGGGGCCCGAATTCGTCAGGTAAGACCGATTAATCAGACTCAGTCGATATACCAGTTGATGCCGCCCTTAACCTGCAAGCCCTGGAAACCGCCGTTATACCAGACGCCGTCGACTTGCTCGAAGAAGGACGCATTGTCCGAGAACTTGAACTCGGTACCAGCGCCTGCAGTCACGAAAGCCTGGTTTGAGCTGCCGGTGCCGATACCAGCAGCCACATAGGCGAGGAATTCGTCGAACACGACCATGCCGAGACGGCCCTGCCCCTGAACGACATATTCGCCCGGGCTCGGGAAATAGGTCCAGGACCCCTGCAGCCCGTAGACGACGTCGCCGCTCTGCACGTTGAAGCCGACCTGTTTGCCCACGCCGAAAGCGCTTTCAAGGAACGAAACGTGGCCGCCAAGATAGAGTCCGTCCCACTGCGCCACCGGCGCCGGTGTGTAAATCTGTGATTCGTAATAGGTCGCGTTCTGCGCCATTGCGGCGTCCGCCGCGAATGCCATTGTGGTGGCAGCGAGAGCCGCCGCGCCAAATTTCGCGATAGTTTTCATGCCCTTAGCCCTTCCCTAACGCACGTCTTACCAGACTATAGTGAGAATTCTACCCAAATGCATGTGGTAAGTCTGCCACAACAATTGCCGCGGCCCGACCATGGTAACCAAAAAGCCCCACCGCAAGGCAGGGCTTAATGAATGATTAGCGTTTTGGCAAACGTGATCAGTCGAGATTGTACGTGAAGCCGGTCGCGACACCTGCGATGACGGCACCATCGAACGGCGTAAACTGCACGTGAGTGCGCCAGGCCAGTTTTTCGTTCATCGCGACTTCCACGCCGCCGCCAAACGCGACATACGCTTCGTCCCAGGCATTGGTAAACCCGGCACTCAAAGACCCGTAGATGATCGAATTTTCTGTCAGCACGGTCCCGATACGTCCGGTAACCTGATAGGAAGCCAGAATGTCGTCGCCATCAGGAGCGAAGCCAACGAACTTCTCAATCCCGTAAATGGTGGACCCATCCTGCCAGTTGTAGCCGAGGGCCGCGCCAAACCCACCGAAGCCATAAATCCCGCCGTCGTAGATCTCCATGGCGGCAACCGCAAACTTGCCGACATAGAACCCGCTCCAATCGTGGGCCGGCATGGGCGAATACATGCTGTATTCGTCTGCCTGCGCGATTTGCGCGCCGCCGGCGATCATCGTTGACGCCAAAGCCGCCGCTGCAATCGTCCTGAGTTTCATGATGTCGTCCCCTTCATAAGTGATGTCGGAATTGTGGCGGGGAATCGGACTGCGGACAATGCGTAGGCACTTCCACAAATAAACAATTGGTTAAAAGCGTGACCATTTCGCAACGGTTTTGACTATGGGAACGTTTTCATTGCAAAGAGCCTGCATGTGCACCACTTGATTTCCGGGCCTCTCGCAACGACCAAGCATCAGTCTGGTTGGGCAGAATCGCCAAGGAGGTCATCCGCGCGGTCACAAAAAAAGCCCCGCCGAAGCGGGGCCCTGTCGTGTGGGATCTTCGCGTTTGCCTAGTTGGCGTGCCACAGGAAGCCGGCTGTCACGCGCGTCTCGGAGATCGAACTGCCAAGTTCGCCGAGCCCCTGGGCCTCGAGGCGAATCGACATGTTGTCGCTCGCCGCGAACTGGATGCCACCGCCAACACCGTAATAGGTGTCACTGTTGAGATAGCCGAGCGACCCGACACCATAGATCTGAGCGTCGTTGCTGATCAGCACGCCAAGCCGGCCATCCACTTCGCCGAAGATCACATAGTCGGAGAAGTCGGTGAGAAAGCCCAGATTGCCTTCAAGTCCGGCCAGCACGTTGTCGCCCAACATGAAGTTGGTGCCGACGACACCGTTGAACTGAAAGGAATCGTCGAGCCAGATGCCCTTCTCGAAACCGTAATACATGCCTTCCCACACAAAGCCGGGGTCTTCAAAAACCACCGTGTTTGTCGACATAATCGGTTTGTAGGCATCTGCCGCCATCGCCGTGCCCGTCAGCGCCAGGGCGCCAAGGACCGCGGCGGATGCGCCGGTCATCAGTTTCTTCATTTCAAATCATCCTCTTGGTGCTCCGCGGCACTGCGTGCCGCATGAATTTCCGCAACTGAGGCCGGTTTAAGCCCGCCCTCTGAGCCCCAAAACACAATAGGTGATTTGACCATTTGTCTCAATGCACGCCCCGCACCAATCGATGGGTGCCAGGCTATGCCAAAAACAAAAGGCCCCGCCGAAGCGGGGCCTTTCAAAATCTGTTGTCCGAATGGACTTACTTCATGTGGACGTTGAGGCCCACATTGAAGATATTCGCACCGGTGTCGCGGTACTTGTACTCGGCGCCCACGGAAATCATGTCGGTAACCATGAATTCAGCACCCGCACCGAACGTCCAGTAGTTGGTGGTGCCACCCCAGTTCACCTGACCAAGACCGGCAACGCCGTAGATCAGAGCCTGGCCGGCGTCGAAACCGAAGCGAACGTCGCCTTCAATCGCGCTCGTGCCACCCGAGAGGTTCGGATAGTACGCGAAGCTGCCTTCCAGACCGAAGACAAAGTCGCCGGCGTCGAAGTTGTAGCCGACGCGTGCGCCGCCACCGAAGTCCCCGCCAGCCCAATCGTTGTAGCTGCCGAACACGCCAGCATAGAAGCCTTCCCAGTCACCCGACGGCTGTTCATACACAACCGGGTCAACCGGGGTGTAGAGGTCAGCAGCCATGGCGGTGGTGGTCAGCGCGGTGGTCGCGAATACAGCGGCAGCAAATTTAGTAGCAATGCCCATAATAGGTCCCTTTCCCAATTTCGTCTGGGTACGCATTGTTTCCCATGACCCCTTAACGGATGCAACGCCAAACGTGGTGAATCAGGCATAGACGTGCCCGGATCACGTCGAAATTGCGCCAATTCCGTACCGATGTTGCAATATGGTCACGTCACTCACAGGGGTGTGAACGGGGCCAGGCCGCGCCGGACCGATTTCACGGTTACTTCATTCCTAAGATTGAGTCGTTTGCGGGTGTTCCGGTAACTATCCGGTAACCCTGACCCGTCTGGATTATGCCTGCTATTTCAACCGGAAGGCGGAATCGAAAACAGGCCGCAGCGGAACCGCGGCCTGATTCATTTCGTTTCTTGCGGGCGAGTCGCCCCGCCCGGCTAGCCTAGAAGTGCCAGATGGCGCCCATGGTCACCTGGTGCTGGTCCTGGCCACCGCTCAGCTCGTTGCCATACAGATACTGGCCGCGGAAGGAGAGGTCTTCGGAGAATTTGACCTCCATACCGCCACCGAGAAGCCCGAAGCTTTCCGAGGTGCCCGAGAGGTTCACGCCGTAACCCCCTGCCCCGTAAACCAGCACATCGTCGGTGACGAGCGCACCGGCGCGGCCCAGGACCTGGCCCTGGGTTTCCCAGTTGTTGGTGCCGCTGTCGCGCAGGCCCTGGATGTTCATTTCCGCACCGAGCACGAGATAGTCGAGTTCGGCATTGAAGCCGGCCACCAGGCCGCCACCGAACAGATTGTCCGGCGAAGTGAAGATCCCGGTGCCGAGCACACCGGCATAGAAGCCGTCCCAATTGCTCACCGGCTCGTTATAGACCGGCGCGGGAGCGGGGTCGGGTGTGGAATAGAGATCGGCCGCACTCGCGGCGCCGGCAGAGGCCACGAGGGCGAAGCCAGCCAGAAGAGCAGTTTTGGTCAGACGCATAATCAACTCCTGTTGTGTCTTCGGAGCGGTGCGGTGCAGCCCCTCCGTTTCGGCTTCTCGCTTGACGCTGCGGCGCGGGAGGCGGGCCGGCGGCGTCGGTCTGGGCGAGTAACCTGTGTGCTGGAAGATGGTTCCCAATCGGACCGGTTTCTGGTCGATGCGATGGCAAAAATAAGGAGGTTGGTGAGTGCTGCAAACAGATCACAGACCAATTTTTCTACATTAAAAATCAATGACTTGTCTCAATATCGATGATGAAGCGGCAATACTCACCCTGTGTGCCGCCGCATTGCCGCCATGAGCGTTATTGCAGTGTTGCAACGGTTGTCGTTTTGGGACGCCGCTGGATGGAACTCATCGGCTTCGCGCTCAACCAATTGATCCCGAATCCGGCGTTCGGCTTCACATCGAAGAAACAGCCTTGAAACAGATGGCCTGGCGGGAGTGACGGGACTCGCACCGCGACCTCTGGCGTATCCAGCCCGCCGGCGCGAGGCAAAAGCAGCCCGCCGGCGCGAGGCAGAAACCTGTCGCGCCGGTAACGGCGGCAAACTGAAAGCTTTAAAGGGGAGAGTGGCGGGAGTGACGGGACTCGAACCCGCGACCTCTGGCGCGGCCAGCCCGCCGGCGTGAGGCAAAAAAACCTGTCACGCTGATGCCAGCGGCAAACTCGGAGATTTGAAGGAATGGTGGCGGGAGTGACGGGACTCGAACCCGCGACCTCTGGCGTGACAGGCCAGCGCTCTAACCAACTGAGCTACACCCCCTCCGGTGCGCGTCGCCGCGCTGAAGGTTGCGCTGGTTTACTGGCGAGACTCGGCCAAGTCAAGCGCGGTTGTGCACCTTTTTTCGCTGCTTCACAGCACGGTCCAAATTGCCGCAGCCGGGCCGGTGGCCGAACGGCCTCCAGCCCGTGTCCGGAAGCTCGGCTTGCCACTCGCCTCGCGCCGGTTTTCCGGCTAGGATCAAGGACCTAAGCGGCAGGAGATGCTCCGATGAAACTTGATACTCTGGTGCTCGCAGTGATCGCGATATTCGCCGTCCTGTGGGTTGTGACAGCGGTGACCGGACTGTTGACCGCGGTGCCCTATGGCTGGCTCGGTCTCATCCCGATCGCTCTGGTGGTCGGGCTGGTCGTCACGGTGATCTATCAGCGGGTCACCAACAAGGAAGACAACTACTACACAAAGAACGTGGATAAATGAGACAGGGCATCATCATCACCTCTACCGAGACCGTTCCGGGTCAGGAAATCGCCGGTGTCATCGGCATTGCGCGCGGCAACACGATCCGGGCTCGCCATGTCGGCACGGATATCGTGGCCGGCCTCAGAAACCTGGTGGGCGGCGAAGTCTCCGAATACACCAAGCTCATGGCGGAGGCACGCGAACAGGCGACCGATCGCATGCGCGAAGACGCAGCTTCAATGGGAGCGGATGCTGTTGTCTGTGTGCGGTTCTCGACCTCGATGATTGCCCAGGGCGCCGCCGAGATCCTCGCCTATGGCACCGCGGTCAAGCTGCGATAGCAAGTACCCGCCAATTTGACGCCGTAAGAACACGGCCCCCACGGCCTATTCCTGGCTCTCATCCTGAGCTTGCCGAAGGAATGAAAAAACGGTCAGGCGCCGCCCTCCCCGGTCATCACCCGGTTCATCCGGGTGATCCACCAGTGTTTGAACGATGGACCACCCGTTCAAGTCAGGTGGTGACGACGGCGCGTGTGCCATCACCAACTCGTCGCCGAGTCCCGCAGCCATTCGAGCATAGCTCTCACGGCCTCCTCACCTCAAAACGATCCACTGGATCGTTTTGTCGCTTCGCGAACTGATCGGAATGGTGGGCGGTGAGAGACTCGAACTCCCGACATCCTCGGTGTAAACGAGGCGCTCTACCAACTGAGCTAACCGCCCTCTGGCCGGGTTCCCTGTGGGGCGGACCAGCGAGGGCCCGAGCCGATGCAATCGCGTCGGGCGGACCGGCGATCTGATTAGGGGTTTGCCCCTCTCGCGTCAACTCGGTTTGGCGACTGTTTTGGTCTTCCGCTTGCCGCACCTGCCAAATGCCCAAAAAATAAGGCCCCGGCGAATGCCGGAGCCTTGAAATGCCTTGCAGAGGCGCCGTGATTAGTTGACGGCGTCCTTGAGCTGCTTGCCCGGCTTGAATTTCGGCACATTGCTGGCCGGAATGTCGATTTCGGCACCGGTGGCAGGGTTGCGGCCCTTGGTGGCCTTGCGGTGAGAAACCGCGAAAGTGCCAAAACCAACCAGGCGAACATCGCCGCCGTCCTTCAGGGTGCCGGTGATCGAATCGAACACCGCATCGACCGCATCGGCCGCCTGTGCTTTGGTCACACCCGCCTTGTCGGCGACAGCGGCGATCAGATCGTTCTTGTTCATTTTACCAACCTCATCTTTCAGGCCCGACCGCTATGAATCGGGCTTATGGGTCCGCACACTTCGTTGATTCTGGCCGGAAAGCAAGGATTTCCGGCGGTTTTGCCCGCTAATCAAAACAAAAAAGGCGCCGCAATTTGCGGCGCCCCGATCTTGTGTCAACGGCGTTGCCGAATTAGTGAGCAACGACGGATTCGGCCTCGTCACGATCAGCCGTCACAGCGGCGGAAGCAGCGGCATCCTGTTCGGGATCCCACTCGATCGGCTCCGGCATGCTGACCAAGGCATGGGGAAGCACTTCTTCCATGCGCGAGACCGGCACGATCTCGAGACCTTCCTTGACGGTATCCGGTATCTCACTGAGATCACGGACGTTTTCCTCGGGGATCAGCACCTTCTTGATGCCGCCACGCAGGGCAGCCAGAAGCTTCTCCTTGAGACCGCCAATCGGCAGCACCCGGCCACGCAGGGTGATTTCGCCGGTCATGGCCACGTCGTGACGCACCGGAATTCCGGTCATGATCGACACCATGGCCGTGGCCATGGCGATACCGGCGGACGGGCCATCCTTCGGGGTTGCCCCTTCCGGCACGTGTACGTGAATGTCCGTATTGTCGAACACCGGCGGCTTGATTCCGAAATCGGTGGCCCGTGCGCGCACATAGGTGGCGGCGGCGGAAATCGATTCCTTCATCACATCCTTGAGGTTACCGGTCACGGTGCGGCGGCCCTTGCCCGGGGTCTTGATGCCTTCAATGGTCAGCAATTCGCCGCCCACCGAAGTCCAGGCCAGGCCGGTGACCACACCGATCTGCGGGTCGGCCTCGATCTCACCATAGCGGAAGCGCGGCGGACCGAGATATTTCTCGACCAGTTCCTCATCCAGATCGACCTTTTTGAGGTCGTTCATCATGATGTCCTTGACCGACTTGCGCATCAGGTTTGCGAGTTCACGCTTGAGGTTACGCACGCCCGCTTCACGCGTGTAGCGCCGGATCAGCAAAAGCAACGATTCGTCGGGCAGCACGAATTCCTTGTCGGTCAGCCCGTGTTCCTTGAGCTGCTCGGGAATGATATGCCGGCGGGCGATCTCGCGCTTTTCGTCCTCGGTGTACCCCGACAGCCGAATGATCTCCATGCGGTCCATCAGCGGACCGGGGATGTTGAGTGTGTTCGCGGTCGTCACGAACATCACATCCGAGAGGTCATAGTCGACTTCAAGATAATGGTCCGAGAAGGTCGAGTTCTGTTCGGGATCGAGCACCTCGAGCAGCGCCGAAGACGGGTCGCCACGGAAATCCATGCCCATCTTGTCGATCTCGTCGAGCAGGAAGAGCGGGTTGGACTTGCCGGCCTTGCGCATGGACTGCACGACCTTGCCCGGCATGGAGCCGATATAGGTGCGGCGGTGACCACGGATCTCGGCCTCGTCGCGCACGCCACCAAGGGACATGCGGATGAACTCACGACCGGTCGCCTTGGCAATCGATTTGCCCAGCGAAGTCTTGCCGACGCCCGGAGGGCCAACAAGGCACAGGATCGGGCCCTTCAGCTTGCCGGTGCGGGACTGGACCGCGAGATACTCGACGATGCGTTCCTTGACCTTTTCAAGCCCGTAATGCTCGGAATCGAGCACTTCCTGGGCGTAACCGAGGTCCTTCTTGACCTTTGAGCGCTTTTTCCAGGGCAGGCCCAGCAGCCAGTCGAGATAGTTGCGAACCACGGTCGCCTCGGCCGACATCGGGCTCATCTGCTTGAGCTTCTTGAGCTCCGCATTGGCCTTTTCCTTGGCTTCCTTGGAGAGCTTGGTCTTTTCGATCCGCTCCTCGAGTTCGCGCAATTCGTCCGCGCCCTCGTCGCCATCGCCGAGTTCGCGCTGAATCGCCTTCATCTGCTCGTTGAGATAGTACTCGCGCTGGGTCTTCTCCATCTGCCGCTTGACGCGTGTGCGGATGCGCTTTTCGACCTGCAAAACACCGATCTCGCCTTCCATCAGCGCCAGAACCTTTTCCAGCCGCTCGGTGACCGAGAGAATGGCAAGGACTTCCTGGCGTTCCTGGATCTTGACGGCCAGGTGCGAGGCGATGGTGTCGGCGAGCTTGGAGTGATCCTCGATCTGGCTGACCGCGGAGACAACCTCGGGCGAAACCTTCTTGTTGAGCTTCACATAGTTTTCGAACTCGGCGATCGCCGAACGCGCGAGGGCTTCGGCCTCGATCTCGTCGTGATCGGCTTCCTCGAGCACATTGGCGTTGGCTTCGAGATAATCGTCAGTCCGGGTGAATTCTTTGATATGGGCGCGGCTCATGCCCTCGACGAGGATCTTTACCGTGCCGTCGGGGAGCTTGAGGAGCTGCAGGATCGAGGCGACGGTGCCGACCTCATAGAGATCGTCCGGCCCCGGATCGTCGTCCTGAGCGTTTTTCTGCGTCAGAAACAGGACATTCTTATCGTCCCGCATCACTTCTTCCAGCGCCTTCACCGACTTCTCGCGCCCCACAAAGAGCGGCACGATCATCGAGGGGAACACAACAATGTCCCTCAGCGGCAGGACCGGATAGGTCCCCTCACCGCTCGGCGGCGCTGCAGTCTTGGTCTCTTCTGACATGGTCAGGCCTTTCTTGTCGTCAGCAGCCGGGCCCCCTCATCGGGCGACGAGGCCGCTGCACACGCCGCCCCTTTTGGGCACGGCGCACTGCTTACCGTTCAGTAGATAGGATTCTATGGCTTGAAGACAAGCGCGCTAAGGTCACGGGAGGGTGATATCCCGCATCAGATTCCAGCAGCGCCCGATCTTGTTGACTGAGAGACGAAAAGGCCCGCCGAAGCGGGCCCTTGAACCGTTGGGATGAAAGGTCAGGCGCCTTCGCTGACTTCTTCCTGCCGGTCGGCATAAATGTAGAGCGGATGGGCGTCGCCGCCTTCGACCACTTCCTGTGAAATCACGACTTCCTGCACCCCTTCGAGAGACGGCAGGTCGTACATGGTATCGAGCAGGATCGCTTCCATGATCGAGCGCAGGCCGCGGGCGCCGGTCTTGCGTTCGATCGCCTGGCGGGCGATGGCGCGCAGGGCGTCCTCATGGAAGGTCAGTTCGACGTCTTCCATGTTGAACAGGCGCTGATACTGGCGCACGAGGGCGTTCTTCGGCTCGGTCAGGATCTGCACCAGCGCGGCCTCGTCGAGATCCTCGAGCGTGGCCAGAACCGGCAGACGGCCGATGAATTCCGGGATCAGGCCATATTTGACCAGATCTTCGGGTTCGACCTGGGCGAAGAGTTCGCCAACACGCTGCTCGCGCGGGTCCTTGACCTCGGCGCCAAAGCCGATCGAGGTGGTTTCGCCGCGGGCGGAGATGATCTTTTCAAGCCCTGCAAAGGCACCACCGCAGATGAACAGGATGTTGGTGGTGTCCACCTGCAGGAATTCCTGCTGCGGGTGCTTGCGGCCACCCTGGGGCGGAACGGAGGCCACCGTGCCTTCCATGATCTTCAACAGGGCCTGCTGCACGCCCTCGCCCGACACGTCGCGGGTGATCGAGGGGTTGTCAGCCTTGCGCGAGATCTTGTCGACCTCGTCGATATAGACGATGCCGCGCTGCGCCTTTTCGACATTGTAGTCGGCGGACTGCAGCAGCTTCAAAATGATGTTCTCGACGTCCTCGCCCACATAACCGGCTTCGGTCAGGGTGGTGGCGTCGGCCATGGTGAAGGGCACATCGATGATGCGCGCCAGGGTCTGTGCCAGCAGCGTCTTGCCGCAACCGGTCGGGCCGATCAGCAGGATGTTCGACTTCGAAAGCTCGACTTCCTGGTTCTTGGCCGCATGGTTGAGGCGCTTGTAGTGGTTGTGGACCGCAACCGAGAGAACGCGCTTCGCACGCCCCTGCCCGATCACATAGTCGTCGAGCACATGGCAGATCTCGGCCGGGGTAGGAACACCGTCCGACGACTTCACGGTCGAGGACTTGCTCTCCTCACGGATGATATCCATGCACAGTTCGACGCACTCATCGCAGATGAATACGGTCGGACCGGCGATCAGCTTACGCACCTCATGCTGGGATTTGCCGCAGAATGAGCAGTAAAGCGTGTTCTTTGCGGATTCGCCGTTTCCGGTCTCTTTCGTCATTCATGGACTCCTAGGGGTCGCGTGCCCGGCAGGGATATCACGCAACGGTAGCGCGCACACTTAAACAAACTGTAATCCTCGGCCGACCATAGCGGCCCGGATTAGGCGGCGCAATTCCGCGCGCCGCCGCGTGTTCCGGATCGTTAATACCAACAATTGTGGCCATCACCCGGCAAACCGCCAGTCAATTACGCACTATCGCCGGTGGCCTGGGCGCGTTTCTCATAAATGTGGTCGATCAGGCCGAAATCCTTCGCATCTTCAACGGACATGAAGTTGTCCCGTTCCAACGCGTTCTCGATGGTTTCGTAGTCCTGACCGGTGTGGTGGACATAAATCTCGTTCAATCGACGCTTCAATCGCTCTGTGTATTGGGCGTGGATAAGAATGTCGGTGGCCTGCCCCTGATACCCGCCAGAGGGCTGGTGCACCATGATCGAGGCGTTCGGCAGCGCCCCGCGCATGCCCTTTTCGCCTGCGGTCAGCAACAGCGAGCCGGCTGAAGAGGCCTGCCCCACGCAAAGGGTGGCCACGGCCGGCTTGATGAACTGCATGGTGTCGTACATCGCAAGACCGGAGGTGACAACACCGCCGGGCGAGTTGATGTACATGGCGATTTCCTTCTTGGGGTTGTCGGCCTCAAGAAACAGGAGCTGCGCCACCACCAGCGAGGCAACATTGTCCTCGATCGGGCCGGTGACGAAAATGATGCGCTCCTTGAGCAGGCGCGAATAAATGTCGAAGGCCCGCTCGCCGCGGTTGGTCTGTTCGACCACCATCGGCACCAGGGTATTCATGTAGAGATCAACAGGATCTTTCATCGCGGTATCCTTGGAATGGCCGCCAGCGGCAGGCCGGACGGATGGGTGTCGTCAGTCCTTGGCGCCAGGTGCATCAGGGCGCTTCTGGTATATTTCGTCGATCAGGCCGAAATCCTTGGCGTCTTCGACCGACATGAAGTTGTCGCGCTCGAGCGCGTTTTCGATGGTCTCGTAATCCTGCCCAGTGTGGTGGACATAGATCTCGTTCAGCCGGCGCTTCAGCTTCTCGGTGTACTGGGCGTGGATCAGGATATCGGTGGCCTGGCCCTGATAGCCGCCGGAGGGCTGGTGCACCATGATCGAGGCATTCGGCAGCGCACCGCGCATGCCCTTTTCACCGCCGGCGAGCAGCAGCGATCCCATGGAGGCAGCCTGCCCCACGCACAGGGTGGCGATGGCGGGTTTGATGAACTGCATGGTGTCGTACATCGACAGGCCGGCCGTCACGACGCCGCCGGGCGAGTTGATGTACATGGCGATTTCCTTCTTCGGGTTCTCCGCTTCGAGAAACAGAAGCTGTGCCACAACGAGCGAGGCCGTGTAGTCCTCGATCGGGCCGGTCACGAAGATGATGCGCTCCTTGAGGAGGCGGGAATAGATGTCGAATGCCCGTTCGCCACGGTTGGTTTGCTCGATCACCGTCGGAACGAGCGTGTTCATATACAGGTCTACGGGATCTTTCATTTCGCCGTCCTTTTGGGGAATCGATTCGCGGGTCAGCCGATCTGAGACGATGCGGCCTTAAAGAGGGGTAAAGTCAAGATAGGTACGCCCCGCCCCGGCTTCAACAGGCGGTGCAGCAGAAGGTGAATGAGGCATGCGTAGCGCTCATTCCGGCGGGTTGAAGCCCTTCGACCAGAGCTCGAGATTGTCGAGAACAAGGGTCAGTGACCGCCCTGCCGGGGTCAGGGAATAATAGACGCCGCGCGGAAAGGCGGGTGTCGGACGGCGCGCCACGAGCCCCCTTCTCTCGAGCCCGTCAGACGCTCGGCCAGCACCTTTGGCGTGATCCCGGACAATCGGGCCGCCAGTTCCGCCGAACAAATCCGCCGGCAACCGGGCGGAAACTGGCTTGACGTGATCGACCACGCGACGGGCGCCAGCGCACCGGCCCTTGATCCGCTCGCTATCACACCTTGAAATCCCATCAAACTAATACTATTAGTTTATCCGTTGCATCGGTTATTGGAGACGCAGTCGGATGGACGGAACAATCGAGCGGACACAAAACGGCATCGCTTACGAGACAGTCGGGACGGGCGACCGGGTTGTCGTGGCGCTGCCGGGCATCGGAGACACCCGCTCAAGTTATCGGCGCCTTGCCCCTCTGCTCGCGAAGGCGGGATGCAGGGTCTACGCGATGGACCTCAGGGGGCATGGCGATTCCGCGACCGGGTTTGAGAGCTATACGAGCGAAGACATCGGGGATGACGTCGTTGCGTTCCTCAACGAGAAGAATCTCGATGATGTCACGGTCGTCGGCAATTCGATTGGTGCGGCTTCCGCGGTTCATGCCGCGTTCCACTCACCGCGGGTCGGACGAATTGTGTCGCTTTGCGGTTTTGTCAGCGATCCGCCGAAATTTGCCCTGATCCGTCCGATGCTCGGTCTGATGTTTGCACAGCCCTGGGGTCAGGCAGCGTGGAGCCGGTACCGCAAGACGCTGTTCGCCACGTCCCCGGCGGATATGGCGCAAAACCAGGCCGAAATCGCGCAGAATTTTCGCGAACCGGCTCGGCTGCGCGCCCTTCGCACGATGATGTGCGCTTCAAAATCCGGCATTGCGGCACGGCTCGGTGAGGTCAAGGTGCCGGCCCTGATCGCAATGGGCGAGAAGGATCCGGATTTTAAAGACCCCCAGGCGGAGGCGCAGCGTCAGGCCGGGCTGCTGGGTGGCCAGAATTCGGTGGTGATGATCCCGGCCGCCGGCCACTATCCGCAGATCGAACAACCCGAAGCCACCGCCGCGGCCATAGATAACTTCATTGGGAAGGCCATCGGTCGTGGGGCGTAGACACGGGCCGTCTTTGAGTGTCGGCGATGTCGTTGCGGCTGCGGTCCGAGTGGTTGAGACCGAGGGGCCGGACGCCCTCGGGATTTCTCGGGTCGCAGCAGAACTGAAGATCAAACCGGCCTCAATGTATAATCATGTTGCGTCTGGTGAGGCGCTGGCGCGGCTCGTGGCGCTCGAAGCCAACCGCCAGTTTCTGACGGCATTACAGGCCAGACTTGAGGGTGTCACGGCCCCCCGCGACCAGCTCATCGCCATCGCCTATCAAGTCCGGGACTGGGCCAATGAGAACGACAGTCTCTATGTGCACATGGCCCGGGTCGAACCCGACCACGCCGACCTGGATGCCGCCGAGATTCTCTCGGGGATATTGGCGGCGCTGAGCGCGCCTCTTGGCGCGCTGGGTGTTGCAGAGGGCGATCGTGTCCATGCCATGCGCACGCTGCGATCCGCCTTGCATGGGTTTGTGCTGCTCGAGACCAGTGGGCAATTCCAGTTGGGGGTGAATACCGGAGACAGTTTCGAATGGCTCGTGGACCGGCTGATCGCAGGCGTCACCGGCGAACAGAGCAGCCAAAACGCCCCGGCCTGAGAGCGGGCAGCGTCAGCTCAACGCGCGTCTATCTGCGCCCATGCGGCCGGCAGGCAGTCGGGCAGGTCCTCGGCGATGAGGCCCGGTCGGCCAAACACCTGGGCCGCTGCGCCGTGCAGCCAGGCCGCAGCGCAGGCCGCTTCCCAGGCGTCCATGCCTTGCGACAGCAACCCGCCAATGATCCCGGCGAGTACGTCGCCAGCCCCGGCCGTTGCAAGACTTGGCGGGGCGTTGGCGTTGATCGCCGCTCGCCCGTCAGGCGATGCGATGACCGTATCCGCCCCCTTGAGCAGCACGACGCAGCCGGTTTGCGCCGCCGCTTCGCGCGCCCGGCTGAGGCGGTCGCCCGAGATATCCGGAAACAGCCGCGCAAACTCGCCGTCATGCGGGGTCAGGACCGTGCCGGATTTGCGGTTCATCAACCGTGCCAGCGCGGCGTCGGGATCATCAGCAAGATTGGTGATCGCATCAGCGTCCAGCACGAGCGCAGCGTCCAGTCCGAGCGTGGTTTGGGTCAGGGCGCGCGCCTTGCGGTCCAGCCCCAAAGCGGGGCCCAGAACCAGCGTGTTGTGCCGTTTGTCGGCGAAGAAGCCCCGCAACGCCTCGGCGTCATCGACGATAGAGAGCATGACCGCCGTGACATGGGCGGCATGAACCCGCAGTGCATCCTCACTCCCGATCAGGGTCACAAGCCCTGCCCCGGCGCGAAGCGCTGCGCGTGCGGCGAGCCGCGTCGCGCCGGTCTTGAGTGGCCCGCCAGACAATATGGCGGCATGCCCGGCCGCATATTTGTGGCCTTCAGCCTCGCGGCGCGGCAGGGTCCACAGCGCTGGCCCGTTCTCAAATGTCCTGGGCCCAATCGCATCCACCGCCTCGCCCGGAATGCCGATATCGCCCAATTGAAGGACGCCGCAATTGTGCCGCCCGGGGTAGAGCAGATGCCCGGGCTTCTTCCTGAAAAACGTTACTGTCAGATCGGCATTGACAGCTGTGCCCCGGATCAGCCCCGTGGCCCCGTCGATGCCGGTGGGCACGTCGATGCCGACAACCGGCGCTTTTGCTGTGTTGATCCGCTCGACAAGCGCCGCAAGGTCACCGGTGATATCGCGGTCGAGCCCTGCTCCGAGCAGAGCATCGATAATGAGGTCGGCATCGTCGAATGAAAGCGCTCTGGCGTCTTCGATATCACCGCGCCAGCGCTCCGCCATCGCAGCCGCGTCGCCCTTGAGCTTATCCGCCGAACCGAACAGCCCCAGCCGCACCGACCAGCCGAGTTCGCGCAGCATGGCGGCGACGGCAAACCCGTCACCTCCATTATTGCCCGGCCCGCACAGGATGATCACCCGCTGACGCGGAAAGTGCGCCATGACCGCGTCGACGACCGCCGCACCGGCGTTTTCCATCAGGGTCATGGACGGCACGCCGTTCTCGACCGCGTAGGCATCTGCGCGGCCCATTTCTTCGGGCGTTAAAAGCTCAAGGAAAGGCATAGGCTTACGTCGCATTGGGTTCGATGGAATAGACCACAAAAAAGGCCGCCCCGAAAGGCGGCCTCTTGTTCGTGACGTAGCGACCCTTAGTGGTCGTGGTCGTGATCGTGATCATCGTGATCGTGATCGTGGTGGTCATGATGGACATGGGCCTCGGGCACCTCGTCCTCATTGTCTTCCTCGACCATCTTGATCAGTTCGTCCTTGGTGACCGTCTCGTCCTTCACATCGGCGAGTTCGGTGACAAAGGCGATGACCTTGGATTCAAAGATCGGCGCGCGCAGCGATTGCAGCGCATTCTGGTTCTTCAAATAATAGTCGTAGACTTCCTGCTCCTGGCCGGGGAAGCGCTGGACTTCCGCCATCAGGGCCTGCTTGTGCTCGTCTTCAGTGACCTGGATCTCGTTCTTCGAACCGATCTCGGCGACAACGAGCCCAAGCCGCACGCGGCGTTCGGCAATGCGCTGATAGTCCTTGCGGGCGTCTTCCTCAGTGGTGCCTTCATCCTCGAACGAACGGCCGTGATGCTCGATTTCGTGCTTCACGCGTTCCCAGATCGAGTTGAACTCCTGCTCGACCAGTTGCTCGGGCACGTCGAACTTGTGGGCATCGTCAAGCGCGTCGAGCACAAGGCGCTTCACGCGGCGCTCGGTCAGCTTGTCATATTCGCTCTGGATGCTGTCACGGATGGCTTCGCGCAGCTTTTCGACCGATTCAACGCCGAGCTGCTGGGCGAACTCGTCATTGACCTCGACCTTGCCCGGCACTTCGACGCTCAGCACTTCAACATCAAACTGGGCGGTCTTGCCGGCCAGGTGCTCGGCCCGGTAATCGTCCGGGAAGGTCACTTCGATGGTCTTGTTCTCGCCGGCCTTGACGCCGATGATCTGCTCTTCGAAACCGGGAATGAACTGGCCGGACCCCAGAACGATCGGGGTGTTCTCGGCCTTGCCGCCGTCGAAGGGTTCGCCGTCGATCTTGCCGAGGAAGTTCATCATCACCCGGTGGCCGTTCTCGGCCTTGGTGCCTTCCGGCGCCGCTTCGTAGGGCGTGTTCGATTCAACCACGCGGTCGAGCTGTTCCTGGATCTCTTCCTCGGGGACCTCGATCACCGGTCGGGAGACAGAAATCTTCTTGAAGTCCATCAGCTCGATCTCGGGCAGCACCTCATAGGTGACGGTGAAGGCCAGATCGGCATCCCCGTCGAACACCTTGTTGATGTTTTCCTGATCCTCGGGAAGATCGATCTGCGGCTGCAGCGCGGCACGTTCCTCGCGTTCGTCGAGGGTCTTTTGCACGCCCGAATTGATGGCTTCCTGCATCACTTCGGACATGGCAGCGCGGCCATAGACCTTCTTGAGGTGCGCGAACGGAACCTTGCCCGGACGGAAGCCCTTGAGCTGCACCCGGTCCTTGAGTTCGTTCAGCTTGGCGTCGAGCTGTTCGCTCAGCTCGGTTGCCGGGATCGAGAGATCGAGTTTGCGTTTCAACCCTTCATTGAGGGTCTCGGTCACCTGCATGACGTTAATCCGTTCGTTTCCACATTCGTTTCCGCCCGGCCCTGGTGCGGGTGGAGGGACTTGAACCCCCACGCCTTGCGGCACGAGAACCTAAATCTCGCGTGTCTACCAATTCCACCACACCCGCATTGGACATTGACCGCCCCTTCCGGCCCCTTTTCGGGTGGCCCGGACGGTGCGATCTGTGCCCGGGTTGCCGGTGTGGCGCCGGCAATACCCGACGGCCCTCCGGCCAACGCCGTTGGCGAAGTCGGCGCCGGTCTATATCAAGTTTCGCGTACAGTCAAAAGCTTGGTTTCAACCGTCCTTGCGCCGGAGGCGCCGGCGCTCTAGGCGAGTGGGATCAGGAAGGCGGCAACCAGCACGAATGCGGCGACGGCCATAAAGGCTATATTATAGAGAATGCGGCGCTCAGTCCGGCTGATGGCCGCTTGCAGTTCCTTGATCTCCGACCGTGTCGCGCGTTTTTGCACCCGGCATCCCCTCCATTGTGCATGCAATGCGATGGCGGCTCATAGACAATCCCCCCGAGAAGCGCAACACACTGTTGTTGCTCTTAAAAACCCGGTGAATTACCAATCGCACGCTGCCGCGTCCAAGCGATTGCCTATTTTTTGTGCAAACCGCCCTCAATATGGGCAGGCAGCGGCTTGTCATTGGCGGTTCGATAATCACACCACCCGCAACTGCTTGTTTTTGCGCCACTTTCGGGCGCGCCAAAACTGGCACGGCACATGCAAATAACGTCGCAGATGCACACACCCCGACAGGGGACCGGAATATGGGAGAGCGGCGTTGAAGAAAATCGAGGCGATCGTCAAACCCTTCAAGCTCGATGAAGTGAAAGAAGCGCTTCAGGAAGTCGGGCTGCAGGGGATCACGGTCACCGAGGCCAAAGGCTTCGGGCGGCAAAAAGGGCATACCGAACTGTATCGGGGCGCCGAATACGTCGTCGACTTCCTGCCCAAGGTGAAGGTCGAACTCGTTGTCTCCGACGACATGGTCGACAAGGCCATCGAAGCGATCCGCACCGCGGCCCAGACCGGCCGCATCGGGGACGGCAAGATTTTCGTCTACCCGATCGAGCAAGCCATTCGCATCCGTACCGGTGAAACCGGCGACGAAGCGATCTGAACCGGCGGCCCAACAGGGGGCCCCTACCCGTCAAACCGATCTGGCCGAACGGCCAACACATCTCAGCAAGCAAGAGGAAACTATGAGCGCTGCAGACGATTTTATTAAGAAGCTCAAGGACGAAGACATCCAGTTCGTCGATTTGCGGTTCACCGACCCGCGCGGCAAGCTGCAGCACGTAACGGTCGATTCCTCGACCATCGAAGAGGAAACCTTCGAAGAAGGCGTGCTGTTCGACGGTTCCTCGATTGCCGGCTGGAAGGCCATCAACGAGTCCGACATGGTGCTGATGCCCGACGCGTCGTCGGTTTATGTCGATCCGTTCTTCGGCCAGACCACCCTGGCGGTTGTCTGCGACATCCTCGAGCCGGGCACGTTCGAAAGCTACAACCGCGATCCGCGCACGACCGCCAAGAAGGCCGAAGCCTTCGTCAAGTCGTCCGGCGTCGGCGACAGCGTGGTGTTCGGTCCCGAGCCCGAATTCTTCCTTTTCGATGATGTGCGTTACGCCTCGAGCCCCTACAACACCGGGTTCAAGCTCGATCACAGCGAACTGCCGACCAATACCGACGCCGAATATGAAGGCGGCAACCTTGGTCACCACATCCCGCAGAAGGGTGGCTACTTCCCCGTGCCGCCGCTCGACAGCGCCCAGGACATCCGTTCGGAAATGCTCACCGTTCTTTCGGGCATGGGCGTCACCGTCGAAAAGCACCACCACGAAGTCGGCTCCGCCCAGCACGAACTCGGCATCAAGTTCAAGCCGATGATCGAAAGCGCGGACGATGTGCAGAAGTACAAATATGCCGTGCACCAGGTCGCCCAGGCCTATGGCAAGACCGCGACCTTCATGCCGAAGCCGGTTTATGGCGACAATGGTTCGGGCATGCACTGCCACCAGTCGATCTGGCGCGATGGCAAGCCGCTTTTCGCCGGTGACGAATATGCCGGTCTGAGCGAGGATTGCCTCTACTATATCGGCGGTATCATCAAGCACGCCCGCGCGATCAACGCGTTCTCCAACCCCTCGACCAACTCCTACAAGCGTCTGGTCCCGGGCTTCGAGGCGCCGGTGCTGCTGGCCTATTCGGCCCGTAACCGTTCGGCTTCCTGCCGTATTCCGGTTTCGTCCTCGCCGAAGTCCAAGCGCGTGGAAATCCGCTTCCCGGATCCGATGGCGAATCCCTATCTCGCCTTCGCCGCGATGCTGATGGCCGGCATGGACGGCATCAAGAACAAGATCCACCCGGGCGATCCGATGGACAAGGATCTCTACGAGCTTCCCGCCGAGGAACTCAAGGACATCCCGACCGTGGCCGCTTCGTTGCGTGAAGCGCTGGAGGCCCTCGATGCCGACCGCGACTTCCTCAAGGCCGGTGGCGTGTTCGACGACGACCAGATCAACGCCTATATCGACCTTAAGATGGAAGACGTGATCCGGTTCGAGCACACCCCGCACCCGGTCGAATTTGCCATGTACTATTCCGCCTAAGGGCGAAATATGGCGCATCGCGCCAATCTCTGTGAGACGGAACTGGGCCCCTTTCGAGGGGCCCTTTTTCCATAAGGCTAGGCGACCAACTCGCCCTGGCTCGCAAAGAAGGCTTCGGGATCGTCGGCCTCGACGACCCTGCCCTTTTCGACCACCCAGAACCGCGTGCCGACATCGCGCACGAATTGCCGGTCGTGCGAGACCAGGAAACAGGTCGCGCCCCGATCCTTGATCTCCGCTGCCAGGTCGTCCTGCCCGGGAATGTCGATATGGTTGGTCGGCTCATCGAGCAGATAGAAGTTCGGCTCCGCGAGCCTCAGCCCCAGAAGTCCCAATCGCGATTTCTGTCCCCAGGACATCACCTTGATCGGGCGGGACTGGAATTCATGGGCAAAGCCGGCTCCCGCCAGCAGCGCCCTCGCCCGCGTGTCGCCGACATCGAAATTGCGGGTGATATAGGCGAGCGGCGTCTGGTCGTCCGGGATGTGGTCAAGGGACTGGTCGGCATAGCCCAGCCCAATGGAGGGCGTCGCGCGGATACCCTTCACCGTGCTGCGGTCTTCGATGACGTCCCGCAACATTCGGACAAACACCGATTTGCCGGTCCCGTTCGGCCCCAGCAGCACGATCCGGTCGCCCTGGAAGATGTGCTGCTTGCCCGTGTGGAACAGGAGCGACCCGTCCGGGGTGGTTACCTGAACGTCCTCGAGCGCCACCAGCACCTTGGCATGGGTGCCCGAGTTCGACAGCTGAATGGCTGCGGTCCGATCCTTGTGAAGCTCCTTTTGCGCCTCCTCGATATCGGCGGCGCGCGCCTTGAGCTGTTTGGCCTTGGTGGTCAGAAGATCGCTGCCTGAATTTACACCTATGTTTTTCAGCTTGGCAGCGTTGCGGCGCAGCCTTGCGGCCTCCTTGAGCTGGTTCTCCTGCTCGCGTTTCGCCGCTTCATCGCTCTCCTCCAGCGCCGCCCGGGCCTTGGTGTAGGGCAGCGGAAACACCCGGCTGGCCGAGGGTCTCAGGAACAGGGTGCGATTGGTGGTGGCATCGAGAAAGGCTCGGTCATGGCTGGCGACGACCATCGCCGCATCACGCGACTTGTCGAGCAGCCAGCGCTCGAGCAGCAGGCGTTTTTCGAGGTCGAGATGGTTGGTCGGCTCGTCGAGCATCAACAGGTCCGGTTCCGTTACCCAGGCCCGTGCAATCAGCGCAACACGCTGCCAGCCCCCGCTCAGCTGGCTCAGCGGGCGGTCCCGCATCTCCTGAGGCGCGGCGAACTCATCGAGCACCACATCGACGCGCCAGCTCTCATAGTCGCGCTCCGCCTCCGGCAGTGCCGACAATACGGCGTCGTTAAGCGTCAGCTCACGCAGTTCCTCGGGCACATCCTGCGGCACCACGGCAATCTTGAGCCCGCGGGCGCGGGTCAGATTGCCTTCGGAAAGCTCCATCTCGCCGAGCATGCAGCGCATGAGCGAGGTCTTGCCGCTGCCATTGCCGGCCACAAGGCCGATGCGGTCGCGCGCATCAAGAGAAAGGTCGAGCCCGCGAAAAAGCGGTTCGACTGCAAGCAGACCAGCGTCTTGAAGGGTGAGGATACTCATTTTTCGTCTCCGGTCGTTTCCGGTGCGAGCGGCGCTTCACGCGGCAAAGCTCGCTTGTTGGTCCCGGGACAGGCCCGGGAAATCACACGACTGGCAGACGGGGAAATAGAAACCTGCGTTTCAGACCGCGGTGGCCAGCCCTGCAGACAAAGGATGCCGCAGGGCGGAAACAGGACCGCGTTGTCGATAGTGGTCGACCGAGTATGTCATGCAGCCCTCCTTCCCGAATTGTGTTTGTCCGGCTTGTGTTGCGACGCTTCAATTCTGAAACGGTCGAACAGAACCAGATATTACCGAGGCAGCCCAAGGCGGGCAAGCGCGGTTGAAGGTCGCAAATCGGATGGGAATTCAGGCGAGGAAAAAGACGAAAGCCATGCCGGTTATGACGATGGTTTTCGACATCCGCAGATGGGCGAGCCGGTACGCGAAACTCTTCAATCCGGCTCGACGCCACCACGGAAAAGGGATTGCCGCAGCCACTCCATGAGCTTCTGCTCTACGCTGGTGTGTCGCGACAGACATACGGCAACTCCATACTCATGACCGTATGCCCCTCACTCTAGGCCAGCATGCTTAAGAAAAAGCTGATGGAAGGTTGCCAATTGGTGGAAAGCGATTCCCGAATTGGCACAAAGCGAATCGGGAATGCGAAAACCCGGAGCATTTCTGCTCCGGGTTAAAGATCGTTGTTGGAGGAAGCGGCAGGGATTTCCGCTTAGTTCCAGCGGTGGCCGTTGCCCCAACCGCCATGACCCCAGTTCCTCACGCGGTGCTTGTTGATCAACTGCATGCGGCCATTGCAGCGATTGACGCGATACTTGTAGGACCAGCGGTGCTTGGTCGCCGTCACGATCGCCCAGGGACCGCGGCCGCCCTGGATGTGAATGTTGCGGTAGCCGTGACGCTGGAACTCCCAGCGGATCTGGCGGTAGCTGGCACAGCTGCGCTTGTGGTGGCGATGATTGGTCACCTTGAAGCCGTAGCCATTGCCGAAGTTAAGCGAAAACGAAACCTGGGGGCTGTTGTTGGTGGCGTAGGCCGGTGTGGTCACAGCGGCGGCGCTACCGGTCAGCGCAACGGCAACGATACCGGCACGGGCGAATTTCTTGAAAGCGTTCAGGCGGGTCATGGTCCTCTCCTTCAAATCAGTTTGTGTCGAGTGGCGTTCGTTGTTGATGGGAGGACCCTAGTGCGAGCCGGTTGAACTCAATTCGAACCGGGTATTCATTTTCCATTCATGTTGCGCGAACCCCTCGGAACACAGGCGGTCCGTGCTATAAGCTGCCCCAACGACCCGAGCGATTCGGATGAGCGGACCAAAAGGCGATATGGATCAGAACGACGACTTGTTTGGCGGCCTGGGCAATGTGCGCCCACAGCAAAAGCCCGACACCGCCAAACCGGAACCTGCCAAACCCCAAGCCGCAGAAGCCCAAGCCGCCGAAGCCCCGCCCGAAAACCGCACTTCACCTGAGAAAAAGCGGGTCACACCTCCGACGCGCGCAACCGAAGGTTCCTACACCGCAGCCGATATCGAGGTGCTCGAAGGGCTTGAGCCGGTTCGCCGCCGCCCGGGCATGTATGTCGGTGGCACGGACATCAACGCCTTTCATCACCTGTTCGCAGAAGTCATCGACAACTCGATGGACGAGGCGATCGCCGGGCACGCCAACCGCATCGAAGTGATCCTGACGGCGGATGGCTATGTGTCCGTGCTCGATAATGGCCGTGGCATTCCGGTCGAGGAACACCCCAAGATCCCGGGCAAATCGACGCTCGAAGTGATCATGACCACGCTGCATGCGGGCGGGAAGTTCGATTCCAAAGCCTATGAAACCTCCGGCGGGTTGCACGGGGTTGGCGTCAGCGTGGTGAACGCGTTGTCCGAGGACCTCGTGATCGAAGTCGCGCGCGAACAGGTGCTCTATCGGCAGACCTTCTCACGCGGGCACAAGACCTCGGAAGTCGAGAACCTGGGCAAGGTTTCGAACCGTCGGGGTACGCTGGTGAAGTTCAAGCCGGATCCCGAGATCTTCGGCCCCAAGCTCGCCTTCGTGCCGTCGCGCCTGTTCGCCATGACCCGCGCCAAAGCCTACCTGTTCGCGGGCGTCGAGATCCGCTGGCGCTGCGACGAGGAACTGCTGCATGGTTCGGATACGCCAACAAAGGCCGAATTCCATTTTCCCGACGGCCTCAAGGATTATGTTGAAGGCCGTATCGAGGGTGCGCCAAGGATCGTTGATGACATTTTTGCAGGCCGTGTGGGCGAAGCTGGCAGAAATGGCTCGGTTGAATGGGCAATCGCCTTCACTTTGGGCGACAACTTCATTTCCTCCTACTGCAACACCGTACCAACCCAGGATGGCGGCACACACGAGGCAGGACTGCGTTCGGCACTGCTGAAGGCCCTCAAGGCCTATGGCGAGCTGACCGGGAACAAGCGCGCCGCGATGATCACGGCGGAGGATATCATCGCCAATTGCGCGGCGATGCTGTCGGTATTCGTGCGCGAACCGGAGTTCGTCGGCCAGACCAAGGACAAGCTCGCCTCGGGAGAAGCGACCCGCATTGTCGACAATGCCGTGCGCGACGCGTTCGACCATTGGCTCGCCGCCTCGCCCAACCAGGCCGGCAAACTGCTCGATTGGACGATCGACCGCGCCGAGGAGCGGATCCGGCGGCGCAAGGAAAAGGAAATCGACCGCAAGTCGGCAACCCGCAAGCTGCGCCTGCCCGGCAAGCTGGCGGATTGTTCGCAGACCGCGGCGGATGGCGCCGAATTGTTCATCGTCGAAGGTGACTCGGCGGGCGGCAGCGCCAAGCAGGCGCGCAACCGCCACAATCAGGCGGTGCTGCCACTGCGTGGCAAGGTGCTCAATGTGGCCGGTGCCAGCCGGGACAAGCTGGCGGCCAACCAGCAATTGGCGGATATCGCCCAGGCACTGGGCTGCGGTTCACGCGACCGGTATCGGGATGAGGATCTGCGCTATGACAAGATCATCATCATGACCGATGCGGATGTCGACGGCGCCCATATTGCCTCGTTGTTGATCACCTATTTCTTTCAGGAAATGCCGCATCTGATTGATAACGGCCATCTCTACCTCGCAGTGCCGCCGCTCTACCGGCTGTCGCAAGGGGCCAAGACTTTCTATGCGCTCGATGATGCGCACAAGAACGAGTTGCTCGAAACCGAATTCAACGGACGGGGCAAGATCGAGATCACCCGCTTCAAGGGGCTGGGCGAAATGCCTTTCGCTCACTTGAAGGAGACCACCATGAAACCTGAAACCCGCTCCCTGTTACAGGTGCGTGTGGTCGACGACTATGTCGGGACGAAAAGCGCCATTGAGCGGCTGATGGGCAACAAGCCGGAAAAACGCTTCGAGTTCATTCAGGAGCACGCGGCCTTCGTGACCGATATCGACATCTGATCACTTCTCGGCTATCGGACTTGCAGCGTCACAAGTTCATCGCGACAGCGCGATATTAAGGCTTTCTTAAGCCGACGCATTGACTTGGGCGCGCGGCGCGCTATGGTCCGCGCGTCGGGGCCACCAGTACACATAACGTGCAGCAAAGCGTGACTTTGCAAAACGTCCAATCACGGATCCAAACGGAACCATCTGGAAGAACCCTTGAACGACAATTTTACCGCACTCGGTCTTAGCGACAAAATCATCGCGGCTGTTGCCGACGCCGGCTATGAGACGCCCACTGACATTCAGCGTCAGGCAATCCCCCACATTCTTGAAAAGCAGGACGTTATCGGCCTTGCACAGACCGGGACCGGCAAGACCGCGTCCTTCGTGTTGCCGATGCTACACTTGCTCGAACGGGGACGGGCCCGGGCCCGCATGCCACGGACGCTGATTCTGGCGCCAACCCGCGAACTTGCGGCTCAGGTTCATGAGAACTTCGAGAAGTACGGCAAGAACCACAAGCTGACCGTGGCGCTCCTGATCGGTGGCGTTTCGTTCGATGAACAGAACAAGAAGCTGGACCGCGGCGCGGACGTGCTGATCGCGACGCCGGGCCGCCTGCTTGATCATTTCGAGCGCGGCCGGCTGCTGCTGACCGGTGTCGAAATCCTCGTCATCGACGAAGCCGACCGGATGCTCGACATGGGCTTCGTGCCCGATATCGAGCGGATCTGCTCGTTGCTTCCGCCGCGGCGGCAGACGCTGTTCTTCTCGGCCACCATGCCGCCGGAAGTGCGCAAGCTCACCAAGAAGTTTCTGCGCGATCCCGTCGAGGTCAAGGTGGCCCGCCAGTCTTCGACGGCTGAGACCATCGACCAGAAGCTCCTGAAGGTAGGTTCGAAACCCTTCGAGAAGCGCGAAGCGCTGCGCGGCCTGATCCGCGACGCTGGTGACGATCTCAAGAACGCAATCATCTTTTGCAACCGCAAGCGCGATGTAGCCACCCTCGCCCGCTCGTTGGAGCGGCACGGCTTTGACGCCGGCGCGCTGCACGGGGACATGGACCAGGCCAGCCGCACTGCGACCCTCGACAAGTTCCGCAATGACGAGCTGACCCTGCTGGTCGCCAGTGACGTCGCGGCTCGGGGGCTCGACATTCCTGCGGTGAGCCATGTGTTCAACTTCGATGTGCCCACCCATGCCGAGGACTATGTCCACCGTATCGGACGTACCGGCCGTGCCGGCCGCAGCGGCCATTCAATTTCCCTGGTTGCCCCGGCGGACAAGAAGTATCTCGACTCGATCATCAAGCTGATCGAACGCGATATTCCGTGGATCGAGGGCGGCGCGTCTGCTCCGACCGAGGGCGCATCGGAATCAGGCCGCGATTCAGGCAAGACTGCAGAGAAGTCGCGCTCCCGGCGTGGCCGCGGTCGCAAGCGCAACGACGCCGAGACCGAAACTCCGAACACGGACGTTGCGGCCACCGCGCAGAGCGAGGCACCGGCCAAGTCCGAGCGGAAGCCCAAGGCACCCGCCAAGGACTCCCAGAACCCGGGCAACGAGGACCGTCGAGGCCGCAAGAAGGGCCGCAATCACGAGGACGAACCCTTCGGCCAGACTGACCAGGTTCCGGCCTTCCTGCTGCGTCCCGTCCGGCAAGCCAGCTAGCCCAAGCCGCTACAGTAGATATGTAATTTCCACATCCGTATTTCTACGTGTGTGGAACTCAAGTCCCCGGCGTACAAGCATATTTCCGGTCGATTTGCCGCTTTGTTAAGCTGACATTAAGCCCATGGGGCGACCATGTTTTTTGAGGCAGGATGCATTTCTAAAGGCCAGAACGGTGTCGGACAACGAGTATAGACGGGTGTTGGCCTACGCCAATACCGCTATGGGCATGCTCGAGCGTGCCAACATACCGCCATATCCGCAGTTCTATGAGCTGTGGTACACCTATGCTTCGGGAATAAACGAGCAGCTCAATCAACGGATCAATTCGATGATGGCGGAGGGCAAGGCCCTCAGCCCCGAAGCGGTCATGGACCTGTACCGGGAGTTTCTCAACAGCTCCGATCTTGAGGCCCGCATCTCGAGCGTGACCGCTCAGATGTCGTCCAACATCAATTCGGTGACCGATGCGATGCGCGACGCGATGACGACCGCGGCGCATTACTCCGGTTCCCTCGAAGAAGCCCATGGCGATCTTTCCGAAACGGTGGACCAGGAGACGCTTCGCGCGCTCGCCGGACGGCTGCTTCAGGAAACGCGGCAAATGCAGGAAGCCAATACCCGGCTCGAAGACCAGCTCGAGAACTCGCGTGACGACATCCTCAAGCTGCAGCGCGAACTGGACGATGCGCGGCGCGAATCGATGCTCGATCCGCTGACCAAGATCGCCAACCGCAAATGCTTCGACGATCGCCTCGCCCACGAGATTTCAATCGCTGCCGAACAGGGCACGCCGCTGTCGCTGCTCTTGATGGATATCGACTACTTCAAGCGCTTCAACGACACCTATGGCCACCAGACCGGCGATCAGGTGCTGCGGCTTGTGGCGATGACCATCAAATCGAACATCAAGGGCCGGGATCTCGCCGCGCGCTATGGTGGTGAGGAATTTGCCGCCATCCTGCCGATGACCGAGTGCGACGGCGCTGCGTCTGTTGCCGAAAATGTCCGGCTCGCGATACAGGCCAAGGAACTGATGAAACGTTCGACCAACGAGAAGCTCGGCCGCATCACGCTTTCCGTGGGGGTTGCGCAGTGGCGTCCGGGAGAACCGGTCACAAAGCTGATCGAACGGGCCGATGACCGGCTTTACGCCGCCAAGCATGCCGGTCGTAACCGGGTCGTCTCGGCGGCTAATCACACCCCCAAATCGGTGGCGCATCAGGTCGCCTGACCAGGTCCCTCACCCGTCAAGTTTCAAGAGCCGCGCCAGAGCGCGGCTGTTTTATTTGTGGGCTTGTGAGAGCTCAGCTCTGGGGCTGGACCTCGTCACGGGCCTTGGCGAGAGCGGCCAGGTCCGCCTTTTGCAGTTGCACGCTTTCCCCGCAGCCGCAGGCGCCGGTCTGATTGGGATTGTTGAACACGAAGCCCGAGCGCAGCTTCTCGGTCTCGTAGTCCATTTCCGTGCCCAACAGGAACAGGGTCGCCTTGGGGTCGACAAAGACGTCGACGCCCTTCTCGCGCACATGGTCGTCGCCCTCGGGCGCTTCGGCCACATAATCGAGCGTATAGGCCATGCCCGCACAGCCGGCGTTCTTCACGCCTACACGGACACCGGCCACCGGCTTGTCGGAACGCTCGATGATCTCGGCGATCCGGGCCGCTGCACGATCTGACAGGGTGATCACCTTGAAATCCATTTTTACCACCAATTCAGCGCGACTTGCGCTTCCTCGCTCATGCGATCGGGCGACCAGGGCGGGTCGAACACCATGTGCACCTCGACATCCTGGATGCCCTCGACTGTACGGACGGCGTTTTCGACCCAGCCGGGCATTTCGCCCGCAACCGGACAACCGGGTGCCGTCAGGGTCATGTCGATCTTCACGGTCCGGTCGTCATCGAGATCGACCTTGTAGATGAGCCCGAGTTCGTAGATATCGACCGGAATTTCCGGGTCGTAGACGGTCTTCAGCGCCCCGACGAGATCCTCGGTAATGCGCTCGACCTCGGCTTGGGGAATAGCACCCGCACCCGACATGTCGAAATGATGCGCGCCGCCGGTCACTTCGGTGGCCGGGGCGGTTTCGGGCTCTGCACTGGTCTCAGGCGTATCAGTCATTGCGTTTCCCGTTTGGTCCAGTCTAGCCGATTTCTCGGCCGGGCTGAATGGTTCAGCCAAAGAAGGTCATCGCGCGCTTAATCGCGTCGGTGAGCGCGTCGACATCATCCTTCCCATTATATAGGGCGAAGGAGGCGCGGCATGTAGAGGTGACGCCAAACCTTTCCAGGAGCGGCATGGCGCAATGGGTGCCCGCGCGTACAGCCACGCCGTATCGGTCGAGAATGGTGGAGACATCGTGAGCATGCGCGCCCTGCATCTCGAAAGAGAAGATCGCACCTTTGCCTTTTGATTCACCAATCAGGCGCAGGGCGTTGATTTTCTTGAGCTCTTCCTGAGCGTATGCGCCGACCTCGGCCTCGTGTTCAGCGATCTTTTCGCGCCCCACGGCCTCCATGTATTGCAGCGCTGCGCCCAGCCCGATGGCCTGGACAATGGGCGGCGTGCCCGCTTCGAAGCGATGCGGGGGCGCGTTGTAGGTCACATTGTCTTGAGTGACCACGTCGATCATCTCGCCGCCGCCATTGAAGGGGCGCATGGCCTCGAGGTGCTCCTTGCGAGCATAAAGCACGCCGATTCCCGAGGGGCCGTAAAGCTTGTGGCCCGTGGCGACATAGAAATCGACACCCAGATCCTCGACATCGACCGGCATGTGCACAGCGGCCTGACTGCCGTCGGCCAGCACGGGAACGCCCTTGGCGTGCGCGATCTCGACCACCTGCTTGAGCGGGGTGACCGTGCCCAGCACATTCGACATATGGGCAACGGCGACCATCTTCGTGCGCGGGCCCAACGCCTTTTCAAAGGCCTCGAGGTCGAAGCTGCCGTCCTCAGCCACATCGACCCAGACGAGCTTTGCCCCTTGGCGCTCCCGCAGGAAATGCCACGGCACGATGTTGGAGTGGTGCTCCATGATGGTGAGGACGATCTCATCGCCCTCCCCGATCATCGGCCCGGCAAAGGAATGGGAAACGAGGTTGATTGCCTCGGTGGCCGAACGCGTGAAGACGATCTGATCGACTGAAGGCGCGTTGAAGAACCGCCGCACGGTCTCACGGGCGTCCTCATAGGCTTCGGTCGCGCGGTTCGAGAGCGTATGCAGCCCGCGATGCACATTGGCGTATTCGTGCCGGTAGGCCCGGTCGATACGGCTGATCACCGCCTCGGGCTTCTGGGCCGATGCGCCATTGTCGAGATAGACCAGCCGGTGCCCGTTGACCTCTTCATCGAGGATCGGGAACTCGGCCCTGATGGCGGCCAGATCGAGCATAGGTGCCTACTTCCCTTCGCTGGCCGCTGCAGCAGCCAGCCAATCGCCGACAATGGTTTCGAGGTACTCGGTGACCGGTTCGTTATCGAGCGGGTCGAACAACTCATCAAGGAAGGCACGGATGAGCATGGCCTCGGCCTCAACGCGGGGTATGCCGCGGCTCATCAGGTAGAACAGCGCACTGTCGTCCAGTTCCCCGCAGGTCGCGCCATGACCGCAGATCACGTCGTCGGCGAAGATCTCGAGTTCCGGCTTGGTGTGGATCTCGGCGCCTTCGGAGAGCAGAAGGCCCTGCGACATCATCTTGGCGTCGGACTTCTGGGCATCCTTGGCGACATTGATCTTGCCCTGGAAGATGCCCTTGGCATCACCCCTGCACACGGATTTGAATAGCTCGGAACTGGTCGTATCCGGCACAGCGTGGGTCACGTCGAGAGTGATATCGGCGTGCTGCTTGCCTTCGAGGAGGTTGAGCCCGCCGAAATCGGCATGGGTGTCGCCACCGCCGAAATGGCCGAAGACATTGACGCGGTTGAAACCGGCGCCCGTATTCACCGTCAGCGTCCGCAGATTGGCGTTGGCGCCGAGTTCGTAACGGTTGTTCACGAACTGGGTCACCGCCAGCGCCTGCCGGTCGATCTGGACATGGGTGGCGTTGGCTTCGTCCGCTACCGTCAGCGAGGTCGCTGCATTGACCATATGCGCGGCATCGGACCCACCAAAGGTCTCGACAACGAAAGCCTTGGCCCCCTTGCCCACCTCGATCGCCACCTGATCGGCGGACAGGGCGGCCTCGCCTTCGGTCCGGCGGTCGATGTGCAGGGTCACGTCGGCACCGGGCGCCACGGCGATGCGCACGGCCTCGCCTGCCAGCGCTGCGTTGATCTGCGCCATGGGATCGCTGCCGGTCGTCGGGCCGGCTTTCTCGATCGTCACGGTCAGACCTTCAGGCAAACCGGACGGGGCGACCAGCGCGCCATTGGCGATGGTGATACGGGCAACACCGTCAAAGGCGACGGTCGTGCCGGGTTGTTCGACCAGCGCAGCCCGGGCTTCCGGCACGGCACGCAGCAGCATCTTCAGGTCGGAATAGTGGTATTCCTCGACCCGCCGATTGGGCAGACCGGACTGCTCGAAGCGCTGGGCGGCAACATCGTCACCCGCGTCGCGAAGATGGCCCAGCAGCGTCTGTTCTGCTGGCGAGAGCTTGATTGCGTCTTGCATGAAAGCCCCTTAGGCGGCCTTGCCGTCGAATGCGGCATAGCCCTTCTGTTCGAGTTCGAGCGCCAGTTCGCGGTCGCCGCTTTCAACGATGCGGCCGTCGGCAAACACGTGCACATAATCAGGCACGATGTGATTCAACAGGCGCTGGTAGTGGGTGATCACGAGCATGGCGCGATCCGGCGAGCGCAGCGAATTGACGCCATCCGAAACCGTTTTGAGCGCATCGATATCGAGACCGGAATCGGTTTCGTCAAGCACGCAAAGGGTCGGCTCCAGGAGCGCCATCTGCAGGATCTCGGCGCGCTTCTTTTCGCCACCGGAGAAACCGACATTGAGGGCCCGCTTGAGCATGTCCGATGAGATATCGAGATTGCCGGCCGCTTCGCGCACCGCCTTCATGAAGTCGGGCGTCGACAGTTCATTCTCGCCGCGCGCCTTGCGCTGGGCGTTGAGCGCGGTCTTGAGGAAGGTCATGGTCGCGACGCCCGGGATCTCGGTCGGGTACTGGAAGGCGAGGAACAGGCCGGCTACGGCGCGCTCGTCGGGTTCCATTTCGAGCAGATCTTCACCCTTGAACAGCACCTGACCGCCAGTCACCTCATAGCCATCCTTGCCGGCAAGGATGTAGGACAGGGTCGACTTGCCCGAGCCGTTGCGGCCCATGATGGCGTGCACTTCGCCGCCATTGAGGGTCAGGTTGACACCCTTGAGGATTTCCTTGTCGTCGTCCTCGACCTTGGCGTGCAGATCTTTGATCTCGAGTATGGGTGAACTCATCTGTTTCTCCGGTATGCGCGTTCGGCGACGGGCGCCTTATTCTGTTTCTTCGCCATCCCAGTAATCCGCCGGGGTCAGTACCCCACGGCCACTGAAACTGGCGTTTTCAAAATGGGTGGTGCCGGGACCAGCGCTAACGCTGATCTTGCCGGAATCGGGATATTCGACGACGTCGGCCTGCGCGTTGTTCGAGAAGCCGATATAGCGCAGAGGCTCGTCGCCGGTGTTGATGATCTGATGGGCCTCGCCTCCCGCCGGCGCACCGAGGCAATCCCCCGCCTTGACCGGCAGATGCTGATTGCCGATCCGGTACTCGCCGGTGCCCGACAGGATCAGGAACATCTCGTCGGACACATGATGGCGATGGAACGGAAAGGCGGTCTTGCCCGGCTGCACCACATGCAACATCGCCCCCAGGCCATTCAGGCCGAGCGTGACTCCGATCTCGCCGGTTTCAACGGCGAAACGGGTCCCCTGCTCCATGCCCTCAAGCGGCAGGTCGTCGATATTGACGATGGGTGCGGGCGTATCTGTCATCAGCCCACGCTGCCTTCCAGCGAGATGCCGATCAGCTTCTGGGTCTCGACCATGAATTCCATCGGCAGGTGCTGCAGCACGTCACGCACGAAGCCGTTGACGATCAGCGCCACCGCTTCCTCCTCGGAGAGGCCGCGCTGCTGGCAATAAAACATCTGGTCGTCCGAGATCTTGGAGGTCGTCGCCTCATGCTCGAAGACCGCCGTCGAATTCCGGCTTTCGATATAGGGCACGGTGTGGGCGCCGCATTTGTCGCCGATCAGCAGGCTGTCGCACTGGGTAAAATTACGCGCGTTCTCCGCCTTGCGGTGGGCCGAGACCTGGCCGCGATAGGTGTTGTTGGAGAACCCCGCGGAAATCCCCTTGGAGATGATGCGGCTCGAGGTGTTCTTGCCCAGATGCAGCATCTTGGTGCCGCTGTCGATCTGCTGGTGACCATTCGAGATGGCGATGGAATAGAATTCGCCGCGCGAATTGTCGCCGCGCAGGATGCAGCTGGGATATTTCCAGGTGATTGCCGACCCGGTCTCGACCTGGGTCCAGGAGATCTTGGAGTTCTTGCCCCGGCAGTCGCCGCGCTTGGTGACGAAGTTGTAGACCCCGCCCTTGCCGTCCTTGTCGCCGGGATACCAGTTCTGGACCGTTGAATATTTGATCTCGGCATCGTCGAGCGCCACCAGTTCAACCACGGCGGCATGAAGCTGGTTTTCGTCGCGCATCGGGGCAGTGCAGCCTTCGAGATAGCTCACATAGGAGCCTTCCTCGGCGATGATCAGCGTGCGCTCGAACTGGCCGGTCTGCTTTTCGTTGATGCGGAAATAGGTCGACAGTTCCATCGGGCAGCGCACGCCCTTGGGCACATAGACAAACGACCCGTCCGAGAAGACAGCCGAATTGAGCGTGGCGTAGAAATTGTCCGAGCTCGGGACCACCGAGCCGAGATATTTCTTCACGAGCTCGGGATGTTCCTTCACCGCCTCGGAGATCGAGCAGAAGATGATGCCGTGCTTGGCCAATTCTTCGCGGAAGGTGGTGACCACCGACACGGAATCGAACACGGCATCCACCGCGACCCGCGCGCCTTCGACGCCCGCGAGCACTTCCTGCTCCTTGAGCGGGATGCCGAGCTTTTCATAGGTGGCCAGCAATTCGGGATCGACCTCGTCAAGGCTCTTGGGCCCGGCGGTCGATTTCGGTGCGGAGTAGTAATAGAGGTCCTGGAAGTCGATCTTGGGATACTCGACGCGCGCCCAGCTCGGCTCCTGCATGGACTGCCAGCGCTTGAACGCTTCAAGACGCCATTCGAGCAGCCATTCGGGCTCGTTCTTCTTGGCCGAAATGAACCGGACCGTGGTCTCGTCGAGGCCCTTGGGAGCCTTGTCGCTCTCGATCGCGGTCTCGAACCCGTATTTGTACTTATCGACGTCAATTTCCTTGACCTGATCGATGGTCTCGCGCACTGCGGGCATAATAACTTCCTTGTCGATCGATCCGTGTTACGCGGCCGCGCCGCGGCCGGATTTGCGCTGCGCCAGAATACCGACGAGCACCTTTTCAAAAAACTCGATATCCGCCTCGGTGGTGGTCCAGCCAAGACTGACGCGCAAAGCGCATTGGGCCATTTCGTCGGCGACGCCCATGGCTTTGAGCACATGGGACTTGGAAACCTTGCCCGACGAGCAGGCCGATCCTGCCGATAGGGCTACGCCGCCGAGGTCAAATCCGATCATTGCGGTGGCATTGGCAAGGCCGGGCACCGCGAAATTGACCGTTGTCCCCAGACGCAGGGCGCGCCTTCCGAATATTTCGGCATCCGGCGCGTGGGTTTCAATGAGGCGTTCCACCTGATCGGTCAGCGCCGATACCCTTTCGAGGTCATATGCACCGGCAAGGTCCTGTGCAGCCTTGCCAAAACCGGCGATCAGCGCGGCACTTTCGGTGCCGCCGCGGCGCCCCTGTTCCTGCCCGCCACCGGGGATGAGCACGAATTTATCGCAGCGCGCCTTCATGAACAGCGCGCCAACACCGGCCGGACCGGCGATCTTGTGGGCAGACACCGCAGCCATATCGATACGGGAGGCGGCAAATTTCATCGGCAGCTTGCCAAACGCCTGCACGGCATCGACGAAGAGAAAGTGCTGGGTGTCGGCCAGCAGGGCCTCGATCTCGTCGAGCGGCTGAATGACGCCGGTCTCGTTATTGACCCAATGCACCGCGACCAGAACCGTTTCACCGGCAACATCAGCATCCGCGATCACTTTTCCGAGCGCCGCCGTCTCGATCACGCCATCGGCGCTCAGAGCGACCTCGTTGACAGGCACGCCAGCGGCTGCCGCAGCCTTGAGAACGGCCTTGTGCTCCCCGGTGCTCGTGATGATCCGGTCGATTGCCCCCGCCCGCGCCGCGCCGACAATCGCCTGGGTGATGGCTTCGGTCGCCGACCCCGTGAACGCGGCCCGGGTGGTCTGGGCGCCCGCCAGCCGGGCGATGGCCGTGCGCGCGTCTTCGATATGCTTGCGTAGCGCGCGACCCTCGGCATGCACCGAATTGGGGTTGCCCGTCAGCGCCAGAACGTCGGCCATGGCGGTGCGGGCGCCGGGCAGAAGCGGCGCAGAGGCATTATGGTCGAGATAGACGCGCTTGCGGGGTTCCATGTCGTCTTATCGGGGTTGTGTGATCGCGGGCCTTGGCGGCAGACCCATTCAATCCTTGAAAAAGCGATCGCACACTGGCTAAAAAGAGCGCTCTGTCAGACAGGGCGAGCGGATGAAATCCAGTTTCGAATTATTCTAAACTAGATTTTGCTCCTCGTTTTTAGGAAGCGCGGGCGGCTTCGTCAACCCATCCGAGCCTGAATTGAACGCCCCCAGCGAGACCCGATAACCGGGCCGGGGACAACGGAACAAAGAACCTTATGCCTGAAGTCATTTTCAACGGGCCCTCCGGCCGCATCGAAGGCCGCTACCAGCAGGCCAAGGAACCCAATGCGCCGGTCGCGATCGTTTTGCATCCTCACCCCGAATTCGGGGGCACGATGAACAATCAGATCGTGTATCACCTGTTCTACATGTTCGTTGAGCGCGGCTTTTCGGTGCTGCGGTTCAATTCGCGCGGTGTTGGCCGGTCCCAGGGCACGTTCGACCATGGCGTCGGCGAACTCTCGGACGCCGCTGCGGCGCTCGACTGGTTGCAAGCGCTCAATCGCGAGTCGAAAGGGTGCTGGATCGCCGGCTTTTCCTTCGGCGCCTGGATCGGCATGCAGCTTCTGATGCGCCGGCCCGAGGTCGAGGGCTTCATTTCAGTGGCGCCCCAGGAGAACCTTTATGATTTCTCCTTCCTCGCCCCCTGCCCGTCGTCCGGGCTGATCATTCATGGTGACCGCGACCGCGTGACGCCGCCTGAATCGGTGCAAAAGCTTGTCGACAAGCTCAAGACCCAGAAAGGCATCACCATCGAGCAACAGCTCGTTGAGGGCGCGAACCACTTCTTCGAGGACAAGGTGGACGAGCTCGTGGAGCGCTGCGGCGAGTATCTCGACCGGCGCCGCGCAGATATTGCCGCAGGCGGTGGTCGGTAAAACTCAACAAGCGGCATATCACCCTTTCCACTTCTCGGCGCCCCGGATGGGCGTAACGAAAAGGCTCGATAGCCATGCCTTCCTCACACATGTCACAGTTCAAATCGGATTTCCTGCGCACGCTCGATGAGCGCGGGTTCATTCACCAGATCTCGGACCCCGAGGGGCTCGATGCGCTTTGCGCCAAGGGCCCGATCACCGGCTATATCGGGTTCGACGCCACGGCGACCTCGCTACATGTGGGTTCGCTCATCCAGATCATGATGCTGCACTGGCTGCAGCAGACGGGGAACCGCGCCGTCACGCTGATGGGCGGGGGCACCTCGATGATCGGCGACCCCTCGTTCAAAGATGAAGCCCGCAGGCTTTTGTCGACCGAAGACATCGCCCAGAACATTTCCGGGATCCGCAAGATCTTCGCGAAATACCTCAGCTATGAGGATGGCGCGCGTCCGGCGGTGATGGCCAACAATGCCGACTGGCTGATGGATCTCGGCTATGTCGAGTTCCTGCGCGATGTGGGCCGGCATTTCTCCGTCAACCGCATGCTTTCCTTTGATTCGGTGAAACTGAGGCTCGATCGCGAGCAATCGCTCAGTTTCCTCGAATTCAACTACATGATCCTGCAGGCCTACGATTTCGTCGAACTCAACCGCCGCTATGACTGCGTGCTGCAGATGGGCGGCTCGGACCAGTGGGGCAATATCGTCAATGGCATCGAGCTCGGGCACCGCATGCTCGACAAGCAGTTCTATGCCCTCACCTCGCCGCTCCTGACCACCGCCTCCGGCCAGAAGATGGGCAAGACGGTGGGCGGCGCCATCTGGCTCAACGAGGACATGCTCAGCGCCTATGAGTTCTGGCAGTACTGGCGCAACACCGAAGACGCCGATGTCGAGCGCTTCCTCAAGCTCTATACCGTGTTGCCCATGGACGAGATCGCGCGCCTCACCGAACTGGCCGGGAGCGAGATCAACGAGGTCAAGAAGATCCTCGCGACCGAAGTGACCGCGCTGGTGCATGGCCGTGCCACTGCGGAAGAAGCAGCCGAGACGGCCCGCGCCACTTTCGAGCAGGGCGCGATCGATCTCAGCCTGCCGACTTCGACCGTCCCGCAGGGCGAGCTCAATGCCGGGATCGGCGTTCTGGCCGCCTTCGTGACCGCGGGCCTCGCCGCCTCGAACGGGGAAGCCCGGCGTCACGTCAAGGCCGGCGCGCTCAAGGTCAATGATGCGACCGTCGAGGATGATCGCGGCACCCTCACCGAAGCCGATCTGCTGCCCGAAGGCGTGATAAAGCTCTCGGTCGGCAAGAAGCGCCACGCACTGCTCAAGCCGCAGGGCTGACCTCCATCGCGCTGTCCCGGCCGCCGTGCCGCGAAGTTGTAACCGTGCCCAGCGCCGTGTCGCTTGAGATAAAGAACGTTGAGCCGGTTCCAAAGTCACCTCCCCCTTGACGGGGGAGGATGGGTGGGGGTGACGCTGTGTATGCGTATCGTATGGCGGACCGGGATTTCCTTAAGCCCCCACCCGGCTCGCTGCGCTCACCACCCTCCCCGCTTTGGGGGGAGGGTTTGAGCCGTGCGGCCCATCCTTCACACCTCGACGAGGCCCCGGCTCAAGGCCGCCGGCGTGAGGCCAGAAGTGTCCGGGGCAGCCCGGACGTTTGGACACGCGACGCGTCCTCATCTTGAGAAGATAGATTGGAGCCTGGGCGCCGCCCCACCCTCACCCGTCATTCCCGACTTGATCGGGAATCCAGCGGCGGGAAATCCTGCCCGCCGAAAAGCCCTTCAAACAAGCAAACGGTCTCATGCGCCACTGAGTCCCACGCGCCATAGAAATGGCGCGCTTGATTCCCGTCTTCATGGGAATGACGCTGGTTGGTTGTTAAACGCGCTTTCCGCTGTCCCGGTCTATTGCTGGACGTTAGCCGGATCTTCGGTGCGGAATTCGAACAGCCGGCGGAAGACGCCCGGCGCCAGTACAGAGGCCGGATTGACCCGGAAATCGGGATTGTCGAGCGGCCCTTCCACCTTGAAGGTCACACCGACAAGGCCCTCCCCTTCGCGGCCACCAAGCAGCCGGCCGAAGATCGGGAGCTGCTGGAACATGTTGTTGAGCCCGAACAGCGGCACATAAGTGCCCGCCAGGTCGTAGCGGCCGGCCTTGGTGTAGATGTTCCCGCGCACCGTGCCGCCAATGCTGTCGCCATGCACGGCGCCCTCGGTGATGGTTATGACATCGCCCGAGCGCTGGAACGAAACCTGCGCCTTCTCGAAATTCACGCGGTTCTGGTTCGAAATGCGCTCGGCGCTCTGACGATGATTGCCCATGACCTCGGCTACCTTGGATTCGTCGACGATCGTGAAGTTGCGCAGCACGAACTCGCCCTGCTCCTTGCCCTTGCCCTGCTGATTGTCGATCACCAGGCTTCCCGTCCCGCCGATCATGCGCGGATAGGTGCCGGTGAACCGCAACAGCGTACCCATGTCGTTGGTGCCCACCGAGATCGACCGGCCCCTGGGCAAGGGGTTGGTGGTGATCGAGATGTTGCGGTCGTCGCCCAACTGGCCCTGCGCGGATATCCGCTGCATCTCGGTGCCTTCCAGCGCCAGGTTGAGGCGGAAATTGTAGGCTGTGGTCGAGTAGAATCCGAGCGCCCGATCCAGCTGCAGGTTGAGCTGGAAGGTCTGCCCACCAAGCTGGGTCTTCTTCTCGACCGCATCGGGCTTTTCGCCAAGGCCCAGGAATCGTTGCAGAACGGGCTTCAGATCGAGCTGTTCGCCGGTCAGCGAGATCGCATAGCCCCCATCGATCTCGTCGATCGACAGCGCGGCGGAATCATTGGCGTTGAGCCGGAACGTGGAGAATTGTGCCCCGCGGAGCTGGTTTTCCTTGTCGATGGTCAATTCGCCGGCCAGGCGAACATCACCGAAGGTCAACTCGACCTGCTCGAGCTTGGTCACGTCGCCATCGGGCCGGATCGCGGCAGTCAGTTGCCCGGGCGTGCCCTTGGGCTTGTTGACCGCGATATCGGCAATTGTCAGCGAAGCGTCGGTCAGATCAACCGCGATCTGCAGCACGTCATCTGCGACAGGCCGCGAGACGAACCGCACCGTGCCGTCAAGAAACTGTTCGAAGCCGAAGCCAAGCGCTTCACGCGCTTCGTTATCCAGCTCGGCGGAAGCCGTCATCATCAGTTCGCCGGCATCCCCGGAATGCAAGTCGAGATCGGTGGGAACGCCGTCGATATCGGCCTTGCCGACGATCTGATAGCCCGCCTGCGATGCCACGACGTTGAACATGCCATTGTCGATCATGTAGTCGCCGATCGGCTCCGAAGACGCGAAATTCTGCACCGAGCCGTTGAGCGTATAATCAGTTCCCGACATGCGGCCCGTGGCGTCCTGCAGCACGTTGGCGATCAGGGTCACCGCGACATCGCCGGTCATCGATTCAGGATCGACATCGAGCTCGATGTCTTCGAGCAGCTTGAACGGCTCGCGGTTTGCGAATGAGGTCACCGTCCCCAGATTCCCCGTCACATCTCCCGAGACTTCGAACACCTGATCAGGCGCGAACACGTCGGTGTTGAGATAGGCCAGATTGTTGATCTCGATCGATCGATCGCCTTCGCGCACGAAACCGCGGTCGAGGCGGAAGGTGATGGCATTGTCGTTCATCAGGAAGCTGACCGGGCCATCGATATCGAATTGCAGCGTGCCTTCGAGCTGCGCCAGTTCAAGGTCCCTGGCGCGGGCCTCGATGCGGATGCCGCCGGCGGGAACCCGATTGTTGGTGAAACCGTCGACCGAAACGGTGCCGGGATCGAGACGTACCTTGAAGGTGGCGTCCGTGACTTGCCCACCGGCGACGATCTGAACGAACTGGTCGCGGAATTCCTTGCCGATGAAATAGGGCCAGATCCGCTTGACCTGGTCGACAGTGCCGCCGCGCATGGCGACATCAAGATTGATGCCCAGCCCCTTCTGGATGAAGTCGAACCGTCCCTCGGCGCTGGCTTCAAGCCCGCCTGCGCGGACATTGACCTTGTCGACTCCGATCGCGCCGTAGACCGACGCGGACCAACCCTGGAACTCGACCAGTTCGATTTTCTTGCCCGGTGTTTCGAGATCCTCGGGATGCAGGATCGTGTCGGTCGCCTTGAACAGGATGCCGACGGTCGGGCCGTAATTCTCGTCGACGCCCAGCACGAAGGTGCCCTGGATCGTGGTCCAGGATTGTCCGATCGACATGCGGGTCGGCAGCAATTCGAAGGTCGATTCCTGCGGACGCCATTCTACGATCGTCGGTTCTGAGGTGATGGCGTAGAAATCGTCGAAGATCTGCAGCCAGGTTGCCGAAATGTCCGACACGATACGGCCATGGCGAATCCCCTCGTCTCCGAAATCGAGTTCGAGATCGACGTTGGAACCGCCCTTGACCGAGAAGTAGCCCTCTTCATCGTCGAGGACCGGCAGAAACACGGCCAGATCGACATTGACGATATTGGCGATCACCTTGCTGGTTTCGTTGGAGGTGGGTTGCCAGGTAATCCGGGCCGTTGTGTCCCGCCCGGAAATCTCGGTCGCCAGCGCGATGCGCACGCCCTCATCAGCTTCTGGTTCGATCAGAAGGTCGAAGGCTTCGAAATGCCGGTAGAGGCGATAGACACCATCCATCATCTCGACCGAGGCATCACGCACTTCGATCTGCCGCAATTCACCCGCCGTGAAGCGTTTCCCGAGATCGGCGAAAAGTCCCTCCAGCGCGTTCACGCCGGCCTGGATCCAGTCATTGTCGGACACAAGCTCGGCTGACGACCCCATGCCGATGCCGGATTCGTCGATGGTGACGGTCTGTTGTTCCGTCCGGTTTTCGAGGACCCGGACGGTGCTGAGTTCGTCCTCGCCCTCGGTGAACTCCAAGGACGCCAGCCGCACGCCTGAGAAATCCTGGAAAATCTGGACTTGCGGGGTGTCGAGGATCAGTTCCGCCGCCGGGCGCCCGAACAGCGCGGCAACTGGCGAGAATGCCACCCGCACTGAATCGAGCGAAATGGTCGCGCCACTCGACACGTCATGCACTGTCATTGGCGACAGGACGATCATCGGGCGGACGCCGTTTTCGATGGCAATGCCCGCCCCGCCGAATTCGGCAGTGAAGCCGTCAGGCAGGTTCTCGTTGACGTATTGCTCTGCGGTGTCCTGCAGGAACGGGACGCCTTGCGGGCCGATGATCAGCCGCGCATAGACCACCGCCAGCACCAACATGAACACCGCACCCACGATCAACGGCCAGCGGGCGCGGCGGCGCTTGTGATGCACCATGGTCCTTGGCTCGATCGTCACGTTTTGCGGCTGCTGGTTCACTGCGAATGATTTGAGCGATTCATTTCCTGACACTGTTGCATGGTTGCCGCGCCAAGTCTTGCGCTGATGGCCGATGATGGGGGCGGCAATATGGCGTTTTGCACGGCTTGCTGGTACCACCGGCGCTCCCACCGTCGAACGAAACGGACCAAGACCATGAATACCGGTGACATTGCCCCCGAAATCGCGCTCGCAACCGATGCAGACGACCGCTTCGTTCTATCCGAACATCTTGGCCGCAAGGTGGTGCTGTTCTTCTACCCTCAGGACGACACCGAGACGTGTACCAAGGAGGCCATTGATTTCAGTCAGTTCGCCGAGGCATTCGCCGAAGCAGACACGATTGTGGTGGGGATTTCGCCCGACGATGAAAGCTCTCACGCCAGGTTTCGCAAAAAGCACAAGCTCGCTGCCGTTCTGGCCGCCGATCCGGAGCATGAGGCGATTGAGGCCTATGGCGTGTGGCAGGAAAAGAAGACCTTCGGCAAAACCTATATGGGTGTCGTGCGCACGACCTATCTCATTGGTCGCGATGGACGAATCGCGGGCAAATGGGTGGTGACGCGGGTCAAGGGTCACGCCGAGGCCGTGCTGCGGGCAGCTCAGGATCTCGATTGATTCCCGGGGCGACGAAAGGTCTCGTCAACCACAAATGAGGCGAATAAGCCGTTTATTAACCATGAAGCGGCACACTGCTCCCGAGTTTGAGTTGTATCGAGTGGGGCAGATTGGTGATCAAGCCACAGCAAAGGATGGGCGCCAATTCACGTCAGCGGAAAACACACAGGGGCGCCTTCGCCCTCGTCTATCTGCTGATCGCGGGGCTTTTCGCAAGTAATGTCGCAACCGGGCTGGCCCTGGTCTTCAGTCCGGATGTCATCCGGTTGATGGAAAACCAGTCCCGCGAGGACATGGGCGTCTATGAAGATCGTATCGCCCGCCTCCGGCTCGAGGTGGACCGGTTGCACTCGCGCCAATACGCCCGCAGCGGAGACATTAACCTCCAGCTTCAGGACCTGATGGCCCAGCAAGGCCTGCTTGCCGAGCAGCAAGACTACGTCAAGGCGCTCGCCGACAAGGCCCGCTCCATGGGCATTGAGGTCAAGGTCCCCACCTCCACAGCCCGCCCTCAACTGACCAGCAGCCTGTTTTCGCTTGACGATGAAAGCCGGGGGGTTGAAGGCCTGATCGACCAAATCGAGACCATGCAGAGCGAGACGCTGATGGCGATGTCCGCCCTTGCCCGGGCGGCCGACGAATCGACCAATTCCATACTTTCCGAGATGGAACAGCTCGGCATATCGACCAAGTTGCCCGGTGCCAAGGTCGCCCAGGGTGGTCCGTTCATTCCGGCGCTCGATGATTCCGACATGACTGCTCATGTCGATGCCGCCAACCAGGTCATTCAGTCGCTCGACCGCTTCGTCAGCGCCAAACAGCTGGTTGCCAGCGCACCGGTCCACCGCCCGCTTTCCGCCGCCTATGCCATCACATCGAATTTCGGCAATCGCCACGACCCGTTTAACGGGCGAAGCGCCTTCCATTCCGGCATGGATTTCGGCGCCAGCCGCGGCACGCCGGTGCGCGCTGCAGGGGCCGGCAAGGTGATTTTTGCGGGCCGCAAGGGCGGCTATGGAAATGCGATCGAGATCCTGCACGAAAACGGGCTTGTGACCCGTTACGCCCACCTGTCGCGCATTCTTGTCAGCAAGGGCGAGCAGGTCACGTTCGAGAGCGTGATCGGCAAGGTCGGCTCGACCGGGCGCAGCACAGGTGCCCACCTTCACTTCGAGGTCCGGCTCAACGACAAGCCGGTCAATCCGGCCCGGTTCATGAATGCGGGCAGCCGGCTGTCGAAGTTCCTCTGACCGGCGCGGACAGTGGCGCTAAACGTGGGTCAAAATGTTGACCAGGCGCCCGAACGGATCCCGGACATAAAAGCGCTTCACGCCCCAATCCTCATTTGTCGGCCCATACTCGATAACGAAGCCGGCCCTCCTCGCCCGCTCGAGCGTTTCATCAAAATCGTCGACCTCAATCGAGATGTCCGGAACCGGTGTGCCTGAACCGCCCTCGGTCATGACACTGATCTGGGGGCGCGTCGCGGCTTCACCGGCCGCGAATGTCACGATCCAGCCCTGATCCATCGCGATATCCATATCGAGGACATCGCCGTAAAAGCTTCGGGCCTTATCCAGTTGGTCTGCCGCGATGTTGGTCACAATGCGCCTGACGGTCATGTGCCTCTCTCCGGCCATGCGAATTCTGGTGTCTAGTCGGCGTCCTTGACGCCAACGCGCTCGGCCAGCGCCGCTTCGATGAACCCGTCGATATCGCCATCCAGCACATCGTTTGGCGAGGTGTGTTCAACGCCAGTGCGCAGGTCCTTGACCAACTGATAGGGCTGCAGAACGTATGAGCGGATCTGGTGGCCCCAACCGATCTCGGTTTTCTGGGACGCCTCTTCCATCGCCGCTTCCTCGCGCTTGCGCAGTTCATGCTCGTAGAGGCGTGCTCTCAACATGTCCCAGGCCGTGGCCCGGTTCTTGTGCTGGGAGCGGTCGTTCTGGCACTGCACAACGATATTGGTCGGCAAATGGGTGATGCGCACGGCGCTGTCGGTGGTGTTCACGTGCTGCCCGCCGGCACCCGAGGCGCGGTAGGTATCGATGCGCACGTCGGATTCGGGGATTTCGATGTCGATTGAATCATCGACCACCGGATAGACCCAGACCGAGGAGAAGCTGGTGTGCCGCCTCGCCTGGCTGTCATAGGGCGAAATGCGCACAAGCCGGTGCACGCCGCTTTCGGTCTTCAGCCACCCATAGGCGTTAGGGCCTTTGATCTGCAGTGTCGCGGACTTGATCCCGGCTTCTTCGCCGTCATGGATTTCCATGACCTCGACCTTGAAACCACGGCGCTCCGCGTATCGGGTGTACATGCGCAAGAGCATGTTGGCCCAGTCCTGGCTTTCCGTACCGCCTGCGCCAGAGTGAACTTCGAGGTAGCAGTCATTGCTGTCCGCTTCGCCCGACAACAGCGATTCAAGCTGCATGCGCGCGGCCTGCGGCACCAGATCGCCGATTGCCTTTTCCGCTTCAGCCACGACATCGGCATCGTTTTCGGCCTCGCCGAGTTCGATCAGGTCGATATTGTCCTGAAGTGCGGTTTCGAATTCGATCACGCGCGTGACCTGCCCTTCGAGATGCTGGCGTTCCTGCATCACCTGTTGAGCGCTCTGCGGATCGTTCCACAAATCTGGGTCTTCGGCCTTCGCGTTCAGCGCGTCGAGGCGGTCCTGGGCTGTATCCCAGTCAAAGATGCCTCCTCAGCAGGGTGATCGCCTGCTGGATTTCGTCGATCTGGGACTGCACTTCGGCGCGCATGATACCTCCATCGGGCGGGACCGGAATCGCGGACTGCCGTCTCTACCCAATCGCATGTGCGCCATCAAGTCCCGGGTGATTCCCGTCATAGGTCTGAGCGCCTGACGTCATTTCACATAGAGAAAATCAGTCACAGTACTTTTGTAGAAAACTACGGCTTCTACGTATCAGATAGTCTTTATAGGCTATTTTTTTCTGTTGCAATTTGACAACACCCCTCCCATCTCAAAAGTATTGCGTAGAATTATCGGATTCCAGGGTTGCGGCGTCCGTGCGGATCGGCAATCAATTCAATCGGTTATGAATTTGCCGATATGTCCAAGTTGGAGGGGACACTTCATGAAACTCTTTTCTACTCTGGCTGTAGCTCTCGTCACCAGCACTGCTCTGGTGACCGGCGCCTCCGCCACCGATCTTCTGCTTCCCGAATATGACGAAATGGCCGCGCCGGCCGGCTTTGACTGGGGCGGCTTTTACGCAGGTGTTGGCGTCGCTGGTATCGCATTCGACGACGGTATCACTTCTGGCAGCTACCTTAGTCTTCAGGCGATTTTAGGCGCCAACATGGTGAGCAATGATCTGGTCTTTGGTATCGAGGGCTACATCGAGTACTACAACTCGGATGACTTCGCCGCATCTGGTGTTGCTGGAGGGGTTGAAGGTCGAGCCGGTGTCATTGCCGGTGGTGATGCATTGATTTATGCCAGCATCGGCCTACACCGGTACGACGGCGGCGCGAACTACGCAATGTTCGGCGGTGGCGTTGAACTTGCCGTTACTGAATCGAGCACGATCGACCTAAGTTATGACTACATGTATCAACTAGATGAGATTGTTCCGTTCATCGGCCACCGCGCTTCGGCTTCCTGGAACTGGTACATCGACTAGTCGATTGTCCATTTCAGGTCCCTTGGAAAAGGGTCGGCATTGCCGGCCCTTTTCTTTTGTCCCGGGCGGCCGGCCCGCCATGCCACTGTTCTCGGTTCACGGCACTATGCTTAACGCGAGGTTAACTCTCGTCGGCGACAAGAGGGGGGTTATGAATTTGCTGGGGGCAGCTGACGATGGGAATCCGTTTTACAATCGCTTCACTCGTGGCGGCTTGCGCCTTGGCAGCCGGCCCCGCCATGGCGACCGATCTCACGCTTGAGTACAAAGAGCCGCCCGCAACTCCGCCCTATCCCTATGCAGGATTTGACTGGGAGGGGTTCTATGCAGGCGTTGGTTTCGGCAGCACAGGCCTTACCTCGGGTGGCCCTGCAGATCAGGAATACCAATTTCAGGGCATCGCCGGCTTCAACTTCCTGGCCTCCAGCGTAGTGCTTGGCGCCGAGGTCTATGCCGAATATGTGACCGATTTCACCGACAGCACCACCGCCGTGGGGGCCGAGGCGCGCGCGGGCTATCTGGTAACCGATGATATGCTTGTGTACGCCGCGCTTGGCTTGCACCGCTACCAGCCCGGCGGGGTATATGCGACAGGCAGCATCGGTGCGGAGTTCGTTGTTGGCGACAGTTCAACAATCGATGTGAAATACAGCTATCTGGATCACACCAACGGGCCTTTCTGGGGGCACAAACTGTCGGCATCCTGGAACTGGCATTTCGAATAAGCGCTAACAGGTTTATCGAAATGATGTTCAAAGGCCGGCGTTTGCCGGCCTTTTCTCATGTGTGAGTTGAGTTCTCCCACCCCTGCCTTTGTGAAACTCCACGCGCGCGCTGCGATCTCACTGTCAATGGCCGACAAACAATGTGTTTCGAGGCCACACGCACCGTGATGCTTGTCGCTAATTAACATGTTCACTAGCCTTCCCTCGAACCGGGGAGGTCAGCATGTCGCCATTGATCGTATCAACAGTGCTGGTGCCCTTGGGGCTGGGTTTGTGCGCGGGTCTTGTCCTGCTGATCCTGCCGCCGCGCCGCCTGGTCTGGTGGGCGATCGCCGGCCTGCTCGCCATACTCGTCTATGTCAATTCCGAGGGTGTACCGCCCTTCCCGCCCATCGCCTCCAAGCAGCGCCTTGGCTATGTCATCGCTCTGGCCGTTCTGCTTGCGCCGCTGATGAGCCTGACGTCCCGCTGGATAGCCGCGGCGGTCTATGTCGCTTTGTCTTTCATCGCGCTCTACTGGCTGGGTGGCGCCCGTCTGGCTTCGCCCGCAAACTGGGCGCCGCTTGCCTGGCTCACCCCCCTGCCGGCGCTGTTCGGCCTGGCAACAGCCGGGTTTGCCGGCCGTGCCGCACAGGCTGGCACCGCACACACAGATGCCTTCTACCGTTTTCGCCTTGGCACGCTGGTTACCGCGATCGGCGCGAGCATTCTCACGCTGATCGGTGGCTTTGTGGGCATGGCCCAACTGGCCGGCGGCCTGGCCGCCGCGACCGGCGGGTTGCTGATCGTTACCTACAGCAAATCGATCCTCGGTAGATCGGGGCCGCCCGAACTTGGTCCCGATGCCGCAGCCCGGGCTCTGTCGGGCACATTAACGGCCATTGTACTGATTTCGGCGCTTTTCACGCCCACGCCCAGCCCGCTTGGCTTTTTCCTGCTGGCGCTGGCGCCTCTTGCCGCGCAGCGCGTGCCGGTTCCGGCCGGGCTGCCGGCCTGGGCCCGTCCATTTGTATTCGGCCTCGCGGCTGCGATTCCCGTCATCGGCGCCGTCATCGCGGCCCTGCTTTCATCCGCCGGCTGAAGAGCAACAGCCGCCGGCAACCCTGCCCATACCCCCAAGGAGAGGAATATGCTCAAGACCATTACTACCAGCGGCCTTGCCGCGCTTGCCCTGACTGCCCCGGCACTTGCCGCCGACAGCTACACCGTCGACCCGCAGCACGCCTGGGTGGCGTTCGAAACCTCTCATGCGGGTTGGACAACCGCGCATGGCCTGTTCTCCGGCATCACCGGTTCGATCACCTGGGACAAGGACGAGGTGAGCAACAGCGCTGTCGAAGTGACCATCGACACATCAACGATATCTTCGGGCTTCGAGGATCGCGACAAGGATATGCGCAGCCCCGACTTCTTCAACACGCTCGAGTTCCCGACGGCGAGCTTCAAATCGACCTCGATCGAGCAAACAGGCGAAAACACGGGCACGATCACCGGCGATCTGACCATCATCGGCGTGACCAGGGAAGTCACCCTCGATGCCGTCTTCAATCAGGAAATTGCCCTGCCCTGGGATCCGTCGACCTTCAAGGCCGGCTTTTCGGCTACCGGAACCGTGCAACCTGCCGATTTCGGCATGGCCAAGTTCACCGAGTTCGGTCTTGGCCCCGACGTGACCCTTGAGATCGACATCGAAGCCACGAAGAACTGACAAGCGCGCATATCTGCAAATGAGAAAACCGGGCCGCCTCTGCGGTCCGGTTTTTTGTGTCAGGAAAGCCTAGAACAGCCCGCCGCGGCCCTCGTCGAACTGACGGCCGGTAAAGGTCTGGGAATCGGTGAAGACCGACGAATCGACCCCGATCACCGAAGTGATGAGGTTGGGGCCGGTTCCGGGCTTGAACGCTTCCACAATGCCGCCCGAGGCGACCTTCACGCCGGTTGCCGGATCGATCACCATTTCGGTCATGCCGCCGGGCATGTTGAACGGGGTCGGCGGTTTGCCGGCCAGCGCCTTGGCCATGAAATCGGTGAAGATCGGTGCGGCAAGTTCACCGCCGGTTGCCGAACGCCCCATGGATTGCGGCGTGTCGTAACCGATGTAGACGCCCGCCGCCATGTCCGGCGTGAAGCCTACGAACCAGGCGTCCTTGTAGTCGTTCGAGGTGCCGGTCTTGCCCGCGACAGGACGATTGAGCGACCTCACCCGCGTGCCGGTACCGCGCTGCACTACGCCCTCAAGCATCGATGTCACCTGATAGGCGGTCATCGGGTCGAGGACCTGCTGTCGATTGTCGATAATCAGCGGCTCGGACTGGTTCTGCCAGGACTGGGCGTCGCACCCGTCACAGATGCGCTCATCATGGCGATAAACCGTCTCGCCATAACGGTCCTGGATACGGTCAATGAGGGTCGGCACGATGCGGCGTCCGCCATTGGCAATCGTAGCATAGGCGGCAGTCAGCTTGAGAACCGTCGTCTCGCCTGCTCCAAGCGCCATGGCCAGATAGGCCGGCAGATCGTCGTAGATGCCGAAGAGGCGCGCATATTCGGAGACCATCGGCATTCCGATGTCCTTGGCAAGGCGTACGGTCATCACGTTCCGCGAGCGCTCGATGCCTCGACGCAGGGTCTGTGGCCCGTAGAACTGGTTGGAGTAGTTTTCAGGCCGGTAGGTCGAGCCATCATCATTCTGGATCTCGAGCGGCGCGTCGAGCACCACAGAGGCCGGTGTGTAGCCGTTGTCGAGCGCTGCGGCGTAGACGAAGGGCTTGAACGACGAACCGGGCTGCCTGAGCGCCTGGGTGGCGCGGTTGAACTCGGATTCGTCAAAGGAGAAACCGCCGACCAGCGCCAGCACGCGGCCGGTACGCGGGTCCATGGCGACAATGGCGCCTTCGATCTCGGGCACCTGGCGCATCTGGAACACGCCTTCCTTGCCTTCGACGGGCTCGACATAGATCACGTCGCCGACATTGAGCACCTGGCTCAGCGGCTTGGCGATCCACTTCTGCTCGGGTCCCGGCAGGCTGGCGGTGACGCGGTCGACCGACAGGCGGCCATCGACGTCGCTTTCCGGACGCAGGCCGATCGTGGCCGCGTTCTGCTCAAGCTCCAGCACGACGGCCAGCGTCCATTCGGGCACGTCTCTCAGCGGGCTGATTTCGTTGAGGTCGTCGCCCCAATCATCGTCCAGCTCGATGGTCGCCACTGGGCCGCGGTAGCCCTGTTTCTGGTCGAAATCGACAAGCCCGTCCATCAGCGCCTTGCGGGCATAGGCCTGCAGGCGCGGTTCGAGCGTTGTCCGCACGGAAAGACCGCCGCCATAAAGCTGCTCTTCGCCATAGATTTCGGCGAGGCGCCGGCGCGTCTCTTCGGTGAAGTATTCCGCCGAATAGAGCTGCGAGCCCTGGGCGCGGGGCACCACATTGAGCGGCTCGGCCTGGGATTCGTCATGCTCTTTCTGATCAATGAAGCCGTTCTCGAGCATGCGGTCGAGCACCCAGTTGCGGCGTTCAATGGCGGCTTCCGGGTGCCGGAAGGGATGGTAGTTCGAGGGCCCTTTGGGCAGCGCTGCGATATAAGCCGCCTCGGCAGTCGTCAGCTCGTAAAGCGCCTTGTCGAAATAGTTGAGCGCGGCGGCCGAGACGCCATAGGAATTCAGCCCGAGGAAAATCTCGTTGAGATAGAGCTCGAGGATCTTGTCCTTGGAGAACGTGCTTTCGATCCTGAGCGCCAGCAGCACTTCGCGGATCTTGCGCTCATAGGTCTGATCCGAGGTCAGAAGGAAGTTCTTGGCCACCTGCTGGGTGATGGTCGACGCGCCCTTGAGCGGGCCGCGCGTGCCATTGAGGACCTGTTCGACATTGTCGCGGACGGCGCGGAGGATGCCTTCGATGGCGATACCGCCATGACCGTAGAAATTCTTGTCTTCCGCCGACAGAAAGGCTTCGCGCACCGTATCGGGGATCGTCTCGATGGGCTGGAACAGGCGGCGCTCGCGCGCATATTCGGCCAAAAGCGTGCCGTCGGCGGCGTGAACACGGGTGGTGACCGGCGGCTGGTAGTCCTTGAGGACGGTATAGTCCGGGAGATCCTGGGACAGGTTCCAGACATAATAGCCTGCAACACCTGCCACGATCAGACCGGCAAAAGTGCCGAACCCGAAGAGCCAACCCAGCAATCGAAACATCGAGATCCCCGTTCCGCCCCATTCCCGGGGCACGTTGATTTGCCGTGCTATTCTAACAAAGCGCGGCGAAAATTGGACCGGATCGCGGTCCCCTGCCCCATTCGGGGCAATTGTCCGGGCAGTGTTGCCCAAACACGACGGCGCGCATCATCCATGCTGCTCGAAATAGGCCAGAATGCCCCGCGCCAGCGCTGATGCGACGCGGTCGCGCCATTGGTCGGTGTTGAGGTTCGCCGTGTCTTCCGAGTTCGACAGGAACCCCAGTTCGACCAGGATGGACGGCACGTCCGGCGCCTGTAATACGAAAAAGTCGGCCTTGCGCAAGGGGAAACGCCGCATCCTCACCGAAGCGTCAAGTGCGTTGACCACCGCGTCGCCAGCCAGATAGGCCTGACGGCGTGTATCGCGGCGCATCAGGTCGACCAGGATGTCGACGACCGCGTTGTCACCGTCCGGTGGCGAGAAGCCGGCCACGAGATCGACCTTGTTTTCCTGTTCCGCCAATACCTTGTCGAGGATGTCGGTGGCCTCCTCGTCGCGCGTATAGACGCTCGCGCCGCGCACATTGGGCTGGGAAAACGAGTCCGCATGCAGGGAGACCATCAGGCTGGCCTGGTTCTCCCGGGCCAGGGTCACGCGCTCCTCGAGCGACAGGAACTCGTCGCTGTCACGGGTCAGCGCCACGTCGAACTTGCCGGATTCGACCAGATATTCCTGCAGCTTGAACGCGAATTCGAGCACCACGTTCTTTTCCAGCAACCCGTTGGCGGCCTGGGCGCCGCTGTCGATGCCGCCATGGCCGGGATCGATCACGATCAGCGGACGGCCCGTCGAGGCACCGTCGGGCTGGGCCTGTGTATCGGGCGAAGCCGTGTCCGCTTGTGAAGCGGCGGGCGCTGCCGTCTTGGCATTGGCGGCGAAGTTTTCCGCCGTGTCCGGAATGAGGTCGACCACGATGCGCGCGGGCTGGTCGCCAAAGGCCTCAAGCGCATAGGCCTGCTGCACCTTGGCGGGTCCGGTGAGGAACATGACGGCCCTCGCCGACCCTTCGTCCACCATGCCGACCGAGTAGCGGCCGACCAGACCTGGCTCGGCAATCTCTGCGGGGGTATCGAATTCGACACCTGCCGCGTCGAGCTCCAGGACCACGCGGTCCGGGTCGGTCACGGCATGAATTGTGTATTGCGTCGCCCCGCTCAGGTCGAGGATCAGCCGGCCACGCTGGGCGGTGGTGACCATGCGGGCACCGAGCACCGAAGGTGCGGCCGCACCAGCCTCCTTCTCGGAAGGCTCCTGAGCAATGCCTGGCGCCAGGGCAATGGCCAAAAACGCCGCAAAGGCAAGGAAACCGAGGGAAAACGGGCGGAATATGGTCCGTGTCATCAGGTCGGCAGCGCCATGAGTGATTCGTGTCAGGAGCGCATCAGCTTGCGCGCGAATGGGGTAACATGTTGACGCAGGCGTGAAACCCCGCAGTTTCGTTGGGGTGAACAATATTTGTTGCACAATTGACGTTGTAACCGTAAAGACACAGGCGGACCTGTCGGTGGGCAGCGCCGTCAACGGCGATACCCAAAACCGCCCGGGACCTTGTCGGACGACAATCCGGACCGCATATACCGCCAAGAGCACATGCAGATCCGGATGACCGGCATGGTCCGGGATCCGGCACAAGACATGTCCAAAGCGAGTTTCGGCTCCCAAAGAGCCAGTCGGCGGGCCCCAATAGCGCCCGCCCACAACCGGAAGTGACTTGATGGGCAATCTCTGGCAGAACGAACAGGATACCGTTCGGCGCCGCCAATTCTCCCACATCACCCCATCACCACGCCCGTTCCTGATGGCCGGCGGCGATTCCGCTCGGCTGATTTTCCCTATGTCCGCCCCACCCGGCGAAACGGAGAGGACCGGCGCTATGCCGTCCGTCCCCGACCGGGGTGCGAGGGCGCGCGGAGTTTTTAAGCATGGCTTCAAAGAAGATGCTGGTGGATGCCATCCACCCGGAAGAAACAAGAGTAGTTGTCACTAGCGGAAACCGTCTCGAAGAATTCGATTTTGAATCGGCCACCCGCCGCCAACTGCGCGGCAATATCTATCTCGCGAAGGTAACGCGGGTTGAGCCGTCACTGCAGGCCGCCTTTGTGGATTACGGCGGCAATCGCCACGGTTTCCTCGCCTTCTCCGAAATCCACCCCGATTATTACCAGATCCCCGTCGCCGACCGGGAAGCGCTGTTGCGTGACCAGGCCGAAGAGGATGCTGCACAGGCTGCAGAAGACGATGCGGAAGCGCGCAAGCCCTCCCGCCGCCGGCGCCGCCGCAAACCGCAAGCCGACAATGCCGCCGCCTCTGGCGAGGCCGATCCCAGCGTGAGCGAGGAAGCCGCGGAAAGTGCGGCAGACGATGCGGATGCCTCGCCGCGTGAAGCGTCGGATGATGTCGACGAGAACGGCAGCGACGAGAATGGCGAGGCCGCAGAGGACTCCATCGAGCAGCTCGGCAGCGACGATGCGCTCGAGGAAGTACCGCAGCGCCGCCAGGGCCGCGCCAAGAAGTACAAGATCCAGGAAGTCATCAAGCGCCGCCAGGTGCTGCTTGTGCAGGTCGTCAAGGAAGAGCGCGGCAACAAGGGCGCGGCGCTCACCACCTATCTGTCGCTCGCCGGCCGGTATTCGGTGCTGATGCCCAACACGGCCCGCGGTGGCGGGATTTCCCGCAAGATCACCAGCGCTGCAGACCGCAAGCGCCTCAAGGACATTGCCGGCGGGCTCGACGTGCCCGAGGGCATGGGCGTGATCCTGCGCACCGCCGGTGCTTCACGCACCAAGGCCGAGGTCAAGCGCGACTTCGAATACCTGATGCGGCTTTGGGAGAATGTGCGCTCCCTCACCCTTGAATCCACGGCGCCGATGCTCGTCTACGAGGAAGGCAGCCTGATCAAGCGTTCGATCCGCGATCTCTACAACAAGGATATCGGCGAAGTGATCGTTGCCGGCGACGCGGCCTATCGCGAAGCCAAGGACTTCATGCGCATGATCATGCCGTCACATGCCAAGCATGTGCAGCCCTACAAGGACGATCAGCCGGTCTTTTCGCGGTTCGGGATCGAATCTCAGCTCGATTCCATGTTCTCGCCCCGGGTGACCCTGCCCTCGGGTGGCTACATCATCATCAACCCGACCGAAGCACTGGTGTCGATCGATGTGAACTCGGGCAAGTCGACCAAGGAACACAATATCGAGGACACGGCGCTGCAGACCAATCTCGAGGCTGCAGAGGAAATCTCGCGGCAATTGAGACTGCGCGACCTGGCCGGCCTGATCGTGATCGACTTCATCGACATGGAGGAGAAGCGGAACAACCGCACGGTCGAGCGTAAGCTCAAGGACTGCCTCAAGCATGATCGCGCGCGCATCCAGATCGGCCGGATCTCGCATTTCGGCCTGATGGAGATGAGCCGCCAGCGCATTCGCTTCGGCGTTCTCGAGAGCTCGACCCAGCCGTGCCCGCACTGCGAAGGCACCGGCCTGATCCGTTCGGTAGAAAGCCTCGCGCTGATGGTCATGCGGGCGGTGGAAGACCATGTCCGGCGCAAGCCCGGCCAGTCGATCTGCGTGAATGTGCCGGCGGAAGTCGCTCTCTACATCCTCAACGCCAAGCGTCAGTTGCTGAGCGAACTCGAGCAGCGCTTCGGCCTGGCCATCCAGGTGTCCGCCCAGCCCGATCTCGGCGCCAGCCAGTACAATATCGAGCGTCTCGATATCACGGCGCCCGAGGCGATTGTCAGCCATGTCCGGCTCGATTCCGGTGTCATGGACGCGCCTGAGCGCGAAGAGGAAGAGCAGCAAGAGCAGCAAGAAAAGCTCGATGACAATGCCGGGGGCCGCAATAAGCGCCGCCGGCGCCGTCGCCGCGGTGGCGAGGACGAGGCAGAGGCCAACAGCGAGGCCGATTCCGCCCAGGCGCAGGAGGACAAGTCCGAAGCGCGCAGCCAGGGCGATGAGGACGATGACGACGAGAACCAGCCCCGCAAGCGCCGCCGGCGCGGGCGTCGCGGCGGCCGACGCAATCGGCGTGGCAATGAGGGCAACGAGGCCAATTCTGACGGCAACGCCCAGACCGAGGCTGTTGGCTCCTCTGAAAAGGAGGATGCTGGCGACAATGCGCCCGGCAATGACGGCGAAGATGCCTCCTCGGAAGATGCCTCTTTCAATGAGGCTGGAGCCGAGACCGTCAATGCTGCTGCAGCTGACGCCGAACCTGCCGAAACCGTGAGCGATGCCGAAGCGGTCGCCGCGGTCGAGAAGGCGGGCAGCGCCGAGACCAGCGAGGAAAAGCCGGCCAAGAAGCCGCGCCGCCGTCGCAGCAAGAAAACCGATGACGCCGAGAAGGTGGAAACTGCTGCCCAGGACCTCGAAGGCGACAGTGACGGCGCCGAGAAGTCCGAAAAGGCCGATGATGCCCCTGTTCCAGTGGCTGAGGACAATTCGGCTGAGGACAGTTCGGCTGAGGACAGCCCGGTTGAAGACAAGGAGCCGGCAATGGCTGACGCTGATGCGTCCGAGGACAAGCCCTCCCGGCGCAAGGCCGCCGCACCTGAGTCCGACGAGATCATTGTGACCTCGACATCGGGCAGCAGCGCCGAAAAGCCCAAGCGCGGCTGGTGGCAGCGCGGCTGACCGCCGAACACCATCCACCCCGAACACAAAAGCGCCGCCCATCGGGCGGCGCTTTTCGTTGTTGAGCTGTGTCGCCTGCGGCCTAGTTGAAGGCCACGACCGCCGACAGGATCACCAGGAAAGAGACCACGCCGGTTGCAGGGCCATACCGCTTGAGCTGGCCTGCAGCCTGTTTGTCGCCCTTGCGTGCCTTCTTGCCGGCGCTCTCCGCCAGCCCGACCAGCACCAGCATAACGACGACAAGCACCATCTTGACCCAGAAGGCCCACGGCATTTCGCCGATGCCACCGAATTTGGTGAAGACCAGGATGATGCCGGTCACAATCAGCAGGACCAGCCCGATCTTGCTGAGTCGGCTTATGCCGGCCTGGATTTCCCAGAATTTGGGGCGCGTCTCGTCAGAAGCCGAGGCGATAAACCCACCCAGCACGCCGCCGGACATGCCGGCACCGACACCCATGCCGAGCCCGACAAAGTGGGCCCAGAGCAGCACGTAATTCACATAGTCCATTCGTTCCCCCGTTTGTCGCTAGACGTTCTGGCGTTCTTCGGGAAGCACCCGAGCGATCACCGGCCGGATCGTCAGCCCTTGCACGATAATCGAGAACACGACGACAGCATAGGTGATCAAGAGGATCGGCTGCTTGTAAGGCCCTTCGGGCAGGCTGAGGGCGAGCGCCACGGAAATTCCGCCCCGCAGGCCGCCCCAGGTGAGGATGCGGATCACACCAGGTAGAAAGTTTGCCCGGATCGAGAGGAACTTGATGGTGATAAACACGGCCGAAAAGCGTGCCAGCAGCACCACCGGGATGCTCAAGAGCGCCAGCCCGATCAGGTTTGGCTCGAGAACGACGACCAGCACTTCGAGACCGATCAACAGGAACAGCACCGAGTTGAGGATCTCGTCGATCAGCTCCCAGAACTGGAACACATGCGTCCGGGTCTGATCGCTCATGGCGAAGCGTGCACCGTGATTACCGATGAACAACCCCGCGATCACCACGGCGATCGGCCCGCTCAGATGCAGCCTGAGAGCAATCGCGTAGATCGCTGTCACCAGTGCCAGGGTCAGCAGCACTTCGATCATGTGGGCGTCGATAACCCGCATCAGCCGATAGGCGATATAGCCCCCGACGATCCCCAATAACGCGCCTCCGCCGGCCTCTACAACAAACAGTTGGAGGATGGTCAGCGCCGTCACCGGTTCAGCCGGGCCATGGGCTCCGGTGCCCAGCGCAATGGTCAGGATGATGGTGAAGACCACGACGCCAACCCCGTCATTGAACAGGGACTCGCCGCCGATCTGCGCTTCGAGTGAGGCGGGCACCTTCACCGTCTTGAGGATGCCGAGAACCGCGACCGGGTCGGTCGGCGAAATCAGCGCCCCGAAGACCAGCGCCCAGATGAACGGCAGATCGACCCCGAAAAAAGCGAAGGCCGCCCATGTCACGATACCGATCACGAAGGTCGAAAAGACCACGCCCACGGTCGCCATGATGCCGATGACCAGGCGTTGCGATGCAAGCTGCGAGAAGTCGACATGCAGGGCGCCAGCAAACAGCAGGAACGAAAGCATGCCATCCATGAGCGTCTTGTCGAAGTCGATGCTGTTGAGCGCCGAGGTTGTGACTTCGCGGACCGGACTGCTGGGATCGATGGCGTCGATCGCGATGACCACAAAGGAGGCCAGCAAGGCGATGATGACCAGCCCGATGGTGTGTGGCAGGTGAAAGTAGCGATGGTTCACCCAGCCGAACAGGCCGGAAAGGCCGAGCAGAAGTGCGGTGATTTCAAGCAGGGACAACATAAGGCGAACCTTGTTTGGCGTACCGTTGCGGCACGTCCTGGTGATCAGGGCAGATCGAGGTTGCCTTCCCCGATGATCACCGCGTCGCCTCCAATGGCGGCGTGGTTCAACCGGCCTTCCTCGATCTTGAATTGCAGACGGATACGCGAGGGCCGGTTCATCTCGACACCCTGGCGCAGGGTGAAGGCGTGCTGCCCCTCACCTAGATTGGAAAAGGCGGCTATGGCGCCGGCCAGCGCAGCCGCCGCGGACCCGGTCGCCGGGTCTTCGTCTATCCCCATCATCGGCGAAAACATGCGCGCGGCGAGATCGCAATCCTTCTCTTCGGGCGTCTGGGTATAGACATAGACACTCGACTCCTTGTCCCCGAACACATCCTGCCAGCCACGGCGTTCGACTTTAATGGACCGCAGCGCGGCCGCGTTGGCCACGGGGATCAGCGTAAAGGGCACTCCGGCAGAAAACCTGCTCGGGGGGTGGCTCTCAAACCCGATCTCATCTGGTTTCAGGCCGAGCACGCTGGACAACGCGTCTGCGTCTGGCGCCGGGCCTGCCTCGACGGGCAGTTGGGGCAGCGTGAAGCGCGCATTGCCCGAGGTCTCTGAGAATTTCTCGGTGATGGCGGTGATGACCCCGATCTCTTCTTCGATCCGGACCGCGGTCGAACGATGCCGAAGACCCAGCAGCACCGCCGCCCCAACCGTTGGATGGCCGGCAAAGGGGAGTTCGCGGGTCTTGGTGAAGATGCGCATGGAGGTCAGGTGCCGGGCATGGCGCGGGCGCATCAGGAAGACGGTTTCGCTGAGATTGAACTCGGTCGCGATGCGCTGCATCGTCAAAGAATCGATATCGTCGGCATCAAGCACGATAGCGAGCGGATTACCCTCGAGCTTTTGCCGCGTGAAAACGTCGAGAATGTAGTAGTGCAGCCGCATTTGCCCCTCACACAATGCGCGCAGTCTGAGAGATTCCCGGCGCAAGTCAACAAGTCGGCGCGCCACAAGGTCGCCAATAGGGGCTTTGTTGCATCCAACGGCTCAATTTCAGCCGCATCACCAGCCCTATCCGGGGTAACCGCATCAGCCATTTGGTCGCTTGCAGGGGTGGGGGCCGTGCCTATTCTCGCGGCCATTCAACCTGATCGCCCTAGGAGGGTTCCATGATCTTTGTCACCGGTGCATCCGGCCAGCTTGGCGGCCTCGTCGCCGACGGACTGGCCGAACGCGTCGATCCCTCGACTGTCACTCTCGGCACCCGTTCGCCGGAAAAACTCAGCGCATACAAGGCCAAAGGCTTCAATGTCGTCGCCTTCGATTTCGATGACCCGGCGGGCATGACTGCTGCTCTCCATGGCCATGACCGCATGCTCCTGATTTCAGGTTCTACCGATATCGAGACCCGCAAGCGGCAGCAGCGCGCGGCCATTGACGCGGCAAAAGCCGCCGGGGTTTCGCATATCGTCTACACAAGCTTTGCCAATGCGAGTGACCAGAGCAAATTCACCTTTGCCTGGATTCACGCCGACACCGAGGGCTGCCTCGCGAAGGCTGGCCTGGGCTATACAATCCTGCGCAACAACAATTATGCCGACCTTCAGGCCGGCGCCATCGAGGAAGCCCGCAAAACCGGCAGGATCGCCCTGCCCGGCCATGCCGGCAAATGCGCCTATATTACCCGCGCCGACGCCGCTGCCGCCGCTGTCGCGGCCCTGCTGGCCGACAATCCGGGCAATGCGGTTCTCGACATCACCGGCCCCGCCGCCTACTCCGCCAAAGACCTCGCCGCCATGCTCACCGAGATCTGGGGCAAACCGGTCGAGGCGGTCGAGATCGACAGTGCAGCGTTTGAGGACAAGCTGGCCCCGGCCGGGTTTCCCCCGTTCTACGTCGAAGCCTTTCACGGCATACGCGGCGCTACCGGCGACGGTGAATACGAGAGCGTGAGCGACGATTTTGAAAAGCTGACAGGTCGTAAGGCCGAAGATTTCAAGCAAGTCGTCAAGCGGTTGGCTTAACCCTCTACCGGCGCTGGCGGGAGGCCGTAATCTCGCCAGCGCGGCATACATTCAGTTAAGCGATCACTTTACCATTGACGCAGCCTCTTCCATCTGAATAGTTAAGTGCATGACTAACTATCAGAGCCAGATGGATCGGGTGTTTCACGCGCTTGCGGACCGCAATCGCCGCGCCATGATCGACCAGCTCAGCCATTCCACTCTCACCGTCTCCGAATTGCGGGAGCCGCTCGGCATCTCTCTGCCGGCGACCATGCAGCACCTTGCGGTGCTCGAGGAGGCAGGGCTCGTGCGCAGCCGCAAGCAGGGGCGCGTTCGCACCTGCGAGCTCGATCGCTCGGCCCTGTCGGAGGCGGAGAAGTGGATCCAGCACAGGCGGGAGTTCGTCGGGCGGCAACTCGATGCGCTTGGCGCCTTTCTGGCCAGTGAAGACAAGCAGGAGGACACTGACAATGACTGACCGCAGCGTGGTCCACGCCACATTCACTCTCAAACGCGACTATCCCGCCCCACGCGCCAGGGTTTTTGCCGCCTTCGCCGATCCCGAGAAGAAACGCCAATGGGCCTATGGCGCGCCCGAGGGCGGGCACGCGCTGGATTTCCGCGTCGGTGGCCGCGAGACGGTGAACATGCCTGGTCCGGGCGGCGGCACCTTCACTTACGAGGGGGTTTATCAGGACATCATCGAGGGTGAGCGCATCGTCTACACCTACACCATCGATTTCGGTGGCGGCAGCGCGGCGGTGACCATGGCCACGGTCGAGCTCGCCGATAGCAAGGATGGGGGCACCCATCTCAAGTTCACAGAGCAAGGCGCCTATCTCGACGGCTTCGACGGCCCGAAATTCTGGGAAAGCGGCACCACTTCCCTGCTCGACCGGCTCGGCCAGTCTCTCGCTGACTAGCCCCAGGATCGATCGAATGTGGGCCGAGTTCGATTCGTGCATGCGGCGTCGGCAAACGCCGCATGCCACAGGCGCCAAGCAGCTTTGAAGAAAATTTGAGAATTCGCGGAACCACCGTTTGTCATGATCGCCGGATATGCTGTCCGCTCAATGCCAGGGAGGGCGGCGATGACAATCTCAATCGGCACATTCAATCTCAACAACCTCTTCTCCCGGTTCAATTTTCGCGGCACGGTTGCTGAATCTCCCAGCGTGTCGAGCGGCGGGATAACCCTGAGTTTCGAGGCCGGGGGCGTGGATGTGCGCTCTTTCATGGGGCGGCTGGTCAAGGAGAAGGAGCCGGCCGAAACGCAGATGATCGCCGACCGGATCCGCGATGCGATGCAGGTCGATGTGCTCGCCGTGCAGGAAGTCGAGCACATCGAGATCCTCAAGCAATTCAACCACGATTATCTGGGCGGCGCCTATCGGGAAGTGGTTCTGGTGGAAGGCAACGACACGCGGCTTATCGATGTCGGGCTCCTGTCGAAACTCCCGGTCGGCTCCATCACATCGCATCAGACCGCGCGGCACCCGGATGCGCCCGAAAAGCGGGTGTTCGGGCGGGATCTGCTGCAGGTCGAGATCCTCGACGATCAGGGCCGGAAGCTGTTCACCGTCTACAATACCCACATGAAGAGCCACTACGTGCCCTTCAACGAGGATCCGGTCGCGGGTGCAGCGAAAGCCAATCTGCGGCGACGTCAGCAGGCCGAAATGATCCGGGACATCATCGCCCGCGAGGAGCGGACCGACGCCCGGTATGTTGTGCTGGGCGACATGAACGATCCGCCCGACTCACCCGACCTGGCACCGATGCTGCATATCGAAGGCAACGACCTCGTCAATGCCCTTGACCATGCCGTCGAGACGCGTCCGCCCAAGGCGGAGAGCCCCGGTCAGGGCCCGGGCCCGCAGACCGCGACCTGGACCCACCGGTTCAACCCGCCCGGGCCCGCTTTCCCCGAATATGAGCAATTCGACCAGATCTGGTTGAGCCCGGCCCTCGCCCCGACCCTGGCCGGTGCCCATATCGACCGTCGCACAAAGCATGGCGGGGATGGGAGCGATCACGACCCGGCCTGGATCGAACTTGATCTCTGATCTGAGGCGGCAATACCCCCACAAACACAAACAGGCGGGCCGGAGCCCGCCTGTTTTGGCCTGTGCTACAGGGCATCACACAGGCCGCTGACAAGCTATCGATCTCAACCGGGAAACCGTTTGAGACCGGTTCTTGATCTCGCCGACCAGTTCTCAGCCTAGTCGATCAGTTCTCAGCCTAGTCGACTAGTTCTTGGCCTTGTCCACCAGGGCGCCGGCTTTGATCCACGGCATCATGCCGCGAAGCTTTTCACCGACTTCCTCGATCTGGTGGGCATCGTTGTTGCGGCGGATGCCTTTGAAGCGGGCGGCGCCGGCCTTGTATTCCTGCATCCACTCGGAGGTGAACTTGCCGGACTGGATGTCATCGAGAACGCGCTTCATCTCGGCCTTGGTGTCCGCGGTGATGATGCGCGGGCCGGTGACGTATTCGCCCCATTCGGCCGTGTTCGAGATCGAATAGTTCATGTTCGCGATGCCGCCCTGATAGATCAGGTCGACGATCAGCTTCACTTCATGCAGGCACTCGAAATAGGCCATTTCCGGGGCGTAACCGGCTTCGACCAGGGTTTCGAACCCGGCACGGATGAGTTCGACCAGACCGCCGCACAGCACGGCCTGCTCGCCGAACAGATCGGTTTCGCACTCTTCCTTGAAGGTGGTCTCGATAATGCCCGAACGGCCGCCGCCAACGCCCGAGGCGTAGGCGAGACCCAGATCATGGGCATTGCCGGTGGCATCGTGATGAATGGCGATCAGGCATGGCACCCCGCCGCCCTTTTCGTACTCGCCACGCACGGTGTGACCCGGCCCCTTGGGGGCAATCATCAGCACATCGACCGTGTCCTTGGGTTCGATCAGGCCGAAATGCACATTGAGGCCGTGGGCGAAGGCCAGCGCGGCGCCGTCGCGGATATGCGGGGCGATCTCGTCGCGGTAGATGTCGGCCTGGAGTTCATCCGGGGTGGCCATCATCATCAGGTCCGCCCATTCGGCGGCTTCCTTGACCGAGAGGACCTTGAGGCCGTCGGCCTCGACCTTCTTGGCGGTCGAGGAACCGGGACGCAGGCCAATGGCCACGTCGGTCACACCGCTGTCGCGCAGGTTGAGCGCATGGGCGCGGCCCTGGCTGCCATAACCGATGATGGCGACCTTTTTGGATTTCAAGAGGTTGAGATCGGCATCCCGATCGTAATAGACGCGCATAAATGCCTCCTTTGGCGTTTGTCGTTTGGGGCTCAGAGCCCCGATTTCTCACGCCCGTAAAGGGCGAAAAACTGTTCGGCGGCGCGGGCAGCCTGTTCGCTGAGGGACTTCGGGCTGAGATCCAGCCGGTCGCCCAGGAGCAGCCGGATCTGGATATCGCGCACCGTGAGACCGAAAAGGGTCTGATAGGTCATCTCGGCATCGGCGAAGCGCAACAGCCCTGCCCGCTTGCCAGCTTCGAGCACCGGCTTCAACCGCCGCCCCAGCGCGTGGCGGCCATTGGCCAGCACCACCTCGCCGAGGTCGTCCGCACCGCTCGCCGCATGGCTGATCGCCAACCGGTTGAGCGCAACCGAAACATCACCGGCCAGCACGGTCAAAAGCGAATGGGTGAACTCGCCGATATAGGATTTGAGGGTTTCGCGGTCGATGACGTCGCCGGGCACCGGCTCGGCCTTCACCTTGGCCGCCTGCCACTGAACGGTGGCGACCAACAGGCCCGAGCGGTCGCCGAACCATTTGTAGAGCGTTTCCTTGGAGCAATGGGCGCGGCGGGCGACGCCGGTCATGGTCAGGCGGTCGCCCTGCTCGACAAGCAGCCCGAGCGCGGCGTCAAGCACCTCGCGCTGACGCTTGGTCAGCTTGTGGCTGTCGATCTTGTCGAGTGTCGCGGCCATGCCTGTCCCCGGAAGTGCCAATCGATCCACGGCGCTCATCGCCACGAACCGGCCTCCTCCATTCGATTCGTCCGCAACGCCACTCACCCGCCTCGATCCGGCAGCATCTTCACATTGCGCGCCGTACCGTAACGTACGGTACGGCATTGTCAAGACGGCGATGTTACGGATCGTGATGCGTTCCGCGCGTCGGATATGCCGTTCTCATCATCGCCGTGGTTTTCGGCGCCAGCGACCCTTCCCGGGACAGCCGGCGTGAAACCAGTTGCCGGGAATCGGGCTTGCAGCAATCATCCCCAAAAAAAGGATGGCTCATGGGCAAACTTGCAATCGTCACCGGCGGCGGAAGGGGGATCGGCGCCGCGATCTGCCGGCTTCTGGCCGAGGCGGGTCACGATATCTGCGTCAACTACCAGTCCGACCGGCACCGGGCCGAGGCGGTCGCGGCGCAATGCCGGGCGCTCGGGGTCAAGGCGCAGGCGATTCAGGCCGATGTCGGCGACCGGCGTGCCGTCGCTGCCATGTTCGTCACCTGTGACGAGGCGTTCGGGGCGCCTTCGGTGTTGGTCAACAATGCGGGGACCGTCGGCGCGCGCGGCAGGCTCGTCGATCTCGAGGAAACCGCCCTCACCCGCGCCTTCGCGACCAATCTGTTCGGTCCCGTCTATTGCATGCAGGAGGCGATCCGGCGCATGTCCAGCGAAAAGGGCGGTCAGGGCGGATCGATCGTCAATGTCTCCTCGATCGCCGCAACCCTCGGCAGCCCGGGCGAATATGTGCATTACGCCGCCTCAAAGGCCGCGCTCGACGCGCTGACGGTCGGCCTCTCCAAGGAAGTCGGCCCCGAAGGCATCCGGGTCAACTCGGTACAGGCCGGCACCGCCGACACCGAGATCCATGAGCGCGAGGGCAACCCCGAGCGTCCGGCCATGGTCGCCGCCACCGCGCCCCTGCGCCGCATCGCGACCCCCGAGGACATCGCCGAAGCCGTTGCCTGGCTCGCCTCCGACAAGGCGGCTTATACGACAGGCGCGGTGCTGAGAGTGGGTGGCGGGTTGTAGGCCTCGATTACAGCTCCCGCCCGTCGAGACCCCGCTGCAGCTTTCGGATGATCGCGCCGATTTCGCCAGACGCCAGGAGCCCCGGCCCGAGGGGACCGGAACGGTTCTCGCCGATCGGGGGAAGCGTTTGCAGTGCCGTGCGGGCCGCTGCCGTCAGATGTCCGAGTTGCCACCGGATTTCATCCTCACCCGCCTGCGGGTTGTCAGGATTGGCCAAGGCCGCTGCTCGAGAGGCATAGGCAGCGGCACCCAGTGCATGCGCACCCATGTGACAGACCGCCGAAGCCTGTCCCGCCGCCCGGGCGGCCGCCTTTGGGGCCGGGTTCGCCCCTATGGCCGCGCTTCCACCTCCGAAACGCCGGCGAATCTCGGCGGCGGTATCGAGTTCGCCGCGGGCATAGGCCCGGCATCGCTCGATGGCCTCGCGCGGGCGATTGTCATCGGGTTGTTCGGCCTCGAACACCCACAGCACCCGCTCGGCGCAATCCGCGGCCCAAGCGGCCACAAGCCGCCGGTCGGCTTCGCACAGCGTCTGGATGGATAGTGACATAGCGGTCTCGGTAGATTTGCTGCCGAAGGCAGACGGGATGACAATATCCCCGTCACCGACAAGCTTCAACGATTGGTCCGACACGCCAGGCTTATGCCTCCACCGGCGCGGCAAAGACGATGATCGCCACGGCGATCATGACGCCAAGTGCAAAAAGGGCGAGGCGTGAAGGATGTGCCCTCCCCCCGGCCTTCAGCGTGACCAGCAGCGCCTGAAGGCTTTGCAGGCCGTAATAGAGAACGAAGGCCTTGGAGGCATAAGTGATGATCTCGAAGATATCCGCGCCCCAAGTGGCGGCGATGGCCGCACCAGCAGTCACGAGGTATCCGATGGCGACACTCACCCGTTTGCCGCTTGTCTCGGCAATCAGCCCGCCCGCGCCGTTGAGATCGGCCACGGCGGCGGAAAGCTGGGAGGCAATGGCGGCAACGATGACCAGTGGCGCCACCAGCAAGCCGACGCCTGTCAGCGCATCGATGATGGCGGTTTCACCGCCGAGGTCGACAAGCCCGGGCGTGAAGTGCCGGGTCGCCAAGAGGATGAACCCCACATAGATCGCCGTCGCGATCCATTGCGCCCGGCGCATGGTGCGGATGCGTGTCGGGCGGTCATAGGCATCTCCGAGATAGCGCGACGTCTCGAAGCCCTGCACCAGGATCAGGAGTCCCAGCCAGATTCGAACATCCTCCAGCGCGCCGGCGGTCGGCAAGTCCGGCCAGGCGAACCGCCCTGTGGCCACCTCCCCCAATTGCCCTGCGAGCAACGCTGCGCACAGGCCGCCGATCACTGCCAGCTTCAACCCGACCGAGAAAGTCTCCAACCGCTCGAGCGCACCCAAGCCGCGCAGCGCTCCGAGCAGGCCGAGAGAACCGATTACGGCTGTCGACAGCGCCTTGATCCACAGGTCGTCATCAAGCCCGGCGCCCCTCAGCGCGAAGGCAGCAAGCAGGTTCAGGTAGTAGGCAACCGAGATGAAATAGGCGAGGGCCAGCGCCAGGTCGGAAGCCCATTCGATCGCGCGCATGGCCGGGGCGGGCCGTCCGGCCAGTAGCGGCTCGACCACCCGAATATTGTGGCGGATCACATGACCGTAGAGATAGCCGAGCGCGCACAGCCCCGCGACCGCGACAAAGGCCCAGCGCCCGGCAATGTCGGAGAGGATCGGGCCGGCGACCAGAAAGCCCGAGCCGATGATCGAGGCCAATGGTGTCACCGTGGCGCGCCATTCGCCCTTGGCTTGCAGGCGCGGCCAGAGCAGCGCTGTGGCAAGGCCCAAGGTCACCAGTGCAAGAACCCAGTCGCCCACCTGTCTCCCTTTCGCCCTTGACCAGTTGTCCGGCGCGTACGCGATTGCGCCGCGCTTTGAGCGGTCTACGCCGCCCGTGGCGAATTGCAAGTTGCAAATCCCCGCAGTTCGCGCGCCATGGACGAGATCGAATTTTCGACTTGCGCAAAAGGCTTTAGCACAACACCATGGGGCCGAACGGACCAAACGGGCGGACGTGAGACTTGAGATTTCAACGGCTCTTTCGAGGCGGCCTGTTGGCCTTTGCCATTGTCCCTGGTCAGCTGGCCGGATACCCTAAGGCAAACAGCAGCAGCGGCGTTTCCGTATCGGGCAGGTCCAGCACAGTCTTTAGCGTATTGTCGTGAAAGCCTGCGACCGGCACGCTTGCCAATCCGATTGATGTTGCCATCAGCTGCATGTTTTGTGTCGCGGCGCCGGCTTCCATCGCCAAGAACCGTGCACCGTGGTCTCCGGCCGGGGTCTGGGCGGCAAAGGCCTCGTCCATGCGTGCCGTATCGCCACTCAGGCAGACAATCGCCGCCGCGCTGCCCAGCCAGGGCTGATCGCCGATGGCGGCAGCCTCGATATCGGACGCCATCGAGCCGGATCTCAAAAGCGCCAATCCCTCCGTGTCTGGCGACCAGGAATAGAGCCCGGTCTCAAGCCCGCTCACTCTTTGTGCAGCGACCCGCACCGCCAGCGGATGGAGCGCGTGCGCGGACGGTGCCGTGCGCTCGCCATTTGGTCCCGTGACACCCTGTGCGGCCCACAGCAATTGATCGAGCGCGGTGCGCTCCACGGGTTCCCCGGCGTATTTGCGGATGGTGCGGCGCGCCTTGAACGCGGCTATCAGGGAATTTTGATCGAGTGCGTCGCCCGTCATGGGATTCGTCCTTATTCAGGATTTGGGCTCAGCCGCGTTGGCCCAACCGGGTCAGCAGCGCATGGATCTGTCTTTGTCCCGCCTCGTCCATCCGGCCATCTACCAGCCTGGCGATCGCGGGGCCATAGACAGCCCACATCGCGCGGCGCATGGCCCGGCCAGATTGGGTGATCGCTACCCAGTGCCCCCGCCCGTCGGCATCATCGGGAAGACGGTCAACCAGCCCCTTGTCCTGCATGCGCTGAAGCAGCCGCGAGACGTTGTATTGGGCCAGCAACATGCGATCCACAAGCTGATAGGGGCGCAAACGCCCCTCCTCGGCTGTCGCCAGTTCATGCAGCACGTCATACCATTCGAGCGGTGGCAGCCCCGCCGCCTTGAGGTCGCCCTCGACCGCTTCGTGCAATTGCCGCGACACCCGCATCAGGCGGGACCATGCCGCGATAGCCGACGCGCTCGGTTCGGTGTGATCACTCATGTCCCGCTTCTAGTCCTTTAATGCAGTTGCATCAAGCTTGACTCGATACATGCAAGTGCATATATGCCTTCTCGATGCAACTGCATATATGGAGAGATCGAATGAAACAGGAATTGTGCAAGCTGGCCGATATCCCGGCCTCGGGTACCCTGCTGGTCCCGTTCTTCGGGCGCGAACTGCATGTATTCCGGCGTGGCGAACAGGTGCGGGCCGTGGCCAATACCTGCTTGCATTTCGGGGGACCGCTCAGCTGCGACGATCAAGAATTGGTCTGCGCCTGGCATGGCGCGCGCTTTTCTCTCGACAGCGGCAAGCGTGTCAGCGGTCCGTCACCAAAGAACAGCCGGCTCATGACCATCTCCACCCGTGTCGAAGGCGACGCCCTGTTCTATGTGTGGGAGGAATGAGATGCTGACGCTGATCTCGCACGCCCTTTGCCCCTATGTGCAACGCGCCGCGATCTCGCTGGCCGAAAAGCAGACACCCTTCGAGCGTCGAACCATCGATCTTGCGGACAAGCCGGACTGGTTCACGGCCCTTTCGCCCCTGGGCAAGGTACCTGTTCTGCTCGTCGAACAGCCAGGTGAAACAACCGTGCCGATCTTTGAATCGGCGGTGATCCTCGAATATCTCGAAGACACGCAACCGCATCCGCTCCACCCGGCGGCCCCGCTCGAGCGGGCCCGGCACCGCGCGTGGATCGAATTTGGTTCTGCCATTCTCAATGGCATTGCCCGGCTTTATTCGGCACCGGACGAAGAGGCATTCGTGAAGGCGTCAGAATCGCTTGCCGGGATGTTTTCGCGCGTTGAATCCGAGCTGGCGGCCCGCACCTCCTCGCCCTGGTTTTTTGGCGAAGCCTTCTCGCTGGTCGATGCGGTTTATGGCCCGATCTTTCGGTATTTCGACAATTTCGACCAGATCGGCGATTTCGGCATTCTGAGGGACAGGCCGACGCTTGCGGCCTGGCGACAAGCGCTTGCCAATCGCGCTTCGGTCAAGGGTGCGGTCTCGGACGACTATCCCGCGCGTCTCGACGCGTTTCTCGCCAAGCGCCGTTCCCATCTGTCGGTCCTGATGGGCCCAACCGATCACAGGCCGATATCGGCGGCGTAGGCCACTGGGTCCGGGCCCGCATTGCGGGCTCGGGCTTTATCGGCGCAGCGCCGACTCGGCCCTCAGGCGCTTGTCGATGCCCAGTCCCTTGGTCGGATCGACAAAGGCCGTGCCCGCAATCATCTTGGCCAGCACCTGCTGGATCGGTCCGACCTTCATCAGATGCACCAGCACATTGTCCCTCAGGAACGGCATCATGGTGCTGTCGGACTGGTAGAACGGGGTCAGGCGCATGGAGAGCATCTGGTAGATGCGGATGTGGCGGCGTCTCAGCGCTGCATATTTGTTTAGCGCAGCATCGATGTCGTCGGTCGAGCGCAGCGCCACGCCGAGCGCAGCCGCGTCAAGCAGAGCCATGTTCGCACCCTGCCCCAATTGCGGACTTGTCGAGTGAGCACTGTCACCGACAAAGGCGATGCCTTTTCCGGCCGGCACCTTGAGCGTGTGGTGGCCATAAATGGCGGGCACCAGGTCTTCGATCCGGTGCACCTGGTTCGCATGGGCCGTGGCCTTGGGCCAGTAGCTTTCGATCTGCTTTTTCCACCCCGGCAGCCCCCCAATCTTGAGGCCTTCGGATTCGTTGTGGCGGATGCTCCAGAAGAACGCCGAGAGCGGCACACCGTCCTGACGCAGCTTGCCGATCGGCAGGATGCCGATCATGACGCTGGCCTTGTCGTAGCACTGCATAAGGGTGTTCATGTCGAACCCCTCGACATTGCGCCATTCCGTTGTGGTCCATAGCGCGCCATAGGGCAGCAGCTTGTGATTGGCCGGGGTCCGGGCGTGGCGCAGCAGCGGAGTGCGCGCGCCGAGGCAATCGACCACGAGGTCAAAACGCCCGCGCAGCTGGCCGGCATCATCGATCAGTTTGACCTTGGGCGCGTCGGAGTGATCGATATCGGAAATCGTCACGCCGGTCTCGACGGTCACACCGGCCTGGCGCACAGACGCCAAAAGCACGGAAAAAAGCACCGCCCGGTGCAGGCCCAGCCCGTGCTGTTCCTTGCCGAGCGCCGAATAGGACACATCGAGCACGGTGCGGCCGGACCCGGCGTCATGCCCTTTGAGACGATGGATGGGCTGACCCAGCGCACTGAGCGGCTTCAACAGCCCCAGATCGGCCATGACGGCCTGTCCCGTGGGCTGAAGGATCAGTCCCGAGCCCACGGCCTGCGGTGAATCGAACCGCTCGAACACTGTCACCGCGTGACCGAGCCTGAAAAGATAGAGGGCGGTCGCAAGACCTGCCGGTCCCGCACCCGCCACGGCGATATTGAGCCTCAACGCCATACATGCCCCAACCTGCCAGCGACCGGGATAGCAGCATGATGCCGCCCGGCTTGCAAGGCGGCGCTTCGCATGCCGCTCCGCTTAACGCAACCGTTATTGTCCGGCAGGATTAAGGGCGATGAATTCGAGGATGGTTCCGGAAAGCCCCTCGTCTCCGGTATTGATCGCGGCAGTGATCGAAATGTGATTGTGCCCGAGCGCCGTGTAGACCGGTGGCAGCCGTCCGTCCCGGTCCGTCAGCGCATCGATCATGGCGCGGTTCTGGGCGTGGATGGATTCCATGTCATATTCGGCATAGGCCAGCAGGGCGGGGATTTTTCTCCCCTCGAGCGCATCGATGGCGGACATGGCCGGCCAGGCCGATTCATCCATGCCGTAATAGGCGAGATCGACAAAGGGATTGAGATTGGCGCTGTCATAAGTCGGGCCCGACACGAGGATCATGCCGGCAACGCCGTCGGCCTCAAGCTGCAAGTCTTCGAATACGGCATAGTTGACGACATGGGCCGCACCCGCCGAATGGCCCATCAGGAAAATCCTGTTGATATCTCCGCCATGTTCCTCGGGATGTTCACGCAACCAGGCAATTGCCGCAGCCAAGTCCTCGGAACCCGAGGGAAATCTGAATTCGGGTGCGAGACGGTAACTCAGCGACGCCGTGACCACTCCGTGGCGCGCGAAATAGTAGCCAATATTGGTGCCATCGCTCTTGTCGCCCTGCACGAAGCCACCGCCATGCATGAAAATCAGGATCGGCGGCGGCGCATCGTCGGCGGCTTCAGGAACGTAAAGATCGAGCACATTGCGGGGGTGATCGCCATAAGCGAGATCGGGTTTCACCGTCACGCCATCGGTGGGCATCTGCGCCTGTTTCGGGCCATAGATCGCCATGGTGCCGCGGATGACGTCCATGGTCAGCTCGGTGCCCATGGCCTCGATTTTCGCGGCGTCGTCTTGTGACATCCCGCCTGGCTGCGCCAGTGCCGCCATTTCTCCCCCTGCCAGTAATGCCGCCGCCACGCCCAGCGCGGCGATGCGCTTCATCAGTCCCATGTCGTTCTCCCGTTCTTCGGCACGATAGGAAAACGCGGGGCGCGCGCCAAATTTAAGCACGCACCCGGGTGTAATCGCTTGAGTAGCAGAGGAGCCTAGCTGCCCGGGTTGAGGGCCTTGCGGTATTTGCGGGCCGCTTCGGCGAAACCATAAAGCAGCGCATCAGAGGTGATGCCATGTCCGATCGAAGCTTCGTCTACATGGGGCACGATCGCCATGAAGTCCGGCAGATTGGCGAGGGTCAGATCGTGCCCCGCATTGACGCCGAGCCCGGCCTCATGCGCTGCGCGCGCGGTCGCCGCCAGTTTTTCGAGATGCTTGCGCCCTTCTGCCGTGCCGCCGAGCGCGCCATAGGGGCCGGTATAGAGCTCGACCCGGTCTGCGCCGACCGCTTTTGCGCGGGCCGGCATGTCGGCGTCCTCATCAACGAAAAGCGACACGCGAATGCCGGCAGCCTTCATCCGCGCAATGGCGGGTTCGAGAACGTCGCGATGGGCATCGACGTCCCAGCCATGGTCCGAGGTCGATTGCTCCGGGCTGTCCGGCACAAAGGTCACCTGGTCCGGCTTTGCCGTTTCGACCAGCGCCAGGAAGTCCTCGGAGGGATAGCCCTCGATGTTGAACTCGGCTTTCGGAAACTCATCGCGGATCAGCGCCACAAGCTCGCCGACATCGGTCTTGCGGATATGGCGCTCATCGGGGCGAGGATGCACGGTGATGCCATCGGCGCCCGCCTCGAGCACCACGCGCGCCAGCCCGGTGACGCTGGGCCAGGGCAGATCGCGCCTGTTCCGCAACATGGCAACGGCATTGAGGTTGACGGACAGGGCGGTCATGGCGTGTTCCGGAATCGATACGAGGCGGGAGAGCGATATTGGCAATCGCGTGTGACGAACGCAAGAACAGTCGGACGCAAGGTTGGTCAACCACCCTCTCCGCCCCGTACTCCGGTTACGCCGCAGCGGTGCGCCCTTGCTCCTCGCGGACTGGCAGCAGCTGGGCAATGCCGAAGGCGATCTCGACCACCAGGAAGCCGATGATCAGCCAGCTTGCGCCATTGAGCAGCGCGTTGAACTGCCATGCTGCGAACAGCCAGCGCGCCGCCGCGTCATAGCGTCCGAGCAGCGCCGAGTTGAGATGCAGCCTCGCCAGCGCCCAGACGACGACCACCGAACCGAGGAGGTTGGCGAACAGGATCGACACGGTGTTGAGCGGGGCGAACTCCCCCGGCAGGCCGAGACCGGCATCGAGCCCCTGCAGCACGCCGTACAAAAGCATGAGCGTCCATGGGGTCATGAAGCCGGCAGTGACCACGAGATCGTAGATCGCGCTCATGCGGACGATGGCGAGAAAACGGGATTGGGAAAGCACTGTCTGTCTCCTTTGACGTTTGGCTTTCCCGGGGTGTAAAGGTTGGAGCAAACTCTAAGGTCAAGGCTTATCCGGGTTGGGGCACTGCATGCAGATCGGCGAACTCTCCGAACACACCGGCATCAGCCGGGACACGCTGCGCTATTATGAAAAGCGCGGGCTGATCCGCGCCCATCGGCGCCCCAATGGCTATCGGCACTACCCCGAAGAGACCGTGCTGCTGCTCGATTTCATTTCGACCGCCAAGGCACTGGGGTTCTCGCTTTCTGAGATCGAGGCCGAAATTCCCGAAATCCGGGCAAACGGGCTCGGGCCAGAGCGGGTCGCCGAGGTCCTGACCGAGAAGATCGAGGCGATCGACCAACGGATATCGGACCTCACCCGCATGCGGCGCGCCCTCACCCAAAGGCTCGCAGCCGCCTGCCCCCTGATGCGCGCCGGCCAATCGACGCCCACGGACAAGGCCTGAGTTGATTTTGTCGTCACATACCCCAACTATCGGTTATCAAGGGACGAAGTGACGAAGCGGCGCGTCACGCCAACAGGATCGCATTGGGTTATGCAGGAGAAATCGCCGCAAGCGGCGCTCGAGGCGCTGGTCAACCGGCAGGCCGGGCGCAATGGCGTCCATGAACTGGCCGTCAGCGTCTATGACGGGCAGAGCGGGCAAAGCGCGCACGCCGCTGCCGGCACTGTTGGCGAGGCGCTGATGACGCCTGACACGCCATTCTTCATCGCCAGCACCACCAAGCTCTTCGCGACCGCGATCATCATGCGGCTGCGCAAGCAGGGGAAACTCACCCTCGACGACAGGATCGTCGACTATTTTCCCAAAGGCGCGCTGACCGGCCTGCATAAGCTCGACGGGCAGGACCGGACCGGCGAGATCACTATTCGCCACCTGCTCACACACACATCCGGGATCGCTGACTATTTCGAGGGCAAACGCGCGGACGGCACCCGTTTCGCCGACGCCATGCTCAAGGGGACCGACAGCAGCTATTCGCTGGAGGACGTGCTGGAAGCCGTGCGCGATGATCTGACGCCGGCCTTCGTTCCCGGGCAGAAGGGCAAGGCGCTCTATTCGGACACCAATTTCCAGCTTCTGGGCGGCATTATTGAGAGGATTACCAATCATTCCCTCGCCGCGGTGGTCGATACGCATATCGCCATCCCGCTGGGGCTCAAAAAGACCTATCTGTTCACGCGCGACAAGGCCCTGGCCCACGGCAATCCGCTCGACCTGCGCAATGGCTCGGAACTGATCCAGGTTCCCCGCGCCATGCAAAGCGTAAGGCTCGACGGCGGTGGAGTCTCGACCAGCACCGAACTGCTGCGGTTCCTGAGGGGCTTTTATTCGGGCGAGATCTTTCCCACCGATTATCTGCCGGAGATGACCGGCGAATGGCGGTCGATCTTTTTCCCGCTCGAATACGGCGTCGGCCTGATGCGCTTCAAGCTGCCCTGGTATTTCTCGCCCTTCCGCAAGGTGCCGACCTTCTGGGGGCATTCAGGCATTTCGGGCGCCTTCGCCTACTGGTGTGCCGACCGCAATATCTATATCGCCGGCACACTCAACCAGTTGGCCAATCGGTCACTGCCCTACCGCTTCTTGATGCAGGCCTATGGCAAGGTGGCCAGCAGCTAATCTCAATGCGCCGCCTGGGCCTGTTCGAGGCTCTCCACCACTTCGATCACGACGCTGCCCCGTTTACGGCCCGTATCGACATAGGCATGGGCTTTGGCCATGTCGGCCAGCGGGTAACGCCGATCAATAATGAGCCTGATCGCCCCCGCCTCCGCCCAATCCGCGAGAAGACGCAGATCCTTTGCCTTTTCATGCGGCTTGCGCAGGCCGGTTGGGGCAAAGATCGCCCGCTTGCCCTTGCCGCCCAATATCCGGCCCATCAGCATGCGCGTCACCGCCGACAGCGTGGGCACCGTCGTCAAATAGACGCCCTGCCGGTTGAGGACCGGCCGGCAATGCCCGAAGCTCGATTTCCCGACAGCGTCGAAAATCACATCATAGCGCCCAGCGCCAAGGGTAAAATCCTGTTTGGTGTAATCGATCACCCTGTCTGCCCCGAGGCCCAGCACCATGTCGGTGTTTCTCCCCGAACACACGCCCGTCACCTCGGCACCGAGACGTTTGGCGATCTGCACCGCCAGAGAGCCGACATTGCCCGACGCGCCGTTGATCAGCACCGTCTTTCCGGGCTCGACCCGGCCGTGATCGCGCATGAACGGCATGGCTGTCAGAAACCCTTCGGCCAGCCCCGCGGCCTCGCCATGGCTGATGCCTTCGGGCTTTTTGGCCAGCGCCCCGTTCTCGCACAGCGTGATGTATTCGGCATAGGCGCCAAGCACCTCGCAAGTCGCGCCGAAAACCTCATCACCGGGCTTGAAGCGGGTCACGTCCTTGCCCACGGCCTCGATCACGCCGGACAGCGAGTCGCCTAACACCTGGTTCTTGGGCCGGATAAAACCGGCAAAGAACCGCACGATGAAGGGATCAGCCTTGCGATAGGCGCAATCGGGCGGGGTCGCGACTGTCGCGTGGATACGAATGAGGACCTGGTTATCCGCGGGGACCGGCTTCGGCAGTTCCGCGAGCCGCAGCACTTCGGGCCCGCCATAGCGTTCGGCAAGGATCGCCCTCATTGGTCCGCCTCCCCTCTATCGGGTGTCCATTGGAACACCTCGGTGACCGGCACGCCAAAGGCGTGGGCGATGCGAAACGCCACTTCGAGCGAAGGCGAATAGCGCCCCTGTTCGATGGCGACGATGGTCTGCCGGGTGACACCCGCCTTTTCGGCAAGCGCTGCCTGGGTCATCTCGCCGGCATTGAACCGCAATACGCGGATCGTATTGGTGATGCTGGATTGTCCCTTGCCCATCGGGTCACCCGATCCGGTAGTAGACGAGCCGGGAGCCGGCCTCGATGGCCCCAGCCAGCAGCGCACCGCCGAACAGCACATGGATGGCCGGGGTCGCCTCCCACCCCATGGCAAAGGCTACAAGGGTGCCGAGCATGCCGATCGAGGCAACGAGATAACCATTGCCGAGCGCCTTTGCGCTGACCAGCCGGTCGCGCTCATCGGTCGCTTCGTCCTTGACCTCTTCACCTCGCAATATGGAGGCCAGAATGACGGCCAGGATCATGCCGACGATGTTGAAGATCACCAGAAAGCCGATCACCCACAACAGCTTGACCGCTGCAGCAGAAACACCGGCCTCGAGCCCGCCCGCTGCCATCAGATCGTTCGCCAGCCATATTCCCGCAATGATGCTGCCCAGCAGCGACACAACCGCGTTGAGTTCCTTGAATGTCATGCCCAACCTCCGTCGATCGGCAGATTTCAAATCTGGCGAGACAGGTAAGCTTTGCATGACACCATGTCAAGTTTGTTTTACATCTTGTCGGATAAATACGACCAAACGACATGTTTTCCCGACACACTTGTAGGCAATCACCGCCGGCACCGTGGCGAATCTCAGCGCTTAATTCGCGGCAAGATCAGGATCAATCGCGATGACTGCCTTGCCCTGCACTGCGCCTTTTCCGATCCGATCGAGCGCGATATGGGCCTCTTCGAGCGGGTAGACGGCATCGATCTCGGGCGTGATGGCCCCGTCCCTGACCATTTCCGCCAGTTCAGCGAATTCGGCGGGCCGCGGGCGCCACATCAGCAATCTGACGGCCCGGTTACCATTCTTGTCGGTCGGTGCCCCCAGCATCACCGCCTTGAGGATCGCCCGCAACGTGCCGCCGACCATCACCAGGACACCACCGGGGTTGAGTACGCCACGATAGCGCTTGAGCGAACGCCTGGCGACGCAGTCGAGGATGAGGTCATAGGTCTCGCCGGCACGGGTGTAGTCGGTTCCCTGATAGTCGATGGTGCGATCGGCGCCGAGCCGCGTCATCATTTCGGCCTTACTGCCGTGATCGACAGCGGTCACGTGCGCTCCGGCGCGTTTCGCCAGCTGGATGGCATAGCTGCCGACCCCGCCGCCTCCGCCATTGATCAGTACGCGGTCCCCGGCCCCGACCTCGCGATAGTCGCGCAGCCCCTGAAGGGCCAGGGTTGCCGCCTGCGGCAGGGTGGATGCCTCGATCAGGCCAACGCCGTCAGGCAGTTTGGCCAAATGCTCGGTTTTGACGGTCGCGTAGTCGGCAAGGCCGCCCCAGCCTGATTCAGAGAGATCGCCCAACACCCTGTCGCCCGGTGAAAACCCGGACCCACCCGGCCCCACAGCCTCCACCACGCCTGCAAAGTCACCGCCAAGCACCCGGTGGTTCGGCCTGAACGGGCCGTCGAACCGACCCATCAGATTGCCACTCAGCTTGTCCCAGTCCCAGGAATTGATCGAGGTCGCGCCGATGCGAACCAGCACCTCGCCATTGCGCGGTGCGGGTACCGCCCGCTCAACCACGTGCAGCCGATCAGCGCCGCCATAGCGATCATAGGCGACAGCGCGCATGGTTCTGCCGGTCAAGGTCAGCCTTCTTGAGGCATGTCGATGACAACGATGCCCTTTTTGTCGCCCGCCTCGACATAGCGGTGGGCGGCACCAATCTCCTCAAGCGGAAAATGCCGATCGATCGGCACCTTGATGGCACCGGACGCGACCAGCGCCGCGATCTCGGTCAGGTCGTCCCGGCCTTCGCCGGCGAGCTTGAACAGCACGCGCTTACCGTCTTTTTTCGAGGCGAAGAGCCCCTGCATCATCTGTGTGAATTTGGGATTGCCGAGGAAGAACCGGCCGGTATCCGTGAGCGAATTCATGGCGCCCGTGAACGGCGCGACACCGACAACATCAATAATCACGTCCCAATGGCGGCCAAGGCGCGTAAATTCCTCTTTCTGGTAATCGATCACGTGGTCCGCGCCGAGTTCGCGCAGCATGTCGAGCTTGTCGCCCCGGTCGACCGCGGTTACTTCCGCGCCTGCCCGCTTGGCAAATTGCAGGGCAAAGCTGCCAATGCTGCCTCCGGCTCCATTAATCAGCACGGTTTCGCCGGCCTTGATGTCGGCATGGCGCACGAAGTGGAGCCCGTTGAGGCCGCCTGTCGGGATGCCAGCCGCCTCGGCATAGCTCACGCCATCGGGGATGGGCACGATGGCCGCGTTTTCATTGAGCGCCTTGAACTGGGCATAGGCGCCCATCGAAAAACTGGTGGAGCCGAACACCCGGTCGCCCGGCCTGAAACGGGTGACGTCCTTGCCGGCCTCGACGATCTCTCCCGCGACTTCCATGCCGAGCACGGGATTGCGGGGTTTGAGGATGCCGAAGGCAATACGGGCCGGGATCCAGATCCAGTTGGCCATCTTGAAGGACCGGCATTCGCAGTCGCCCAGGGTCACGGTCGCATTGACGACGCGGATGAGGACCTGGTTGTCCTTGATCACAGGTTTTTCGATATCGGCGATGCGCAGCACCTCGGGCGGCCCGTAACGCTCACAAAGTGCTGCCTTCATTTCCCCTCCTCCGGTCATCCGCGTCGCCTGCACGGAAGACCGATCTTACCGGGATCGGTGCAAAAATCGACCTTGCAGAACAAAGGGCTGAGGTCAGGCCGCCTCGCCGGTGATATCGAGCACCAGGATGCCGCGCTTGCGGCCGGTATCGACATAGCGATGGGCTTCGACGATATCCTCGAACGGGACCACGCGATCGACCACCGGTTTCAGCTTGCCGCCAACAGCCAACGCCGTCAGTTCGTCGATGATGGCCTGGCTGAACGCATGGTCCTTGCCCAGCTCTTCGCCGGTGACGACCTGCTTCTTGGAACTGCCGGTCATGAGGTCCCACAGGCTGCCAATCACCATGAGTTGCCGCCCCTTGCCGGTCAGCATGTGCTCGACTTGCTTGAGCGGCGCATTGCCGTGGCAATCCATGATCACATCGTATTTCTCGTCGCCCTCACGGAAATCCTGCTTGGTGTAGTCGATGACCTCATCGGCGCCGAGCGACCGGACCAGGTCGGCGTTCCGGCCCGAGCAGACCGCGGTCACATGACAGCCATAGCTGTGCTTGGCGATCTGCACCGCCGAGGTCCCCACGGCGCCCGAGGCGCCATTGATCAGGACCTTTTCGCCATTTTCCAGCTTGGCGCATTGGAAGAAGGTCAGCGCCGTCATGCCGCCAAACAACAGCGCCACGGCGTCGGCGTATGACATCCCCTCGGGAATGAGCTTGAGCTGCCCGTTTTGGGGCAGACAGCGATATTCGGCATGGCAAAGCATGTCGAACCCGGCGCTACCGAATACCTTGTCGCCAGGCTTGAAGCGGGTGACGTTCCTGCCAACAGCCTCGACGGTGCCGGCCAGGTTCAGGCCGAACACCGATACTTTGGGGCGGGTCAACCCCAGCATCAGGCGCATGAACAGATTGCCCAGGAGCTTCGGCCCGTCCGGCGCCCGAAGGGCGCGAATGCGAACATCGGCGATGTTCACATCCGAGGCGATGACCCGGATCAGGACTTCATCGTCACCGGGCTCTGGCTTCGGCACATCGGTGATATGCACATTCTCCGCCGGCCCATAGGCGTTACAAACAGCAGCTTTCATGGCGTCCCCCATCACACGTCAGGTGTATTGGTCAGATAATACACCTTTGTGACGGTTCAAGGGGCCGTGCCTACATCCCTTCGGGGCCTCGCGAGATGGCCGTGCGGCCGGTGCGCACCACTTCCACCAGCCCGAGCGGCTGCATCAGGGTGATGAACTGCTCGATCTTGGAGGATTTGCCGGTGATCTCGAACACGAAGCTGTCGGTGGTCGCATCGACCACCTGGGCGCGGAAGGCTTCGGCGAGGCGCAGGGTCTCGACCCGGTTTTCGCCCTTGCCGGCGACCTTGACCAGCGCCAGCTCGCGCTCGAGGCCATTGCCCTCGGCGGTCAGGTCAAGCACCCGGTGTACGGGCACCAGCCGGTCGAGCTGCATGCGGATCTGCATGTGCATCTTCGGGGTCGCGGTCACCGCAATGGTGATGCGCGACAGGTGCTTTTCATGTTCGGTCTCGGAGACCGTGAGGCTGTCGATATTATAGCCCCGCCCGGAGAACAGCCCGGCTATGCGAGCGAGAATGCCCGGCTCATTGTCGACGATCACCGAGAGGATGTGCTGCTCGGGGTTCTGGGTGTCCGGCACGATGAAATAGGCGGAACCGGTCGGCTGAAACTTGGCGTTCATTGGTCTTTTCCTCCCGGTGCCTCAGACGAGGACCTTGCCCTTGTCATCGATGATGGAGCCGATATCGGCGGTATCGGGCAGAATGATCTCATTATGCGCCTTGCCCGACGGGATCATCGGGAAGCAGTTCTCGACCTTGTCGACAACGCAGTCGAAGATCACCGGCAGATCGCTGTCGATCATCTCGGCGATGGCATCATCCAACTCCTTGGGGTCGGAGCAGCGTATCCCCTTGCCGCCATAGGCTTCGGCCAGTTTGACGAAATCGGGCAGGCTTTCCGAATAGCTCTGCGAATAGCGCCCGCCATGCAGCAATTCCTGCCACTGGCGCACCATGCCCATATATTCGTTGTTGAGGATGAAGATCTTGATCGGCAGGCCGTATTGAACCGCCGTCGACATCTCCTGCATGGTCATCTGGACGCTCGCCTCACCGGCAATGTCGATGACCAGTGCATCGCGATGCGCCACCTGGACCCCGACTGCCGCCGGCAAGCCATAGCCCATGGTCCCGAGCCCACCCGATGTCATCCAGCGCTTGGGCTCGTTGAAATGGAAATGCTGCGCCGCCCACATCTGATGCTGGCCGACCTCGGTAGTAATGTAGACGTCGCGATCCTTCACGGCCTCGTAAAGGCGCTGAACCGCATATTGCGGCTTGATCACCGTGTCCGAGTTCTTGAACGACAGGGATTTGACCGACCGCCAGTCCTCGATCTGCTTCCACCAGGGCTTGAGCGCATCTTCGCGCGAGGTGTTGGTCTTGGTGCGCCAGACACGGACCATCTCCTCGAGCACCGAGGCGCAATCCCCGACAATCGGGATATCGACGGTGATGTTCTTGTTGATCGATGAGGGATCGATATCGACGTGGATCTTCATCGAATTGGGCGAGAAGCCGTCGATCCGCCCGGTAATGCGATCGTCGAACCGCGCCCCGATATTGATCATCAGGTCGCAGTCATGCATGGCCAGATTGGCCTCATAAGTGCCATGCATGCCCAGCATGCCCAGCCACTGGTTGTTGTTGGCCGGGAACGCGCCCAACCCCATCAGGGTCGAGGTGACCGGGAAGCCGGTCAGCGCTGCGAGCTCGCGCAGATGCTCGCAGGCCTCGGGACCCGAATTGACGACGCCGCCGCCGGTATAGAACACCGGTTTTTCCGCTTTCAGCATCAGATCGACCGCAGCCTCGATCGCCGCCGAATCCCCTTCGGTCTGGGGCCGGTAGCTGGCGTGCTGGGTCGCGCCATTGGCGGACTTCTTGTAGTTGCCCAGCGCGAACTGAACGTCCTTCGGGATGTCGACGACAACCGGACCAGGGCGGCCCGTGGTCGCCACATAAAACGCCTCGTGCAGGACCCGGGCGAGATCGTTGACGTCTTTGACGAGATAATTGTGCTTGGTGCAGTTCCGGGTGATGCCGACGGTGTCGCATTCCTGGAAGGCGTCCGACCCGATCAGCGAAGTCGGCACCTGGCCCGTGATGCAGACCAGGGGAACCGAATCCAGCAGCGCATCGGTCAGCCCGGTGACCGCATTGGTCGCGCCGGGGCCGGAGGTCACCAGAACCAGTCCGCATTTGCCGGTCGAGCGCGCATAGCCCTCTGCAGCGTGGGTCGCGCCCTGTTCGTGCCGGACCAGGATGTGCTCGATGCCCTCGGTCTGGAACAGCGCGTCATAGATGGGTAGTACGGCGCCACCGGGATATCCGAAGATATGTTCGACACCGTTATCCTTCAAAGCCTGGATAACGATCTCGGCGCCGGTCATCTGTTCCGCCATTGGTCCTGTCTCCTAACCGTCCTTACCGCGCCGGCCCCTGAAGCCGGTCCGTGTTCCGGCGCTTGGGCCGGGTTTTACCCGAAATCGGGCATTAAAAAAGCCCCTCAGAGGGGGCCGGATGCGCATCATCGATCGTGAACCTTACCGGATCACGGGACAATGCGCCTTGTTACTACGAGAATGAGGTTCGACATCAGTCGGGTCTCTGGTCTTTCTTGTTGCGGCGGTATTGGTAAGCGGGGATTTTTCTCCGGTCAAGAGAATATGTCCGTTTCACCGCGATCCGCGCAATCGGGGCGCCGCGCGCAAGTTTTTCACAACGCCAGTGGTTTTTGAAACAATCGTCTCGATTGACCCGCTTGCCCCGTTGTGCCGCGCCGTGGTCAAATCCGCGCCGTTTCAGAATCGGAGAGGTATTGTCGTGAAACTTGAAACCATTGCCCTGCATCATGGCTATACGCCGGAGGCCCCGCAGCGCTCGGCAGCCGTGCCGATCTACCAGACAACGTCCTACACCTTTGACGACACCCAGCACGGTGCCGATCTGTTCGACCTCAAGGTGGAAGGCAATATCTACACCCGCATCATGAACCCCACCAACGCGGTTCTGGAACAGCGCGTGGCGGAGATGGAAGGCGGGATCGCCGGGCTGGCGCTTGCTTCGGGCATGGCCGCCATCACCTATGCGATCCAGACCATTGCCGAGGCCGGCGACAATATCGTCTCGACCTCCCAGCTTTATGGCGGCACCTACAATCTGTTCAAGCACACCTTCCCGCGCCAGGGGCTCGATGTGCGCATGTTCGATGCGGCCGATTTCGACAAGCTTGAAGCCTCGATCGACGACAAGACCAAGGCCGTGTTCTGCGAGTCCATCGGCAACCCGGCGGGCAATGTCGTCGATATCGAGAAGATCGTCGAAATCGCGCACCGGCATGGCGTGCCGGTGATCGTCGACAATACGGTCGCCACCCCGTATCTCTGCCGCCCGATCGATCTGGGCGCGGATATCGTTGTCCACGCCCTCACCAAGTATATCGGCGGGCACGGCAATTCGATCGGCGGGATCGTTGTCGATTCCGGCAAGTTCGACTGGGCCGCTCATAAAGAGCGCTTCCCCATGCTCAACGAGCCGGACCCCTCCTATCACGGCGTCGTCTATACCGAGGCGCTCGGGCCGGCAGCCTTTATCGGTCGCTGCCGCGTGGTGCCGCTGCGCAATACCGGCGCTGCGCTCGCCCCGCAGAACGCCTTCCTGTTCCTGCAGGGCCTCGAGACCCTGGGCCTCAGGATCGACCGGCACTGCGAAAACGCCCAGAAGGTGGCCGAATATCTCAAGGCACACCCCAAGGTGACCTGGGTCGCCTATGCCGGCCTGCCCGACAGCCCCTATCATGCGCTGGCCAACAAGATCACCAAGGGCAAGGCCTCGGGCATTCTCAGCTTCGGGGTCGAAGGCGGCCGCGATGCAGGTGCGAAGTTCATCGACTCCTTGCAGATGATCTATCGCCTCGTGAATATCGGCGATGCCAAGACCCTGGCCTGCCATCCGGCAACCACCACCCACCGCCAGCTCAATGATGAAGAGCTGAAATCTGCGGGCGTTTCCCCCGACATGGTTCGGATCTCGGTCGGCATCGAGCATGCCGATGACATCATTGCGGATATCGAACAGGCGCTGGCCGCCGTCTGATTGATTGCGGTGCCGCCCTCATCCGGGGCGGCACTGCCTTGACCAATCGGTCAACAATGCGGTGACACGACTCATAAGATACAGTATTGGTTGAACAATCACTTCCGATTGTCCCACCGCGCGCCCTTCCCCATGTCAGAAATCGACTTCACCGAGAGCGAAAAGCGTGTCCAGACCGCACTCGATCATGCGGGCCTCGAAACGCGGATCCGCGTGCTTGACGGTTCGGCGCATACCGCGCAAATGGCGGCCGATATTCTCGGCGTGGACGTCGCGCAGATCGTCAAATCGCTGATTTTCCGCGGTGTTGAATCGGGCCAGGCCTATTTGCTGCTCGTTTCCGGCGCCAACCGGGTGCACGAAAAGCGCTCGGGCCGGCAAATCGGCGAAAAGCTCGGGCGCGCCGACGCGGATTTCGTCAAGACCCATACCGGCTTTTCGATCGGCGGGGTGTCCCCGGTCGGCCATGTCGGCGAGGTCGATGTCTATATGGACGAAACCCTGTTCGACCTCGGCGAGGTCTGGGCCGCTGCGGGGCATCCGCGCTCTGTGTTCCCCACCACCGCCGAGACCCTCAGCCAGCTCACCGGCGCCCGCCGCATCGACGTAACCTGAGGGGCCCATTCTGGGACAGGCTCAGGACAAAGTTGAGATTGAAGCTGGTGCGCTGCCACACTCTCTGCCGTCATCCCGGACCTGATCCGGGATCCACTCGCGCACGCGGTTGGCATTAGTGCTGACGATGTGCTCAAGAGCCGATGCGAGTAGATTCCGACTTTCGTCGGAATGACGCTGCGGGTGGGATCGAGCCCTCAAAACGTTACAGCCCTCACCCTGAGGTGCGAGGTGAAACCGAGCCTCGAAGGGCTAGGGCGACAGGCTCAAGCCATTCGAGCGTAGCTCTCATGGCCTTCTCAACTAAAACCAGTCCACCGGACTGATTTTGCCCTTCGGGCCGGATCGAAGTTATCCCCGCCCCAAAAACCTCCCTTATCCTTTGCGAACCAACCTGCAATTGAGCGTGGTCGCGACAGTGAGAAGCGGTCGGGCGCAGCCCGGTCAAAAGGTCCGGTGGACCTTTTGAAGCGACGAACACCCTGAGAGCTATGCTCGAAGGGTCGGGTTCTAGAAAGAACTTATCCCCACCCACACTACCTCTCTTATCATCCACTCACCTGCCGGCACGGAGCGAGGATGCATACGAGCCTTCTGACGGAAAGGGTCCGGGTCCGATGGAGGTCGCTCCAGCGGAGGCCAAAACTGCGCCGGAGCCGGCTGCCGTTACGGCGGCGGTGTACTCTCGAAAGAGAGCGGGGATTGACCCCAGCCCGTTGACGCAGTCCAAGCCCAAAACCCCGGATGAGTGGGACGCGGTGCGCCTCGCTTTTACTAGTTTCGGATGAGACGTTCCGCGTCCCACTCCCGCTCTATCGCAAACCCTGGAGGCAAAAGCCTGCCGGGGCTGTCGGGGTGAACGCTTGCACCAATACCGCGCTGTCCCGGACCCGATCCGGGACCTCCACGCCAAGTGCGAACAGGCCCCGGCTCGGAGGCCGGGGCGGCCCGGAAGGATGCTACCCCAAGCCCTCACCCCGAGCCCGTCAAAGGGCGAGGGTGCGAAAAGACAGCGTTCCGGCGCTGCAGCACTCTCACCGTCATTCCCGCGGAGGCGGGAATCTATGTGAATCAGAGGGTTAGGGCTGGTGGTGATGGCGCCGGCGGCGCGCAATGAACATAACCACCAGTTCTCTGGTGCAAGCTCCCCTGGATTCCCGTTTTCACGGGAATGACGCCGGTGGTTGGGCGAGCCCACTGCCAATGAACCGCGCTGTTCCGGCCTCCGAGCCGGGACCTCGTTAGAAATGAACAGGCCCCGGATCAGGTCTGGGGCGGCCCCGGAGTGGGGTGCGCTCCACTCTCTCACCCCCTCACCCTGAGGTGCGAGGTGAAACCGAGCCTCGAAGGGCGAGGGTGGAAATTGGAACCACGTCGTCTGAATGCCAATGCAGCTTTCTCACTCCAGCGGATCGATCCGCCGCCAATCGGCCATTCTGTTCCGGAACCATGTTTCCTGGCGCTTGGCGTATTGTCCGGTGGCAATCGAGGCCTTCTCGATAACCTCCTCGCGCGTCCTGTCCCCCGCCAACATGGCTGTGATTTCGGGCACGCCGATGGCTTTCATGGCCGGCAGGGATTGATCGAGACCGAGCGCGTTGAGCGCCCTCACCTCTTCGATGGCCTCGCCTTCCATCATCGCCTCGAAACGCTGGCGGATGCGGGCGCGGAGCCTGGTCCGGTCGGGGGCGAGCACGATGCGCTCGGCACTGGCCGGATCGACAATCGGGGTTTGCGGGGCATCGAGGAAGGCCGCGAGGGACCGGCCCGTCGCTTCGAGCACCGAGAGCGCCCGCACCACGCGCTGGGTATCGGGCACCTCGAGACGCTCGGCCATGGCAGGGTCGCGCGCTGCCATCAGGCGGGCCCGGTCATCAGCATCGAGCCCCGCAATCGTGGCCTCGACCTTCCGCACGATCGCCGGGTCGACCGGCGGCACCTCGGCGAGACCCTGTGTCAGGGCTTCGAAGTAGAGCCCGGTTCCACCGGCAAAGATGATCTCAGGCGCATCGGACAGTTTACCGGCCAGTTTCTCGCGCACGGCGGCGAGCCATGCGCCGGTCGAAAACCGTTGGGACGGAGGCACAAAGCCGAACAGATGATGCGGGGCAGCAGCCATCTCGGCGGCGTCCGGCCGAGCCGTCAGGACCCGCAACACGTCATAAACCTGCATGGAATCGGAGTTCACAATGACCCCGCCCGACCGCTGCGCGCGTTCGATGGCAAGGCCCGTCTTGCCGCTCGCGGTGGGACCGGCTATCAGAACCACCTTGCCGCCTATCGGTGAGTTTTCAGCACCCAAGTTGCGGAGTTCCCTTATGTCCGTGCTCGTTCTTGTCGCCCATCCCGAAGACCCGGCACTCGACGATACGCTGGCGCGGCGCATCGAGGCGGAGACCGGGGGCGAGCTCAATTGGCTCAACCAGCGCATTGCCTGCGAGATCACGCATCCGAAGTCAAGCGACCCGCTGGGCGATGCCCGCGCACTGATCGGCGCCAGGCCGATCGATGCGGCGCATGTTCCGCTCTCGAACCGGCGCAAGAAGCTGCTGATCGCGGATATGGATTCGACCATGATCAACGAGGAGTGCGTCGACGAGCTCGGCGATGCGCTTGGTATCAAGGAACGGATCGCAGCCATTACCGAGCGCGCCATGCGCGGGGAGATCGACTTCATCGGCGCGCTCAAGGAGCGCGTCGGCCTTTTGAAGGGCATCGAACGGGCAGTGATGGAAGAAATCCGGCGCGAGAAGATCACCTATGCCTCGGGCGGGCGGGCGCTGGTGCAGACCATGAAGGCCTATGGCGCGCGCACCGTGCTGGTCTCGGGCGGCTTCACCTTCTTTGCCGATCACATCGGCAAGCGCATCGGCTTCGACGCAGTCGCGGCCAACACGCTCGAGTTCGATGGAGATTCGCTGTCGGGTACCGTCAGCGAGCCGATCGTTGACAGTTCGACCAAGCTGGCGCGGCTCGAGACAGAGATCGAGCAGCTGGGTATTCCGCGCGCCGCAACGCTGGCCGTGGGGGACGGCGCCAATGACCTGCCGATGATCAAGGCCGCCGGCATGGGGGTGGCCCTGCATGCCAAGCCCGCTGTCGCCGAGTCTGCGGAAGTCCGGATTGACCACGCGGACCTGACGGCCCTGCTCTATCTGCAAGGCTATGAAGAAAGCGAGATCGTGCGATGAGACTGGAAACCGAACGGCTGGTTTTGCGGGACTGGATGCCGCGCGATTACGCGCCCTATGCCCGGATGCTTGCCGACCCCTATGTGCGTCGGTTTTATCCCAGCACACTGAGCGAAGCCGAGGCCTATGCGATGATCGACCGCTATCGCGAGAACCTGGCGCGGGACGGTTTCGGGTTTCTGGTTGTCGAGCGCAAGAAGGACGGCGCTTTCCTCGGTGACGTCGGCATCTCCAAGGTTCCGTACGAGGTACCCGGCAATCCCGAAATCGAGATCGGCTGGCTTTTGGGCAAGCGCTATTGGGGCCACGGATATGCGCCTGAGGCTGCTTTGGCCTGCCTTGATCATGCCTGGCGGGAAGCGAAGATCCCGGAGGTCGTGGCTTTCACCTATGAAGGCAACACGCCCTCACAGCGGGTCATGCAGAAGATCGGGATGACCAGCGATCCGACAGAGAATTTCAACCACCCCAAGGTGCCACGGGGGCATAAGCTGCGCCCCCACGTGCTCTACCGCATCAAGAATCCGCTATTGGCGGGTTAGGCCTTATTCGATCCGGATGGCGAGGAAGCGGCTGTTGCCGCGCGGGTCCTGCACCATCATCAGCACGGCGCCCTTGCCGTTGGCCTGGGCCGTGTCGACGATGTTGGCAACGTCCTCGGGCGAATTGACCGGCTGCTGATCGACCTGGGCGATCACCATGCCCGTCCGCAGGCCCTTGTCGAAGGCATCGGCGTTACGGTCGATCTCGGTGACCACCACCCCGTGCACTTCGGTGTCGATGGTGTGGGTATCGCGCAGCGCGTCCGTCATTTCCGAAAGGATCATGCCCAGGATATCGCCGGTAAGCGGCGGCACCGGCTCAGGTGCGTCCGGTTCGTCCTGCCGGTTTTCCGCGACGCGCGCTTCTTCCTGTTCAAGACGCCCGAGTGTGACATTGACGGTAACGGTATCGCCGTCGCGCAGCACTTCGACATCGACCTGCTTGCCGATCTCGGTCTCCGCCACAATCCGTGGCAAGTCCCGCATGCGCTCGACGCGCTTGCCGTCGAATGTGGTGATGATGTCGCCCTGCTCGATCAGCCCGTCCGAAGGGCCATTGCCGGTCACCGAGAGCACCAACGCGCCTTCGGTCGATGTGAGGCCCAGGCTTTCGGCGATGTCGCTTGTAACGTCCTGGATGCCGACGCCGAGCCAGCCGCGGCGGGTCTCGCCATATTCGGCGAGTTGAAACAGCACCGGCCGCGCCAGGTTGATCGGAATGGCAAAGCCGACACCGAGCGACTGGCCGCCCGTCGCGATGATAGCAGTGTTGATGCCCACGACATCCCCATGCATGTCGAACAGCGGCCCACCCGAATTGCCCTGGTTGATGGCAGCATCGGTCTGGATGAAATTGTCATAAGGCCCGGAATTGATGTCGCGGTTGCGGGCGGAAACAATGCCCAGGGACACCGAGCCGCCAAGGCCGAACGGGTTACCGATCGCCATCACCCAATCACCGATTTCGGTGATCTCGGAATCCCCCAGGCGCACCGGTACCAGCTCGCGGTCCGTATCGATCCGCAGCACCGCGAGATCGGTCTTGTCATCGGAGCCCACAAGGCTGGCCTCGACCTGTTGCCCGTCAGGAAACAGGACCACGATCTCCTCGGCATCGGCGATGACGTGATTATTGGTGGCGATCAGACCGCTTTCATCGATCACGAAACCCGATCCCAGCGAGGCGACTTCACGTTCGGGCAGGCCCTCTTCAGGCTGCAGTCGATCGAACAGGTCGCGAAGCGGGGAACCTTCCGGCGTCTCGGGGAACGGGAAACCGGCACCGCCGGGGATGCGGCGGGTGGTCGAAATATTGACGACACTCGGGGTGAGTTCGCGCGCCAGGTCGGCAACCGATCGCGGCCCCCTCAGCGGCGACTGGGACTGCGCGAACGCAGTACCCAGGCCAGTCATAAGCACGAGCGCCGCCAGGACAAGCCTTGCGGCAGCGGGCAACATCATGGTTGCGGGCGTACGCATAGTTCCTCCCTTGCTGCCCGGTTTGCCCCACCTATCCCCGGACCAATAGCAGCAGCATAAGCCCAAGACCGGCGGCGCAAAGCCCAATCACGCGGATTTGGTTATCGGGCGAGCCGAGAACCAGTTCGATGGCCCGCTTCATCTGGGTCGGAAAGGCTGCATAAAGCAGCCCTTCCAAGACGATAGCAAGGCCGAGAGCGGCCAGAAACTCGGTCATTGACCGGCTTCCGGTGCCACCTCCGCGTCATTGGTGAGCGCAGGAACCGTCACTGCCGGATCGACAGCCTCCGGCACCTCGATCGCATCCGGCGTCAGTGCCCCTGTCAGATTATCCGACTGGAAGTACTGGAAGAACTCCGAATCCGGAGACAACACCAGCGACGTGTTCGAGTCCTGCAAGGCGCGCGTATACGACTGCATGGACCGGTAGAACGCGAAGAACTCGCGGTCCTGCCCATAGGCTTCGGCGAAGATCGCGTTCCGTGTCGCATCGCCCTCACCGCGAAGGATCTGGCCATCGCGGTTGGCACTCGCCAGGATTTCGACAACCTGACGGTCGGCCTGGGCGCGAATGGTCTGCGCCTGTTCCTGACCACGGGCGCGCAGACGAGCCGCTTCGGCGAGACGTTCGGCCGTCATACGGTCAAAGGTCTGCTGCGAGACTTCCTGCGTCAGATCGGTACGCTGCACGCGGACGTCGACGACATCGATGCCGAGGTCGTTGATGTCCGGCCGGATCAGTTCGGCGGCTTCACGCATCATCTCCCCGCGCTGCTCGGAAAGAGCGGCGTTGAACTCGCGCTGACCATAGACCTGGCGCAGGGCGGAGTTCAGACGGGTGCCGATGCGGTCTTCCGCGCGGGCGAGATCCGCCTGCACCTGTTCACGGAAAAGCCGCGGGTCGGAGATCTTGTAGGCAAGGAACGCGTCGACGACGTAGAACTTGCCGTCTGCGACCTGCACGGTGATGTCTTCAAGATCGTAACGCAGGATACGGTCTTCGATGATCTGGACGGATTCGACGAAATCGGTCGGCACCTTCCAGTAAAGGCCAGGCTCCTGCTCTACGCGGGCGATCTCACCGAACCGGGTGACAACGGCCTGCTGGCGCTCATTGACCACGAACAGCGACGACAGGACCGCGTAGGACGCGAGGATCAGGACGACGACTACAATCAAAACTCGGCTCATGATTAGCCTCCCGTCCGTGCGTTGTTGCGGCTCTGCACTTCAGGCAGCGGCAGATACGGCACAACACCGCCCCCTGCGCCGCTTTCGATGATCACCTTCTCGGAATTGCCAAGCACTTCTTCGAGCGTTTCGAGGAAAATACGTTTGCGGGTCACTTCCGGTGCGCGAGCATATTCCTGGTAGACGGCGATGAAGCGCGATGCCTCACCCTCGGCTTCCTTGACGACGCGGTCCTTGTAGGCGGCCGCATCTTCGCGGACCTGAGCCGCCTCGCCTCGTGCCTGACCCAGCTGGGTATTGGCATACTGGCGGGCTTCTTCCTGGAACCGGTCTTCGTCCTGCTCGGCACGCTGGACTTCGTCAAACGCGTCGGCCACTTCGGCAGGCGGCGCCACATCCTCGATCGCGATCTGCGCGATGGAGATGCCGGCGCCGTAGGAATCAAGGATCGACTGGGTGATGTCCTGCACCTCGATCTCGATGCCTGCACGGTCGGTACGGAAGATGTCCTGTGCCAGACGGCGGCCCACCACTTCACGCATGGCGCTTTCTGCGGCGCGGGTGACCATGGTGTCGGGCTCGCGGACATTGAACAGATAGGACGCGGGGTCGCCCACGCGCCACAGAACCGAGAACGCCACATCGACTATATTCTGGTCGCCCGAGAGCATCAGGCCCTCGCCGGACGATGTGCCGCGCGACGATCGAACCGAGCCGATCCGGGTCTGGTTTTCCGCCGTGTCGACCAGTTCAACGGTCTCGACGGGCCAGAAAACGAAGTGAAGTCCCGGATCCGAGAGCTCGTCCTTGGGCTGGCCAAACAGCAATTCGACACCACGTTGCTGCGGATCGACGGTATAGACCGACTGAAATACCCACACCACAATGACCGCCAGAACGACTGCCACGATCCCCCAACGACCCCCGGGCACGCCACCACTGAAGCTGTCGCGCCCACGATTGAGAATGTCTTCCAGGTTCGGACCGCCGGGCCTTCTGGGCCCTCCGCCGCCACCACCACCACTGTTTCCGCCACCGGGCGCCTGGCCCCACGGTCCGCCATTATTGCGGCCGCCGCCTCCCCGGTTGTCGTTCCAAGCCATTTGAAGCCTTTCATCATTCGGCATTTACTGCCGGTTTTTATAGAGACAGGGGTGTTACGGATCAATGCACGCGCCGGATGGTCACGCGCGTTCGTAAACACGGACTGTATAATCCGTGCTGTCCGCGGGGTCGGCCTCGTAGTCCGAGCGCGTAAAGCCGGTCCATTCCGCCGGATCGATCTGAGGAAACACCACATCTCCTGCCGGTTCGGCATTCACATGGGTGATGTAGAGCCGCTTTGCAATGCCAATCGCCTGCGCGTAAAGGTCGCCACCGCCGATTACGAAGATCTCACTGGCCTCGTCGCGCCGGGCGATCTCCTCGGCAAGGGTCAGCGCCTTTTCGAGGGAATTGGCGACCAGCACCCCCTCCGGCTGGAAGGATAGCTGGCGGGTCACCACGATGCTGGTGCGGCCCGGCAAGGGGCGTTTGAACGTCTCGAAGGTCTTGCGGCCCATGATAATGGGCTTTCCCATGGTGATCCGCTTGAAGAACTGCTGGTCCGAAGGCAGCCGCCAGGGGATGTCCGGGCCATGCCCGATCACGTTGTTCCGGCCGACCGCCGCGATCAGCGCAAGACTTGGTTTCATCGGCAAATTCTCATGAGCAGGGATGGTTGTTCATTTCTGCGTCACCGTCTTCACGGTTGCGCGACCGCTTCAAGCGTATCGCCTTCAAGCCAGTAGGTCGTCGCCAGGTTGGAGGATTCCGCGCCCAGCGCCTCATAAAAACCGATGGCCGGCTTGTTGTGGTTCATCACGGTCCATTCGAGTTTGGGCACCCCCTCTTTAACGCACCGCGCTGCCAGATGCTGCAGCATGGCGCGCCCGAGCCCCCTTCCGCGCATCGCATCATCGAGATAGAGGTCGATCAAGAAGATGTTCCTTTGTCCGGTGAATGTCGAGAACATGTAGACCCAGATCGTGCCACCGACCGGTTTGCCGTCCCATTCGGCGATGTCGGCGTGAATATATGGCGGATCCGCACTCAGCGCCTCTTCGATCTGGCCGGCATCCGCTGTCACCAGATCGAGATCGTCGTGATAGGCGGCAAGCGCCCGGATGTAGGAATATACCAGTTCTGCGTCAGCCGGGCCCGCGCTGCGTATCGTCAAACTCATGATTTCGCCAGCGCCTCCAACGCCGTGCCGTCGATACGGCATTTGGTCCATTCGTCCTGCAGCTCGGCGCCAAGCGACTTGTAGAAGTCGATGCTCGGGGTGTTCCAGTCGAGCACCCACCACTCAAGGCGTCCCAGCCCTTCAGCCGAGCACCGTGCAGCCAGCCGCCGGATCAGGGCCTTGCCTAGCCCCTTCCCGCGGAATTCGGGCCGCACATAAAGGTCCTCGAGCCAGATCCCATGCTGGCCCTGAAAGGTCGAGAACGTATAGAACCAGAGCGAAAATCCTGCGGTTTTTCCTTCCCATTCAACGATTTCGCAGAAAACCTTTGGCGATACACCGCCCAGCGCCGCCTCGATATCGGCGGCCGTGGCCACCACCTCGTGGGAGAGCTTTTCGTAGTCTGCCAACTCGCGGATGAATTCGAGAACCAGCGCCGCATCAGCGGGCCCCGCCTGCCGGAAGCTGGCGGTCATACAGCGATTGGCGCCTTGATCGCCGGATGCGGGTCGTATCCCTCGAACTTGAAATCCTCATAGGCAAAGCCGTCGATGGCACTGCGCCGCGTCAGGATATTGAGCTTGGGCAACCCCCGCGGTGCGCGGGAGAGCTGTTCGCGGGCCTGATCGAAATGGTTGGCATATAGATGCGCATCCCCGAGCGTATGGATGAAGTCGCCAGGCTCGAGATCGGTGACCATCGCCATCATATGGGTCAACAAGGCGTAAGACGCGATGTTGAACGGCACGCCGAGAAAGATGTCGGCGGAGCGCTGATAGAGCTGGCAGGAAAGCCGGCCATCGGCAACATAGAACTGGAACAGGCAGTGGCATGGCGGCAGCGCCATATTGTCGACTTCCGCCGGGTTCCAGGCCGACACGATGTGGCGACGGGAATCCGGATTGTTCCTCAGGCTGTCGACCACCTTGGCGATCTGGTCGATATGGCCGCCGTCGGGCGCCGGCCAGGATCGCCACTGGGCGCCATAGACCGGCCCGAGGTCTCCGTTTTCATCGGCCCACTCATCCCAAATGGTCACGCCATTGGCCCGCAGGTAGCCGATATTGGTGTCGCCTTTGAGGAACCAGAGGAGTTCGTGAATGATCGAGCGCAGGTGGAGCTTCTTGGTGGTGAGAAGCGGAAATCCCTTTTGCAGGTCGAACCGCATCTGGTGGCCGAACACGGAGCGGGTGCCCGTGCCCGTCCTGTCGCTGCGATCAGTGCCGGTTTCAAGGACATGTTCGAGAAGGTCGAGATATTGCTGCATGGTGCCACCTGGCGCGGCGGGGACCGCGCCTTGAAAGGCCCGACATCAGGTCAGGCGGATCAGAATGCGGCCACTCTATACGATTCTGAACGCGCCGCCCCGGGTCAGGCCCGGAAATCAACGGAAACCTCAGGCGCCGTATCGCGACGGGTCGGTCAGGAACGCGGCCTTGTTGGCAGAAGAGGCGAACCGCCATTGCAGCCCACCCAGAACGACCGTGAAGCGCCCTTCCCCCTTGATGCGCTGGCCGCGCGCCAGCGCGACCGCGTCGAGGCCGCCATGAGCCTCCGCCGGCACAACGCCGGTAAAGCTTACGCCGGCGGCAAGCGCGGCGCTGGCCGATGGGGTTACGATCAAGACAAGAGCGAGCGCAGCCGCGCGCGCAAGAACGGCGGTGTGCCGCATAGCGTTCATTCCTTCGCGATGTGTGAGGTCCCTGTTCCGGCGGGGCTCTTTGGTGGCGTTGCCTCAACAAAGCCCGTCCGGTTCGCGGAAAACCTGGTTCAAATTGCAGCTTTGGCTCCGTCCGACTGCGGAGTTCACAAGAGCCTACGGCTGCGGCGCTCCGGCAGTTTTGAGACAAATCAAAACAACCCGGTGTCACGCCGGGTTTTGCGCAACATGGCTAAGCAATGATTACCGCTGTTCAGCTGAGTTGAGGCGAAGGTGCTCTATGGCGAAGCATGAACACGAACCCGGCCATCCCTGAATGACATCCGGTCGCGAACCATGATCGGCCTCACGAAAAGACCGAGAGCCGATCGGCCCGTTTGGCGCAAAGGTAATAGAAGGTGAGCCGGCATTTCATACGGCGGTCGCGCATTTGCTGGGCCACCGAGCCGACAATGTCGTCGAGAGCACCGTTCGGCTCCTTCAACCCCAGCTTTTTCTTGAGAAAATTGCGTTTGACCAGTTCGAGTTCGGCAGCGCTCGATGCTGCCACATAGCGGGAATCCGGGCTGCGCAAGGCGATGCCGAGATAGCGCTCGAGGTTTTTGACGACCTTCTCATCCGCCAATTCGTCATATTGGCGCACCCGGGTCAGATATTTGTTCATTGTGCCCCCCTCAGGCCCCCGGCCTCCCACCGGGGAAACCCGTATTCTGGGCAAATCCGCGCCAATTACAAGGTGCAGCGAATCGGGGATGGAACGCCGGTCGGCGAATTCGGCTTTTGCAATGGGCCGGGCCAATGCCTATATTGGGTCTGCCGGCAACGGCTATGGCGATAAATCGCAGTCGCAATAAACTCATCGGACCCGGGGGCAGTACCCGGCGCCTCCACCAAAACCTGGTTCCCGCCGAAAAGGATCGGGCCGCCAGCATGGGGGCGAAACAGGATCGACGAGAGTGTAAAGGGCTTGCTTTCGCTCGGCATGGTACCACCGACATCGGGCCATCATGATAGTTGCAAATGACAACTACGCTGAGGCACGTCTCGCTGCGTAATGCGGTGCGACACCTCGAATTGAAGCCCTGATCTCCTAGCAGGGATTAGGCGGGGTTCGCAGGCACCTGGCAACAGAAGCCTGCACTTCATTTTCCCCGATTGATCTTACATTCTGTGCTTTCGACCATGCTGCGCGGCTTCGCGCCGCAGTTGGCGAACAGCCAGCTTGCATTCGGCTGCGTAAGGGTTTGATATGCAGCGCTAAGGATTCTCAAAACTTCGGACGGGCCCCTTTTATGGCTGAAGACCTCATGCGCTACGATATTCTGACCCAGGACGCCTTGCGCGGAGTGGTTCGGAAGGTGCTCTCTGAGGTGTCGAAGACCGGTCTGCCCGGTGACCACCATTTCTTCATTTCCTTCGCCACGCGCGCGCCCGGTGTCCGGCTCTCGCAGCGCCTTCTGGAGGAATATGAGGACGAGATGACCATTGTTTTGCAGAACCAGTACTGGGACCTCAAGGTCACCGATACAGGGTTCGAGGTCGGGCTTTCCTTCGATGGCCAGCCGGAAATGCTCGCCATCCCGTTCTCCGCGGTCAAAGGCTTCTTCGACCCCTCGGTCCAGTTCGGGCTGCAGTTTGAAGTGCGCGATCTTGCCGGCAGGCCCGAAGGCGTCACCGACCTGCCCACCACCGGCAATGACGATACGGGCGAAGTGACCCCGCTGCCGATCGATGAAGCCGGCGCAGGCGATGATGAAGCCGCCGAAGGCGACAAGGTCATCAGCCTCGATTCCTTCCGCAAGAAGCCCTGACCGGGTGCTGGAGAAGCGCTCCGTCTCCCTGAGTGGCCATCGCACATCGTTGGCGCTGGAGCCCGAATTCTGGGCGGTTCTCGAAGAAATGGCGGATGACCGCGATCTCAGCCTGGCCGCGCTTGTCGGCGAAATCGATGCCAAGCGCGACGATGCCAATCTCGCCTCCGCGCTCCGCGTGGCGGCGCTGGCGTGGAGCCGGAGCAACCCCGCCTAAAGCGCGGCTGCCGCTATTCGAAAAGCAGATCCGGGATCAGCAAGATGGGCGCTTCGTCCTGTTGCGTCCCCTGTCCCACATTGGCGGGCGGGGTTGGCCCTGAAGATTGCTGTTGTTGCTGCGCAGCTTGCTCGGCAGCCTGGCGTTCAGCCTCTTGTCTCGCAGCCTCTTGCCTCGCAGCCTCTTGTCTTGCAGCCTCCTGCCTCGCCGCCTCTTCTTCGGCAAGCCTTGCCTGACGCGCGGCCTCTTCCTCCAGCCGGCGCTGCTGCTCGGCTGCAAGCTCGCGCGACCGCTGCTCGGCCTCGTCGCGCAAACGTTCGAGTTCGTCCAGTTCGTCCTGCAGGGCGCGGACGCGGATCGCATCGACCATGGTTGTGGTGTTGATCTCGGCTTCGGGTGCAGCCAGCGTGCCGCCGATCAGGGCCGCGACTTCTCCCGTCGTCGGCGTGATATAGCCGTTTCCGCCCAGGGGTCCGGTCGGGGTCATGGTCCAGGTGCCGTCGAGCTCGGTGGTTTCGAGATTGAGATCGCCACCACCCAGCAGCCGCACGCGCGGAGTCTCGGCGGCGACATTGGAGACCCTGAGGGCACCCGAAACAATCGAGAATGCCCCTTCGATGCCGCCGGCCTCGAGCGGCCCTTCCCTCAGGGCTGCCTCGACGACACCGGTCAGGTCGTCAGGCGACAAGTCGGCGATATTGTCCATACCCGACAGCGCCACGAAGACGGCGGGGCTGAAACGTTCGATACTCAGTGAATCGATCGAGAACCCGCCCTCGCCGCCGAGATTGTCGACGATTTCGTCGATGGTCGTGCCCGAGCCAGTGAACTGGCCGGAGGCAACAACATAACCGCCAAGGTTCTGGGCGGCGGCGGGCGGCAAAAGCGCATCGATATCGACCCCGTCCAGAGCAAAGCGCCCGGAAACCTGCTTGTCGGCCAGTGCGGAGGCGCAGCAAAGCCGGATATCGGCTTCCACTTCGCCTTCTCCCAACCCGCCGGTCAGGCCGCGAATGCGCCGTTCATTGGCATCCCACACCAGATCGAAGCCGACATCGGTGAGTACCGCGTTAGGCGCGACCGAGAGTTGGCCGACTGAAATCGTGATGCGCCCCTGGGTCGGTTCTTCGGCCGCACTCAGGTCGAGTGGACCGATCGGCCAGACTTCATCGCCCTGGAGCAGAGAAGCGCCTCCGGCGAGGTAGCCCGCCAGCGCGGCCACGCCTGTCTCGCCCAGGGTCACATTGCCTGAATAGTTTCGCGTGCCGTCCTGAGCGAAGACCGAGACGTCGCCCGACAGCGCCGTGTCGGCAAAACGGCCATTGAGCCCCGAGACGATGATTTCGCCGCCGCTGGTCAGGCGCAATTCGCCTTCTGCCTCCAAAGCGGGCATTGACGTGGCCGGCAGACCGAGCAACTGCGCGAATTGCCCCGGATCGTCGAGGGTCACGCTGGCCTGACCCCGTCCGCTGAATTCAGGGAAGTTCGACATGATCACGCTGCCCTGATAGCGGGCGGTGTCCTGCCCTTGGGTGAAAGTGATCGTCGCTTCAAGGCTGTTTGTCGCGGTGCCATCGCTTTGCCAGCGCAGCTGCGCCCGTTCCTGCCCCGCCGGTGCGGTGGCGGCGACAACCGGGTCCACGGCGCCCAGCGCTGCAAGCAGGCTGTCTGGGCTCGGCCCATCCAGCACCACCGCGAGCCGCGAAGGACTGTCAAAAGTGCCAACAATGCCGTTCGACAGTGTCAGTTCAGCGGCCATGCTGACATCGGCCACCACGCCATCGAGAGAAAGCGACTGGCCGCCTTCCTCCGGTATCGTCAACGTGGCGTCGAGGCGCAAGGGGCGGTTCTTGTCGAGCCAGGCGGCCAGCACTTCGGCCTGCCCGAACTCGGGCAGAACAGAAAGCGCCGCATCGGTGTCGGCGGCGCCGGCAACATCGAGCTGCGCCTCGCCCTCAAAACGCGGGTCAAGCAATGTCCCGTGCACGCTGCCATTTGCCCGCAGTTGCACGCCCGCCAGATCGCCAATCCGGAAGCGGTCGACATCGACGCCCACGGGAGACCAGTCGAACGCCGCATCGAAGCTGGTGATCGGCTGACCTTCCCAGAACACGGTGTCGGCGGCCACGGTCAGCGAGCCCGCCGGGAAACTGGCAACGAAGGAACCGTCGCGCCGGATCTCCGGCAATAATGCACTCAGGAACCTGCTCTGTTCGGCATTGAGCGACCCTAGCGCAATCTCCGCCTCGGCAGCGGTCGACATGCCACGCAGGATTCGGGCGGAGAGGTCGATATCGGCGCCGGCGAGTGCAAACTTACCGTCTTCAAGGCGCACACCGCCATCGGTCACCCTCAGGTCTGCGTTGAAGCTGAAGGGTTCGCCGAACAACAGCGACTGGTCCGAGAACGGTCTCCAGAGCCGGGAAAGAACGTCGAGCCGATCTCCTTCGAGCCCTATTCGGCCCGCAAACCGGGTTTCGCTCTCCGGTTCCGCCGTTGCCCCGCTGAGGGTGAGCTGCGTGTCGCCATTGAGCCGTCCCGTCAATGTGCCGATTTGCCAGACGTCCCCGTCAGTGGTCGCATCGAGCCGCAGATCCCTTAGCGCCATGCCGCGATAGTCGAGTTCGGCAACGTCCAGCCCCACCTCACCCGGCAACCCGATATCGGGCAGCGCCGGCAGGCCGTCGAACAGCGACAGCACTTCGTATGGGTCGTCGGCGCTGACCTCTCGAACATCCTGTTGTTCCAGGGAAACAACACCGCCGGACACCACCGCCTGGAACCGGCGGTCGGCGCCAAGGGTAATATCCACCGCACCGGTGAGGCGGGTGCCGGGGCGGTTTTCGTCCGGCATCAGGGTGAAGGCCGAGATGAGCAGCCGTTCCGCGTCAGCCTCCACCGTGCCCTCGAGCACCGCGTCACCGCGCACGGCATCCGGGTCGCCAACCCGGGAGGGCCGCTGGCGATAGGTCAGATTGCCATTGTAAGCCGGGTGCCCTTCCGCCGTGCTCAACACACCGTCAGTCGACAGCGTAAAGGGCTGCTGGCCTGGCCGCAGGATCATGCCGACGCGGATATCGCCGGCTTCATTCTGATCGGACGTGGTGATGTTGAAGCGGATTGGTTCGTCCCCGAACAGCGCTTCCCCTTGCGCCGTGAATGGGCCACGCAGGGCCGCGATCTTGAGACTGGTCTCGATGCCGGAGAGCGACCAAACCTCTTCGGAGCGCGTGTCTTCGACATTAATCCGGCCACCGGAAATGGTGGCGTCACTCACCGACACATTGGTCGCGCGCACTTCGCTGGCGAGCCGGATCGGCGCTGCGAGTGTACCGCCTTGCCCGATAGAGAGATTGAGAACCGGGTCGATCACGCGCAGCTGGGTGACCTCGTAGCGGTCACGCAGGAATTCCATCAGGGCGAACTCAGCCTCAACCAGCTTGATCTCGGCGCTGGGCGAATCGTCCGGGCCCAGAACCACGTCGTTGAGCACCAGTTGCGGCTGCGGCAGCAGGATGAATTCCATGTTGCCGCGAATGGTCACAGGTGCGCCGAGCGCCTCTTCGGCGATCTCCTCCATTCGCTCTCGATAGGGATTCCAGTCATAGAACCGCGGCACGAGGAACGCGGCGACAAGCAGGATGATGGCAAGGCCGCCGATAACGATGAATAGCCGGTTGAGCACGTGTCTGGTTCAACGCGTTGGTAATCGTGTTGGGTGCAATGTACGCGAGAGCATGGGCCGCGTCACCACGCAGTACGCCAGTGGCTTGAGCCGGCAGGGCTTTTGCACATTCAAGCGCACGGGCAAGCGGACGGGAACGGCTTTTCCTTGCGTTGCCGCGCCTCAGCGGCCTATCACCGGGCCTGAACAGTGCAACAGAAGCAATGAAAAAGACCCCGAAGGCGTTCCGTCGCCTCGCCTTCATCGCCACACGCTGGGTCCAGCCCAATGTCGACGCCTTTCTGAGCGCCGAAGCCCCCAAGCTGTGGTCGCTTGCGGTTTTCGCGGGCATCGCCGGCGGCCTCGTGGCCATCGCTTTCCGCACCGCGATCAGCTTCGTGCAGTTCCTCTGGATCGGCACCGGTGAAGAGAGTTTCGGCGCCGTCATCGCCACGCTGCCGCCCTGGGCAGTGGTTGCGGGCCCCACGGCGGGCGGCGTGGTGGTCGGGCTCATCCTGTTGCTCTGGCGGCCATCCGGGCGCGCCGGCGGGGTCGCCGACATCATCGAGGCCTGCTCGCATCAGAGCCTTTCCGATGTCAAACGCCTCAACCTCAAGGATGCCGCCATCGCCACCTCGATTTCGGCGATCACGCTCGGGTCCGGCGGTTCGGCAGGCCGTGAAGGCCCCGTCGTCTATTTCGCCGGCGCGGTTTCGAAATCGCTGTTCCGCACCTTCTCGATGCCGCCTTCGGCCCGCCGGGTGATGCTGGCCTGCGGCGTGGCCGCGGCGATTTCAGCATCCTTCAACGCCCCGATTGCCGGTGTGCTGTTTGCCCATGAGGTGATCCTCGCGCATTTTGCCATGAGCGCTTTCGTGCCCGTGGTCATTGCTGCCGTGATGGGCGCGATCATGTCGCGGCTCTGGTTCGGGGAAGCGCCGGCCTTCGTCATTCCCGATTATCAGATCACCTCCTATCTCGAGATTCCCGCCTTCGCTTTGCTGGGTCTGACCTGTGCCGTTGTCGCCATCCTGTTCCAGGTTTCGCTGATCGGCACCGATTGGCTCGCCCGCTTCCTGCCGCTCAAGAACTGGGTCCGGCCCATGCTGGGCGGGCTGCTGGTGGGGCTGATCGCCCTCGCCTTCCCGCAGGTGCTCGGGGTTGGCTATGACGCAACCGACCAGGCGCTGTCCAACTCGCTCGGGCTGTGGACCATGTTGGCGCTGATCATCGCCAAGACAGCTGCGACCGCCATAACGCTCGGCTCACGCATGGGCGGCGGGGTGTTCTCGCCGGCCCTTTACATCGGGGCAATGACCGGTGGCGCCTTCGGGCTGATCGCCGCCTCGTTCTTCCCGGAACTGGCCTCGAGCGAAGGTCTTTACGCGCTGATCGGCATGGGGGCGGTTGCCGCCGCAGTCCTTGGCGCACCGATCTCGACCGCGGTGATGATCTTCGAGCTGACCGGCGGTTTTGCCTTCTCGATGGCGCTTTTGTTCTCGGTCTCTATCGCCACCGGTCTTTCCCAGGCCATTATGGGCCGGTCCTATTTCCATTGGCAGCTCAATTCGCGCGGTATCATGCTTGGCGAAGGCCCGCACCGCCATTTCGCGCAGTATTTCCGAGTGCGCGATTTCATGACACCGCTGGCCGAAGGCGAAGAACCGACCCCGTTCGACATCGCCTCCGGCGAACCCTGGCTCAGACCCAACGACACGCTGGAGGCTGCCTTGCGCGCCTTTGATTCGTCAGGTTCGGACCGGCTGCCGGTGCTCGACGGCAAGCCGCATGAGCGCGTGCATGTCGGCTGGGCCAGTCACGTCAGGGCGCTGTCGAGCTTCAACAAGGCGCTGGTCGACAAGAGCCAGGAAGAGCACGTCTGACCGGTCACGCACCGATCTCTTCGAGCCGCACCCGCACCATTTCCTCGATCAGGCTATCCGGCAGCATGGTTTCAACCGTGAACTGGAGCGTGCCTTTCGAGGTTTTGAATGGCGCGACATCGCCGTCCAGCTTGTCGAAAACCGCCGCGCTCATCGGAAAGAAGCTGAGATGGTTCTTGAAGGCCGCGTAGCCGACAAGGGTCTTGCCCTGGCGGAAAGCCGGCATGCCATAGGAGATGACTTCCTCCGCGTCCGGTACGGTGCGCGCAATCACCGCCCGCACATGCTCCAGGGCTTCGCGCTGGGCCGCAGGCAGCTTGGCCAGGTAGGAATCGACTTCAGCGGATCCGTCTGCATTTGCCATGATTGCGATCTCCATTGGACCTGCCGATTTATGCAGAAGCTGCGCCGCGCGCATAGCCGGTTTGCGTCGCCGCCCGCGATTTCGTTTGCTTTCACGGGGGTTATGTGGGACACAGCGCCTGTCGTGCCCTGCGTGTAGAGGATGATCTGATCATCGGCGGGGCGAACGACCACGCAATTTTCCGCAATGATCATTGCCAGACATCCGTGCCAAACGGGCACCCCCCGACAGGCGGCTGATCTACGCGAGCTCCCTTACCCATTGAACGCTTCGGCGCTGCAGTCTTGCGCGCCGCCGTTCGCATTGAGAACGACAGATTTTGACAGAATTTTCTTCGCTCGGCCTTGCCGAGCCCCTCACCGCCCACCTCGCCGAGGCCGGGCTTGAAACGCCTACGCCGATTCAGCGCGAGGCCATTCCCCTTCTCCTTACCGGCCGCGATATGGTCGGCATCGCCCAGACCGGCACCGGCAAGACCGCTGCATTCGCGCTGCCGATCCTGCATGCCCTCGCTAGCGAAGAACACCGCAAGCCGCGTCCGCGCCGCGTTGCGACACTCATTCTTTCGCCGACCCGCGAACTCGCGGCCCAGATTGCCCAGAACATTCGCAGCTATGGCAAACCCGTCCGCCCGCGGATTGCGGTTATTGTCGGCGGCGTGAAGCACGGCCCGCAGATCAAGGATCTGACCCGCGGTGCCGACATCATCGTGGCAACCCCCGGCCGGATGCTCGACCATTTGCAGTCGGGCGCGGTGACCCTCGATCATACCCGCACCGTGGTGCTCGACGAGGCCGATCAGATGCTCGATCTCGGCTTCATGCCGGTGATCCGCAAGATCCTCGCCAAATCGCCCAAGCGCCGGCAGACCGTCCTGTTCTCGGCCACCATGCCGAAGCAGATTCGGGCGCTCGCCGAGGATTTCCTGAACGATCCGATCGAAGTTTCTGTGGCCCCCGCCTCCAAACCGATCGAACAGATCGACCAGCGTCTGAGGCATGTCGCCAAGGCGGGCAAGGCCGCGCTTCTCGCCGAACTGCTCGGTGGCGAAACCGTCGAACGGGCCATCGTCTTCACCCGCACCAAGCACGGCGCGGACAAGGTCACCAAGCAGCTTGGTGTCGCCGGTATCGATGCAGCTGCCATCCATGGCAACAAGAGCCAGGGCCAGCGCGTGCGCGCCCTGCAGGAATTCCGCAACGGCTCTGTGCCGATCCTTGTGGCGACCGACATCGCGGCACGTGGCATCGATGTGCCCGACGTCTCGCATGTCTTCAATTTCGACCTGCCGGAAGTCGCGGAAGCCTATGTCCACCGCATCGGTCGTACGGCACGTGCCGGCAAGACGGGTGTTGCGATCTCATTCTGCGACCCTGCCGAACGCGGTCTTCTGCGCTCGATCGAGAAGCTGATCGGACGGCGTATCGAAAATGATGGTGCCGAACCCGCCGAAGTGGGCGAGGAACCGGCTGAAGATCGTTCCAAGCGCCGTGGCCAGGGTCGTGGCGGGCGCAAGCCCAATCCGGTGCGCGGCAAGGCCTTCAACGGGCCGCGCAAGCCCGCCGAAGGGCGCGGTGCCTCCCGGGACGCAGACCAGGCGGAAGCTGGCGAAAAGCGGACCCCAGACGGTGGCAAGCCGCGGAGCGACAAGCCCCGGGGCGGCAAGCCGTTCAATGCCAGGGCCGAAGGAAACAAGCGCGGAAAACCGTTTGCCGGACACCGCAAGGGTGCCGGTAGCCGCAATGGCGAAGGATCCGGTGATGGCGCTCAGGGCGGAGCCCGCCGCGCCGACGGCAAACCGCCGCGTGGCGAACACCAGCCGCGCAATGACAACAATCCGCGAAACGGAAAGCCCGGCGGCAAGCCGAGCGGGAAACGTGCTGGCAGCAAGTCCGCCGGCGCTCGTCCTGCCCATTGGCGCGGCAAAGGCGGCGACCGTCAGGGTTCAGCGCGAGCCTGACCGGATCAGGTGATCAAAACCGAATTGCTTAGGGGCGGGATTTTTCCCGCCTCTTTTTGTTTGTGTGCCGATTGATCCAGACCAGCAGCCGGGCAATGGGCCGGCGCAGGAACGGGATGTCGATGGCTGCGATCAGCAGCCCGAGCGGCAACATCCAGAGCCCCAGGATAGGCAGAATCGAAAAGATACCGCCGATGATGAGCAGGATCGCTGCCGGAAGCCGGAACAGCGCATGGCGGGGGTTCCTGATCCAATCAACCATGGCCTTGACGCGGGGACTACGCTGCGCCAATCGGTCCATCTGGCGCTTGAACTGTTGTTCGGTCCTGTCAGTGGCCACCTGGGGCTTTCTCCTCCCGATCCGGCGGGGCCAAATCGCCACCGCACTGGTCCGCCAATGTGGTGCGGGGATTGGTCTATTCCAACCCCCTTTTCTCTTCACTCCGCTTTGCGGCGATTGACCAGCAGGATCCCCGCGAGGATGAAACCGCCTGCGACGGCCAGGTGAAGGCCGAGCTGTTCGCCCAGAAGCGTCATCGCCAGCAGCGGACCGACAATCGCAGCGACCAGGCCGATCTGGCTGAGATAGACCGGTCCGGCGATTTTCTGCAGGTTGAAATAGGCGATGAACAGGGTCGCGTTGATCGCAACCAGGGCCACCACTGCCGCCAGCGCCTCGTTTGACCATGTCGGCGGCGTGAGGGGCACTCCGGCCACAAGCGCAAAGCCAAGGGTCACCGTACCGCCGACGATCAGCATGACCGGCGACAGTTGGAGCGCATGGGCCCCTACGGGCCAGTATCGGGTGCGGAACAGGTTTCCCGCAGCCAGGCCGACCGGCGCCAGAAGCGCCAGCAGCAACCAGGGCGAAACCGCGTATCCGGTGCCCGATCCGAACGTGATCACCAGCCCGCCGGCAAGACCCGCCAGGACCCCGGCGATGCGGGTCAGTTGCGGCTTCTCCATGCCCAGCGCGAGCGCGCCGACATAGGTCAGGATCAGCGGGAATGCGAGGGTCAGCGTCGTCACCCCTGCCCCGACATGAACCACGGCGGCGAACAGCAGGATATTGGGTATCGCGAACAGGACGCCCGATCCCAGATTAAAGCGCAGGTGACCCGCTGCAAAGGAGGGCCTGTGACCCCGCGAGATAGCGTAGGCGAGCTGGATAAGACCACCGCCGAGATTGCCCCAGACCAGCAGCGCAATGGGCGACCAGTGCGCCGGCGCCCCGGCGCCTGCCTTGGCAATGACGGTCATCACCGCCAGCATGGAACCGACGATAAGCAGCAGGATGAGCGCAAGCGACTGCCCGCGCCCTTTCAAAGGCACAGTTTGTGTCGTCATCTTGAATTCCTTGGTCCGATGGTGCCGGCGCTTTACGCGCTGGGGACAAGAGGCTAAATTATCTTTGTATCGTGTATCTAGATAAGAAGTATCTTGATGTCAAGACAAACTGACCATCAGTCCGTGGATTGGGTTGGCCGGGCTGCAGACCAGTGGCGGCGCGAGCGCCCGGATGTCGATGTGTTGCCGATGGAGGTTCTGGGGCGGATCAGCGGTGCGCGGGCCCTCACCCTGGATCAGGTCACGGCCTTTCTTGCCGCGCATGACCTGCAGCCGGGAGAGTTCGATGTGCTGGCGACCCTCAGGCGGTCCGGCGATCCCTACCAACTGACCCCCACCGCGCTCTATGAGAGCCTGATGGTCTCCTCGGGCGGCATGACCAGCCGGATCGACAAGCTTGAGAAGCGCGGTCTGGTCGAGCGTCTGCCCCACCCGACAGACCGGCGGGGAACGCTGGTGGGGCTAACCCCTCAAGGATTCAACAAGATCGATGACATGCTGCCGGCCTATACCGCGATGCAGGCTTCTCTGATGCCCGACCTGTCAGCCGAGGAGCGCGAGACATTGAGCCGGCTGCTGGGCAAGATCATCACCGGCCTTCAAGCGAACGGCGACACGTAATGTCTGACCGGAAGTTCTCCATTCGCAATGTGACGCCCGAGGATGCGGCAGAGGTGGCCGCGCTGATCAATTCAATCATTGCCGAAGGCGGGCTCACCGCCCTGCAGGAACCTCTCACTGCCGAAGACAGCAGGCAGTTTATCGCAGATTTCGGTCCAAGCGGCTTCGGTCTTGCGGCCATCGATCCCGCGAGCGGCCGCATGGTCGGGATGCAGGAGGTGATCGCCCTGCCCCAACTGCCACGGGATACAGGCGATATCGGCACCTTCATCGCGGCGGGCTGGCGCGGGCGCGGGGTCGGCCATCAGCTCTTTGCGCAAACCCGTGCCCGGGCCCGCGAGGTCGGTTTCACCCGTCTCCACGCGGTCATCCGATCCGACAATCCCGGTGCGCAGGGCTTTTATCGCGGCCTCGGTTTCACGATTCCGGCGCCCAGCGCGCCAGCGATCGATGTCGACGGTAAAACCGTCGAACGTATCGCCCTCTACTGCCGGTTGTGATCACCCTGCAGGGGTGATTCAGCGTTTGGTGCGCAGATTGTGGTAGTGGGTCAAAAGCCCCTGGGTCGACACATCGTGCATGCTCGTATCGGCCGGTTCGCGCACTTTGGGCGCGATGTTCTTGGCGAGCTGCTTGCCGAGTTCCACGCCCCACTGATCGAAGGAATTGATGTTCCAGATCACCCCCTGCACAAACACCTTGTGCTCGTACATGGCGATCAGCTTGCCCAGCATGCCCGGGGTTAGTTCCGGATAAACCAGCGTGTTCGACGGGCGATTACCGGGGAACAATTTGTGCGGCGCCAGCGCGCGGATCCCGTCAGCCTTCATGCCTGAGGCCCGCAGTTCGGCGACCACTTCCTCGGCGGTCTTGCCCAGCATCAGCGCCTCGGACTGCGCGAAGCAGTTGGCCACCAGCTTCACATGATGGCCATTGATGCCGTTGCGAGTGCGCACGGCGACGAGGAAATCGCAGGGGATGACCGTCGTGCCCTGATGAATGAGCTGGTAGAAGGCGTGCTGGCCATTGGTGCCCGGCTCGCCCCAGATGATCGGCCCCGTATCGCGGGTCACGGAGCGGCCGTCGAGTGTAACGGCCTTGCCGTTACTCTCCATGTCCTGCTGCTGCAGATAGGCCGGGAACCGCACCATGCGTTGGTCGTAGGGCAGCACCGCATGGGTCGGGAAACCCCAGACATTGCGGTACCAGACGCCCAGAAGCGCCAGGATCACCGGGATATTGTCCTTGAACGGCGCCGTGCGGAAATGCTTGTCCATCGCAGCGGCGCCTTTGAGGAAGGCGTCGAAATTCTTGTAGCCAATCGCCAGGGCCACTGGCAGGCCGATCGCCGACCACACCGAATAGCGTCCGCCAACCCAGTCCCAGAAGCCGAAGATCCGGTCGGTATCGATGCCGAACTTGGCGCAGGCGGCAATATTGGTCGAGACGGCGGCGAAGTGCGAACTGACCGCGGTTTCATCGAGCGCATTGACGATCCAGGAGCGCGCCGAGCGCGCATTGGTCATGGTTTCGTCGGTGGTAAAGGTCTTGGAGGCGACGATGAACAGGGTCGTCGAGGGGCTGAGGCCGGCCAGTGTGTCCGCCAGATGGGCACCATCGACATTGGACACATAGTGGACGCGCAGCTTCTTGGGGTCGGTATAGGGGGCAAGGGCCTGGGTGACCATGGCCGGCCCCAGATCCGAGCCGCCAATGCCGATATTGACCACATCGGTGAATTTCTTGCCGCTGGCGCCGCGGATCTGACCGCCACGCACCTTGTCGGAGAAGGTTTCTATGGCCGCGAGGACTTCGCGCACCTCGGGCATCACGTTCTCGCCGTCGACAGTGACTTCTTCCAGCCCCTGGTAGCGCAACGCCATGTGCATCACGGCGCGGTCCTCGGTGGTGTTGATATGCTCACCATGCCACATCTGGGAGCGGCGCTTGTCGACGCCCGCCGCCTTGGCAAGGTCGAATAGCGCATCCATGACACCCTGATCGATGCGATTCTTCGAGTAATCGAGGAGCAACTCTCCGTAAGTCACCGAAAACGAATCAAAACGAGCCGGATCGTTGGCGAACATGTCGCGCATATGCGTCCCGGCGATACGCTGTTTATGGCCCTCGAGCGCTTCAAAAGCGGCTTCGACTTCGGGTGTCGTCATTGCGTCCTCACGTGGTGCGTCCTCAGGCTCGCGGCGCGATATCGCCTTCGGCCCATCCCTGTCTGGTCTCGGCGGCATACTCGGCAAACCGTCCGTTTTCAATGGCCTTGCGCGCGCCGACCATCAACTCCAGGTAGTATGCCAGATTGATCTGGCTCAGAATCATCGCGCCCAGCATCTCGCCGGATTTGACGAGGTGATGCAGATAGGCACGCTGCCAGGTGCTCGTGTTCTCGTTGCCCGAGGTTTCATCGAGCGGTCGCGGATCATCGCGGTGCCGCGCGTTCTTGAGATTGATCACACCGTGGCGCGTATAGGCATGACCGTGACGACCGGCGCGCGTGGGGTGCACGCAGTCAAACATGTCGATGCCTCGCTCGATCGCGCCCAAAAGGTCCTCCGGCTTTCCCACGCCCATCAGGTAACGCGGCTTCCCCACGGGAAGTTGCGGTGTGGTGTGGGATAACACGTCGAACATGACATCCTGGCTTTCCCCCACCGCCAGGCCGCCCACAGAGTAACCGGGAAAATCCATTTCGACGAGTTCGCGGGCCGAACGGCTGCGCAATTCAGGGTTATCGCCCCCCTGCACGATACCAAACAACGCCCTGCCCCGGGGCGCGCCAAACGCCTTCTTGGAGCGCTCGGCCCAGCGCAGGGAGAGTTCCATGGCGCGGGTCAGCTCTTCCACAGTCGCCGGAAGCGCCGAACACTCGTCGAGCTGCATGATGATATCCGCTCCCAGCAGCGTCTGGATCTCGACGCTGCGTTCCGGAGTCAGCATGTGTGGCGACCCGTCGATATGGGATTTGAAGCGCACGCCGTCTTCATCGAGTTGGCGGAGCTGTGCCAGCGACATCACCTGGAATCCGCCGCTATCAGTCAGGATCGGGCGCGTCCAGCGGGACATGGCATGCAGACCGCCGAGTTCGGCAACCCGCTCGGCGCCGGGGCGCAGCATCAGGTGATAAGTGTTGCCCAGGATGATCTCCGCGCCCAGCGCCTCGACCTGGACGGGATAGAGACCCTTGACCGTGCCTGCGGTCCCCACGGGCATGAATATGGGGGTTTCGATGGTCCCGCGCGGGGTCGTGATGCGCCCTCGCCGCGCGCCGCCATCGCTCGCCAGCAAATCGAAACCGAATTCGGTGGCCGTCATGCGGGCACCCCGGGCCGGATCAGCAAGCTCGCATCGCCATAGGAATAGAAGCGGTACTCATTTTCCACGGCGTGCCGATAAGCGTTCTGCATGGCCTCCAGCCCGGAAAAGGCACTGACCAGCATGAACAGCGTCGATTTGGGCAGGTGGAAATTGGTCATCAACACATCAACGGCCCTGAACTGGTAGCCGGGGGTGATGAAAATGTCGGTCTCTCCGGCGAAGGGCCGCAACCGCCCATCCGCTGACGCTGCGGACTCCAGCAGGCGCAGGCTCGTGGTGCCAACGGCCACGATCCGACCGCCTTTGGCCCGCGTGGCATTGATCCTTTCGGCGGCCTCGGGGCTCACCTCGCCCCATTCGGCGTGCATTTTGTGATCGTCAGTGTCGTCGGCCTTGACCGGCAGGAACGTCCCGGCCCCGACATGTAAGGTCAGGCGCGTAGTCTCGATCCCCTTGTCGGCTAATGCCTTGAGCAGAGTGTCAGTGAAGTGCAGACCCGCTGTTGGCGCTGCCACCGCACCTTCGCGGTCGGCGAAGATCGTCTGATAGTCGGCCTTGTCGGCCTCTTCGGCCTTTCGCTTGGCGCCGATATAGGGCGGCAGCGGCATCTCACCGAGCTCGCGAATGGCATCGTCGAGCACCGGTCCGGTGAATTCGAAGGCCAGGGTGACCTGCCCGCCATCATCCACTTGTTCAACCGTGGCGTCGAGGCCGGAGAGGAAGCAGGCTCGGTCGACCGGCGCGCCGAAACGGATGGCATCGCCGGGTTTGAGCTTCTTGGCCGGGCGGGCAAAGGCCAGCCAGCGCGAAGGGTCGATGCGCTTGTGCAGATTGACCGAAATGCCGGCGACAAGACCGTCGCGATGGCGCTCGCCCCTGAGCTGGGCCGGCAGCACGCGGGTGTCGTTGACCACCAGCATGTCGCCTTCGCGCAGGATGTCCGTGATGTCGGTCACGACCTTGTCGGCAAGGGTGCCGTCGGGGCCGACAACAAGCATGCGCGCAGAATCGCGCGGACGCGCCGGGTGCAGCGCGATCCGTTCGGGCGGCAACTCGAAATCAAACAAATCTACGCGCATGGTCCCCCGCCTCCTTGCGGGGATACCCGGCCGCGCAACGCATTCGGGCGCGACCGGTATCGGGCGGCTGCGTCGCCCTAGGCGGCGTCTGCGGCCACTTTCATCGATACGATGGAATCCGGGCTTGCCGGGGGCTCGCCCTTGGCGAGCGCGTCGATGGCTTCCATGCCGTCGGTGACTTCACCCCAGACGGTATACTGGCCGTCGAGGAACGAGGCATTGTCGAAGCAGATGAAGAACTGCGAATTCGCCGAATTGGGATCCATGGTGCGGGCCATGGAACAGGTGCCGCGCACATGCGGCTGGGCATTGAATTCTGCGGGCAGGTCCGGCTTGTCGGAGCCGCCGGTCCCGCGGCCATGCGGGCAGCCGGCCTGGGCCATGAAGCCGTCGATAACGCGGTGGAAGATGATCCCGTCATAAAAGCCCTCGCGCGCCAGTTCCTTGATGCGCTCGACATGCTTGGGCGCCAGGTCCGGGCGCAGGCGGATGGTCACCTCCCCCTTGCTGGTTTCCAGAACGAGGGTGTTCTCGAGGTCTTTTTCCTCAGCCAATGGTCTCTCCTGTCAATTATTCGTTTCAACGGCGGCCGCACCGCCTGTGGTGTTGGTGTTCTCTTCGGCGTCGGCATCGGTGCCGGTGGCGCCATTGGCCTCGGCAGCGTCGATAGCGCGCATGGAGATGATGGTGTCGGGGTCGGTCACCAGCCCGTTGGCCGCCTCGTCTCCGCGCTTGATGCCGTCGACATACTCCATGCCGGAGACCACTTCCCCAACCACGGTGTACTCTCCGTCGAGCCACGGCGCGCGCTCGAAAACGATGAAGAACTGCGAATTGGCACTGTCCACCCGCAGGGAGCGGGCCATGCCGACCGTACCGCGGGTGAATTTGGCGCTCGAGAACTCGGCCTTGAGGTCGGGGAGCGAAGAACCGCCGCGCCCGGTGCCGGTGGGATCGCCGGTCTGGGCCATGAAACCATCGATCACCCTGTGGAAGGTCAGACCGTCGTAAAATCCCTCATTGGCGAGTTCCGTCAGCCGCTCGGCATGCAGCGGCGCCAGATCGGGCCGCAGTCGGATGTCGACGGTCCCGTCCTTGAGTTCGAGGATCAGGTGGTCGGCCGCTTCGATGGCGGCAGCGGATTCCTCGACCGCCTCATTCGAACGGAAGATGTCGAAGGGGAAGATCGCGATGGCGAAAAGGGCGACGACAGCGAAGACCAGAATGCCGATCAGACGCTGCCTTGAGGACGGGGTTTGGCTCATTTGTCGTTCAGGGCCTGCAGGACACGGTTGGGCACAAAGGCGGATACGTCGCCGCCCATCTGGGCGATCTGACGCACAAGCGTGGCCGAGATGTGTCGGACATGCGGGCTCGAGGGCACAAAGACCGTCTGCAGGTCCGGCGCCATCTGCGCGTTCATGCCCACCATCTGCATCTCGTAATTGTAGTCAGTTGTGTCGCGCAAGCCGCGCACGATGATGTTGGCGCCGACCCGGCGGCAGGCCTGCACCATCAGCCCCTCGAAATGGATGAAGGAGACTTCTGTGCCTGTGCGGCTGGCTACAGGCGCGACGGTGACCTGAAGCAGGTCCATGCGTTCGTCCAGGTCAAACAGCGGGGATTTGGTGGCCTGTACGCCCACGCCCACGACCAGGCTGTCGACGAGTCGGCAGGCGCGCTCGATGACGTCGAGATGGCCGTTGGTCACGGGATCGAACGATCCGGGATAGAAGCCGACACGGTCCTTCATGGGTGTCTCCGCGAGATGGTGTGTGGGGCTGGCGCGCGCCAACCCTCGCCGGTCACGACGATCGAAGACCCGGCGGGGTGGTTTTTGTCACTACTTTTGCTGGAGCGCAAGCCACGCGCCCCCAGCCATCAGCACGGCGCCGGAGATGCGGCTCACCAGTTTGATGCGCCCGTCCCGCAGGGCCTTGCCGGCATGACCGGCCAGAAGCGCGTATCCGGCGTCGGAGATCCCGGCAATCGCCATGAAAATCAGGCCCAGCACCATGATCTGCTCGAAGACCTGTGCGCCGGGGTGCACGAATTGCGGCAGGAAAGCTCCGAGGAACAGTAGCGCTTTGGGGTTGGACCACAGCACCAGAAAGCCCTGGATCATGTAGCCGGCAATGCTGCGTTCCTTTTTGGCTGCCGTGATTCGAGCCGTTCCGCCACCGGTGATCATGCGAAAGCCGAGATAGATGAGATAGGCCGCGCCCACCAGCTTGATCCAGAAAAAGGCCGCCGCCATACCGCCGATAATGGTTTCGAAGCCGAAAGCGACAACCAGCACCATCAGGATCACCCCGATCTGGGTGCCGGCCAGGGTCCACAATCCGGCGGCGGGACCGCGGGCAAGCGAATTGGCGCCGATCACGGCAACCGAGGGACCGGGCACGATGGCCACAACGAAACAGGCGGCCGCATAGGCCAGAAGGGCAGTGATCTCGAACATGGGATGATCTCCGGAAACTGGTGCCAGTCTGGGCCAAATTCCCGGCGATTTCCATAGCTGAAAGCGCTTGATCAGGATCAACGCGGATATATGAGCAGATACTAATATCGCCATGAATGGAACGAGTGGAATGGAGGAAGTCTATGGCCCACGTCGTTGTTCTGGGCGCCGGTCTTGGCGGCGTCATCATGGCCTATGAAATGAAAGAGAAGCTCGGGCCGGACGACCGGCTGAGCGTTGTCAATCTGGGCGAAACCTATTCCTTCGTGCCCTCGAACCCCTGGGTTGCGGTGGGGTGGCGGGACCGTGACGAGATTTCCGTCGATCTCAAATCGGCCTTCTCGCGCCACGGCATCGGGTTTCACCCTGAGGGCGCGGCCAAGCTCGATCCGGAAAACAACCGTATCGAACTCAATGGCGGCGAGACGCTCGATTACGACTATCTGATCATTTCCACCGGCCCCGCTCTCGCCTTTGACGAGATCGAGGGGCTCGGGCCAAAGCATTTCACCCAGTCCATCTGCCAGATCGATCATGCGGAGGCAGCCAAATCGGCCTTCGACAAGCTGGTCGCCAATCCGGGACCGATCGTTGTCGGCGCCGTTCAGGGGGCGTCGTGTTTCGGGCCTGCCTACGAGTTCGCCTTCATCCTCGATACCGCGCTTCGCCAGGCCAAGATCCGCGACCAGGTGCCGATCACCTTCGTGACGCCGGAACCCTATATCGGCCATCTTGGCCTTGACGGGGTCGGCGATACGAAGGGGCTGATGGAAGGCGCGATGCGCGATCGGCACATCAAGTGGATCACCAATGCCAAGGTGACCTCGGTCGAGGAACACACCATGCATGTGGAGGAGGTCGACGAGAAAGGCGAGGTCAAGCAAGGATACGCGCTCGACTTCAACTACGCGATGATGCTCCCGGCGTTCCGCGGCATCGACGCCGTGCAGGGCCTGGAAGGGCTGGTCAACCCACGCGGCTTCGTGGTGATCGACGACTATCAGCGCAATCCCAAATACCAGAACGTGTTCGGTATCGGCGTGTGCGTTGCCATTCCGCCGGTCGGCAAGACGCCCCTGCCGGTCGGGGTGCCCAAGACCGGGTTCATGATCGAATCCATGGTGACCGCCACGGCCGAAAACATCTCGGCGCTGCTCAAGGGCGGCAAGCCCGAGGCGGTCGCAACGTGGAATGCGGTCTGCCTGGCCGATTTCGGCGACGAAGGTGTCGCCTTTGTCGCGCAGCCGCAAATCCCGCCGCGCAACGTGAACTGGGCCAAGCGCGGGAAGTGGGTGCATTTCGCCAAGGTCGGTTTCGAAAAATACTTCCTGCACAAAGTGCGCTCGGGCCAGCCCGACACATTCTACGAAAATCTCGCCCTGCACCTTTTGGGCGTGAAGAAACTCAAGGAGATCGAAATCCGTCCTGCGGACTGACCGATCTCTCAACGAGAGCTGACCGAGGCGCAGCGCCGGGGCTCCGTTCATTCAAAGAGCGGAGCTCCGGTTGTCAGCTCAGGGCCGGAACCCCTCACCCAGCCAGAGCGTGTGGGTCAGGATCTCCCGGCCGGCCACCCGCACCTCGACCTCTTCCAGCTTGCTGACCGTCTCGAACTGACGGCGGATGTGACCCGTCATCGGATTGAAGGGGTCGGTGCGGATGATGGCACTCTGACCAGCGGCACTTGACCGGTCGAACCAGAAATCGAACTGGCTTTGCCGGCTTTCGAGATTTCGGACATCGGCGTCGTCAAGCGCCAGTGCCAACCGGGCGGTGGTGCCATAATGACTGCCGGCCACGAAGTCGGCTCCCTCGTCTTCCCGTAGCCTTTCAACGGCGGCGGCGATGTCATCCCAGCCATAGGCCCAGGCTGTTACCCGGTCGACAGGCCCTGTGAGCATGGTCACGGGCGCCAGCGTGAAATTGATCGCCAGGGCGAGGGCAATCACCGCCCCGTAGAGGATATGCCCGAGCCTGAGGATCGGGTGGCGCAGCCAGACCGCCAGGACCGGCACGAAGCCCAGCCAGGCCACAAGGTTCCAATGGAAATGAACATTGGAACGCAGAGCCAGCGCGCCGATAGCCAGCGTCGAGGCGATGAATACGAAAAAGCCCAGGCGATTGTCGCCCGCCTCGGTGTGTACTGGACGACGCAGCACCGCAACAATCCAGACCAATGTCGCGATGACAAAGAAAGGCGATGTCGTCACGACGGTCAGAAAGCCGAAGCCGGAGAGGCCCGCAATGGTCGGTGGACCATCGACCCCGTGATGGCGCGAGTAGAGAATGAAATCAAACGCAGCATTGCCATTGGCGATATTCCACCAGAACACTGGCGCCAGGCAGGCCATGGAGATCAGTGCCGCGATATAAAGATGCGGATTGCGCAGATGCCGCCACCAGGCCGGTGTCAGCAGGATTGCGGCGGCAAATCCGAGGCCGATCAGCGCGGCGTTGAACTTCGATAGCGTCGCCAGCCCCAGCGCCACCGCCCCGAAATAGAGCCAGCGCCGCGCGTGCGGGAGATCGAGCGCGAACCGGGTGAACCCGTAAAGCGCCAGAAGCCCGAAAAACACCATCAGGTGATCCGGAAACGCAACGCTGGTCATGATCCAGAACACAGGCGTGATCAGGAACAGCAAGGCCGTCGGCAAAAACCCTTGCGCCTGGCGTACGCCGGGCAATCGGGCAAAGGCCCGGATCACCCACAAATCACCCAGAAGCGTCAGGACAACCGGCAATCGCAGGGCCCAGAATGCCGGCAATCCAAGCCGTTCGAAGGCCATGATGGTCCAGCCGACCATGGGCGGATGATCGTAATAGGACCAGTCCGGGTGCTGCGCCCAGAGCCAGTAATAGGCCTCATCGACGATTACACCGGCAAAAACGGTCTGTGCGAGCTTGATCACAAGCAGGAGCACGACAAGGGCGCGCAGAAGTGATCCTGCGCGCCCCGTTGTTCCATTCGGATCGTGTGTAGCCGGGCTATGCGATGTCATGTTCGGTCCCGGACCGGCTCAGGCACTGCCCCTATTCGCCGGCCTCATCTTCCGGACCGTCATCGTCCCCGGGCGTATTGTTTTCGGGCGCATCGTCTCCGGGAGCATCGTCTCCGGGAGCATCGTCACCGCCGGCCTCTGGGCCATCGCCGCTCGCACCCGCTTCGTCAACTTCCTCACCCTCTTCATCTTCATCTCCCGTGTCCGAAACGCGGGATACGGAGACGACCTTTTCGCCTTCGCTGGTCGAGAAGATGGTCACGCCCTGGCTCGAGCGCCCGATGATCGAAATGCGGTTGCCCGGTCCGGCATCCACCGGCACCCGGATCACCTGTCCGCCATTGGTGACGAGCATGATCTGATCGGCATCCTCCACCGGGAACGAGGCAACGAGCTCACCATTGCGGTCATTGACCGCCATGGCGACGATGCCTTTGCCGCCGCGTCCGGTCACCCGGTATTCGTGGCTCGAGGAACGCTTGCCATAGCCGTGTTCGGAAACGGTAAGGATGAACTGTTCGGAGGCGCCGAGGGCCGCATAGCGCTCGGGGCTCAATTCACCGGCCTCCACTTCCTCGTCACCTGCATCCGCACCTTCAGGCGGCTCGCCCTCACCGCGCACCGCACGGCTCATCTTGAGATAGGTGGCACGTTCGGACGGCGTCGCATCGAGGTGATGCAGGATCGACATGGAGATGACCTTGTCGCCCTTGGCGAGCGAAATGCCGCGCACGCCGGTCGAGTTGCGGCCCTTGAACTGGCGCACATCGGTGACCGGGAACCGGATCGCCTGGCCCCCGGCGGTAGTGAGCATCACGTCCTGGCTGACGGTGCAGGTATCCACACCGACAATGCCGTCGCCCTCATCGAGCTTCATGGCGATCTTGCCGTTGCGGTTGACCTGCACGAAATCGGCCAGCGAATTGCGCCGCACGGTGCCGGTTTCGGTCGCGAACATGATGTCGAGATCGCCCCAGCTGTCCTCGTCCTCGGGCAATGGCAGGATCGAGGTGATCCGTTCGCCTTCCTCGAGCGGCAGCATGTTCACAAGCGCCTTGCCCCGCGCATTGGGGGCCGCGACCGGCAAACGCCAGACCTTGAGCTTGTAGACAATGCCGCGGGAAGAGAAGAACAGGACCGGCGTGTGGGTATTGGCCACGAACAGCCGGGTCACGAAGTCCTCGTCGCGGAAGCTCATGCCGGACCGGCCCTTGCCGCCGCGGCGCTGGGCACGGTAGGTCGAAAGCGGCACCCGCTTGATGTAGCCCGAATGCGAGACGGTCACGACCATGTCTTCGCGGGCAATCAGGTCCTCGTCGTCGACATCTCCGACAGCGTCGACGATTTCGGTCTTGCGGTCGGACCCGAACTGGTCACGGACGGCCTCCAGTTCCTCGCGGATGATCGAGATCACCCGGTCGCGCGAACGCAGGATGTCGAGATAGTCGGTGATCTTGTCGCCGAGCTGGTTGAGCTCATCGCCGATTTCGTCGCGGCCAAGCGCGGTCAGGCGCTGCAGACGCAAATCGAGGATCGCCTTGGCCTGCTCTTCGGACAGCTTGAAGGTCCCGTCCGGGTTCACCTTGTGGCGCGGATCGTCGATGAGTTCGATCAACGGGGCAACATCGGCCGCCGGCCAATCGCGCTCAAGCAGACGTTCGCGGGCGGTTGCCGGGTCGGGTGCGGTGCGGATGAGGTGGATGACCTCGTCCACATTGGCCACGGCCACGGCGAGGCCGACCAGTACATGGGCCCGGTCGCGAGCCTTGTTCAGCAGATATTTGGCGCGGCGGGTGATGACCTGCTCGCGGAACTCCAGGAAGGCGCGAAGAATGGCCTTCAGCGTCATCTGTTCCGGTTTGGCGCCGTTCAACACCACCGTGTTGACGCCGAAAGACGTCTGCAGCGGCGAGAAGCGATAGAGCTGATTGAGGATAACGTCGGGCGCGCCATCGCGTTTGATCTCGATGACGACCCGCATGCCGTGGCGGTCGGATTCGTCACGGATATCGCCAATGCCTTCAATGCGCTTGTCGCGCACCAGCTCGGCGATCTTCTCGATCATCGTGGCCTTGTTCACCTGATACGGAATCTCGGTGATGATGATCGCTTCGCGGTCCTTGCGGATTTCCTCGACGGTAGCACGGCCCCGCATCAGGATCGAGCCACGGCCCGTCTCATAGGCGGAACGGATGCCCGACCGACCCAGAATGATGCCTGCGGTCGGGAAGTCGGGTCCCGGAATGATCTCCATCAGCTCGTCGACGGTGATGTCGGGATTTTCGAGCTGGGCAAGCGTGGCGTTGATAACCTCTGTCAGATTGTGGGTCGGGATATTGGTGGCCATGCCGACCGCAATACCCCCTGCCCCGTTGACCAGCAGGTTCGGGAAGCGTGCCGGCAACACGCTCGGCTCGCGCTCGGAGCCGTCATAGTTGTCGACGAAATCGACGGTGTCCTTGTCGATGTCTTCGAGCAGCGTGTCGGTCACGCGCTCCATGCGGACTTCGGTGTAGCGTTCGGCTGCCGGCATGTCGCCGTCCACCGACCCGAAATTGCCCTGTCCGTCGACCAGCGGCACGCGCAGCGAAAAGTCCTGTGCCAGACGCACAAGCGACATGTAGACCGCTGCGGTTCCATGCGGGTGATACTTACCGGTGACGTTACCGGTGACGCGCGCCGATTTCTTGTAGGGCTTGTTCCAGACATAGCCGCTTTCATGCATCGAATAGAGGATGCGGCGGTGCACGGGCTTGAGCCCGTCTCGAACGTCCGGCAGCGCGCGGCTCACGATCACGCTCATCGCATAATCGAGATAGGACTTGCGCATTTCGTCGGTGATCGAGACGACCTGAATGTCACTTCCCCGCGGCGGCATGCCGGCGGGATCGGGGGTCTCGTCCTGGGGTTCGTCGGGCGTGTCTGTCACAGTGTGTTTTCGTTGCTCGTCACGTTGGCATCGGTTCTAAGCGATTCCGGCAGGCGATACCACTTTTAGCGGGGATTTGCGGGCATTCGGCTGCACCATCCACATTTGTGTCACACAAAGTGTCATTTTCGCGGTGCAGTGGTGTCGCATGGTCGGGCGGAAACGCCTGAAAACACGCGTTGACATCTAGGCGAGCGGGTCGTCGCGGGCTTGCGTCACCGGCGACAAGCCGGTAAAGCACCGAAAACCCCCGGGTTGGAGCGGAGCGAGCATTTTGTCGATCGGTTTTGGGCTTGAGCGCCTTGGGTTTATCACCCTCAAATATCCCAAGGTGGCGGGTGCACTTGTGCTCGCGTTTACCGCTTTCTGCTTCTACATGGTCCCGCAGATGTCGACCGACGGCAATCTGCTCAGGATGTATAGCGGTTCGGGGGAGCAGTTCGAGAACTACGAGGAACTGCGTGACACGTTCGGCACGTTCGAGAACGACTTCTACCTGCTCGTACATTCCGACAAGCTGACCGATCCCGAGGTGCTGGAGGAAATCCGCACCATCGCGCTCGATCTGGCTCTCAACGAATATGCGGTGGGGACGCTGTCCCCTTTCTCCCTGCGTAAACCGACGGAAGATCCGGGCACAACGGTGCCCGCGGTGCCGGAGAATATGCAGACGTCCGAGGAAGTGGCCGCCGCGCTCAACGATCTGCGCGAAAACGACCCGATGATGCGCAACCTCATCCTCGAGGACAACAAGGGCATGGTCCTGATCATGTTCCCGGCGAGCGAAGTGGGCTCGGTGTGGAACGAGACCGACATGATCGAAAGCCTTGAGGAGCTTGTCGCCTATTACGACAGCCCCGATTACACGCTGCAGATCACCGGCCCGCCGATCTGGACCAAGGAATTGCTCGATGCGAGCCTGCAGGACCAGGTCAAGTTCACCTCGATCGGCATGGGGCTCGGCTTCCTGATCGCGCTCGTGGTGTTCCGCTCTTTCTGGAGCGCGGTGATTGCCACAACGGCGCCGTTCATCTCGGTTTTCTGGGTTATCGGTGTGGTGACCACGGTCTTCGGTTCGTTCACCTTCCTCACCAATATCGTGACGGCGCTGGTGCTGGTGATCGCCTTCGCGGAGAGCCTGTATTTCTGTTTCTACTGGCTGAGGCTGTGGAACGAGGGTGAAGACCCGCACAAGGCCATCCGCATGACGGTGGAACGCGTCAGCCCGGCCTGTGCGCTGACCTCGATCACAACTCTGATCGCCTTCTCCTCGCTGCTGCTCACCCAGGGCCAGGGCATCCAGGAATTCGCCGCCTCCGGCGCGATTGCGGTGATCATCGCCTTCGTGGCACTGGTGACCTTCCTGCCGCTCGTGCTGATGCTGGCGCTCAAGCTCGGGTTCAAGGGCGTACGCAGCCCCTCGGTCGCGGTGACGGCGATCATCCCGGTCGCACAGTTCGCGACCAATCGCGGCTACAAATTCCTGGCCGCGCTCGGCATCGTGCTGACGGTTCTGCTGCTCTACCCGCACCTGACCATCGAACCGCGCTTCTCGTTCCGCGACTACCTGCCGTCCAACAGCCAGGCGCTCGAGACTTCCAAGGATATCGACCAAGGCGTGGGCGGGGTGTCGCCGATCTATATTTCGGTGCCGCTCGAAGACGCCGTCGCCGATGTGACCGACAAGGATTTCGAGACCATCCAGACGGTCCACGACATTGCCGAGAGCGTGTTCGGGGAGAACAAGGTGATCTCCGCAGCGAGCTTCTCGCACTATTCGGATTCCGGGTTCACGCGCGACCAGATCTTCGATGCTGTGGGGCCCTTCCTCAAACGCCGCTTCATCACCGATGATGGCCAGATGGCGCTGGTGACCGCCTTCACGCCGACCTCGTCCTCCTCGACCGATATCCGCGAACAGGTGATCGAGGCCGAACGACTACTCGAAGAATCGGGGGTCGAGGGCGCGAAGGTAGCCGGGTTCCGGGTGTTGTCGGCCTTCGCCAGCGTCGACATGATCCAGTCGCTGCAGAACGGGCTGACAATCGCCGTGATCGTCGCGATCGGGGTGATCGGGCTCGCCTTCCGCTCCTGGAAGGTGGCCGTCGTCTCCATCGTGCCGAACTTTCTGCCGATCCTGGGTACCGAGTTCTATTTGTGGATATCCGGTACGGGGCTGCAGATCACGACCGTCATCTCCTTGACGATCGCCTTCGGTATCGCGGTGGATGACACGATCCACTTCCTGGCCCATTATAAGCGGGCGCGGGACGAAGGGCTCGATGCAGTCGAGGCGGTCGACCGCACGCTGGTGCGTGTGGGGCCGGCACTGGTAGCGACCACGCTGATCCTGTGCGTCGGCTGTTCGGTCGTTATGTTTTCGGCGCTGCCACAAGTTGCACTTTTTGGTACGCTAACCGTACTCACACTCGTTCTTGCGCTGATCGGCGATCTTTTCATATTGCCGGCTGTGTTGGTCGCCGGGGGGCGGATATTCGGAAAAGTCGGAGGAAAGAATTGATGATTTCGTTCAAGACGGCCCGTAATGCCGCAGTAGCCGGCATTCTCGCGCTTGGCGCGATGGCCAGCATTGCTGCACCGGCCCAGGCCGCCGAAGAGGATGTGGCGCTGATCAAAGCCTATGTGGGCAAGTGGATCGGCCGCGGATCGGCGCATTTCGCCGATCAGGAGAACCCCGAAAGCATCCAGTGCCGCATGGACGTCAAGGATGCCGACCGGATTCGCATCCATGTGGATTCGCGCTGCTCGCTGGCGAGCGTGGTGGTGAAGGTCGGGGGTACCCTCGCCTATAACCAGAGCGCAGACCAGTATGAAGCGATCGTCAATGCGGGCAGCTTCACCGGTACCGCTGTCGGCGAACGCCGCGGCCAGTCGCTGGTATTCCAGCTGCGCGACTACACCGCAGAAAACGACGCCAAGTTCGACGTCGATGCCAGCCTGGCGCTGGATGACGGCGCCATCGCGCTCAACCTCAACCTGCGCAACAAGGACACCGGCGGGGTCACCACCGCTTCTGTCCCGTTTGCCCGGCGCTAGAGCGTTTCCTGGTGAAGCGGACACCGGTTCACCGTTCGAAAACGCGGTAAAGCAATAGGCTTGCTCGCGGTGCCAGGGATCATGATCAAGGCCGGCCATTGTGCCGGCCTTTTTTGTTGCGCCTATTCCGCCGGCAACGTCACGACGAGTTGAGTGCCGCCATAACCATGCACGCTGTCATGGGCGCGCACTACGATCTCGGACACGCCGTCAGGAATGTCGAGGCCGGTCAGTGACCGGGTGAAGGGCTGTTCGGTGACATGGGGGTGCAACAGGACGCGGGTTCCGAGCACGGTGCCGTCGGGTGCGAGCACCTCGAACCTGTCGGCATAGTGGTCCCAGCCCGTATCGGCATGGGCGATGGTTGCGGAAATGCGCCAGGTGCCGTCCGGCTCCCGGCTTGCCGAGGCATCACGTATGTCCGCCTCCCCGGCAAGGGCGGAGGGCGCGGCAGCCAGAGCAAGCAAAAGGGCCGCCGCGCCAAAAACCGTCCCGGTCGTGGAACCGACCGGAAATCGCATCAGAACGGGATATCGTCGTCGACATCGCCGGTGTCGAAGCTCGGGGCATTGCCACCGCCGCCACCGCCGGCCGGGCGCGAACCACCTCCGCCGAAATTGCCGCCACCGCCGCCGCCAAAGTTGCCACCGCCGCCTTCACCGCGGCTGTCGAGCATGGTCAGCGACGAATTGAAGCCCTGCAGCACCACTTCGGTCGAGTAGCGCTCCTGACCGGACTGGTCTTCCCATTTCCGCGTCTGCAGCTGGCCTTCGAGGTAAACCTTGGATCCCTTGCGCAGATACTGCTCGGCAATCCGTGCCAGCCCCTCATTGAAGATCACGACCCTATGCCACTCGGTGCGCTCGCGCTGCTCACCCGAATTGCGGTCTTTCCAGCGCTCGGAAGTCGCCACCCGCAGATTGACGATGGGACGGCCGTCCTGGGTCTGGCGCACTTCGGGGTCGGCCCCCAGATTGCCGATGAGGATGACCTTGTTTACGCTGCCTGACATATCGAATTCCTTTCGCCGGGCCACGGGGCCCTGCCATGTCCGTCTGTTTTGCGCGCATCATAAGGGGGAAAACGCGGCTTTGCCCGGGCAAACCCGATCATCCACAGCGTTTTCGGCGCACATGTTTTTGTTCTCTTTATGTTCCATTTGCCCGATCCCGTGTCAAGGCTGGCCCATTCTTTTCGCCCCGATCTGACCCCGTCAGGAGACAAAAAGCGGTTCTGTTGCAGCTTGCGCCGAGGCGCAATCTGCGGCAGGACAGGGCCGACCCGGCACCGGTAATTCGGCGGCCGTGACCGGTCCGAAGCACCGGTCCCAAGCCAGGAATGGAACCAGATGAGTTCGACGACCACATCTCCCGACAGGAAGCCGTTGTTGGCGCGCCGCGCGTTCAACACCGTCCGGTATTCGACGATGAACCTGTTCTTCATCTTCTCGACTATCGCGATGGCTGTGGGCGGCGGCTGGATGTGGTTCACGGTCGCCACGGCCTATTTCTTCGGCGGCATGGTCGAGGAATGGGTGGGCGATGCCGGTAATCGCGAGGATCTTCCCCCGGCCTGGTATCTCAATCTCCAGCTGCTTTTGACGCTTCCCCTGTCGGTGCTGATGACCGTTGTGTGCCTCAACACGGTCACCGACGGGTTCTGGTTCATCGATACTGTGCTCTATGCCATCGGCTTTGATCCGGCGGCGGCGCGCGTGGCTACCGGTTTCTGGAGCACGCTTGGCGGGATCATGGGGCTCGGCGTTCTTTATGGCATGGGCGGGGTCATTGTTGCCCACGAGCTTGTGCACCGTACCGGGCAGACGCTCGACTATCTCATGGGCCGCTGGCTTCTGGCTTTCACCTGGGATACCGGCTTCGCCATCGAGCATGTCTATGGCCACCACAAGCATGTGGCGACAGAGCAGGACCCGGCGACAGCCAAACGCGGGGAGTATATCGGCGTTTTCGTCTTCCGCTCGACCTGGGGACAGATCCTGTCTGCCTATGGGTTCGAAAGGGCGCGGCTCGAACGCCGCGGCAAGAAGGATTTGTTTTTCAACAATCGCTTCTGGCGCGGCCAGCTGATGACCTTGGGCACCATCGCGCTGTTCGTCATCTTTGCCGGGCCTATCGGCATCCTGTGGGCCTTCCTCGCCGCCTTCATCGGCAAGTTCTATCTCGAGACCGTCAACTATATCGAACATTACGGGCTGGTCCGCGTGCCCGGCACCCGGGTTGAACCGCGCCACAGCTGGGACAGCCACCGCCGCGTTTCGACCGGCATGTTCTACAATCTGCCGCTGCACTCGAACCACCACACCTTCGCGACCAAGCCCTATTGGGAGCTCGAACAGAATGGTGGCAAGGCGCCCATGCTGCCGCTCGGCTATGTCCCGATGATCATTCTCGCGTTCTTCCCCGAGGTCTGGGCGGTCCTCTCCAAGGCCATGCTGCAGGAATGGGACGAAAAGCTCGCCAGCGAAGGCGAACGCGAACTCCTCAAGGAACGCGGCCAGTTGTTGCGGTAGGCTGGCAGAAACACGGAATCCGCCTTTCCCTTATCGTCATTCCCGCGCCGGCGGGCACTAGCGCAGGGCGGCATTTCAAGACGACAGCACGAGCACTGTCCTCGTCCTGAACTCGGGGCGCGTGCTTCCCCTCCGTGCCGCCCCGGACTTGATCCGGAGGCCATGGGATTGATCATCGAGGTCCCGGCTCGGAGGCCGAGCAAGCACGGAGCGGCTGGTGGTCATTGTTGAGGCCCATGCGCCAACCCCTTCGCCACCAGCGCTATGCCGCTAACTCACATGGATTCCCGCCTCGGCCGGAGCGAAGCGCCGGGCAATGCCTGCCGGCCCATGTCCTTGATCATATTCAGCTTCTCACCCGCCCCTGCCGTCGGCATGGCAGAGCATGTCAGGGGTTGTCCGGTGATCCGCTTGACATCGGGGCTTGCGTTCTTTTTATGTTCTCGGTACCGCATAGCACGCCGAATGCCTACATAAGGCCCGGACGTTTCACGGTGGTCCGATGCCGCCGCGTTGCGTATCCCGTACACAGCCCGTTTCAAGGATTACCCGGCTCATGTCATCGACCCGGCCTACACCGTCGCCGCTGAACCGCGAGATCGTCATTCGCGGGGCCAAGGAGCACAATCTCAAATCCGTGGACCTGACCCTGCCGCGCGACCAGTTGATCGTGATGACGGGGCTTTCCGGCTCGGGCAAATCCTCGCTCGCCTTCGACACCATCTATGCAGAGGGCCAGCGCCGCTATGTCGAATCGCTTTCGGCCTATGCGCGCCAGTTCCTTGAAATGATGCAAAAGCCCGATGTCGAGAGCATTGAAGGGCTGAGCCCCGCCATCTCCATCGAGCAGAAGACCACCTCGCGCAATCCGCGCTCGACCGTGGGCACGGTCACCGAGATCTACGACTATATGCGCCTGCTTTTCGCGCGCGTCGGCATTCCCTATTCGCCGGCCACGGGCCTGCCGATCGAAAGCCAGACGGTCACCCAGATGGTCGACAAGGTGCTGGAGCTCGAAGAAGGAACGAGGCTCTATCTGCTGGCGCCGATCGTGCGGGGCCGCAAGGGCGAATACCGCAAGGAACTCGCCGAGCTGATGAAAAAGGGCTTTCAGCGGGTCAAGATCGACGGAGAATTCCACGAGATCCCCGACGCCCCTGCCCTCGACAAGAAGATCAAGCACGACATCGAAGTGGTGGTCGACCGAATCGTTGTCGGGCCCGACATGCAGTCGCGGCTTGCCGACAGTTTCGAGACCGCCTTGCGGCTGACCGACGGTATTGCCATCGCCGAGTTCGCCGACAAGACCGAGGACAATGGCGAACCCGCGCGCCTGATCTTTTCGGAGAAGTTCGCTTGCCCGGTTTCCGGCTTCACCATTGCCGAGATCGAGCCGCGCCTGTTCTCGTTCAACAACCCGTTCGGTGCCTGCCCGGTCTGCGACGGGTTGGGTAGCGAAACCCAGATCGACCCCGAGCTGGTGGTGCCGGACGAAACGCTGAGCCTTAAAAAGGGCGCCATCGTGCCCTGGTCGCGCACCTCCGCTCCCTATTACCAGCAGACGCTCGAGGCCGTGTGCAAGCATTTCGGTGCCAGCACCGCGACGCCATGGGCTGAATTGCCGACGGAGGTGCGGATTGCTGTGCTCTACGGCACGGACGGGAAAAAGATCGACTTCGTCTATGACGACGGCTTGCGCTCCTACAAGACCTCCAAACCCTTTGAAGGGGTGATCGGCAATCTCACCCGCCGTTTCCGCGAAACCGAAAGCGCGGGTATGCGCGAGGAGATCGAGAAGTATATGTCCGCCGCGCCTTGCGAGGCATGCGACGGCTACCGGCTGAAGCCCGAAGCGCTGGCCGTCAAGATCGCCGGGCTGCATGTGGGCCAGGTCTCGGCCATGTCGATCAAGGGCGCGCATGAATGGTTCGAGGCCCTGCCTGCCGAACTCAACGACACCCAGCGCGAAATCGGCGAACGCATTCTCAAGGAGATCCGCGAGCGGCTGAGCTTCCTCAACGATGTCGGGCTCGACTATCTCACGCTGAGCCGGAACTCCGGATCTCTTTCGGGCGGCGAAAGCCAGCGCATCCGGCTGGCGAGCCAGATCGGGTCCGGGCTGACCGGTGTTCTCTACGTGCTCGACGAACCTTCGATCGGGCTGCATCAGCGCGATAATGCGCGGCTGTTGGAAACGCTGAGGCGGCTGCGGGATCTCGGCAATACGGTGATCGTGGTCGAGCATGACGAAGACGCGATCCTGACCGCGGACCATGTGGTCGATATCGGGCCGGGTGCCGGCGTGCATGGCGGGCAGATCGTCGCCGAAGGCAGGCCGGAGGACATTCTGGCGCATCCCGACAGCCTGACCGGGCAATATCTGAGCGGCCGCAAGGCAATCGCGGTGCCAGCCGAACGGCGCGACATTTCGAAGACCCGGCGGTTGAGCCTGACCGGTGCGACCGGCAACAACCTCAAGGATGTCTCTGTCGATGTGCCGCTGGGCACGTTCATCGCCGTGACCGGGGTGTCGGGCGGCGGCAAGTCGACCCTGATCATCGATACGCTCTACCAGGCGATTGCCCGCAAGCTGAATGGGGCGCGGGTGCACCCTGCCCCCTATGAAACGCTGGCCGGTCTCGAATTCCTCGACAAGATCATCGATATCGACCAGTCCCCGATCGGGCGGACGCCGCGGTCGAACCCGGCGACCTATACCGGGGCTTTCACGCCGATCCGCGAGTGGTTCGCCGGGCTGCCGGAGGCCAAGGCGCGTGGATATGCGCCGGGTCGCTTCTCCTTCAACGTCAAGGGCGGGCGCTGCGAGGCGTGCCAGGGCGATGGCGTCATCAAGATCGAGATGCACTTCCTGCCGGACGTCTACGTCACCTGCGATGTCTGCAAGGGCAAGCGCTACAATCGCGAGACGCTCGAGGTCGAGTTCAAGGGCAAATCGATCTCCGATGTGCTCGACATGACAGTCGATGAAGCCGTCGAGTTCTTCTCCGCCGTGCCCGCGATCCGCGACAAGATGAAGACGCTGCAGCGCGTCGGCCTCGGTTACGTGAAGGTCGGGCAGCCGGCAACAACCCTGTCAGGCGGCGAGGCGCAGCGGGTCAAGCTCTCCAAGGAGCTTTCGAAGCGCGCGACAGGGCGAACGCTCTACCTGCTGGACGAGCCGACAACCGGCCTGCATTTTCACGATGTGGCCAAGTTGCTCGAGGTGCTGCACGAGCTGGTGGAGACCGGGAACACGGTGCTGGTCATCGAGCACAATCTCGAGGTCATCAAGACCGCAGACTGGATCATCGACCTTGGTCCCGAAGGCGGGGATGGCGGCGGCGAGATCGTGGCGATTGGCCGGCCCGAGGATATCGTCGAGGAGCCGCGCTCCTATACCGGCAAATTCCTCAAGGAACTGCTGGATCGGCGCGACGGGGTGGCCTCGGCGGCAGAATAACGCCTATCCCTCTGCGGCTTGGATGCGAAGGCGGTCCGCGTGGCCGCCTTTTTCATGTGCCGATTTCAGCGGGTTGCGCTGAGCGCATGGGGGGCCATGAATCCATCCCACCGGGTTTACGGGTATTTTGTGACCGTTTTTGCGTGTCTGCATGCGTCAGGCGCATATCGATCCTGCACATGGCTGCATAGCAGCGCCGGGCGAACGCCCCTAGGATTCTCGTGTTGTCTTTCATCATTCAAGAGGCAGGGCGATGAACCGGCAGGCGGCAAAAATGCGGCAATATCTGGACGTTAAGCAGGCAGTGCGGGAGATCGATATCGATATCCGGCTGGCCTGTGACGATCTGGGGATTCCCAGGAACGCGATTTTCGAGATGCAGGCCGGCGATCTGCATTGCTTTCGGCGCGGGGGCTGTGACGCAAGGATTCGTTAATTTGCCATGCAAAAAATGCATGGGCGGCTTGCGATTTACCCCTCTGCTCATTCCCCTCCATCGGCACTATCTCAGCGCTGTCAGCAATGGAGAAGACCGATGAACATCGCAGCTAGCTTCCGCAAGTGGAATTCCTTCCGCCGCACCGTCCGCGAACTCGAAAGCCTTGATGACCGTGCACTGCACGATCTGGGCCTGACCCGCGGCGAAATCCGCTTTGTGGCACGCAACCAGGCCGCCCGCGTCTAACGGACGGCCTACACCCTAACCCCATTCAAGGAGAATCTACATGAGCATTCGTGATAGCTTCCGCCGCTGGAACACCTTCCGCCGTACCGTGCGCGAGCTCGAAAGCCTCGACGACCGTCAGCTGAACGACCTCGGCATTTCCCGCGGCGATATCCGCTACGTGGCACGTGACCATGCCGAACGGATCTAACCCGTCGGACGGCTGCCAAGCCCACCAGCGGCAAGACCTTCGAACACCCGCCCTCTTCTAGAGCGCGGGTGTTTTCTTTTTTCAGGCGTGTTTTCACCCGCTTGACCGATATTCGGCGTGCTGCCACCTTCCTTGCTTCAGTTTTCCGGAAAGGACGCCGCCATGTTCGCACGCCTCGCTGCTACCGCCGCCATCGCCCTTGCCAGTTTTTCATCGGCCCTGCCGGCCATCACGCCGGTTACCGGCGTCTCGACCGCCCTGGCGCAGGCCCCTGGCGTTCCAATCGCCAGCCTCACCCCCGACATCGTGCAAAACTTCGTTGCATCCTATCCGGAAGTCCGGGCGCTCACGCAGCAGCTCGAGACCGAGTTCGACACCGAAACCATGGACGAGGAATCGCCTGCCGCCGCCTTTATCGGCTTCATGGCCTATGAGGATGCGCAGAATCGCATCAATGCCGTCATTGAGCCGCACGGGTTCTCCGGGTTCATGGAATGGCTGCAGACGATGAGTGCGGTGACCCAGGCCTATGCCTGGGCCGAACAGGGCGGCGCCATGGACCAGCAGATGGCCGCCGCCATCGAGCAGGTTCAGAACAACCCAGGCCTGACCGACGAGCAGAAGACCATGATGATCGAGCAGATCACCGCGGCCTCGGACGCCATGGGTGCCTCACGTCCGCCCCAGGAGAATATCGACGCGGTCAACGCCCATGCTGACGCTGTGCGGTCGATTTTCGAGGCTGAATAGCAACATCATAAGGTCCCGGCTCGGGGCCGGGACGGTGTGCGGATATCGCAAGATCCCGGTGGTCAGGAGGCCCTGAGCTCCGAATAGTCGATCTCGACGCTGTCGCGGAAAGCCTGGCGCTCTTTCAACCGGGCATGCCAGGCCTCGATATGCGGAAGCGCGGGACGATCGATCTCCATGGTCTCCCAACGATAGAGCCCTGCGCCGGCGACGATATCGGCATAAGTCAGGCGGTCCCCGGCCAGATAGGGCGTGCGCGCGAGCTGGGTCTGCATGACCTCGAACGCCTTGACGGTGGCCGCGACGCAGGCATCGACTTTTGCCTGATCGCGCTTTTCCGCAGGCACCCGCACCAGGTTGAGAAAGATATTGAGCCAGGCCGGCTGAAAGGTCGAGCATGACCAGTCTGCCCATTGGTCCACCAGCGCCCGCTCCACCGGGCTTTCCGGCCATAGTGTGCCCTTGCCGTAGCTCGCCGCGAGGTAGCGGACGATGGCATTGCTCTCCCACATGATCAGATCGCCGTCGCGCAAGGCGGGAACCAGCCCGTTCGGGTTCATCGCGCGATAGTCCGGCAGGTCGTTGCCGCCGAACTTGCCCCCGATATCGACACGTACATAGTCGAGATCGAGTTCGGCGAGCGTCCAGAGGACCTTCTGGACATTGGCAGAGGTCTTGCGCCCCCAAAGTGTAATCTGGCTGGTCACGGCAATATCTCCAATCGGAAGGGATTCGATTCAAAAGCTGTAGGTCTGGGCTCAACTTGCCCCAATTCGCAACGCGAAGGAACGGGCCGGCCGGGGGCAGCGTTTGTCCCTCAGCAAACGAACCAAGGAGATTTCCCATGAAGGATCTCAGCAACAAGAAGGTCGTGATCATCGCGACCGACGGATTCGAACACTCCGAGTTGACCCAACCGCGCGACAGGCTCAGCGATGCCGGTGCCGACGTCCATGTTGCCGCGCCCGAACCGGGCGTCATCCGCGGCTGGTCCCACGGCGACTGGGCCCAGTCGGAACCGGTTGACAAGACCATCGACCAGGTCGCACCGCGCGACTATGACGCCGTGGTTCTGCCCGGCGGGCAAATCAATCCCGACGTGTTGCGGCTCAACGACAAGGTGATCACCCTCATCCAGACATTCTGGAGCGAAGGCAAGGTGGTGGCAGCGGTGTGCCACGCACCCTGGCTTCTGATCGAAGCCGGTCTCGTCAAGGACCGCAAGGTCACCTCCTATCCCTCGATCCGAACCGATGTGATCAATGCAGGCGGACACTGGAACGACCATCCGGTCATCGCCGATCAGGGCCTTGTGACCAGCCGGAACCCCGGCGATCTCGAGGATTTCTGCAACAAGATTGCCGAAGAGATTCTTGAAGGTCGGCATGACCGCCGCGAAGCGGCCTGAATTCGGTCCGATCGATGCACGGCGGCGGCACACTGCGCTTGTGCCGTCCCGCCCCCATTGCGTATAGCAGGCGCAAATCAGCCGGTGGCCCCGCCACCGGCGCGTCTTTGAAAGCGAAGCGTAATGGATCCCATTCACGTCATTGGCGGCGGACTTGCCGGCTCGGAAGCCGCCTGGCAGGCGGCGGAAGCCGGCGCGCCGGTCATCCTTCACGAAATGCGGACGGTGCGTGAAACCCACGCCCACCAGACCGACCACTTTGCCGAACTCGTCTGCTCGAATTCGCTGCGCTCCGACGATCATGAGCACAATGCCGTCGGTCTGCTGCACGAAGAAATGCGGCGCGGCAATTCGATCATCATGAAATGCGCCGATGCTCACCAGGTGCCCGCGGGCGGTGCACTGGCGGTCGACCGTGTCGGTTTTTCCGAGGCGGTCACACAGGCCGTCTCCGGCCATCCGAACATCACCATCGATCGTGGCGAAGTGGCCGGGCTGCCGCCCGAGGACTGGAAGCACGTCATCATCGCCACCGGCCCCCTCACCTCGGATGCGCTGGCGGCCGCGATTCTGGAGCTGACGGGCGAGGAATCGCTGGCGTTTTTCGACGCTATCGCGCCCATCGTCTACAAAGACTCGATCAACATGGACATCGTCTGGGCCCAGTCGCGTTACGACAAGCCCGGCCCGGGCGGGACCGGCTCCGATTATCTCAACTGCCCGATGAACGAAGACCAGTACAACGCCTTCATCGACGGGTTGATCGAGGGTCAGGAGCATGAACTCAACGAATGGGAAAACATCCCCTATTTCGACGGGTGCCTGCCCATCGAGGTGATGGCCAAGCGCGGCCGGCAGACCCCGCGTTTCGGTCCCATGAAACCGGTCGGGCTGACCAATCCGCGCGATCCGGACAATCCGCCCTATGCAGTGGTGCAGCTGCGGCAGGACAATGCGCTCGGGACGCTGTGGAATATTGTCGGGTTCCAGACCCGGCTCAAATATGGCGAACAGGCCGACATATTGCGCAAGATCCCGGGTCTCGAAGAGGCGAAATTCGCCCGGCTGGGCGGGGTTCACCGCAACACCTTCCTCAATTCGCCGAAACTGCTGGGCGCCGATCTGCGGCTCAAGGCCATGCCACGGCTGCGCTTTGCCGGCCAGGTTACCGGCGTCGAGGGCTATGTGGAGAGCGCGGGACTCGGACTTGTTGCCGGTCGCATGGCCGCAGCAGACCGGGCCGGCACGCCCCTGCCCCCGCCGCCATCGACCACAGCGCTCGGGGCGCTGATCCATCACATCACCGGTGGCCATCTGGCCGATGAAGCCAATGGCGTGAAATCGTTCCAGCCGATGAATGTCAATTTTGGGCTCTTCCCGGAGGTGACGCTGGTGAAGCCGGAGGGCGTCAAACGCTGGCGCGGCAAGGACAAGGCCATGGCCAAGAAGAAGGCGATCACCAGCCGGGCGCTCTCTGACATTGCGGGCTGGTTGTAGAGGATTTCTGCGCACGCTCTCGCCCTTCGTGGTTCGCCCTTCGACCAGCTCAGGGTGAGGGTGGAGATTTGGGCGCTACTTCCCTCCTCGTCACCCTCGGGCAGCCCGCCGGCGCGAGGCGGGTAAGACCCGAGGGTCCATGAGGCATCACATGTAGTTCGGCGGTACTCACTGGGCGCACGCGGCTCCCGCGTGGCATCCCATCATGGATGCTCGCGAATTTGACTGCCTCACGCCCGGGGGGCTGATCCGTGGCCTAGACAACTTTACAGGAGGTCCCGGCTCTCTCTTTGTCTCACGGCGCGCACCGCTCCGGTCACGACGCTGGTCGCTGTGACCTCCACTGCGCCTGCGACGCCGCGGCGCAAAAGTGCGCCGGGGTCCTCATTCGGGCTGCGCCCTCTCTCGTCCTCCTTTTCCCTCGCCAGGTATTTCGGGCCGCCCCGGACTTGATCCGGGGCCAAGATCATTTCTAACGAGGTCCCGGCTCAAGGCCGGGACGGCGCGGTATGTTTGTACTGCGCCGCAACACATACTGGCCTCATCCTGAGGCGGGAGCGCCACCGGCGCGACCCTCGAAGGACGCCCTCGCCCTTCGAGGCTCAGCACCGCTTCGCACCTCGGGGTGAGGGCGCTGGGTTGCATCTTCCCAGGTCGTCCCGGACATTCTATTGCGTCACGCCGGCGGGCTGGGCAAACAACAACCTTTATTCCCGCACCGGTTCGGCGAAGACGCTGCCGTTGAGCCAAAGCAGTTCGGCGGGGGTTTCGCCGGCATCGGGCCGGCGGTAGCTCATATCGTTGACGACAATCAGGAAATCGCGGCCCTCCAGCGTGAAGGGCAGAGCCGGATCAACCACCGTGTCTCCCGTCTGGCGAGTAAGCCAGCCTGTCAGGTCGAGCGTTTGTTCGGCTTCGCCCCGGGCGCTGGCGAAATGCAAGGTATTGCCGGTGTGGCGCAGGGTGAGGCCGGGATAGTCGGCGCTGGCCCTTGCGGACAGCTGCAGGCGCCCGAGATAGAGCGGCGTGGCGCTGACATCCACGGGAACGCTGGCAGTGCCGGCATCGACGCGGGCAATTCGGTCGGGCACGGGCTGGTCGGGTGCGCGCGGGATCGACAAGGCCTCCATGTAGTCGAACGCGCTGGTCCTCGACAGGGAATCCCCCGTGGCGGGCAGTGACACATCCCGCTCGGCTAACACCGTATCGAGGGTGCGGCGTCCTTCAGCGCTGCCCATGAGAAAGAAGATGGCACCGCGGGCGGTTGCCGCTGTTTCTTCGTCCATCGATTCTGCTGCAAGCGCTGCCTCGAGCCGGTCGAGCTGGTTGATGCGGGACAGGTTCTCGACATTTTGCGGACCGACGGCACCAAGGAGCAACAAGATCGCTGCAAGGCCCGGGATCAGGCGAATGTCGCGGGTGAAGGGCAGAAGAAAGGCGAGCGTGACCAGCACGGCCCAGACGCCACCCAAGACCAGCACCACGCGCTCCGGGGTCAGCCCATAGGCCGCAATGCGGTCATAGACGCCCCATGCGAACAGACCGAGCGGGATGACGGTCAGCAAGGGCCAGAGCCGGCGGAACCAGCGGACGAGCGGTTTCTCGCGCATGAACTCGGGATGCAGGACCAGCCAGTTGGCAGCGCCGGTAACCACGAAGGTCAGCACCAGCCAGCCCACAATACCTTCCGGGAAGGTGCGGGTGACCGCGATCTGGATGGCATAGGCCAGAAGGATCAGCGCATAGGCGAACAGCAGCGGGGTGAGCACGAACTGCCCCAGAAAGCCGATGGCGCGGGACAGGAAATCCGGTTCAGTGAGATCGAGCGGTTCGTAATCGGCAAGGCGCGGAATCGTCGACAACCAGTAAAGCGGCGCGAACAGGAACAAGGTCAGCGGCATCAGCCAGTTGCCGATCAGATCGTCGATATCGATGCCGAAGAGCAGGCTGAGTGCCTGATGGATGGCGAACAGGCCAAGCAGGACAAGCGCAACAGCGACCCCGGCGATGGCGCCGGAGATGATGGCGCGGTGGTTGATCCACCAGAACCGGTCCTGAGCGTCTTCGCGACCGCCCCGGGCGCGGTCGAACAGCCCGGGTGCCGTCGACAGCATGAGCAGGACCGCAGCCGCCAGGGCGCCGGGCACGACCCAAGTACTGTCATCGATCTGGAACAGGCCGAAAACCAGGATCGCGGGAAACAGGCTGAGCGCAATGCCCCTCGCCCCGGTCAGGCGCAGGTTTTCCGCCACCAGGCGCCCGGCGACCGCCATGAAGCCGCCTGCCGCGAAGCCGAAAGCCAGGCGCCGCATGGCATCGCGATCGCCGGCAATGAGCCAGTCATTGGCCGTCAGGATTGCGGTCAGGGTCAGGGCCAGCGCGAACAGGACCGCCACCGGGAACCGCGTCACGGTTTCGGTCACGTCCGGTGCAAGCCGGTCAAGACGGTAGGAAATGGCCACGGTAACCCCTCACCCAGGCTCGCCGGCCAGGATCCGCGCGATGCCTATTTCTGGCTTTTCATGGCCCAGAACAGCACAGCAGCGATCTTTCGCCAATCCGCGCCCGCCGGATAGAGCGCGAACGGTGTCTGGCGGTGCCGTTCCAGAGCCTTCAAGCGCTTATCAATCAAGGCAATTGCGGCAAAAGCGGGCCGGATTTCGCGAGGAAGCAAGACAATCGCGGTGCGGGCCTCTTCCAGGTGATCTGTCGCGATGGACCGAAGTTCAGCGAGCGCATCGCCAAGGCCCTCGGTCATCGACCCTGCGAAAAGCTGGCTTTCGGTCACACCATGCCGGGTGAGAAGGTCGTGAGGCAGCATCAGCCGGCCTGCCGCCAAGTCCGCCGGCATGGCGCGCAGATGCAGGCTCAGGCTGTCAGCGACGCCGAGGTGACCGGCGGCATCGCCGGATTGCGGCTCACGTCCCCCGTTCAGGATCATCGCGGCGTAGTGATAGAGGATCGAAGCGGTTTCGCCCGCATAACCCTCGGCCTGGCCGAGATCCGGCATCGGATCGTCATAAAGATCGAAGCGGCGGGCATTGACCATGCGCATCAGAGGCACGGTGGAGAGCCCGAATGTCTCGATGGTATCGAACAGCGCATCGGCGACCGGATTGGCGCGCACGGCGCCGTGCTCGGTTCCTTCGAGCGCATCGGCCCACCACTGCAGGCGGATCTCGCCCGGCGCGGGTTCGGTGACCCGGCCGCGCACCGCGGCCAGTTCGGCAGCAAAGGCCCACAAGGCCTGGATATGGGCACGGGCCGGTTCCGGGAGCACCAGGGAGGCGATGTAGCGGTCGCCATCGAGCTGTTTGAGCGCCGCGGTGGCGAGGCCGTAGCTGTCGGGGTGGACGCTCACCGCTTCGCCCGTTCCACCGCGATCAGTCCCGCGCCGACCGGGCGCTTTTCGCCCAGCATGACGTTGTAGGTGCGCACGGCGGCGCCGGTGCTCATCGGCTCGACGATGATGCCGCGCTCGGAAAACAGAGCCCGGATGGCGGGATCGAGAAAGACGATGTCCTCACCGGTGCCGAGAAAGAAAACCTCGATTTCAGAATCACTTGCGAGCGGCGCTGAAAGTGATGATTCCGATATTCCCGCCGGTTCGGACACTTCCCAGGCGTGCATGCCCGACGGCAGGCACAACAGCGAGCCGCGATGCGACATGTCGGCAAAGCGGAACCCACCATTGCCATAGGCATCGATGGGCGCCTGATAGGGGTAATGGCCGTCGCGAACTGGTCCGGGCATTCAAATCGCCTATACGGCTGCGCCGTCCGCCCGTTTTTCGGCCTTGGGCTTTTCTTCCCGGGCGGCCAGCTTGAAGTAGATCAGAAGCGGGGCCGCGATGAAGATCGAGGAATAGGTCCCCACGACCACACCCCAGGTCATCGCCACGGTGAAGCTGCGGATCACTTCGCCGCCGAAGACCACCAGCGAGAGCAACGCCAGGATGGTGGTGAACGAGGTCAGGATCGTGCGCGACAGGGTCTGGTTGATCGACATCGTCAACAGGTCGGGAATCGACATCTTGCGGAACTTGCGCAGGTTTTCGCGCACGCGGTCATAGACCACCACGGTATCGTTCAACGAATAGCCGACGATGGTGAGAATGGCCGCAATGGAGGCAAGGTTGAACTCGAATCCCGTGATCGCGAACATGCCGATGGTGAGCGCTACGTCATGCACCAGGGCCATGACGGCGCCGACGGCAAACTGCCACTCGAAGCGCAGCCAGATATAGGCCAGCACGGCGACAATGGCGACGACGACGGCAATCGTGCCGGTCTGGGCCAGTTCGCCGGACACGGTCGGGCCGACCACCTCTGTGCGGCGGACATTGTAGCCCGCATCCTCGACAGCGGTGGTGACCTTGGTCACGGCCTCCTGCTGCGCGGCATCGCCGCCCGGCTGGGCCTCGATACGGATCAGCACGTCTTCAGGCGTGCCAAAGCCCTGCACGGCGACATCGCCGAGGTCGAGCCCGGACAACTGTTCGCGCACCGCGCCGATATCAGCAGGGCCGGACTGCGACTGGATCTCGATGGCGGAACCGCCCTTGAAGTCGATGCCGAGATTGAGCCCGGTGGTGCCGAACAGGCCCATCGAAGCAATGATCAGCAGGCCCGAACCGATAAAGGCACCGACACGCCACTTCATGAAGGGCACCTTGGTACCATCCGGAATCAGGGACAGCAGGCGCAGCTTGAGTTCCTTGGGGCGGCGCATCCTGTACCAGCGGGCGATCATGAACCGCGTCAGCAGATAGGCCGTGAACAGGGTCGTGACGATACCGATAGCCAGGGTCACGGCGAATCCGCGGATCGGGCCGGAACCGAGGAAGAACAGGATGATGGCTGCGATCAGGGTGGTGACGTTAGCGTCGACAATGGTCGCGATGGCGCGCTGGAAGCCCGCCTCGAGCGCCTGAACGACGTTTCGTCCGGCCGCCCTCTCCTCGCGTATGCGCTCATAGATCAGCACATTGGCGTCAACGGCCATACCGATGGTCAGCACGATACCGGCAATACCCGGCAGGGTAAGTGTGGCGCCAAGCAATGACAGCGCCCCCAGCAACAGTACCAGGTTGACCACCAGCGAGATGGTGGCAAACACCCCGAACAGGCCGTAGGCGATGATCATGAAGACGATGACGGCGAGCGTGCCGACAACGGCAGCGAGCTGGCCGGCGGCGACGCTGTCCGCGCCCAGGCTCGGGCCGACGGAGCGCTCCTCGATGATATCGAGGCTCGCGGGCAGCGAACCGGCACGCAGAAGCACGGCAAGGTCGGTGGCGCTCTCGGGTGTGAAGCTGCCCTGGATCTGGCCTGACCCGCCGGTGATCGGCTGAATGATATTCGGCGCGGTGATCACCGTGCCGTCGAGCACGATGGCAAAACGGCGGTTCACGTTCTGCGAGGTGATCTCGGCAAACTTGATACTGCCCCGGGTATCGAAGCGGAAGGTCACAACGGGCTGCGAGGTGCGGGAATCAAAGCTCGGTTGAGCGTCCTGCAGGCTTTCGCCGCCGATAGCCACGTCTTCGTAGAGCAGTTCCTCGCCACCATCGTCGGACGGCAGGATCATCGTGCCCTCGGGCAGACCACGGGCCCTCGCCTGTTCCGGTGTCATGCCCGGATAAACAAGGTGGAAGGTCAGGCGCGCGGTCTTGGAGATGATTTCCTTGAGGCGGGCCGAATCGTCGAAACCCGGCACCTGCACAAGAATGCGGTCATTGCCCTGACGCTGGATTGTCGGCTCGGTGGTGCCGAGTTCGTCGATACGATTGCGGATCACTTCGATCGATTGGCTGACGATCGAGGAAAGCTGCGCATCGATCCCCTCATCGGTGAGGGTCAGGGTGAGCTTGCCATCATCGGTCCCCGACAGAACCGTTTCCTGCACCGTGCCGAGGGACAGCGCGGAGGCCTGGACGGTGTTGACCAGTTCCTCGAGCGCGTTGCGGGCCTCATCAATGCGAACAGGGTCGGTCAACTCGATGGTCAGGGTCTGACCTTCGGTGGTGATGACGTTGCCGATGCCATTCTCATTGGCGAGAATCGTGCGCGCCTCACGCCGCAATTCGCCCAACCGTTCGGTTGTGATCCCCTCACGGTTGACCTGCAAAAGCAGGTGCGAACCGCCCTGCAGATCGAGGCCGAGCACAATCTGGCGATTGGGCATCCAGTCAGGCCATGTCTCCACTGTCTTGGCGTCGAACAGGTTCGGCACCGTGAAGAGCACACCCAGAAGCGTGACGAGCAGAATGAGGATCGAACGGATCGGCGAGGATTGCAGCATGGGTCAGGAAGGCCTGTGAACGGTCGGGGAAGTCGCTCAGTTCTTGTTTTCGTTCGCCGGGGCCGGCTTGGAACGCACGTCGGCAATCATGCCGCGGACGACCTTGACCCGTACGTTCTCGGCAATCTCGAGCTCGATGTCGGCGTCTTCCTTGACGCGGACAACCTTGCCCACAATGCCGCCGGAGGTCACGACGGTGTCACCGCGCGAAATCGCGTTGAGCATGTTCTGATGCTCCTTGGCGCGGCGCTGCTGCGGCCGGATAATCAGAAAGTAGAAAATCGGGATAATCAGCAGGATCGGCAAAAGGCCGCTGAAAATATCCATGGCGCCGGCGCCGCCCGCCTGCGCATAAGCTGGAGTGACAAACATCGAAAAGCTCTCCTGGGGTCAACTTGTCAAAGCCGAGCGGTTTCATCCATAAGTGCCGCAAGGCTCGATTGATGCATCCGTTCCGGAAATCGCGGCGGACTATACAAGCGGGTCAACTGGATTGCAAAGCCATTCCCCCGTCGAGATAACAGACTGATAAACCATGACAAAACCCGAATTTCCGGATGGAATCGCTGAAACGCTGAACGATATCGCCGCCTCGCTCGCGGTCTTGAGCGGGCGCGCCGAACGCGCCGCGCCGGACTTCGATGCCGCCGAGGCCTTCGTCTGGGAGGGTGCGACCGGCAGCCTCAAGCCGGTGGCGCGGGTGAACCGGGTAAATCTGAGTCTTTTGAAGGGGATCGACGCAGTATCCGATCAACTGCTTCAAAACACGGAGCAATTCGCGCGCGGCATGGGGGCGAACAACGCCCTTTTGTGGGGTGCGCGCGGCATGGGCAAGAGCTCGCTCGTCAAGGCTGTCCACGCGCATGTGAATGCGCTTGGCGACCGGGATATCTCCGCGCTCAAGCTGATCGAGATCCATCGAGAGGATATAGAAACGCTCCCTGCCCTTATGAAGACCCTGGCAGCCACCAAAAGCCGATTCATCGTGTTCTGCGACGATCTGTCTTTCGATCAGGGTGAGGCGACCTACAAATCGCTCAAGACCATTCTCGATGGCGGGCTCGAAGGCCGGCCGGCGAATGTATTGTTCTATGCTACGTCGAACCGCCGGCACCTGATGCCGCGCGATATGATCGACAATGAGCGCGCGACAGCTATCAATCCCGGCGAGGCGATCGAGGAGAAGGTATCGCTTTCAGACCGGTTCGGGCTGTGGCTGGGTTTCCACAATTGCGACCAGGACACCTATCTGGCGATGGTGCACGGCTATGCGGAGCATTTCGGCCTGACGTTGCCGGAAGAGGAATTGCGGGCCCGCGCGATCGAATGGGCGGCCACACGCGGTGCCCGGTCGGGCCGTGTCGCGATCCAGTTCATTCGCCAGATCGCAGGCGAAAACGGTCAGGCAACTGAAATCGCCTGACCGCCCGATCTGCTGGTAAAGTTGGAGGTTCAGCCAGCCAGAAGAGGAACCGGGTCGACCGGGGTCGCCCCTTTGCGCAGCTCGAAGTGGAGCTGCGGACGGGTCACCGAGCCGGTCATACCGGCAGAGCCGATATTGTCGCCGCGGTTGACCGCCTGGCCCTTCTGGACCGCAATATCCTTGAGGTGCGCATAGGCGGACACGAAGCCGTTCGCGTGCCGGATAAGCACCAGATTGCCATAACCTTCAACGGTGTTGCCCGTGTAGATCACGGTGCCGTTTTCAGCGGCGCGGATCATTGCGCCTTCTGGCGCTTCGATATTGATGCCGGTGCCCTTGGACGACTTGAAGTCGACGATCAGGCGTCCCTGTACGGGCCAGCGGAAATTGTCTGCGCTCGAAGCGGCAGGCGCGGAGCCCAAGGGCTGCTGCGCGGGTGCCGGCGCCGGGCTGACCGAGGCGGTCTTGACCGGATCGGTCTCGACAGGCTTGGGCTGCGGCGCGGATTGCTTGACCGGCTCTGCCTGTTTGGGCTCCGCAGACGCAGTCTGGACCGGCTTGGGCGCATTGCCCTGCTTGCCCGGAATGGTCAGGCGCTGTCCGACAAAGATCTTGTCGGGGGATTCGAGCCCGTTGGCGTGCACGATGGAGTCGGTCGTGACGGAATATTTGCGGGCGATCGCATACAGCGATTCACCGGATTCAATGACGTGCGTGAAACCGCCAACCGACGCGGGTTCAGTCGCCAAATTGGGCACAGGCTGGGTCGCGGGACGCGGCGCGGCGCTGGCAACAGACGTCTGCGGGTTCATGGTTGTTGTACCCTTGGTTGCACTGGGTTGAGCGGGCGGCAAGGCTGCCGACTGCACGACGGGCGCCGCAACCTGGTTCGGCGCCACGTTGTTCGGGTATCGCGGTCCGACATCCGAAGGCGGCACATACGGCCCCTGCGGTGCGGATGTCAGTTGGCCCGGCATGGGCTGACTGACATTGCCGGCCGACGCCGTTCGCGTCGATCCGGTGATATCGGAACCGGAGAACATCGAGGTGGTGCTGCAACCGGAAACCGCCAGGCCAAAGACCATCGTGGCTACAATTGCGGTTGAAGACTTCAGTCGCGGATCGACCACGCGCATACGCATCGGGGCACTCATACTCAGCTACTCACTCGAGCACAGCATGGGCCGTTAAGGTAAAAACTAGCTTAAAGTGCGCGGGATTTTCCTTGAACCAGCGCTGAAAGGCGAACTTGCCCCCCTTCTCGCTCGATCACGGTGTCGTCGACGCGCTCGAAACGGGTGAGGATCTGACGCTCGTTCGGCTCGCCAAGCGGCGCCACCAGCACGCCGTCGTCAGCCAGCTGTTCGATAAGGATTTCAGGGACTTCAGTGATCGAACCGGTCACCAGTATCCGGTCGAACGGGGCATGGCTGACAAGGCCCTCGAACCCGTCACCATGCAGGCCGACAATGTTGGCGCAGCCGATTGTCTGCCAGCGCGTTTCGGCTTGAGATAAAAGCGTTCTGTACCGGTCCATGGTAAAAACCCGGCGAGAAAGTTTACTCAAAAGCGCTGCGGCGTAGCCCGAACCTGTGCCGATTTCGAGCACCGAATTCACACCACCGTTAATGCCCATGAGGTCGATCATGCGTGCCAGGGTCACCGGCGAGGTCATGGATTGGCCGCAGGCAATGGGCAGGGAAACGTCGCGATAGGCGTGTTCGGCGAACTCTTCGGGCACAAAGGCTTCGTGCGGAGTGGCCTCAATGGCGCGCAGGAGCGGTGCGTGGGTCACGCCGAATTGGCGAAGGCGGAGAATAAGCTGGGCACAGGCCAGACGGTGCCCTTCGGGCTCGTCCACGCCGGTCATGTCAGGCGGCGCCCCGACCCTGCCGGGCAGCGAAATGGCGCTCGAGCGCAGTTGCCGCCTCGCGGTCGGTCTGTTGCAGCAACAGGGGGGTCACCGTGATCGCGTGATTGTCGATCAGGTTGGCGAAGTCGGCCTCCGGGTCGAGCGGATGCGGTGCATCGAGAACGGCGACGAAGTGCTTGCCTGCATTGTCCGAGGGATAAAACTCGAACGGCGACCGCGAAAAGCGCTGATGCGCGACGATGCGCACCCCGGTTACTTCCGTCGGTGTGCAGCGCGGAAAGTTGACGTTGAAATAGGTCTCGGTGCCGCTCGCCGCTTCGAGAATGGTCTCGACCACCTCCACGGCGTGATGCTCGGTCGCCTCCCAGTTGAGACTGTGCGGTGCGCTGAAATCCATGCCCTGACTCAGGGCGATGCCGAGGGCACCCTGAAGGGCCCCTTCCCGCGCTCCGGCGACGGTCCCCGAGCAGTGAATGAGATCCCCGACATTCTGTCCCCGATTTACACCTGACAGGACGATGTCGGGACGGTGGTCCTTCATCAGATGCGTGATGCCGCCGACGACACAATCTGCCGGGGTGCCGTTGAGCGCGTAGACCCGCTCCTCGCGCCTGTCGAGTTCGAGCTCATAGCCCAGCGAGAAGCGATGCCCGGCACCGGACTGGTTCTCCGCAGGCGCCACGACCCACACATCCTTTGAGAAATGATCCGCGATCTCGCGCAACAGCGCCAGACCGGGCGCGTCGACGCCATCGTCATTGGTCAAAAGGATACGCGGTTGGTCACTCATTGAGCCGGGCCGATCTTCTCCATTCCGCCCATATAGGGGCGCAGCACTGCGGGAATGGTAATCGAGCCATCCTCGTTTTGATAGTTTTCCATCACCGCGATCAGCGCGCGGCCCACAGCGATGCCGGAGCCATTGAGGGTGTGGAGGTAATCCACCTTGCCATCTGCATCGCGGTAGCGGGCCTGCATGCGGCGCGCCTGGAAATCGCCAGCGGTCGAGATCGAGGAGATCTCGCGATAGGTGTCCTGCCCCGGCAACCAGGCCTCAAGGTCGATCGTGCGCCGCATGGAGGCGCCGGTGTCGCCCGCACAAAGGGTGAGCACGCGATAGGGAATTTCGAGCGCCTTGAGCACGTCCTCGGCACAGTCGAGCAGCCGGAGCTGTTCGTCGTCCGATTTGTCTGGCGTGGTGATGGCCACCATCTCGACCTTGTAGAACTGGTGCTGACGCAGCATGCCGCGGGTGTCTCGGCCTGCGGAGCCGGCCTCGGAGCGGAAGCACGGGGTGAGCGAGGTGAAACGCAGGGGCAGGTCCGCGCCTTCGGTTATCGCTTCGCGCACCAGATTGGTCAGCGAAACCTCCGAGGTGGGGATCAGCCAGCGATTGTCAGTGGTGACAAAGGCATCTTCGGCGAACTTGGGCAGTTGCCCGGTACCGAACAGCGCTTCTTCGCGCACCAGGAGCGGAGCGACGATCTCGGTGAAACCATGCTCGTTGATGTGCAAATCAAGCATGAACTGTCCGAGCGCCCGTTCGAGGCGGGCGAGTTGACCGCGCAGCACCACGAAACGCGAACCGGCAAGCTTGGCAGCGGTTTCGAAATCCATGAAACCGAGCGCTTCTCCGAGCTCATAGTGCTCTTTGGGCTTGAAGTCGAAGCGCCTGGGCTCGCCATGCCTGTGGCGCTCCACATTGTCATCCTCATCGGCCCCATCCGGCACATCGTCGGCCAGGATGTTGGGCAGAAGCGAAAGCGCGTCGTCCAGCGCTTCGGCGCGCCGGCGCGACTTCTCTTCGAGATCCTGAACTTCCGACTTGAGGTCGGCGACCTGGCGGATCACTTCCTGCGCCCGCTCTTCATCACCGGATGCCTTGGCCTTGCCGATTTCCTTGGAGGCGGCATTCTGGCGCTGCTGCGCATCGTTCATGGCCTGAACGGTTTCGCGGCGGTCTTCGTCAAGCGCCAGCAGATTGGCGGCAACGGGCGACACGCCGCGACGCGCCATCGCCGCATCGAATGCCTCGGGATTGGCACGAATCCATTTGATGTCGAACATGATTTCCGGCTTCCTGCGGTCCGGTGGCGCGGGAAACGCGCCCTGTCGGGTTAGCTGTTGTCGGCCCCGGTTGCGGCCGCGTCGATGACCTTGCGGCGGCGATTGCGTTCCACAATCCGTACCGAGATGATCGACACCTCGTAGAGCAGCAAAAGCGGGACTGCAAGGCCAAGCTGGGAGATCGGATCGGGCGGCGTCAGGAAGGCCGCCACGACCAGAACGGCCACGACCGAGTATTTGCGCCAGGACTTGAGATTGTCGCTGGAAATCAGATCGACCATGGCCATGAGCGTGAGCGCGATTGGCAACTGGAAGCAGATGCCGAAGGCGAGAAGCAGGGTCATGATGAGACCCAGATATTCCGAAACGCGCGGCAGCATTTCGATGGTCGCCATCCCCGGGCCGTTGACCTCTTGGGACAGGAAGAAGCCCAAAGCCAGCGGCAGAACACCGTAATACATGGTGGCGGCGCCAATGACGAACATCACCGGTGTCGCGATCAGGAAGGGGATAAACGCCTTGCGTTCGCGCTTGTAGAGGCCTGGAGCCACGAACATGTAGACCTGGCTGGCCAGCACCGGGAAGGCCAGGAAGATAGCCGCGAACAGAGCCACTGAAAGCTTGGTGAAGAAGAATTCCTGGGGTGCGGTATAGATCAGCCGCACGTTCTCGATGCCGCCAGCGGCGCGCTCAAACGGGCCAAGCAGGAAGGCGTAGATGTAATCGGCGATGAAGAAACAGCCGACGAACAGCACAGCGACGGTCAGAAGCGACCAGATGAGACGCTGGCGCAACTCGATGAGGTGCTCCATGAGGGGCGCCTCGCTACCTGCGAGCTCGTCCTCAGTTTGCTCCTCGACATCGGCGCCATAGGCGACAGCCTCGTCGTGATTGGCTTCAGGCTCGGTTTTCGCCGGCTCGGTCGTCATAGGGGCGCCTAGCTTTCGGTCTCGGCCGGCTCGGCCTTGTCAGATTTGGCAGCGGCAGTTTTGGCAGAGGCAGGTTTGCGGGCGGCGGTCTTGCGCGACGCCGTTTTGCTCGGCGTGGTCTTGCCCGGTGTGGTCTTGCTGGCAGCGCTCTTGGTAGCGGTAGGCTTGGTGGCTGTCGTCGTGCTGGCAGCCGTGTCGCTTGCCGTTGCCTTCGGCGAAGGTGTTTTGCGAGCACCGGTTTTCGCGGCCGCAGGCTTGCTCCCATTCGACTTGCTCGCCGCAGGGGTCTTGCTCGCCGTAGGGGTCTTGCTTGCTGCCGTTGTCTTGCTTGCAGCGGTTTTGCGGGTAGCGGTCTTGGACGCCGCAGTCTTGGGGGCAGGTGTTCTGGACGCAGCGGTCTTGGACGGCGTCGACTTGCTGGCTGCCGTTTTCGACTTCGCGCTCGATTTGCCGGTGGCTGTCTTGCCGGTGGCTGTCTTGCCGGTTGTGGCCTTGCTCGCCGGGGTTTTGCCTGAAGCCGACTTGCCGGACGCAGGCTTGCGCGTAATGGGCTGTTTGCGCTCGGGCGGCTTGCCCACGACCTTCTTGGCCACGACCTTCTTGGCCGGCGCCGCCTCAGCAGCGGCTTCGCCAGCCTTCATGCCGGCGGCCTCGCGGATCTCGTTAACGACGCTCTCGCTGCCTTCCTGCTTGGGCTTGAGCGCGCCCGAAGGGCTCGACTTGCCGTCGGAATCGATCTTGTTGAATTCGCTGCGGATCTGGCGCGAAGTCTCTTTGAGCGGATTGGTGATGGAATTGCGGATCGACTTGAGATCGTCGACATCGCCGGCCTTGTTCAGTTCAGCCTTGAATTCATTGCCCATGCGGCGCACTGCGCCGGCAAAGCGCCCCATCTGGCGCAGCATAGCCGGCAGGTCGCGCGGACCGACAACGATCAGCGCGAGCGCGGCGATAATGAGCATTTCGCTCCAACCGAGGCTCAACATGCGAACGGCCCTAAGCTATCGCGTAACGGAATGGCCCGGAAACGCGGTTCAGGCGTCGGTCCGTTCCTTGTCCTTCTCGGCATTGATGTCGATCTGGGAGGGCTTTTCCTCGTCGGCCATGCCTTTGCGGAAGGCTTTGATGCCGGAGGCGACTTCTCCCATCATATTCGCGATCTTGCCACGGCCGAACAGCAGAATGGCCGCTACGGCAATGATCAGAATACCCCAAGGGCCTGGATTCATAACTCGCTCCTTTGCGGCGGAGATGATCCCGCCGCTTACCTCGTCTCTAATCAGATATGGTCAATCGGCGTCAAACACAAGCACGTGGGCCGGATCGAGCGAAAGATAGACGTCACGACCGGGCACGAATTCGGGATGTGCCTGCCTCCGAAGCCGGATCGGATGCTCGACACCGGCGACCAACACCTCGTAATTGCCCACACCCAGCGCGTCCCGGCGCGAAACGATGCGTCCCGCCGCGCCATCGCCGCCAAGGCTGAGGTGAACCGCCCCGACGGGCCGGATGCCGATGATCACGCGTTGACCGTCCTGCCGACCCGAAACCGGCACCGGACCGATCGGGGTGAGTGCGACATTATTGCGCACCTCCCCCTCGACTTCACTGAGATGCGACAGAAACCGGGCAGCATTGAGGTCAACAGGGTGATCATAGACATCGTTGGCGCGGTCGATCTGGATAATTCGCCCGGCGCGCAACAGAGCGATCCGGTCACCGAGCAGCATGGCCTCCTCGGGATCGTGGGTGACGATCAGCGAGGTGGCGCCGGTTTCGCGCAGCACGGCCAGAGTCTCGCTGCGCACAGCCTGACGCAACCGCGCATCAAGGCTCGAGAAGGGCTCATCGAGCAGCAGAATGCCCGGACGGGGTGCCACGGCCCGGGCCAGCGCCAGACGCTGCTGCTGGCCGCCCGAGAGCTGCGCCGGGTAGTCGTTTTCACGGTCCGCGAGCCCGACGCGCTTGAGCGCCTGACGGGCCTGCTTGAGTGCCTCGCGGCGCCCAAGCTTCTTGAGCCCGAAGATTGCGTTTTCAAGCACGCTCATATGCGGGAACAGCGCAAAATCCTGGAACATCAGCCCCACACCACGCTTATCCGGCTGGATTGTGGTGCGGGCGTCGGACACGCATTTTCGGTTGATCAGGACGCGGCCACCGGTAATCGGTTGAATCCCGGCAGCGGCCCGCAAAATGGTCGACTTGCCCGATCCCGATTCGCCGAGCAGACACACGATTTCGCCCGGTGACAGGGTGAAATCAACGCCATTGAGGACGTCGCGCTCGCCGATGCGGCAATGAACATCGTCGAATTCGAGGGCAGCGGCGAAACTGACGCCGACCGTCCCGCGCGGCCCCCAATCGGCCTGCACCTCGGCTTTCGACTTGTCTGAATCACTCACGACTCTTCTCCAGAGCCGTCTGAAAAACCTGCATCGCCCAACAGGTCGGGATCGCCTTCGTCGTCGGGATCAAGCGGGTCTTCGTCCTCACGCGGGCCGGTATCGGGAACCGGAACGGAGAAATCAGGCGGGAGCGTGCTCGAAAGCAGCCCCGCGCCCTTCAGTTCCGCCAGGCCGGGGAGATCGTTGATGTTCTCCAGCCCGAAATGATCGAGGAATTCCTCGGTTGTGCCATAGGTCACCGGGCGCCCGGGCGTGCGGCGGCGCCCGCGCATGCGCACCCAATTGGCTTCCATGAGCACGTCCAGAACGCCCTTGGAGGTGGCAACACCCCTCACCTCTTCGATTTCGGCCCGGGTCACCGGCTGGTGATAGGCGATGATCGACAGGGTTTCGAGCGCGGCGCGCGACAATGGCCGCTCCTCGACTTCGTCGCGGCGCAGCAGATAGCTGAGATCAGCAGCCGTGCGGAAGGCCCATTTGCCGTCGCGTGTCACGAGGTTGACCCCGGCAGTGGCATATTTGGCAGTGAGCGCCTCGATAAGTGCCGGAATATCCGGTTCCTCGCCGAGATGGCGGCGCAGATCGGCCTCGCTGAGCGGTTCGTCGCTGGCGAACAGCAGCGCCTCGACCACACGCAGATTGCGGGTCGTCACCTGCCCGCCTGCGTCCTGCGCTTCATCGCGATCCGGTCCGTCGCTATCGCCAAGGTGTTGTGTAGCTGTGTCGTCCGACACGCGGTTCCTCACTCGCTCTCGGGTGGCGGCCCGCCGCGCCGTTTGCGCAGCATGAGCGGGCCGAATGCGTGGCCCTGACGTAGCTCGACTTCGCCCCTTCGCACAAGCTCAAGACTGGCCGAGAAGCTGGACGCAATGATCGTGGCACGCTCTTCAGTCGTGGCCAGATAGTCGGCTAGGTATTCGTGGATCGGCGCCCAGTCGTGCCCGGCGCCCAGCAGGCGCGTCAGGATCTCTTCGGCATCGTGCAGCGACCAGACCACCCGCCGGACCGGCACATAGTCATGGGGAACGTTGCGCTCGCGCTGGATGGCGTAGGCCTTGAGCAACTCGAAATAGCTGGCCTCCCAGCGCCGTTCGCGGTGCAGCGCGATGGGCTCGGGCATGCCGCGGGCGAAGAAATCGCGGCCCAGCCGGTCGCGGTTCATCAGCCGCCGGGCCGCGTCGCGCATCGCCTCGAGCCGCTGCAGGCGGAACTGGAGTTGGGCGGCCATCTCCTCGCCGCTCAGCTCCTGCTCGTCATCGGTATGCGGCACCATCAGCCGGCTCTTGAGATAGGCCAGCCATGCCGCCATCACCAGATAGTCGGCGGCAATCTCTATGCGGCTTTCGCGAATCTTTTCGATGAAAGCGAGGTATTGCTCGGCAAGCGCCAGCACGGAAATGCTGGCGAGGTCGACCTTTTGCTTGCGGGCAAGGTCGAGGAGCAGGTCAAGCGGGCCCTCATAGCCGTCGACATCGACATACATGACCTGGCCCGGCGGAGTTTTGTTCTCCTCCACGTTCCAGAAATCGTCCTGGGGCCGGTTCTGCGGGCTTTGAGGATCTTGCTGCATCTTGGCAAATCATGACGGCTTTTTGCCGGGGCGTCATCATCAACCGCCCTGCGGGCGGGCAATTGGCCGCACAAACCGGTGAAAAACGGGGGGCAAATGCCCCAAAGGCGAACGGCGCCCGAAGGCGCCGCTCGAAACCCTTGTTGAAGCGCCCGTTACTGCTCGGTGACGAAGCAGTCGCCGCCCGCCGACTTGATCGAGTTACACAAGGCGCTCGCCTGGGACTGGTTGGCCGTCGGCACCTTGACCCGGAAGAAGGTTCCGCGCTCGGGCAGGTCCACCCGCTGAATGGCCAGGCTGACGCCCGAAAGCTGGCTGGAGAAGCGCCGGCTCAGCGAACCCGCGGATTCCCGTGCCGCCGCTTCGCTACGCTGGGAAGACAGCTGCACGAAATAAGGCGCTGTATCGGGGGATACGCGTGTCAGGGTGGGGCTCGGCGTCGGTGCCGGCTGGCTTGTCGTGCTGCCACCATCCAGAGAAACCGGCGCGCTGTTGGAAGCTGTCGAAGCCGAGCTGCCGGAAGACGCGCTCGAAGATGAAGAGGAACTCGGGGGCCGGATGATTGTCGGCGTGGGCCGCGAAGACCCACTCGAGCTCGAGGTGTTGCTGCTGGTGCTCGTGTTCACTGCAGCCTGGCGCGACGCCAGCGACAGCTCCGGACGTTCCAGACCAGAGGGCCGCGGCAAGGGCACAGGCGCGTTCGGGTCATCACTGGCAGCGGTATCGGTGCCTTCATCCGAGGTTGCATCGATGGCACGGGCCGCCGAGCTGGTATCACTGTCCTCGCCGGACAGCCCGGTCAGGTCAGGCACTTCGCCATCGCCGTTGAGGGCCTGGAGGACTGCACCGATGGAATCAGCATCGCCGTCTTCCTCACTGGTGGCGCCAGGAACATCGGGCACATTGGGCCGCACCGCAGGCAGCGGCTCGACACCCGCAGCGGACTCATCCGAGGCGACAATGGTCCCATCGGCCCGCACAGTCACGGTCTTGACCTTGCGGTTGGCGAGACCGCCACTCGACGTACTCGAAGGCGAAATCACGCGTGACACATCATTGCCTGAGGCACCGCCAGTTTCATCACGGGAGACGATCTGCTCGTCGCCCGCATTATCCGGGGTGTCACCTGCCAGCTGGTCGAACACGATGGAGTTGTCATCCGGCGTGTCTTCGGTTGGCGGGTCTTCCTTGATCGCGGTGTTCTGTGCCGTGATGATCGGGGCCTCACCCTCATCACCACTCATGCCGAAATACCAATAGGCACCGCCACCCAGTAGAGCGACGATGAAAAGGCCGGCTGCCGCGGGAACAATGAAACGTCCTACGCCGCCAGACCGACTGTCCTTGACCTTGCGCGGCTTGGCGCGCGGCCCTTCGCCGATGCCCTTGCCTGAGCCATCGTCGCGGGCCGAGCTGGCAATCGAAGCGAAAATTGCAGCCTCAGCGGCCTGGCTTTCCGCGTCAAGACCGCCATCACTGGAAGAGCGGGATGCAGATGGCGCTGAGCCTTGCGGCTTGCCGCCAACGCCACCCAGTTCACGCAACGGGGCCACGGAAGCCCGTGAGGCCTCAGGTGCCGGGCGCGGTTCGCGGGGAGCGTCAGGCGAAGGCGTGCCATTATCACTATTGAAATCAACGGCTGTCGTTTCCGCGATCAACCGCTCGATTTCCGAAAGCGGATCGGATGAAGATGCCGGGGATGTCGCGGGATCATCGATACTGCCACGCAGGCCCGGTGCCTGGTCGAAACGGTCCTGATCGGCCTGCCCGGCGGCCCAGTCGGGCTGCTTCGGCTCTTCGACCGGAGACCTGGGTGTTTCGACGCGCGGTTCGGGTCTTGGCTCCGGCCTGGGCTCCGGTTTTGCCTCAACGCGCGGCTCAGGTTTTGGAACGGGTGCAGCGGCGGCCGGTCGAGCCTGGTTCGGTTCGCGCGGCGCGTGTGTCACGGGCGCAGGCGCTTCCGGCTCTGCCTCGGGCTCAGATTCGGCAATCAGGTTGGCGATCGGATCGTCGCCAAGAGCCATCACTGCCGGAATGTCGTCCATCGGCACGGATTCGTCCGCATCGTCATCCTGCGTGGCATCGTCCTGAGACGAAATGCTGGGCTGCGGCGATGCATCAGCATGCGGCTCCGGCCTGGTGTCATCAGCCTTGCCGCCGAGCGACGGTTCGACCCGGTCGACGGTATCACGCTTGAAGGGGTTCGGCGGCGGTGCATAGGCCGATCCGCCCAGCGACACCGACGGCGCCGGCTTTTCCGGCCGCTCAGCTTCGAGCCTTGGCTCCTGGCGCTGTTCAGGGGCGTCACCATCGCCATCATCGCCGTGAGCACCGGTACCTTCGCCCTGATCAAGACCGAGATCAGCCAAGGTAACGCGCGGTTCAGCCGCCGGCTTTTTCGGCACTTCTCGTGTGCGGAACGGGGAAATCCCCTCGCCTGCGGGTGCTGCCGGCTGAGGCGGCGTGCTCACCGAAGGTGCCGGCGTGGCCGCCGGACGATCGAGCGTCGGCTCCTTGCGTTCGCTCTCACCAGCCTTGTCTGCGGACATGGAACCGCGGAACCCTACAGGCACCGTCTCCGGTTCGCTGTGCGAGGGCGTTTCCGGCGACACGCTAGGTGCGGCCGGCGGTTCCTGGTTCGCTCTTGGTTCCTGGCTCACCCTTGGCTCGGGCTGCGGCTCGGCTTTCGGCTCAGGGTCGAGACGCAGCGCGCTGAACGGTTCGGGTTCCGGCTTGTGCGCCGTCACTTGCGGATCGGGCTCCGGCACAGGCCTGGAACGCAACTCAGGTTCCGGCCGATCAGCGCTGTCTTTGGCGTCGTCATCACCGGCGCGATCGTCACCCGTTTGATCGTGGCCTGCGTGATCTTCGCCTGCAAGGTCCAGGAACGGCTCGCGTTCGGCCACCGGCTCGTCACTGTCCGTGTCCTCGGGCTCAGGCTCCGGCTTACGCGCCGGCTCGGCGTTCTGGCCGAGGCGGTCGAACGGATTGGGCCTTTCGGGCTGCGCGGGCGCAGCGGATTCGGGCTCGGAACCAGCTTCGGGCGCAGTCTTCTTCTGCGCATCCGCCGCAACCAACCGCGCGAGTTCCGCGATCAGGTCATCAGATTCCTCATCCTTATCCGAAGGATTGTTGGGGTTCGCTGTATTCATTCACCAGCGTCCTGTCTGGTATCCCCTTGCAACAGGGATAATTTTTCTTCGCCGAGCATCTTGACACATCAGGCATAGCAATGTGCCTGAATTATGAAAGCTCTTCAGGCGCAGTCACTCCCAGAATGGTCAACCCGGTTTTGAGCACCTGACGCACGGCGGCGACTAATGCGAGTCGGGCCAACGTTAGTGTCTGGTCATCGTCGTTAACAAACCGTAAGCGCGGGTTTTCTTTGCCTTTTGCCCAGAAGGTGTGGAACGCGGACGCCAGATCATAAAGATAGAAGGCGATCCGGTGCGGTTCATGCGCCCGCGCGGCCCCCTCAACCGTGCGCGGGAACTGCGCCAGCGCGTGAATGAGGGTCATGTCCTCTGGGCTGTCGAGTACCGACAGATCGGCGGCAGCAATGGCATCCGCGCTGGTGTCGAGTGCCGGCAGGTCCCGCTCGGCAGTGCGAAAGATCGAACAGGCACGGGCGTGGGCATACTGGACGTAAAAGACCGGGTTGTCCCGGGTCTGCGCCGTTACCGCATCGAAATCGAAGTCGAGCGGAGCGTCATTCCGCCGGAACAGCATGATGAAGCGCACGGCATCGGGCCCGACCTCGTCGACAACGTCGGACAGGTTGACCATGGTGCCTGCCCGCTTGGACATCTTCACCGGTTCGCCGCCGCGGGTCAGATTGACGAGCTGGCAGATTCGCACGTCGATTTCCGCTTCACCGCCCGAAACGGCTTTCAGTGCGGCCTTGAGGCGCTTGATATAGCCGGCGTGATCAGCACCGAGCACGATCACCTGCTGTGTGAAGCCGCGCAGATATTTGTTGCGGTGATAGGCGATGTCGGCGGCAAAATAGGTGTAACTGCCATCGGATTTGACCAGCGCCCGGTCGGTGTCGTCGCCAAAATCGGAAGCGCGGAAAAGCGTCTGATCGCGGTCTTCCCAATCCTCGGGCAGTTTGCCCTTGGGCGGCTCGAGTTTGCCGACATAGACAAGTCCCTGTTCCTTCAGCCAGGCGAGGGTCTTGGCGATATCGCCTTCGTCTCCGTGCAAGGTGCGCTCGGAGAAGAACACGTCGTGATGGATCGAGAGCCGCGCGAGATCGGAGCGAACCAGATCCATCATCATATCGAGGGCGAAAGGCTTGACGATCGGCAGCCATTCCGATTCAGCTTTTTGCGCCAAGTCACTGCCGTATTTGGCTTTCAGCGCTTCGCCCACCGGCTTCAGATAGTCTCCGGGGTAGAGGCCTTCCGGTATTGCGCCGATGTCTTCCCCCAACGCTTCGCGATAGCGCAGATAGGCCGAGCGAGCCAGCACATCGACCTGCCCGCCGGCGTCGTTGATGTAGTATTCGCGCGTCACCTCAAAGCCGCTGAAGGCCATCAGCGAGGCCAAAGCATCTCCGTAGACCGCGCCGCGGGTGTGCCCCACATGCAGCGGGCCGGTGGGGTTGGCCGAGACATATTCGACATTGACCCCGATCCCCTCACCCGCCGTTGAGCGTCCGAAATCCGTGCCAAGCCGATTGGCGGCGGCCACAACCGTCTGGAACAGGGCGGGTGTCAGGCGGAAATTCAGAAAGCCCGGGCCGGCGACCTCACAGGCCTCGACGTCCCCGTCGTTTGCGAAGTGCTCGGCCAGCGTGCCGGCAATCTCGCGAGGATTGGTCTTGAGCGGCTTTCCCACAACCATTGCGGCATTGGTCGACAGGTCGCCATGGCTTGGATCGCGAGGCGGCTCAACCGTAAACCGGGCGCGCAGATCGTCCATTTCGGACAAGGCCGGATAGGCCGCCAGAAGGGCTTGTGCCACGCGTTCGTGAAAGACGGCAAAGACGTCCATAACTCAACTGCCTGAATGGTTGGGGGGACCGGCTGCGGGTTAGCCGAAATCCGGGCGCAGGTCAAACAATCGGGTGTATTCCGACAGGGCGAACGGATCGGTCATGCCGGCCACGAAATCGCTGATGACGCGAAGCCGCGTGGTACCCGACGTCCGCTCGAACGCTTCTCCCCACCGCCCGGGCATGGGATCGCCGCCGGCATAGGAGCGGAAAAGCCGTTCAACGATTTCTTCTGCGACCCGTACATGGCGCATGACATCGTCATGGCGATAGACGCGGGCGAACAGGAAGGATTTGAGCTGCTTTTCGCGCTCGGCCATTTCGATATCGAAGCCGATGAGCGTCCGCCCGGCATGGCGGGCCTCGTCCGCCGTCGTGATCCCGGCATCGGCAATGCGCGCCGCCGAGGTGGCGATGACATTCTCGATGGTACGGGTGATGAGCCGGCGGATAACCTCATGGGCCTGCCGCTTGACCGGGACATCCGGATAGCGCGCCCTTACCTCCTTCACGATCGGGCCGATCAAGGGGGCCTCGATCAGATCGTCGAGCGTCAGCAGGCCGGCGCGCAGCGCGTCGTCGACATCATGGGCGTTGTACGCCAGATCGTCGGCGATGGCAGCAGCCTGCGCCTCAAGGCTGGCATGGGTGTGCAGCATCAGATCAGCCGATGCGATCTCGTCATGGATGCCGAATGGCAGCCCATGTTCCTTGTAGCGCCCCACGGGATTGCCGGCGGGGTCGGTCATCGGGCCATTGTGCTTGAGAATGCCCTCGATCACTTCCCAGGTGAGGTTCAGGCCATCATGTTCGGCATAGCGGTTCTCGATCCGCGTGACGACACGGATGGCCTGCATGTTGTGATCGAACCCGTCGGCACCCTCCATGCAGCGGTGCAGCGCGCGCTCCCCGGCATGGCCAAAGGGGGTGTGGCCAAGATCATGGGTCAGCGCAACGGCCTCGGCGAGGTCTTCATTGAGCCCAAGCGAGCGGGAAATCGCCCGTGCGATCTGGGAAACTTCGAGCGTGTGGGTCAGCCGGGTGCGGAAATGCGTGCCTTCATGAGCCAGAAACACCTGGGTCTTATGCTGGAGGCGGCGAAAGGCGGTGGAGTGGATCACCCGGTCGCGGTCGCGCTGGAATTCGGAACGCGTTGGACTGTCGTCCGTCTTGTGAAGGCGGCCGCGCGTTCTGGCCGGGTCAGAGGCCAGCGAAACAGAGGGCTCAGCAATCATGAGAAAATCACGCCTTGGTGCGCCCCCCTTTTCAAAGCATCGGCCACGTCCTATCTCTAGTCGTGTTCGATGTCGCCGATATTCTAGCGGCGCACGTGTTGAGTGACACGTCAGGACAAGGAATTGCAAGATGGCCGATACCGCAGCTCTCAAGAACGACGTTATTCTGACAGACAGCGCCGCTGCCCGGATCGCACAGATCCTGTCGGGCGAAGCCGAAGGCACTGTCCTGCGGATCGCTGTTTCAGGCGGTGGATGCTCCGGCTTCCAATACGAATACAATCTCGTCAAGGAAAGCCCGACAGACGACGACCTGGTGCTCGCCAAGGGCGATGCGACCGTGCTGATCGATTCGATGAGCCTTGAATTCATGCAGGGATCGGAAATCGATTTCGTCGACGACCTGATCGGACAGGCTTTCGAAATCCGCAATCCCAACGCGGTCGCCTCCTGCGGTTGCGGCACCAGCTTCTCGATCTGAGGATAGCTCGGCCTCCCCATCGGAAGACGGTTCCTGCCGGCGTTCCAACCGGTTAAGGTGCGCGCGTGACCGGAGGCCAGCCCATGAAGATCGCAACCTGGAACATCAATGGCATCAAGGCCCGGCTCGAAGTGGTCAAGCATTGGCTCGAGACTGCCCAGCCGGACATTGTTTGCCTGCAGGAAATCAAGACGATCGACGAGAACTTCCCCGGCGAAGCGTTCGAGGAGATGGGTTACAACGTCGCTACCCACGGCCAGAAGAGCTTCAATGGCGTGGCGCTCCTCTCAAAGATCCCGTTCGACGAAGTCAATCGCGGCCTGCCGGGGGACGATGGCGACGAACAGGCGCGATTCATCGAGGCCGAATTTTCGACAGAGAACGGCGCCTTCCGCGTTGCCGGCATCTATTTGCCCAATGGCAATCCGGTCGACAGTGAGAAGTTCCCCTACAAGCTTGGCTGGATGGAGCGGCTGACGGCCTGGACACGCGAGCAGCTGGCGAACGAAGAGCCGCTTGTCATCATGGGCGACTACAATCTGATCCCGCAGGACATCGACACCCACGATCCCAAGGCCTGGTGGGGCGACGCGTTGTATCATCCCGAGAGCCTGTCGCGCTTCCGCACCTTCGAGGCGCTGGGCATGACGGACGCCGTGCGGTCAACAACAGCAGAACCGGCTTATACGTTCTGGGATTTCCAGGCCGGTGCCTGGCGCAAGAACAATGGCATCCGGATCGATCATCTGATGCTTTCGCCGCAGGCTGCGGACCGGCTCAACGGCGTCAACATCCACCGCGATGTGCGTGGCTGGGACAAGCCTTCCGACCACGTGCCCGTGGTCGGCGATTTTGCATTCTAGGCTAAACTAGAGACCGAGCTGGGACGACAGGCTGTCGGCAGCAATCAGGGCGCTCAGGCGCTCATTGTCGCTCGCCTCGGCATTGGCCCTTTCGATCAGATCCTCGATCCAGGCCTGATCCGCGGTACCATCCGCATGGCGCTCGGCCACGTTGAGCCACATCAGCCCCTCGACGGGATCGCGCTCGACGCCTTCGCCATCAAAGATCAGCCGGCCGAGCGTGGCCTGGGCCCCGATATGGCCTTTGCGCGCGGCAAGGGTAAGCCAGCGGGCGCTCTGAAGCGGGTTGTAACCGAATTCGGCATCGTCGAGGTAGAGCTGACCGAGCCGGAACTGGGCCTCCGCGTCGCCGAAATAGGTGGCCGCATGATAGGTCAGCCGATTGGCTTCGGTCTTGTTGGCGGCGATCCCGGCATCGGGCACGCCTGAGCGCAGATATTCACCGATCTTGACGAAGCTCTGGGCTACGATATCCGCCGAAGGAGAGCGCGGCAGGCTGTCGGCATTGTCATTGGCAATGCGCGAGAAATAGCCGAATGCCTTGGCCTTGTCCGCCTTCACGCCATCGCCATTCTCGTACATCAGGCCCAGCTGCCAGAGCGCCAGGGGCTGTCCAGCTTCGGCACCAGCCTCAAGCGCACCAAGCAGTTCGTCGTTGGAGACGCCTGCATTGATCGAGATGTTGAGGCGTCCGGGCGAGCCGCCGGATCCACCGCTCGACAGGCTTTGCACGGCCTCGGTGGCATCGCGCGCACTGTCGATGGCGGACAATTGCGATCCGCCCGGCAGGCCCTGGGCCGCCGCAAGAGCCGGAACGGCCCAAATCGCGGCGGCGGCCAGCATACCTTTCAACTGCAGCCCGCAGTCAGATATCGGCATAGCACTCCTTTTCGCCCTTGCCGCCGGGATGGGTCACCGCGCCGTTACGCGCGTTACCGACGGTCTGGGCATACTTCCAAAGCGCACCGGAGCCGACATTCAGCTCCCGTGCCTTCCAGCGCTGTTTGCGCGCCTCAAGCTCTTCGGCACTCACTTCCACCGCGAGGATGCCTTCATTGGCATCGATCTCGATGATGTCGCCGTCTTCCAACAGGGCGATCGGCCCACCGACCGCAGCTTCAGGCCCGACATGGCCGATGCAGAAACCGCGGGTCCCGCCGGAGAACCGGCCATCGGTGATGAGCGCAACCTTGTCGCCCATGCCCTGGCCATACAGCGCCGCGGTGGTGGAGAGCATTTCACGCATGCCCGGCCCACCGATCGGCCCCTCGTAGCGGATGACGAGCACTTCGCCTTCTTCGTATTGGCGGTTCTTGACCGCTTCGAAACATTCTTCCTCGCTGTCGAAGCAACGAGCCGGGCCCTTGAACACCAGGTTCTTCATGCCCGCGACCTTCACGATGGCACCATCGGGCGCCAGATTGCCCTTGAGGCCGACAACACCGCCGGTCGGGCGGATCGGCGTCGCGGCCTTCACGACCACATCCTGCTGGTCGTTCCACTCGACCTTTTCGAGGTTCTCGGCAATCGTGCGGCCGGTGACGGTGATGCAGTCGCCGTGCAGATAGCCTTCATCGAGCAGCGTCTTCATCATCATCGGGATGCCGCCAGCTTCGAACAGATCTTTGGCGACATAACGGCCACCGGGTTTCATGTCCGCGATATAAGGCGTGCGCTTGAAGATTTCGGCGACGTCGAACAGGTCGAAATCGATGCCGATCTCATGGGCGATGGCCGGCAGGTGCAGTGCGGCATTGGTCGAACCGCCCGAGGCGGCGACGACAGTCGCGGCATTCTCGAGCGCCTTGCGCGTGACGATGTCGCGCGGGCGCAGATTGAGCGAGAGCAGGTTCATCACCGCCTCGCCTGCCGCCTCGCAGAACTTGTCACGGATCTCATAGGGCGCCGGTGCGCCGGCCGAATAAGGAAGCGCAAGGCCGATGGCTTCGGACACGGTCGCCATTGTGTTGGCGGTGAACTGGCCACCGCATGCGCCCGCCGAAGGGCAAGCGACCTGCTCGAGTTCTTCAAGGTCGTCATCGGACATCTTGCCGACCGAGTGCAGGCCCACAGCCTCGAACACGTCGACGACGGTGACATCCTTGCCCTTATAGCGGCCCGGCAGGATCGACCCGCCATAGATGAAGACGGACGGCACGTTGAGGCGCACCATCGACATCATCATGCCCGGCAGCGACTTGTCGCAGCCCGCGATACCGACCAGCGCGTCATAGCAGTGCCCGCGCATGGTGAGTTCAACCGAATCCGCGATGAGATCGCGCGAAACCAGCGAGGACTTCATGCCCTGGTGACCCATGGCGATGCCGTCGGTCACAGTGATGGTGGTGAATTCGCGCGGTGTGCCGCCGGCGGAGGCGACACCCTGCTTGGCGGCCTGGGCCTGGCGCTGCAGTGCGATATTGCACGGCGCAGCCTCGTTCCAGCAGGTCGCCACGCCGACAAACGGCTGATGAATCTGACCGGCATTAAGCCCCATCGCATAATAGTATGAGCGATGCGGCGCGCGATCCGGTCCTTCGGTCACGTGCCGGCTGGGCAGTTTCGATTTGTCCAAGTTCTTGTTCTTGGCATCCATGCCGTCAATCCTCTTGCTGCGCTTGTGGCCGGCACGCTTTATGACCAGCCGGATGGCGCTGCACAAGGGCAGACAACAGAGCCTCCTCACGCGAGTCATGACCGTTTTGCGACAGCCATGAGCGCCGGATTGTCCGCAGTTCCGCCCCTCACCGTTCTTGATGGGGTTTGAGGTAAGATTGTGGCACCTCGGGCCCCGCCTGAACGGCTGAAATCCAAGCGATATGATTCACTTGAGGCTGTTGCAAAAAGGTAACTCGCGCGTACCGGACCCCCGAAAATCGTTCGGCCTCGCCTAATCGATTGGTTTGACGGTTAGCAGCGCATTGACGGAACCGGCGCATTCACAGCGCCATTCTTCAGCCCCTCAAAACAAATGAGGCGCCCGAAGGCGCCTCATTCAACAATCCAAGCTGGTCCACAATCAGCCGAGGCGGGCCATTGCGGCCTCGGTGCGGGATTTGCGCTCGTTGAGATCGGCCAGACGGCTGCGTTGTTCTTCGACCACGGCCTCCGGCGCCTTGGCGATAAACTGCTCATTGCCGAGCTTCTTCTCGATGCGAGCGGCCTCGTCCTCGATCTTGGCGATCTCCTTTTCGAGGCGGGTGCGTTCCGCATCGATGTCGATAACGCCGGCGAGCGGCAGGCAGACGGTCGCCTCACCCAGCACCAGCTGGGCAGAGCTTGGCGGCACGTCGTCTGCAAAGGTCACGCTTTCAAGGCGCGCAAGCCGTTCGATCAATGCTTCATTGTCCTTGACCCGCTGACGGGTGGCATCTTCGGCGCCGGTGATCACCAGCGGGATTCGCGCGCCTGCCGGTACGTTCATTTCCGCCCGGACCGAGCGCACCCCGGAAATCAGCGCAATGATCCATTCGATCTCCGCGTCGGCGTCAGCATCTTCCAGACCGGCGGCCTGAGGCCAGTCGGCAAGCACCAGCATGGTGTCGTGCCTGGCGCCGGCAACCTGCGCCCACAGTTCTTCAGTCACAAAGGGCATGAAGGGATGCAGAAGCTTGAGGATTTCATCCAGCGCATAGGCTGCGCTGGCACGGGTTTCGTCGCGCGCCGCTTCGTCCTCGCCTGACAGGATCGGCTTTGTCAGCTCCACATACCAGTCGCAGAAGGTGCCCCAGACGAAGTCATAGGCGGCATTGGCGGCTTCATTGAACTTGTGCTCGGTGATGCCGGCGGTAACCGCCGCAACGGCGCGTTCGGTTGCGCCGATGATCCATTTGTTCACCGGCAGAGCGACAGATTTGGGGTCGAACCCGTCAACACGCGCACACTGGTTGATGTCGAGGAAGCGGGCCGCATTCCAAAGCTTGGTGACGAAGTTGCGGTAGCCTTCAACGCGCGACATGGAGAGACGAAGGTCCCTGCCCTGCGCGGCCATCGCCGCCAGGGTGAAGCGGGTCGCGTCAGCGCCATAAGTGTCGACGAGGTCGAGCGGGTCGATGACGTTACCCTTGGTCTTGGACATTTTCTGCCCATGCTCGTCGCGCACCAGCGCATGCACATAGACCGTCTCAAAGGGTTCCTTGCCCAGGAAGTGCAGACTCATCATCATCATCCGGGCGACCCAGAAGAAGATAATGTCGAAGCCCGTCACCAGCACCGAGGTCGGGAAATAGGTCTTGAGTTCCTCAGTGTCGTCGGGCCAGCCAAGGGTCGAGAACGCCCACAGTGCGGAAGAGAACCAAGTGTCGAGGACATCTTCGTCGCGGGTGAGTTCGACCGCCTTGCCATAATGCTTCTCGGCGGCGGCGAGCGCTTCGTCTTCTGTCATTTCGACAAAGACGGTGCCGTCCGGTCCATACCAGGCCGGGATTTGATGACCCCACCAGAGCTGGCGTGAAACACACCAGGGCTGGATGTTTTCCATCCAGGCGAAATAGGTGTTCTCCCAGTTCTTCGGGACAAACTTGGTCCGGCCCTCGCGGATCGAGGCGATAGCGGGCTTGGCCAGGGTTTCGGCATCCACGAACCACTGGTCGGTCAGATAGGGTTCGATGACGACCATCTTGGTCTTTTCGTCATGCGGAACCGAGATCACCTTGTCCTCGATGCGGACAAGCGCACCGAGTTCATCGAGATCGGCGACGACCTGTTTGCGCGCGTCGAACCGGTCGAGCCCCTGATAGGCCTCCGGCGCGTTCTCGTTGATCTTCGCATCGACGGTGAAGATGTTGATCTGCTCGAGGTCGTGCCGAAGGCCGACCTGGAAATCGTTGAAATCATGCGCCGGGGTGATCTTGACCGCACCCGAGCCCTGTTCGGGGTCGGCGTGCTCATCGGCAACAATGGGGATCAGTCGGCCGGTCAGTGGCAGGCGGACCTTTTTACCGATCAGGTGGGTGTAGCGCTCGTCCTCGGGATGAACGGCAACGGCGGTATCGCCGAGCATGGTCTCGGGCCGGGTCGTAGCGACGACGATGGTCTCGTCCGTCCCTTCGACCGGGTAGCGCAGATGCCACATGTGGCCGTTGACCTCGATGTTCTCGACTTCGAGATCGGAGATCGCGGTCTGCAGGCCCGGATGCCAGTTCACCAGGCGCTTGGCGCGGTAGATGAGGCCTTCCTTGTGCAGCTTGACGAAGACTTCGAGCACTGCGCGGGACAGGCCCTCATCCATGGTGAAGCGTTCGCGGGACCAGTCACAGGAAGCGCCGAGCCGGCGCAGCTGCCCCATGATCTTGCCGCCGCTTTCTTCCTTCCACTCCCAGACGCGCTCAAGAAACGCCTCGCGGCCCATTTCGCGGCGCGAGGGAAGCTGGTTTTCCATCAACTTGCGCTCGACGATCATCTGAGTGGCGATGCCAGCGTGGTCTGTGCCGGGCTGCCAGAGCACATTCTTGCCGCGCATGCGCTCGAAGCGGATCATGATGTCCTGCAGCGTGTTGTTGAGCGCGTGGCCCACATGCAGGACGCCGGTGACGTTGGGTGGCGGGATGACGATGGAGAAGGAATCGGCCCCCTCCTTTGCGCCGGCACCGGCCTCGAAAGCCTTTGCTTTCAGCCAAGCCTCGTAAATCCGTCCTTCAACGCTGGAAGGCTCATAGTTTTTATCGATCATCGGAACGGCCCATACGCATACGCGCTCGCCGGATGGCGGGCGGGGAAACAGTCATTGGTGTAAAGCCAAGCGCAATCGGCCTGTCAACCGGTGAAGGCCGAATTGGCGCAGGAGGGAATGTGGTCAGCGGGCCGGAATTGCCGTTTAGCGGCCGCGCGAGACCCGTTCGATTTCACGCTGTACGAGGCGCTCGACCATCGATGGAAGATTATCGTCCAGCCACTCCTTGAGCATCGGACGCAGCATCTCGCGGATCAGATCCTCGACCGTGCGTTGCTGGCCGGAGAGCGCCAGGGCGTTGAGCTGGCTGAAGGCCTTGTGGGTGGCTGCTTCGACAGCGGGCTCCACCAGGCGTTCCGCAATATCTGCGGAGAGGTTCTTGTCCGGCAGGCTGGAGGCCGACTCCATACGGGGCTCCGGTTCGGGCTGCGGAGCGGGATCATCCGCGGCCGGTTCGGCGAAGGCGACGTCATCAGGCATGACCATGCCGGATTCCCCTGCCGGTTCCTCCACGGGCTCTTCGTAGCGCGGTTCTTCGGGCTGCGGCTCTTCTGCCGGCGCGGCAGGCGCAACGTCTTCCTCGGTCAGCCCCCACTCTGAAAGATCGGGATCGTCGGTGCCGGTATCGTCCTGTGTTTCGCCCATCTCATCCGCGATGATCTGTTCGGGGCTGAGCGCCAGCGGTTCAGCGTCGCGATTTTCCGCGGTCTCGTCGGCGGGCGAAAAGGACGGCAGGTCATCATCTGCGGCGGCCTGTGGTTCCGGGTCGGGCTCAGGGGCCGGCGCGGGTGCAGGAGCCGGTTTGGATGCCGCTGCTGCCTGGGCTTCGGCAGCGCGTTTGGCCTTGGCCGCGGCCGCACCTGCATCATCGTCGGCAATGATCTGCCGGATCGACGAAAGGATGTCATCCATCGACGGTTCTTTAGACGCGGGCTGGTTCATAACGGCCTCATTATCACTCAAAGGCGCGGCGGCGCGCAGTTCGGTCTCGTGCCTGGCCCCCTTGCCGCCGCGTACTCGCCGAAACCAGGACCAAGCCTGATTCGGGTGATTTCACCTTATCCCGACTGCAGGGGATAACCCAATACCGGGCACGCCGGCGTTAACCTTTCATCCACCAAAAGCTGCTTGCACCAAAAGCTGCTTGCACCAAAAGCTGCCTGGGCCAAAAAGAAAAACGCCCCGGAGTGACCGGGGCGTTCCTTGTTCGGTTTTTCGACGTCAGCGATCAGTCAACGGTGCGGATATCGCCCCATGCGTCATTTTCGACAGCCTGGCGATAGGCCTGACCCGTCTTTATGGCCACCGGCAGACCGAGTTCGGCAGCGCTGAGCCGGCCGGCTGCGGCAACAACGGAGAACGCCGCGACGATCTTGTCGCGCTGCGCCGAGATCAGGGCTTCGCGGGCGCCGGTGAGTTCGGCGCGGGCGTTGAGCACGTCGAGAACAGTGGCCTGACCGACCTTCTGCTCCTCGATGCGACCGTTGAGGACCGACTGGGCGGCATTGACGGCGCTCTGAGCGCTCTCAATCTGTGCGATCGCGGTCTGGTAGCCCGACCAAGCGGAAATGGCCGATTGACGAACCTCGAACATGGTCGCCTGGGCATCAAACTCTGCCTTGGTGCGATTGAGGTTCGCCTGTTTCATGCCCGAGGTGATCGAGCCGCCCGCATATATCGGGACGACAAGCTGCAACCCGATATCCCCGCTGATGGTACCGTTGGCGGCGCCCGGCGGAGGAGAATCCGTGAACGAACCGGTTATCGAGCCAACCAGCTTTAGGGTCGGACCGAAAGCGCGGTTGGCAAGGTCGCTGCCATAGCGGGCGGCGCGGACCTGGGCCTGCGCGGCGAGATTGGCCGGGTGGCTGGCATTGGCCGACGCCATGACTGAGTCGAGGCTCCCCGGCATGATGCCACCGAAGCGGAAATCCGAATTGAGGTTGCGCGGCTCAACACCCACCCAGCGGGTATAGGCGGCGCGCGAAATCTGCAGCGAGTTGACCGTGGCGCGATAGGCGGCAACGGCCTGGGCGAGGCGCGATTCAGCCTGGGACACGTCGATCCGGGTGCCCGTGCCAACCTCAAGCCGGTCCCGGGCGGATTTCACCTGGGCCTGCAGGAAGCCGACATTGTCCGACCGAAGGCTGGCAAGCTGGGTATCACGCACGACGTCCATATAGGCGGAGGCGGCAGACAGGAGAACGTTCTGCTCTGCATTGCGCAGCCCTTGCGAGGCTGCATCGGCGAGCGCACGGGCCTGATCGATCTGGGCGTCGGTGCGCAGCCCGTCGAACAGGGTCTGATCATAGGAAAGGGTCAACCGGCCCGAACCGGAGTCCGAGAAAGTGCCGCCATTGACTGACCAGGAATAGCCGGTGTTGGCGGAGAGGCTGATATTGGGTCGCTTCCCGGCCTTGCGCTGGGCAATGTCCTCAGAGGCGATCTTGACGCTCAAAACGGCCGAAGCCAGCGTGGGGTTGTTGGCGTAAGCGCGGGCCATCGCCTCGGTGAGGCTCTCGGCAAATGCCGGGATGGTCGAAATTGCCAGGGCGGCAGCGAACATCACAATACGTCGCGGGAAATGCACCACGAATACTCCCTCAAGTGTACTGCCCTCACACTACGCGAGCGCCATTGCTAAACTATTGCACCAAACTAGCCGTCCCCGATTCGACACTCAAGCGAACCGGTCTCACATCGCTGTGCGGTCACCATAATTTGGTTCAAAGTGGTGGCAGTGCAACAGGACGGGTCAGCAAGGGACGCATATTTTGCGCGAGAGTGCCAGCGAGCCCCTCAAAACTGGAACTGCGGCGCCTTGGCAAAAGCCTTGAGGGACGGCACCCCGGCATTGAAGGCCACGCGCTTGGTGAACTCGTCGCCGGAGCGAATGTAGACCGCCGCCACAAAGACCGCGCCGGAACGTTCGATAGCCACCAGGCGTCCGCCTTCCTTGAGCTGGGCAAACAGCTCCTCGGGGATTTCCTCGACGGCGCCTTCAATGATGATGACGTCAAAGGGAGCCTCGCTCGGCACGCCGCCGGTGAGCTCACCCTGAACGACAGCCGCATTCCCGATATCGAGGGCCGCGAGGTTCTCGTTGGCGAGTTCGACCAGCGCCTCATTGTCCTCAATGGCAACGACGGATGAGGCGAGCTGCGCCAGCACCGCTGCCGAATAGCCGGTACCACAGGCGATATCGAGAACGACGTCATCGCTGCCGACTTCACCGAGTTGAACCAGCCGGGCAAAGGGCATGGGAGCCAGCAGGAACCGCGGCGCAACGCTCGATCCGACCGGGAGGTCTTCATCGATATAGGCCAGGGCGCGACGATCCTCCGGCAGGAAGCTCTCGCGCGGCACGCTTCCCATGACGTTGAGAATACGCCGATCGGTCACGTCATTCGGCCGAAGCTGGCTGTCGACCATGGCGGTGCGGTGTTTGGCGAAATCGGTCATTGGGGCCTCGCGCGGGCGGTATCAGTTGCCGGTTGCATATCGCCGGGCGTTCAGCAGCGCAAGTGTGGCTTGCGACCGCTGCCCTGCTATCCTGCGACAGAAATCATCTGCGGGGCAATCCGGGCATCGATTGCGTCTTGCACATGCCCGGCTTTTGACTTACGACCCCGGTCTGTTTGGGGCCACGTGGCGGAGTGGTTACGCAGCGGACTGCAAATCCGTGTACCCCGGTTCGATTCCGGGCGTGGCCTCCAAGCCTTCCTTTGTGAAAACGGCGTTCCCATGCCGGACAATCCCCATATTTCAGGCGTGATTCTGGCAGGCGGCCAAGGCCGGCGGCTCGGGAATGTGGACAAGGCGCGGCTGCGCCTGGGCGGACAAAAGCTACTCGAGCACGCCGCCGCGCGCCTGGGGCCTCAAACCGAGGCCGCCGTCGTGGCGGGCGGTGAAACCACCCTGCCCGGCCTGGCCCTTCTCAAGGATGATGGCGGTGGTCCGCTATCGGGCCTGCTGGCAGCGTATACACATGCCGGTACGTCTGCCGTCCCGCCGGAATGGCTGGTCACCGCACCCGTCGATTCTCCTTTCTTCCCTACGGATTTCGTCACGCGCGCGCTGGGCAAGGCCGGCGATGCCACCGATGCGGTCGTGGGATCTTCAGGTGACACGCTCTACCCGGTTTGCGCATTGTGGCGGCGTTCAGCTCTGGACCGTTTGCCGGACCATCTGGCGCACAATCCGGACCGCAGCGTCCGCGGCTTTCTCGACATTTTGCGGTGGCTGCCATTGGATTACGCGGACCGGGACGACAATCCCTTTTTCAACATCAACCGGGTCGGCGACCTGATCAGGGCTCGAAAGCACCTTGCGCGGAACCGGGACTAACCCGACCCCGCCGCCCCGGCCGTGAAGAAAACCTGGTTCGTGCCAAGAAGTTGTCAATTGGGGTCTTGGCAAACCGGATCAAACGCGTTACATCCGCCCCCACTTCGCCACTGGCGAGGTTTTGGTGATCCCCGGTAGCTCAGTTGGTAGAGCAAGCGGCTGTTAACCGCTGGGTCGCTGGTTCGAGTCCGGCCCGGGGAGCCATCCTCCTTCACCATCAATGCTTTATCTGCTTCTGCTGAACCGTTGCGTTCGGCCGAATTGGCGTGTGCATCGTGCTGGCAGGTGGGCCCGGCAGGCGCCATAACGCGCTTCCGGGCACGCCCGACATCAGCAAGGGCACGGCACTGCGACGCGCCCTGCCCCCGGCGGACCGGCCCGCGGTCAGGCCGCGGCCCGGCTGCCGCCGGTCGCGTCCTCCTCGTTTTCGTGAGGATGGAGCAAAATGCCACGCCCCTGAAGCTGCGCGCGGTGACCATCGTCGACCACAAACACATCAACCAAATCATCCAGTTCGTTGGCCTGGTTCTCCGTCTGCTCGATTGCCGCGTTGGTTTCCTCGACAAGCGCAGCATTGTGCTGGGTCATTTCATCGATCTGGCGCACAGACATCGAGACTTCCGAGATCGTGCTCGACTGTTCCTGACTCGCCTCGGCGATTTCGGAAATGAAGTCGGCATTCTCCCGGATACCATCGAGCATGGTCGTCACCTTCTCCGCGGCCTCCGCCACAAGTCGCGAGCCTTCACCCACTTCGGAGGACGACTGATCGATCAGCGACTTCACCTCCGAGGAGGCCTCCGCCGCGGATTGTGCCAACCGGCGCACTTCGACCGCCACCACGGCAAAGCCCTTGCCGGCATCGCCGGCGCGCGCGGCCTCAACAGATGCATTGAGCGCCAGAAGATTGGTCTGGAAGGCAATGTCATCGATCATGCCAATGATGTTTGAGATCCTGGTGGAGGATGACGAGATGCGCTCCATGGCGCCGTTGGCGCCTTCCATCACACGCCCCGCCTTTTCCGCCGTGGTCGAGGCATCACGCGCTCGCTGCTTGGCCGCTTCGGCCCGCTTGGCATTCTCGGTGACCGTGCCGGCGAGCTGTTCCATCGCCGCCGAAGTTTCCTCGATGGTCGCCGCCTGTTTGGTGGTGCGTTCGGAGAGGTCGTTGGCGCCGGACAGGATTTCACCGGTCGCGGTGCGCAAGCCCGCCGAGGTGGTCTTTACCTTGGCAATGGTTTCCGCAAAGGTCTTGAGCGACCCGTTGAACGCCATGCGCAACTGGTCGAGCTCGCCTTCAAACTCGGATTCGATCGCGGCCGTCAGATCGCCCTGCGAGAGCTTGTTGAGATGCTCACCAAGCGTTGCGATGGCCACTTTGCGGGCGGCGATCTCGGAAACGTCATTGGCGAATTTTACAACCTTGAAAGGCTTGCCATTGAGATCAAGGATCGGGCTGTAGATCGCCTGGATCCAGACCTCCTTGCCGCCCTTGCCGAAACGCAAATACTCGGCAGAATGGTATTCGCCCCGATTGAGATGGTCCCAGAACTCGCGGTATTCGCGGCCCTTGGCATAGTCGGGATCAACAAACATCGAATGGTGCTTGCCCACGATTTCATCGAGGGAATAGCCCATTGCGTTGCAGAAGTTCTCGTTGGCAGTCAGAATCTTGCCGGTCATGTCGAATTCGATGACGGCCTGGCACTTGGACAGCGCATCGAGCTGTCCACGGGCATCGGCCTGAGCCAGACGCCGTTCGGTCACGTCGGTCGCGATCTTGACGACTCGCACCACCTTGCCCGCCGAATTGACCACCGGATTGTAGCTGGCCTGGATCCAGACTTCGCGACCGCCCTTGGCGATCCGCTTGTATTCCGCACGGTCAAACTCGCCGCGACCGAGCCGTTCCCAGAATTCCTTGTATTCCCTGCTTTCCGCATGGCCCGGTTCGACAAACATGCGATGGTGCTGCCCGACGATCTCGTCGCGCTCGTAGCCCATTGTCTTGCAGAAGTTTTCGTTGGCCTCGATAATTGTGCCGTCGGCGTCAAACGTGATGACCGCCTGCGATTTGGATAAGGCCTCTACTACCGCTTCTGCATCCTTCGCCGCACTGCCGCCGCGGCCAGAAAGGATGTTCAATTTCATGTCGCATACTCCCGCTTGTTGAGCAGAGTCTCCGTATGCTGACGCCCCGTTTTTTCTATTTCACCTCAACTGTATTAACGAGTAATGACGATAATATATACCGGCTGATAAATACTTGTACGTAAAAGAAAAAATCAGATGAGAGTATGTTATCAAGTTAAGTATGTTGATGCATACGTAAAATTACTAGCGCACCGAACGAATGGCACGGCAAGCAATTGATTTTACATTCTGATTGCCCGGAAGATCGGGCCGCAGGATCAGCCGAGGACGGTGAACCGGCCGACCTTTCGGCCTTCAAGCCCGGCCTGGCTCTCGTCTGCATCGATCATGGTCTGGGCCTGATGCAGTGGCACGGGCCGGGAAATGAAGTAGCCCTGTGCTTCTTCGCAACCACGCGCCTTTAGATGATCGAGCGTCTCCTCGTCCTCAACCCCTTCGGCGAGCGCCGGAATGTCGAGGCTGTTGGCCAGGATCATGGTGGCCATGACAATGGCGGCCGACTGCTTGGAGGTCGTCAGTGACGACACGAAAGAGCGGTCGATCTTGATCTTGTCGAAGGGGAAAGACTGCAGTGTCGACAGGGAGGAATAGCCCGTACCGAAATCGTCCATGACAATGGTGACGCCCAGCGCCTTGAGCTGGTGCACGACCTGCATGGTGCCGAGCGTGTTGTCGAGAATGCCCGTTTCAGTGATTTCGAGCTCAAGCCGCTCGGGCGCGAGGCCAGTGTCAGCCAGAGTCTGGGCCACAAGCTGAGCGAAGTTGCCGATATGGAACTGTGCCGAGGCCACGTTGACGGAAATCTTGAGGTGTCCGGGCCAGGTCGCCGCTGTCGCACAGGCTTCACGCAGAACCCAGGCACCAATCGGCAGGATCAGACCGGTCTCCTCCGCGGAGGGAATGAACTCGCCCGGTGGCACCATGCCGCGTTTGGGGTGGTTCCAGCGCACAAGCGCCTCGAAACCGACCAGACGCCCCGAGGCAACGTTGATCTGGGGCTGGTAATGCAAGACCAGCTCATCGCGTTCGAGAACGCGGTGCAGATCCATGACCAGGGCACGTTCGGAGCGCTTGGACCCGTCCATCGCCGGATCGTAGTGACAGACCTTGGAGGTAACCGAGCGCTTGGCCCGGAACATGGCCTGATCGGCGAAGGTCAGCAACTCATCGGCGCTGCCGGTGCAATCGGGGAAGGTCACGACACCAAAGCTGGCAACAAGTCGAAAGTTGAAGCCGCCGTTTTCGACCGGCTTGCGCAATGCTGTTTCCAGGCGCGCGATGAATTCGTCGACAACGGAATCGCGTTCGGCCTCCAGCTTGAGGGCGGCAAACTCGTCGCCACCGAGGCGGACGAGAACCTCGCCGTCGCGCAGGACTGCCCTCGCCCGGCGGGCGACAGTCTTGAGCACCGCATTGCCCATGGCATAGCCGTGGACCTCGTTGATGTCCTTGAAGCGATCGAGGTTGAAAACCGTGATCGCGATCCGCGAATTGCGGGCGCTGATTTCGCCAAGCTCGCGATCGATCTGGGCGGTCAGAAAAGCGCGGTTCGGCAGGCCGGTCAGTTGGTCCGACTGGACCATCTCACGGTAGAGCTCTGCCGCGTGGGCCTCCGAACGGGTGTCGAGGAAGTAGCTCGACGCCCCGACACCGAGAATGATGGCCATCATCACCACGACGGCAAGAACGAGAACTTCGTCCGGCAGCAGCGACGGCGGCACCGCGACGCTCGGGTCGGGCATGATGGTCATGGCGCCCATGCCGATGAAATGCAGCGCACAGATCGAAGCCGTCAGAAGGCTGGCGCCGCGGATCATGCGACCAAGGCCTTCGCCACGCATCAACTGGTTGGCGGCAATCACGCCCAGCGTGACGCCAAAAAAGACAGACGACGCCACAAGCGTCTGATCCCAGCTGACCTGAGCAGCGACAACATAGCCTGCCATGCCCCAGTAATGCATGAGTGCAATACCAAGGCCGAGCGACGCGCCGCCAATTTCCGGCCAGTACCAGCCCGATTTGCGGGTCATCAGTCCCACAGCCAATGTCGCGCCGGCCATGGCCACCAGAAGAGAGGCTGCCGTCAGTACTACGTCATGCCCGCTTTCAACACCCGGATCGAAACCGATCATGGCCACGAAATGGGTTGTCCAGATCATCGTACCGGCCACGATACCGGTCACCGCCGTCCACACGGCCTGGTGCGTGCCTTTTGTCGCCTTGGCGCGGCCGAGCAGCTGGACGGACACCCAGGACCCGAGAACGCAACAGGTTGCAGCAAGCAGCAGAATCCACGGCTCGTGATCGAAAGCGATACAGGACAATACTTGGATCATGAAAAAGTCCGGGAGGCCCGGGCTCCGGCGGTTCGTGTGGCATCTGGCGCGACCATGGGGCGCGATGGATATCGAGCTTGGCCGGAAAAAGTTGCCAAGACCATATTTCTACACGCGTTGAATCCCTGAATTCTTTCCTATGCATAATGAATGCTTAAGGTCGGACCGTGCGAGGCAATTGGTCCCAGTGCAAAGTCCTGATTTAAGGATCAAGCTCATCCACAGACCCATTCGCCGGCTCGGCAACCGGCGAGGCGGAAACGGGAGAATGCCGTCATGTTCGAAGGTTTCGATGCCTTGATGCTGGCGCGAGCCCAGTTCGCGTTCACGGTCTCGTTCCACATTATCTTCCCGGCCTTCTCGATCGGGCTGGCGAGTTATCTCGCAGTCCTCGAGGGGCTGTGGCTGATCCGTCGCGACCCGGTCTACATGGCCATCTTCGACTACTGGAAGAAGGTCTTCGCCCTCAGCTTCGGCATGGGGGTCGTCTCGGGCATTGTCATGTCCTACCAGTTCGGCACCAACTGGGCCGAATTCTCCGACAAGGCGGGACCCGTGATCGGACCGCTCATGGGCTATGAGGTGCTCACCGCCTTCTTCCTCGAAGCCGGTTTCCTCGGAGTTATGCTGTTCGGCCTAAATCGAGTGGGGCCCAAACTGCACTTCACCGCAACCGTGATGGTGGCTGTCGGCACCTTGATATCCGCGACCTGGATCCTGGCCGTGAACAGCTGGATGCAGACGCCGCAAGGGCACGTGATCAACGAGGTGGGCCAATTCATCCCGCAGGACTGGTGGGCCATCATCTTTTCACCCTCCTTCCCCTACCGGCTCGTTCACATGGTTCTGGCTGCTTACCTGACCACCGCCTTTGTGGTCGGCGCCGTTGGGGCCTTTCACCTCCTCAGAAAGCGCGGCGGGCGTCCTGCCCGGATCATGTTCTCCATGGCAATGTGGATGGCGGCAATCGTTGCCCCTATCCAGATCTTCGCCGGTGACCTGCACGGGTTGAACACGTTCGAGCATCAGCCGGCCAAGGTGGCGGCGATGGAAGGGCATTACGAAACCCATGAGGATGGTGCACCGCTCATTCTGTTTGGACTGCCGGACGACGAGGCAGAGGAAACGCGCTTCGCGCTCGAAATTCCCAAGCTGGGTTCACTGATCCTCACTCATCATCTCGATGGCGAGGTCAAGGGTCTGAAGGCCTTCCCGAAGGAGGACCGTCCGCCTGCCGAGATCGTGTTCTGGAGTTTCCGGATCATGGTCGGACTTGGTTTCCTGATGCTGTTCATCGGCGCCTGGTCGCTGTTCCGCCGCTTCGGGCCCGGTGATCTCTATTCCGACAAGTGGCTCCACCGCGCCGCTGTCCTGATGGGCCCATCCGGGTTCATCGCCGTATTGGCCGGATGGGTGACAACCGAGGTCGGGCGGCAGCCCTTCACGGTCTATGGCCTGATGCGGACTGCCGAGAGCGCCTCGCCGATCGAGGCGCCCGCCGTCGGCGCATCGCTTCTCGCCTTCGTCATCGTCTATTTTCTGGTTTTCGGTGCGGGCGTCTTCTACATGCTGAGACTGATGCGCAAGCCACCCGACACACCGGATACCGAGGAAGACAAAGTGCCAACGCGCGCAGCGGGTTTGACCCCCGCGCAGGCGGTCGAGGCGACCAGCGCGGGGGGCAATCATGGTTGATCTGGCGCTGATCTGGGCCGGGCTGATCGCCTTTTCGGTCTTCGCCTATGTGGTGCTGGACGGGTTCGATCTCGGCATCGGCATCTTGTTTCCGCTGTTCAAGGGGCGTGACCGGGACGTCGCCATGAATTCAATCGCCCCGGTCTGGGACGGTAACGAGACCTGGCTGGTGCTGGGCGGCGGCGGGCTGATGGCCGTGTTCCCGGTGGTCTATGCGACCGTGCTGCCGGCTCTATATGCCCCGCTTATCGCCATGCTGCTGGCACTGATCTTCCGGGGAGTGGCCTTCGAATTCAGGTGGCGGACCAAGCGGGGCCGCTCCTGGTGGGATGCAGGGTTCTTCGGTGGGTCGCTGATCGCCTCTTTCATGCAGGGGATCGCGCTTGGCGCGCTGGTACAAGGCATCGTCATAGAAGACCGCGCCTATGCCGGCGGCTGGTGGGACTGGCTGACCCCGTTCAGCCTTTTGACCGGCGTTGCGCTGGCCACCGGGTATGCCCTGCTTGGCTCGACATGGCTGGTAATGAAGACCACGGGTAACCTGCGGGACATTGCGCAAAAGGTTGCCCGATTGTCTGCGCTCGGCATGCTGACACTGATCGGCGCGGTGAGCCTTTGGACACCTTTCCTCAACCCGATCTATCTCGAACGCTGGTTCAAGTGGCCGACCATGCTGTTCTCCGGAATCGTGCCGGTTCTGGTGCTGGCCTGTTTCTGGTGGCTGTGGCGGTCGCTTTCTGCCCAACGCGACACCGCCCCCTTCCTTGCCGCATTGGGGCTGTTCGCGTTGAGTTTCACCGGGCTCGGGATCAGTTTCTTTCCCTATATCGTCCCCGGTGCGCTGACCATTCAGGAAGCCGCGGCACCGCCGGAGAGCCTCGGGTTCCTCTTGGCCGGCGCCGTGGTGCTGGTGCCGATCATCCTGATCTACACCGCCTATGCCTATTGGGTGTTCCGCGGCAAGGTCGACCCCGAGGAAGGCTACCACTAATGGCGAGGTCGGGGCTTTCCTCGCGGCTGATCTGGTTCGTCGGCCTTTGGGCGGCGGGCGTCGCCGTCGTGGTGCTGATCGGGGCCGTTATCAAGCTGGCGCTCGGGGCGTAAGGGGCGCTGCCTCAGCCCTCTCCCTCGCCCTTCGTCCTTCGACAGGCTCAGGATGAGGGTTGAGGGATAGACGTGCGGCTTAGCCAAACAGCCGGTGATAGAGCTGGTCGGCCAGTTCCTCGGGTTCGGCTTCGGCGCCGGGCAACACCAGATCGGCGCGTTCGGGCGGCTCGAACGGGCTGTCGATACCGGTGAAATTCTTGATCTCGCCTTTGCGTGCCCGGGCATAGAGCCCCTTGGGGTCACGTGCCTCGCAGACCTCGAGCGGGGTGTCGACAAAAACCTCGACAAACTCGATATCGCCGGCGATCTCGCGCGCCATGCGCCGCTCGTTGCGGAAGGGCGAGATGAACGAAACCAGCACGATCAAACCGGCATCGGCCATCAGTTTGGCAACCTCGGCGACGCGGCGGATATTCTCGACACGATCGTCATCGGTGAAGCCGAGATCCTTGTTGAGGCCGTGGCGCACATTGTCACCGTCGAGCACATAAGTATGCTTGCCCTCGGCGGTAATACGCTTTTCGACGAGATTGGCCACGGTCGACTTGCCCGAGCCGGAAAGGCCGGTGAACCAGACGATCTTGGGATTCTGGCCTTTTTGCTCCGCCCGGACATCGCGGGTGACGTCAAAGGACTGATAGGTCAGGTTCTGCGCGCGACGCAGGCCGAAATCGATGGTCCCTGCCCCCAATGTGGCATTCGAGATCCTGTCGATCAGGATAAATCCGCCAGTCAGCGGATTGTCCGCATAAGAATCGAAAGTGACCGGCTTGTCGGTCGCAATGGTGACCGTCCCCACCTCATTGAGTTCGAGGTGACGGGCCGCGCTTTGTTCAAGCGTGTTCACATTGATGCGGTGCTTGAGATTGGTCAGCGTCGCCGGAACCGTCTGGCTACCAACCTTCAACAGATAGGTGCGGCCGGGGATGGCCGGGGATTCATTCATCCACACCACACGGGCCTGGAACTGATTGGAGAATTCAGGCGTTTCGCCGGGCTTTGTCAGCACGTCGCCGCGCGAAATGTCGATCTCGCGATCAAGAACCAGCGTCACCGCCGCGCCGGCAGAGGCGGTCTCGTGATCGCCATCCATGGTGACGATGCGCTTGATTTTGGCCGGGATGCGCGAAGCCGCGACGAGGACTTCATCGCCCACGGCGATCGAGCCCGATGCGATGGTGCCCGAGAAACCCCGGAAATCGAGGCTGGCGCGGTTGACCCATTGCACCGCGAAGCGGAAGGGCAACGCGGCCTGATCGGAGGCCACCTCGATATCTTCAAGGTAAGGCACGAGCTGCGGGCCCTTGTGCCACGGCGTGTTCTCGCTCGGCAGCACAATGTTGTCGCCCTTGAGCGCGGAAACCGGCAGCGCCTCGAGCGTCTCGAAGCCCAGCGTGTCGGCAAAGGCGCGATACTCGGCCTCGATCTCGCGGAAGCGTTCCTCGGAATAATCGACAAGGTCGATCTTGTTGACGACCAGCACCACATGCCGGACGCCCAGTAGCGAAAGGATGAAGGTGTGGCGCCTGGTCTGGGTGAGGACGCCCTTGCGCGCATCGATCAGCACCAGCCCGAGATCGGCGGTCGAGGCGCCGGTGGCCATGTTGCGGGTGTACTGCTCGTGACCGGGGGTGTCGGCGACGATGAACTTGCGCTTGTCGGTGGTGAAGAAGCGATAGGCCACATCGATGGTGATGCCCTGCTCGCGCTCGGCGGCCAGACCATCAACCAGAAGCGAGAAGTCGAGCCCCTCCTCGCCGGTCGTGCGATTGCGGCTCTCATTCTTGAGAGCGGCAAGCTGATCGTCGAGGATAAGCTGGCTATCGTAGAGCAGCCGGCCGATCAGGGTCGACTTGCCATCGTCCACCGACCCGCAGGTCAGGAACCTGAGGATCGATTTGTGGGTCTGTTGTTCGAGCCAGGTGGCGATTTCTGCGTCGGTGCGCGGAAAATCGGCGAGCATATCCATCAGAAATAGCCTTCCTGCTTCTTCTTCTCCATGGAGGCGGCCTGATCGCTGTCGATCAGCCGGCCCTCGCGCTCGGACGTGCGGGCGAGGTTCATCTCCATGATGATCTGGGGCAGCGTTTCAGCATTCGACTTGATCGCGCCGGTCAGCGGGTAACAGCCGAGCGTGCGGAACCGCACCATTTCTTCGCGCGGGGTTTCGCCGGGCTCGAGCGGGATGCGGTCGTCATCGACCATAATGAGGGTACCCGAGCGTTCGACAACCGGGCGCTTCGCTGCGAAATAGAGCGGCACGATCGGAATTTCTTCGGCGTAGATGTAGGTCCAGATGTCCAGTTCGGTCCAGTTGGACAAAGGGAAGACCCGCATGCTCTCGCCCTTGGCGATACGCGTATTGTAGGTCCGCCAGAGTTCGGGCCGCTGGTTCTTGGGGTCCCAGGCGTACTGCGCATTGCGGTGCGAAAAGACCCGCTCCTTGGCGCGGGACTTCTCCTCGTCGCGGCGCGCACCGCCGATCGCGGCATCGTACTGACCCTCCGTGAGCGCCTGACGTAGCGCCTGGGTCTTCATGATGTCGGTGTAGGCGGATCCATGATCGAATGGATTGATGCCGTCGCGCACCCCTTCAATGTTGGTGTGCCGGATCAGCTCGAAGCCGTAATCCTCGGCCGTCTTGTCCCGGAACGCGATCATCTCGCGGAACTTGTAGGTGGTGTCCACATGCAGGAGCGGGAACGGGATCTTCGAGGGATAGAAGGCCTTGCGTGCCAGATGCAGCAACACGCTTGAATCCTTGCCGATGGAATACATCATCACCGGCCGCTCGAAGGACGCGGCGGTTTCGCGCAGGATTTCAATGCTTTCTGCTTCTAACGCATCGAGGTGCGTGGGCAGGCCGGCCTCAAGTGTCATGGGTTACCCCGTTTGTGTCGCGTGGTGTTGAAATACGCCGCGTCCCTGCCCCCCGCAAGCCGCAGAACCCCGGTTTTTCATGATCCAAATGCGTGGTTTTCGCGTTCAAGCAATTGCCCGGCCACGATTTTCGCCGCCCCTGCACGATCCGAAAACACCGGTTGGCGTTGGCCGGAAAGCGGAGAAAACTATTTCATGTCCGAGATCGGTAAATCCAGAACCGGCATCGTGTGGATGCGTGAAGATCTGCGGGTGAGCGATCATGCGGCGCTCAACGCCGCGCTGCGCGTTCACAAGCGCGTCCTCGCACTCTATATCCATGAAACGGACGCCGATGCACGGCAGCCCGGCGGCGCGGCCCGGTGGTGGCTTCACCACTCACTCAAGGCTTTGGCGGCCAACCTTGCGAGGATCGGAGTGCCGCTTGCGGTCAAGACCGGCAAAGCGGCAAAGGTGCTGGAGCGCACAATTTCAGAGACCGATGCCGGCGCTGTCTATTGGGGCCGCCGCTATGGCCCTGCGGACCGCGATCGCGACACCAGGATCAAGGCGTCGCTCAAGGATAGCGGGATCGCGGTCCAAAGCTACAATACGCGGCTGCTTGTCGAACCGTTCGAGCTCAAGACAGGGTCAGGCGGGCACTACAAAGTCTTCACGCCGTTCTGGAAGGCTCTTCGGCAAATCGATTTCGAGCGGCCGCAAGCGGTCGAACGGCGCGACACCCCGATCGACACACCCGACGTCGATGCGGACTACAGCGTCCCTCACTGGGCCAACAAGTTCGACGACATATGGACGCCCGGGGAGACAGGTGCGCGAGCCGCGCTCGACCGTTTTGTCGATCAGGCCCTGGCCGACTACAAGGATGGGCGCGACCGGCCGGATCGACCAGCAACCTCGCTGATGTCGCCGCATCTGCGGTTTGGTGAAATCAGCCCGCGCCAGATCTGGCATGCGGTGCGCTTCGCCGCCGATGCCGAGGAGATCGGTGACGCCGCGGACAAGTATCTCTCAGAGATCGCCTGGCGCGAGTTCGCCCATAACCTCTTGTTCCATAACAAGGACATCACCATCCACCCGATGCAGGAAAAGTTCGCGGGGATGGAGTGGCGCGACGATCCGGCAGCCCTCGCTGCCTGGCAGAAGGGCGAGACCGGCATTCCCATGGTTGATGCGGGCATGCGCGAGTTATGGGCGACGGGGACCATGCATAACCGGGTGCGTATGATCGTCGCTTCGTTTCTGGCGAAGAACCTGATGATCGACTGGCGAAAGGGCGAAGAATGGTTCTGGGATACGCTGGTCGATGCCGACATCGCCAATAATCCGGCCAACTGGCAATGGGTTGCAGGGTGCGGCGCCGATGCCGCGCCCTATTTCCGGATTTTCAATCCGGTGACGCAGGGAGCGCGGTTCGACCCCAATGGCGACTATGTTAGACGCTGGGTGCCCGAAATCGCGGCCCTGCCGGCCAAGCACGTCCACGATCCCGCAGGCGCACCCAAATCGGTGCTAGACGAAGCGGACGTGACGCCAGGCGAAACCTATCCACTGCCTATCGCCGATCTCAAAGCGACCCGCGAACGGGCGCTCAATGCCTTCAAGGCACTCGACTAGGTGGCTGGGTTTCGCAATTCGGCCTGAACGGGGTACACCTCTCTCCGCGTGAGCGGAAAACTGGAATGACCTTTCTATTTCAAGACGGTGGGCTTGAGATTGGCCGGTGCGCTCACTACCCTTTTGGCAACGATAACGCCGGACATCCCATGACGATTCATCCCAACGTTCTTTCCGCTATCGGCAACACGCCGCTTTTCCGCCTCAACAAGGTCTCCGAGCTCACAGGCTGCGAGATCCTGGGCAAAGCCGAGTTCCTCAATCCCGGCCAGTCGGTCAAGGACAGGGCGGCATTGTCGATCATCCGGCAGGCTGAAAAGAATGGCTCACTGAAACCGGGCGGCACGATCGTGGAGGGCACGGCGGGCAATACCGGCATCGGCCTGTCGCTGGTAGCCGATGCCCTCGGATACAATTCGGTGATCGTCATTCCCGAGACCCAGAGCCAGGAGAAGAAAGACATGATCCGGCTCGCCGGTGCGACGCTTGTGGAGGTGCCCGCCAAGCCTTACCGGAACCCCAACAATTATGTGAAGGTATCGGGCAGGCTCGCCGAGAAACTCAATCGCGAACTGCCGAATGGCGCCATCTGGGCGCAGCAGTTCGACAATGTGGCGAACCGGCAGGCTCATATCGAGACGACCGGCCCCGAGATCTATGAACAGACCGGCGGAAGGATCGACGGATTCATCTGCGCGGTCGGGTCCGGGGGCACGCTGGCCGGCGTCGCCACGGCGCTCAAGGCGCGCGACCCGAAGATCAAGATCGGCATCGCCGATCCCGAAGGTGCTGCGCTTTACAGCTATTATGCGACCGGCGAGCTGAAATCGAACGGCAGCTCGGTCACCGAAGGTATCGGCCAGGGCCGCATCACCGCCAATCTCGAAGGGCTGGAGGTCGACATGCCGTACCAGATCCCGGATGCAGAGGCCCTCCCCTATATCTTCGACCTGCTGGAAGACGAAGGGCTATGCATGGGCGGCTCGACGGCGATCAACATTGCCGGCGCGGTCCGCATGGCGAAAGAGATGGGACCAGGCAAAACCATCGTCACCATTCTGTGCGACTACGGCAACCGCTATCAGTCGAAGATTTTCAACCCGGACTTCCTGCGTTCGAAATCCCTGCCAGTCCCCGGTTTCCTCGAGGCGCAGATGGACATCGACATGAGCGACGTGTTCGAGCCGGAACCGGATGCGTAGCCCGAGACTTCTGCCGTGAACTGGCTTGAGGTTTTCCTCGAAAACTTCACGCTCATCGCGACGCTTTACGCGGCGAACTATGTGCTTGCCGGTCTTTGCGCCATTCGCGAGGTGATGAACTCGCGCACGGCGCAGGCTTCGATCGCCTGGCTGTTGTCGCTGGGGCTGCTGCCCTTCCCCACCACCTTCGTCTATCTCGTCATCGGCTGGAAGCATTTCGACAGCTACGCCGAGATCCAGACCCATTCGGGCCGGGATCAGCGCGAAAAACGCGCCGCCGAACTCGAGCTGATCGATAATGAGGCTCAACGGAACTGGCCCGTTCTGCATCGCGTGGCGGAAGTGCCGTTCCTGCGCGGCAATAAGACCGAATTGCTGATCGACGGCGATGCGGCCTTTGCTTCGATGCTCGATGGCATTGCACGGGCCAGGAGCTACATCCTCGTCCAGTTCTACATCGTCCGTGACGATGATCTCGGTAATCGCTTTGCCGATGCCCTGATCGAGCGCGCCAGGGCCGGGGTGAAGGTCTATTTCCTCTATGACGATGCGGGCAGTTTCTGGCTGTCGCGATCATACAAAAGGCGGCTGCGAGAGGCCGGCGTCGCCCTGGTGTCGTTCAATCATCGCCACCGGTTCCTGCGCATCTACGGGCCGACCCGGATCAACTATCGCAATCACCGCAAAATCCTTGTCGCGGACGGACTGGAGGCCTGGGTCGGCGGGCTGAATGTGGGGGACGAATATCTTGGCCTCGATCCGAAGATCGGACCCTGGCGGGACACCCATGTCCATGTCAGGGGTCCGGCTGCGCAGGCCTGCGGCCTCGTTTTCCGGGAGGACTGGGCGTGGTCGACCGGTGAGGAACTGCCCGCCGCCGTGCCCGAAGACCTTGGCGAAGTTGGCGATCAATCCGTGCTGGTGATGCCGACCGGCCCCGCAGATCCGCTTGAAGACTGCGCAATCGCCTTTGCCGAGGTGATCGCGCGGGCGCGCAAACGGTTATGGATCGTCAGTCCCTATTTCGTGCCGGCCCGCGACATCCAGACGGCACTCTACGCCGCGTCCATGCGCGGGGTGGATGTGAAGATTCTGTTGCCCGAGAAGCCCGACCACATGCTCGTGTGGCTGGCCAGCATGGCGCATGCGGACATAATGGCGGCGCACAACATCGAGGTCTTCCGCTACCGGGAAGGCTTTTTGCACCAGAAGGTGATCCTGTGCGATGACGAACTGGCCGGGGTCGGGACCGTCAATTTCGACTATCGCTCGTTCAACATCAATTTCGAGATCACGCTGTGGTTCACGGGCCGCGAAATGGTCGATAATGTCAAAGACATGCTTGAACGCGACTTTGCCAAGTCGCTCCTGACCACCCAGGATGAATTGCAAGAGCGCAACTTCTTCTTCCGCCTTGCCTGCCAGACCGCCAAGCTGTTTTCACCGGTCCTGTGAGGCGGGTCGAATCGTGAGGATGTCATGACCGAATTCGTTTTTCGCGAAGAGCCCTACGCCAAATCGATCGAAGCGCAGGTCGTCGAGGTGAACGACCGCGGCGGGATCGTCCTCGACCGGACGATCTTCTATGCCAATTCCGGCGGACAGCCGGGCGATACCGGCGTTTTCGAGGTGCCAGGCGGCAGCCGGATCGAGATTGCCACGACCATCCATCCCGGAGACAAGACCGAGATTGTGCATGTCCCTGCCGAAGGCCAGGAGCTGCCGGCCGCAGGCGACACTGTCGTTGCCAACCTCGACTGGGACCGACGCCATCGACTGATGCGCATGCACACAGCGCTTCATCTGCTTTCGGTCGTGTTCCCCTTCCCGGTCACGGGCGGGTCGATCGGAGAGGATAAGGGCCGGCTCGATTTTGACATGCCGGAGGTGCCCGACGACAAGGATGCGCTCGAGGCGCGTCTCAACGAGATGATCGCCGCCGACCACCCGGTCACCTCGGAATGGATTACCGAGGAAGAACTCGACGCCAATCCCGACATGGTCAAAACGATGCAGGTCAAGCCGCCACGCGGCCAGGGCCGTGTGCGCCTCATCCGAATCGGGTCGGGGCCTGAGCCTGTCGATCTGCAGCCTTGCGGGGGCACGCATGTCGCCTCCACGGGCGAAATCGGTCCCGTCCGGATCGGCAAGATCGAGAAGAAAGGCCGTCAGAACCGCCGCGTTTCCCTGCACTTTGCCGAGGAGTGATCGCTTTCGGCTTTTCCGGGAATCGCCAAAATCATCTATAGCTGAGGGCGCGCACGCAATTCGCGCGATGGCCGCTATCGGTTGGGGGAAATCATGGCCGTAGAATCGCCACTCAAATCGACGGGCTGGCTCGACACCTACCGGGCTGAGCCGCATGTCAAAATCCTCGATGCCTCTTGGTATCTGCCGGGCATGGGGCGCGACGCCTATCGCGAGTTCGAAAACAAGCACATTCCTGGCGCGGTGTTTTTCGATATCGACGGCATAGCCCAGCCGGATACGGACTTGCCGCATATGGCCGCGGATCCGCAGCGCTTTGCCGAGATGGTGGGGGCGTTGGGCATTTCGGCCGACGACACAATCGTTGTGTATGACGGGGCCGGCCTGTTTTCCGCGGCCCGTGCCTGGTGGAATTTCAGGGCGATGGGTGCAGCGCGGACCTATGTGCTCGATGGCGGGTTGCCCAAATGGCTTGCCGAAGGCCGCCAGGTCGAATTCGGGACCGGCGTGGCCGACCCGGTGCCCTTCGCGCCCCACCCGCGTGAAGATGCCCTGGTCAGCGCCGAACAGGTGCAGCGCCGCCGCGAATATGTGCAGGTCGTGGATATGCGCCCCGCGGACCGGTTCACCGGAGATGCACCGGAGCCGCGCGCCGGCCTTCGATCGGGGCATATTCCCGGCTCGCTGAATGTGCCGTTCGGTGACCTCGTCAAGGCCGGTCGCCTGCGATCCAAAGACGAACTGGCCGCGCGGATCGCTTCGGCAGGTGTGGATGCACAGCAGCCGGTCATCGCCAGTTGCGGATCCGGGGTCACCGCCCCTATTCTTTTGCTGGCGCTGGCGCAGATGGGTATCGACGCGATGAGCCTTTATGACGGATCATGGGCCGAATGGGGCGCCAATGACGCCCTGCCGCTTGAGCGTGGGCCAGCGTGATCGAGGTCTGATCAGGGAGGCGCAACCTTGCCAGGTAAACCGGGAAAGCCCACGAAAAGGCCGCCGCTGAAGCCGAATGCCGATGGCGTGGTGCTGCTGTCAGGCGGCAATCCGCAAATCCCCAAGGGATACGGGAATGAACCGGTGCAGGCCTATATCAAGGCGATGCCAGGCTGGAAAAGCGATATGGGTCGCCGCATCGACACGCTGATCGAGAAGGCGGTGCCAGGCGTACACAAGGCGATCAAGTGGAACTCGCCGTTCTACGGGTTTGAAGGCGATCTGTGGATCGTGAGCTATCACTGCTTCGACAAGTATATCAAGGTGACCTTCTTCAGAGGCACCTCGCTCGATCCCGTTCCACCGGTCGCGTCGAAAACGCCGGATACCCGCTATTTCCACATCTACGAGGACAAGCCGTTCGACGAAGACCAGTTTACCGACTGGATCAAACAGGCTGCTGCGCTGCCGCCCGAGAAATTGTAGTCAGGCGTCGGTAACCGTCTCCCATTGACCCGACTGTTCAGAGCGGAATAGCGCGGTGAGAATCTGCATGTTCTTCACCGCATCGTCCGGTCCGTAGGGAGGTGGTGTGCGGTTCATGATGGCACGCGCGAACCCGTCCGCCTGCAGCGCGTATTGATCGGCTGCGGGAATGGTCTCGATGCGCACATCGCTGCCGTCGAGTTCTCCCCGGCCGATGCGCAGTTCCACGTCGCTATCGGGCGCCGCGTTGAACGGACAGATGATCTCGAGATAGCCGTCGGCGCCGAAGACCGACACTCTCTGGTGCCGAACCGACTGGGTCGAGATCGTGAAGCCGAGCTGACGCCCGGCCCCGAAATCGGCGAGCCCGGTGACATGCCGGTCGATGCCGAAGCCGGGATCGCGGTCAAACAGGCCAAAAACACGCCGGGGTTCGGCCTCGAACAGGAACCGTCCCGCCAGCATGCAATAGCCACCGATATCGAGCAGACCGCCGCCACCCATTTTCGGGTCCTGCCGGATGTTGGCCGGATCGGTCAGGCTGTAGGAGAAATCGGCCGCGATACGCTGGATTGCACCGAGCTCTCCGGATCGCACGATCTCGCGGGCGCGGAGCCATTGCGGATGGAAGCGCACCATGAAGGCTTCCATGACATAGGGCGGTCCAGGGCGATCGAGCAGCTCGCGCGCCTCGTCGGCGTCGAGTGCAATCGGTTTCTCGCACAGCACATGCTTGCCGGCTTCGAGGGCGCTTAGTGTCAACGGCACGTGCAAATGGTTGGGCAGAGGATTGTAGATGACATCGATATCGGGGTCGGCCAGCAAATCCTCATAGCTGTCGAGTGCGCGGGCGATTCCCAATTGCGCGGCAGCGGCCTGGGCCCTGGCGCCATCACGGGAGGCGATTGCCGTCACCACATTCAGTTCGGATTTCTGGATGCCGGGAATGACCTTTTCGGTTGCAATACGGGCAGTCGAGAGCACACCCCATCTCAGCCGCGACATGGTTTCCTCCTCGGTGACGTCTGATGGTCGTGAAACGCGCGGCGGCGAAGCGCTAGCGGATGGGCGGCGCGAAGATCAAACCGCCCTTGTTCCAAAGGGCATTGCGCCCGCGAGTGATCTTGAGCGTCGAGGAACTGCCGAGATTCCGGTCAAAAATCTCGCCATAATTGCCAACTGTCGAGATGATGTTGCGGGCCCAAGTCGGGCTCAGCCCGATGGAGGCGCCGAAATCACCATCGAGGCCCAAAAGGCGGCGAATGGCGGGATTGTCAGCGGCAGCCATCGTGTCGATATTGTGGGAAGAAACGCCAAGTTCCTCAGCATTGATCATGGCGTAGATCACCCAGGTCACTACATTGCGCCACTGGTCGTCACCGGTTCGGATCACGGGTCCGAGCGGTTCCTTGGACAAGCGCTCAGGCAGGATACGGTGTCCCGTGGGGTCGCCCAGCGCGTCGCGGATGGCATAAAGCCGCGTGGCGTCGTCTGTCACCACGTCGCACAGCCCGGTTCGGTAGGCGGTGATCAGATCATTGTCGTCTTCATACAGGACCTCGGTGTAGTCCACCTGCCCCAGGAAGAAGAAGTTGCGCATGTTGGCGAGGTGGTTCGATCCCCTGATCGCACAGATTGAAACATCCTTGAGATCGAGTGCCGAAATCACGCCGCCATGGTTGCGGATCAGGAAGGCCTGGCCGTCATAGAAGGTCGTGCCGACATAGCGCACTTCGAGCCCGGTATCGCGCCCCATGGTCCAGGGAGCGTTGCGGGCCATGATATCGACCTCGCCATTCTGCAGGGGCGCGAAGCGGCTCTTGCCGGCGAGCGAGATGAATTCGACCCTGTTCGGGTCGCCAAAGATTGCCGCGGCAACCGCGCGGCACATATCCACGTCGAAGCCGGACCACAGTCCTTCGGGGGAAACCTGAGAGAAGCCGGCCAGCGCTTCAGTCGACCCGCAACGGAGAAACCCCCGGGTCTTGACCGCATCCAGTGTCTGCCCGAATGCGAGGGCCGGCAACATTGCCAGTATGAAGGCGAGAACAAATCGCACGCGCTTTTCCGAGCCTATGCACCGCGCCGCCCCCGCGCCGCGCGATCCTGTCGCTGATTGGCGGTCAATTCTCGACATTCTCACTGGCCGGTCAAGACGTTCGCCGCCGCCAATGCGGTTATCGACCTGTTTTTCAGCGAATTTTAGGCAGTGCCCGATTTTGCGCCTGCCCTCAAGGAAACGCCCCGCGCGGCAACACCGGCGGGGCGTGAAACAGTGGGTGGCGGCCGACCTGGGCCGGCCGAACCCCTAATGCAGGATCTGGCTCAGGAACAGCTTGGTGCGTTCGTGCTGCGGATTATCGAAGAACGCGCCAGGCTCGTTCTGCTCGATGATCTGCCCCTGGTCCATGAAGATGACCCGGTTGGCGACCTGACGGGCAAAGCCCATCTCGTGGGTCACGCACAGCATGGTCATGCCGTCCTCGGCAAGGGACACCATCACCTCGAGCACTTCCTTGATCATTTCCGGATCGAGGGCCGAGGTCGGCTCATCGAACAGCATGATCTTGGGGTTCATGCACAGAGAACGTGCAATCGCCACACGCTGCTGCTGACCACCAGAAAGCTGACCGGGATATTTGTTGGCCTGCTCGGGGATCTTCACCCGCTCGAGATAATGCATGGCGGTCTCCTCGGCCTCGGCCTTGGGGATGCCGCGCACCCAGATCGGGGCGAGCGTGCAGTTCTCGAGGATGGTCAGGTGCGGGAACAGGTTGAAGTGCTGGAACACCATACCAACTTCGCGGCGCACCTCATCGATGCGCTTGAGGTCGTTGGTCAACTCGATCCCGTCCACGATGATCTGGCCCTGCTGATGCTCTTCGAGCCGGTTGATGCAGCGGATGAGCGTCGACTTCCCCGAACCCGAAGGCCCGGCGATGACGATGCGTTCGCCTCCCATGACCGTCAGGTTGATGTCCTTGAGGACGTGGAAATCGCCGTACCATTTGTGCATGTCGACAATCTCGACAGCGACATCGGTCTCAGACACCGTCATCTTCGAGCGGTTGGCCTGCAGTTCTTCTTCTTTCGCTGCTGCGGTTTGGTCACTCATTTGGTTACCTCTTATGTCCGGTTTCCAGCCGGCGTTCCATGAACATGGAATACCGCGACATGGAGAAACAGAAGACCCAGAACATGGCGGCGGCGAAGATATAGCCGGTCACCGACGTGGTGGGCGCACCCCAGTTCAAGTCGTTCCCCGCAGCGTTTTGCACCGTTCTGAGAAGATCGAAGATCCCCACAATGGCGACGAGCGAAGTGTCCTTGAACAAGGCGATGAAGGTGTTCACGATCCCCGGGATCACATGCTTGAGGGCCTGGGGCAGAATGATGAAGCCCATGGACTTCCAGTAATTCAGCCCAAGCGCCGACGCCGCTTCATACTGGCCGCGCGGCAAGGCCTGAAGCCCGCCACGGACCACCTCGGCCATATAGGCCGAGTTGAACAGCGCCACCCCGATCAGGGCCCGCAAGAGTTTGTCGATGGTCATGTTCTCGGGCACGAACAGCGGCAGCATGACCGAGGCCATGAACAGGACCGTGATCAGCGGCACTGCGCGCCAGATTTCGATGAACACCACACAAAGCGTCTTGATCGCAGGCAGCTTGGACTGTCGCCCAAGGGCCAGCACGATGCCGATCGGAAGCGAAGCGACGATCCCCACGAGCCCGATGATCAGCGTGACCGTCAGCCCGCCCCACTTCTCCGTGGGAACAAGTTCGAGACCGAACCAGCCCCCATTGAGAAGCACGATCACCAGGATCGGGAACGGGATGAAGAACAGAAGCGCGTTGATCAGCTTGCCCGGCACACTGGGAATGAGCAACGGAACCAGCAATGCCAGGCCGATCACGAAGAGCACATTGATGCGCCAGTACTCCATGAAGGCGGAGACGAAGAAGATATCCGTCGAGGCCCAATAGGGATCCTTGGGGAAGAACCCATAAATGAAGAAGTCCATCCGATCCCAGATGAAAGCCCAGCAGGCGCCGGGCTTGAGCTTGCAAGCCGACCCGTCCTCGGCCACGAAAACCGCGTCGAGAATGAAGAAGTGGAACAGGTGATAACCTGCCCAGACGACGAAAAGCGCCGCCACAATGGTCAGAATGGAGTTTGAAATCGAGGAGAACAGACTTCTCCTCGCCCAGCCGACAAAACCGGAACTCGCCGGTGGTGGCGGCAGGTCCTGAACCATTTCCTGGCGGACATATGATTGTTGCATCTTGGCCATATCCGCCCCCTTACCGTTCCACCAGACGAACGCGTTCATTGTACCAATTCATGAACGCAGACGTGCCGAGCGAAAGGGTGAGATAGATCAACATGGTGATGGCCACCACTTCGATCGCGCGCCCGGTCTGGTTGAGGGTTGTGCCCATGAACACGCTCACAAGTTCGGGGAAGCCGATGAAGGCCGCCAGCGAGGAGTTCTTGGTCAGGTTGAGATATTGGCTGGTGAGCGGCGGAATGATCACCCGCATGGCCTGGGGAATGATCACCAGGCGGAGCCGGTCGCCATCCTTGAGGCCCAACGATTGCGCCGCTTCGGTCTGGCCGTGGCTGACCGAATTGATGCCTGCGCGGACGACCTCCGCGATGAAGGCCGAGGTGTAGATGGTCAACCCGAACACCAGCGCCAGGAACTCAGGCGGTAGTGTCAGCCCACCTTGATAGTTGAAGCCCTTGAGCTGCGGGAGATCCCAGTCGAGGGTCGCACCCGACAGCAGCCAGGCCAGCGCCGGCAGCACGATGAGAATGCCGATCGCGGGCAGAACCACAGGCATGCGGTTGCCCGTCGCCTCAAGGTGAATCCGCGCCCTGCGCCGCAGATAGAAGACTGCGCCGATGGCGATCACGACCGAGAGTACGACGATCCAGAAATTCTCGCTTGGCAGCGGTGCCGGAACGTAGAAACCGCGTTGATTGAGAAACGCAGCCTCGAAGAACGCATAGCTCTGTTTCACTCCCGGCATTGATTTGAGCACCGCGAAGTACCAGAAAAACAGCTGCAAAAGCAGCGGGATGTTCCGGAACAACTCGATATAGATGGTCGCCAGTCGCGCCACGAGCCAGTTGTTGGACAATCGCGCCACGCCCACAAAGAACCCCAGCATGGTCGCCAGGACGATGCCGATGACGGCCACGAGCCCGGTATTGAGAAGGCCTACGAGAAGCGCCTGGTAATAATACGAGCTGCGGTCATATGGAATGAGCGAGAAAAGGACGTCGAACCCGGACGTGTCCCAAAGGAAATCAAAGCCGGTGGTCTTGTTCTGCTTGGCGAGGTTCGCCAGCGTGTTTTGCCAAATGAAGGCCACGAATACGACTAGCGCCGCGATTACGATGACCTGATATAGAAGCCCGCGGACCTTGGGGTCGTTGAAGAACGATGTCTTCGGCGACTCCCGGCGCGGTGCAACGTCTTGTGTTGCCATAACTCCCCACCTGTATGCGCTGAACGCACATGGCTTCCGGTACCGCTCTTAGTGGCGGTGTGCCGAAAGCAAACCCGGCGCCACAAGGGCGCCGGGTTCGAGTTTCGTGATTAGCGGATCGGCGGGGCGTAGAGAATGCCACCCTTCGTCCACAGCGCATTCAGGCCGCGTTCCAGCCCGATCGCGGTGTCCGGGCCGATGTGGCGGTCATAGCTTTCGCCATAGTTGCCGACAGCCTTGATGATGCGATAGGCCCAATCCTTGTCCAGGCCCATCGGGGTGCCGAAGTCGCCCTCAACGCCCAGCAGGCGCTTGATCGAGGGGTTGTCGGAACCCAGCATCTCGTCGACGTTTTCCGAGGTCACACCGAGTTCTTCAGCGTTGATCATCGCGAACAGCGTCCAGCGGTTGATGTTCAGCCAGGTATCGTCACCCTGACGAACGGACGGGCCGAGCGGCTCTTTCGAGATGATTTCCGGCAGAATGATGTGCTCGGAAGGATCGGCGAACTTCGAACGCTCGGCTGCAATGGCCGAGGAGTCCGTGGTGTACACGTCGCAGCGACCGTCCTGATAGGCCTTCACGACTTCGTCCTGCTGCACGAACACGACGGGATTGTAGTCCATCCCGTTGGTTTCGAAATAGTCGGCAGCGTTCAGCTCGGTGGTGGTACCGGACTCGATACACACGGCAGCGCCCGAAAGCTCGAGAGCCGAGGTGATACCGTCGGCGGCGCGGACCATGAAGCCCTGGCCGTCATAATAGTAGGTGCCGGTGAAGTTGATGCCGAGCTGCGTGTCGCGCGACATGGTCCAGGTGGTCGTGCGTGCCAGAACGTCGACTTCCCCCGAAGACAGCGCGGTAAAGCGCTCGGTGGACGTCAACGGGCGATAGCGAACCGCGCTGGTGTCATCAAAAATTGCAGCGGCAAGCGCCATGCAGTAATCGGCTTCGATGCCGGACCATTCGTTGTTTTCGTCCGGATTCGAGAATCCGGGCACACCCTCAGTGACACCGCACTGAACGTATCCCTTTTCCTTGACGTCTTCGAGCGTATCGGCCTGCGCGGCTTGCACCGTGAATGCCAATGCTGCGCCAACGGCGATTGTTACGATCCGTTTGCTCATAACGTAGCCTTCTTCCTAACCCTGTTTGTAATATGGCGACGGCAACGTGTATGTGTTGCTGTCTAAGTGGCAGCCCCGGATACATATTCTCCCTGCGGGACCGCGGTCATGGAATGACACTTTTCGGCGGGGGTCAAGTGGTTTGCGGGCTTTGCCCACGTCGGCCGGCGGGTGCCTCAACAAACCGCAACGAAATACTGTGTTCTATTGAGGGAAATTCAAGCATGACGCCAAAAGGCGTACGGTTTTCACATCAAACGGTCCTCACCCACTCAGGCCGTGACCCCGCAAGCCAGGCAGGATTTGTCAACACCCCGGTGGTCCGGGGCTCAACGGTCCTGTTTGACAACCTTGCACAGCTCAAATCCGGCGACCGGCCCTACAAATACGGTCGACACGGCACGCCGACCAGCCGCGGAGCCGAGGAGATCGTAAACACGCTTGAGGGTGGTGCGGTAACGCGTTGCACCCCTTCAGGGATGTCCGCAATCTCTCTCGCATTGTCGATTTGCGTCGGTGCAGGTGATGAAATTCTGATCAGCGACAGCGCTTATGAACCGACCCGCAACTTTGCTGAAAAACACTTGAATCGCTTCGGAATCACGGCCCGTTTTTTCAACCCATTGGCAAGTTTTGAATTGTCAGAATTGATCACTGCCAAGACTAAGGCAATATTTGTTGAGAGCCCTGGGTCCCTAACCTTTGAAATACAGGATATTCCTGCGATCCGGGCTGCGGTCGGTCCCGACGTCGCGATCATAGCTGACAACACCTGGGCAACACCTCTGTTCTACCGCCCGCTGGAATTGGGCGCGGATATCGTGGTCCATTCAGGCTCAAAAATGTTTGGCGGGCACTCCGATGTCCTGTTCGGGACCATCACCACCAATGAGCGCTGGGCCAATCCGATGCTCGAGGATTACCGATCCTTAGGGCTTTCGGTTTCGCCGGATGACGCCGCGCTGGTGAGCCGTGGCTTGCGCACTTTGGCCGTCCGCATGGCCGCGCATCAGGAACGCGCGCTGGAAATGGCCCGCTGGCTCGGCGAGCAGCCAGGGGTGAAGCGGGTGCTTCACCCTGCCCTGCCCGAATGTCCCGGGCATTCGATTTTCAAACGCGATTTTGAAGGGTCCGGCAGCCTGTTCTCGATAATTCTGGAGGAGCGGTCACCTGATGCGTTGGCGGCGATGATCGACGGGCTCGAACTGTTCGGGCTGGGGTATTCCTGGGGTGGATTCGAAAGCCTTGTGCTGCCCTTCGATCCACGTCCGACCCGGACAGCCGTACCTTGGACCGAGAACGGTCCGTGCGTGCGGATTCATATCGGATTCGAAGACCCCGAAGACCTCAAATCCGATCTGAAAGGCGCCTTGGAGCGTTATCTCAGCGCTTGACGGCGGAGCCGCCGCAAGAACCGACGGAAGGGGGCGGCCAGCCGGCCCGGCCCCTTCCCATCGCGGTCCGGTATGCGCCATCGCCGCGCCCAGACTGTGGCGACCCACATGGCCCCGAAAGTCCCTAACGTGGCACCCGCGAGCACATCGGTCAGGTAATGTGCACCGGTCACGATTCGTGACAGTGCCATCAGAACGGCGACAATCCAGATCCACCAGGTCTGGCGTTTACCGAACAGCACGCCGACGATTACTGCCGTTGCAAAGGCCGTCGTTGCGTGCCCCGAGGGGAAACCCTGAAACGTCCAGTCTCCAAACGAAGCCGGGGAAAACCCGAGGACGCCCGCATCATCGAGATGAATCGGACGCGCGCGCCCGATCAGGCGCTTGAGGAGCGAGGCCGCAAGTCCAGGCAGGCCAACGCCGAAAAACATCAGCGCCCCTGCAGCACCGGTGGCGCGGATCATCGCCTTCGGTGTCATAGCCATGGGGATGAACCGCGCGGCGAGGCCGACAAGGGCCAATACAAGAGCCGGCACCAGCACCCACTGGGATTCGCCCCACTGGGTCAGCCAGGCAAAAAACGCGCGCTCAGGGGCGGGCCAGGCGACGAGTGTCCGGGTGAGCGCTTCATCGGCGAAACTGGCCACGACGATGGTGAAAACAAGCACCAACAGGCCAAGTGCTGCGATCGTCAGGTAACGGCGTGTGCCCCGTGAGGCGCCGGATTCCGGGCCAGTTTCACTCATTGGCACGCTTCACCTCTCACGGCATTTGCCGCCCTGTCGACGGGGCAGGATATCCTGGTTTCTCTCACGCAGGTGCTCGGCCCTCGACGATGGGCCAGGAGGCCGGGTATCATGGCTTGCCGAGGCCGACAAGAATGTGTAATCGGGAGCCGCGCATGCGCGGTTGCCCGGAGTATAGCTCAGCCTGGTAGAGCACTGGTTTTGGGAACCAGGGGTCGCAAGTTCGAATCTTGCTACTCCGACCAGCACCGCCGCCTGCCTGTTATGACGATGAGGATGGATCATGACCGCTCGCATCTATCAGCCCGCCCGCAACGCCATGCAGTCCGGCCGTGGCAAGACCAAGCACTGGGTGCTGGTGTTCGAACCGGCGAGCGCGCGCGATATCGATCCGCTGATGGGCTACACCTCCTCGGGTGACATGAACAGCCAGGTCAAACTGACCTTCGATACCCTCGAGCAGGCCGAAGCCTATGCCAAGCGCGTCGGGGTGGACTACCAGGTGCAAAAGCCGCACAAGCCGACCGAAAAGAAGGTCGCCTATTCGGACAATTTCCGCGCCGACCGCCGCTTGCCCTGGACGCACTGACGCAAAGCGGTACGCTTGTATGCGGACAGTTTGCCGCATTGGTAAATCATCTTGCGCCGCATCGCGATACCGTCATTTTGTGACAAGTTTCTGATATTATTCAATTATCTGGCTTTGCGCGCGCCCTTCATTCGGCATGCGCGATGTTATTCGCGTGCCGTTTGTGCAACAGTGGAATTGACAGCGCGGCTACGACCGTCAAGAACAAAACCGGCCGCCGGGGGCGGGACCGGCGCCGTTGCGGGATTCTCTCGCAAGTGAGGGAGGCGTGCACAAAAGGCTGCCCACCATTCAGGATGTTGCCCGGTCGGCTGGTGTGTCGACGGCGACCGTCAGCCGTGCGCTGACCGATCCCACGCGCGTGTCAGACGCGACACGTCAACGGGTAACCCTTGCCGTGCGGGAAACCGGCTACACGGTCAACCAGGCCGCCCGCAGCCTGCGCAAGCAGAACTCCAACACGCTTCTGGTCGCCCTGCCGGATATCGGCAATCCGTTCTTCTCGGTCATGCTCGACGCCATTGAGCGCACAGCGAGCGAGGCAGGATTTGCCACGCTGATCGCGAGCCGCAAGCAGGCCGGTGAGGCCGGCTCCAAACTTGCCGAGCATCTGCAGTCCCATCGTGTCGACGGCGTTCTGGTGCTGGACGGCTCCATCGCGCTTGATGGCCTGTTGGCACTGCACGATCCCGACGAAGTGCCCCCGATCATCCTCGCCTGCGAGGAAAGACCCGGGCTCGCCTCGCAATTGCCGGTCATCAAGTCGGACAATGTCGGCGCGTCGCGCAAGATGGTGCGTCACCTGATCGAACTTGGCCACCAGCGCATCGCTCACATCACAGGTGATCCCGACAGTATCGTGCGCGCGGCGCGGCTGAAGGGTTATCGCGAGGAACTGATTGCCCACGGCATACCGGTCGAGGACGAGCTGATCATCGAAGGCGATTTCAGCCTTGAATCCGGCGCGGCGGCAGCCCAGCAATTCCTGGCCCTTTCCGATCGCCCTTCTGCGGTATTCTGTTCGAACGACATGATGGCGGTCGGGTTTATCTCCGAAATCCGGACTGCCGGCCTCAAGGTGCCGCGGGACGTTTCGGTGGGCGGGTTCGACGACATCATGGTCGCCGAGAAGATCTGGCCGGGCCTGACCACCATGCACCAGGACCGGGCGCGAATCGGGTCACTGGCCGCTGAGGCACTCATTCAGGTCCTGACCGATCCGGACGCGACGCCGCCGCGCAGCCATTTTCTCGATGCCGAGCTGGTCGTTCGCGGTACGACGGCGCTCAAGACCTGAGGCCGCAGGCATCAGAGCGCTTCCACCTTTTCCTGAAGACGTTCAACGCGATCCCAGTGCGCCTTGAGCGCCGGATTGTTGCCATCGACCCAGAGATAAGTCTGCCCTTCGGCCTCGCGCTCCTCGACAATTCCCGCATCGATGAGCGTGTCCAGCAATCCGCCAGCCGCATCCCATTCCTGATCGGTGTCACAAAGCCAGTCGAGAAACCCTTCATATGTCTGCGCGCCAAGGCGCTCCTGCGTGATGGTGAGAGCCGCGAGCAATTCGGATTGCCGCCTGATCTTGCCGAGCCGGCCAATGGTGAGCGCTGCGATGCCGCCAAGCGCCGCACCGCCGATCAGCCAGCTGAGTGCCCCGGTTTCGAGCCCGACAATGCGGGCAACCCCGGTAGAGCGATCCGGCTCGGGTTGCGTCTCTGGTGCCTTTGGCCGGGGCACAGGCTTTGCAACGATCGGCGCGGGGTGCGTATCCGGGCGATCGCTGACGAATTCGGGTGTGCTTGAGCTGTCCGGCACCCGGCCGGCCCGCGCGGTCTCGCCGCGTTTTCGACCGATCGCAAGGAAATTCTCGATCTGATCGCGGGTATCGGCAGGCAATTGCCCGTCATATTCGCGCAGCTTCTGTTCGATCTGCTGTTGGATCGATTTGAGAAGATCGTCGCGATAGGACACGCGGTTGAGCCTCGGCTGATAAATGACCGGGTCAGTGTGCACGAAAAGGCGGGCTTTGCCAGTGGTTCTGCCACCGCGGGGAGTGGCGACCCCGGCAGGATTCGAACCTGCGACCAATAGCTTAGAAGGCTACTGCTCTATCCAGCTGAGCTACGGGGCCGTCGGCGGTCCTTCTAGACCGAATTGAGACGGCTGTCAGTCCCCTTCCCCGCCTCACTCCATTCCCGCCCCCAATGCCCGCCTCGACCGTTGCCGACCTCGCCCGTTGCACGCCTCGACCGTTGTTTGGGCGCCGCAGATTGGCCACACCAGCGCCTCTGCCGTCATCATTGCAGTCGTGCGGCCTTGAAATTGCCGTCCCGGTGCAATGACCTAGGATCAGGCTTTGTTCATACCCACCCGATAGAATAGGTACGAGACCAACCGAATGAACGCACAACACGAACTCGATCAGCTCAAATCATGGTGGCGGAAGCAGCACCTCAGCTTCTCGCGCGGGGAGCTGATTGCAGACGGCGTCATTCACACCATAGGGTTTGCCCTCACCCTGGCGCTCGGCTCCGTCCTGATCGCGTTCGCCGTCGCCTACACGGCGCGCGAAGAGGCCCCGGCTCTCATCCTTTACGTGGTTTCACTTCTCACGCTTCTCGGCGTCTCGCTGGCCTACAATCTTTGGCCGGAATCCCGGGCGAAAGATGTGCTGGCGCGGTTTGATCAGGCTGCGATCTTCCTGTTTATCGCCGCCACCTATGCCCCCTTCCTTGTGCTGATCCGCGATTCCTCGATCGGGGTGATCCTGTCAGCACTCGTCTGGGGCGGGGCAATCGTGGGCATGGCGCTCAAACTCACCATTCCACAGCGCTTCGGGCGCATTGCCATCCCGCTCTATCTTGCCATCGGGTGGTCGGGGGTCATCGCCATCCAACTGCTGGCCGACACCCTTCCCACCGCAACGCTTTGGCTGATCGTTGCCGGAGGCGTGGTTTATTCGCTGGGGCTGGTGTTTCATCTTTGGAGCCGATTGCGGTTCCAGAACGCGGTCTGGCACGGCTTCGTTGTCGCCGGCGCAAGCCTTCATCTGACAGCGATGTTGCACTGCATGGTCATCGACCGGCTGGCGATGACGGCCATTGGCGCCTGAGAGACTGATTCCAGCCCAAGACGTAACATTCTGAAATAATTCGGATTATTCGCCCGCGTTCATGCGAGGGTGCACAAGCGTGTCACCCGCCTTGAGCCCGATCTCGGCGGACCGGCCGCCCGGAATTTCAAGAACAAACTGCACTGCGCCGTCCGAAGGGATCGAAGTGGTATCGCGCGGCCGGGCATTGGCGTGCACATTGGCAATGGTGCCATCGCTGCGCGCAAATATCATATCGAGCGGAATGAGTGTGTTCTGCATCCAAAAGGCAACCTGCCGCTCTTCCTTGAAGTCGAACAACATGCCCTCGTTTGCCCCGAGCTCGGTGACAAACATCAGGCCCTGGCGGCGGCTGTCTTGGGTGTCCGCAATCTGAACGGCAAACCGGTGTTCGCTACCATCCGCCGTGCGAGCAATAACCGTGCCTTCATCCGCACCGCCCATGCAACCGGCAAGCGCCAGCGGCGCCAGCACAGACGCAATCATCGCTGCCTTGTGAAGCCAGGAAGTTGCCACGCGGAGTACTCCGGGTCGAGCATCGCGCGAACGAACAGCCGTCAGGGCTTCGTCCGATATGATGCAACCAAAATGAAACGGCGGCGGAGCATGCCGCCTCGCCGCAGCTTAGTGAGAGGACGGTCCCTCACCCCAACCATCGGGCCGGATTTCGGCAACCATGAGGCCTTTGGGGCCTTCGCCATAGCGCGCAAGCACGAACTGGCCGGGGCGCAACTCGGTCATGCCATAGCGGCGCAGGGTTTCCATGTGCACGAAGATGTCGGGATGCCCCTCACCCGCGGTGAGGAAACCGAAGCCGCGCACACGGTTGAACCATTTCACCTCCAGCCGCTCGAGGCTCGATGACGGTTCTACCGAGACATGAGTGCGGGCATCGGGAAGCTGGGAAGGATGCTTGCCTGTCGATTCATCCATCGACAGGATTCTGAAGGCCTGCAATCCACCAGGGCGAGCCAGTGCCTCGCAGACCACACGTGCGCCCTCATAGGCCGTCTGGTAGCCGTCGCGCCGCAGGCACGTCACATGAACAAGAACATCCGGAAGATCATTGTCGGGCACGATAAAGCCGAAGCCCTTGGCCACATCGAACCACTTGATCGACCCGGTGACCTCAACGACATCGACCGTGCCTTGCGCGCCGGCATGCAGATCCGCGCCGCTATTGCCACGGTCGCGTCCGAGTTCGACGGAATCGTTTTCCGCCTCCTCGACTTCGGTCGTGAATTTCGCCCCCATCGTGTTCACGCCTCTTCATACTCGGTACGCCGTCAACTCGTCCGGCCGCCACTTAACCAAAACCAGTTTGGCCGATTCAGTCCATGAAGTTAAGCGTTTTGCAAGGAATTGTGAATCCCTGCCCGAACCGTCCACCATTCGGTCCCTTGCGCGGCCCGTCCGGGGCTGTCATGTCTCACCCGATCATGCCCGTTTCAGTCTCATCAAATCAGATTTGAGTCAGGAGAATTGCCTTGAAATACCTCCACACCATGGTGCGCGTGAGCAATGTCGAGGAGAGCCTGCGTTTCTATTGCGAGGGCCTCGGGCTCGAGGAACGCCGGCGCATGGATCACGAAAAAGGCCGGTTCACCCTCATCTTCCTGAGGGCGCCGGGCGACCATTCCGATGTCGAACTCACCCATAACTGGGACCCCGAAGAATATTCGGGCGGCCGGAACTTCGGTCACCTTGCCTATGAGGTCGACGATATCTACGCCCTGTGCCAGCACCTTCAGGACATGGGCGTTACCATCAACCGCCCACCGCGCGACGGGCATATGGCCTTTGTGCGGTCGCCAGACGGCATTTCTGTCGAGCTGCTGCAAAAAGGCGAGGCCAAGGAGCCGCAGGAACCCTGGGCCTCCATGCCCAATACCGGCGAGTGGTAATCGATTTTACGGGAAATTAACCGCTCTTCTTGAGCCCCCGTTAGCCTTGAATAACTAGGTTTGTCCCTGCCGCGTTCATTGTTTCGAAACCACGCGGCAGGGATCGAACCATGCGGCACGTCATTTCATTCTTCATGATCGCTGTTCTCGTGGCCGGGTGCGCCTCTTTCGGCCATCTCGCCTACAAGAAGAAAGCCGGGCTCTATGTCGAACATGACGGGGTCGAAACCTTCTGTCTCGGTCCCCGCCTGCGCATGACGCTTGGCCGTGCCGAACGCCATTTCCGCAAGCCGGTGGTGGTCACTTCGGGCTATCGTACGCCCTGGCACAACGCCAAGGTCAACGGCGCCAGCTCCTCCTATCACATGAAGTGCATGGCCGCGGATATCTTCATTCCCGGGGTTCCGAAATCGCGCCTCATCGCCTTCATGAAAAACGATAGAGGTGTGGGTGGCCTCGGCTGTTATCCGGGCCGCAAATTCATCCATGTGGATGTGCGCGACCGTCCTTCTGGCTATCGCGGACCGGTCACATTCAGTGGTTGCTAATGGCAATTTGCAGCGGCTGCTAACGTCAATTTGCGGGCAACCCGAATTGATCTGAAAAAAAGCGATTTTGGCCCTTGCGCGATGAGCGGCTGCCCAATATACGGATGCCCACGTCGCCGCGCCCTTCGTCTAGCGGTCTAGGACGCCGCCCTTTCACGGCGGAAACACGGGTTCGAGTCCCGTAGGGCGCGCCACTTCTTTCCCCCATGGAAATCAAGCCTTTCAAGGCTTTGCTTGTCGAGCATCCTGTGCCCGAAGGTGTCGGCGGCGATGCTTGGCGTTCACGTAAGGCCAGAGCCTTTTTGAAGGCCCTTTGCATGCCCCTTGAACCTGACACCGAGGAGGCGTATACGCTGCAGCTTCCGCGCCCATCGTCTAGCGGTCAGGACGCCGCCCTCTCACGGCGGAAACAGGGGTTCGATTCCCCTTGGGCGCGCCACCTTTCCCCCCGGCGATTTCGCTCCGCTCAATGCCTCCGCAAGGATGGCCAGAGCGGTCGGCCCGCTTTACGCTCGGCTGGGCCTTCAAAATCCTGCCTTCGATACGTGCCACGATTTATTTCGCCCGGCACGACGCCGAGCGGGCAACAGTGTCAGTTTCCTCCGGATCAATGCTCGCCGTAATGCGGGCTTGGAAAATCGCGCAGAGCAGGCTGCAATAGACGCCCTACGATTCGCCCCGCAACTCAACGGACCGCCATCAATGCCTTTGGTCAGAATTGCCAAATCGATCTTCATGTCCAACTCAGGAGAACCGGAGGGCAGCCAGTTCGGCGCGATCCCCTATCGGGTGATCGATGACCAGGTGGCATTCCTGATGATCACCTCGCGGCGCAGCGCCAATTGGGTTTTCCCCAAGGGATCGCCGATCGAGGGGCTGACTGCTCAGGAAACCGTAGCCCAGGAAGCATGGGAAGAAGCCGGCATTCGCGGTCAGATCGCCTCAGAGGCGGTCGGCAACTATGTGCACACCAAGAACAACAAGGCCGAAAGCCTCGTGCGCGTCCACCTGTTTCCGATGCTGGTCACCGAACAGGTCGATGACTGGCCTGAGGAGGACCAACGGTTCCGCCACTGGGCGCTCCTGCCTCAGGTGCGGCGACTGATGGCCAGCAAGGCCGCAGCCAGGGTCGCTGCGGAGTTCAACAAATCGCTCTTGCGCAGCAATCAGGTGCCGGGCAACAGCCGCATCACCGCATAGAGCAGGCCGGACACCAGCGCCGAGGCGGGCACCGTGATGATCCACGCTGCCGCAATCCCGAGTGCGTGCTGACGCCTGACGAGCCGGCGCTTGTCGCGGCCCTGAAGCTGTTTCACGGCTTCTTCGGCGGTCTGGTTGAACTGGTCCGAGCGCGCCTCAGGCACATTCACCTTCAATGGCGGATTGCGAATGCTTTCATTGGAAGCCCATTCCCGCAGGAAACCGACACCGAAGATGGCGCCCACCGCCACGTGGGTCGATGAGACAGGCAGGCCGAGCGCCGACGCAATCAGCACCGTCACGGCAGCAGCCAGCGCGACACAGAAGGCGCGGACCTCGTTCATCTTGGTGATCTTTTCACCGACCATTCGGATGAGGCGGGGGCCAAACAGGGCCAAGCCGACCGCGATGCCTATGGCACCGATCCCCAAAACCCAGAGGGGCAAGGCGACTTTCTCGGGGCTGGCGAGACCCGTTTCCGCCGCCGCGACGATCGCAGCCAGCGGCCCCACGGCATTGGCGACATCGTTGGCCCCGTGGGCGAAAGACAAAAGACCCGTCGCCATGATCAGTGGAAGGCGGAATAACCCGCTGACATGTTTGGTTCGGTTTTCAAGGCCTGGCACCCGGTTCCCGATCCAGGGCACCGAGACGGCATAGGCGGCCAGCCCGGCAACCAGCCCGAGCACCAGCACGAGCGGCAAGCCCGGGGCCCAGATGCGCTTGAGGCCCTTGGTCGCCAGATACATGGCGAACACGCCCGTCATCAGCCCGACGAAGACCGGCACCCAGCGCTTGGCGGCGCTCAGCTTGTCGGATTTGTCGAGAATTGTGATATGCGCGACCGCCAGCAGTGCGGAGGCCAGCAGGCCGCCAAAAACCGGCGAGATGATCCAGGACAGAACAATCGTGCCGATGACTGGCCAGGCGACGACCGAAAAGCCGGCGGCGGCAATGCCGGCACCAACCACGCCGCCGACCACGGAATGGGTTGTCGAGACCGGCGCATTCAGGAAGGTCGCGATGTGGATCCACATGGCCGAAGCGAGCGAGGCCGCGCTCATCACCAGAATGAAGTCGCGCGCCGACAGGTTCAGTTCGTTGGTCAGCAGTTTGCTTGAGACCGTCGTCACCACGTCCCCGCCGGCCAGCAGCGCCCCGGCCGCTTCGCAGACGGCCGCGATGGCCAGCGCCCCGACCATGGTCAATGCCCTGCCCCCGACCGCCGGACCCATATTGTTGGCCACATCGTTGGCGCCGACATTGAGAGCCATATATGCGGATATCACCGCGCCGGTGATTACCAGGTAGGAGAACGGGCCGCCGGCAAAAGAGAACAGCGCGTAAATCAGCGCAGCGAGAATGAACAACGCCGCAAGGCCCGGCGCGGCGAGCTGCCGCGAAATATCGTGGGTGGCGGTTTCGAGACTGGCGACCTTTTTGAGGTCCTTGTCGAGCGCGGTCTTGTTCATCGGCGACTGTCTTGGTGCAGTGGGTCTGTCGGCGACCGGCGGTCTGTGACGGCTTTATGACAAGCCCTTGCAGTTTTCCCGGCCCAGAACCAGCCCGCATGTGCATGACGGCGCTGAAGTGGCGGTTTTCCACATAATGGTCTGCTCCCGGGTGCTATGCTGGAAGCTGCGAAGGTCGTCTCTTGAGGCTCGAAATACATGCGCGGACAGAAGCCGGTGACCAACCGGCCATACATTCCTCCTATCAACTGCATTTCCTGTGATCCGTTCCGTTCGGCGACGCGTAAATCTCGTTGCGAAGCGGAGACAGGTCATGTACGCGGCTTCTATGAATGAAGCTCCAGATCGGGGCTCGACGCCCGTTCAGGCGCCACAGGCTGATGCCTCGGCGCTCCTGCTCCGTGTCGCCGAGCATCGGGACAAACAGGCGCTTTCCGCCCTGTTCACGTTGTTCGCACCGAAACTGAAATCAATGATGCTGCGGCTCGGGGCTAACGAGGCGCTGGCTGATGATCTGGTGCAGGAAACCATGCTGACCGTGTGGAGAAAATCGCATCTCTATGCTCGCCGCAAAGGCGCCGCGAGCACCTGGATATACACGATCGCCCGTAATCTGCGGATCGATCACGTCCGGCGTCTGTCTTCACGTCCCTATGCGGATGTCGAGGCGATTGAAATCGAAAGCGATGCGCCTTCGAGCCAGCAGATCATTGAAACCAATGAAACCGTGAGCCGCGTCAAGGCGGCACTGGCAATTTTGCCCAAGGAGCAGATGGAAATACTCAGCCTGTCCTACGAACACGACCTCTCCCAGACCGAGATCGCCGAGAAGCTCGGCCTGCCGCTGGGAACGGTCAAGTCGCGCATGCGGCTTGCCTATGAGAAACTGCGACCAGTTTTGGGAGATCTGCAATGACCGTTGCGCATCACCCTCAGCCCGAAACCTTGATGGCATACGCCGCGGGCACGCTTGATCAGGCCTATACCGTCGTGATCGCGACACATCTGGCGATGTGTGGTGCCTGCCGGGGCGAAGTCGCGCATCTCGAGGATGTCGGCGGCGCTATCCTGGAAAAGGAAGCCGAGGCCAAGATTGGCGCCGATGCGCTCGACCGGCTGCTTTCGGCGCTCGACGGCTCGCCCGAAGAGGAACCTCGTCCGGCCCCCATCAAGCGGCATGAGGGCGTGCCCTCCCCGCTCGCGCCGTATCTGAAGGGCGGCCTCGAGAGCATCGAGTGGAAACGCAAGGGGCCCAAGGCCTGGCTCGCCGAACTGGAAGTGCCGGCCAACAGTCATTCGCGCCTTGTGCTGCTGAAGGTCGGTGCCGGTGCGGCCATGCCCGAGCACGGACATGGCGGACATGAGCTGACGCTCATCCTCTCGGGTGCCTATAATGACCGGTTTGGCCGATTTGCCGCCGGCGATCTCGCCGACCATGACGATGATGTCGATCATCAACCGATTGCCGAGGAAGGTGAAGACTGCATCTGCCTGGTCGCTCTCGATGCGCCTTTGGCGTTCAAGAGCCGGTTGATGCGGGTTCTGCAGCCGCTGACAGGTCTTTGACCTTGTCCAATAGCAACAAAGTCGCTTGGGTCATCGGGGCCAGCTCCGGCATTGGTGCGGGGCTGGCCAACCGCCTGGCCAAGCGGGGTTATGAAGTCGCCATCTCGGCCCGCCGCCAGGAACGTCTCGAAGAAATCGCGCACAACAATAATCGCCTGCATGCCTTCGCCCTCGACGTGTCGGATGCAGCGGGCACCAAGGCCGTTTTCGAGGCCGTCGAAAAAGAATTGGGACCGGTCGATCTCGTCGTCTTTGGCGCGGCGAACTGGCAGCCCAACACGGTTGCCGAATATGATCCTGAGGCCTTCCGCAACGTCTTCACCGTCAATTTCCTGGGCGCGGTCAACACCGTCGCCGCCGTTCTGCCATCGATGAAGGCTCGGCGGAGCGGTGAGATTGCACTCATCGCCTCGGTGGCCGGCTATTTCGGCATCCCCGCGAGTGGGGCCTATGGCGCCGCCAAGGCCTCGCTGATCCACTTTGCCGAGACAGCACATACCGAGTTGGAGCCCTATGGGATTCGCGTCCGGCTGGTGAACCCGGGCTTCGTCAAAACCGATCTCACGGCGAAAAACGATTTCCCGATGCCGTTCATTCTCGAACTGGACGATGCTGTCGACCGGCTGGTCCGCGGTCTCCTCGACACGGATAAGTTCGAGGTCGCGTTCCCGAGACGCTTCGTGTGGCTTCTGAAACTGGTTAAGCTGCTGCCCTATCCGCTGTTTTTTGCCGGCATGCGCCGGGTTTTGCCAAGCAGCGACGGCAAGTCGAAAGAAGGGCAAAAGGAAAAGGGCGAAGACGGGCGGTAGACCATCCACCCGTCCTCGCCGCCCAAATGCCATCTGCTGGCAGATGACTGAAACACCCCGAACCTTTTTCTGGCGAGCCGAAACGACAATTGAGCCGAATCACCTTTCGGACGCCAAACCACGCCGGCGATCAGTGAAACCGGAGGGCCCTGCGGGTATTCCGCCGACCCAATAAGCGCGTACAGGTGCCGCGGCGCAATAGCGCAGTCACGCTAGAAATGCGTCCCTGATATCGGCCTTGATCTGCGGAAAACACGTATGTTGTTGAACAGATCCTGCGTGGACGGATGCGTTTACTGCCCCTGAATGCGCGGAACTTTCACAGTTTTCGTTATTTTCATTAGCGCTTAATTCATTGATCTCGCAATTGAACTGGCTGTACAGACGTAAGCTGTAGATGCCGCAGGTTCTTCTATGGTCCATTTTGGTCATTTATCGCAGTTTGCACCCGGTTATGTTTGCCGACGGCTCTGTGGTCGCCTGTGTTCCGGGGGGGAACGGGCACCGCGTCGAGAGAGCAATCAGGGGTTGAGGACGCAGCGTGTATTTTGGAGATTCAGCAGGGCATTCCGCTGTCGTGCAGGCGGGATATGGTGCCGCGCTGGGACGATGGTCCTGGCAGCGAGTTCTTGATGAAATCGACCGGCAGATTCCCGGAATCCGGCTCAGTATGTGGGGTCACGATCTGCGCCGTCGCCGCGACATCGGCTTAAGATTCTCCGGCTTCGATCCTGACTGCATTTCAAGCTTCCTTGCCCATTATTCGGCGATCAATCCGCTGGCCCCAGGGCTGGCCGGCCAGAGCCCCGGGCGGGTCTATGCCGGTGACGACCTGATTGAGCGCCACGCGTTTCTGCGTACCGAGTTCTACAATGACTGGGTGGCGCCTCAGGATGACATCCAGGCCGGCCGCGGGGTTAACCTGTTCAATGACGGGCCGCGTTTTTTCGCGCTCGCTGGAAATTTCAATCCGCGAGACGACGAACGCCTCGGATTGCCTCTCACAAGGCTGTTGTCCGAGGTCGCGCCGCACCTCAAGCGCTCGTTTTCGCTGATGCGTTCCTTCGGCGACAGCATTGTGCGCTCCGACTACGAGCAGTTCCTCAATGTCCTCTCAAGTGCCGTGATCGTGCTTGATAGCAAGGGCCAGGCCTGTCACATCAATCCCAAGGCGGCGGAACTGATCGAACGTGGCACACTATTGAGTCTTTCCAAGGCCGGCGAGCCGGGCTTTCTCGATCCCGTTGCCGACGCACAGATGGACAAGGTCCGTGAGGCGATCGCGGCTTCATCGCCTGCGGAGATCCCCCATTCGCTGAGCGCAACCGACGTCCGGCATCTTCTGAGCTATGAGGTGACGGTGGTTCCCTTTTCCGGACGGGAGCAACTGGAAGACGAATTTCCGGAGTTCAACCTCCAGCTGCGGCCGGCAGCCATCATGTGCCTCGAACTGGCCGACACACCCGACGAAATTGCTCGAAAGCTGCTGGCCAGCCGTTACCGGCTGACCCGAACCGAGGCGGACCTGGCCTGGGCCCTGTTCCAGGGAATGACGCTCAACGAGATAGCCGAACAGCGTGGGGTCAGCATCCACACGGTGCGCAACCAGATCAAGGCGGTTTTCCTCAAGACCGAGGTCTCCCGCCAGAGCGAACTGGTGCGTCTGGTAGCCGGATTGGCCAACCCGCACCTCGATACGAAGGACTGAGGATCAGGCCGGGCGGCGGTACTGGTAGATGCCGACGTCGATCGAACCCTCAGCGAATCCCGCTTCGCAATAATTGAGGTAGTAGACCCATTTGCGCTTGAATTCTTCGTCGAAGCCAAGCTTGGCGATGGCATTCCAGACTTCGAGGAAACGGTCGTACCAGAGCCGAAGCGTATTGGCATAGGACTGGCCGAAGCAGTCGACCTGTTCGAGCACCAGCCCTGCCCTGTCGCCCTGCTCCTTCATGGCTTCCTTGGTCAGCAGCATGCCGCCGGGGAAAATGTAGCGCTGGATGAAATCGACATTGCGCCGATAATGCTCGAAATCGGCTTCCTTGATGGTGATGGCCTGGATCGAGGCGGTGCCGCCGGGCTTCAGCCGGTCATGCAGGGCACCGAAATATTGCGGCCAGTGCTCTTCGCCCACGGCCTCGATCATTTCGATGGATGCGATGTGATCGTATTCACCCTTTGTGTCGCGATAGTCCTCGAAAGCGAAGGTCGCCCGGTTGCCGAGCCCCTTCTTCTCGATCCGGTCGCGGGCAAATTTGAGCTGCGCGTTCGACAGGGTGATGCCGCGCACGCTGGCGCCGATATTGGCTGCCGTCTCCTCGGCGAAGCCGCCCCAACCACAGCCGATCTCGAGCACCGAAGCCCCTTCGGTCATTCCGGCCATTTCCGCCACGCGGCGGTATTTGGCGCGCTGCGCATCTTCGAGCGACTGATCCCCGGATTCGAAATAAGCCGAGGAGTAGGTCATCGTCGGGTCGAGCCAGAGCGAATAGAAGTCGTTGCCGAGATCGTAATGCTCGGCGATGTTCTGCTTGGCCTGTTCCTTGGTGTTGCGCCGCGACAGGTGAAAGGCGACATCCTGCGCAGCGCGCCGGAACAGGCCCGGATTGGCCTTGGTCAAGTGCGAGCGATTCTTGAGGAAGAACCGGAACAGGGCCGTCAGGTCATCGCACTCGATATCGCCCTTGATATAGGCCTCTGCGAAACCGACAGTTCCGCGTTGAAGACCCTTGTTCAAAAGCTTGAAATTGTTGAGCTTGATTGTCGAATGCGGCCCGGTGGACGGGTTGCCGATCGTCCGGGTGCGCCCGGAAGGCAGCACAAAGGTCACCGCACCATGGCGCGGGTGGCCGACCCAGGTCGCACCGATCATGTCGAGAAAATAGGAAACCAGACGCGTCGAAAGGCTCGACGGGCGCGTCCTGATCCGTGACGCTGTGTCACTCATAAAATACTACCCCAGACGGTGCGGCGCGGGGTTCTTTCTGTGCCGTTTGCGCCGCAAATGCAGCGTTGGGGGCACACCCTTTAGCCACAGCCTGAAGGCCTCCCAATAAATACCGGCGAGCACTTTAGCTGTCATAAAGGGATATGCAAGAGCGAGACGGACGAGCGCAAAATCGCTAACAGGCTGGCGAACCCCGCTAAAATGGGCAGTCAGCATCGGGCCCTCGCCGTCATCGAGGACGATCCCCACATGCACATTCTCGCCCGGCGGTGTGACCGAAAAGCGATACTCGCCATCAAGGGTGTTGAACGGCGAGACGAAGAATCGCTTTTGCGTCCGCTGGGCGATGGGTTCAGTTCCCGTTTCAGGGTCGGGCGCCGGCGGTTGATAAATGTGGTGTTCGCCGAAAGTGTTGGAGACTTCATAGATGATCAGCCGCACGCGCTCTTCTGCGTCGCGGGCATAAAAGACGGTGATCGGATTGAAGGCGTAGCCGAACATGCGGGGATAGGCGAGCATGTCGATACGCTTGACCACGTCCTCGAGACCGGCGGCACGCACCCTGTCCCAGGCAAAACCCGAGATCGAGCGTCCGTCACGGTGGCCATGATCTTCGGGCTTGATCGAGAACAGGTTGAAACGCCCGAACGAGAACAGCCGCAGGGTCCTGCCGAGTTCTTCAAGCCGGTCGACATCGACCAGCATCGAGAACACGCGGTAACGCAGTTTGTGCTGCTTCGGCCGCGTCCGGCGATGCACCACCTCCCCGCGATAAATGACGGCGGCTTCGCTCACTCGGCAGCCTCCAGATGCTCGCTCTCGCCCGCCCAGTTATGAGCCACGCGATCATTGGCGCCCGATACGTACCAGGGCCGGGTCACCTCGCCGAGCCGCTCCGCCACCGCAAGGCCTGACTGAATGCCATCCTCATGGAAGCCATGACCCAGCCATGCGCCGGCAAACCAAGTGTGATTGTGGCCCTGAATAAAATGCATATCCGACTGGGCAGCAATCGCGGCATTGTCGAACAGCGGGTGTTCGTAATGGCATTCGAAAAGCTTGTGGCGCTCGTCGACAGCCTCGCCCGCGTTCAGCGTTACAAAGAACTGGGTGTCGGTCGGCAATGGCTGCAGCCTGTTCATCCAATAGGAGACACTCAGTCTGTCGCCCTCTTCGTGCGGCAAACGCAGATAGTTCCAGGACGACCACAGATTGCGGCGCTTTGGCATCACTGACCGGTCCGTGTGCAGAACCGCATGGTTCGAGGTGGTGCGGCACGCCGAAAGCAGAGCGCGCTCGGCAGGATCGGCATCGCCAAGCATGGCTAGCGCCTGGGGAGCGTGCGTTGCGATCACAACCTCATCGAAGCGTTGCCATTCACCATCATCGCCCAGCAGTTCAACATGCCCGGGATGGCGCCTGATCTCTCGCACCGGCGCATCGAGCCGAACGTCGAGACCCGGTGCATCTGCAATCAGCTTGTCGATGTAGCGCGTGGAGCCAGACTTGACCGTTCGCCATTGCGGCCGGTCCTTGACCTTTAAAAGGCCGTGGTTTTCGAAGAACGCGATAAAGCTCTTGGCGGGAAAATCGAGCATGTGCCGCGAGGGCGTCGACCAGATTGCCGCCGAGAGCGGGAGGATATGATTCTCGATAAATCCGCGGGAATAGCCGTTGCCGGTCAGATAATCCGAGATGGTCAGATTGGGCGGCAGGTGCCGGGCATCGCGGGCGGCCTGTTCGAAGAAGCGCAGGATATCGCGGACCATCAGCCAATGGCCGGGGTTGAGAATGTTGCGGCGTTGACCGAACAACCCGTCGAGGTGAGCGCCGGAATATTCGAAACGTCCGCGGTCGAGCGAGACGGCGAAGGACATATCCGAAGCCGCGGTTTCAACCTCGAGATGAGCGAACAGCGCGGTCAGGTTAGGGTAGTTTACCTCATTGTAGACGATGAAACCGGTGTCGATTCCGATCGGGCCGGTATCGGTGTCGACCGATATGGTGTTGGTATGACCGCCCAGCCGCCCGGCACACTCAAAGAGAGTCACGTCATGAGCACGGGTGAGCAGCCATGCGGCGCTCATGCCCGAAATTCCCGATCCGATGACGGCTATCGACTTACGTTTCATTTCGCCTCGCTGGTGGTCCCGCCCGTTATGGGGGGTGTTAGGCTTTGAACGCATCAGGGAGACTGCCGGATCAATTCCGGCGTCTATCAGCCGGGATGGGCCGCGTCGATAATCCGGAGCTGGGCGGAAGCCTGGCCCTGCCAATGATTGATTGAGAGCCCGCCACACAAATGAATGGGACCGGCATCCCGCCCTTCCATCAAGGCATCGCCGAGCGGCGTGCCGGCGGCCCGAAACGCAATCGCATTCAGCCTGGCGCCGTCACCCGCCGCCAGTGTCACGCGGACATGCCCGCCCTCTCCGACAATGTCCGCAAAGGTGATCCGATGGTGCGGCAAGGCGAAGACCGGAGAGGGATTGCCCGAACCGAACGGCCCTGCCCGATCGACTTCGTGAATGAAATCCGTGGTCGCCCCGCGCGCGGTCAGCGCGGCATCGATCTTCACCTTGTCCGCCCGGCGCGCTTCGGCGATGTCCTCGGCCAGCGCTTCGGTCATGAAACTGCGGAACTCACCCAATTGGCCTGGCGACAGGGTTATGCCCGCTGCCATGGCGTGACCACCGCCCTTGGCGATAATGCCGGCCTCGACGGCAGCGAGCACGGCCCGGCCAAGATCCACTCCCGGCACCGAGCGGCCTGACCCTGTGCCACCGCCATTCGCCCCCTGGGCAATCGCGAAAGCCGGCCTTCCAAAGCGTTCCTTGAGCCGCGCTGCGACCAGCCCGACGACGCCCTGGTGCCATTCAGGCGACGCGACCACGATCAAGGGTGGCCCCTTGCCTTCGCCAATTTCTGCATCGGCGGTTGCCGCGGCCTCGTCCACGGCCTGCTTCTCGATCCGTTGACGCTCGACATTGAGCTCGTTGAGCTGGCCGGCAATGTGCAGGCATTCGTGTTCATCGTCGCTGGAGAGCAACCGTGCACCCAGCGCCGCGTCGCCGATGCGCCCACCGGCATTAATGCGCGGGCCGATGAGGTAGCCCAGATGATAAGGTTCGACTGGCCCCGAGAGGCGCGCGGCGAGCGCCAACGCAGCAATACCCCGGTTCGCGCCTTTTCGCATGATCTCGATGCCGCGCACAACAAAGGCGCGATTGAGCCCGGTGAGCGGCACCACGTCGCACACCGTCGCCAGCGCAACCAGATCGACAAGGTTCATCAGATTGGGCGCGTTCGCCGCCAGCCCCTTCCCGCGAAGGGCCCGGTTGACCGAGACGAGCACCATGAAGGTGACTCCGGCTGCGCAGAGGTGTCCGAGCCCCGAGATATCGTCGGGCCGGTTGGGATTGACGATGGCATCGGCTACAGGCAGGTCGGCGTCGGTCAGGTGATGGTCGATCACCAGAACATCGACGCCGCGCGATTTGGCATGGGCAATGGGCTCTTCGCTGGTCGTGCCGCAATCGAGGGTAATGATCAGGCTCGCTCCACCGTCGATCAGCTTGTCCATGGCGCCCACATTCGGGCCGTATCCCTCATAGATCCGGTCCGGGATATGAACGTCCGGCTCGATGCCAAAGGCGCGCAGGAAACGGGTCATTAGCGCGCAGGACGCAGCGCCATCAACGTCATAGTCGCCGAACAGCGCAATCCGCTCCCCACGGGCGATAGCGTCGGCCAGACGCTCTGTCAGCGCATCCATCGCGGTCAAGGTCGCCGGGTCCGGCATCAGGTGACGGATGGTGGGATTGAGGAAGTCCTCGGTCTCTTCAAGCGCCACTCCTCGCGCCGCGAGCACCCGCGTGACAATCTCGGAGATACCGAATTGCTGCGACATGGCGGCGGCAATGCGCGCACCTTCCTCGCTCAGCCTGTCGACCCAAGGCCGGCCGGACACCGATTTTTCAACATTGAGAAACAGACGCTCGCTCCCCGCCATGGCTCAAGATACTATCAGCGCAGCGCATTTTGGCGAGCACCTTCAACGTCGCCTGCTTTTGAGCCAAGAATGGAGTCGCATCAATGGCCAAGAAGAAGTTCCTCGCCCTCTACATCGGCACCGCCGAGGCAACCGCAAAGGCCGCAGCCGAGACCGGATCCGCCGCTGATATCGAGGCTCGTAACAGGGCGGGAATGGAAGCCTGGGGTCGTTGGATGGAAGACCATATGGACGCCATCGCCGATATCGGCGGCCCCTTGGGCAAGACCAGGAAGGTCGGCCCGGACGGCATCAGCACCATCGTCAACGACAATACCGGCTATGTGATCGTGTGGGCGAACAGCCACGAAGAAGCCGCCGAAATGTTCCGGAATCACCCGCACTTCGCCATCTTCCCCGGCGACAGCGTTGAGGTCATGGAGTGCCCGCCCATCCCGGAAATGTGAGGGGCGCCGCCTGCTATTCAACCTGGCCGCCCCGGACCTGATCCGGGGCCTGGCAGCCGGCATCGTGGGCACGGCCCGATGGCCGGCCCTCGTGGTTCGACATGCTCACCATGAGGGCCGTTTGGTGGAGGCCAAGAGGCTCAGTCGTCGCGCTGGTGGCGTGCGTCGACCCAACGCAAGGTCTTGGACCAGGAGCGCATGACGATGGTCGATGTGCGCACCGAATGGGGCCGGATCTGCACGCCCCTGAGCATCGAACCATTGGTCACGCCGGTCGCGGCGAACAGCACATCGCCGGAGGCGAGTTCCTTCACCCCATAGATCTTGTCAGGGTCGGAGATGCCCAGGCGTTCGGAGCGCTCGCGCTTTTCCGCGGTGTCGAGCACCAGCCGGCCCTGCATCTGGCCGCCCAGGCAGCGCAGCGCCGCGGCGCCGAGCACCCCTTCGGGCGCACCGCCAGTGCCCATATACATGTCAATGCCGGTGTCGTCGGTCATGGCAGCGTGGATGACACCCGCGATATCGCCATCATAAATCAGCTTCACGGACGCGCCGACCTTGCGCATTTCCTCAACGATTTGAGCGTGGCGCGGCCGGTCGAGAATACACACGGTAATTTCGGACACGTCGACGCCCTTGGCCTTTGCCAGCTTGAGCGCGCTGTCACTCGCCGGTTCATCGATGTCGATGACGCCTTCGGGATAGCCCGGACCAATCGCAATCTTCTGCATGTAGACGTCAGGCGCGTGCAGCAGCCCGCCGCGCTCGGCCAATGCCAAAACTGCCAGCGAGTCTGCCTGGTTCTTGGCACAGAGCGTTGTGCCTTCGAGCGGGTCGACGGCGATATCGACCTGAGGGCCGTTGCCGTTGCCGACTTCCTCGCCGATGAACAGCATCGGGGCTTCGTCGCGCTCGCCTTCGCCGATGACGATGCGGCCCGCGATGTCCATCTGGTTCATCTCGGCGCGCATGGCGTCGACGGCGGCCCGGTCGGCGGCCTTTTCGTCGCCCTTGCCGCGCCAGCCTGCAGCGGCAATCGCGGCCCGTTCGGTCACCCGCACCATTTCAAGGGTCAGACTACGGTCGACGACCGCCGGGCCCTTGGGGTGGAAATGCTCTTTGTCCATAGGATCAGCCTCTTAGATCTGTTCGATGCGGATAAGCTGCGGGGTCCCGAGAATGTAGCCGTCCGCCGCGATCTTGGCGAGGGCGTCCCGGACGGTCTGCTCAACGGTTTCATGGGTGATCAGCACCACTGTTCGGGCGTTTTCGGTCGAGGCGCCTTCCACCGTGATCTCAAGATCGGGCCGCTGGATGACACTTTCGAGCGAAATGCCCTCTTCTCCCATGCGGCTGGCGATGGCGGCCAGCGCGCCGGGCACGTCCTTGGCGATCAGACGGATGAAATAGCCGCCTTCATGGGCGCGCATCTTGCCGCGCTTGTATGGGGCGAGTTCTTTCACCGGCACGCCAAGGGGCGGCACGTGATTGCCGCGGGCGATATCGAAGATGTCGGCGAGTACCGAGGCCGCAGTTGCCTCTCCGCCGGCACCGGGCCCGGCCAGCAGCACCTCGCGGACATGGTTGGTCTCGAGCGCGACGGCGTTCAGCACACCGCCAATGGAGGCAATGGTTGAAGTTTTCGGCACGAGCGTGGGGTGCACACGCTGTTCGATGCCGTCCCCGCTGCGCTGGGCAATGCCGAGATGCTTGATGACATAGCCAAGATCGCCTGCGACCTCGATATCGGCCTTGTCGATGCTGGTAATGCCTTCGATGAAGATGTCCTTGGCAGAAATCTCGCACTCGAAACACAGGGCCGTCAGAACAGCAAGCTTGTGCGCGGTGTCCTGGCCTTCAACATCGAAAGTAGGGTTAGCCTCGGCATAACCGAGTTCTTGGGCGTCTCGCAGGCAATCCTCGAAGCTGATGCCTTCGTTCGCCATGCGGGAGAGGATGTAATTGCAGGTGCCGTTCATGATGCCGTAAACGCGCTCGATCCGGGCGCTGCCCAGTCCTTCGCGCACGGTCTTGATGACCGGCACTCCGCCGGCGACCGCTGCCTCAAGACCGAGTTGGGCACCTGCCTCCTCGGCCATGGCGGCCAGAGAAAGCCCGTGCTTGGCAAGCATGGCCTTGTTGGCGGTGACGACCGGCTTGCCGGCTTCCAGCGCGGCAGTGACCGAGGCGTATGCTGGTCCGTCTTCACCGCCCATGAGCTCGACATAAAGATCGACATCCGGCGACCGGGCGAGCGCCACGGAATCGTCGTACCATTCGACATCGGAGAGATCGACGCCGCGGTCGCGCGAGCGTGAGCGGGCGCACACGGCCACCACCCTGATCTCGCGGCCCAGCTTGCGGGTGATGTCTTCTCGGTCATCTTCGAGGATGCGCATGAGCGCCGCGCCCACCGTACCGACTCCGGCAAGGCCAATGCGTAGCGGCTGAGACATGTTGCGCTCCTGTTTTCTTGTTCTTTCCATAAGGGAGACGATCCGCTCGCGCGTGTCGCGCCGGGGCTCGCGCCCCTCACGCAGATCGAACACGAACAGGGGATCTCCGGCGATCTCACGGCCGAAACGGGTGGGGCTCCACGCATGGTCGCGCAGAAACGCCTCAACCTGAGCCTTGAATTTGTCGATGTCGCTCATCGTCACCGCCTGTCGTTCGCGGCGATGTGTATAGGAATTATCCTATAGGTCAACAGCGGGCCCGTCCGGTGCCCTCCTGCTCCTGACCACTCGGAATATCAGATCTTGTCGGGTACGTGCTGCTGCAGGGCACCTGTGAGCTGATAGACGACGCCTTCGGGATGATATCGCGTCTCGGCCTTGCCGGCGAAATAATCGGCGACGATGCGCTGGGTGAGCGTACTTCCGAAGCCTTTGCGCGCTGGAGGCGTCACTTCGGGGCCGCCCTCTTCGCGCCATGTCAGGGTAAATCCGTTGTCTTCACCGAGTTGCCATTCGACGACCACCCTGCCCGTCTCCACCGAAAGGCTGCCATATTTGGTCGCGTTGGTCGCCAGTTCATGGAATGCCAACGCAATGCCCATCGCGTGCTGATTGCCGAGCGGTGCCGCAGGACCATCGAGCACGAACCCGTCTTCGCCAAGCTGATAGGGAGCGATCACAGCCTCGATCAGCGCCTTGATGTCCATGCCATGCCACTGGTGTGCGCTGAACAGGTCCTGGATCCGGGCAAAAGAGGCCAGCCGGCCCGTCAGCGAATGTTCCGCGCTTTCAAGGTCATCGGCGTGCCGCAGGCTCTGCACCGCCAGAGACTGGACGATGGCGGACATGTTTTTCATGCGATGGACGAGTTCGCGCTGTAATGCATCCCGCCGCCGCTCGGCAGCCTTTTGGGCCTGCAGTGCCTTGCGGGACTTCTCGACTTCTTGTTCCAGCGCGACATTCACGCGCTCGATGGCCTCGGTGGTCCGCACTGTTGCGGTGGTCTCATAGACCATGGCCTGAAAACCGATCACGCAGCCCTCATCATCAAAGGCGGGGCCATAGGAGAAAGTCCAGTAAGTCTGCTCGTCATAGCCATTGCGGGTCATCACCAGCGGCAGGTCTTCCAGCCAGAAGGTTTCACCGGACAGGGCCCGGCGCACAAGTGGCAACACGTCCTCCCAGACATCAGGCCAGACTTCGCTGAGCGGTATGCCGAGCGCCGCATCGCGGCGTGCACCCAGGACGGGAACGAAACTGTTGTTGAACAGGCCGACAAGCTCCGGCCCAAGCCACAAAGCCATGGGCTGACCGGTCGACAGCATGGTTGTGACCTGGCTGCGCAATGCCGGCCCCCAGCTGCTGATCGGCCCCAGGGCCGTCGAGGCCCAGTCATGGTTCAGGATCATCGGTCCCATGCCGCCCTGACGCGCCCAGATCGTCTCATGCTCGGCCGAAGACTTGTCAACACCCGCCCAAGCAATACCCGAAAGATTCTTATGGTCTTTTTGAAGAGACACGCGGTTACGAACCATATCCATTTAAGCCGTCCCGGAATTGAGCGGCCGATCTGTTGTATCTGAACGGGTTCGCCAACAATAGTGCGGAAGGTCCTCAGTCAATGCGAACATGAACGGCCGGCGAGTGACCGCCGGCCGTTGATTTCACTTAGAGTAATTTCCGGTCAGTGGACCGGTGCCTCGACATGTTTCGGCCGACGCACGAAGAACGAGGCGATGAGCCCGAGGCTGAAGATCAACGCACTGGCGAAGAAAGCTGTGCGTATTCCGCCGGCCAGAGCCACGATTTCGGTCTCGCCGCCCGCCAGGAGCTGACCGCTGCGCACGGACATGAGCGCCACCAGGAGGGCAACCCCCGCTGCGCCTGCCACCTGCTGGGTGCTGCCCAGCACTGCGCTGCCATGTGAATAGAGCATCGCCGGCACGGCACTCAGCGCCGAGGTGAACAGCGGGGTGAAGACCAGCGCGAGACCGACACTCATCACCATGTGTCCGACGAGAACGGCATAGAAGCTGGTGTTCTGGTCGACCATGGTCAGCGCCCACAATACGGCGGAGACAATGGCGGTGCCGGGGATCACGAGCTTTCGGGCACCGTGCTTGTCGTAGAGACGACCGACAAAAGGCGCCATCAACCCCATGATGAGGCCACCGGGCATCAGCATCAGGCCGGTCTGCAGCGCGTCGAGACCCAGGACGTTCTGGGTATAGATGGGCAAAAGGATCATGGTGCCGAATAGCGCCATCATCGCGATTGCCATCATGAAGACGCAGACCGCGAAGATGCGCGACTGGAAGGTGTGCAGATCGAGAAGCGCCTTGTCTTCACGTTGCAGGATGACCTGCCGCCAGATGAAAATTACCATGACGACGGCGCCCACAACCACGGGCAGCCAGCCCGGCAGCGGACCTTCGGCTGCACCATTGCTCATCTCGCCCAGGCTCGAAAGCCCATAGACGAGACCGCCAAAACCGACCGCCGACAGCACGACCGACAGATAGTCGAGCGGCGCGTAGCGCGGTTCTGAGACGTTCTGGATGAACCGCCAGCCGATGGCGAGCGACGCCAAGGCGATGGGCAGCACGAGGATGAACATCCAGCGCCATTCGAGATAGGTCAGGATGAAGCCGGAGATCGTTGGTCCGAGTGCCGGGGCGACCGAGATCACGATCGAGATGTTGCCCATGGTCTTGCCGCGGGCATTTTCGGGCACAAGCATCATCACGGTGGTCATCAGCAGCGGCAGCATGATGGCAGTGCCGACGGCCTGGATAACGCGGCCGAACACCAGCACCTCAAGTCCCGGCGCCAACGCCGAGATCAGCGTGCCGGTGCTGAACAGACTCATGGCTAGAAAGAAGATCGGGCGGGTGTTGATGCGCTGGATCAGGAAGCCGGTGACCGGGATCACCACGGCCATGGTCAAAAGGAATGCGGTTGTCAGCCATTGCGCCGCGCCTGCTGACGCATCAAGCGCCGCCATCAGACGCGGCAGGGCCACGCTCATGATGGTTTCGTTCAGGATTACCACGAATGTGGAGACCAGCAGCAACGCGATCACGATGCGGTTTCGGGCGGTATGGTCGGGAGTCGCCGCAGCATCCGCCAAACCGGCGGCTGCGGTATGTTCGGGAGAAGACATGTAAAGGCCTTGGATAAAAGCGTTGAAAATAGAAGTTGCGCTTAAAATTCAGTGCGCGCCGGTCAAGTGCTCCCGTTCGGGCACCAAGTCAATTACGGGCCAGCGAAATGGCAGGAGTGTGCCCGAACTGCCTCAGTTTTGCGGACAGCACCGATGACAGGCCACGCCGACCCGGCTATGCATGACGAACGGAACACAGAGGGTTTTCGCATGACGACCAAGAGCATGCCCGCCTAGGCACCTTGCCTTCGTTCTGCCGGCCGGCAGGACGGCTCCATCAATTGAATTGATTCTGGACACCCCTTCGGAGGTCCCGTGTTCCGTTTTTTCGAAAACCTCATCAAGCCGTTCGACGACGAACGGCCCTTTACCCCGACGCAGAACCGAACCCGTTTCGTCTGGCAGGCGCTCAGGCCCTTCTGGCCGATTCTGCTGGCAAGTGCGGTCCTGACGGCGATCAGCACAGCGATTGAATTGTGGCTCATCGATTTCGGCGGGCGGCTGGTCTCCATGCTGGCGGAAACATCGCCGGAAGCGGTCTGGCAAACCCATGGCTGGCAGCTCATCGCCGCAGCCGTGCTGGTGCTCGTGATCCGTCCCCTGCCCGGCTTCTTGAAAGAAGCGCTCGACGATATCGGCTTTCTGCCCAATGCCGTGACCAGCGCACGGTGGCTGACCCATCGCCATGTGGTGGGTCAGTCGGTCGGCTGGTTCCGCGAGGACATGACCGGCCGCATCGTGCAGCGGGTGATGCAGGCGGGACTGATCTCGGTCCATATCGCCTATATGCTGGTGCACACCGTGATCTCGGTTGGCTTTTACACCATCGGCTCACTGTGGCTGCTCTCGTCCTACGATGCCCGGCTCACGGTCCCATTGCTGGTGTGGATCGTGGTCTATGGGGCGCTAATGGTCTATGCCGTGCCCCGCGCAGAGAAGCGCTCCGAGCGCTTCCAGGCGGCCCATGCCGGGTTGATCGGCGTGCTCAACGATACTTATGGCAATATCGACAGCATCAAGCTCTATGCCAACTCACGGCAAGAAGAGCGGGCCACGCGCCGGGCCCTCGACCGTTTCCGCCGTGGCATGTTCCTGCATCAACGCCTCGAGGTGACGATCAATGCCTCGATGATCGTACTGTCGAGCCTCTTGATCGTGGGGCTGGTGGGTACCGCGATCTATCTCTGGGAGGCAGGCGAAGCCCCGCTCGGCCTCATTGCCACCGCCCTGGCACTGAGCTTCCGGTTCACGCCGATGGCCGAATGGCTACTCGATGCCGTCACAGGCCTGTTCGTTTCCATGGGTGCGCTCAAGGATGCGCTGAGCTCCGTCGGACAACCCCATGAGATCGCCGATACACCGGACGCCAAACCACTCACCGTTGCCGGCGGTGCAGTGACCATCCGCAGGCTGTCCCATGGCTATGGCAAGTCGATCGCCGCGCTCGACGGCATCGATCTCGACATTGCCGCGGGCGAGAAGATCGGCCTGGTGGGCCCTTCCGGCGCTGGCAAATCGACCCTGGTGAACCTGATCCTGCGCTTCTACGAGGCAGAGAACGGAACCATCGAGATCGACGGGCAGAATATCCGCGAGGTCACGCAGGACAGCCTGCGCCGCCAGATTGCCATGGTTACCCAGGACGCTGCGCTGCTGCACCGCTCGGTGCGGGCCAATATCGCCTTCGGCAATCGGGATGCCAGTCTCGCCGAAATCGAGGCTGCGGCAGCCAAGGCACAAGCGGCCGATTTCATCCCCGACCTTGCGGACCGGGAGGGGCGGACTGGCTATTCGGCCCATGTCGGGGAACGCGGGGTCAAGCTGTCCGGCGGCCAGCGACAGCGCATTGCCCTCGCCCGGGCCGTTCTCAAGGATGCGCCGATCCTCATTCTCGATGAAGCGACCTCAGCCCTTGATTCCGAATCCGAGGCGGCGGTTCAGGCCGCACTGGCCACGCTGATGGAAGGCAAGACGGTGATCGCCATTGCGCACCGGCTTTCAACCATTGCCCGCATGGACCGGATCGTGGTGCTCGATCAGGGCCGGATCGTCGAACAGGGCAGCCATGGCGAGCTCCTCGCTGCCAACGGGCTCTATGCCCGCCTCTGGGCGCGGCAGTCGGGCGGATTTTTCGGGATCGAAGAACGCGAAGAAGAAAGCCCGCCGGCATAACCGGCGGGCCTTTCGAATACTGCGGTGTTTGGCGTCTAGCGCGTATTGCCGTTGAGTGGCACCACATTGCTGTCCTTGGCGTGGGTGGCGAAGAACTTTTTCACCGCCCGCGCGGCCTGGCGGATGCGCTGTTCGTTTTCGACCAGCGCGAGGCGGACATAATTGTCGCCATACTCGCCAAAGCCCACACCCGGGGCGACGGCAACACCGGCCTCGGCGACCAGCAATTTGGCGAATTCGAGCGAACCGAGATGGGCGAAGGGTTCGGGGATCGGCGCCCAGGCAAACATGGTCGCGGGGGGCGACGGGACGTCCCACCCTGCCCTTGTGAAGCTTTCGACCAGCACATCGCGACGGCTGCGATAGATCTCGCGCACATCAGCAATGCAGTCGTCCGCCCCGTTGAGCGCCGCGGCGGCGGCCACCTGGATCGGGGTGAAGGCGCCATAGTCGAGATATGACTTGACCCGTGCCAACGCCGAAATCAGCTTCTCATTGCCCACGGCGAAGCCCATGCGCCAGCCGGGCATGGAATAGGTCTTGGACAGCGAGGTGAACTCGACCGCCACGTCCATTGCCTCGGGGATCTCGAGGATCGAGGGGGGCGGGTTGCCGTCGAAATAGATCTCGGCATAGGCGAGATCGGAAAGGATGAAGATCTCGTTCTCGCGGCAATATTTGACGACCTCGCGGTAGAAATCGAGATCGGCGACATAGGCCGTCGGGTTCGAGGGGTAATTCAGGATCAGCGCGATCGGCTTGGGGATCGAATGGCGCACCGCACGGTCAAGCACGCGCATGAATTCCTCGCCGGGCTCGGCCGGCATCGAGCGGACCGTGCCGCCCGACATGATGAAGCCGAAGGAATGGATCGGATAGGTCGGGTTGGGCACCAGAACCACATCGCCCGGCGCGGTGATCGCCTGGGCCATGTTGGCAAAGCCTTCTTTCGAACCCAGCGTCGCCACGACCTGTGTTTCCGGATCGAGCTTCACGCCGAAGCGACGGCCATAATAGGAGGCCTGGGCCTTGCGCAGGCCCTTGATGCCCTTGGAGGCCGAATAGCGATGGGTGCGCGGATTCTCGACGGTTTCCTTGAGCTTGTCGACGATATGCTGCGGGGTGGCGAGGTCAGGATTGCCCATGCCAAGGTCGATGATGTCGACGCCCGCCGCTCGCGCCTTCGCCTTGATCGGATTGATGTGCTCGAACACATAGGGCGGAAGGCGGCGGATGCGATGGAACTCGTCGGTCATTTTTTCCTCATGAAGACCAGTGGCCGCAGGACCGGGATTTGACTGTGTCAGAGAGACCCGGTGCTGCATTCGGCTCATTTGCGAGCCGGTTGTGCGCCCGAATTGGCGCGCAATTCGGGCAAAATGCAAATTTGTCGCAAGGCGCAGTGTGCGCCGACATGGTTGGCAAAGGCTTAATCCGCCTTTTGCACAGGCCCCATCAGGGGAACATGGCGAGCTGGCCGAGCCCGGTCGTTTCGGGCAACCCAAACGCCAGGTTGTAGTTCTGGATCGCCTGGCCGGCACTGCCTTTTACGAGATTGTCGATGGCGGCAATGACGATGGCGCGACCCGGAATGCGGTCTTCAAAGACGTTGATGACGGCATTGTTCGAGCCGCGCACATGGCCCGTCGAGGGGATCTCGCCCGGCGCGTTGACCCGGATGAAGGGCTCATCCGCATAGGCGGATTCAAGCTCTGCCCGCAAATCATTGGCATTGCTGGCTTTATCGAGGCGCACATGGGCGGTGATCAGTTCGCCCCGGCTCATCGGGATGAGGTGCGGGGTGAAGTTGACCGTCACCGGATTGCCCGCCACGAGCGAAAGCTCCTGCTCGATTTCGGGCGAGTGGCGGTGCGAACCGATTGCATAGGGTGTGAGGCTTTCACCGGCCTCGCAGAACAGGGTATTCTGCTTGAGGCCCCTGCCCGCCCCCGAAACGCCGGATTTGGCATCGATGATCAGATCATCTGCACTGATTGCGCCGGCCTTCATCAAAGGCAGCAGCGCCAACAGAATGGCGGTGGGGTAGCAGCCCGGGCACGCAATGATGCGCGCATTCCGAATCGCTTCCCGATTGTGTTCGGTCAGGCCGTAAGCCGCTTCTTTCTGCAAATCGACCGCGACATGATCGTGCCCATACCATAGCTTGTAGGTCTCGGGATCGCGCAGCCGATAGTCCGCCGACATGTCGATGACCTTGACCTTGGGGTTCGCAGACACAATCTCAGCGATAATGGCTTGGCTGGTGGCATGCGGAAGACCGCAAAAAACCACGTCAAGCCCGGTCCAGTCGACGGATTCGGCGGTCACAAGGTCCGGCAGTCCCGCACTTGCAAGGTGCGGATAGACGGCACCCAGAGGCTGACCGGCCTGACTGTTGGCCGTGAGCGCAACAAAGTCGAGGGAAGGATGAGGGACGCCCAAACGAAGCAGATCCGCGCCTGTGTATCCTGATGCACCCAGCAGTGCGGCCCTGTGCGTAGCGGCCATCTCGCTTGCCCTCTATGGTTGATTGTGCGATGAAATTTGATTGCGCGGAGCCGTTCTACTTGCGCGTCCAGACAAAGTAAATGGCACTCGCGGAGACCCCGCGAGGCGCGCGACAATCGGGGATATGAGAGGTGCGGATGCCGAAACGCATAGCGATCGCCACCATCGGTACGCAGGGCGATGTTCAGCCTTATGTATCGCTTGGCGTAGCCCTCATCAAAAAGGGTTACGAGGTGGTCCTCGGCGCGCCCGACGACTTCGCCGAGATGGCGGCGAATTACGGTCTCGAATTTTGCCCGCTGGGCTCCAACATCCAGGAATTCCTGAAAGAGTCGCGGTTCGAAAACGCGATGTCGCAAAACATGCTGGTAAACGCGCCGGCGCTTTTGCGGCAGGGTCAGAGGATCGTCGACCGCGCAGCGCGTCAGGCCTGGCAAATGAGCCAGGGTGCGGATGCGATCATTCTCAACATGAATACGAGCTTCGGTATCGATATTGCCGAAGCGCTCGACATTCCCCCGATCATGGCCGCGCTGCAGCCGCTCAACTCGACGAGCGAGTTTCCCTTCTGCGCCTATTACGGGCCGAGCTTCGGCAAGGCGTTCAACAAGCTCAGTTACACCGCGATGGGTGTGAGCCAGATTTACTACAACCTGCCGCGCAATCGCCTGCGCCGGGAAGTGATGGGGCTGAAAACGCGCCGCATCGGCGGCCTCTTCCGCGACAATGACGGGAACCGCCTGACAACGCTCTACGCCTATTCCGACCTCGTCTCCCCGCGCCCCAAGGACTGGCCGAAAAAGTCTATTGTGACCGGGTATTGGCAGCTTGAGGACAACCGGAGCTGGGAACCCAGCGACCGGTTCAAGGAGTTCCTCGCCAGCGGCGACACACCGATCTATGTCGGTTTCGGCTCCATGCCCTTCGGCGCCAAGCGCAACACCGAAATTCTCAAGGAAGCGGTGGGGAAATGGGGTGGCCGCGTGGTTGTGGCCCGTGGCTGGGGCGGTATCGATCCCGAGGATCTGCCCGACAATATCTACGCCATTAGGCGCGCGCCGCATGACAAGCTGTTCCCCTTGATGAAGGCGGTCGTGCATCATGGCGGTGCGGGCACCACTTCGGCGGGCTTGCATGCGGGCCGGCCGACATTCGTGGTGCCTCAAACGGTCGACCAGCCCTATTGGGGCAAGCGCGTGCACCAACTCGGCTGCGGCCCCCGCCCCGTCAGGCTTCGCAAGCTCACGCCGGACCTTCTGGCTGAGGCCCTCAACGAGCTCGACACCAATCCCGAGTTCGCCCGCAATGCCAAGATCGTTGCCGACAAGCTCAACGCCGAGGATGGCACGGCGCGCGCCATCGAAGTCATCGAAGACGTGATGAAAGAGCACAAGGCGCAGGCTGCGGAGCGGCGGCGCAATACGGGCGGCTTCAGCCTCGGGCACGCCCGCTTCTAGGCGCGCCGGGCATGTTTATCGGCTTTCATGTGATAGGTCAGTGCATTGGTGACCAGCAAACCGAGTTGGTCAAGCGGCAGCGCCTTGCCTGGGGTGAAGTGCACCGCCCGATTGCCTTCAAACTCGAAATCATCGGGGAAGGTGGTTCGGAAATCCGAGATGATCGTTGTCTGGCAGTGGGCGTAAAGCGCAAAACCGCCCTGTTTCGGTACGCCGAGGCGGATGGTTGACCCTGATCTTGTCTCTGGCGTCAGATAGGCCGGTTGCCCCCATTTGAGCGTTTCCTTGAGCGCACCGACGCCGGGCGTTTGCGCGGCAGTCTCGAAGATCAGGCGCCGTAGCGCCAGCAGCCCTTCCTTCACCTCAACAGGCATGGCGGCAAAGGCGGCTTCCACATCAGCACTCGCAAATGGTGGCGATACGTTCATACAGCAAGCCCGAACAAAGTCGGGCGAAGCCTAGCGGCTCCGCCTGATAATCCCAAGGTCTGGCAATCCGCGTGCTGACAGCCCTTGACGCCTCAAACGCCTTTTAGGGCAGGAAGACGAGGAAACCTGCGCCGATGCTCGAATAGGCCCCGCCGGTGAACTGCAGATTGAGCCTGTCAGTGACGATCCTGTCCTGGAACAAGGCATAATCTCCACCCACCGCAGCAGCTGGCGCCACCACGCGCATCCCCTCTCCGCTCAGGCGGAATTTGGTGGGGTGGATACGATCCGGCGAGAGCGAGAAGCTGATGTCCTGGATATCGTCTTCAAGCTCGCCAAACATCTCCGATGTCTCGAGTTGGACGAGATAGGCCCCTTCGAAGTTCGGATAAGGGCGCACCGAGACGAACCAGGGGCTCTTATCTTCGGCCTGTGACGTCAGCGGCATTCTGCCCTCGACCGTGAGGGTGTAGTCCTCGACCCCGATATCGAGCACGAAATCGGTGATCGTCATATACTCGCGCAGCACGGCTTCGATCTTCTTGAAGTCGGCTCGTTCGCTCTCCGACAGCTCGCCAGAGCCGGAAAACTCGGCGACGAAGTCGAGCATCGGGCGTTCGAGCGCGATGGCGTCCTCGATCTGTGTCTGGCTGATATCGATCTGGAGTTCATCCGCCGCACAGGCGGCCAGAACCAGGGTGCACACCAAAGCGGCGGCGATCTTCAGAAATCTCAAGCGCATTCCCACACTCCCGTTCGGCCCACCGCAAGCCAAGTCTATGGAGGCCGGCGGTGGGCTGCAACCGGGAAGCGCGGCCCGGGTTACGCAGCCAGGGGAATGCTGCCCCAGATGACGTGCCAGACGATGTCCGTCCACAAATGCACGCCCATGGCAGCGAGGATGCCGTATCGCCGGTAGAGCCATGCCGCCACAAGAGACAGCGTGCCATCGAGAAGGATTATCTCAACGATCAGGAGGGGTGGCACTTCCGCCGGCGAGGCCCAGCCGAACTGCAACATGACGGCGGGCAGATGGCCGAGCGCGAACACCAAGGCGGCAATGGCAGCAGCGATCCAAAACCGGTGGGTTTCGGAGACCCTGTCACGCAGGATCAGCCACAGCGCCCCGAAAACCAGCGGAATGAGCAGGAGCCGAAAGATGGTTTCCTCACCGATGCCAGCGGCCACTGAAGCGACTATTGCCGTGGCAAACGGGGGGTGCGGCGCGCGGCCGATACCGTTAAACGGCGCAAAGGCAAGGTCGACGGCGATGAAGGCGATACCGATCCCGATACCGATCAGGAGCGGTTGAACCAGATCCTTTCCCGTCTGCAACTGGCCGACCCAAACACCGGGCAACTGGTTGCGGTAGGCGAGGAAGAGACCGAGTGCGCCAAGCCCGCCATAGATGACGACGACCGAAATGCCCGCGATCAGCGCCATCACCGGGAGCGGGAACGGCAACTCGGCGGGCTGCGCCACCGGGATCGCAGCGGGCAGAAAGACATTCGTGGCGCTGAGAAGGGCGAGAAGCGCAATCAAACCGGCGAAGGTCAAAAGTGCAGGACGGGAGAAGCCGGTGGCGCGCGCCATCGGGTCGACAGGCTGGAAATGGGTCATGATCAGGCCGATTTGCGGATGCGATAGCTGTAGATGGTGCCGGCGATGGTGGGCAGCAGCAGAGCAACGGCCAGCACGATGATGAGAATATAAGGCTGGTTGGCCAGGCCAACCGCCAGGATCAGCGAGACCGTTCCGCCCAGCATCATCAGGCGTCCGGTCAGCCTATGGGTCCGCGTCCAGTTCTGGGCGTCCGAGAGGGTCGGCGGCAGCCTCAGTCCCGCAAGGGCATTGGGCTGCGTCTTGGGCAGATAGTTGCCGAGAACGATCGCTGCGATGGCTATGCCGATAGTGGCGATGCGCACCATGTCGACGGCAACGCCGAAGCCGATGGCCAGCAAAGCGCTTTGCAGAACCAGCGCTGCGCCGGTCACGATGCAAGCCGCAACCGCAATCAATGACTTCCCGCGTTCGAAATGCTCTCCGCCGCCAAGGCCCGGTCCCAGCGCCCACAGCGCCATTGACGCGATGCCCAATAACAGGGCTGGCAGGAAAGCCCAGAGCGCAGGGAGATAGCCATCCACCTCCCCTGTAATGGTCCAGTGGATCGGCAGTGGCATGGCCAGCGGCACGCCGAGATAGGCGACGATGGTGAGCGCCAGCAGCATGACCGACAGGGCCAGGTGGACGGGACCGGCAAACAAACGCGAAATCATTGCTCTTTTCCAATCAGGTCAAACATGTCGGCCATGGCCTCTTCAAGAACGCTGGCGTTGAGGTGATAAATGAGGCTCGTCCCCTGCCGCTCGACACTCACCAGCCCGGCATTACGCAGCTTGGCGAAGTGAACAGACAGGGTCGGTTTGGCGAGATCGAAATGGCCTGCGAGTTCGCCCGCAGACAACGGCCCCTTGCGCAGGAGCCGCAGAATCTTGCGGCGCGCAGGGTGCGCGAGGGCTTCAAAGACGGTGTTCACACTCATCGGGCCGGTTCCATTCCAAACTCGATCATTCGTATATTTGCGAATAATCTAATTAGTCAATAGACTAATTTGCAGTTTGGCGCGAAGCCGGCCCGGATTTCGGTCGTTTTGATGATCAGGCGAAGCGGTCTGGCAGGGGTTGCGAGCCCAATGCCCAGGCGGTCACGAAGGCAAGAACGAATGCCAGCACGATGAGGACGAGGCGGAAGCGGCCGTCGCTCAGGCGCTGCCGGACCAGCCCCAACAAGGCCAGCCCTGCCCCCAGATTGAATAGGCCCCAGGCCATATTGACCACCGGACCGGAAAGGGTCCCCGGACCCCCGGAAAAGGGTGTTGGAAATCTGAGAACCAGATATCCAGCGATGGTGTGGGGAATGCCATTGACGAGGCCTGCTATGCCGAGAACGGCAACGGCCCAGGCCCATGGTGGAATTGACTGACGTTCGGCTTGTTCACTGCTAGCGGTCATGGCACCTTCTCTCCAATTTGACACCTGAGTTTCCGTTTTAGTCAACTTTGGTGTCTAATTAGACAACTGAGGTGTCCATTGTCAAGCTTTGGCGACATGACGTTTTTCGAGATCCTGCAACACCATGCCAAGGCAGCGCAGAGCGAGTTGCTCGCGGGCATGGCGGCGCGCGGCTATGACGGCCTCACCATGCCTGACATCCGGTTGTGCCATGCCTGTCACGACGGCCCTCACCCGGTGAAAACGCTGGCGGAACGGTTGGGCGTCACCAAGCAGTTCTGCGCACGCGAGGTCGCCAAGCTAAGCGAACTGGGATTTGTGGAGACCGAAACCGATCCGGCCGACCGGCGGGCGCTCAAGGTTGTGTTGAGCGCGAAAGGACGTGAGCTGCTCGAAGCGATCAAGGCCGAGAAGCAGGCCATCGATGACCGGATGTCTGACCGTATCGGTCCGGAGCGGGCAGCAGCCCTCGCCGACGCATTGGCCGCACTGGCCGCGTCCGAATAGCAAAAGGGCCGGCAATGCCGGCCCTTTCGAAAGATCTGTGTTGCGACTGACTTAGCGCTTGGAGAACTGGAAGGACCGGCGGGCCTTGGCCTTGCCGTACTTCTTGCGTTCCACCACGCGGCTGTCGCGGGTCAGGAAGCCACCCTTTTTGAGAACCGAGCGCAGGGCCGGCTCATAATGGGTGAGTGCCTTGGAGATGCCGTGACGAACGGCACCGGCCTGGCCAGACAGGCCGCCGCCGGAGACGGTGGCCATGATGTCGTACTGGTTGGCGCGCTCAGCAGCCACGATCGGCTGCTTGAGGATCATCTGCAGCACGGGACGAGCGAAATAGGCCTCGTATTCCTTGCCGTTGACGGTGATGCGGCCGGAGCCGGGCTTGATCCAGACGCGGGCGACGGCGTCCTTGCGCTTGCCGGTGGCATAGGCGCGGCCGTACTCGTCGAGCTTCTGTTCGTAAACGGGGGCCTCGTCTTCCACGGCCACATTGGCGGCGGCGCCGAGTTCCTCGAGGGAATTCACGGTTTCGGTTTCGGCCATGTTACTTCACCCGCTTGTTCTTGGGGTTAAGGGATGCAACGTCCAGCGCCTCGGGCTGCTGGGCGGCATGGGGATGCTCGGTTCCGCCATAGACACGCAGGTTCTTGAGCTGCGCGCGGGTCAGCGGGCCGCCGGGCATCATGCGCTGCACGGCCTTTTCCAGAACGCGCTCGGGGTGTGCACCGCCGAGGATCTGACGCATGGTCCGGTCCTTGATGCCGCCGGGATAGCCGGTGTGCCAGTAGAAGCGCTTGTCGTCGAGCTTCTTGCCGGTGTAGCGGACCTTGTCTGCATTGATGACGACGACATTATCGCCGCAATCGACATGCGGGGTGAAGCCGGGCTTGTGCTTGCCGCGCAGGCGGGTCGCAATGAGCGCGGCGAGGCGGCCGACAACGAGACCGTCGGCGTCAATCAGCACCCACTTCTTCTCGATCTCGCCCGGTTTTGCCGAGTAGGTTTTCATCGGGTTCATCCTGTATTGAACGGGAAGGCAGATCGAAACGAACCGCCATCCAACAGCGAATTGGCGTGCGTGATAGTCGCGAAGCAGGTTCGCGTCAATCACTATTTTATTAGTCTTCTATTTCAATAACTTAACTGAACGGTATTATGTTACCGCGCACTTTCTCTCGACAAATCAGCGGCATAGGCCGCCAGGCAGCCGATCAGCACGAAGGCGGTCCCCTGATGCATGAGCGCGAGCGAGATGGGCACCATGGATAACAGCGTCGCAACCCCGAGCCCCACCTGTAAAAGCACGATGAGGGCAATCAGGGGCGCCCAGCCGTGGACGCCCTTGAATTCGCCGCGGCGCCAGGCCCAAAAAGCGAGTGCAATCACGCCCAACGCTGCCAGATAGCCAAGGTTGCGGTGTGTGAACTGAACGAGCGCGTGGTTCTCGAAGAAGTTGATCCACCACGGGTCCATGACCCAGAGACCGTTGGGCACGAGGCCACCATCCATCAGCGGCCAGGTGTTGTAAGCCAGTCCCGCATCGATGCCGGCGACGAACGCACCAGCGATGATCTGCAGATAGACCAGCGTGGCGGCACCGATTACCGGCCATAGCGGGGTGCGCGCGGACGCCCCTCCCGCAATGCGCGGCATCAGTCGGCGTGCGAAGACAATCAGCGCGACAAACAGCAAGCACGCAGCGCCCAGATGGGTCGCCAGCCGGTATTGCGAAACGTCGGTGCGCTCGACGAGGCCGGAGGACACCATCCACCAGCCAATGGCGCCCTGTAGGCCGCCCAGCAGGAACAGCACGAAAAGGCCCGGCGCAAGGCGCCAGGTCAGGCGGCGCTGAAACAGAAAGACGACGAAGGGCACAAAAAAGGCGATACCGATCACCCGGCCGAGGAACCGGTGTCCCCATTCCCACCAGAAGATGGTCTTGAAGGCCGCCAGGCTCATGCCGAAATTGATTTCCTGATACTCAGGGATCAGCTTGTAGGCCTCGAACTCCGCGAGCCAATCGGCCTGGCTCAGGGGTGGGATCATGCCGGTCACCGGCTTCCACGTGGTGATCGAAAGGCCCGATTCCGTGAGCCGGGTCGCACCGCCGACAAGAACCATCAGCAGAACCAGCGCCGCAATGACATAGAGCCATATGCGCACCGGCTTCAGCCGATCCGCGGCGGCGGAGCTGGAAGTAGCGGACGGGGTGGAGGAGAGTGAGGCGCCATTTGCGTTCATGGGCAAAACTGGTAAAGCGGGCGCGCAGCGGCTGCAAGGCACAGCTTGCCGCAGCCCCCTGCCCGTTCAACAAGGCTTCACGACACCAAGATGACCCAACGAACCCGCAAGCTGCTCGGCATCCCCTTGATGCTGCTGATCATTATCTGTTGGTCGCTTGGCGCCAGCATGATCTACGAGGTGTTGATCGACGGGCTGCCAAACTGGGTGATCGTGATCTATTTCGCCATTGCCGGCACGTTCTGGTTTTTTCCGGCAGCAGCAGCGATCTGGTGGATGTCCCGGCCCGATCCGGAGTGAGTTCCCCACAAAATGAATCCGGCGCCCCACCCAAGCTCCTGATTACTTTGCGGAAACCCGTTCCCCGCCAGCGATGATCGTGAACAGCGCACCCGTCAGATAGGTGCCTGCAAAACGCTTCGCCTGGAAATTGCCGTTCAGCGAAACGCGTGGCAGCGCTTCGAGATGATCGGTGTGATCGTGGTAGAGCCCTCCCGGCCGCGTCGTCACCGCAGAAGTCAGGCCAAGGCTTTTGACCGTGGCGAACTCTCGCGCCGCTGCGGAACGCGATGCTCCGATCGGATAGGAAAAATGACGCGGGCGCTCGCCGAACTGCGCCTCCAGCACCGAGACCGACTGGGCGATCTCCTCGCGCATCTGGTCGGGCGGCAGTTTGGACAGTTCGTAGTGATTTACCGTATGCGCACCGATGGTGCAAAGCGGCTCGGCCGCGATTTCCTGCAGTTCCTGCCAGTTCATCACCAGCGACTTGCAGTGCGCCTTGAGGTCGAGGCCGTACTTCGCCGCCAGGTCCTTGATGAAAGCGACCCGGTCGGGCTCGGACACGTCGCGCATATGCCAATAGAGCCGGTAGTAGACCTCATTCTTCTGCGCGAGGCTCGCACAGTCGAGATATTCGAGGCCCTCGCCAAGATCGACTGCAATCGCCTTCTGAGCCGAGATCACGTCTTCGAGCGCTTGCCACCAGACTTCCCCCAAACCATCGACGAAAGCCGTGGGGACAAAGATGGTGAAAGGACAGTCGTGCTTTTTCAGGATCGGCAAGGCGTTGACGAGATTGTCGCGATAGGCGTCGTCGAAGGTGAAGACCACGAATTTGCGGGTCTTGCCGGCAGTGTTGATGCGCCTGACCGCCTCATCAAGGTCGACGATGTCGTAGCCGAGCTTCCTCGCCTTGACGATCATGTGTTCGAGGAAGGCCGGCTTCACCTGCAAGATGGCATTGGGTGAAAAGGCGCGCGGATTTTGCGGCATGACCCGGTGCAGCGTGAAGATGACGCCCTTGGAGGGGGAAATCGCGCGGATCAGGGCCGACAGTCCGGTGAGCGAAAGCAGTTCGAACGCCGCCCGATAGACCAGATACCGCAAAACCTACTACTCCGTTCGCTCCGGCGCGTCGCCCGGGCGGGCCGCGCTAAAGCGCCCGCCTCCCCTCGTTTTCCCGCGTGTCGCGGTCAAGATCCTGTCCCGGCTTGCGGCTGACAAACAGCACGTTGCCAAGTCCGCTGGCGCGTGCATCTGCCTTCACCCCGTCAAACTCGTCGCGGGCGATTTCGTTGCGCCCGGTCAGAACCAGCGCTGCCCCGGAACGGGCAAACAGGCCGAGACCGTGTGCCGTTCCAACCGGTCCGCACATGACAATACTCACATCGTAGAGTTCGCCCAGAGCGTCAACCAGCATCGGAATGCGCGGTGAATCGGCGTTAAGGCGCGGTGTACGACCCCACGGGATTTCCGCGAGTTCAAAACCCGCGTCGTTGTGCACGATATCGCCAAACTCGACGGTATCGGCTGCCAGGTCGCTCAGTCCCAGGCGGCGATCGGCAGCGTCCATACCACCCGCATCGATGATGGCAACGGATAGACCTTCCGCAACCAGGGCGTCGGCCAGTGCGCGTGTCAGTCCCCGATCGGCGCGACCATCGTCCATGGCGGTCACAAGGACCAGGCGGTCCTGACGTTGGCCAAGCTCGTCAAGCGCCGCGTCGATATCGATCGGCAGCACGGGCGGTTGCGCGGCGACCCTGGGCGCAGGCGCCATTTTTGTTGGCGCGGGATTTCTGGACACGGATTCTTTCGTCGCAACCGCCACTGCTTCCTGCCCGACTGCCTGTTCGGCTTTGCCCTGACCCGTTGCGCCTTGAACCGTTGTGCCTTGACCGGATTTGTCGGATTCTGCAGGCGTATTGGCGGCAGTCGACACGGAGGGTGCAACCACTTCAACTGGCTGTTCGCGTGTGCCGGCGGGCTTCTCAGAGCCAGTGAAGGCGGAAGCCGGCCTTTCATCACGCCCCATGTGTTTGTCTTCCGTGGGCGGCATGCGCATCGCCGCAAAAGCGGCACCCAGTGCCTCGCCACGTTCACGCGGCAGAGCGGCCGACGCGTCGCGATACGCACCATGATAAGCACTTGCCCGTCGTTCACGGGGCACGAAGACATGCCCGGCAGAAAGCTCACCGAGCAGGATCAGCCCGCCCTGGATCAGCAACGCGCCAAAGCCGGCCATGGCCAGCATGATGCCCTTCTTCGGGAATGACGGGACCTCCGGTGGGGCAGCAGAGGAGACGATGCGCACATCCGGGAAGGCCGCATTGGCTTCCGAACGGGCTGCGGCCTCGCGGAAGCGGATCAGGAATGCATTGAGCAGATCCCGTTGGGCCGTTGCCTCGCGTTCGAGCTCGGCCAGCCGGACATTGTTGATCTCCGCATCCGATGCTTGAAGCTTCAGGCGGGTCAGTTCGTCGCGCAGGGACTGTTCGAGGTCCTCTTCGACCTGCGCCTCGGATTCGAACGCGCTGGCGATGCGGCCGCCTTCGGTCGCAATCTCGTCATTCACCGCCCTGATCTGCGCATCGATCGTCTTGATGGCCGGATGCGATGGCAGACGAGTGGCCAGCCTTTCAGCGCGGGTCGATTGCAGTTCGGCCTTCTGCTCGGTCAGCTGCTGTATGACCGGCGACGCCCGCACATCGGCGATGGTTTCAACCGGTTGGCCAGCCTTGAGCAGTTGGTCGATCAGGCTGGCCTTGGTACGGGCCGTGTTTTTGCGCTCGGAAGCCGCGGTGATCTGTTCGGAATAATCCGAAAGCTGCTGTTCGAGCAGGGTCGAGTCGTTCGAACCCTTGAACAGGTCATTGTTGACCTTGAAGTCCGCGACCTCACGCTCGGCATCGGTGACGCGGGTACGCAGTTTCTTGATCTCGCCTTCCAGCCAGTTCGATGCATCGCCCGTATCCGAAAGCACCAGGTCGGTGCGCCGCCCCACATGCGCGGTGGCGATGGCATTAGCGACGCGTGCTGCGAGCTCGGGATTGTGCGCGGTGAAGGAGATCGAGACAACGCGCGAACTGCGTTCGCGGGCCGCGACCAGTCCCTGCCGCAGAGCATCCAGGGCCCGCGCGTCCGGCGTTTTTGTGCTTTGCTGCCCCCTGCCGAGAAGGCGGTAAATACCGAAGGGGCCTGGATCGGGTGTGACAAATTCGGCAACCTCGTCGAGATTTTCGGCTTCGATGACCTTGATCAGCGTCTCGCGCGACCGGATGAGCTGCACCTGGCTCTCAACCGCTGCATCGTCAGCGACTGCTGATTGCGACCCGTTATTGTCGGTTGTGGCACGGGTAAAAGAATTGTCCCTGCTCTCGATCAACAGATTGGCCGTCGCCGTGTAGGAACGCGGAATCTGCGTGAGGACGAAATAGGTTGCCGCGCAGACAAGAGCCGTGACCAGGATGATGCGCAACTTGCGCCGCCAGATCGCCATGGCGAGCGCAGGAAAGTCGATCCGCATATCATCAAAGCTGGTCGGCTGATCGCTCGACATGCCGGTATACCTCGGGGGACGCGTCACCCAAGACAATGGGTCCCGCATGGTAAGGAAAGGGTTAACCGGGCCTTCATTTCGCAAGTAACATCGGGGTCGCTGCCCCTTATTTCGGCACTGTTCTTTGCGAGTTGTTAACCATGTTTTGGCACTCAATGGAGCTGCCCCCTTCCCGGCAAGGACCGCTTTATGCGTGCGCTGCATTTCATCGCCCTGTTTGCCCTCATTCTGGTGAGTGGCTGCGCCTCGACGCCCAAGTCGTCGAGTTATCTGGCGCCAACCATGGGCGTTTATCTTCTCGACAGCGGCGACCAGGTGCGTCTCACGGTTTATGGCGAGGAAGAACTCTCCGATGAGTTCCGCGTCGACGATTCCGGTCAGCTTTCCCTGCCGCTTGTCGGCAGCGTGCATGTGCGCGGGCTGTCGACCAAGCAAGCCGCAGACAAGATCGTCGGGCTCCTGGCTGCCGGGTTCATCCGAGATCCCGATGTTGCCGTTGAAGTCGTGCAATACCGGCCCTTCTACATTCAGGGCGCGGTCAGCGCTTCGGGCCAGTACCCCTACGTCCCCGGCATGACAGTGCGCGGCGCGGTCAGCACCGCCGGCGGCTATGAGCCCACCGCCAACGAATCCTATGCTATCCTCTATCGCCGGACAGGTGAGGAGATCGCAAAGGGCAAGGTGGCGCTCGACTTCCCGGTTCAGCCCGGCGACACGGTGGTCATCGCCGAACGCTGGCTGTAGCGGGATGGCCGCGGCCAGGCCCCTATCGGTTCTGCAAGTCCTGAGGGCGCCAGTTGGCGGGCTGTTTCGCCATGTGCGCGACCTCACCGAAGCTTTGGCAGCGCGCGGGCACAAGGTTGGCGTGCTTGTCGACTCCCTTACCGCCGACAGTCAGACCGCCCCCCGTCTTGAGGCACTCGAGGCACACGCTGCGCTGGGCATCCACAAAATGCCAATGCCCCGGCTGATCGGCGCCGCCGATCTCGGCGCGTCCGGTCACATTGCAGACCTCGCAGACGAGCTCGGTGTTGATGTGATTCATGGCCACGGCGCCAAGCCAGGCTTTTACACCCGCCTCGGCCGGCGGCAGCCCGGTCCGGTCGTATTCTACACTCCCCATGGCGGTGTCCTCCACTTCGCACCGGGGAGTTTGCAGGGGCGGCTGTTTCATTTCCTCGAGCGTCGATTGATCTCCCGCTCGGATGGAATCTTCTTCGAAAGCGAATTCGCCAGAACCGCCTATGCCGAGATCGTCGGCGACCCGGGCGACAGGGCGGAGGTCGTACACAATGGTTTGCCCGAAGCCGATTTCGAGCCGGTTCCTTCTTCGGATGCGTTCGATTTCGTCTATGTCGGCGAGTTGCGTGATCTCAAGGGCATTGACGTATTGATCGATGCCATCGCTTGTCTCGATCAACCAGCGCGCCTCCTGGTGGCCGGGGACGGACCGGACGCGGAGGCGTTGAAGGCGAAAGTCCATTCGCTCGACCTTCAAGCCAGCATCCACTTTGCCGGCGCCCAGCCTGCCCGCGAGATGTTCGCCAAGGCGAGATGCGTGGTGGTGCCGTCGCGCAAGGAATCCCTGCCCTATATCGTTCTCGAAGGCATCGCCGCGGGCAAGACGGTGATCGCAACCAATGTTGGCGGCATTCCCGAGATCTTTGGCGATACATCGGGCGACCTGGTACCAGCGGGGGATGCCGAGGCCCTGGCGACCTCCCTTGCGCGCTGGCAGAGCGATCCGGCCGGTTTTGCGACCAACGACAAACGACGGCTCGACCGCGTGCGGTCACACTTTTCGATCGACGCCATGACCGACGCCATCGAGGCGGGGTATCGCCGGGCTATAGCAAGACATTAACCCTCTGCTTTCACGCCGTTTTCACTCCTGACGCGCACAGTCCCGGGCGAGAATTGCTCCAGGTGGTGCCCGTCAATGATCCGGCTCGATCCAAAAACGGCCGTAGCAGAACACATTTCTTCCGGCGGACAGTCTGAGGCCGGCGGCAATCGGACGTTGTCCGATGCTGCGCTTGAAATCATTGAAAAGCCTGTAGAACCTGGAATGTCAGGTGCCGTCGTTTCGGGGCTGTCGCAGCTTTTCGAAGCGTTGCTGCTCGTCACGCTTGGCGCCGCGATCTTCTATTCCTATCTCGGCCCGGGCCAGGAAGTGCCGTATGGCGTCGCAATCTTCATCTCGCTTGCCCTCTACAATGTGATCGCCAATGCGTGGGGGCTGCACAAGATATCGGCCTATCGAACCCTGCTGACCCAGTCAGGCCGGGTTCTGGCCAGTTGGTCGATCGTGTTCCTGCTTCTTACGGCGTTCATGTTCCTGTTCAAATTGCAGGATTCCTATTCGCGGGTCTGGCTCGTCAGCTATTACGCGTTGGGTGCGGTGAGCCTTATCCTGTTCCGGCTTTCGCTGCGCGCACTGGTGATGCATTGGAGCCAGGATGGTCGATTGCGCCGCCGGACGGTGATCGTGGGCGGCGGCAAGGACGCGGAAGAACTCATTAATCGCATCGAGGCGTCCGCGCAGAGCGACATTCAGCTCTTTGGATTGTTCGACGATCGCGATGACGAACGGTCGCCCGAGGTGGTTGCCGGATACCGCAAGCTCGGCCGCGTTTCGGACCTGATCGAATTCGCCCGCCGAACCCGCGTCGACCTGGTTATCGTGTCGATGCCGTTGTCGGCGGAAACCCGTGTCCTGCACATGCTCAAGCAACTCTGGGTGCTGCCGGTCGACATCCGGCTGTCCGCTCATATGAGCAAGCTGCAGTTCAAGTCACGGGCCTATTCCTATCTCGGCGACGTTGCCGTGTTCGACATGGCCGACAAGCCGATCTCGGATTGGAACGTCATTCTCAAATGGTGCTTTGACAAGTTCGTCGCCATCACCGCGTTGACCCTGTTGTCGCCGATCATGATCGCCACCGCCATCGCCATCAAGCTCGACAGCAAGGGTCCTGTACTGTTCCGCCAGAAGCGGCACGGGTTCAACAATGAGCTGATCGACGTGTTCAAGTTCCGCTCGATGTATGCCGACATGAGCGATGCCAAGGCCGACAAGCTGGTAACCCGTGACGACCCGCGCGTCACCCGCGTCGGGCGCTTCATCCGCAAGACCTCGATCGACGAACTGCCTCAGCTTTTCAACGTCCTTAAGGGCGAGCTTTCGGTCATCGGTCCACGCCCGCATGCGCTGGAGGCCAAGGCCGCCAACATGCTTTATCACGAGGCGGTCGATGGGTATTTCGCGCGCCACAAGGTGAAACCCGGCATCACCGGCTGGGCCCAGATCCATGGCTGGCGCGGCGAGACCGACACGATCGACAAGATCATGCAGCGTGTGAATCACGACCTCTATTACATTGAAAACTGGTCGATCTTCCTGGACGCCTACATCCTGCTGATGACCCCGTTCTCGCTGGTCAGCAAGAACGAAAATGCGTTCTGACCTCTATGGCAGTAACCGGGGATATCGATGGGTTCTCGCGCGGTGAGGTCATCGCCGGCTACGGCCGGCGTTTCCTCCGGTTCATGCTGCCGATCTGGATCTTTGCCGGCGGCTTCGTGATCTTCGAACCCTCCCCTTACGAGTTCGCCTTTCTTGGCGTGCTCGCCGCCGTGTTCATGGCCGGGGTGTCGATCCATTACCGCACCCGTGGTTTCGTGCCGTTCCTGTTTGTCTTCGTGCCCAGTTCGCTGCTGGCGGTGACGCAGATCCGCTTCGGCGCAATGAGCGATGCGCTCGTCTACACGGCGGTCACCCTGTTTTTGCTGATCACCAGCTTCGTGGTGGCAAATGTCGTGGCCGAAGCCCCAGCGGCCATGATGCGGCGGATCTTCAACGCCTATATCGCCAGCGCCCTGTTGCTCTCGATCATCGGCACCCTCGCCTATCTGGGCTTTCTGCCGGGCGAGGATGTGTTCCTCAAGTTCGGGCGTGCCAAGGCCACGTTCAAGGATCCCAATGTCTATGGCCCGTTCCTGATGTTGCCGGCTGCGGCCGTGCTGCAGCGAATCCTGATCGGGCGGATGCGGGGGTTCCTGTTCAATGCCGCAATCCTGGCGGTGTTGTTTGTGGGTATTTTCGTGTCATTTTCGCGCGGCGCATGGGTCCATTTCGCCGTCACGGCGCTGCTGGTCGTGTTGCTCACCTTCACGCTCGAGGCCGGCGCCCGCATCAAGGTACGGATTGCCTATCTCTCGATTGCCGGCGCCATCGGCCTGGTTGTGATCACCGCAGGCCTGCTGTCCATCGATTCGGTGCGCGAACTGTTCGAAGTCCGGGCGTCGGTGGTGCAGGACTATGACAGCGGCGTGTTCGGCCGCTTCGGACGTCAGCTCTATGCGCTGGAGTTGATCCGCACCCATCCGTTCGGCATCGGTCCCTTGCAGTTCCGGCATTTGCGGATCGTCGAGGAGCCGCACAACACTTATGCCAATGTGTTCCTGACTTATGGTTGGCTGGGTGGCGCGGCCTTTGTCTGGCTCATCTGGGCGACCCTGATGCGGGCGGTGAAGTCGCTCGCGATCCCCTCGCCCAACCGGATACTGATGATCCCGCTGTTTGCCACCTATCTGCCGCTGATCGGCGAAGCGGCGATCATCGACATCGACCACTGGCGTCACCTGTTCCTGATTATCGGGCTGATCTGGGGCGTCGCTGCGGGCTATGACCGGGTGGAGCGCCGGCCTCAGCCAAACCGGCTGAGATAGGCGCTCACTAGGTCCATCGTTCCCTCGGCAAAGCCGGTTCCGAACCGGTCAGCCAGCGGCGTGCCGCCATGGGTGGTGATCCAGCCCTGCAGGGCCAGGCGGCGCAAAAGGACGAAGCTGTCGAGTTCGGCAATATCGTCTCGCGAAAAGGCACGGTGCCGCGTGTATCCGTTCAGCCAGGCCTCGCGGAGGTCACCGGCCCGTGGCCAGGTCTCGATGAATGAGATGGCGGCGGCAAAATCGTACCCGAACCAGCAAAACCCCGAATCGTCGAAATCAATCAGCAGCAGTCCCTGACCGTCCGGTCGCTGCATCACATTGGCACCGTGCATGTCTGCATGGATGAGGCCACAGCGGTCGGGTCCACGGCCGTAAGCATCGAGCCGCTGGGCCATCACGGTCAGTGCGCGCTCGGTGGCGCTGACCGCCTCCGCGTCCATGTCGGCGGCAATGCGCCAGTCACCCCAACCGGTGTGCTGGGGGCCGGCGATATCGGTCCATAGTTCCGGGCGCTCGAAACCGATCGGCCGTTTCCACTTGGTCACGAAGCGATGGGCACGGGCCGCCATGGTGCCAAGCTCCTCGAACACGGCAGGCGTACTGCCATCAGCGCCGACAGGGGATCCGTGTTCGAAGGCGAACATGACGGCGGGGCGGGCGTCGTCCGCCCTGCCGGACACGTCGATTTCCCGAACAACCTCGCCACGCACCCCGGCAATCGGTGACGGTACGGCAATCCCGGTTTGCGCGCCCAGCGTGGTCATGAATTCGATTTCGGACCTGGTCGCCGGGAGAGACTGATATCCCGGGCGACCGACGCGCAGAACTGCCACAGGGTCACCGCCACGCCTTACCAGGAAACTCGCATTTTCGGAGATGTGAAGCGGCTCGAGCTTCGCTTCACCGAAATCCGGCCAGTTGGCCAGTGCTGCGCTCAGCACTTCCATATCGATCCCCGCTGCAGCGATGGCGGCGGTGGACGGTGCTGTGGGGTTCACATGATCGGTCACGAACGCTCGCTCAGATCCGGAACTCGCGGTGAAGAGAAATGGTCGGAGCGGCCGGATTTGAACCGACGACCCTCTGTCCCCCAGACAGATGCGCTACCAGGCTGCGCTACGCCCCGACGGGCCGAATGCCTATATAACCGCGCCAATTTTGGCAAGTGCCAATCCGGATAATCGGGCTCCCGCCCGGTCCCCCGCCGAAGGGCACCGAATTTGTTCAAATGCCGATCAAACGTTTTAGCCCAGATTAACCAAAGGAATGGGTTTGAATTGCTGAAAACCCGCGGTTTACCGGGCATGTCTACTCTCGACGCCAGAAAGAGGCGTTGAATATGACGATACCGGATGGAAAGCGCGTTGCGATCGTCGACGACGATCCCCTGTTCCTTGAGCATATCGAGGCCGCCCTGCTGCGCGAAGGCGGACTGCGGGTCGTGAAGCTGAACGACAGCAAATCGCTTTTCGATGCGCTGCAAAACCAGAGCATTTCCTGCGTTGTCCTCGATCAGAACCTGGGCGCTGAAAGCGGCCTTGCCATCGGTCAGGCGCTGCGCGAGCAAGTCGCCAACCCTCCGCCGATCATCATGCTGACGGGGGCGGGCAGCGAACGAACTGCGGTCAAGGCCTTCCGCATCGGCTTCAGCGACTATGTGCCCAAGCGCAATTTGCAGAACCGGGAACTGATCGGAGCGATCCGGTCCGCGATTTCGCGCGCCGAACAGGATCAGGCAGCCCGCGAGCGCACCAAGAAGCTGCTCGAAGGCGAGCGCCATGACAGTCTCACCGGCTTTTATGCCGACCATTATATCCGGGCGCGGCTTGAGGAAATGACGAGCGGGCGCCACGCCTCTCCGTTCGCCCTGATTGCGGTGCGCATAAAGGACAGCCGCACCATCCATGCGCGGATTGGCCACCGGGCCTCGGAAATGCTGTTCCGGGATCTGGCGGCACATGCGGCCAAACTCGACATTCGAGGCGGTTATTGGGGGCATCTGGGTACCGACACGCTGGTCAGTGTGCTCGAGGACGATCCCGGCGAAGACGATGTCGCCGATGCCTGCCGGCTGATGGCGTCAAAGCTGAAATTCACTGTCAGCCATGACGGGCTTTCAATCGACTGCGAAGCCATTGTCGGGGCGTCGCTCTTTCCGCAGGACGGGCATACCGCGGACGCAGTAATCGATACCGCTCTGGCCGAATCCGATCGCGCCGCCACGCTGGAGGCACGCTGGGCGACATCGTTCCTCGATCCGGGGACCGAAGCAGTTGCCAACAGCCAGCTCGACGATTCGCTCGCCGTGCCGACGCCCGACCGGCGCGGCATGGATCTGTCTCCGCCGGACGGGATTGACCGGCGCCGATCCGACCGTAGACGCGACCAGCGCTACCGGGTTCTGCGGCGTGGCCGTGCCATCGTCGACGGCCTTCATTCAGTCATCGACTGCACCGTTCGCAATCTCTCCGAATCCGGCGCCCAATTGCGCTTCGCCAGCTATTTCGTGCCACCAGACCGGTTCAAGCTCGAAATCGTCGGGGCCGGCGAACCCCGCTGGGTGCTGGTACGCTGGCAGGTTGGCAACGATGTCGGCGTTCAATACGAGGAACAGGGATGATGGCCGACGCCAGGACCCAGGCCGCATTCGAAGAACGCCATCGGCAGCTCAAGCAGAAATTTGCAGAGCGCACGCTGAATGATGCCGCGCGGCTTGAGGATTTGCTGACCGAGTTCACGCAAAGCGACAGCGAATCCGGCGAGGAAATCCGTCAGATCGCACATCGCATTGCCGGCGGAGCCGGCATTTTCGGGCTGGACAGGCTGACCGAACCCTCAGCTCTGGTCGAAGACCTGATTATCGACAAAAGGGCCGCGGAGACGGTCCGGACAAAAACCGAAGCACTGATCGCGCATATGCGGCGCGAGGCCGAAACGGTCTGACCGCCCACAAGCGCCGGTCTAATGGGGATGTGAAGTGACTGCGTTAGAATTCGACAAGAGCCAGCCGATCAAGCGGACAGGTGGCCCTGCCCCGCGCAGCGGAAGCTTCCGTCCGCGCACGGTGTGCGTCGTCGACACCGACACTGGTTTCAGCGAAATGTCTACCCGGCTGGCCGGGCTCGGCTACACCATCATCGACGGCCGGAATGGCCTGCCCGACGGTGAGTTCTGGGCCGTGATCATCAGTTCGGCGGTCGACCCTGATCTTGAACTGGCGAAGGATTGCGCCAAGAAGCACCACACCGTGCTGGTCGCTGAAGAGCCCACATTCGAATTGCGCCTGGCCGCCGCCCGTGCCGGGGTCGAGGCTGTAATCTGGCCACCCATCGAAATGGTGGAGCTGGGCGGCTGGCTTGGCGATTTCCACGACCGCGAAGAGCCGGTCTACGAGATCCTGATCATCGATGACGACGAGCTGGCCGGTCATGCGCATGCTCTGGCGCTCGAGCAGGCCGGTCTGCGGGCACATGTCATTACCGATCCGACCAAGGCCGTCGATACGCTCGACGAACTCAATCCCGACCTGGTGCTTCTCGACATGCACATGCCCGGGGTCAATGGCATCGAGATCGCCAAGATCATCCGTCAGGAGCATCATCACCTCACCTTGCCGATCCTCTTCCTGTCTTCCGAACGCGACGAGACGCGCCAGCAGGAGGCCCGGCAGGTCGGGGGCGACGACTTCATCTCCAAGCCGGTGGACGGCCAGACCCTGGCGCGGCTTGTCAAAATCCGGGCCAACCGGGCACGCAAACTGAAACAAATTGCCGAGCGCGACGGTCTGACCGGGTTGCTCGACCATGTGCGGTTCAAGGAGCGTCTCAACGCTGAACTCATTCGCTCGCAACGTTCCGGCACTCCGCTATCGCTGTGCCTGATCGATATCGACCACTTCAAAAGGGTCAATGATACCCATGGTCACCAGGCCGGCGACCGCGTGATTCAGACCCTCGCGCATTCGCTGACCGGCGCTCTCCGACGCAGCGATGTAATCGGGCGCTACGGCGGGGAGGAATTCGCGGTCATCCTGCTCGATACCGAGCTCGATGCCGCCGCCACCGTGATCAATCGAATCCGCGAGGCGTTTTCGCTCCTCGATTTCCATGCCGGGGAAGCTGCCTTTTCCTGCACCATGAGTGCGGGCATTGCCGCAGCGCATAAATCCGATACGACCGAAGCCATCATCGGCCGCGCTGATGACGCCCTTTATGCGGCCAAACATCAGGGCCGAGACCGCGTGGAATGCGAAGAGGAACCCAAACGTCCCAGCGTTCTCAAGTCCGGAACCCGTCATGCCAGCTAGGATTGCGCGCAAGGCGGCCGTCATTTTCGGTCGGTTGCGCCGTGCCCTCACCGGGACGCTGCGCAACCGCATCGTCGTGATGACAAGTGTGTCGGTGCTACTTGCGACGGGTTTGGTGGGAACCGTCGAATATCTCCGGGTCGAAGACTCAATGCGCCGCGCAGCCATCGAGCGGCTCGCCGGCGAGACCAGACTGGTGGCGCAAGAGTTCGAATCCTCGTTCGACCTGATGCGGTCGGACACCGAGATATTGTCCCGCACGCCACCGATCGACGGTCTCATCCGCGCCACCCGAAATGATGGGGTGGATCCGCTCGACAACTCGACCAGCGAACTCTGGCGCGCCCGGCTGAACACCATTTTCGCCTCGGTCATGGCGATGCGGGATTCCTATACCCAGATTCGCCTGATCGGGATCGCCGATGGCGGCCGGGAGCTGGTTCGCGTGAACCGTCAGGGCGTAAGGTATCTGCCGGTCAACACGCACAACCTGCAGAAGCAGGGCAAAGAACCCTATTTCCAGGACGTCATCGGCAGCGGCAGTGCCGAAGTGCAGTTTTCCGCAGTCACGATGAACCGTGAGAGCGGCGAGATTTCACCCGACCTGACGCCCACGATCCGATCTATCAAGCCGGTATTCGACCAAAACGGTGCCATGTTCGCGATGCTGGTGATCAACGCCGACTATCGCGTCCTTGTCCATGAGGCGTTCGAGCAGATCGCGCCGAAAAGCAAGACCATAGTGGTCAACGGCACCGGCGATCGCATCGAATACGACCCGGAAGCCGGGATCAGCGATTTGCTGCATCACGAACTGCATGCCGATGACCATGCGCCGGACGCAGCGGACCTCTTGATGCAGACCGCGAATGAGGATGTCTCCCTCACGAAGAGCGATGTCTCCTATTTTGTCCGGCTGACGACGGATCAGAAGAATCCCGAGGCGGACCTGGGCGTCATCACCAGCGTACCGCTCGGCGAATTGCTGGAAGAGGTCCACAGAACCCGGGAAGTCGCGATCTATACCGGCCTTGCGCTGGTCGTCCTCTGCACCATCTTGTCTTTCTTCATTGCGCGCCGCTTCACCGATCCTCTGCATTCGATGGCCGAGCGTATCCGCATGGGCGGGGCCAACCGCGAGATCGAGGACCTGCCCACCGAGCGTGAGGACGAGATCGGTGAACTTGCCCGCGCGTTCCGCCGCCGCACGCGTGAACTCAAGGACGCCGAGATGCGCTCGAGCGCCGTGATCGACAACGTCGTCGACGGGGTGATCACCATTGATGAGAACGGCATTATCGAAAGCTACAATCCGGGCTGCGAGGCCATATTCGGATACAGCGCCGAAGAGGCTGTCGGACGCAGCATCTCGATCCTGATGCCGAAAAATCTGCGTGAACAGCACGCCCGTTACCTCGAGCAGGCACATGTCACTGCACATCAGATAATCGGGAAGACGCGCGAATTGCAGGGCCTGCGCAAGAATGGTGAGCGTTTCCCCATGGAGCTCGCCGTCAGCGAGCTCAAGCTCGACAATCGGCGCCTGTTCAGTGGCATCATTCGCGACGTGTCTGCGCAGCGCAAGATCACCGAGGCACTCGAAGAGGCCGAAAGCCGCTGGAACAACGCCCTTACCGGCGCCCAGATCGGGGTTTTCGACATCAATCTGGTGACCGGCGTGACGATCGTTTCGCCAACCTGGATGGAAATGCTGGGGTTCGATGTCGAAGCCGAGATGGATCACCAGGCGGAATGGAAGTCCCGGGTCCACCCCGAGGATTTGCCCTTGATCGAGGAGCGCGATCACGCGGTCTTCGAAGGCCGGGCCGAGAAGTCGATATCGGAGTACCGCTTCTTCCGCACCGACGGCGAACTGATCTGGATGCGTTCCGAAGCAACCGTTGTCGATCGCGCAGCAGACGGCACGCCGCTGCGCTATGTCGGCACGCAGGTCGACATCACCGAGATCAAGCGCGCCGAAGAGGCCCGCGAACTCAGCGAAGCACGACTGCGCTCGGCCATGGACAATGCACCAATCGGCACGGCGCTGGTGGGCCTCGACGGACGTTTCATGCGGGTCAATGAGGCTTTCAGCCGGTTCGTGGGCTATTCCAGAGAAGAGCTGCGGCACACAGACTTCCAGACGATCACGGAAGCTGAAGACCTCAGCGAGGACCTCGCCAATGTCGAGCGCTTGCTTTCGGGCGAGATCGACACCTTCCAGATGGAAAAGCGCTACATCACCAAGCACGGCCATACGGTGTGGGGACTGTTGAGTGTTTCCGTGGCGCGGGACGCCGATGGCGAACCGGCCTATTTCATCTCGCAGGTCCTCGACATTTCCGAGCAGCGTGAAATCAACCGCATGAAAAGCGAGTTCGTTTCCAATGTCAGCCATGAGCTGCGCACGCCCCTCACCTCGATCCGTGGGTCGCTGGGACTGATTGCCGGTGCAATGAACAAGGACGTGCCCGAACAGGTGATGAAGCTCGTCAACATCGCCCATAAGAACAGCGAACGGCTGATCCTTCTGGTCAACGACATTCTCGATGTCGAGAAGCTCAGGGCGGGCAAGCTCAAATTCGATCTCGAGGAAACCGACGTCACCGCCCAGGCTCACCAGGCCGTCGAGGCGCTTCAGGGTTATGCCGATCAGTTCGAAGTGACGCTCAACCTCAAGGCGCCCGAGGCACCTGATGTGGCCATGCTCGACAAGGATCGCCTTCAGCAGGTGCTGGCCAATCTGATTTCCAATGCGGCGAAATTCTCGCCCCGCGGCGGCACGGTGGACATCACCGTGCGGTACATGGATGGGAGTGTACGCGTCCTGGTGGCGGATCAGGGGCCAGGCGTTCCGGCCGGTTTCAGAGCCAGCATTTTCTCCCCTTTCTCCCAGGCTGACGGGTCAGCGACGCGGGAAAAGGGCGGTACCGGTCTCGGCCTGCACATCACCAAGCAGATGGTGGAGCGCATGGGCGGACGCATCGATTTCAACAGTGCCGAAGGGTTTGGCTCGACTTTCTGGGTGGACTTCCCCATGGCCCATGCCGCCGGAAGCAAGCTCGTCGACGAGATGCCGGACCTCCCGCTGGTGCTGCATGTCGAGGATGACACCGATTTCAGCACCTATCTGGCGACCGCGCTGAGCGACAGAATGGTCGTCATCAACGCGCCGACGCTGGAGGAAGGGCTGAAGGAAGCGCGGGACCCGGACTATGATCTGATCATCGTCGATCTCAACCTGCCTGACGGGTCCGGCAAGAAGATCATCGACGCCCTGCCCGAAGATAATGAGAAGCCCGTGGTTATCCTGACCGCGGAAGAGACCCTGTTCGTTCATCCCCGGGCCAAATTGCATATCGTCAAATCGCGGATGCCGGAAAGCAAGGTGATCGAGGCGATCGCCAGCCTGTTAAAGTCCGAGGTGTCCGAAATCCCATCGAAACGTCAGAAAATCGCGAGCTGAGCAGATGAGCACCATCCTGGCCTGTGACGACGATCCCCTGATCCTCGAATCCATCGAGCTGCTGCTCGGCGAGCGCGGTCATTCGGTGATGACCGCCGTGAACGGCGCCGAGGCGATGAAAGCGATTGTTCAGCGGCGGCCGGACGTCGTGTTGCTCGACATCGCCATGCCGGAGATGGATGGCCTGAAGGTGCTCGAAGCGATCAAGGGGCGTCCGGCCATGGCCGGCGTCCCCGTGATCATGCTGACCGCGCGTAGCCGCATCGAAGACGTGACGGCCGCCGTCCGGCGCGGTGCGGCGGATTACGTCGTCAAACCCTTCGATGCTGACGAGCTGTCGACACGCGTCCAGAACGCTCTCGCCATTGCAAGCAATTCCAGGCGGGTGCCCTGGTATTAGGGCTCAACCGAGCCGATCCGCTCCGAGAATGGAGGTCACCTGATCGGCGATGGTCATCGGATCGAAGGGCTTGGAAATGACGCCGGCGACGTTCATCGCGCGATAGCCCTCGATTTCAGTCGGCTGGGTTCGGGCCGTGGCGAAGATCACCGGAATATCGGCGGTGCTTTGCTGTTCGGCCAGCGCTTTGCGGGTCATCGGGCCGTCCATGTCGGGCATCATGACGTCGAGCACAACGACATCGGGCTGCCATTCGGCGGCGATCGCCAGCGCCGCCCTGCCCCCGTCCACCGACTTCACCTCGAAACCCGAATTGAGTTCGAGCGCCATCACCGCGATCTCGCGGATATCCGGCTCGTCGTCGACATAGAGGACTTTCACTGACATTTCACCAGCTTATCAGGCTGGCGGGCCGGGGCAAGGCGAAGCGGCAAATGCCTGCTATAGGTGAAGCTCTTTGTGATTCCCGCCACAGGTCTTCCACCCATGCAATGGTCACCCCAGCAGGACGCCGCCCTCAAAGCCGTTTCCGAATGGCTGCGCGATCCGGATGGCGAACAGGTCTTCCGTCTGTTCGGCTGGGCCGGCACAGGCAAGTCGACATTGGCGCGGCATCTCGCGGAAGGGGTAAACAAGGTCTGCTATGCCGCGTTCACCGGCAAGGCAGCGCTCGTCATGCGCAGGCGCGGCTGCAAGGGCGCGAGCACCATCCACAGCCTCATCTACGTCGCAGTCGAAGACAAGGGCGGCGAACCGAGCTTCGTGATCAACCATGAAAGCCCGGCCAAGGACGCCGATCTGATCGTCATCGACGAAGTCTCGATGGTCGGCGAAGAACTCGCCCACGACCTGTTGTCCTTCGACACCAAGGTGCTTGTGCTCGGCGACCCGTTCCAGCTCCCTCCGGTCAAAGGCACCGGCGTCTTCACCGAGGCCGAGCCCGACATCATGCTCACCGAAATCCATCGCCAGGCGGCTGACAATCCGATCATCCGCATGTCGATCGATGTGCGCGAAGGGGACGGGCTCGACTATGGTCGCTACGGGGAAAGCCTGGTGATCCGGGCTGCCGATGTCGATCGCGATGCGGTTCTAGAGGCCGACCAGATCCTTGTCGGGCGCAATGCCACCCGGCTCACATACAATGACCGGGTGCGCGAGCTGCGTGGCTTGCCGGCGGGCATTCCCGTGGTCGGGGACAAGCTAGTCTGCCTCAGGAACAATCGCCAGAAAAACCTGTTGAACGGGCAGCTCTGGATCGTCTCGGAAGTGAAGCGCAAGCCGCATGGCGCCATCTCCATGCTGCTCGAACCCGAAGACGCAGGCGGGCGCAAGGCAAGTGCCAAGGTGAAGACCCATGAGAAGTTCTTCCTCGGCCGCGAGGAAGAAATGCTCTGGGCCGAGCGTAAACAGTATGACGAGTTCTATTTCGGTTATGCGCTGACCGTCCACAAGGCGCAGGGCAGCCAATGGGACAATGTCTATCTGTTCGATGAGAGCTTTGCGTTCCGCGAACACCGCCAGCGGCATCTGTACACCGCCCTCACCCGCGCCGTGGAACAGATTACTGTCGTGCGGTGATCACCCGGTTCAGTCGCCTTCGCGCGCCTCTTCGAGCAGGCGCTTGCATTCGAGGAGCTCCTTGAGCGCCTCGTTGAGCCGGGCCCGGGAATAGGTGTCGATATCGGGACTGGCGAGTTCAGGCGGCGCAAGCTCCGCCACTTCGGGGCTGCCGGCGCCTGCCGGGGCCACCGGTTCGATAGCGCCTGTCTCACCGATCTGGATCACATGGCGAACGCCCTGATCCTTCAGGATTTTCTGGACACCCTTGATGGTAAAACCCTGCTCGTAGAGCAGGAAGCGGATGCCACGCAGGAGTTGAACGTCGTCCGGGCGGTAATAACGCCGTCCGCCGCCACGCTTGAGCGGTTTGATCTGGGCGAAGCGGGTCTCCCAGAATCTCAAGACATGCTGTGGCAGGTCGAGTTCGTCGGCTGCCTCTGAAATGGTCCGAAAAGCGTCCGGCGACTTTTCCACGCGCTGCCCCGGTTGTTTCCCTTGTCAGCGTCGCGGCACGATGTGCCCGGCGCCCCCCAAAACTGGATTGCGCGATCCCCCCAACAGGGCGGCACGCTATTGGGTGCGCCGCCCCGGATTCGCTCTATTTTCCAGAGTTCAACATATTTTTGTTGATCTGGCTTTTCAATACATTGCTCGGTTTGAACACCAGCACCCGCCGGGGCAGGATCGGGACTTCCTCACCTGTCTTTGGGTTGCGTCCGACGCGTTCATTCTTGGAGCGGACCTGGAAGGATCCAAAAGACGAGAGCTTGACGTTCTTGCCTTTGACGAGTTCGTCGCTGACGAGTTCGAGGACACGTTCCACCAGTTCAGCCGATTCTGATCGCGATAGTCCGACCGCCTGATAGACGGCCTCGCTGAGATCGGCTCTGGTTACCGTTTTTCCCGACATTTGACCGCAACCTTTCTGCCCTTTGTAGCGGGCAAGTGCCTAGCCTAGTTGCGGAATTGCCGGCGGTCAACGGTGAGGCGGGAGCGGTGGACGAGCGCTAAGTGTTACCAGCGGATCAGTGAGGCGCCCCAGGTGAAGCCACCCCCCATGGCTTCGAGCATGACCAGGTCGCCGCGCTTGATGCGACCATCTCCGACAGCTTCGCTGAGCGCCAGGGGAACCGAAGCGGCAGAAGTATTGGCGTGCCGGTCGACGGTCACGACGACTTTTTCGGCCGGCAGGTTAAGCTTCTTGCCAACGCCGTCGATGATCCGCCTGTTGGCCTGGTGCGGCACGAACCAGTCGAGATCATCCACAGTAAATCCGGAATCGGCAAAGGCCCCCTCAACGACGTCGGAGATCATGCCGACGGCGTGGCGGAACACTTCGCGTCCCTGCATTCTCACATAACCGGCGGTGCCAGTGGTCGAGGGACCACCATCGACATAGAGCTTGTCCCAGTGTTCACCATCAGCGCGCAGGCGGTTGGCCAACACGCCCCTGCCCTCGGCCTCGGCCTCGGGAACCGCCTTGAGCACCATGGCGCCAGCCCCGTCACCGAACAGCACGCAGGTGGTGCGGTCCTGCCAGTCGAGAATCCGCGAGAAGGTCTCCGCGCCGATCACCAGCGCACAGGTGCCCAGATTGTTCTTGAGGTAGCTGTCGGCGGTGGCCACGCCATAAACGAACCCCGAGCACACTGCCTGGATATCGAGTGCGATCCCGTGATGGATGCCCATGCGGTTCTGCAGCAGCGTTGCCGCCGCCGGAAATGTCAGGTCGGGTGTCGTCGTGGCGATGATGATGAGGTCGATGTCCTGCGCCGTCATGCCGGCATTGGACAGCGCGGCCTCGGCTGCCTTGTGTGCGAGATCGACTGTCGTCTCGTCCTTGGCGGCGACACGGCGCTCACGGATGCCCGTGCGCTGTTGGATCCACTCGTCCGACGTGTCGACCGTCTTTGCGAGTTCGTCGTTGGTCACGATGCGCTCAGGCAGATAGCCGCCGACGCCACATACTACTGATCGAATACCCGTCACGTCGATTCCGCCTCGAGTTCCTTGTCATCCGCTTCGTGCTCGGGCAATGGGCCGAGCCGGCTCATACCTTCGCTGATTTTGTCTTTGAGCCGGTTGCGCACCATCTCATAGGCCAGCCCCAGCGCGCTCTTGAACCCGACCGCATCGGTCCCGCCATGGCTCTTGATGACGATACCATTGAGTCCGAGAAACACCCCGCCATTGACCGTGCGAGGATCCATCTTGCGGCGGAGCGCGCGCAGCGCCGAGCGGGCGATGAAGGCGCCGATCTTGGAGATCAGCGTTTCCTTGAGCGCCATGCGCAGATAGGTACCCACCTGGCGGGCGGTGCCTTCGGCGGTCTTGAGCGCAATGTTGCCGGTGAACCCTTCGGTCACCACCACATCAACCGTTCCCTTGCCGATATCATCACCTTCGACAAAGCCGTGATAAGTCATGCCGGCATTGGTGGCGGTCGAAAGAAACTGCGCTGCTTCCTTGACCGCGTCGAGCCCTTTCACTTCTTCGGTACCGACATTCAGCAGGCCCACGGTCGGGCTTTTCATATCGAACAGGGCGCGGGCCATGGCGGCTCCGAGAATCGAGAAATCGACGAGCTGGCGTCCGTCGCCGCCCACCGTCGCGCCCACATCCAGGACCACAGTATCTGCTCTGAGCGTCGGCCAGATCGCGGCAATGGCCGGGCGGGCAATGCCCTCCATCGGGCGCAGGCAGAACGTCGCCATGGCCATCAGAGCGCCGGTATTACCGCAGGAGATGGCGACGTCGGCCTCTTCGTCCTTCACCGACTGCAGGGCCGCCCACATCGAGGAATTGCCCCGGCCCTTACGCAACGCCTGGCTCGGCTTGGCATCCATGGCGATGACGTTGTCGCAATGGCGGATGGTCGAGACCTTCTTGAGGTCCGGAAACTCTTCGATCAGCGGCTCGAGTTCTTCCTGCCGGCCATGAAAAATGAAATTGAGGCCCGGCCGCTCGGTCAGAAACATGCGCGCGCCATCAAGGACCACTCTGGGCCCGTTGTCGCCGCCCATAGCGTCAACCGATATGGTGATTGTCTGGCTCATAGTTGAGATTGCGCGGCCTGGAGAATTCCCCGCACCTTAACCGGCAGGGACATGGTTACAAGCATTTTTGCCTTCTCTCAGCTTTTGTCCTTGTCCGGCTTCAGCGCCGAAAGTGCTGCAAATGGTGAGCTTTTCGCGGGATCATCATCACCGTCCCTACCCGGTTCAAACTCGACACCCGGCGCCCGTGGATAGGGGTCGAGCGCCAGCGCCAGGGTCTCGACGACCAGTTCGGTCAGATCCGCGTAGTCGCCCTCGAAATAGTCCGGCTCATCCTCGCCTTCGGCATCGAAATAAAGATCGGCCGTCTTGTCTGCATGCGGATCCTTGCCCGGCATGAAGACCCTGTCGACATTCGCCTTGAGGGTCTGGGTGACGGGCACCAGCGTCACCACACACGCTTGTTGTACGGTCGCGCGCACCTTGCCGATCACCTGAATGCCGCCGCGCAGGGGACGGGCCAGCAGATCCGCGGCAAAATCGTCGACCGCCAGAATATCAAGGCGTTCGGCCAGCATGGGGTTGAGCTCGTCATCGCCCTTGAGCGTAAGCTTGCGGCCATCGGCCGGCAAACCACCGATCCGGACACGCGCATCCATCAGGCTCTGCAAAGTAGGTTGCTTAGGCATCTCCACCTTCAGCGCCGCCATCCTCATCAGCAGAGGCATCGGCCACCGAACCGTCGATGGCGGCGAACCTCACCTCGCCCGAAATGATGTTGCTGACCTGCTGGGTCCTGAGCGAACCAACCTGCCGGGCACAGTAGGAAGCGAGTTCGTCGACGCCTTTTGGCTCGTCATCAGTGTAAAGATTGCGGGCCAGCACCGGTTTGAGCGCTTCGACCTGGCCGGAGGCGATGGCCTCGGAGAGCGCACCCAGCATGCCGTAGAACATCTCCGACATTTTCTTGATTCGTTTGGGCACTGTCAGGTCGCCAACCCCGAGTTCACGCAGCGAACGGTCCATATCGCGGAAAAACATGTCGAAAAGTGCCTGCGAGAATGGCTTGGCCTCCTCGCCCCCATCGCGAAGCCGATGCAGCACCAGCGCCACGTGCAGGCTGAGTACGTCAAATCGGCCCTGCACCGTGTCCGGGATGCCCCAGTCGCGGAAAAACCGCTCCTGCCGGGATTGCGCCACAATAGCCTTGTAGACGGCGCTGACAGGCTGCTCGAGTGGATCTTTGCGAAAAAGGGACAAAATCATCGGGTTTCAATCGGTTGTTCCGGGGACGCCGAGAGTGTCGGCCGGGGCAGAAGGTTCCTTGCCACATCCGCCTTCGGGCGGCTAGTAATGCGCTCTTGTAGGCGCCGTAACGCAGCCTAATAGTGAAGTCGATCCGGGGAAGTCAAACCAATGCGTCAAGCGCGCCCCTTTCTGGGCCTTTTCAAAGTCATCGTCGCGGCCATGATGGTCGCCACCCTTGCCGGGTGCCTGACACAGACCCGCACCCAGGGCTATGACATTCCCGAGGACGCCCTGCAGCAGATCCGCCCGGGCGTATCCCAGGATTTCGTCCGCATCGTGTTGGGCTCGCCACAGACGACCAACAATTTCAACAACCAGGAAAGCTGGTATTACGTCGAGACCAAAGTCGACCGCACCTCGTTCGGCACGCAGAGCGTGAAGGAACGCACCGTGCTCGCCGTCTATTATGGCAACGACAACCGGGTCGCCGACAAGGCCGTTTATACGCTCAAGGATGGCCGGGTGTTCGAACTGGTGCCGCGCACCACGCCGGGCTTCTCGAACGACAAATCCTTCATCGAATCGCTGCTGGGTTCACTGCCGATTATCGGCAACTGACCCACTTCTCAGCTTCGAATACGAAGGCAGGCCCGAGGGCCTGCCTTTTTTTATTGGCTTGTAACTCTGGACGTCACGCCCAGCCCGTTCGGGTGTGCGCAAAAAGGTCGGCGACCAAGTCGCGCTTGGCGGATCACGCAGCCGCCATTGCGTCGGACCGACGGAATTGGTCCCAGGCCAGCAGCGCGATGCCGATCGTGGCGAGCGGCAGCACAAGGATATTGATCGTCTCCCAGCCCAGCGTATTGAGCAGCACGCCCGATGTGATCGAGGCGATTGCCATCGAACCGAAAACGCACATTTCGTTCATGGCCTGCACCCTTCCCGCTTCTTCGGGCCGGTAGGACTTTGTCAGCAGCGCGGTGGAGCCGATAAACCCGAAGTTCCAGCCCAGGCCCAGCAGCACCATCGAGATGTTGAAATGGGTGACCGTGATGCCGTTGAGGTTGACGGCCGCGCTCATGATGATCAGCGCCAGACCGATGGCGACGGTGAGGTGCGTACCAATCCGCTGGATGATGAAGCCTGTGAAAAGGCTCGGCAGGAACATGGCCACGATATGCCACTGGATGGCCGTGGTGGCGGCCTCGGTCGAGTGGCCGCAGACATAGACCATGGCCAAGGGCGCGGCGACCATAACGAAGTTCATCAGTGCGTAGGCAAGAACCGATGTCACGATCGGGATGAAAACCGTCGGCGACTTGATCAGCGTCTTCAACGGGCGGCCGCGATCACTACCTTTTTCGGGCTTTAACACTGGCGCCAGTCGCGTGAACCCGATGATCACAAGGGCGACGAAGGCAATCATCGACAGGGCAACAAATGAGCCTGCGAATTCGGCGCCCAGCCAGTCCTTGGTGATGTAGGACAGGCGCGGGCCAAGGAAACCGGCCGCCACGCCACCGAGCAGAACGAGCGAGATGGCGCGCGATTTGAGCGGACCGGGTACGCTATCGGCAATGGCGAAGCGGTATTGCTGACCGAAAGCCGCAGACATCCCGACCATGAACATGGCGAGGCAAAAGATCACGAAAGAGGCCTGGATGAGCCCGACAGCGGCGACGATACCGGCAAGGATCGCAGCGCTGGCGCCGACCATGAAGCCGCGGGTGCGCCCGAGCGTGTAGATCACCCCGGTGGCCGGACCGGCGGTCAGCGCCAGGCCAATGACCATGGCCGTGACCGGCACCGTGGCCAGCGACGGGTCGGGCGCAAGGCTTGCCGCGGCCAGCGCCGCCACCGAGATCACAACGGCCTGGGAAGAGCCGGCCAGCGCCTGTGCGCCAGCCAGAAGGCCGATATTGCGGTAAGCCAGTCGCTTGGTTTCGGGGGTCAGTTCAGCCGCATCGCTGTTCGCGTCCACCATGGCGCACCGCCTATCCCTTCAGTCAATCAATCGGAGAAATCGTCCGGACGGAGGGAGCGGGCGATCGTATCGAGAACACCATTGACCATACGAGGTTCGTCGCTCTCGTAGAAGGCCCGGGCGATATCGACATATTCGGTGATGATCACCTTGGTCGGAACATCTGGACGGTGTCCAAGCTCGAAAGCAGCGGCGCGCAGAATGGCGCGCAGCGTGGTGTCGATCCGGGTGACCGGCCAGCCCTTGACCAGCGAAGTGTCAATCAGCGGGTCGATCTCGAGCTGATGGGCGACGACCCCTTTGAGGATGGTGGAAAAGAAATCGGAATCGGCAGGCAGATACTGTTCACCCTCGATTTCCTGCCCGAGACGGAAACTGATAAACTGGGCGAGCGTGTCCTCAAGCGGGGCCTCACCGACATCCATCTGATAAAGCGCCTGCACGGCGGCAAGCCGGGCTGTTCCGCGCTGATTGGCACGGCGGGCGGGTTTTTCGTCACTCATCATCGAGCCCCAGGCGCTGTTTGAGGGTGATCATCGCCAGCGCAGCCTTTGCGGCGCCACCGCCCTTGTCTTTCTTCGCCTTGTCGGCACGCGCCCAGGCTTGATCGGCATTTTCGACCGTCTGGATCCCGTTACCGAGGGCCAGCCCGTATCCGACGGACAGGTCCATGATGGCGCGGGCGGATTCATTGGCGACAATGTCGTAGTGCGTGGTTTCGCCGCGAATGACGCAGCCCAGCAGCACGAAACCGTCATAAGCGGGTGCGGTGCCGCGTTCACCCGCCTCGAGCGCCATTGCGAGCGCCGCGGGTATTTCGAGGACGCCAGGCACTTCCACGGTGTCGATGGTGGCACCTGCTTCACGCAGGGCGGTTTCGGCGCCATCACGCAGCGCATCGGCGATGTCGGCGTAAAAGCGTGCCTCGATGATCAGAACGCGCAGATTGTCGCTCATTGTCCGGCCTTCGGGAGATTGAGGGTTTCGATCAGGCGGGCTGCATAGCGCGCCAGCGGGTCGACTTCCAGATTAATCCGGCCACCGGGTGCAGATTCGTCCCAATTGGTGACTTCAAGCGTATGCGGAATGAGGTGCACCGAGAATTGGCGATCCGTGACGGTGTTGACCGTCAGCGATGTCCCGTTGAGCGCCACCGAACCCTTGGCGGCGATGAACGGCATCACCTCTGCCGGCGCCTCGATATCGATCCGGCGCTGTTCGCCCACATCCTCGGTCTCAACGATCGTGGCGACCGCATCGACATGACCCGACACAATGTGGCCGCCGAGTTCGTCCCCTGCCTTGAGGGAGCGTTCGAGGTTGATGCGGCGCCCTTGCTGCCATTCGGCGGCAGTTGTCACGCGCAGGGTTTCGGCCGCCGCGAAGACGTCGAACCAGCCATTGCCGGCCTCCCCGCCCCGCTCGACGGCGGTCAGGCAGATGCCGTCGCAGCAGATCGAAGCGCCGATCTCGATGGTTGCGGGATCATAGGCAGTGGCGATGCGGAAGCGGCGGCCATCATTGCCGGTCTCCGCCTCCACAAGCCGCCCCACATCGGTGACCAGTCCGGTAAACATCAGCGCTTCCTTTCGAATACGGTCAGTGTGTCGCCACCCAAGGGCCGAGAAAAGACCTTTTCCAGTCCCGCCGCCGCCAGCGCCACTTCGAGACTGCGGCCGGGCATCGCCGGCACGCCAGCCTCACCAATCATGCCAGCGCCTTTGAGAAGGCAGAAGCGGTCGACCAGCCCCGCTTCGAGCAGGCTCGCGTTGAGTGTCGCCCCGCCTTCGACCAGCAGACGAGAGATCCCTTTTTCGCCCAGTTCGGCCAGTGCTTGGTCGAGGTCGAGCCGGCCATCGCGGGCACCGACCGGTATCCACTCGACGGCCTTTGGCAGGTCCTGCGGCCGAGTGCTCTCACCGAGCACCCATGTCGGGGTCTGTGCGGTGCTTGTGAGAAGGCCGAGCGAAACAGGCAGATCACCGCCCAGAATGATCCGCAACGGCTTGCGTGTCCCAAGGCCCGGAATTCGGACCGTCAGTGATGGGTTGTCGAGACGCGCAGTGCCTGCGCCCACCATGACCGCGTCGCTCAGCGCCCGCTGCATATGTGTCCAGCGCCGGGCCGCTTCCCCTGTGACCGGCACATTGCCCCTGTCCGGCAGGCCAATCATGCCGTCGCGCGACACCGCCAGCTTTGCACTGACGAAGGGCCGGCCCAATGTCTGCCGGGCGATGTGGCCCTCATGCAGGCGCCGCGACGCGTCGTGATCCTTGACGACGGCGACCTCAACGCCTGCCGCTTTCAGCCGGGAAACGGACTGCCCCGCCGTGCGCGGATCGGGATCGATTTGACCAATCACAACCCGCGCTATGCCGGCCTCGATGACCGCGTCGACACAAGGCGGGGTGCGCCCGGTGTGATGGCAGGGCTCGAGGGTGACATAAAGCGTTGTGCGTTCGGCGGCCTTTCCCGCCTTTTCGAGGGCGATGGTTTCGGCATGGGGCCGGCCACCCGGCGCTGTCACGCCGACGCCGCGCACCTTTCCGGCCAAGGGATCGCGGATAATCGCTCCCACTGTGGGGTTCTCGGCGGTCGTGCCGAGGAATGGCGCTGCCATGCGCGCGGCAGCGTCGAGCCATGCCCAGTCCTCGTCGTTCCTGATCACTTCAGGTCTTCCGAAGACGGTTCCTCGTCGCTATCCATCTCGGAGAGAAAGGACTTGAAATCATCGGCATGCGAGAAATTCTTGTAAACTGACGCGAAGCGGACAAACGCGACATCGTCGAGTTTTTTCAGCCCGTCGAGGGCCAGCAGGCCGATCTGTTCGGCCGCCACCTCGTTCTCGCCGAGACTTTCGAGTTGCCGCACAATGCCGGAGATCATCCGCTCGGCCCGTTCGGGGTCGACATCGCGCTTCCTAAGCGCCGTCATCACCGAGCGGGTGAGTTTGTCGCGATCGAAGGGCACCTTGCGGCCCGACTTCTTGACCACGGTCACGTCGCGGAGCTGGACGCGTTCAAAGGTGGTGAAGCGCCCACCGCAGGCGGAGCAGATGCGCCGCCTGCGAATGGCGTTGGAATCCTCGGTTGGCCGGGAATCCTTGACCTGGGTGTCGTCGTTTCCGCAATAGGGGCAACGCATCGACGTGAGTTCCCGTGTTAGGCGTAGATCGGGAAAGCCGCAGTCAGGGCCAGTACGCGTTCGCGCACCGAAGCTTCGACCGACGCATTGTTGTCTTCGCCGTTGCCGGCCAGACCGTCGATAACCTCGACCATCAGTTCGCCGACCAGCTTGAACTCGCCCTCACCAAAGCCACGCGAGGTTGCCGCCGGGGTGCCGACGCGGATGCCCGACGTGATCGCCGGCTTTTCCGGGTCGAACGGCACGGCGTTCTTGTTGCAGGTGATGTTGGCCCGCTCGAGCGCTGCTTCGGTCGCCTTGCCGGTCACGCCCTTGGGGCGCAGATCGACGAGCATCAGGTGGTTGTCCGTGCCGCCGGTGACGATCTCGAGACCGCCGGCCACCAGGGTTTCCGAGAGCACATTGGCATTGGCGACGACCTGGCGCGTGTAGCGCTTGAAATCATCGGTCAGCGCTTCGCCGAAGGCGACGGCCTTGGCAGCGATGACGTGCATCAGCGGCCCGCCCTGGATGCCGGGGAAGATGGCCGAGTTGATCTTCTTGGCGATCGCTTCGTCATTGGTCAGGATCAGCCCGCCACGCGGCCCGCGCAGGGTCTTGTGGGTGGTCGTCGTCACGGCATGCGCATAAGGCATGGGGTTAGGATAGTTGCCACCGGCAACGAGCCCGGCCACATGGGCCATATCGACCATCAGATAGGCGCCAACCTCATCGGCGATGCGGCGGAACTCGGCAAAGTCGAGCACGCGCGAATAGGCGGAGAAACCGGCCACGATAATCTGCGGGCGATGTTCCTTCGCCAGTGCCTCGACCTCGTCCATGTCGCACAGACCGTCCTGCTGACGGACGCCGTACTGGATGGCATTAAACCATTTGCCCGACTGGTTGGGCTTGGCGCCGTGGGTCAGATGGCCGCCGGCATCAAGACTCATGCCGAGAATAGTGTCGCCGGGCTTGGCCAGCGCCTGGTAGACGGCCTGGTTGGCCTGCGAGCCAGAATTGGGCTGGACATTGGCAAACTCGGCACCGAAGAGCTGCTTGGCGCGATCGATCGCGAGCTGCTCGACGATATCGACATATTGGCAACCGCCGTAATAGCGGCGGCCCGGATAGCCTTCAGCGTATTTATTGGTAAGGACAGAACCCTGGGCCTCGAGAACCGCGGCCGAGACAATGTTCTCGGAGGCGATCAGCTCGATTTCGGTCTGCTGTCGGTGAAGCTCTTTGCCCACGGCGTCGGCCACGGCCGAATCGGCCTCGGCGAGCGAACGGGAAAAGAACCGGGCGGAAAGGGGCACGGGGGTCTGATCAGTCATCTGCGGTCTCGTTTTGGGTGGGATCGGTCAATGTCTAGGGCGATGACGCGCAGAGCGTTATCACACCCTTCAGGGTGAAGCCAACAAAAGCGGTACTCAGGCCAGGCGGCCCGGTCTGCCGTCCGAATGCGGTCGGGAACCGCCGTTCTCGGATTCGCGGTCGGCCAGCCGGCGGCGCAATTTGGCAGCAGCCGTGAGCTGCATCTGCTTTTGAGACGCTGTAAGGGGTGCAACGATCACGACTTCGGTGCCGGTCGCATCGTCGATGGCGGCCACCCGCATCTGGGTGCCGACCTTGCGGAACTCGAACAGAAAGCGCTCGCCCGGCGGAGCGGACGAGCGTTTCATGTCTGAATCCGGTTGCGCGTTGCGCGTTTACCGCTCGAGCGAAGCCAGTTGTCCTGTCGCATCGAAGTCATAGATATCATCGCGAAACTGTACCACGCCGGCGCGATTTGCCCATGCGGAAATATAGGTCGTCAGGATCGGAACCTGCCGGTTCAGCGCCACATCGAGACGCTCGCCCGAATTGAATGTGGCTTCGACGGTGTTCACATCGTAGCCGTTCGATTCGAGCAGCCAAGCCACCAGTTCCTCAACGCCTTCAACACGCACGCAGCCCGAAGAGTGAAAGCGGTTGGTTTCGCCAAACAGCGACTTCTGAGGGGTGTCGTGCAGATAGACGTTGTGCTTGTTGTAGAAGTTGATCTTCACATGGCCCATCGAGTTCTCGGCGCCCGGCTCCTGGCGGAAGAGGTAATTGACCGCTTCGTCGGTATGCCAGTCGATCTGGGAAGCCTGGATCTCGTTGCCGTTGCCGTCATAGATCTTGATCTGCTGCTCGGCGAGATAGTTCGGGTTCTCGTTCACATACTTGATCAGGTCCCGCTGAATGATGCTTTTCGGCACATGCCAGTACGGGTTGAAGTTGATCTGGTGAATCTTGGATTCGAGAATCGGGGTCTGACGGTCGATGCGCCCTACAATCGCGGTATGGCGCTGGACGACCGTGCCATTCTCCACCGCTTCGATGGAGGCAGCGGGAATATTCACGACCACGTAGCGCTCCGACAAATTGTCGGTCACGATCTGTTCGACGCGCTGCTGATTGAGCTTGAGCTGCGCCAGGCGCTCGGAGGCTGGTACATTCATCGAGAAGAAGGTCGGCTGGTCGATGGCACCGTTGACCTTGAGGCCGTGGCGGGCCTGGAACAGGCGCACAGCCGCCTCGACCTGCTCGTCATAATGACGGCTGTCGACGCCCGCTTCCTGCGGGAGATCGCCGGAAATGATCAGCCTGCGACGCAGGTAGCGCACTTCCTTGCTTCGGCGGCCAGGCACAAGCCCGTAAACTTCCTGGGGCAGCTGTCCCCAACCGCCATTGGCCACGATCTGCTCATACATGTTGATCGCGAGCGCCAAATTATAGGCGGTGTCATAGGAAAGGATCGGCTCGAACGTGTCGATCTCGCGAGGCATGCCGCCGGGCATGACCTGGTTCTGGGCAAGCTGGATGGTCTCCTGAGACTGATCGTCTTTGCCTGTGAACAGATCGAGCAGAGAGCGGGTCTGCGCAATGGCCGGAGCTGCCGCCAGCCCCATGGTGGCCGCAAAGGCCGCCGAAAGCGTTGCCACACGCGCTATTGCCGCCAGTGAAGACTTGTTACGCCGCATTTGAATTTCCTGATGCCTCAACAGTTCGGTCCCCCAATTTGAGGACCCCGGTTCCGGTCCTTGACCAACCAGCCGCGCCCGAAAAGGAGCACGCGACATATCATTGTATTCGGCCCGGCTCAACGAGAAGGGCCTACACCGGTGATCAAACCGATGAGAGCGCGTACGGTTCCGCGGTTGATCGCTTGAGGCGCTGATATGGGCGAACTGGGGCAGCAATAAGAACGGCGGTCACCGGGCGATTCAACACTTGTTGTATTGACGGCGACTGAACGCGATTTGCGGCTGTCTGTTGCAAGGGCGCCACAAACGACCGGCGCCCCCGCACGATGCCAACAATCATCGTACGAGGGCCCGATCTGGAGGCAGTGGCCGCACTTCCCCGCGCGGCCCTGTGAAAGCTCAGAGTTTGTAGAGAATCTGGTCGACCCAGAAGCGTTCGAGGCGTGCCAGGGCGGTATTGAGCCCGTCGAATTCCTCTTCGCTCAGCCCGCCGACCTTCTCGATCGACTTGAGATGGCGATCATAAAGTTCATCGATGACCTCAGCGACTTCTTCGCCCTTCGGGGTCAGCTTGATCCGCACGGAACGGCGGTCGGTTCGTGAACGCTCCTGATGGATGTATCCGGTGTCGACGAGTTTCTTGAGATTATAAGAAACATTCGATCCAAGATAATAACCGCGGGTCCTGAGTTCGCCGGCGGTCAGTTCCTCGCCACCGATATTGAACATCAGGAGGGCCTGCACGGGATTGATGTCATCCCAGCCCATACGGTCGAATTCGTCCTTGATGAGATCCAGAAGCCGGCGGTGCAGCCGTTCCACACGGGCGACGGCTTCAAGATAACGCGGCTTCAGCCCGTCATGTTCTTCGGGCGTAGCGGCCTGTACGGCCATAGGGGTGATACCCATTGTTTCTGCCTCACTGCTCAAATGTCTGCGCGATTGTCTCGCGTCTCATGAGGTCAAATTAGGGCGATCCTCCCAAGAACGGCTTAAGATTCAAACTTAAGGATATCTTACTGAAAAAAAGGCAATATTTGGCTTTCCGAAGGGTTACCAGGGGTCACGAAATTGTAACCTTACCAGTTCTCAAACCTCGTCGGCGGAGAGACGGCGCAGGTGCCTTTCGAAGGCCAGCAGCAGGATTGCGGCACTGAGCATGAGGAGCCTCAACACCAGTCCGAATATGCCGATGCCGACGAGTTCGGGCCGCAGAAGCGCAAACATGATTTCGCCGAGATTGGCCAGCGCGACGAGCATGGCGCCCCACACGGCGTAGTTCCAGAGGCCGACGGCTGCGATCAGGCGGATGACGACGAAGGAAGCGAGGGTCCAGAAGGCTTCGTGGTTCTGGGCCAGCTGAGGACCGCTGCCCGAGCCCATCAAAATGCGCGCGCCATCGATCAGGCCGTGCGCGAGCGCGACCAGGGCAACAATACGCGCATAGCGCGAAATCGGGGCGGCGCTGAGACTCATGTGGTATCCCCCGCCTCTGCCTAGCGTGGCGAAGGGGTGGCGGCAAGCAGCCCGTGATCGGGCGCGGCCCTTGGCCGCTGTTTTGTCGTGGACAATCGCCTGCTATACGGTGCCGGACAGATATTCACGGTGCGCGCCGCGCGCCAGCCAATGGTGCCGAAGATGACCAAGACCTTCCGCGATGCCAGCGCCCTGCCCCGGCACGACATGTCGTTTCTCGATGGCCGCCGCCTGCGCCGGACCCGCCAGGCGTCGTGGAGCCGGTCGATGGTTTCCGAGACTGTTCTGACGCCGGGCGATCTGATCTGGCCGCTTTTCGTGATCGAAGGCCAGAATGAGCGTGCGCCGGTCAAAACCATGCCGGGCGTCGACCGGTTGAGCATCGATCTGGCCGTCGATGCGGCCAGGCATGCCCATGCCGAAGGTATTCCCGCGCTTGCGCTGTTTCCCAACACGCCGGGCGAATTGCGCTCCAGCACCGCGGACGAGGTCTTTAATCCCGACAATCTGATGTGCCGGACGATGGCTGCCATCAAGGATGCAGTACCGGAAATCGGGCTGATCGCGGATACGGCGCTCGACGAGTATTCTGAAGACGGCCAGGACGGCATTGTCGTCGACGGTGAAATCCTCAACGACGAGACCGTGGCCATCATGGTCAAGTCAGCCATCGTGCAGGCCCGAGCAGGCGCTGACATCATCGCGCCTTCCGACATGATGGACGGACGGGTGCGCGCTATTCGCGATGCCCTCGACGCCGAGGGCTTCGAGAAGGTCATGATCATGAGCTATTCGGCCAAATACGCTTCGGCTTTCTACGGCCCGTTCAGGGATGCGGTGGGTTCGGGCAGCCGGCTTGTCGGCGACAAGAAGACATATCAACTCGACCCGGCCAATCGCGAAGAGGCGATGCGCGAAGTCGAACAGGATCTTGTCGAGGGCGCGGATATGGTCATGGTCAAGCCGGGCCTGCCCTATCTCGATATCGTGCGCGACGTGCGCGAGCGCTTCTCGGTTCCGGTCTTTGCCTATCAGGTCAGCGGCGAGTTCGCGATGATCGCTTATGCGGCGGAAGCCGGGGCCATTGCCCGCGATCCGATTGTCATGGAAAGCCTGATGGCGTTCAAGCGCGCCGGGTGTTCAGGCATTCTGACCTATTTCGCGCTCGAGGCCGCGCGTAAGCTCAACGCCTGATCACCGGTTTTTCCTCTAAAGGCTTGCGAAACGCCGGTTTGCGCCCATTTATGGCTCACAAGGCATAAAGGCAGGGGTTCACAATGGCGACCAATTCGCTTGGCTGGTTCTATCGCGACGATCTTCCCGATCCGGGCACGTCACCGGAATTGTTCGACGGCGTTTTGCTGCGCCGGGTCGTCGCCTGGTTCATCGACTGTCTCATCGTCGGCATTCTCCTGATTGTCGCCTCTCTGATCCTCGCTGTTGCGGGGGTCCTGACCTTTGGTGTTGCATGGCTCGGCTATTTCATCGTCGTGCCGGCTGTCTTCATCTTCTATTACGCAGTGACGCTCGGCTCGCGAGCGCGGGCGACGCTCGGCATGCAGTTCATGGATATTGTTCTGACGCCGACACGCACGCGGCCACTCGAAGGCTGGCATGCGATCCTGCATGTCATCGTGTTCTGGTTGACGCTCAATATCCCCTTCGTGCAGCTGATCGCACTGTTCACGCCGCGCCGGCAGATGTTGCACGACCTGATTGTCGGGACCTTGATGGTTCGCCGCTCGCCCATGGAGAGGTTCTGGGCCGAGGAAGCCGCTGACCACCCGCAGTTCAACGAGAGATTCGGGCGCTACAGTTAAGCCCTAGGGAAACCTCAATTTTCCAAACGTGAGGCCGGGAAAGGATTTCTTTTTCCGGCCTTCATATTTGCCTTGGCGCGGCGCGCGCGCTGCGTGATACCCTTGCGGTATGGGGCAGTTGATTTCTCTTTCTCCAATGTTGGCGGCCTGGCTCAGCTTCGCCGTCATTTTTGTGGCCATCATCCTGTTCGCGACCGAACGGGTGGCGATGGAAGTTTCGGCATTGGGCGCGATTGTCGCGCTGCTGCTGATCGGCGCCGCCTCGCCTGATGCCGGGCTGACACCGGAAGCGCTGCTCGCCGGTTTCGCAAATCCGGCGCTGATCTCGATTCTCGCCCTCATCGTGATGGGCCAGGGCTTGATGCATACCGATGCGCTCGGCCCGTTCACCGCCAATCTTGAGCGGTTGTGGCCGCGCCAGGTCGGACGCGTGATGATCCTGGTGCTGATTGCCGCCGGCATCATCAGCGCGGTGATCAACAACACGCCGGTCGTGGTGATGTTCATTCCCGTGCTCGCGGCCGTTGCGGCACGTCGCCGGGTCTCGACCCGCAAGATCATGATGCCCCTGAGTTACATCTCGATTCTTGGCGGCATGACCACCATGATCGGGTCTTCGACCAACCTGTTGGCCGCCGGCGTGGCTCGCGATTCCGGGGTTGAAGGGCTCGATTTCTTCGCCTTCACGGTGCCGGGTCTGGCCATGGCGTCGGTCGGTGCGCTTTACGTGCTTTTCGTCATGCCGAAGCTGTTGCCGTCTGCGGGCGAGAGCGCGGATGATTCAGCGCCCTCGCGCAATCTTCAATTCATCTCGGAAGTTCGCCTGACGCCGGGCCATCCTCTGATCGGGCAGAGTTCGGTCGCGGGCATGTTCCCGGCGCTCACCACCATGACGCTGCGCGCGGTGCGCCGCTATGGCATCAACCACGTGCCCCCTTTCGAAGACCTGACCTTGCAGGCAGGCGATACCCTCATCCTCGCTGCCACGCGCGACCGGTTAACCGAAGCGCTCAAGGAATGGCGCGCCTTTGACAACCCGGATGAGATCGCAGGGGGCACCGACGAGCGCCGGCCCGAGATCGTGATGTGCGAGGCGCTGGTGCCGCCGGGCTCGCGGCTCATCAACAATGGCGTCAACCAGGCCGGGTTCATGGCCCAGCATGGCTGCCTCATTCTCGGGGTCGAGCGGCGCAGCCGCATGCCGCGCCAGGCGCTCAGCGAAATTCGGCTCGAGGCCGGGGATGTGCTGCTGCTGGCGGGCAATCCCAAGCAGGTGAAACGGTTGCGCGGTCTGCAGGACCTCGTCGTTTTCGAGTGGAGCACGTCTGAGGTTCAGTCCAACCGCTACGCGCAGCGGGCGCTAGGCATCTTTGCGCTCACTGTGGCCGCCATCGCGACAGGCTTCGTGCCAACGGTCATCGCGGCGGTGACCGGCGCCTTCGCCATGATCGCGGCGGGTTGCCTCAACATCCGGCAGGCGGGCCGCGCAGTCGACCGGCGGATCGTCATGCTCGTCGGTTCGGCGATCGCCATGGCCACCGCGCTCGAGGTCACAGGGGGTGCCGAGCTTGTCGCCAGTCTCGCCGTCAGCGGCCTGGGCGATGTTCCACCGGCATTCGTGATGGGCGGCATCTTCCTGGTTGTGGCCCTGTTGACCAATGTTCTGAGCAACAACGCCACCGCTGTGCTGTTCACCCCGATCGCCATTTCTGCGGCAAAATCGCTGGGCGTTGATCCCCTTCCCTTCGTCGTGGCCGTGATCCTGGGCGCCAATGCCAGCTTTGCGACTCCCATCGGCTATCAGACCAACCTTCTGGTCATGAGCCCGGGCCATTACCAGTTCAAACATTTCCTGGTTGCCGGACTGCCCCTCGTTTTCCTAGTCTGGATCGTGTTTTGCGTTGTTGCACCATGGTGGTACGGCGTCTAGAATCGCCTCACCAGTGAGTGCGGCATGTCTCAGCAGAAACCCGAACAAACGCAGTTTTACCTGACCGCGGCCACCCCCTGCCCCTATCTCGATGGGCGCAAGGAGCGGAAGCTGTTCACGCATCTGGGCGGCAAGCGCGCCAATATGCTGCATGACCTTCTGGCGCAGCATGGCTTCCGCCGCAGCCAGAATATCGTCTATCGCCCTGCCTGCGACAGCTGCAGTGCCTGCCAGTCCGCGCGCATTCCGGTCGATGCTTTCGAACCTGACCGGTCGCAGCGCCGCGTCTCCAGGCGCAATGCTGACCTGGTGACCGAGGAGCGGTTTCCGCTGGCCTCTGCCGAGCAATACGAACTCTTCAAGCGTTATCTCAACAACCGGCATACCGATGGCGGCATGGCGGCCATGTCCTTCCTCGATTACGAATACATGATCGAGGATACGCCGGTCGAAAGCATGGTGGTTGAATATCGCCTGCCGGGGCGGCCGCGCACCGGGCTCGTCGCCGCAGCCCTCACCGATGTACTGCCCGACGGGCTGTCCATGGTCTATTCCTTCTTCGATCCGGATGCGGCAGGGCGGAGCCTCGGCAATTACATGATCCTCGATCATGTGCGCCGGGCCCGGGCTGCCGGACTGCCCTATGTGTATCTGGGATACTGGGTCAAGGAATCGCCCAAAATGGCGTACAAGGGACGCTATCGCCCGCTCGAAGTGCTTTCCGATGGTCGGAATTGGACGCGCGTTGACTAGGGCAAAGTCTGTTCGCCCGGGTGCCCGTTCTTGATCCTTCGTGTTTTCCGCCAGCTGCTGGCTTCCGCCGTCTCGCTCGCCGTCACCGGCCTGACGCTCATTCTGATCGCGGCGTTGCTGGGATTCGGCTTCGCTCCGTTCGACCTGCTCAATCACGGTCAGCTGGTGTTTCTGGCTGGATTGGTGCCTGCCCTTGTGCTCGCAGCGGTCGTGATGCAACGCGGGCCGACCAAAGCCCTTGTGCTGGCCATTGGCCTGGTAGGCCTTCTCAGTTCAGCGGCCACGGTGGTGCCGGAAGGCCTGCGGGCCATGGCCGGGCGGCCGACCACCAGCGCAGAAACTCTGCGGATCATGACCTATAATTTCAACACCCGTTACGGCGAGGCGGTGGACAATCTGATTCCGGTCGACGAGGTCGATCCCGACATTCTGGTGCTGCAGGAATACTGGACCTGGACGCGAGACCGCCTGCATGACGACCTCTTGGAGCGGTTCCCCTATTTCCTTTCCTGCCATGGCGGCAAGCGGCGCAACGTGGCGATCTATTCCAAACGTCCCTTCTCACCACTCAACGGGCAGGATTGCGTCCACCCGCCGGGCCAGGAGACCCGCATGACCTGGATCATGGTGGAGATACAGGACGACGCGGGCGAGCCCTTCACCATCATCACCACCCATTTCGACTGGCCGGTACCGATCCAGCGCCAGGCGGATCAGCGCGCTTTGCTGGCCGATCTTATTCGCGACATCGATACGCCCGTCCTGTTGGCCGGCGATTTCAACTCGACCTCGTTCTCTTATGCGCTGCGCCAGTTCTCCAAGGATGCCGGTCTTGAACGCCAGACCCAGTTTCTGACGAGCTTTCCCTCGCGCATCATGCGGCGCTACCTGTTCGCGCCTTTCCCAATCCTGCCGATCGATCACGTCATGACCCGGGGCCTTATCGTCTCCAACGTGTCCCGGGCGCCGAGTTCGGGTGCTTCGGACCACTATCCCGTTTATGCGGATTTCGCCCTCGACAGCGAACCCAACGCTACCGAAGCTCAGTAACCACAATGCCCTGATCGCGAGACCGGCAATGGCACTGCGGACGGGATTTGTGTATTTCGGTGCGCGGACCGCATTGGCGCCACGGTGTCACGGCGGCCCTTCCACGACCCGTCCCGAGGACAATGACCGCTGATGGCCAAGCTTGCCCGCCGTTTTCTGGCGCTGTGTTCAAGCCTCACCACACTGGGGCTGGCGCTGATCTGTGTTGCAGCGCTTGCGGGTTTCGCCTACGCGCCATTCGACCTGTTCAATCACGGGCAACTGATTTGGCTTCCGGCCCTGATCGTTGCGACCATCGCCGCGGGCCTTCTCTTTCAGCCGGGTCAAGCGCGACAGTTCATTGTCGGGATCGGCCTGATCGGCATTGCCGCATCTGCGGCGATTATTCTTCCCGAAGCCATCAGTTCGGGCCCACGGGCAAGCACGGCGCCGCAAAGCTCCGTGCGGGTGATGACTTTCAACATCAATGCCAGTTTCGGCCCCGCGACCGCCAACCTCGCGCCGATAGACGATGCCGATCCCGACATTCTCCTGCTACAGGAGTTCTGGAGTTCTATACGCGAAGAGATCGAAGATCAGCTCGACCGCCGCTTCCCGCACAAGCTCATTTGCCGAGAGCCGATCGGCTCCTATCTCGCCATCTATTCGAAGAGACCGATTGCGCCCCTCGATGGACAGGACTGCTTGACCTCAACCAATCCTGAGCTAAGGACGGCGGCAATCTTTGCCGAAACGACGGATGACGCCGGCCAACCATTTGCCGTTGCCGTTACCCACCTCCGCTGGCCCGCCCCGGTCGAGCGTCAGCAAGGGCAAATGCGAGAGCTTGCAGCTCGTTTGGCCAGTATTGAAACACCGGTGCTGGTGGGTGGGGATTTCAATTCGACCCCGTTTTCATATGCATTGAAGCGGTTTGCCACAGATGCCCGCGTTCAGCGCCAGACCCGGTTCCTGCCGAGTTTTCCGGCGGCGGTCGCCAGTCACCTGGAAAGCTTTTCGCGCTTCATCGCCTGGCCGATCCCCTTCGGCGTTCCGCCCTTCCTGCCCCTCGATCATCTGATGACCAGGGGCATGGCCGTGTCACATGTCACGCTTGCCGCGGATTCCGGCGCTTCGGACCATTATCCCGTCTATGCGGATGTCACCCTGCGGGCGGACTGACAGGTCTCGGCCCGCCGAGCGTTGCGACGCAACTGCTCTGCTTCGAGTTTCACCATCCATTCTCGTCACCACCCGGTATATCCGGGTGGTCCCGAAACCACTTCTGCTGGGTCACCCAAACAAGTCGGGTAATGACGCCGGCACATGATCGGACCCGACACGTTCAGATAGCAGGTCTCACCCCTTGAACCGGTTGTTCCGCGGAAAGCCGGTGGGCGGCTGGCGGCCTGCCTGGGCCCGTTCGCCGATCCAGGGGCCGAGTTCGCTCATCGCCTTGGTGTAGGTGCGGCCCGAGCTGTCGGTCCAGGTCAACCCGTCTTCGGCCTTGAAGGTCTTGATGTCGGAAAGACCGCCATCCTTGTAGCGCTGCAGGCGCACGCCCTTGCCGCGTCCCATTTCGGGCAACTGGTCGAGCGGGAAAACGAGGAGCTTCCGGTTCTGGCCGATCACGGCGATCGTGTCGCCGGTGACCTCGACAGCGCATTTCGCTTCGACCGGTGTCTTCACATTGATGACCTGTTTGCCCTTGCGGGTGTTGGCGAGCATCTCGTCTTCGAGCGCGATGAAGCCGTCGCCCTTATCCGAGGCCAAGAGTCGCTTCGTGCCCGGCACATGGACGAAAAGATCGACGATATCAGCGCCTTCTTCCATATCGACCATGATGCGGATCGGCTCGCCATTGCCGCGCCCGCCCGGCAACTTGTCTGCGCCGATGGTGTAGATCTTGCCGTTGGTCGCGAGCAGCAAGAGCTTGTCGGTCGTTTGTGCCTTGATTGCGAGGCTGAGCTTGTCGCCGGTCTTGAAGGCAAGGCTCGACAGGTCCTCGATATGGCCTTTCATGGCCCGGACCCAGCCCTTTTCCGAGAGCACGACCGTCACCGGCTCGCGCTCGATCATCGCCGACTGAATGTCGTCGAGATTGGCCTCCGGAGCGGTTTCGAAGGTGGTGCGGCGCTTGCCGATCTCGGTTTTCTGTCCGAAATCCTCGTGCAGCTTGGCGATATCGGCGGAGATCGCGCCCCATTGCTTCTTGTCGGAGGCCAGCAAGGCTTCGAGCCGGCCCTTTTCGGCGGTCAGCTTTTCATGCTCGGTGCGGATCTCGATTTCCTCGAGCTTGCGCAGAGCGCGCAGCCGCATGTTGAGGATCGCCTCGGTCTGGACATCGGTGATGGAGAAGGTTTCCATCATTACCGCCTTGGCATCGTCCTCCTCGCGAATGATGCGGATCACCTCGTCGAGATTGAGATAGGCGACGAGATAACCTTCGAGAACTTCGAGCCGGTGGGCGATCTGTTCGAGCCGGTGGTTGGATCGGCGGACCAGCACTTCCTTGCGGTGGTTGAGCCAGGCCTTGAGCACTTCGCCAAGCCCCATGACGCGGGGCACGGTGCCATGATCGAGCACATTCATGTTGAGCGAAATCCGGCTTTCCAGCTCGGTGAGCTTGAACAGGGATTCCATCAAGAGGACAGGATCGACCGTGCGGCTTTTGGGCTCCAGTACCAGCCGGATCAAGTGGTCGGATTCGTCGCGCACATCCTTGAGAAGGGGCAGCTTCTTGGCCAGCAGGAGTTCGGCGATCTTTTCGACGAGACGCGATTTCTGAACCTGGTAGGGAATCTCGGTGACGACAATCTGATAGCCGCCCCGGCCCGTGTCTTCACTCTCCCAGCGGGAGCGCACGCGGAAACCGCCCCGGCCCGTCTCATAGGCATCGATAATCGAGGCCTGATCGTCGACGATGATGCCGCCTGTGGGGAAGTCCGGGCCTTTGACGAATTGCACAAGGTCCCGGGTTTCGGCATCCGGATGTACGATCAGATGCTGGGCCGCCTCGCAGAGCTCGGCGACATTATGCGGGGGAATGTTCGTCGCCATGCCGACAGCAATGCCGGATGAGCCATTGGCCAGAAGGTTCGGGAAATTGGCCGGCATGACCACCGGCTCGTCGGTTTCTCCGTCATAGGTCGGACGGAAATCCACCGCGTTCTCGGCAATGCCTTCCATCAGCCGCATGGCGACGTCGGTCATGCGTGCTTCGGTGTAGCGATAGGCTGCCGCGCCGTCGCCGTCGATTGAGCCGAAATTACCCTGCCCGTCGGCCAACGGGTAGCGCATGGAGAAGTCCTGGGCGAGCCGCACCAGAGCGTCATAGACGGCCTGGTCGCCATGCGGGTGGAACGAACCGATGACGTCGCCAACCACCTTGGCGCACTTCTTGTAGCCCTGGCTCGGGTCAAGCCGCAAAAGACGCATGGCGTGCAGAATGCGGCGGTGAACCGGCTTCAGCCCGTCGCGGGCGTCGGGGAGTGCGCGCTGGGTGATGGTCGACAGCGCATATTGCAGATAGCGCTCTTCGAGCGCCGATTTGAGGTCCACAACCTCGAGCTTGCCGTGATCGGGGGGCGACTGCTCACCCATGAATGGCCTCGTTCGTCAGAATTCCGAATCAGTGACTCACTATACCGGCTCGACGAGGCGGGAAATGAGGTGATCGCGGGTTGCAGGAGGTGAAATGTCCCGCGCCTGCCAGATATGCACAGCCAGGAAATGCCCGGTCAGGCGAAACGCCTCGGCGAGGTCACCCGGTTCGGCATCCCCTGCCCCTGTGAGGAAAGCCGGCAGGGGCAGGAGCCTGTCGGCGTAGGGTTTGCCCGCCTCGGCCGAAACCGCCCGAGCGGATCGTGGCGATACGAATCTCAGATCATGGGTTACCCCGGTCGCAGCGCAGCTGGTCAGGTCAAGTCCAAAGCCGAGATCGTCCAGAAGCCGCAGTTCGAAACGCGCCAGCGCGCGCCCGAGCGTGAGCGGATCAGCCTCGTTGTCGAGCATGGCGAGGGCCTCGAGATAGAGCCGTTCATGGGGATCGCGCTCCGGCAGCAAGCGCAGATGCTCGCAAAGGAGCTGGCTGAGATACAGCCGGCGGCGGCTCTCCATCAGCGCAGCGGCACGCAGGGTCTTGGCCTCGACTTGATAGGTGCCCAGATGCTCGTCGAGCCGGGCACGCCAGGTGATCAGCACAGAATTGCCCGGCTGCAGCACCGCCGCATAGCGCCGCGAGCGCCCGCCGCGTACCAGGCCCAGATGGCGACCGCGATCCGGCGTCATGACCTCCAGGATCATGGCGTTTTCCCCGTGCCGGCGCGTGCCGATGATCAGACCTTCGGAGGACCACTGCATGGCGAAGCTATAGCACTCTCAAATTGCGAGGTCCGCAGGGAATGGGGCGATCATTTTGTGCTGGCCGGCGGGCTGGTCGGGACAGCACAGAGAGTGTGGCCCTGCGCCTCTCCAACCACTGACGTCACCACCCGACTTGTTCGGGTGGTCCATCTGGCCGCCTCCCATGGAACACCCGGATGAACCGGGTGATGACGGTGGAGAGAGTTGGAACGTCCAGACCGAGTATCTCACCTCATCCTGACTTGCCGGGGGTCACGAGCCTTCGAGCTCTTCGCGCAGGATTTCGAGCTCCAGCCATTGCTGTTCGGCTTCTTCGAGTTCCGTCTGCAGCGCGGCGTGGGCCTTCGAGGTCTTGTCGAAGCCTTCGGGGTCCTTGCGGTAGAAGTCGGGGTCGGCGAGCCGACGTTCGGCTTCCGCAATCTCGACCTCGATTGTCTGCATTCGCGCCGGCAGGGTTTCGAGAGCGTGCTTTTCCTTGAAGGAGAGCTTTCGCTTTGGCTTGGGCGCACTGGGTGCCTGGGCTGGCTTGGACACTGGTTTGGCCGCTTCGGCCTGTTTCACGGGTTTTTTCGAGACACCGCCACCGCGCTGGGCGACCATGTCGGAGTATCCGCCGGCATATTCGGTGAATTGGCCCTGGCCCTCCGCCATGATGATCGAAGTCGCCACCCGGTCGAGAAAGTCGCGGTCATGGCTGACGACGATCACAGTGCCCTTGTAGTCGGCGACCAGTTCTTCGAGCAGATCGAGCGTTTCGAGGTCCAGGTCGTTGGTCGGTTCGTCGAGCACCAACAGGTTTGAAGGCAACGAGAGGATTCGAGCCAGCGCCACCCTCGCCCGTTCGCCGCCAGATAACACGCCGATGGGGGTGCCTGCCTGTTCGGGCGCAAACAGGAAATCCTTCATGTAGGCGATGACGTGCTTGCTGCCGCCAGCGACTTGGACAAGGTCCGTACCCCCGCCAGTGAGCGCATCCTTGAGCGTGATGTCGGGGTTGAGAGCGGCGCGGCGCTGGTCGATATGCGCCAGCTCGATCGACGCGCCGAGCTTGATGGTGCCCGCATCGGGTTCAATCTGGCCGGTCAGGAGCTTGATCAACGTGGTCTTGCCGGCGCCGTTCGGACCGACCACACCGATGCGATCGCCGCGCATGACCCGGATCGAGAAGTCCTCGACGATTTGCTGGCCGTCGAATGCTTTTGAAAGGTGTTCGGCGTCAATGACGATGGCGCCCGAGGACCTGCCCTCGGTCACGGCCATGGAGACATTACCCTGTGGCCCACGATAATCGCGCCGCTGCTGGCGCAGCTTGTTGAGATCGCCCAGCCGCCTGACATTGCGCTTGCGTCTTGCGGTCACGCCGTAGCGCAGCCAGTGCTCCTCGCGCACGATCTGCCGATCGAGCTTGTGCTGAGCGGTTTCCTCTTCTTCAAGGGTCTTGTCACGCCAGGCCTCGAACCCGGCGAAACCCTCATTGAGTTCGCGGGCGATCCCGCGGTCGAGCCAGACGGTCTTGCGGGTCAGCTCTGTGAGGAAGCGCCGGTCGTGGCTGATCAGGACCAGCGCCGACTTCATCGATCGGAGCTCGGCTTCGAGCCATTCGATGGCCGGAAGGTCGAGATGGTTGGTCGGTTCATCGAGCAGCAGCACTTCGGGTTCGGGTGCCAGCGCGCGGGCGAGCGCGGCGCGGCGAGCCTCCCCACCCGAAAGCGTTGCCGGGTCGGCGCTGCCATCCAACCCGAGTTCGCCAATGAGATAGGGCACGCGGTAGGGATCGTGACCGACCGTCATTGCACCTTCCACGAAGTCCGCGACGTTTTGATAGCCGGTCAGATCCGGTTCCTGCGGCAGGTATTGGGTCGTCGTGCCGGGTTTGAGAAAACGCTCGCCGCCATCGGGTTCGATCAGGCCGGCAGCAATCTTCATCAGGGTCGATTTGCCCGAGCCATTGCGGCCCACCAGCGCGATGCGGTCGCCCGCATGGACGCTGAGTTCGGCACCATCGAGCAGTTTCTGGGTGCCGATGGTGAGTTCGATTCCGGCGAGGGTGAGAAGCGGCGGGGCCATGGAAAACCGGTGTGAGAAATACCGCGCCCCGTGTAGCGCGGCAGCCGGGATACCGACAAGGGGCAACTCGTCCCTGGATCGTTAAGGCGCAGAGGTTTCCGATGGCTTCGGCCCCGAGACCATCCAGCCGGCGACGGCCAATGCGAGCACCGCGCCGATCAACTGGCAGACCACAAAGGCCGGCACGTCATTAGGGCGGATGCCCGAAAAGGTGTCGGTCAGTCCCCGCGCCAGGGTCACGGCGGGATTGGCAAAGCTCGTCGAAGCGGTAAACCAGTAGGCGGCGGTGATGTAGAGACCGACCGCGACCGGTACCGCGGCGGGCCGTGCCTTGAGGGTTGCAAGGATAGTGAAAACGAGCCCGAACGTCGCCACCGCCTCGGCAAACCATTGGCCTGCCCCGCTGCGCGCGGTCTGCGACGCCATGAACAAGGGTTCGGCAAACATCGCGTGCGCCGCCAGCACACCCGCCACCGCACCGATGACCTGCGCCGCGACGTAGAACCCGGCCTCGGACCAGACCAGCTCCCGGCGCAAGGCGAAGACCAGGGTGACCGCGGGATTGAAATGCGCACCCGAAACCGGCCCCAGCATTGTGATCAACACGATGAGGATGGCGCCGGTGGGTAGCGTATTGCCCAGGAGCGCCAGGCCTACACTGCCACCAGACAACCGGTCGGCCATGATGCCTGACCCGACGACCGTCGCGAGCAGAAAGGCCGTGCCGAGCGCTTCGGCGCCGAGTTTGCGAGTCATATCCATGGGTTATGCGGAGGTCTTGCCGATATCCTCGAGGCTCTTTTTCAGCGTCAGCTTGTCGAGGGAACCGATGGGCAGATTGGTGAAGATCGAAATGCGGGTGTCGAGCATGCGAAAGGCGTCCGCGAAGGCAAGGGCGATTTCCGCCTCGCTGCCCGTCGCGGCTGCGGGATCGGGTACGCCCCAATGGGCCGACATGGGCTGGCCGGGCCAGATGGGACAGGTTTCCTTGGCCGCGCTGTCACAGACCGTGAAAACGAAGTCCATTTTCGGTGCATCGGGGCCGGCGAACTCTTCCCAGCTCTTCGAGCGCGCGAAGCCGGTATCGAAATTCATCTTTTTGAGCAGCGCGATCGCATGGGGATTGACCTCGCCTGTCGGCTGCGAGCCGGCAGAAAACGCGTTGAAACGGCCTTGCCCGTGGCGGGTGAGACTGGCTTCGGCAAGGATCGAACGGGCGGAATTGCCCGTGCACAGAAACAGCACGTTGTAGGGCGCGTCAGCAGCGTCGGTCATCTCGATTTCCAGAGTTTTGGCCAGGTGTGATGCAGGAGAGATCGTTGATCAGCGGCACACAGAGTTCTGGCCGGCCATTACAGCAATCCTGCAAAAGATAGGCGATAAGCCCGCGAATTGTGGAAAGCTCCGCGCGATAGCGGATGGAACGCCCTTGCCGCTCGCCGTCGATCAGCCCGGCGCGGGCCAGAATCGCGAGGTTCGTCGAGGTTGTGTTCTGCAGCGCGCCTGTCTGCACCGCCACATCGGTGGCCGCCAGCCCGTCTTCGCCTGCTGCGACAAGCTCGCGCAAAATGTCGAGCCGCCCCTCATGGGCGAGCGCGGACAAAACATCGAGTGCGTCTTTCTTTTCCATATATCTAGATTTCTCGATTTATCTCAACACGTCAAGCCAAAATCAAAAAATCCGGGCCATTAACGCGAAATTTAGCGGATCGCGTCACTTTCGAGGGCTATTCCTCCCCGTTTTGCGGGCAGTCTTTGGGGTCAGGATTTGATCAAGGCATTCAAAAGCTTGTTGGCGTTTGTTGCGAGGCCGAGCTACATCCCGGCGCTGATCACCCTGTTCGTGGTGATTGCAGCAGGGGTCTATTCCGACCGCCAGAACGTTGAAGCTTACCGCCATAACCAGCGCCACGACGTCAGCGACAAGCTGAACAGCGTGCGTTCGGATATGGAGGACCTGCTCAACACCAACATCCATCTGGCTTGGGGCCTTGTGGGGGCAATCGCCGCCGAACCCCAGTTGAATCAGCCCCGTTTCGAGCGCCTTGCCCGCAGCATCCTGCGCCAGAATTCGGGCATAAGGCACATCGCCGTCGCACCCGATCTGGTGGTCCGATACATCTATCCGCTCAAGGGCAACGAGGCTGCTGTCGGGCTCGATTACCGTGCCAATGACGAGCAGCGCGATGCCGCGCTCAAGGTGCGCTATTCGGGTGAAGCCATGATGGCCGGCCCGATCAAACTCGTTCAGGGCGGCGATGCCTTTGTGGTGCGCTATCCCGTCTTTGTCGAGAATAGCGGAAAAACACAGTTCTGGGGCCTGGTCGCGTCCGTCATCGATATCGACAAGGTCTATCGCGAGGCAGGTCTGCTTGACCCCGAGCTCGGCATCGACATCGCGATAACGGGCAATCCGGCAATCGACGAAGGCGATCGCGTCTTTTTCGGAAACGAAAACGTCGTTACCGGCAACCCGGTCAAGGGCGTAATCGGCCTGCCGACCGGCTCGTGGACCATGTATGCCAAGCCCAAGACCGGCTGGCACACCCTGCCGCCCTATATCTGGGGTTTACGCGCCATCATCCTGATCGCGGGCATTGCTGTTGTGCTCCCGATCCTGGTTACCGGCCATCTCGTTGAGGAACGCTGGCTGCATATCCGCGAACTGCGCCGGCGAGAGGCTCAACTGCAACGCCTCTCCTATCGGCTGGAGATGGCGCTTGACGCTTCAAAGGTCGGAGTGTGGGAGTACGAACTCGACACCGGTGCCCTGGTCTGGGACGACCGGATGAACGAACTCTACGGCCTTCCCCTCGACGGCGGCGCGCGCAGCTATCGCCACTGGCGGGCAGCGCTGCACCCCGACGATCTCGAGCAGGCCGAAGCCGACTTCCGCAACTCGCTTGAGACCCATCAGCGCTATCACTCCCAGTTCCGCGTGCTGCTGAAGGACGGGCGCGTGCGCCATATCCGGGCGATAGCGGAGATCTATGTGGATCCTGAAGGCCCGACGCGCCTTGTCGGGGTCAATTGGGACGTGACCGCCGACATGGCGCTCAACCAGGACCTCAAGCGCGCCAAGGCCCTCACCGAAGCCAGGAACTCAGAACTCGAAGCCGCCAAGGCGCGCATCGAGCACGACGCCTTGCATGATGCGCTGACCGGGCTGCCCAATCGCCGTTTCCTCGATGAAATGCTCGAGTTTCACGCCAGCGAGTGTGCCGCCCGGGGCGGCCGCCTGGCGGTCTTGCATATCGACCTCGATCGCTTCAAGCAGATCAACGACACGCTCGGCCACGCGGCCGGTGATGCCATGCTGATCCATGCCTCGGAGGTCCTCAAGTCCAATATTCGGGAAAGCGATTTCGTCGCGCGCATCGGGGGCGATGAATTCGTCGTCGTTTGCCGCTCGATGAAGAGCGTCGCCAATGTCGAAGGGCTCGCCGAACGCGCCATCGAGCAGATGAGACGCCCGGTACAATATGAGGGACATGAATGCCGCACCGGTATCTCGGTCGGCATTGCGGCGCAGGAAGGTGATGACATCGATCCCAAGCGGTTGCTGATCAATGCCGATATCGCCCTTTACCGCGCAAAGAGCCGGGGCCGGAACCGTTTCGAGGTGTTCACCGAAGCCCTGCAGGCCGAAATCGTTTTCCAGAAACACCGCGCTGACGACATTCTCATCGGTCTCGAGCAGCAGCAATTCGTGGCCTATTATCAGCCCCAGATCTGCGCCCGGACCTTCGACATTGCCGGCTTCGAGGCTCTCGCCCGCTGGAAGCACCCCGCTGAAGGGGTTCTCACACCCGACAAGTTCCTGGGCATTGCCGAAGAGCTCAACGTGGTGGCGACCATTGACGGCCAGATTCTCGAGCAGTCCATCGAAGATAGTGCGCGCTGGCGCAATCTCGGCTTCGAGATCCCCAAGGTCTCGGTCAATGTGTCTGCCCGACGGCTGCATGATGAGCGGTTGATCGCCAGCCTGCGCGAGCTGGATTTCAAGCCGGGTACGGTCTCGTTCGAACTGGTTGAATCGATTTTCCTGGACGAGCGCGACGAAGTGGTCGGCTGGAATATCGATCAGCTCAATGATCTGGGTATCGACATCGAAATCGACGATTTCGGCACCGGCCACGCCTCAATCATTTCGCTTTTGCAGATCAAACCGAAGCGGCTGAAGATCGATCGGCGGTTCGTGACCCCCATTGTCGAGCATCCGGGCCAGCGGCACCTTGTCGAATCCATCGTCGAGATCGGCAAGTCACTGAACATCGAAGTGGTCGCGGAAGGTGTCGAGACCATGGAGCATGCCCGTATTCTGAGCGATCTCGGTTGCGACACGCTGCAGGGCTACGTCTTTGCCCGCCCGATACCGGCGGAGATGGTGCCCGATTTCCTCACCCAGGAGACCTGGCGCAAAGCGTCCTGACACCCTGCTCCGGCACTACTGCGGAAAATCGAGCCCCATTTCGCGATACCGGCTTGGATCGTCGGCCCATTTCTCGCGCACCTTGACGAAAAGAAACAGGTGTACCGGCGTTTCGAACAGGTCGGTCAGCTCGCCGCGCGCTTCGGCGCCGATCTGCTTGATGGTCTGCCCGCCCTTGCCCAGCACGATCTTCTTGTGACTGTCACGGGTGACATAGATCACCAGATCGATCTTGTAGGACCCGTCCTTGCGGACCTCGAAATTCTCGGTCTCGACAGTCGCCGCATAGGGAATTTCCTGGTGAATGCGCAGGAACAGCTTCTCACGTACGACTTCGGCAGCGGTCAGCGCCAGCGACAGATCAGACAGCTGATCCTCAGGAAACAGCCACGGGCTCAGCGGCATCGACGCAGCGCAATGGGCGACGAAATCGGATACGCCCTCCCCTTTCAGCGCCGAGATCATGAAGGTGTCGGTGAATTCGACCTTTTCGTTGAGCGCAGCGGCAAGCGCCAGGAGCGTCTCGCGCTTCACCCGGTCGATCTTGTTGAGTACCAGGGTCTTCGGACGCGCGGACTTTGCCAGCGGCTCAAGCAGCGCTTCGACATCGGGCGCCAGACCCTTCTCGGCGTCAACGATCAGTGCCACGCGGTCGGCGTCTTCCGCGCCTGCCCAGGCGGACTGCACCATGGCGCGGTCCAGCCGGCGCTTGGGTTTGAAGATCCCCGGGGTATCGACATAGACGATCTGCGTCTCGTCGAGCGTGACGACGCCGCGGATCTGGGTGCGGGTGGTTTGCGCCTTGTGCGTGACGATCGACACCTTGGTGCCGACCAGCGCGTTCAGCAGGGTCGATTTGCCGGCATTGGGCGCTCCGACCAGCGCCACGAAACCGCAGCGGGTCGGCTCAGCCCCGGATTGAGGGCTGCTCATGAGGTCTTCTTCCACACTTTCTCCCGGACAAGGAACTGCTCGGCGGCTTCGTGCTCGGCGATCTTTTTGGATCGTCCGAGTGCCCGTACGGGGGCGAACCCTTCAAGCGCAATCTCGATGGTGAATTCGGGCGCATGGTCAGGGCCGGAGCGACTGACCTCGACATAGGCCGGCGGCTCAAGCCCCCGGGACTGCGCCCATTCCTGCAAGGTCGTTTTGGCATCGCCACGTTGTGCGAGCCCGATGGAGAGCCATTGTTCGAAGCGTTTCTCGACAAAGCGCCGCGCAGGTTCGATACCCGCATCGAGATAAATGGCGCCGATCAGGCCCTCACAGACGTCACCAAGAATGGCGTCCTTGTCGGCACCACCCGAACGGGCCTCGCTATCGCCGAGATGCAGGTATTCGCCGAGCTGCAATTCGCGGGCGACTGCGGCACAGCTCTCCTTGCGCACCACTGCGTTGAGCGAACGCGACAGATCACCTTCATTGGCCTTGGGGAAGCGCCGGATCAGCGCTTCGGCCACCACAAGGCCGAGCACGCGGTCACCGAGAAACTCGAGCCGTTGATAGGATTTGGCAGTGCGGCGGGACGGAGCGACAGCGCTTGAATGGGTCAGCGCCTGTTCGAACAAGGCGCGGTCGGCGAAGCGGTGACCGATGGCCTCCTCAAGCGCCGCAAGGCTGTCGATTTCCGTATCCATCAATCATAGACCGAGGTGAACATCCGGTCCCAGCGCACATTGCCCGGCCACATCCAGACAAACCAGGGATTGATATTGTCCTTGATCGAGAAGAAGCGGACCTCGGCCTTGCCGACCAGATTGTCGAAGGGCACGAAGCCGACCGCGGATAGCACACGGCTGTCCTGCGAGCGGTCGCGATTGTCGCCCATCATGAAGAACTGGCCTTCGGGAACGATGTATTCCTGGGTGTTGTCGAGCGCCGCCGTATCGGAAATCTCCTGAACGATGTAGCTCACGCCGTTCGGCAGGGTTTCGCGATATTTGATGACCGGGAGCGTGGTGTTGAAGCTGTCGGTATCGGTCGTGCGCTCGACCATTTCGCGCTCGACCATTTCGCCATTGATGAACAACCGGCCCTGCTTCATCTGGATGCGGTCGCCCGGCAGGCCGATCACGCGCTTGATGTAATTGTCGTCCTGCGGCACCGGCTTGAACACGGCAATATCGCCGCGATTCGGCTCATTGCCGAAGATCCGGCCCTCGAACGGGATGATGCCCATCGGCAGCGAATAGCGGCCATAGCCATAGGTGAACTTGGAGGCGAGCACATAGTCGCCGATCATCAGGTTCGGCTGCAGCGAGGCTGTCGGAATCGAAAAGGGCTGATAGGCGAAGCTGCGGAAGATCAATGCGATCAGGAGCGCCTGGATGACGACGACGATCGTCTCGCGCAGCTCGCTTTTCTTCTTGGCGGGCTTGGCGGCCTTGCTGGCGAGCTTTTCCTGCTCGCGGCGTTTCGCCTTGTCGTCGGTCGAGGCCATGGGAAGTCCCTTTGTTTCTCGGGTAGTCGATTATGCCGCCGGGCCGCCCGGGTCAACCGGCAAGGCCTCGATGATGACAAAGGCCTGGGCCATGCCATAGTCGTCGGTGATGCTAACATGGATATGGGGCACGTGTCCGGAAGGAACAAGGCGATGCAGCATGCGCTGGGCGCCGTTGGTGAGCTGCATTGTCGGCTTGCCGCTGGGCAGGTTCACCACTCCCATATCGCGCCAGTAGACCCCGTGGGACAGCCCAGTGCCGAGCGCCTTGGCGCAGGCCTCCTTGGCCGCGAACCGCTTGGCATAAGAGGCCGCGCGGGCGCGGCGGCGATCCGACTTGTTCCGCTCGATTTCGGTGAAGCAGCGATAGGTAAAGCGCTCGCCATATTGCTCGAGCACTCGCTCGAGCCGGGCGATGTCACACAGATCGTTGCCGAGCCCGATGATCATTGCAGGCCACGGCTGCCAGGTTTGACCGCCGGAATGGCCGCCAGTTCGGGCGGCAAGGCGTCAGCCGGATAGGCCGGCACTTCGTATTCGGCCAGCGCGATCAGTGGCACGCCCACATCGGCCTTGCCGGCAGAGCGGTCGACGAGGCACGCGGCCGCCACAACCTCGGCGCCCAGCGCCTTGAGACAATCGACGCATTCGCGAATCGAGAGGCCCGTCGAGACGATATCCTCGACAACAATCACCTTCTCGCCCGGCTCGATATGAAAGCCCCGGCGCAGTTCGAACTGACCGTTGACGCGTTCGGTGAATATCGCCGGGACCTTGAGATGCCGTGCGGTTTCATAGCCCGGAATGATGCCCCCGACCGCCGGAGACACGACCTGGGTGAAGTCTCCTACCCCGCTTGCACGGATCTTGCCGGCCAACGCCCTGCACAGAATTTCAGCCTTGTCCGGGTGCATGAAAACATGCGCCTTTTGCAGGAAAACCGGCGAGCGCAGTCCCGAAGAGAGGATAAAATGCCCTTCGAGGATGGCACCGCATTGCTTGAACACGGCAAGCACCTCGTCGCGGGTCATTGAAGCCTCGGATACGGCCTTGGGCTCAGTCATGCGTCGATCCTTGTCATGAGGGCTGCCATCATGCGGGGCTCTGTTCGGCCCGTGCGCCGCTGCCATTGAGTTGTGGCCGGTTTAGTGCGGCAAAGGCGGCGGCCTCGTCAACCGAGGCGCGATGCACCTCGGTCAATCCCGGTGTGCGCTTGAGGGTTGTCAACACATCGTTGAGCTGGGTCACATCGCGCAGTTCGAGTTCGAACAGCATGGCATGGAAATCGGGCGAGATGGCATGCACCAGCACATTGTGGATGTTCGCATCGCAAGCGGCGATGGCCGCAGTGACCTGGGCAAGCGCGCCGGGCCGGTTGACCGCGTTAAGCGCGACGACGCAGCGATGCAGCCGGTCTTCGTTTTCCTTCAGGTCCCAGCGTACATCGAGCCAGATCACATCGGCATCGTGATGGGCGACCAGAGCTTCGGAATCAATGGGATAGACGGTGACGGTCTTGTCGTCGCCATAGATCCCCACCAGCCGGTCGCCGGGCACCGCCCCTTCGACCGAGATCAGCACCGGGGTATTGAATTCGAGCGTCCGACCCGAGGCGCCATTGGCGATTTTCACCGTCTGGCCGCCTGGAATGCGGAAGCGGAACATTTCGGAGGCCCGCAAGGCGAACCAGCCGTCGGCGCTTGTGCCCGCGGGCAAAGTCAGGTCGCGGCGGCGCTGCGGGCTCTTGCCGCGCAGGGCCCACATCTCGCGGGCCAGATCGTCGCTGTCTATGCGGCCTTCCCCGAGCGCGGTCAGCAATTCATGTTCATTGGTCAGCGAGAGCGCTGTCAGCAGATTGTGCTGCTCCTTCTCGGTGAGCTGAATGCCTTCGCGCTCGACCACAGCCGCGCGGATCTGGCGGCCCAGCACTTCGGCGCGTTGATGCGCGGCCTGACGCACGGCCCGGCGGATGGCTGCACGGGCCTTGCCGGTGACCGCGATATTCTCCCAGTTGGGCGGCGGCACATGCGCCGGGTCGCGGATGATCTCGACCTCGTCGCCGTTCCGCAGCGTTGTGATCAGCGGCAGGATGGCGCCATTGATCTTGCAGCCAACGGTGCTGTCGCCGATGTCGGTATGCACCGCATAGGCGAAATCAATCGGGGTGGCGCCGCGCGGCAAGGCGATCAGCCGCCCGCGCGGGGTGAAACAGAACACCTGGTCCTGGAACAGTTCGAGCTTGGTGTGCTCGAGGAACTCCTCGGGGTTTTCGCCCTCGGTCAGATGCGCGATCGTGGCCCGCAGCCAGCCATAGGCGCGGCTTTCAGTCTCCAACCGCGACATGTTCCCGGAGATCGCGTCCTTGTAGAGCGCATGAGCGGCGATGCCGTATTCGGCCACCTGATGCATTTCGCGGGTGCGAATCTGCAGTTCGACGCGCTGGCGGTTCGGCCCCACAATGGTGGTGTGAATCGAGCGGTAGTCATTCTGCTTGGGGGTCGAGATGTAATCCTTGAACCGGCCGGGCACGACCGACCAGCGCGAATGCACCACCCCCAGCGCGCGATAGCAGTCATCGACCGTGTCGACGATTACCCGGAACCCGATAATGTCCGAGAGCTGTTCGAGGCCGATGGATTTGCGCTCCATCTTGCGGAACACCGAATAGGGCCGCTTGAACCGCCCCTGCACCCTAGCGGCAATCCCCTTCTCTTCGAGATAGCGGGAAAGCTCGTCGGTGATCTGCTTGACCGAATCCGCCGCCTCTTCCTGGTATGCCTTCAACCGCGCCGTCAGCGCCTCGTAATGCTCGGGCTGCAGAACCTTGAACGCCAGGTCCTCAAGCTCGGAGCGCATGTCCTGCATGCCCATGCGCCCGGCCAGCGGGGCATAGATATCCATGGTCTCCTGCGCGATGCGACGGCGGGAGGCCGGCTTCATGAACTCGAGGGTGCGCATGTTGTGCAGCCGGTCCGCGAGCTTGACCAGCAGCACGCGCACATCCTCGGCGATGGCGAGCAGGAGCTTTCTGAGGTTTTCGGCCTGCGCTTCCTCGCGCGACATCAGGTTGAGCCGCTCGATCTTGGTCAGCCCTTCCACCAGGGCGCCGATCTCGGCGCCGAACATCTGGTCGATCTCGACCCGGGTCGCATCGGTATCCTCGATCGTGTCATGCAGGAGCGCGACCGCGACAGTGGCGTCGTCGAGATGCAGGTCGGTCAGGATGGCTGCGACTTCGAGCGGGTGGGCGAAATAGGGATCGCCCGAGGCACGCTTCTGCATGCCGTGTTTTTGCATGGCATAGACGTAAGCCTTGTTGAGCAAGGCTTCGTCGGCATTCGGATTATAGGCCTGGACACGCTCGACCAGCTCGTACTGACGCATCATGGGGCGTCACGACACTCCAACTCGATTCCGCTCAGCGGGCGATGCCGCCCGCCAAATAAAAAGGCGCCCGCGTCGCCGCAAGCGCCCTCAAATTGTAACGTTGTCGCCTTTTGCGGCGCAAGATCAATCGTCGCGGCGCTCAGGCGGAGCCAGCCCTTCGATGCCGCGCAGCAGTTCTTCTTCGCTCATCTTGTCGAAGCTGACGGAATCATCGTCACCCTGGCTTTCGATGACCGGCGCGGTTTCGGGCTCGGGCTCGTCCACTTCAACATGCTTTTGCAGCGAGTGGATGAGGTCTTCCTTGAGGTCTTCCGGCGAGATGGTGCCATCGCCGATTTCACGCAGGGCAACGACGGGATTCTTGTCATTGTCGCGGTCGACGGTGATCTGCGCACCGGTCGAGATCAGGCGCGCCCGATGGGCAGCGGCCATGACGAGCTCGAAGCGATTGGGGATGCGTTCAATGCAATCTTCGACGGTGACGCGCGCCACGTGCAATCTCCTGATGACGGGAAAACAGGCGTTCCCTACATCAAGGCCGCTGGGAATTCAAGCTTTCCGATGCGAGCGGGTGCGACATGGCCGCTCACCCGCGCGCGCAATTCATTTCACCTGTTTTTTCAGTTCCGAGGTGAGTATGGTGGCATTGTAACGAACGCCGAAGGTGCAATTTTCAGGTGTTCGCCGTGCCGGCTCAGGTGATTGAACCGGAAGCGGATTGAAAACGTTGTTTGTTTTAAGAGATTTGAGGTAGCCGATATATGCCGGACCAGCGCGAGAAGATTGTTCTGTTCATCGATGGTGCGAACCTTTACGCCACCGCCAAAGCGCTTGGAACCGACCTCGACTACCGACGACTTCTCGATGAATTCCGAAAAGACGGCTATCTGCTGCGCGCCTATTACTACACGGCGCTGGTCGACGATCAGGAATATTCCTCGATCCGGCCGCTGATCGACTGGCTCGACTATAATGGCTACACCGTAGTCACCAAGCCGGCCAAGGAATTCACCGACCCGCAGGGCCGGCGCAAGATCAAGGGCAATATGGATATCGAGCTGGCGGTCGACGCGCTCGAAATGGCCCCGCATTACGATCACATCGTCCTGTTCTCGGGGGATGGCGATTTCACCGCGCTGGTCGCCGCACTGCAGCGCAAGGGCAAGCGCGTGACCGTCGCCTCGACGCTCGCCACTGCCACGCCGATGATCGCCGACGATCTGCGCCGCCAGGCCGACACCTTCATCGAGGTTGCCGATCTCATCAAGCGCGCCGGACGGGTGCCCGCGGAAAACCGGGGGAATGTCACCCGGGATGACGACTGAGCCGCGCCCAGCCGATGTCTGAAACCCCTGCCCTTGCCGAACCGCCGCATGATTGCGCGCTGTGTCCGCGCCTTGCCGACTTCCGTCACGACAATGCCCGGCAATATCCCGAGTTCTTCAATGCGCCCGTGCCGAGCTGGGGCGATGCCAATGCCGCGATCATGATCGTGGGGCTGGCCCCAGGCCTCAAGGGGGCCAACGCCACCGGGCGCCCCTTCACCGGCGATTATGCCGGCGATTTGCTCTACGAGACGCTCAAGAAGTTCGGCCTCGCCTCGGGCGAATATGACAAGCGCCCGGATGACAGCCTGCGATTGCACAATGTCCGGATCTGCAATGCCGTGCGCTGCGTGCCGCCGCAGAACAAGCCCACCGGCGCCGAAATCAAGACCTGCCGACCCTTTCTGACCGGGAATATCGAGGCCCATGCCCCGATCAAGGTATTCGTGACCCTCGGGCGTATCGCCCACGATACCTTGCTGACGACTCTCGATCTCAAGCGCTCGGCCTACCCCTTCGGCCACGCCGCCCGGCACGATTTGCCCGATGGCCGCGTGATCTATGACAGCTATCACTGCTCGCGCTACAACACGAACACCGGCCGGCTGACGACCGAGATGTTCGAGGATGTGATCGGCAAGGCCAAGGCCGCCGCGGGTTAGGGCTGGGGTGCGCGACACGGCCCATCCTTCGAGGCTCGGCTGCGCCTCGCACCTCAGGATGAAGTAAGTGTTTTGGTTCGGGCGCCGTCCCACCCACTCCCGTCCCAGCGCGCCATTTCATTGCGGGTAAAACTGCGCTGTCGGCTTGCAGGGATTAATGGCAGGCTGGACAGCCTGCCGCTAGATTCCCGTTTTCACGGGAATGACACCGGTTGTTTGGCGAGGCCTTCGCCTCTCTCGCTCGTCATTCTCAGGCTTGACCCGAGAATCCATGATGAGTTGATGCGCGGGAACCGTAACATCCAGCCACGACCGCCGAAGTCTTTGCAGTGCCTCATGGACCCTCGGGTCAAGCCCGAGGGTGACGAGAAGAGTGGAAGATACGCGGTGCCACACCTTCCGCGCCGTCTCGGCCAACCTGCCGCTGGATTCCCGTTTTCACGGGAGTGACGCCGAGTTCGTCGGCGGGCTGCCCGAGGGTGACAAGGAAAGTGGAAGGTGCGGCGGTTCAGCCGCGGCCCCTAGCCGTGGTCCTTCAACAGGCGCTGTTTCTGGCGGTTCCAGTCGCGCTGTTTCTGGGTTTCGCGCTTGTCGAACTGCTTCTTGCCCTTGCCAAGGCCCAAAAGCAGCTTGGCCATGCCGCGGTCGTTGAAATAGAGCCGGAGCGGCACCAGCGTGTTGCCCTCTTTCTGGACGGCTCCGGAAAGCTTGTTCACTTCGCGCTTGTTGAGCAGCAATTTGCGTTTGCGCCGTTCGAAGTGGTTTAAGCGGTTGGCTTCGGCCAGTTCGGGGATGAAGGCGTTGATCAGCCAGATCTCGCCTTCCTCGGGCGAGGCATAGCTGTCGGTGATCTGGGCTTTGCCGCGGCGCAGGGATTTGACCTCTGTGCCGGTCAGCACGATCCCCGCCTCGACTGTGTCGAGGATCTCATAGTCGAACTTGGCCCGGCGGTTTTCCGCCACCGGGCCGGTCGAGATCATGCCGCTCTTGCCGGTCTTCTTGTTCTTGGCCATGACGCCGGCCTAAACGAGGCCCGCGATTTCGAGCGCTTCGTCAATGACCGCCCGGGTCGCGGGTGATACGGGCACGAGCGGAAGGCGAAGGTCTTCGGCGCAAATGCCGAGCCGGGAGGCGACATATTTGACGCCGGCCGGGTTGGGCTCGATGAACAGGGCCTTGTGAAGCGCGGACAGCTTGTCCTGAAGCGCAAGGGCGGTCTTGTAATCGCCCTTGAGGGTCGCTTCCTGGAACTGGGAACACAGCTTCGGCGCCACATTCGCAGAGACCGAGATGCAGCCAAGGCCGCCATGGGCATTGAAGCCGAGGGCGGTGATGTCCTCGCCCGAGAGCTGGATGAAGTCTTCGCCCACCACACGCCGGGTCGCCGACACGCGGGAAATGTCCGCGGTCGCGTCCTTGACGCCAATCACGTTGGGGTTGGCCTTGCGGATCGCGGCCATGGTCTCGACCGAGATGTCGATCACGGTGCGCGGCGGAATATTATAGAGAAACACCGGCATGGTGCTGGCCTTGCCGATCGCCTCGTAATGGGCGACGAGACCGGCGGCATTGGGCTTGTTGTAGTAGCCGGTGACCGAAAGCACCGCATCCGCGCCAACGGATTCGGCGTGCTTGATGAAATCGATGGCTTCAGCGGTCGAGTTCGAGCCAGCACCGGCAATCACCGGGATGCGTTTGTCTACCACCTCGACACACAGTTTGATGAGGTCGCGGTGCTCCTCATGGGTCAGGGTCGGCGATTCACCGGTGGTCCCGGCCGGCACGACACCGTGGGTCCCTTCGGCAATCTGCCATTCGAGGAGACGGACAAAAGCTTCCTTATCGACCGCCCCGTCACGGAACGGGGTGATCAGTGCGGTAATCGACCCGCTGAACATGCAGTATTCCTTCTATTCCTGCGTCAATGGAACCGTGGCCCCATTCACGCCCCGGGCGTGCCCCGGTGCGGCCATGGCGACACCATGGTTTGGCTTGAGTTGTGCACCATAATGGCAAGTCCCGGTGGCGACAAGAAGCCCGTTTGGTGGCCTAAATCCATCGAACTGGCAAGCGTCTCAACGGTTTGTTCACCTTGAAGGCGCACCATGCGTCACCGAGCCTCAAGGGTGCGGGGGCACCTTGTTGGACAGGTTGTAACGCGTCGGACCAACAGGCCGGATCATGTTTCGCAGTTTCTCGAGAGCGCCGCTTGCGCGGCTCGCCCGAACCGCCACCGTCGCCGCGATGCTGATCGCGGCAGGCACGGGTGCAGGCATCGCCAAAGACCCTATTGCCAGCCTGATCACCAATTCGGTCAGTCAGAGCAGCATTCAGCCGCTTGAAGCCAATGGCTCGATCGGGTTCCGCAAGGCCGCCAACCTGCTGGAAGACGGCAAATATGCCGAAGCCTATGCCATGGCGCGCGGGCTGCAGCATCCGGTCGAACGCCGGGCCATACAGTGGGCGGCGATCTATTTCGGCAAGGGCGAAGTCGACTATCAATCGGTGGCCCGGTTCGCCGAAGATGCCCCGCATTTCGCCTCTGCCTCGCTTTACAGGACCCGACTCGAACAGGCGCTCATCAAGGGCAATCCCGGCGCCAACGAGGTCATCTCGCTGCTTGGCGGGGAGATGCCCAACACCGTCGAGGGCCAGATTGCCCTGGCGGCCTCCTATGTGAAGACCGGGCAGGTCGACCGTGGGATGCGGATCGTTCAATACATCTGGACGAACAACAAGTTGGATCCCGAACTTGAGAATGTGATTCTCGGCATGTTTGGTGGCCGCCTGACCCGCGAGGACCACTGGCAGCGTGCGGTCATGTTGTTGATGCACGACCGTGCCACAGGCACCGAGCGGATCATGCAGTATCTCAGCCCCGCTCAGCAGAGCCTGGCGGTGGCGCGCATTGCCGTTTCACGCAAGGCGAGCAATGCAGCGGCGTTGATCGACCGCGTCGATCCCGCCTATCGCGATCATCCTCTGCTTTGGTTTGCGCGCGCGCAATGGGCTCGGGACAACGGCCTTCTGACCCAGGCCGTCGACCGGCTCAACAGCGCATCTGGCGCCCTGCCCGAATCCGAATTGTGGTGGTATGAGCGCCGGGACATTGCCCGCAAACTGCTTGCTGCCGGCGACGCGCGTACGGCCTACAAGGCGGCTGCGGGTTACACGGATGGGCCCGAGGGCCGCGTGGTCGACGCGAACTTCCATGCCGGCTGGATTGCATTGCAATTCCTCAAGGACCCGAACACCGCGGTCACCCATTTCCGCAAGCAGGCGAGCCTTTCCACCCTGCCGACCTCGATCACCCAGTCGAACTACTGGCTCGGCCGCGCCTACGAGGCGGCGGGGAATTCGAGCGCGGCGCGCGAGGCCTATTCGAAAGCGGCGCAGTTCGGGCAGGTCTATTACGGCCAGCTGGCGCGCGAAAAGCTCGGCATGGGCGAAGTGGGCCTGCGCCCCCTGCCCGATTGGCAGCACCGCGAGGTCGCCTTCGAGGCGCGCGAGACCGTTCAGGCCGTAAGGCTGTTCATCGCCAACAAGCATGGCGCGTTCGCTGAGCCGCTGCTGCGTCACACCGCCTATCAACTCACCGATGGCGGCGAATTGCTGCTGGCGGCCCGCCTGGCACAGGATTTCGAGGCGCATAACCTCGCCATCCTGATTGCAGACATCGCGGACGGGCGGGGCTCTGCGCTTGACCTTTTCGCCTTCCCCAAGGATGGCCTGCCGACCCATTACAAGATCGCCGACATCGACCGTGCTGCGGTCTATGCAGTCGCGCGGCAGGAAAGTCACTTCGACCGCGATGCCATCAGCCATGCCGGTGCGCGCGGGCTGATGCAGCTGATGCCGGCCACGGCACGGGAAACCGCGGGCAAGCTGGGGCTTGGCTATTCAGCTTCCCGGCTCACCAGCGACCCCGCCTACAATGCGTTGCTTGGGTCGACCTATCTCGCCCAACAGTTGGACCGCTATGATGGTTCACTGGTACTAGCGGCGGCGGCCTATAATGCCGGTGCTGGCAATGTGAACAAATGGCTTCGCGCCAATGGCGACCCGCGCTCCTCGAGCGTTGATGTGGTCGACTGGATCGAACAGATCCCGTTCACCGAGACGCGCCACTATGTTCAGAAGGTTCTGGGCAACTATCAGGTTTATCGTGCCCGTATGGGTGACGAGAAGCTGCGCATCAGTTCCTATCTGCACCGCATCCCGAACTAGGCTACGGCAGCGAGCGATTTGAGCCGATGCGGCTTTGCTGTATGACGCGGCGATGGGAAAGCCGCCAATGACCTCCGACACTGCCGATGACCCGGGCGCATTTCGCATCACCGTAGGCGATGCGCGACGGGTGATTGCAGGTCGGTTGACCGGCAATTTTTCGGACCCGGACCGTCTGCCGCTTGTCTGCCTGGCCGGTCTTCACCGCAATCAACGGGACTTCACCGATCTGGTCAGCGGGCTCGGCCAGCAATTGGGGCCGGACTGGCCGGTGATCACCCTTGATCTGATCGGGCGTGGCTCCTCGTCACGGGAACTGCGCGGCACCGAATACTCGACGCTGCGCGACGCCCGCGATGTAATGGCTGTGTTGCGCTCATTCGGCGTGCACAAGGCTGTCTGGCTCGGCCAGGGACATGGCGGGCAGGTAATCATGGCCGCCGCAGTGGCCCAGCCCGGCATGATTGCCGGCGCCATCCTCAACGACAGCGGTCCGGTATTGGCCGCCGGCGGCCTGGTGCGCCTCAGGGATAATCAGAAGCATCTCAATGGGCTCAAACGTGCCGACAGTTTCGAACACGCCTATTCCAGGCTGCTTGCCGGCCGGTATCCGGGTCTTGAGGAAACTGCGGTCAACCTCATGGTCTGGCGCACCCACGAGACCGACCGGCGTGGACGCGTGCGCCCGCGCTATGACGAGCGACTGCTGGCGCCTCTGGATGAGCTGGCATTCGACGACCGGCTCGATGCCCGATGGGAGATGTTCCAGGCCCTGGGCCATGCCCCGCTAATGCTGATGCGCAGCGGTCTCACCGACCTGTTGAGCGCCGAAACCTTCGCCGAAATGGCCGAAGCACGGCCCGACGCGGTGGTCATCGAAATCGAGAACCAGGGCACTCCTGCCCTTTTCAACAAGCCCGAACATTCGGGTGCCGTGGCGGGGTTTGTCAGCACGGTCAGCAAGACCATGCGCGACGCGCTGTGAGCCGGCGGAGAACCGGTCAGCTGTCGGACAGTTCTTTTGCCTGGCTCACCCACTCCTCGCGGTCGATGCGGCCCTTGAAGGACAGATAGCTGTCGACCCAATCGATCGTCTTGCGGTCCCAGACCGCGACCTGATCGAAATGGAAGATACCAAGCCCGTTGAGCGTATCCTCGATCTTGGGACCGATGCCCTTGATCTGCTTGAGGTCATCCTTGTTGCCGCCACGCGGTTCGGACAGCCCCTTGGGGCGGGCCCCGGCGCCGGCACGGGCGTCAGCCTCGGCTGCAGCATCGAGATCGGCGGGTTTGGGTGCCTCACCGCCCTCAGCTTCCGCTTTGGCGTCCTTTTTCGCGTCGCCTCCGTCCGCAACCGCAGACGGATCCTGGGTATCGCCGGTGGCCGCGGCCTTGTCCTCGACAGCGGGGGAATCGGTCTCCGCATCGTCTTCGTCATTGCCCGGATCGCGCGGCGTTTCCGTGATGCCGGAGAGCCCGGCGGCACTCGCGGCGCCAGTGGCCGCGCTGGTGATCACCTCCGAGCGCCGGGTGGTCGCGCTCTGCTCATCGGCTTGAGTGGCGGGTCTGCCGGGCGCGAAGATGCGGCGCAGCAGATAGCCGATTATGCAGCCCAGCAGAAAGGCGGCGAGAACCAGCAGCGCGATCTCGATCACATGGGCGGTATTCATCGCGTTGCGCTCCGTCTCACTTCTTGTCCGCTGCGGGCGGCTGATAGCTCAGCCAGCCGGTGACGATGCCGATGGCGAGTGCGATCAGCAAATAGATCGCGTAATGCGAAATCAGAAAACCGATGGCATCCATTAGCGGGTCTCCCTTCTGACGGACCGCATCACTCACCCCCAGCCGGTTTCACCGTGAAGACGATGCGCCGGTTGCGGCTACGGCCGTCATTGGTGTCGTTGGAGGCGATGGGCAGGGTTTCGCCATAGCCGATGGCATAGAGCCGGCTGCGGTCGACACCAAGTTCGATCAGATGATCGACGACATTTTCGGCCCTCGAAAGCGACAGTGTCAGGTTGAATTCGGCATCGCCCACCGAGTCTGTGTGCCCTTCCACATGCACTTCTGCTTCAGGGCATTCATCGAGATAACCCGCCAGCTTTTCGAGCGCCGGCAAGGAATCCTCGTCGACTTCAATACTGCCCGAAGGGAACAGGATGGTGTTGATGGCCGAGAAATCCGCAACCTGGGCCCGGCACACATCAATCGGCGGGGGCGTAGTCAGATTGAGATCGAGCGGCTGCGGGGCGCTGGCCAGCCGCGCCTCGATATCGGCCTTGGCGCTCATTGAGGGCGCCTCGCCTTCGAGCGACCATCCGCCATCGGCATAGCTCAGGCGTCCCCCATCCAGGTCAGCCAGGACCCCAAGGCCGATGCCGGCCATATTGAGGAAGTTCTCCGGCTCACCGCCACGCACCGTGGTCAGATCGACGACACCGGCGCCCGCAGTGGCACGCAGGATATCGCGGATAGCGCCGTTGGGCACATTACCCGACAGGCGAATGGAACCGCCCTCACCGCGCTCCGCCCGCCAGCGATAGGGAACGACCACGGGTTCCGCTTTGGAGACTTCCGGCTCTTCAACCAGTTCGTCCACGACCGGTTCTTCCTCAGCGACGGGTTCCTCGGCAGGCTCTTCCTCGACAACAGGTTCTTGTGCAGGTTTTTCAACCACCGGCTCCGGTTCAGGCGCCGGGGCCGTCACCTGCACCACCCAGCCATATTCGGGCTGCGGATCTGCGGCGAGCGCCGCCAGCGCGGCTTCGCGGCCTGCGTCATCGGCAGCGCGGCCGGCAAAAGACCAGACCGTACCGTCGAACCGGACTGAGCCGGTTTCGACATTGGTGAGGGCCGCAAGGCCGTGCCCGGCGATGATGGCGAAGTCCACTGGTGCATTATCCGCTTCAGCAGCGACCGCAATCTCCTCGGATAGCGTGGCGTCCAGCCCGCCACCCTGGGCCGACCATGTAAAGGGTTCGGGCGCAGCCTCGACCATGGGCTCGGCTTCCGCCGGCTCTTCCTCGACGACAGGTTCTTCCTCGACGACAGGTTCTTCGGCGGGTTCTTCCACCACCGGCTCGGGGTCAGGCGCCGGGGCCGTCACCTGCGCCACCCAGCCATATTCGGGCTGCGGATCTGCGGCGAGCGCCGCCAGCGCGGCCTCGCGGCCTGCGTCATCGGCAGCGCGGCCGGCAAACGACCAGACCGTCCCATCAAATCGGATCGTACCGGTTTCCACATTTGCTAGAGCTGCAAGACCGTGCCCGGCAATGATGGCGAAGTCCGCTGGTGCATTATCCGCTTCAGCAGCGACCGCAATCTCCTCGGACAGCGTGGCATCAAGCCCGCCGCCCTGGGCCGACCATGTAAAGGGTTCCGGCGCGGCCTCGACCATGGGCTCGGCTTCCGCCTCGATGGGCGCTTCAACCGCGGGTTCCTCCTCGACGACAGGTTCTTCCTCGACGACAGGTTCTTCGGCGGGTTCTTCCACCACCGGCTCGGGCTCAGGCGCCGGGGCCGTGACCTGCGCCACCCAGCCATATTCGGGCTGCGGGTCGGCGGCCAATGCCGCCAGCGCGGCTTCGCGGCCTGCGTCATCGGCAGCGCGACCGGCAAACGACCAGACCGTACCGTCGAACCGGACTGATCCGGTTTCGACATTGGTGAGGGCCGCAAGGCCGTGCCCGGCGATGATGGCGAAATCGGCCGGTGCATTATCAGCCTCTGCGGCGACCGCAATTTCCTCGGACAGTGTGGCGTCAAGCCCACCGCCCTGGGCCGACCATGTGAAGGGTTCAGGAGCGGCCTCGACCATGGGCTCGGCTTCCGCCTCCATGGTCGCTTCAACGGCCTGTTCCTCGGTGGCGGCCTCGTCTTCAACCGCAGATTCTTCAGCGGACTCTTCAACGACCGGCTGTTCTTCGGCCGGTATGGTTTCGGCCACATCGTCAGCCGAACCTGATTGCGTGTCCTCGAGATCAACGATAGATGGCGTTTCCACCGGCTCGACCGGATCAAGCGCGATATCCACGATCGAGCTTTCGAGCGCCGTCACGGCGGCAGTCACGGATTGTGCAACGTCTTCATCCGCTGGCTGTCCGGTGATTTTTGCATTGTTATCAATGATTTCGACAGCACCATTCTCAAGATGAATCAGCTGACCGATCAGCGCTACGGCTGACTCGACAAAGCCCTCAGGTGCGCCGGAACTCAGCACCAAGGTCGAATTGACTTCAAAACTGTCGGGGATCGCACCGGTGATGCGGTCCTCGGCATCGGCGCTGGGCACATTGCCATCCAGCGATACTGCGCTGTCATTGAATGCAGCGTTGAAGACATAGGGCGATACCAATGGCGGCTCGAGCGCAACCGTGCCGCGGGTCAGATCGCCCGGCAGTTGGCCCGCCAGCGTGTCATTGAGACCGTTGAACGCCATGCGATCGGCGGCGCGGCCGGCAAGTGAAAAGTCGAGACCATCCAGCGCGACCTCCCCCTCTTCAAGGGAACCGAGCTGAGACAAAGCGAAGCTCGCCGCTTCAACCCAGCTGTCGCGGTCGGGATACCCCGAAAGCAATTCGAGCTGATCGTCTGCGGTTGGTGCAATGCCGAGAAGCTCGTCACGGGCGCGTTCATCGGGAATCCCGCCGGTCAAGGTAATCGCGCCTTCGGCCTTGCGGGCCATGAAGGGATAGGGCGTGACCGTGGGAGCCAGGGTAGCCTGATTGTCCAGAGAACGCAGGCCATAGAGACCGGAAACGATGGATTCGGCACGACCAATCTGTTCGGCGCTGGTCGACAGGCCCGAAAGCGTGCCGTCGCGGCCATCGATCGCCAGTTTCGCCCAATCGAGCCCGGCATCTGCAAGAGCATAATCGCCGCGCAGATCGATGTCGGCTTCCATACGTCCTTCGGTCAGATAGACCGAGCCGAGCGTCACCGCTGCAACGGTAAGAACCCCCGGAATGATCCAGCGTGCCGGTCTAGCCGTGGAGAAAAAGCCCATGTCGCGCCGCTCCCTCGCGAATCTGAATTTCGTTCTGGACGGGCAGCCGCCGACTGCCCCATGCCTCTATGTCGCATTCCCAGGCTGGCAGCCGGAAACGCAACCAACGGCCCGGCGATCTCACCGCCCGGCCGGTTCACCACACCTTAGTGGGTTGAATATTGATTTCCAGAGCTTTTTGGCGGTTCTCAAGGAAATGAAAAGCCGTGAGGCGTCTTGAGAGTTCCCTCTTAACAGGATCCCCCGGCACTCTCATCACGCGACCGCACAAAAGAAAAGGCCCCGCCGAAGCGGGGCCTTTCCAGAACCATTGTCAGTCCGATTAGAAGGACTTGGACATGGAGAAGGTGCCGACGATGTCGCCGTCGCTTTCGTAGCGGATGGTCTTCGAAACCGAGGTGTCGTCAGACACGTCGAAGGTCAGACCAGCTTCGGCGTAAGCCGGGTCGCCGTTGTACTCGGTGCCAGCGGACAGGTTCAGAGTGAAGTAGTCCGAGAGCATCGCTTCGACGGTACCGGAGAAGCCAGCGTCCGAGGTGTCGATGTTGTAATCGGCACGAGCGGTAACCTTGACGGTGTCAGTGGCCTGGAAGCCGAGTTCGAAGAACACTTCGGTGTCGTCCCAGGTGCTGGTGATGCCACCGAAGGTCAGGTCGAAGGCGTCAAAGGTTGCGGCAACCTGGCCGGCCCAGATGTAGTCGGAGCCGTCGCCAGCCACAGCCATGTCGAAGGCGAACTGGTCAACCGAGAATGCAACGGCTGCGTTGAAGCCGTCCCAAACGAAGTTGAAGGTGTCCCAGCCGTGGTACAGAACGGTCAGGTGACCGGAGAAGCCGTCGCCATTGTCATAAGCAATGACGCCAACGCCACCAGCAGTGCCGGGGGTCGCGCCAGCGCCGTCGATGTTTTCGAGGCCCTTGGAGACCGACAGGCCGTTGCCGAAGTCGTGGGTCAGCTGAATGACGTGACCGCCAGTGTACATGGTCAGGTCGGTGCCATTGATGTCTTCGTTGTCGATGCCACCAAGATCGCTGAACTTGGCAACCGAGCCCTTGAGGCCGGCAGCAACAACAGTGGTGTCACCGAACGAAACCCAGGCTTCGTCGAAAGTGACGGTGTCGTCCGACTCGTCCCAGTAGTACATGTCAGCAGGCAGACCCGGGAAGTCAGCGTCGGTGCCGTAAACGGCTTCACCGCCATGCGAACCGGTCAGCGAGATGAATGCGCGGGTGGTACCGAAATCGGAATCACCGCGAACGTCGAAGTCGAGGTTCCACTCGGCCAGGCTCTTCTGGACGAAGGGAGCGTCTTCAGCGTTGATCAGCTCGTCGAACTGGCCGTCATCATCGGTGTCGTCGTACTGTTCCGAGTTGGTGCCGTCGCTGGTGCCCGACAGGTTCCACTCGAGGGTGTAGGTGACGTCACCCGAGATCAGCATGCAGTTCTGGTTGGAACCAGTGCTGCTGATGGTGATGCCGGTCATCATCTTCGAGTCGCAGAAGTCGAGCGAAAAGTCGTCGATGCTCATGTTGGCATCGGCGGCCATTGCGGTGCCGGCCGAAAGGCCAACCGCGGCAACCGAACCTACGAGCAGGCTCTTGAGTTTCATAATTACTGACCTCCAAATCAGTCGATCGTAGTTTGCCGGGTTCCGCCTCTTGCCCTCAGGGTCTCGCCTCACTGGGAAGCACGCCCCTCTTTCAAGATTTGTCCCGACGTTTGTCGAGATGCGACCACACTTGTTGGTGTGTGTTTGACGCCGCATCTGCGAACGACAAACGATTCCATGCATGGATTCGCAGGAGCAAACTTACCGAACGGGGGGTGTGGTGCAACTTAAGATGTGCGGGTAAACCGGTATCCGGGACGGGTTGCACCCTACCTGTTGCAGAATGAACACAGGATTGCCGCCAGCGGCGCCATATTTGTTGATAAAGCGTTAAAGGATCAGGCCAAAATCGCCCGAAACGCTTAATCCGCTGTGGTCAGGATTACCACAGTGTTAAGACCGGAAAGCCCGCCCATCGGGGGATGGGGCGGGCTGCCATTTGGTTAAGAGGACGAGGACCAGGGCATGGAAAGAGGCAGGGTTGCCATTGTCACCGGCGCCACCAGCGGGATCGGCCGCGCCATCGCGATCGGCATGGCCCGGGCGGGCTACAAGGTCATGGCGTGCGGGCGGCGGCGCGAGCGGCTGGCGGAAACAGTGGAACTGACCGGCGGCTATGACATCACCACCATGCGCTGCGATATCGCGGACCACAGCGCGGTGAAAGCGCTGGTCGCCGAGACCCAGGCAGTGTTCGGTCGGATCGATATTCTGGTCAATAATGCGGCCCGGACCCCCCCGGAGATGACCTTCGGCGATATCGACCCGCTCGAATGGCGTGCGACCATCGGCACCAATGTCAACGGCACCTTCTATATGGCGCAGGAGGTGTTCAAGGCGATGCGGGAGCAGGACCCGCAAGGCGGACGCATCATCAACAATGGCGCCGTCGATGCCCACTCCCCCCGTCCGCTGCAGGCGCCGCTCACCACCTCCAAGCACGCCATGACCGGCCTGACCAAGGCGATCATGATGGATGGACGGTTCTATAATATCGTGTGCAGCCAGATCGATATGGGCAATGTGCGCACGGATATGGGTCGGGCCTGGCTCGACAATGCCCTGCAGGCCGATGGCACGCGCGAGCAGGAACCGGTGTTCGGCATGCAGCATGCAGTCAACACCGTGCTGCATATCGCCGGGCTGCCGCTGGACACCAATATCCCTTTTGTGACGCTCACCCCCTCGATGATGCCCTATATCGGGCGCGGGTAGGACGGTCAGGCTGGCGGTGTGATCTTCAGTTTTGCCCAGACAGGCAGGTGATCCGACGCTTCGCGGGCCTTGTCCGACTGGTGGACGCCTGATTCCACGACCTCGATATCGGGCGTCGTGATGATCCGGTCATAGGACAACACCGGCCAGTGCGAGTGATAGCTGGGACCGGGGTGCGCGACATGGTGATCGCGGGAGAAGTTGGCGAGGCACCCTTTCTCCGTGCTCCATTCATTGAGATCGCCCATCATCACCGTTGGCAAGGCATGTTCGAGCTCCTCGAGCTGATCGAGCAATGCCTGGGACTGGCGTTTGCGCCAGAAGCCGATCAGCCCCAGATGCATGCCGATCACCCTCACCTTTTCCTCGCCATGGCGAATATCGGCCAAAACGGCACCACGCGGTTCAAAGGCCGGCAGATGGAGTTCGCGCTGGTCGATGATCTCGGTCCCGTCACGCACGAGAATCGTGTTGCCATGCCAGCCAAGCGAACGCTCGAGCGGTCCGAAGGACATCGGCGTATAGCCTGTCTCATTATGAATCACATCAGGCGGGATCGAGCTTTCGCGGCTGCCGAAACGGCGATCGACTTCCTGCAGCGCCACGACATCGGCGCCGATCTCGGCGATCACATCGAGCACGCGGCGCGGATGCCGGCGCCAGTCCGTGCCCACGGATTTGCGGATATTATAGGAAGCGACCAGAAGCATAGGCGGCGGCGGTAACGGTCCTCATGCCGGGCGAACCGGGTGATTCCGCGCCCGCCGCATCATGGCCACCTGCCCGCTTTCAGTTCAAGGCCGCTGCCGTTTTCAGCGGCTATATTCCGCCAATTCAGGTGTTGCGGGTCCGATGATCAGCGCCTCGTCCATGCCGATCGGACGTCTCGGAGCCTTCTTCGTCGCCGGGTGCCAAGAGGCAAGCGCCGGAGAGCACTTCAGGGGAAATCATCCCGGAAGACGGTCAATCAGAACGTCGGTGGCGTGCAGGTCCACAGAACGCTGGCCGGCTCGTCGCCGATATTGCGGTAGGAGTGGGGGATGTGCGAGCGGAAGCAAAAGGCATCGCCGGCCTTGAGAGCATGCACTTCACCATCGAGGATCAGTTCGATCTCGCCGCGTAGCACATAGCCGGTTTCCTCGCCCTCATGGGTGATCGAATCCCCGCTCTGTGCCCCGACATCGATGTGGTGGATGCTCGATTGCAGCAGGTGCCCGCCCTTATAGGGTATGATGCGCTCGACCGACACACCGGCCCAATCGCCGGGGTGATTGTCGAGCGTGATCAGGGGACGGTCGCCCGAGCGATAGACCGGCGTATCCTCGGGTTCGGTTTCCTCGAAAAGCCAGGAAATATTGGTCTCGAGCACGCGGACAAGACGATGGATCAGCGGCAGGGACGGCAGGGCCCGGCCATTCTCGGCCTTGGACAACAGGCTCTCTGAACACTGGCTGCGTTTTGCCAACTCCTTGAGGGTCAGCCCCTTGGTCTGGCGGGCCAGCCGCAGCTTCACTCCGAGGCGCCGCCGCGATTCGACGAGATCCTCGCTCTCTTCAACGCTTATTCTGTCCAGTTCCTCGACGGAATCCACTGCCTGCTCGTCCATGCTGCTTCCGGGGCCGTTTGCCGAACGCTGTCTCAGCGCCCGGCGGCCTCACCGTACCTTTATTGGCTACGCGATCATTTCACCGCCCAAAGCGGAGCGCAACTCAGTGCGCCATGCCGCCATCGACCATCATTTGTTTGGCAGTGATATAGCGGGATTCCTCTGATGCAAGAAAGGTGTACATCGGCGCGACTTCCTCGGGCACGCCCTGACGGCCAAGCGGCACCAGCTTCTTGACGATTTCGCCATGCGTCGCCTCCCCGCCCATGAATTCGATGGCAGGTGTGTTGAACGGGGTATCGATCCAGCCCGGCAACACGGAGTTGACCCGGATGTTGTCCGGGGCCAGTTCCTGCGCCAGCGCTGTGGTGAAGGCAAGCACCGCCCCTTTGGCCGAAGCGTAGGCGGTCATACCCGGGGCACCGCGCAGCCCGGCAAGGGAGGATGTGGTGATGAAGCTGCCGCCACCGGCGCGCCTCAGCGCAGGAGCGCCGTATTTGGCGGCAAACATGGTGCCGCGCGCATTGACCGCGAAGATCGCGTCCCAGACATCGGCCTCGATTTCCGTCACCGGCGCGGTGCGCATCAGCCCGGCAAAATACACGAGCGTATCGAGACCACCCATATCGCGTTCGGCCGCGGCGACAACATCCGCGACGGATTTCTCATTCCGCACGTCGCAGCCATAGCCGAAACAGGTTGCACCCCGATCATCGAGTTCGCGCACCAATTCGTTGACGCCCGTCTCATTGATATCGGCAATCGCCAGCTTGGCGCCGTTGCGGGCGAAATCCTCGCCCACGGCCTGGCCTATGCCCGTGGCAGCGCCGATCAGTAGCGCTCTTTTGCCTTCAAGTCTCATGTCAGTTCCTCCGTGCGGTTGGGTGCTTCCCGGTCATGGGTTGTTGCCGGTCAGACCGGCATAATTCTGTGCCAGCGCCACCCAGTAGCGCGCGCCGAGCGGGATCAAATCGTCGTTGAAGTCGAATGAAGGGTTATGCAGCGGCGTCTCGCGACCGTTGCCGATCCACGCATAGCTGCCTTGCTTGACCCCGAGCATGAAGGCGAAGTCCTCCGATGCCATGGAAGGCTGATAGTCCGTGATGACATTGCCGCTGCCCCAAAGGTCACCGGCCACATCGGCAGACAGCCGCGCGGCGGCGGCATCGTTCATCGTGACCGGGTAAAGCGGATCGAAATCGAGCGAGGCCTTTACTTCGTGGGCCGAGGCGGTTCCCGAAATGACCTCTTCCAACCGCCTGCGGACCAGCGCTCGCGCGCCTTCGGACAGCGCCCGGACTGTACCCTTCAACGTGACCTTGCCGGGCAGTGCGTTGAGTGCATCGCCACCATGGACCTGCGTCAGCGAGATCACGACAGGATCGAGCGCATTGACCGAGCGGCTGGCGATCGACTGGATCGCACCGATCAGGTTTCCCGACGCAACAATCGTGTCCGTCCCCTCATGGGGAAGCGCCGCGTGAGCGCCAGTGCCGGTGATCGTGATCGAAAACAGGTCCATCGCCGCCATGACCGCGCCGGGCTTGACTGCAAAGGTGCCGAGGTCAAGCCCCGGCCAGTTGTGCAGACCGAACACCGCCTCGCAGGGAAACCGGTCGAAGAGCCCTTCTGCGACCATTTGTTTCGCGCCGCCCTTGGCCTCTTCGGCAGGCTGGAAAATTACGTGGACTTCTCCGGGGAAGTCTCTGGTCTCAGACAGATATTCGGCCGCAGCCAGAAGCATGGTCATGTGTCCGTCATGCCCGCAGGCATGGGTGACTCCGGGACGTTGGGACAAGTGGTCATGATCGGCCTGCTCGACGATCGGCAGGGCATCCATATCCGCGCGCAGGCCGATGACAGGTCCCTGGCCCTGGCCTTTGATCGTGGCAACGACACCGGTACCGGCGAGGCCGGTAACCGGCACAAGGCCCATATCCGTCAGTCGCTCCACTATGAAGCGCGCGGTATCGTGTTCCTCGAAGCCGATTTCGGGGTTGCGATGCAGGTGATGGCGCCAGTCCACATATTTGCCCTGTCGTTCGGCAAAGAACTGCACCGTCCCGGCCTCGTCACCCTGCCTTTCTGCGTCAGCGTTCATCAGGCCCGCCCGCGGTGTTGGCATGTGGCTTCGGCATCTCCCCGATCGCCAGATGACATGCTGCGGCGTGACCTGCGCCGTCGTCGGCGCCGAGGCGTGGATCCTCGGTCTTGCAACGATCAAAGGCGAAGGGACAACGGGTCCGGAAACTGCAACCCGCGGGGATATCAATGGGATCTGGTGGCTCGCCCTCCAGCAGATAGTCCGAGGTGGCGTAGGGTTTGTCCTCTACGGTGGGCACCGCACTGAGCAATGCCCTTGTGTAGGGGTGCGCGGCCTCGGCAAACATGGGCTCATTGTCGGAAAGTTCGACGACCCGCCCCAGATACATCACCGCGATTCGAGCGCAGACGCGCCGGACCATGGCGAGGTCGTGGGAGATATAGATATAGGTGATCCCCCGGCGTTTCTGTATCGCCTCGAACAGTTCCAGGAGCTTGGCCTGTTCGACCTGGTCCAGCGAACTCAGCGTCTCGTCGAGGATCAGCAATTCGGGTTCGAGAACCAGGGCGCGGGCGATATTCACCCGCTGGCGTTGTCCGGCACTCAATCCCACGGGGAGCTGGTCATAGAGCTCTGTCGAAAGCCCGACTTCACTCATGGCCGCCTCGACCTTCTCGCGGAGTGCCCTACCGCTGGCCAATCCATGGATCAACAAGGGTTCGGCAATGGTGCGCCCGATCGACATATGGGCGGCAATAGCGTTGTAGGGATCCTGCAAGAGCAGCTGAAACCTGCGCCTGAGCTCAAGAAGCGGTTTACCCTTGAGGGTGGCGATATCGGTGCCCTCAAAGCGAATGTGACCGGCGTCAGGCGCCTCAAGGCAGCTCAACAGGCGTGAAAGCGTTGATTTCCCGCAGCCGGATTCCCCGATGATGCCGAAATTCTCGCCCTTGCGGACCTCGAAGCTGACACCGCGCACCGCCCGGACCAGCTTGTGGGCGAACAGCCGATTGCGGTCCCGCACCTTGTAGGTGCGGGCAACGTCGGTGACCTCCAGCACGATATCTCCGGTCGATGGCGCGGGGGGCGTTTCCGCGCCCTGCCAGATCCGCGGCACCTTGGCGATCAGCTCGCGGGTATAGTCGTGTTCCGGCGCCCTCAGAAGGGCGCTGACGGGCTGATGCTCGACAATCGAACCGTTCTCGAGCACCAGCACGTCATCTGCGATATCGGCAACAATGCCGAGCGCGGAGGAAATGAAGACAATCGACGTATCGAAATCCTGCTGCAGGTCGCGCAAAAGCCTCAGGATCTGAGCCGCCACGGTCACATCGAGCGGCTGGGTGATGTTGTCCGCGATCAGCAGCTTGGGGTCGGAGACCAGAGCATCCACGATCAGCGCGCGTTGCATCATGCCGCCCGAGAACTGAAACGGGTACTCGTCGAAACGCTGCTTGGAAGACGGGATGCGCACCGCATCAAGGGTATCGATCACCCGCTCCCTGGCTGTCGCTTCGTCCATGCCGGGCGACACCGCCTTGAGCTTTTCAAGGATCTGGTGACCGACCGGAATGGTCGGATCGAGCGCCGACGTTGGGTTGGCCCCGATATAGGCAAGTTCGCGGCCCCGCAGCGCGTTCACCTCGCGCTGGGGAAGTTTGAGCAGATCACGGCCGCCGTAATGGACCGCCCCTCCGGTGATGGTCAGCGGCGGTGAAATCCAGTTCACCAAGGCACGTGACAGCACGGTCTTGCCCGAGCCACTTTCCCCGATAATCCCGAGTACGGACTGCGGGGCGACCTCGAAGCTGATATCCGCAAGGATCGGCTTGATCCCTGCCCTGCCGGTCACACCGACCGACAGGTTCTCGACCTTCATGACCGGCGACGTTTCAGCCGCGGTTTCTAGAGCTGGCTGTCCCATCATTCGCCCCCCTGCAAGACTTGATTGCGGGCGCGTTCGAGTACGCCGCCCATGAGATTGAGGCTGCCGAGTGCAAGCGCCAGCAGCACACCGGGCGCGACCGTGATCCACCATGCGTTCAGCAGGTACTGGGTGCCCGAAGAGATGATGGTGCCGAAGGTTGGCGTCGGCGGCTGAATGCCGATGCCGATAAAGCCGAAAATCGCTTCGAAGATCATCATGCGGGCAATGTCGAGCACAGCGACAAAGGCGATCGGCGGCAGGATGGACGGCGCGATGTGCCTGATCATGATCCTGAGATCGCTCGCCCCCAGAATGCGGGCCGCGCGGACATATTCCTTTTCCCGTTCAGCCAAGGCGACCGAACGCGAGACCCGGGCATAGGTTGGCCAGCTGGCAAGGATCAGGACAAGGATGATCGTGAGCGGTGACGGGCGCGACAGTCCCAGAATGGTGATCGCGAGAATGATCACCGGGATCGACATCTGCACATCGGTCAAGCGCATCAGAACCACATCGACCCAGCCGCCCCGATAGCCGGCATAAATGCCGATGGCGCAGCCGAGAACGAACATGCCGATGACCGAGACGAGACCAATAGCGAAGGCGTTGCGAAGACCGATCAGCGAGCGCAGCAGCAGATCGCGTCCGAGCTGATCGGTGCCGAGGAAATGCGGGTACTGCCCGCCTTCCATGAAGATCGGCGGCAGAAAGCGCGCCGAGACGTTCATCTGGGTGGCCGAGGCGTCGATGATGTAGGGCCCAAAGATCGTCAGGAACATCATCGTGGCGAAGACCACCGCGGCGACCTTCATCTCGGTGAAGCCCCATGCCCGCTTGAGCATGCGGCGGGTCACGCCGGCGCCACGTTTGGCGGGAGCGAGATTGGGCTGGGTTGCCACTTCGACGGATGGATTGCTCATGGCCGCCCCCTAAAACTTCAGCCGGCGGTCGATCAGCGTCGAAGCGAAATCCACCAGCATGTTGATGATGACCAGGGCTGCGGACGCAAGGATCGCCACGGCCTGGATGATCGGGAAGTCGCGCTGGAACACCGCATTGATGGTCAGCATGCCGATGCCCGGATAGGAGAAGATGTATTCAACGACGAACAGGCCCCCCAGGAGCATGCCGATCATCTGGGCGCCGAACAGGTTCATCAGCGGCACGGCGGCATTGCGCAACACATGCTTGCCGATCATGTCGCGGCGGGAGATCCCGCGCACCAGACCCACGGAATAAAAGGTTTCGCCAAGATTCTGGGCGACCGACACCGAGATTGCCCGGATCATCACCGGTGAAAGCTCGACGGCGAGAACGATGGCGGGAATGATGGTGTATTCGAACCCGCGATAGCCGATGGCCGGTAACCAGCCTGTCTTGGCGGACAAAAGGAATATCAGCACCACCCCGACCCAGATATTGGGCAGGGAAACGAACAGTGAGCTTGTATACAGCCCGATCTTGTCCGGCCATCTGCCCGCATTGAGACCTGCAGCGATGCCAATCGGCACCGCGACAAGCAGCGCGAAGGCAATGCCGAGCCCCGCGAGCATCAGCGAATAAGGGAGCGCATTGGCGATCAGCCCGGCCACCGAAGCGCGGCTTTCGGGGTCGAAACCATCTGCGTCCTGGGAGCCGCCGGTGCTGCCGCCCTGCACGCCTCGGATATAGGAGCGTCCGAGGTCGCCGGTCGCCACCTCGCCGACAAAACGGCCGAACTGGATCAGCATCGGGTCGCGAAGACCCAACTCCTTCGCCGTTTCCTCAAGCGTGGTCTGGGACGCCATCGGGCCGAGAATGATCCGCATCGGATCACCGGGCACGATGCGCAAGAGAGTGAAAATCACGAATGCGACGAGCAGGACGATGACGAGGCCCTGGCTGATGCGCCGCAGAAAAAATTCAATCGCGAATGCCATCGAGAATTAGTCCCCTAAACGCGGCCGGAACGGACACGAGGCCGGTCCGGCGCGCGAAGCGAATGGGGGATGGCACAGGGCGAGCCATCCCCCATCAGCAAGTTCAATCAGGTGAGGCGTGCCTTGGAGAGGTCGATCGGCCCGTTGGGATAGAAATAGACCCCTTCGAGATTCTTCGACATGGCGCGCAGGAACACCGAGGAGAACAGAGAGATAGAGGGCACCTTGGCAGCCAGGAGCGGCAGGGTTTCTTCCTGCAACACTTTTAGGCGCTCATCGGTCGAAGACGCGTTGCGCTCTTTGTCGAGGGCGGCGTCGATTTCATCGTCCGCGATCCCGTTGATGAGAGCGAAATCCGAATGGTAGTTCGGGCGCAAGACGAGATCGGGCTCGGGCGAGCCGGTAATCCAGCCCACATCGATGATGTGGCCCGGGCCCTGCCCGTCGGCGCGGCGGTAAAGCCGTTCTTCCCAGGCGGCGGGTTCGAGGGTCGTGAGCGTCACCGGGAAACCCTGCTCCTGCAGCATGGCTGTGATCAGCTCGCCATATTCGCGGGTCTTGGGGTAGAAGCCGACAGAGGTAATGTATTCGATCTCCGGCAGGCCCTGCCCGTTGGGATAGCCCGCTTCGGCCAGCAATTGCTGGGTCAGCGCGGGATCGTATTTGGGGTAATTCTCGACATCGGTATAGCCGAATTTGACCGGTGAGATGTGGCAATCCGAAGCCTGACCGGCTTCGCCGACCACCGCCAGAACCTGTTCGCGGTCGATGGCGTGAACCACGGCGCGGCGGACCCGTTCATCGTCGAAAGGCGGCTTGTTGCAGCGGAAATGCAGATATTTGTTTTCCGAGGACAGCGACCGGTCGGTGACGATGCCCGCTTCGCCGGAGAGCGACTGATACTGCTCGGGCTCAAGGCGCTCGGTCAGGTGATACTGGCCGTTGAGCAGGCCGAGGACGCGGGTGTTGGCGTCCGGCACATAGGCCCAGACCACGGCCTCGATTTCGGGCTTGCCGCCATAATAACCCTCAAAGGCCTTGAAGGTGATCTGGTCGCCATTGGTCTCTTCGTAGCGGAAGGGACCAGTGCCGTTGGGGCGGCGTTTGAGGGCTTCGGGGTCGGCGACGTCCTTGGCCGACAGGATCGGCAGGAAGGCAACGACGTACCAGAAGTTGAGCGCCGGATAACCGAACTTCTCGGTCTTGAGGTGAACGGTGTAGTCGTCGATTACCTCGACTTCCACCTGTCCCGGATACCAGGCCGAGGCCGGGCGGTCGGGCTGGCAGGCATATTCCATCGTTGCCTTCACATCGGCGGCGGTGAAAGGCTCGCCATTGTGGAAGGTGACGCCTTCGCGGAGCTTGTATTCGAGCGTGTAGGTGTCGATCACGCTCCATTCCAGCGCCAGGTCAGGCAGGATTTCGCCCGGGTTTTCCGGCTTCATCGGGCAGTTGGTGAGGTGACCGAAGACCAGGCCTTCCGCGGTGATCTGCGGAGCTACGGTATGGGACGTGGGGTCCCAGCTCGAGGTCACGGTGCCCGCTGCGGCAAAGACCAGCGTGCCGGTCTCCTGAGCAAAGGCCTTCCCGAAAGTGAGGCCTGGCATGACCATCGAGCCGGCGCCGACGGCTGTCGCGCCGGCAAGGAAATTACGACGATTTGTTTTCATGGAGCTTTCTCCCCCCTGGTTGGGCGATGGCCTGGTCCGCCGGACCCTGTTTCCGGTATCTGGACTCCATCGCACCGGCCCCGTGCGGTAAGACCGGCAGGAGCGAGAATTCAACAGGCTTGATCCTCTTGTCAAGTTACTTGAATGAGAGTCGTATCCACTTTTCGGTGGGTACGGCCATGTTTCCACAGGCCGGATCACACAAAACAACCGGCGGATGATGAGATTCAATCCGCCGGTCTAACCAACTGACAATGCTGTTAAAATCGCTTGACCGAACCACCCGGCCCAGCGCAATTACCCTACGGGTCGGCAGTGCCTTTTTCGACATTCAGGCCATAATAATTTGTGCCGGCGTCGCTGGCCCACAATTCAGGCTCGAAAGGCTGGCAACTCGCCGAATAGCCCTTGCCGTCCGGTCCGCGCACCACCCAGCCCTCGACCAGGTAGACGCAGAAATTGTCGGTCGTCTTGACCCGCTTGTAGGGGACCGAGGCCTTACGCACGGTCAGCCCCTTGAGTTCAACCTCTTCGACCCGGGTATCGTCAGGCACCACCGGCACGTCCTCGCCATGACGGAAGAACAGGGTAAAGGCGGCTTCGAGCGGCATATCGATCTTCACATGCACACGCGCTTTTTCCGTCAGTTCGGCCACATAGGCCGGCTCGATGTCCTTCAGATCGTGCTCGGTGACGAAATAGAGGCACCAGGCATCGGCGACATCCGCGTTGACGTCATGGAAGGCGAGGTTCTCATGTCCATCATCGAGATAGGCCTTGATGGCATTCTCGGTCGCCGCATCGAAAACACCGTCGACGGCGCCGGGATCGAAATCGAGGGCAGAAAGCGCCTCTTCAGCACAGCGGATGGCCATCTCATCGGCGAAAGCAGGTGCCGCGCCCGATGCCGCGGTGAGGGCGGCGGCAAGGGTCAGGGCCGGCCAGATCCCGTTCGGGATCCCCCTTGAGATCATCATGGCAGCGGTCTCCTCGGCTCGGTTCGTGAGGTCATGAATTCGTATCGGACGGCATGGTGGCCAGAGCTTAGCCGCCGGGTCAACCACCGCGTGAAATTGGAATTTAACTTTGACGTCAAATATTTCGCCTCCTGTCCCTGTTCGACTTAAGGCCTTGGAAAGAAGCTAGGCATAGATTGCCCGCCATCGGAGGGATGCCGATGGACAATTTTGACTTTTTTGACGAGGACGCCAGCGGAATAAGCACGGCGATCCTCACGCAGAAATCGCTCGTCGATACCGAGGACAAGCTCGGGTCGATGCTCGATGTGATGCCGATCGGGCTGCTGTTTCACACCGAACAGGGCATTTTGTACGCCAATCGCGAAGCGTGTCGGCTGCTGGCGGTGACCAAATCGGGGTTGTTCGGCCAGCACCTGATGGATTTCGTGCGTGACGGGGAAGTCGACAAGACCTCGTCCGAATTCCGGGCGGCCTTTCTGGGCGAAGGCGAAACCTGCGAGCATGAGAGCGTTATTCGCGGGCAAGACGGCAAAGAGCGGCTCGTCAAGATCATCGCGGGCAAATTGCCCTGGGAGGGCACACCGGTCATCCAGGTGCTTTTCCAGGACATTACCGATCAGAAGCGCGCGGAGAACTCGCTGCGCAAGCTCACCATCACCGACGAACTGACCGGGGCCTACAATCGCCGCCACGTCTTTTACGAGGCCGAACTCTATATCGGCGACGACGGCAAGAATTCGGTGCCCCTCAGCGTCATTCTCACCGATATCGACCACTTCAAGGCCATCAATGACAATTACGGCCATGCGGTCGGCGATATCGCGCTTCGGGAAATCACAAGGCACGCCCAGCATTTCGTGCCGACCCTGTCTGGGGCGGATTCGGCGCTCTTCGCGCGGGTCGGGGGCGAGGAATTCCTGATTCTTCTGCCCGGTTTCGAAATCGAGGCGGCAGAGCGTGTGGCAGAGCAGTTCCGGCGGGGCGTGGGCGGGCTCGAAATCCCCCTGCCCTGCAGTGACACGCCGCTCGGATTCACAGTGTCGTCCGGGGTCGCGGAATACCGCACCAATGACCGCAATCTCGATGGCCTGCTCTCGCGTGCCGACAAGGCGCTCTACGCCGCCAAGTCCGAAGGCCGCAACCGGGTCGCAATCGCGCGTTGAGCCGCGCCCTCACCGCACCTGCGACAGCAACCACTGGCTGAACACCCGGACGCGCGGGAGCTCGGCCTTGGCTGTCGGGGTGACGAGGTAATAAGCGCCAGGCCCGCCGACGCGGACCGAGAACGGCGCGACCAGATTGCCCCGCCGCACATCATCTTCGACAACGAAACTCGGCAACAGCGCGATGCCCAGCCCCGCAATCGCGGCCTGCACGACCATGAAGAAGTGCTCGAGGCTCGGGCCCCATTTGATGTTCTGCGGCGCGATGCCGACGGCGCGAAACCAGTGCTCCCACGCCTGGGGCCGTGTCGAATGCCGGATCAGGCTATGGTGCTCGAGCGCCTCATAGTCGGTAAGCGGATGTTCGCCTTCCATGATCGAAGGACTGCACACCACCTGGATCTCTTCGGACATCAGCGGCTCGGCCACCGCATCGGGCCAATTGCCGTGTCCGAAACGCACTGCGACGTCGATCCGCTCTTTGGCGAAATCCAGTTCGCCGTCACTCGAAATCAGGTTGAGGCTGATCTCGGGATGGGTTTCCTGGAACGAGGAAAGCCGGGGCACCAGCCAGCGCGTACCGAAGGTCGGCAGCATGCCGATCGACAGCGTGCCGCGGCCATCACGGGTTGAGATGAGCTCGACCGTACCGGCTTCGATTCGGTCGAGGGCATCCTTCACCAAGTCTGAATAGAACCGCCCCTGATCGGTCAGTTCGATCCGCCGCGAATGGCGGTTGAAGAGGCGGATTTCCAGATAGGTCTCAAGGCTGCGCACCAGCCGGCTCGCCGCGCTTTGGGTGACGTTCAACTCCTCCGCTGCGCGGGTGAAGGAGTTGTGGCGGGCGACAGCTTCGAAGGTTCTGAGCGCGTTGAGTGAGGGTAACAGGCGGCCGGGCATATGGGGGTCCATTCGTTCATCTCATGGATTGGCAATCTTTATGCGACTTGTCGCGCAGTGCCAAGCAGGTACGATTTGCCTCAATCCAGATGGCGTTTTGCCGACCCTGCAACCCTGCCCAACCAGACAGAGGCCATGCCGCATGACTCCCTTTCACCTTGCTTTTGCAATTGATGAGATCGAGGCGACCCGGGATTTCTACCATCGCGTTCTCGGCTGTGCATTGGGGCGTGAGGCGCCGAACTGGATCGATTTCGATTTTTTCGGGCACCAGATTTCCGGCCATGTGAACACCGATGCACGTTCACCCGCCACCACCGAGGTCGCGGGTGAACAGGTACCGCTGCACCATTTCGGTGTCGTGCTTCCCTGGGCCCAGTGGAACGAGCTGATTGCACGCCTCAGGGCGGAGAACTGGGCGTTCCTGCTCGAGCCACACATTCGTTTCGAGAATGAGCCGGGCGAGCAAGGCACCTTCTTCATCAAGGACCCGTCCGGCAACGCGCTCGAATTCAAATCATTCAAGAACGGACTTGGCCTGTTCGACCGATAGGTCCGGGCCAATCAAACGGGAGACATGGAATGGACGATTTCGCCATCGGCCGCGAACTGACCGCGATCACAATGGGCATCGATGCCTTCGAACGCCGCAATGCCGGGGGCGACGGGCTGCTCGACGATGAAGGGCTGGTGCCCATCTATATGGGCAAGGATATCGAGCCCGGACGCGACTATGCCGATTGGGACTCGCCGCGCCGTGACCTCGACGCCCTGACATCGACTGTCGCTGCGCTGCCGGAATCGGGCCGCAAATCATTCCTTGAAGGCATGGTTGCTTCGCTCAAGGTCGCGGTCCGGCTGTTCGCCGGCGGCACCCCGTCATTCGATGAGAAGGTCCGCAACCTGGTTGGCGCTCCGGTTGGCCGAGTTGCCGAGGAAGACATTGCCGGCCATCGCGAGCGACTTGACCGCAACCTTTCGGCCTCGGGCTTCGGCACTGGCACGCTGACCGAGCGGGTGAAGGCCTGGCAGGCGGCCAAGGCGGTCGAAACCGACGACATCCAGTCCGTTTTCGATGAACTGATGGCCGTAGCCAAGGCACGTACCGCCGACCGGATCTTCGATACGGGCGACTATACAATGGCGCTCAACCCCTTGCGGGATATCCCGTTTTCCGCTCGCTGCAACTTCAACGAAGGCCAGATGGATCTCAATGTCGATCTCGCCTTTACCCGCGCCGCGCTCAAGCACCTTGTGTGTCATGAGGTGTTTCCCGGCCACTCGACACAGCTGCTGGCCACTCGCGCGGCGGTCGATGCCGGCGAAGCCCCGCTCGATGCGCTGCTGATTACCGCAAACGCGATCACCGGTTGCGTGCAGGAAGGAATCGGCGATCAGGGCGTCCAGCTGATCGACTGGATCGAGGACGCGGATGATGCGGTCTATCTCGAATTGCGTTCCCTGCAGTCGGCGGTGCAGACCTCGGGCGCCTGGATGCTGATGGCCGAGGGCCTGCCCGCCGACGAGGTTGCGCACTATCTGCGCGAAACCGGCATGGGTCAGGAAGCGTGGGTCCAGGGCCGGCTGCGCATGGCCTCGCATCCCTTCCGCGGACCGTTTATCGCCTCGTACTGGGGTGGCAACGAGGCTGTCCGCAAAGTGCGAGAGACGGTCACCGAGGCCGAATGGCCGGCCTTCGTTACTGCCCTGTACAAACGCGCACAGAGCCCGCAGAGCATCGCCCGTTTCCGCGAAGCGGCCTGAGGCCGCATCGTTTTCCCCAAGGATTCCCCGGAGGATTCATGTCCATCACCATTCTCGGCGCGGGAGCCATTGGCGGCCTTGCAGGCGCCTATATGAGCCGCGCCGGTCACGACGTCACGCTGGTCGACCGCTGGGCCGAACATGTTCAGGCCCTCAACGAAAAGGGCCTGTTCATCGACGGTGTGCGCGGTGAAATGACAATTCCGGTCAAGGCCGCCCTGCCCGGCGAATTGACCGGCCCGCTCGATACCGTGCTGATCGCCACAAAATCCCAGCACGCGGTCGAAGCGCTCAAGCAGATCATTCCGCTGCTGACGCCGGAAAGCGCCGTAGTGTCCTTCCAGAACGGGTTCAACGAACCGGACCTGGTGGCGGCGCTCGACGAGGCGGGGCTGCCTGGCGAAAAGATTGTCATGGGCTCGATCCCCAATTACGGCGGCGCGCTCGTCGACCCGGGCTATATCGAGTTCGTGCATGAGGGGCCGATCCAGCTCGGCGAACTGTCGGGCGAGATCACCCCTCGCCTCGAAGCGCTCGCCAAGAAGCTCGAAGCGCTGACCAATGTGCAGGTATCGAGCAATATCTGGGGCCAGATCTGGGCCAAGGAAGTCTATGCGGCCCAGGTCGTGTTCACTGCCCTTGTCGATGCCCACATCACCGAAAGCCTCGGCAATGAGCGCTATGCCCGCATCGCCGGAGCAGTGGTGCGCGAGGCGCTCGAGATCGCGGAAGCGTCAGGAATCACCGTCGAGGCCTTCGATTTCTTCGATCCGGCCAACTACAAGCCGGAGACGTCCGCCGACACGCAGAAGCTGCTCGACAATATCGCCCATGCCGTCTGGCTGCTGAAAAAGGACCAGAACACCCGCACCCATGATTTCAAGAAAAAGGGCTCGGGGATCTGGTGGGACATCGTCTATCGCAAGCGCGAGTCCGAGGTTCGCTCCTCGAGCGGCAAGCTGATCGCCTATGCCCAGAAATCGGGCGCGGATGCCCGGCTCAACAACAAGCTCTATTCGATGATCTATGAGATCGAGGACGGCACCCGCGAACTCGGTTTCCACAATTACGATGAGCTTGAGGCCTATGTGGCCGAATGCGGAAAGGCGCTGCCATGAGCACTGGTCGAACCTTGCATGTGGGGCTGATCGGCGCCCATAACTGGGCCGAAAGCGCCCATCTGCCGGGCTATGCCGCCCATCCCCAGGTGGAGCTGACGGCAATCTGCGATATCGAGCCCGACCGGGCCAGGGCGCTGGGCGAACGGTTCGGGGCCAAGAAGGTCTATACCGATCCCGATCAGATGTTTGCCGATCCCGACATCGAGATGGTGGATGTATGCACCCCGACGCACACCCATCTGCCGCTCTCTCTAGGCGCTATCGCTGCCGGCAAGCATGTCTTGAGCGAAAAGCCCCTGCATACCCAGGCCGCCCCTGCATTCGATGCGGCGCGGCGCGCCGAACAGCGGGGCGTGCGCACCAAGCTCGGTTTCACCTTCCGCTATTCGCCGGCCATCCGGCAGATCAAACAGTGGATCGAGGACGGGACGCTGGGCGAGATCTTCCACATCCACGGGTTCGAACAGAACTCGCAATGGCTCGATCCGGCAGAGCCGCTGCGCCAGATCGCACCCGACACGCCGCGCGACAAGCTGATCCCGGCCTCTATCGTGGGCTATGGCTCGCATCTTATCGATCTGATGCGCTGGCTCGGCGGTGAGTTCGGCGCTGTGACCTCAACGATGAAGAACTTCATCCCCGAGCGTATTGTGCGCGGCGAGGAGGGCATGCAGCGCATCCCGGTCGAGGATGGAGCCGCTGCGCTGGTCGAATACAAGAACGGTGCCCAGGGTCTTTTGCAGACCAGCTTCATCGCGGTCGGCAATTACCCGGGCGTCGAGATTCGGGTCTATGGCTCGAAGGGCGCGGCTGTCGCGCGGCTGATCGAGGAGTTCGGCGTTGCCGAAACCCTGACGCTGGCGCGTGCGGACGCGGTCGAGTTCCAGAAGATCGACCTGCCCGAGAGCGCCCTGCCCCCCGGTACCACGCTCAACACGCCGTGGCCGGAACTCTACTACCGCAATCTTGTCCGGCATTTTGTCGATGAAATCCTTGAAGGCCGCCCCGAGGAGTGCACCTTCTACGACGGCGCCATGAGCCAGCAGATCGTCGATGCGATCATCCTGGCCCATAATGAGCGCCGTTGGGTGAATATCGAAACCGGGGATCTATGACCGACACGCCGCAGACAAGGCTGACACGCGAATTTCTTGAGCATCACTGGCGCTTCCATCCGGTGGACGCGACCTTCATGGGCGCAGAAGGCCATGATGGTAGGCTGCCGCCCGTCGGGGACGAGGCGCGGTCCGAAGAGCGCGAGGCGCTTGCCGCCCTCGCCGCGAAGCTCAAGAATGCGCCACCGCCCAAGACCGCCGGCGACCGGCTTGACCGACAGATGGTCGAGGGCGAAATCGCCTTGCGGCAGCACCGTATGGACAAGCCGCGCCAGCCGTCCAACCCGGCGTCGATGAGCGGTGAAGCCGCGTTTTCGCTTGTTTCGCTCCTGCTGCCGCAATCCCTGCCCCTCAATGAGGATGGTTTCCGCGCCCGGCTTTCCGCCCTGCCTGCCTGGCTCGATGATGCCGCCGATGCGCTCAAGGGGACAAAAGTCTCGCGCGCGCTCACGGTGCGAGCCCAGAACGAGGCGCGCGCGATGGCGGGTTTCCTCGCCGGCGACATTCGCAGCCATGAATATCATCGCGACGCGTGGGACGACGATTGCCGGGCCGCGGCCGGCGCATTCGCCAAGTTCGCCGACGCAATCGAAGAACTCGACGATGCCGACCCGGCTTGCGGCGAAGAGACCCTGTCGCTGATCATGGCAAAGCAACACGGGCTCGCAGTCTCTCCGCGCGAAGCGGTGGAAATGGCGGAAGATGCGTTCAGGCGCCTCGGGGACGAAGCCAAGGCCATGGCCGAAACGATCGATTCCGAGAGTTCGGTTGCCGCAGAGCTTGAGGCCTTGAGCGCCCTTCATCCCGACACGCCGGAGGCGGTGCTCGAAAGCTATTTGATGCTCGACGTGCAGGCCGTGGCGCTCGGGGCAGAGTTTGTCACTCCGGCCCAGGAATACGATCTCGACTACCGCTGGATGTCGCCGGCCTTCCGCGAACTCTCCAAGCACCTCTATTTCCTGTTCTACCGCTCACCCCCTGCCCTCAATCCGGGCGATGCCAGCGTCTATTGGGTCACGCCCCCGGCGGAAGGCGGTAATCTCGATGCGTTCCTGAAGGCCAATTCGACGGCCATGGTGAAATCGGTGCATGCGGTGCATCACGGATCGATCGGCCATCACACGCAGAACGCCCGGGCCCGCCAGGCCGACTCCCTGATGGGCCAGGTTGCGGGCACCGATTGCGCGCTCGGTATCGCCTTCACCGGTGCCGGCACGCTGATCGAGGGCTGGGCCTGCTATGCGCAGGACCTGATGCTCGAGGCTCACGGCTTTTACACCTCCGGCGAAGTGTTGCTGCAAAAGACGTTCGAGCGCCGCAACGCTGCCAGCGTGCTGGTCGATATCAAGCTGCATCTCGGGGAATGGAGCATGGCCGACGCCGCGCGCTTCTACGTTGAAGAAGCGGGTTTCGCGCCTGAGCGGGTGGCCGGAGAAATCACCCGGAACGCCATGCTGCCAGGTTCGCGGCTGATGTACTGGCTCGGCACCGAAACGATCAAGGGATTGCGCAAACGCTTCGATGGCAGTGCGCTTGATTTTCACGACACGCTTTTGAGCTATGGCGCGGTGCCCGTCACCGCCATCGCCGAAGAAATGCAGCGCGAGGGATTGCTGACGACATGACCGATCTGCTCACCGTTTCGGGACTCGTCACCGAGTTCACCACCGAGGATGGCCCGCTGCGCGCGGTCAAGGGCGTCGACCTGACTGTCAGGTCCGGCGAAACCGTCGCGCTTGTCGGGGAATCGGGGTCGGGCAAGTCGGTGACGTCCCTTTCGGTGATGCGGCTTTTGCCGAAGAAAGCCGGGCGGATCGCTGCAGGCGAAATCCTGTTCAGGGGCCGGGACGGAACGACCCGCGATCTGGCCAAGCTCAACGAGAACGAGATGCGCCGCATCCGGGGCAATGAGATCTCGATGATCTTTCAGGAGCCGATGACCTCGCTCAATCCGACCCAGAAGGTCGGCGCGCAGATCGCCGAGGCAGCCCGCCTGCACCAGCATCTGTCTGCGTCGGCAGCGAAGGCGCGCGCCATCGAGATGTTGGATCTCGTGGAAATCCCCGATCCCGCCAAGCGCGCCGATGTCTACCCACACCAGATGTCGGGTGGCATGCGCCAGCGGGTCATGATCGCAATGGCGCTGGCCTGCAATCCCGCCCTGCTGATCGCCGACGAACCGACGACGGCGCTCGACGTCACGGTGCAATTGCAAATCCTGGAACTCATGCGACGCCTGCAGCGCGAAATCGGCATGGGCGTGTTGTTCATTACCCATAATCTTGGCGTCGTGGCCGAGGTCGCCGACCGCGTGGCGGTGATGTATGGCGGGCGGATCGTCGAGACCGCAACGACGGCCGAGCTCTTCGACCATCCGAGCCACCCCTATACGCGCGGACTGATGGACAGCTTGCCCAAGGTCGATCACGCCGCCCGCGCGCGGGGCGAGGCCACGCCACTCAGAGCCATTCCCGGCAGCGTTGTCGATCCGCGCTTCCCGCCCAGGGGATGCGATTTCAACCCGCGCTGCGGCTTCGCAGTCGATGAGTGCCGTGCCGCGGTGCCGGACATGGCGACCGTGACCGAGGCGCATCTGACGCGCTGCATTCGCTGGGAGGCCCTCAATGGTTGACCCTCTCCTCTCCGTCCGCGACCTCAAAGTCCATTTTTCCGTGGGCCGGGGACTGCTCAATCCCGGGCAGCTGGTGAAGGCCGTCGATGGCGTCAGCTTCGACATCGCGCCGGGTGAAGTTGTCGGGCTGGTCGGTGAATCCGGTTCCGGCAAGACCACCCTCGGACGGTCCGTCCTTCGGCTAATCGAACCGACATCGGGCTCGATCAAGTTCAACGGCACCGAACTGGTGGGGCTCGAGGCGCAACGCATGAAAGCGCTGCGCTCGGACATGCAAATCATCTTTCAGGACCCGTTCGCCAGCCTCAATCCGCGCATGAGCGTGCGCGAGATCATCGGAGAGGCGCTCTTCCTGCACGGCATCGGTTCAAGCGCCGACCGCGAGGACAGGATCACCGCCCTGCTCGACAGGGTCGGCCTGCCGGCCACTGCCGCGCCGCGCTTCCCGCATGAGTTTTCCGGCGGGCAACGTCAGCGCATCGGTATCGCACGGGCGCTTGCGGTGAATCCCAAATTCATCGTCGCCGATGAGCCTGTCTCGGCGCTCGACGTTTCGATCCAAGCTCAGATCATCAATCTGCTGCAGGATCTCAGGCGCGAAATGGGCCTCTCCCTCCTGTTTATCGGTCACGATCTGTCGGTGATCGAGTATCTTTGTGACCGGGTGGTCGTGCTTTATCTCGGCAAGGTCATGGAGACCGCCAAGGCGGCTGATCTTTACGCGTCGCCCCGGCATCCCTACACCCGCGCGCTGCTCGACGCGGCGCCTGTCACCCACCCGGACGCACGCCGCGAACGGGTCGCGCTCAAGGGTGATCCCCCGAGCCCGATCAACCCGCCCTCGGGCTGTGTGTTCCGGACCCGCTGCCCGTTTGCGGTGGAAGCGTGCGCCCAGACCCAGCCACCGCTGACGGCCTTTGGTGATGACCAGCATGTAGCCTGTATCCGCGCCAACGAGCTCAACTTGGCGGAATACAACGTACAATCCGCAGCAACTGGATAAACCCACTGCAACAATCTGAAATGACTTGATTTTCGGGAATGCCCGGCCTTGTGCCGGGCATTCTGCGTTTTGACGCCGCAAGATTTTGCATGAGTTCAATTGCGTACAAGCCGGATTTTTTCGGGCGTTGTCTCCGCCCCCCGGCGGGCGGCATGCTGGCTTCATGAAAAGGCTGTTGATCGCGTCTAGCGGGAACCCGGAGGCCCTGGCCGAACGGTTTCGCGCCACGCTTCCTGATTACGAAATTCTGACCCAGGCGCCCGGCCAGGACGCCGAACCGGTACCCTATGTGGTTGCCGGCAAACCGGGGAGCGGCGTCTTCGCCGCCACGCCGGGGATAAAGGCCATTCTAAGCCTGAATGCCGGAGTCGAGCATCTGATTGCCAATCCGGAAATCGCGGCGGATGTTCCGATTGTCCGGCTTGTCGATCAGGAACTTGCGCTTGGCATGTCGGAATGGGTGTTGGCGGAGATCCTCGCCTGGCATCGCAATCTCGGCGCCTATCAAGCGGCGCAGGCGATCACCGAATGGACTCCCCTCAAGGAGAAGCTGGCGCGCGACCGCACCGTCACCGTTTTGGGCGCAGGTGCGCTGGGCCGTCCGGTGGTCGAACATCTCGTGCGCTTCGGCTTCCATACGCGGGTGTGGAGTCGCACCGGCCGCGAGATCGACGGCGCCACGGCGTTTTCAGGACAGGACGGCCTTGCCGACGCCGTCGAAGGCGCGGATGTGCTCGTCACGCTGCTGCCGCTGACTGCCGAAACGGAAAACCTGATCAACGCAGCGCTTCTGGGCCGGCTGGCCGACGGGGCCTTCGTGGTCAATCCGGCCCGCGGTGCCCAGATAGTCGACGACGATCTGATCGCGGCGCTCGACAGCGGCAAACTCTCCGGCGCGGCGCTCGATGTGTTTCGCACCGAGCCGTTGCCCGCCGATCACCCTTTTTGGCGTCACCCCAAGATTCTGGTGTCGCCCCACGTCGCCGCGCCGACCCATGCGGACAGCGCTGTCACCCAGATGACCGAGGCGATCCGCCGCCATGAGCGCGGCGACCCCCTGCCCCATCTCGTCAACCGGGATGCGGGCTACTGAACCAAGAAATCCGGGCCAAACCGGACAATCCAGGAGGAGGGGTCTGACCCTCCGGCAACCACGACCAACCAGTCAAGATAACCAAGCCAAGACGAGGACATCATGACCACTAAGATTACACGCCGCGACGCTCTCAAGGGGCTGGCCGTCAGTGCCGCCGCTTTGACGACGATGCGGGTGCTCCCGGCCTCCGCACAGTCGGTGGGCGGCACGCTCAATGTCGGCCTGACCTATGAAATCGACACCATGAACCCCTATTCCACGGGTTTCCTGGGTGATGCGCAGGCCACCGTGCTCGAAGGGCTTCTGGCACCGGATGAAAACGCATCCTATGTGCCGGTTCTGGCCAAGGAAGTGCCGACGCTGGAGAATGGCGGCATCACGCTGAACGAAGACGGCTCGAAGATGACGATCACCTATCATCTTCGCGACGACGTCAAATGGCACGATGGCGAACCTTTCACCTCGGCGGACGTGAAGTTCACCTGGGAAGCGGTCAAGAACCCGGATTTCATCGCCGAGTCCAAGTCCGGCACCGAGGATATCGAGAGCATCGAGACGCCGGACGACTACACGGTGATCTGCCATTACAATGGCCTTGCCCCGGATTTCGCCTCGACCCTGTTCACCTTCGGCATCCTGCCCAAGCATCATCTCGAAGGCGTTGACCTCAACACCTCGGATTTCAACGAGACCCCGCTTGGGACCGGCCCGTTCAAGGTCACCGATTACCAGGCCGGACAATATGTCGTGGTCGAGCGCAACGAGCTCTATTGGGGTCGTGCCGAGAATGGCGACCAGCTCCCCTATATCGAGCGGATCGTGTTCAAGATGATCACGGATTCGAACACGCTGATGACCCAGCTGCGGTCGGGCGAGCTCAACCTCGTTGTCCAGACCCCGCTGGCCCAGGCCTCACAGGTCCGCGACATGAACGGGCTCGAGCTGATCAACGCACCGCTCCTGGCCTGGCATCACCTGACCTTCAACTTCGCCTCCAAGGCGTCGCTGCAGGACGTCACGGTCCGCCGGGCCATCGCCCACGCGATGAACCGCGATCCGCTGATCCGCACCCTTGGCGGCTTCCCCTCGCCGATCAAATCGCCGGTCGTGCCCGTGTTTGAATTCTATGACGACACGGTGCCCGAATACGCGTTCGACGTGGAAGCGGCCAACAAGATGCTCGACGATGCCGGCTATGCGCGCGGCGGCGACGGCATCCGCGAAAAGGATGGCGAACGGCTGAGCTACAATTTCATGGTTCAGGCCGGCCGTGCGGATGATGAAAACCTGCAGCAGGTCATGATGGCCCAGCTTCAGGCGATCGGCATCGAGGCGGTTCCGGACAACAAGACCGGCGTGGCCCTGCGCGAAGCCCGCTACAACGGCGATTACGACCTCTATTACGGTCGCTGGATCACCTCGGCTGACCCCGACTACTCGATTTTCTGGGGCACTGACGGCGCCATCAACGGCCAGGGTTATTCCAACCCAGAGCTCGATGCGGTCTTCACCGAACTCCAGAACACGCTCGACAAGACCAAGCGCTACGAGTTGTTCTCGAAGATGCAGCACATCATCGTCGACGACTTGCCCTCCCTGCCGCTCCTCCTGCTGACGGCGGCGATTGCCAAGACTACGGAGCTCAACAACTTCGTACCGAACCCGACCAACATGACGAATTTCGTCCACACCGGGGAATGGTACCTCAAGAGCTAACCCCACCGCGCCCGCAATTCTCCTCACGCTGGGCTGCGGGCGCGAACACTATGGCTGGGCCGGGTGGCGGATCTCTCTCCCGTCCCCGGTTCCAGCCCTTTCTGGTCTTTGATATCCTCATGCCGCGACCCCGTCCGTCCCCCACTTCTGAAATGCGCGCACCGGCGTTCTCAGCCACCGTCGGCCCATTTGCCGGAAAGGAAGCGCGATGAGCCTGTCCTATCTCCTGCGCCGCCTCGGCGGCGCCATTCCGCTTCTGCTCGGGATCTCCGTGATCCTGTTTGCCATTATCCACCTGGCGCCTGGCGGGCCCCTCGACATGTATCTCGAGAACCCTTCGGTCTCTCCTGAAGCCATCGAGCAGATGCGGACCGCCTATGGCCTCGATCAGCCGGTGCCAGTCCAGTATTTCCTGTGGCTCAAATCCATGCTGGCCGGGGATTGGGGCTATTCCATCCGCACCGGCAAACCGGTCCTCAGCGAAATTCTCAACCGCCTCGGCCCGACGCTGCAATTGAGCGGGCTGGCCCTCGGTTTCGCCTTTATCGTTGCCATGCCGCTCGGGGTCATTTCGGCCACGCGGCGCGGCTCCAAGCTCGATACCGGGCTGACCCTGTTTTCCTTTGCCGGCATTTCGACACCGGTTTTCTGGATGGCGCTGCTGTTCCAGCTTCTGTTTTCCGTGCAGCTCGGCTGGTTGCCCTCTGCCGGGTACCAATCCGTCGGCGATGGCTCGTTAGTCGACCGTCTCAGGCATCTCGTCATGCCGGCGACTGTCCTGTCCTTCGCCATCATTGCGAGCTGGAGCCGCTATATCCGCTCGGGCATGGTCGATGTTCTCAACCAGGACTATATCCGCACCGCCTATGCCAAGGGGCGCACCGAGATCGGAGTGGTTGTGCTGCACGCCCTGCGCAACGCCATGATCCCTGCCGTGACTGTCATCGCGGTCGATTTCGCCACCATCATTTCCGGTGCCGTGATCACCGAGACCGTCTTTGCCTGGCCCGGGATTGGCCGGCTGTTCATGGAGGCGATGGACGGGCGCGATTACCCCATTCTCATGGGCCTGATGATGCTCGGCTCCTTCGGCATCGTCCTGGCCAATGTCATCGCCGATGTGACCTATGCGGCGCTCGATCCGAGGATTCGTTATGGCTGACCTGACTCGCGAAGCGGGCGAGACCCTTGCCACCACCGCCCCGCCGCAAAGCTATTGGCGCCGCGTCCGCAAACGCTTCATGCGGCATAAGCCGGCCGTGTTCGGCCTGTGCTTCCTCGTCCTCATGGCCATTGTCGTCGTCTTCGGCCCCTTCGTGCTGCCTTACGGGTTCGACCAGCAGGATTACGATCTCATCGGCCTACCCGGCCCGATGAACGCCGAACACTGGCTGGGCACGGACCAGCTCGGGCGCGACGCTACGACCCGGCTGATCTATGGCGGCCGCGTCTCGCTGGCGGTCGGGCTGGCCGGCGCGCTGGTCGCAACCTTTCTCGGCACCCTGATCGGGGCACTGGCCGGCTTTTATCGCGGCTGGGTCGATACGATCCTGATGCGGTTCACCGATATCATGCTGTCGATCCCGCCTTTGCCGCTGGTTCTGCTTCTGTCGAGCCTGTTCCGCCCCAGCCCGCCGCTTCTTGTCGGCATTATCGGTGGCCTCATATGGATGGGCACGGCACGTCTGGTGCGCTCGCAGTTTCTGGCCTTGCGCGAACGCGAATTCGTCGAAGCCGCCCGGGCGCTCGGCGCCAGCGGTCCCCGGCTGATCGTGCGGCACATCCTGCCCAATGCGATTGGGCCGATCACGGTGGCCGCAACCCTTGCCGTGGGCAGCGCGATCATGACCGAGAGTGCCCTCTCCTTCCTCGGCTTCGGCATCCTTCCGCCGACCCCGAGCTGGGGCAATCTGCTCAACGCGGCCAGCCCATGGCTTTCGACCGCCCCCTGGCTCGCCATCGCACCCGGGCTTTGCATCCTTTTGACCGTGCTGTCAGTCAACTTCCTCGGCGACGGTCTGCGCGACGCCATGGAACCCAGAGAATAGGCAAAACGAGGTGACAATGAGCGGCTCCTTCATCGCCGATCAGGGCATCAAACCCATGGTCACCGGCCAGCGTGCCGCGGTTTCGACCGGCAATCCGATCGTTACAGGGGTTGCACATGACGTGCTCAAGGCCGGCGGGAACGCTGCCGATGCGGCGGTCGCGGCCGCGATCACGCAGGCAACGGTCGAGCCGCATCTGACCAGCCATGCCGGGATGATGACCTGCCTCTATTACGAGGCGGCGACCGGCAAGGTGCATTACCTCAATGCCACCGGCACACTGGCGCCGGATCTGCCCCCCTTCCGGCCCCTCAATGGCGTTGGCGGATTCGCCCCGCCGGGCCAGCCCGGGCCGCAGGCTGCTATCCCCGGTTTCATGCCGGGCATGGGGGCCCTGCATGAGCGCTTCGGCACGCGCGAATGGGCAGAGCTCGTGTCGCCAGCAATCGACTGGGCCGAAAACGGCCATCCGGTCTCGAGCTTCGAATATGGCGTCAATGTCTTCGAGATGCCGTTCTCGACCTATTTCCCCTCCTCCCGTGCGGTGATCATGCCGAACGGTCATCTGGTGCCCGTCGGAGAACGCATGGCCAATCCCGCGCTCGCCGAGACCCTGTCGGCACTGGCGGCGGAAGGGCCGTCGCTGTTCACCACCGGCCAATGGGCGCGCGACTTCGTTGCCGCGGGCAATGATCTCGGCTGGGGGGTGCGCCTCGATCACATGAGTGCCGTACCGCCACGCTGGGACGAGCCGATGCGGTTTGCCCATGGCGCGGACGAAATCGTCACCCTTTCCCCTCCCGAGCGGCAGGGCGTGTTCTGCGCCTTCACGCTTGGCGTCATGCGGGAACTGGGCGTAACCGGGATGGAGCCCTCCGGCGCCGATCATCTTTACTATCTCGGCCATGTCATGCGCATGGCCGAGCAGCTATGCGGCTTTGTGCACGATCCTGAGATCTTCGAATCCCCGGCTGCACTGGCCACCGATCCCGATTATCACCGGCAGATGGCCCGGCTCCTCAAACAGAGCCGCCCCAAATCCGATCTCAGTGAGCATATGCGCCTCACCCAGGGGCCGGTCGCGCAAACCGGCGCCGGCGTTCCCAAGCGCATGCGGCAACCTGCCGGGAGCTGCGAAATCTCGATCGTCGATGGGCAGGGAAACTGGGTCCAGCTGATGAACTCGCTGCAATCGGGCGGCATTCCCGGCATGGCCGTGGGCGGTGTCGTGATGATGGGCTCGCATTCGATCGAAGCGATGAATTCGCATTTCGTCGGCTGGCGCGTGCCCGGCTCGCGCATGCGCTCGATTGTCGGCAATACCTTCATCATGCGCGATGGCGCGCCCCGCCTGTCGCTGGGAACGCCGGGCAATGTCTATGCAACCGTGGCCCAGATGCTGATCAACATTCTCGATTTCGGCATGACCCCGCCCGAAGCTTCCGATGCGCCGCGCGCCCTGCCGCTCACCGAGGACTACCGGCTCGAGGTTGAAAGCCGGCTGACACCCGACGCCGTTGCGGGGCTAACCGCGCTGGGCATCGCCCTCACGCCGAGCCCCGAATGGGACTGGAACATGGGTTCGTTCCAGATGTGTTGGCGGGACGCCGAAACCGGCACCTTGTCCGCTCACGCGGATTTCCGACGCACAGGCGCCGTCGCCGGCATCGCCTGACCGCTATTCCGCTGCTGCGCGGTCTGCGACGAGGCTGCCTTCCCCGATGCGGTCATTGGGGTGCAGAATCACCGGGGTGCCCTCTTCGATGGTTTCATCGAGCGCGGCGGTGTTTGCATTGCGCGGACCCAGTTTCACCGGCCTCAAATGCGCCGTGTCGCCCTCGACCGTGAACATCGCCCATTCGTCATTGTCGCGGAACAGCGCTGCCGTCGGCACCAGATAGGCATCCTCGATCCGCTGTGTCTCGATCCGCACGAACACCCGATAGAGGTGGCCGAGGCTCTGCCATTCTTCCTTGGGTGTCGTGATATCGAGATGCACCCGCACCCGTTGCTCCTCGATGCCGAGTGCGGAAACCTTGGTGAAGCCAATCGGTTCGATCCGCGTCACCTTGCCTTCAAGCACCGCATCGCGCCCCCAACCATCGATGGTCGCCGGCGCGCCCGGAGTGACCTGCACCGCATCGGTCGAAAGCAGATCGACCACGACCTCGAGGTCACGGGGATTGCCGATGGACATCACAGGGCTGCCCGCGGCGATCGACCGTGAGCTGTCGCTGGCAATCTCGAGGATTTCACCATTGGCGGGCGAGCGGATCTCATAACGGCTGAGTTCCGGGGACACCCCGTTTGGCCCCAATAGCCGCGCCTCGGCCTGTTCAAGCTGGCGTTCGCGCATCGACAGCGCTGCCGTGGCATTGTCGACCATCACCCGGCGCTGTTCGAGCTGGGCGCGGGTCTGCGCGACATCGCGGGCCGTCACCAGCTCGCGCTCGAGCAGCGCGTTCATGCGGTCCATTTCACCCTGCCAGAATTCGAGGTCGGATTTTGCGCCTGCCAGTTCGGCCCGGGCGGATCCCACAGCGGCCTCGGCGGCCCCGATGGATGCCTGCGCTTCCACGCGGCTGCGCTCGTCGAGGAATCCCGATTGCTGGGGGATGATGGTGGCGATCACCTCGTTCTCATAGACCGGATCGCCAACCTTGAGGGGAATGCGTTGCAGGTCGCCCGTTACCGGTGTCGAGACCTGGTAGAGGTCGCGGATACGCACCAGCCCCTCCTCGTTGACGGTCACCGTCAGCGTGCCGCGCTCGACATGGCCGAGATCGACCCCGATGGGCTGTGGGCGGAACGCCCAGACCAGTCCCGCGCCGATGGCGGCGACAACGAGGACGGCGATGATGATCTGACGCCATTTCATCGGGTTACTCCCGGGTTTTGAGGACTGCGATCATGTCGAGGCCGGACACACGCCGCTGAACGACAAAGGCGGAGACGGCGGTGGCCGCCATAACGACGAGCGCCGCTTCGGCATATGTGGCGGGGCTGACATAGAGCGGGATGCGGAACAATTCGCTTGTCAGCCCTTCGGAGACCGCGGCGGCCATGCCGTAGCCGAGCAACCACCCCACAGGAATCGCGATCAGGGTGAGAAGGATCAGTTCGCTCAACAGGATGACCGAGACTTCCGCCTTTGTGAAACCGAGAACCCGGAGGCTTGCCAGCTCACGCGCGCGCTCGGATAGCTGGATGCGCATGGAGTTGTAGACGACGCCGAAAACGATCACGACCGACAAAAGCACATAGACGGCGCGGCTGATGCCGAGGTTTTCGCCAATGGTTTCCCTGAAAAGTCTCAGGGATTCCCGTTGCAGTGTGATACCCGCAATCACCGGCAGCGCCTTGACCGCGGAATAGAGCTCATCGGTCTTTTGGGTGTCGAAACGCAGATAGGCGCCATTCGCCAGAGGGCCCTCGCCAAGGGCCTGGTTGAGAGCGCCGATCTCCATATAGGCGCCAACCCCCATATATTGCTGCACGATCGCGGAAACCGGCAGGAAGATGGTCTTGTCGCTGCCATCGAGCAGCTCAATTTCCACCCGGTCGCCTCGGCCCACATCGAGCAGCTTGGCCATCAATTCCGAAAGCACCAGCCCGCTCTCCGGCAGGCCGACCGGGTCGAGATCAAGGTCGATGACCCGGCTGAGATCGGCATTGGCGAGTTTGCCGGTTATCGCCGCGCGCTTCTGCTTGCGCCCGTTTTTGAGCTTGACCGGCACTGTGCGGTACGGTTCGACCGTCATCACACCGGGCAGGCGGCGAACGCTTTCAAGGCCGGTGGGGGTGACAGGTTTGGCGAAGACCAGGCTCGCCTGTTGCCGATCGGCGCGGAAATAAGTCGCATCGATCATGAACTCCATGGAATCCCCGGAGAATTGACCACCGACAAGCAATCCGCCCGACAGCGCGATGCCGAACACCGTCAGCGCGCCACGCACGGGCCGACGCGACAGCGACCTCAGTGCCATGGTCAGGCCCTGTGGCACATGCCGGGTGAGCCCGAGGCGGTCGAGGAAAAAGCGCTTGTACACCGCCGGTGCCGGCGGGGCCATGGCAACGGCGGGCGACAGGGCAACCGTCTGGCGCACGGCATGCAGGCTTCCCACCACCGCCGAAACAATCGCCGCGGCGCCGGAGATGGCGAACACATCGGGCCGGTCCTGGAACAGCAGGAACGGGAATTTGAAGAACTCCGCATAGACCACAGCAAGTCCGCGCGCGGCCCAGGCCCCGAACGCCCAGCCCAGCAGCGTGCCGCCCACCGCGATCAGCAGGCAGAACTTCACATAGTGCCAGGCGATGGTCGCCGAGCGGTACCCAAGCGCCTTCAACAGGCCGATCTGCTCGCGTTCGAGCGCGATCAGGCGCGAAAGGGTCATGTTGACGAGGAACGCGGCCACCCCGAGAAAGATCGGCGGCAGCACATAGCTCATCGCCTCGAGGCCGGTGAGTTCGGATTCAAGGAAGGCGTGGGAGATTTGCTCGTCCCGCCCATAGGCCCCCTGCCCGCCATAAGGCTCGAGGATATCGTCGATCGCATCGACCACGGCCGCCTGGTTCGCGTTCCTGCCGAGCTTGATCGAGACCGCGTTGAACGCACCGGTGAGATTGAAAGCCGCTGCCGCATCGGAATAGCGCATCCACACGACGCCGAAGCGCTTGTCGTCCGGCAGGATATCGCCGGGGCCGACCGAATAGATGAACTCGGGCGAGAGCACGAGACCGGTGATGGTGAGGGTCCGCTTGACCCCGCCCATGACGGTCGACAGCGTATCGCCAGGCTCGAATTCATGGGCGAGCGCAAAGGCCTCCGAGACGACGACCTCGCCCGCATGGGTGGGGTCGGGCAGCCGGCCCTTTTGCAGGAACAGGCGGTTGAGCGCGGACTCCCCTTCATCGGGAATGGTCAGGATCTGACCGGCTGCCGGCTCCGTCATCCCTTCGATCTCGAGAACCGCTGTCTGCTGGATGCGTGCATCGGCCCGCGCCACGCCGGGGATCGCCTCGATCCGGTCAAACACGCCATTGGGCACGCGGGTTGCCCCGGCGAACAAGTCGGCAAAGCCATAGCGCTCGTAATAGGCGGCGCGGGTTTCCGAAAGCGCGCGATAGGTGCCGACGCCGAGCAGCAGCGTCATCACGCCGGCCGCCGCCACAAGCCCGATCGCGGCGGCCTGGGCCCAGAGCCGGCGATAGTCGCGCAGCAATTTGCGGTCGAGCATCTTCACCAGGACACCTCGTTCACCACGACACCTCGGAGGGTTTTAGTCGCTGCTCATTGCTTTTCTCGTCGACAATCTTGCCGTCGGCCATGAACAGCACCCGATGGGCGATGCGCTGGATTTCGGCATTGTGGGTGATCACCACCGTCGTCGTGCCAAACTCGTCGTTGATGTCGGTCAGCGCTTCGAGCACGGTCACCCCGGTCTTGCTGTCGAGCGCGCCGGTCGGTTCGTCGCACAACAGCACATTGGGCCGCTTGGCAATGGCGCGGGCAATCGCCACGCGCTGCTGCTCACCGCCCGAAAGCTGGGCCGGGAAGTGATCCATGCGCGGCCCCAGCCCGACCCGGTCGAGCGCCTCCTCGGCTTTCATCGGGTTGCCGGCGATTTCGGTGACCAGCGCCACGTTTTCCCGTGCCGTCAGGCTCGGCACGAGATTGTAAAACTGAAACACGAAGCCGACATGCTCACGCCGGTAGCGCGTCAGCCTGGTCTCGCTCATGGCAGTCAGTTCGAGATCGCGAAAGAAGGCCTTGCCCGAGCTCGCCTTGTCGAGCCCGCCGAGAATGTTGAGAAGCGTGGATTTGCCGGATCCCGAATGGCCGAGCAGCACGGTCATCTCTCCACGAGGGAGCGACAGGGTCGTGCCGCGAAGGGCGTGCACGGCCGTTGCCCCCGACCCGTAGGTCTTGGTCAGCTCTTCGGTGCGAAAGGCCGCTTCGCTCATCTCAGTGATCCCGTTTGCGAACCATAGCAGAGCGCAGCTGCGGTGCTAATGCCTTGACCAGGATCAAGTTTGCCAAAACGGTCAACGAGCGGGCCAATCCGGGCGCCTCAGGCGGTGAATTGGAGAAAACCGGCAAAGTCCCTTGCATCGCGCGGACGCTCGGGCTAAACGCGCTCTCGGAGAGGTGGCCGAGTGGTCGAAGGCGCGCCCCTGCTAAGGGCGTAGGCGGGGAACCGTCTCGAGGGTTCGAATCCCTTCCTCTCCGCCATTCCCCATTGAAATATATAGATATTTTCCGGGAATTTGGCCCCGTCCCCACTTGGTTCCCACTTAACCTCGGGCCTTGATCCTGGCGGCGCTCTCAGCTTTGCCGGCTGATCCAGTGAGATGGGCGATTATGGGCTCGACGGTTAACCTCTTGACCATCGGCCCCGCGTCGGGCAACGTCATTGTGGTCCAGCATTGTCGCAGCTTGGACTCCTGCCTCGGGCGGAGACAAATAGAAACGTCACTGCCCAGCCACCATTGGTGGCCTTGAAATGTCTGCCCAGCCACCTCGGTGGCATTTTTGATTGATTGATGGACATGCGACGTCGCCGCGCCCTCGGGCGCAGGGTCAATTGGTCAATTGGGGGGCAGAAATGCTTTCTGAACACGAAGAAGACTACCTCGTTACGAGGCGCGGCGCCGCACGGAAGCGGCGCGCATATTCACCTGCTGAAGCAGCCGCCGAGCTCGGCATCTCGCGATCTCATCTTTATCGCCTGCGCAATGAGGGACTGATCAAGTTCTCCAAATTGCTGGGTCGTACTCTGATCACAGAGTCTGAGATCGACCGCGTCGTGGCCACCCTCGAAGAGGAGGCCAAATAATGCTTCACAATCTGAATTCTACGACCGAGCAGGTGCTTGCTCAGGCGCCGAAATCGGTGCGCAAATTCATTGAAGACCGCATCGACGCCGACACCGCCATGAATGCTGGGGTGGGAGCGCTTCATGATCAGGTTATGGAGCGCGTGAGTTCGATTGAGAACATCAAGCGTGAGATCAATCACCTCCTGCGCTCAACTCCTCGCGCTGATGAATCTCGGGTCGACGAGCAGCGCAAGAAGCTTGAACTCAAGCAAGAGGAGCTCAAGCGCTATCGCGCGTCGCAGGCCGCTGCCAACGACAAATGGAGCGCATCCCAGCGGCTCACCGATAGGTTGATCAGTTGGCTGCGTGAGCAGAACCTGTCCAACCTCAAGGTGGTCGAGCCTAAGCTCAAAAAGGGCGACACGATTGAATCGGTCCGCGCCGAAATCGAGAGGCTCGATCTGGACGCTGAGCATGTGCGCCGCGCGCCACGGAACCGCACCGCCCTGATCCGTGAAATCTCGGCATCTGTCGATGCGATTGCGGAGCAGGGAGCACCCGGAATTGACCCTCGCATCCGCGATCGTGATCCAACCGACTTGAGCAATCTGCTTTCAATGCAGCTCAACGGCGACTCTTTCATCGGCGACGGCGGGACCGCGTTTTTCGCCTGGCTCATGAAAGACGAGATCAAGGCGCGGCTTGTCGAATTGGTCCCGGCGGACGGTCCCGACGTTTTGACCGACGAGCAGCGCCTCAGCTCGTTGACGCAGATCGGCGTCGAGCGCCTCCGCCTCGAATATGTCGAGGAGCGGCTCATCCGCCGCGCTGAGGCGGAGGACCGGGTCGTTGTTCGGCGGGAGGAAGCATCTGCCTGCGCGATCTTGCAGGTGGAGGTGTCCTGATGAGTACCCGCATGAATTATCACCGCGCCCGGGGTCGGGCGCGGATGGCTTCGCACGGCTCAATGGACGTGAATGAGGCCGAAATCCCGGGGCGCTTTTACACGCCCCGGCCCCGCCCGTCTAAGGCTAGCCAGCGCGCAGGCCTTTCCGCCGCCATCGCGGCAGTGACGCGGCGCATTGAATGCCAATCCTGCGGCCATTCTGCCTCGGTCGCCCTGCCGCCGGCCAAACTTGGTCGGCGGCTTCGGTGCTCCCAATGCGGCGAAACTGCGGGGGTGGTCAATGAGCTTTGATCTCAAGCATCCATTTCAGTCGCGTGGCCGCATGGTTCGACGGGTCGGCTTCAAAAAGCTGACCACCGTCAAGCTGGCAAAGGTCCAAAACCGGCAGGCTTGGACCATCCGCCGCCTCGGTCGCAACCTCTCCCATGACGAGATCGGGTGGATCCTGCTGGTCGAGCTCACTGAACTGACCAAGGCCGAGGTTGAGATGCTTCACCAAGTCGACGCCTCAGCGATCATCCGGGCACTCTCAATCAACATCGACAGGTTCAATCAATGAGCAGCACCCTGATGTCATCGCTGGTTGTCCAGCTTATCGACCGTGTGACGGGGCCGGCGCAGAAGGTCACCAGTGCCGTCAACCGCATGAATGCGGCGGGCGGCCAGCGCGGGCCGAATTTCGCCGAGCGCATGGCGATGAGCCAGGCGCGGATTGGCAACGCAATCGATCAGAACAATCGCGCGCTCAATGCAAGCCGCGGGCGTCTGATCGATGCTGTCGGCGGCTACTACATTCTTGATCGCACCATCGGCAACACAATCCGCACCACGGCTGATTTCGAGACCGCTCTGAACCGCGTGAGCGCGGTCTCGGGGGCCAGCGACGAGGAACTCGCCAAGCTGTCGGATCAGGCGCAAGAGCTCGGTCGCACTACCGCCTTTCGGGCTTCGCAGGTCGCCGGAGCCATGGAATACCTCTCGATGGCGGGGTTCAAGGCCAATGACATCATGGAGGCCCTCCCGGCGACGCTCAACCTTGCATCGGCTGCACAGCTCGATCTCGGGCAGTCCGCCGATATCGTCTCGAATATTCTGACCGGCTATAACAAGGACGTTTCCGAGCTCGGCGGGGTCACCGATGTTCTCGTGAAGGCCTTCACCAGCGCCAATACCGATCTCAATCAGCTCGGCGAGGCGATGAAATATGCCGGCCCGATGGCCAGCGCCGCCGGCGTCGATTTCGAGACCGCTGCGGCGGCCCTCTCGCTAATGGGGAACGCCGGTATTCAAGCCAGCATGGCCGGCACATCCCTCCGCGGCGCGATCACGCGGATGCTGAACCCAACCGCCAAGGTACAGGCGGCGATGGATCAGATCGGGCTGAATTTTACGGACGCCGAGGGAAGCCTCCTGCCGTTAGACCAGATTATCCAGCAACTCGAGCCCCACTCTGACGATGCCGGCTTGATGATGGAGCTATTCGGTCAGCGCGCCGGCCCGGCCATGACCGCGCTTGTCACCCAGGGGTCGGACGCCCTTCGCGATCTGACCACTGAGCTTGAGAACAGCGGCGGCACCGCCGCCGAGATTGCGGCCAAGCAGTTGGAAGGACTCAACGGCTCCCTCATCAAGCTCGCATCGGCGGTCGAGGGTATCCAGATCGCAATTGGCGAAACCTTGGTGCCCGCGGTGACGGCCATGGCCGAGGCGATCACGTCCATGACCGGCCCTATCACCGAGCTCATCAGCAAGCATCCGACGCTGACGAGGGCAATCGTCGGCACTGCCGCGGCCATGGTGTCGCTTAAGGTCGCCGCGGCTGCCCTGACCTTCGCCGGCCTGATCGGCAAGGGCGGCGCTCTCTCGCTTCTCCGCGTCGGCTTCAAGGGTGTCGGCCTAGCGGCCATGCCCGTCGCCGGCTATTTCGAAACTCTGGCCATGCGCTCGGCGATGGTCACAAAGGCCACAGGTCGTCAGCCGGGGATATTCGCCCGCCTGGGCGATGCCCTGTTGGTCCTTGGGCGCTCGCCGCTCTCCGCTGTGCGCAATTTGCTCCCGGTGATCTCGCGCCTTGGCTTCATCGGCGCGGCGGTCGGCATGGCGGCAACATGGATCGTCAACAATTGGAGCGGGCTGGTCACGTTTTTCCAGTCGTTCTCGACGGCCTTCACGACCGCGATGGAGCCTGTGTGGCCGGTCCTCGATCAATTGGGCATAGCCTTCGGGGAGACCTTCAAGGGGCTGATGCCGATTATTCAGCCGGTCCTCGACGGCATCAACGGCTTGTGGAACGCAATCACCGGCTTGCTTGGGCCAGTCGACGAGAGCGGCGAAAGCTGGCGCTCATGGGGCACCACGCTCGGTACGGGCGTCGCTGCACAGGTGATCTCCCTCACCAACGCTATCCAGTCTATGGCGCGATGGCTTGAAAACGCCTGGAAATGGGCAACCGATCTCGTCAACGCGCTAGCACAGATCGGCGGGGACGCATGGAACGCGACCACGGGCGCCGTAGGCGGGGCATGGAATGCCGCCGGGGACGCCTGGAACTCCTTCATGGGGGGCGGCGACCAAGGCAAGAGCCATCGCGCCCACGGCGGCCCTGTGTTCCCCGGGCGCTCGTTCCTCGTCGGCGAGAATGAGCCCGAGGTTTTCACCCCGGGCTCCGTCGGTCGCATTACGCCGGTTAGCCAATTGGGCGGCCAGGGGATCAGCATCGGCGACATTCACGTCCATGGGAGCACCGATCCGGTCGCGACCGCGCGGGCGGTGCGCGACGAGCTTGTCAATGAACTTGAGGCGGCCGTTCGTGGCCTCTTTGATGACGCGGGGGCACGAGCCTGATGACCAGCCCACCTTTCAAGCCCACCCACTGGCAACAGAATGTGATCAGCGCCATCGGCGTGACCCGCAGAAGCAAGCATGTGAACAGCATGACCTATCTTGCTGCCGCCGTGGCCACCGACTTCGCCTGCTTCGCAGACAAGACGGGCCTGCTGTTTCGATCAACGCAGGATACCGCGGACCTCCTCGGTGCTTCTCGCAGCAAGGTGCGTGAGGCCATCGAGCAACTCAAACGCGCCGGGTTGGTCGAAATCTCTGAGACCAAGAAGGTGTCAAACAAGAAGTCCATCGGTCGCAACGCGACGACCTATCAACTCCGCATGGTCAGCATTGACGCACTTCTCAACGGCGAGGACAGCGACAATGATTTGGCCCCCATAGGGGCCAAAACTAATGAGGCAATTGTGGCCCCCATAGGGGCCATCGATTTGGCCCCCATAGGGGCCACCACAGTAGAAGAAAGGGTAAACGGCGCGGGCGCGCGCGTGAACGCGCGCACCGCGCCTACTATTACCACTGTCTCTGTGCCTTATTCTGCTACCTCTGAGAGCGATGGCGAGAGCGCGCCTGATGGCGCTCTCGCCACGCTCGAGCCCGACACCGAGCCCTCTCGCGACGACTACCCCACACTCGGCTCCGACGAGTTCGGGCAGCCTGTCACGCTGGAGGATCTCGCATCCCTCGATCATGAGGAGCGTTCAGCTAACGCCGATAGTGGCCCGGATCAGTTCATTAAAGTCGGCTACTCAATCGAAAGAATGCAAGAACTGCACGGTGAGCGCCTGGCCGATCCAGATCAGTTCAACAACGACCTCCTTGACGGCTTTTACGACGGAGATCCGCAAGCCGCGCGCCGGGCAGCTCACACAGCAGCCGCTTTGCTTTACGAGGCTGGCCACGACGCACCAGATTTATGGCCCGATCATCTCAGAATTGCCCTCGGCATGATTCGAGAGGTCACCGAACTTTGCGGCCTGAGATTCGACCCGGAAAGCGTCCGATCCGACTATATCAGGCTGATCGGACAGGAGTGGCGATCCATCAGTGATGCTCATGAAAAGCAGAACGCAACCGACAACTTTGGAGAAGCTGCAAATGGATAACGTGGTTCAGCTTTCCGCTCGTCGCCCGGCTCGGTCAGAGCCGTCTCACTCCGAAAAGGGTGCCGTCGCGCCGGTCACAAGCCTGGCGCTCGTGCTCCGATCTGCGCCGCGGCGGTTCTCGCCCTATCAAGTCGCCCTTGATCTTCTTGCCCCCGGTTCCAGACCGGCAGCCGTCCCGATCTGGAACGAGCGCAAGCGTGGGTTTCTTGAGCTCCTGCATTCCTATGG
>NZ_AUCR01000002.1:0-342977 GCF_000429865.1 Cucumibacter marinus DSM 18995
GGGGTGCAGAACGAACTGTTCTTCCGCGACAACACCATGATGCTGTTCGGCGATGCCAAGAAAATGACCGAAGACATCGTCAAATCGCTTGAAGAGTAAGCACCCAAACGCGTTCAGGGTGGGGAAATGACTGACCCCACCCTGATCCTCGCCTTTGCCCTTGCCGCCTTTGCCATCGAGCTGACGCCGGGGCCAAACATGGCCTATCTGGCCTTGCTGTCCGTGGATCGTGGCCGCTTGCCGGGCCTTTATGCCGTGGCAGGTGTTGCTTCAGGCCTGTCGGTTCTGGCCGCCATCGCGCTTTTCGGTTTCGGTGCACTGATCACCGAATACAGCTGGATCTACGAAACACTCCGCTGGGCGGGGATCGGCTATCTCCTGTGGCTGGCGCTTGATGCCTATCTGACCTCGCGTAAGCCGCTCGAGGAGACACCCGATGTGGCGACAGGTTTTCGCTACTTCCTGCGCGGTTTCATCACCAATCTGCTCAACCCCAAAGCACTGCTGTTCTACCTGACGGTCATGCCGAGCTTCGTCGCGGTCGAGGCGCGTTATCTTGCCGAAGCGACGGTTCTTTCGATTGTTTATGTGGTGGTTGCGACGGGCGTACATTTCGGCGTGGTGGTTCTCGCCGGCACGGCCCAGCCGGTCCTGTCGTCCGCTCAGGCGCGCCGCCGGCTCGGCATCGTCTTTGCCCTGTTGCTGGTGGGCGTCGCCGTCTGGGTGTTTTTCGGGACCGCGCGGTAGACGGGCCCGTTCATCGCTTAGAAAGCCGAAGGGCTGGCCTGCGCTTGGATTTGTGTGCCGGCTCGACGTGAATGGTGACGCGGGCGTGTTCGATCCGTTCGCCAATGGCGTGTTCGATGCGGTCGCAGATCTCGTGCGCGGCCTTTACTGTCAGTTCGGTCGGGACGACGAGGTGAAACTCCACGAAAGTGGCGGTGCCCGCCCGCCGTGTGCGCAAATCGTGGACCTCGATCGCGCCTTCGCCCGCCTGCTGGATTGCAGTGCGGATGAGATCGAGTTCGTCGTCCGGAGCCGCGCCATCCATCAAACCGTTGATGGAGCTCTGGATCACCGCCCAGCCCGACCACAGGATATTGAGCGCGACAATGGCCGCGAAGATCGGATCAAGAATCGTCCAACCGGTCGCGACCGCGAGAACCAGACCGACAATGACCCCGAACGAGGTGATCACGTCGGTGAGCAGGTGCCTTCCGTCGGCGACCAGGGCCGGGGACCGCAGCCGCTTGCCCCTTGTCAGCAGCACATAAGCCCACACACCATTGATGACGCCGGCGACGGCGTTGATGGCGAGCCCGGTCACAGGTTGATCCATGGTTCGTGGATCCAGCAGGCTGCGCGCGCTTTCATTCAGGATCAGCCCGGCTGCCAAGACGATCAGAGCGCCTTCGACCACGGCTGCAAAATATTCCGCCTTGTGGTGGCCAAATGGATGGGTCGCATCGGCCGGCCGGGCCGAGACGCGGACCGCAATCAGCGCAGCAATGGCGGTTGCCACATTGACCACGCTTTCGAGCGCGTCGGAGAACAGCGCCACCGAACCGGTGAGCGCGGCAGCGATGGTCTTGAGGCCAAGGACGAGAAGTCCCACGACGATGCTGCCGAGGGCGAGTTTCAGGGTGGCGGACATGGATCATGATTCCGAGTGGCTTGCCAGGCAATATAGGACCGCTCGCAAACAGGATCAACCTATTGAAAATACTTGCAAATCACTGTCATTTTCATCGGCGGATCCGGTGAGTGGTGTTTTCTGATTGTCTTGGCCTGAAGCTGGGGATTGAATGGCTTCGGGAAGCCAATGGAGGACGCCATGACGAGCCGTCTCAATCCCTATCTCAACTTTGATGGCACCGCCCGAACAGCCATTGAATTCTACACATCCGTTTTCGGTGGCGAGCTGACGGTCAGCACGTTCGGAGAAAACGGCATGTCCGATGATCCTGCAGAGGTCGACAAGGTTATGCATGCTCAGCTCACGACCGGTTCGGGTTTCACGCTGATGGCATCGGATACGCCGCCCGGCATCCCCGCGCCATCAACAGAAGGGAACATCTCGATCTCCCTGAGTGGCGCAAAGGCAGACGAAGCCGAGCTCAAGGGCTATTGGTCAAAACTGGGCGAAGGCGGCATGGCAATCATGCCGCTTGCCACAGCGCCATGGGGCGACCAGTTCGGCATGCTCAAGGACCGGTTCGGCACGACCTGGATGGTCAATATCGCTGGAACCTAGGCGGTTTTGCCCCAGGGCCAGATGCGGGCGAACACGCGATCGCGCCGCCAGAATTCGTGATACAGCGCCGCTGCCACATGCAGAACGAAGGCTGCGGCGAAGATGCGCGATATGCCGAAATGTCCAAGCCGGGGCGGCAGGTCGTCCGTGACCGGCCAGCTCGAAACATCGCCGCCCAGAGCCATTTGCCCCAGCGGGGTAAGCGCGGACATGCCCATGCCGCTGAGCACCAGCAAAAGCGGTAGGGCGATGAGGGCCAGGTGGACGGCCTTTGACGACCAGTTCATCCATGCGGGCCAGTCGGGCTCGGCAGCCGGACGGGCATGGACAATCATCATCACGACGCGCACCAGCATGGTGAGGGCGATCAACACGCCCAGACCGGCATGGATCTTGAAGAGCGAGAATTTGAGGGCGGTATCGGTCGTGTTTGCCGTGGCAAGGCCCAGCGCGAAGGCAATGAGCAGCAGGATGACCGCGCCCCAGTGCAGGGCGCTGACGGTTCTGGAATAAGTCTGTGGGCTTGGTCTGGACATAGGAAAACCCTCCTGGCTCCGGCCGGGGAGCCGATGGGTGCCCACAACGGACACCGTTCAATCTCTGGCCTTTGGGCCTTGGCCCGCCGACCGAATTACGTTAGATTACGTGTAAACCAATTTTTAGATTACATGTAAACGAAAGTCAACCATGGCTGACGAAACACTGCCGCCCTATCCGGATTCACTCGGGCGGCTGCTCAATTTCGCGGCGCATCGGTCCCGGCAGGTCGCAGCACATCTGTTGGCGCCGCACGATCTGAGTTTTCCGCAATGGCTGGTGCTGAGCGCGCTTTGGCGGCGCGATGGACTGAGCGTGGGCGCGTTGTCCAATTATGTCCGCACCAAGAAGGCCGGCATGTCCCGGCTCATCGACCGCATGGAACAGGCGGGACTGGTCGACAAATGCACCAGCGAAACGGATGCCCGTTCGGTCCAGGTCCGCCTGACCGAACAGGGCCGGGCGCTCGACCATCTCGCGGACCTGCATCAGCGGGTAAACGCTGTGCTGTGCGAAGGTATGTCGGCGGAGCAGCTTGAGCAGGTTGAGGCCCTGCTGACCCGCCTGCTCGAAAACGGGGATGCCGCGATCCGACATATGGCTGTCGAACCCGATTGCTAGTCTGATCCCGACTGCTGCGCTTTACACCGGCTTTCGGATGACGGAGGCTGGCGCCCGACCTGTCGAGGGGGACGGACGGAGGGGCGTGTGGTCAAGAACGCAAAGCGTGATGCCGGTGGCAGGGCGCGTGGCGGAGAAGGCGGAAAGCCGCGCCGCCAGGCGATCGTTGTGGTGCACGGGCAGGGTGAGCAACGGCCCATGGGCACCATACGCGGCTTTGTCGAGACGCTTTGGACCCGGAATGATGCGGTGACACGCCGCGGGGTCGAAGACCTGCCGCCCGAAGAACAGAAATCCTTTTGGGTCGTACCAGACCGCAAGACAGGTCTTTATGAACTGGCGCGTATCACGACGCCAACCGCTGCCGATGGCTGGCGCAGCGATTTTTTCGAGCTCTACTATGCGGATCTTTTGAGCGATACGCCGTTCCGGAATCTTTATCGCTGGCTACGGCGCCTCATCCAGATCGATCCGGTCGACGTGCCCGCCGCAGTAAGATGGCCGTGGTCCCTGTTCTGCATTCTCGCCTTCGTCGCGGTCGTCTCCGCCGGCTTCGTGATTTTGTCGCTGCCAGCCGTGGTGCATACCGAATGGCTGAGGGATATCTTCAAGCCGGAAAACACGCTGCCGGCGCTGATCATCGGGCTTATGGTGGCGCTGCAGCTATTCGCCAAGCTGTTCAGCCTGTTCGCGTTCATGCACCGGTTACCGAAATGGATGCCCAATATCATCATCCTCGGCGCGCTGATCGCCATGTTCCGCCACGACCTGGTGGCGATTGCCCTGATCGCCGAGGCGCTGGTGATCTATCTCGCGGTGCGGTTCCTCCTGCCTTATTTCGGGGATGCGGCAAGCTATCTGAGTGCCCATACCGAGACCGTGACCAGCCGGCAGGCCGTACGGGCGCGCGGGCTCAACCTGCTGAGGGCGCTGCATGCCGACCCGCAATATGAGCGCATTGTCATCGTCGCGCATTCGCTGGGCACCGTGCTGGCCTATGACCTGTTGCACATTCTGTGGGGCGAGGTGGGGCCCACCAAGGATAACCCGCCCAATCAAACCGCGCTCGACGCGTTGCAGGCCGTCGACGACTTCGTTGCCCTGCAGCCCGAAGACGGCTGGTCGGCCCAGACGGTTCTCGACTACCGGGCTGTGCAATGGCAGGCTTTCCGCGCCCTTTCCGGTCAACCGCCCGGTCCTGGAAAGGGCGGCGTTGGTACGCGGCATGGCTGGAAGGTCTCGGATCTTGTCACGCTCGGCTCGCCGCTGGCGAGCGCGCAGTTTCTGATGACGGAAAGCGCCAACGAGTTCGATCTGATGAAGACCGAACGCATGTTTCCTACCGCACCGGCCCGGCCCTATGCGCAGGGCCAACAGGCGCTCTATGTCGATGCGGGATCGGGGAACCGGGTCAGCCATCACGGCGCAGTGTTCTCGACCGTGCGCTGGGCCAATATCTATCATCCCTTTCATCCGATCGTATTCCTTTCGGGCGATCCGATTTCGGGGCCGGTGAGCGGGCGATCGGGGTTTGGACCCGGGATAGCCGATATTCCGGTCACGATCCCCAGCGGGCACGGCACGCCGGATATCTTCAAGCACAACTATTACTGGACCGAAGTCGACGACCGGGACGCGGGTACCGACCCTCATATCGAGAAACTGCGTGCGGCGATCGGTCTGAGCGAAGATGAGCGTTTGAAAGGCATCGATCCGGGTTGGCTGGCAGGCGGCGCCACGAAGTAACCATGCTTTGCTGGCACGCGGGTTGGGTGGCGGCGGTCCCGGTGTTAGGCTCCGCCAAACTCATTCCCCTATGGAGGTCGCGTGGCCGAAGAGCTCACCATCGACGTCATCACTGATATTGTTTGCCCCTGGTGCCTCGTGGGTGTTGCCCGTCTCGACAAGGCGCTTGCACAGGTTCCTGAAGGGACGCCGGTGCATGTCCGGCACCACCCCTTCCTGCTCGATCCCGAACTCGATGAACAGGGCGTGGATCTGAGGGAAAAGCTGTCCGAGAAATACGGAGGCGATCCCGCAGAAATGTGGGCGCGTGTCGAAGGCGAGGCCGAGAAAACCGGCATTGACCTCAAGATCGAGCGTCAGCCGCATGTCTGGCCGACGGTGAAGGCGCATGTGCTGGTTCGGCTTGCAGAAGGCGATCAACAGCACGCAGTCCAGAAGGATCTGGCCGCGGCCTATTTCCATGAAGCGGCCAATCTCACCGATACGGACTTTCTGGTCGGCATCGCCGAGAAGCACGGCCTCGATGGTACGGCGATCCGCAGCGCACTCGAAGATCCTGAGCAGATCGCGGCAAGTCATGAACATGCCCGGGCGATTGCCGGCCAGGGGATCACCGGCGTGCCGTTCTTTGTGTTCAATGGGCGCTTTTCGCTGTCAGGCTGCCAGCCTGAGGGCGTGTTTTCACAAGCCGTGCAGGCGGCGCTGCAACCGGAACCGCATCCGGCCTGATCCGAAACTAAAAAAGGGGCGCCGGGCGCCCCTTTTTCGTAATCAATATTGCCGTGGCGGCTTAGCGGTCGGCAGAGCGCAGAATCAGGCGCGATACGCCGACGGCCAGGTTCAGGCCGGTCTGGGCCTGTACCGAGAAGGGTTGCAGCGCGAAGCTTTCACGCGAACCCCCGATCAGTGCGTTGGCGCCAAGGCCCACGCCGAAGCTGGCTTCACCGGACACGCCGACATAGTCGCCGGCCAGCGAGCCCTCGGCATAGGCCGATTTGGTCGGGGCGAAGACCAGCCAAGCAATAACGGTCCTCTTGGTCACCCCGATGTCGAGGCCAAGCTTGCGGATTTCACCGAAATAGACCTCGGTCGAGCCGACCACGCCATCGGCGGGGTCGAATTCGCAGCGCATTTCCTTGCGCGAGCCGATCAGGAGACCGACGCCGCCTTCGACTTCGCATTCGAGGACGCCGACTTCCACGCGGTTCTCCTGCGCGGCGGCGGGTGCGACAGCGCTCATCATGGTGCCGAGTGCAAGACCGGTTGCGGTAAGACCGGCGGCCAGAAACTTCTTCATCGAAATGTCTCCCAAAAAAACGTCGAAACGGGTCGTCCGCGGCGCAACGGGACGAATCGAGTGCGAGGCGATTTGTACAGGCGAATGCGTTGAAAGTTAGCCGGCCTGTCGTCCCCGCGCCAGCGCTGTCAGGTTAACGGCTGGGAGGCGCAAAAGGTTGCGCAGCCCAAAAACAAAGCCGCCCGGCAGAGCCGGACGGCTTTGAATATCAACGATGCCAAATGCAGATTAACGGCGGCCGGCAACAAGGCCTTCGCGCTGGGCGCGCTTGCGTGCCAGCTTGCGGGCGCGGCGCACGGCCTCGGCCTTCTGGCGCGCCTTCTTCTCGGAGGGCTTTTCGTAATAATTGCGCAGCTTCATCTCGCGGAAGATGCCTTCACGCTGCATTTTCTTTTTCAGCGCCCGGAGCGCCTGATCAACATTGTTATCACGAACGACGACTTGCACGCGTCACACTGCCCTTTCAAAAGCGAATCTGATTGGAAATCCGGCGCTTGCCGCAAATAATGCGCTAACGCCGACCGGAAAAACCGGTCTCCGTGGCGGCGGACATAGCAAATCAGGGGCGCAATGTCCAGCGCCGGCGGTGAGTTAAGTTTTATCCGGCCGGACCGGTAATGCGGTTGATATGTCCCATCTTGCGGCCGGGCCGGGCCTCGGCCTTGCCGTAGTGATGCACCTGGGCGTCGGCAGCGGTCTCGCCCGTCACGCGTTCGATCTCGTCGCCGATCAGATTGGACATTTCGACATTCGCGTGGCGGCGCGTCGTGCCGAGCGGCCAGCCGGCAACGGCCCGCATATGTTGCTCGAACTGCGATACCAGGCACCCGGCCTCTGTCCAGTGGCCGGAATTGTGCACGCGCGGCGCGATCTCGTTGACGATCAGCCCGCCATCGTCCGATGCAAAGTACTCGACGCCGATCACGCCGACATAATCGAGGTCCTCGAGGATCATGCCGGCCATGGCGATGGCCGTGTCGGACATTTCTTCACTGATGCGGGCGGGGACGGTGCTGGTGTTGAGGATATGGTCGCGATGCACATTCTCAGCCGGATCATAGGCGGCCATGCTGCCGTCGGCGCCGCGCGCGGCGATCACTGAAATCTCGCGATCAAACGCAATGAATCCCTCCAGAATCGCGGGCGCCCCTTTCATCGCTTTCAGGGCTTCGGCGGCATCATCTCGGCTGCGGATCATGGCCTGACCCTTGCCGTCATAGCCAAGCCGGCGTGTCTTGAGGACCGCGGGTGCGCCAATGGTCTCGAGCGCCCTTTCAAGATCGGCGGCATTGTCGACGGTGGCAAAGGGTGCCACCGGAATGCCGAGATTCGACAGGAAGTTTTTCTCGGTCAGTCGATCCTGGGCAGTTTCGAGCGCCATCGGCCCCGGCCGGACCGGGCAATGCCGTTCGATGATGGCAGCGGTTTCGACCGGCACGTTCTCGAACTCGTAGGTGACGACGTCGACGCTTTTCGCAAAAGCCTCGAGCGCGGCTTCATCATCATAGGCCGCGACGGACGTGTGCGGGGTAACGGCAAAGGCCGGGCTTTGCGGGTCGGGGCAATAGATGTGGGCATTGAGGCCGAGCCGGTGCCCGTACAGCGCCAGCATGCGGCCAAGCTGGCCGCCACCCAGAATGCCGATGGTGGCGCCGGGAAGAAGCGGATCAGACATCGTCCACCGGATATTCTGGCACGCTGTCGGTATGCCGCTGGCGGAACTCGGCGAGCGCCTCGGCGATCTCTTCATTGCCTGTCGACAGGATCGAGGCGGCCAGCAACGCGGCATTGATGGCACCGGCGCGGCCGATAGCCAGGGTACCGACCGGCACGCCCGCAGGCATCTGCACGATGGAATAGAGACTGTCGAGGCCGCTCAGCGCCTTGGACTGCACCGGTACGCCAAGCACTGGCAGGGTTGTCATCGAGGCGACCATGCCCGGAAGGTGGGCGGCGCCGCCGGCGCCCGCGATGATGACGCGAAACCCATCTGTGCGGGCATTGGTGGCGAAATCATACATGCGGTCGGGCGTGCGATGGGCGGAGACGATCCGCGCCTCATACTCGATCTTGAGTTCATCGAGAGTTTCGGCGGCATGGCGCATGGTCGGCCAGTCGGACTGGGACCCCATAACGATAGCGACGGGTGGAGACGTGAACACGGTTGTGAACCCCCAGGCTGCGCAAAAAGGGCGTTTAGGCGAAAATCCGGGTCAGATCAACAGGCTGGCGATCAGGCGATAATGTCAGGGAGCAAAATTTGCTCCAGCTCGACAATCCGGTCCTTGAGAGCGAGCTTGCGCTTCTTGAGACGCTGAATGAGCATCTGGTCGGCATTGCCGGCGGACACAAGCGTGTGAATGGCCGCGTCGAGGTCGGCGTGTTCCTGCCTCTTGGAGGCCAGTTCGAGACCCAGCTTGGCCTCCTGTTCCTTGCTCAGCGGTAGCAATGGCGCATCATTTCCGGTTCCCGCGAATCGCCGGCCAGCGGGGCTGGCGGCTTTGCCCGACCCGAATTTACGTTGAGCCAGAGGGACCTGTCCAGCAAGGGTGAATACGGGCCGCCTTCAGCGCCGGCGGCCGTTAGCAAATCATTTCCCACAAGCGGTGAAATCACCCGGTTTGAGATTGGACAAGATGACAGTTATTTGACACCATCCACGGGTCAACATTGTTGGAAAGGGAGTTGCGAATGAGCGCCGTAACACATCTCGCTGCGCTGGAGCGCCGGCATGAGACCCTCGAGCATCAGATTGACCGAGAGATGCAACATGCGAGCCGTGACGTGCTCAAGATTAATTCCCTCAAACGCAAGAAGCTGGAAATCAAGGACGAAATCGCGCGTCTTCAGCGCGATAACACCCAGCACTGATCCGAACCGGCCTTGAAGCCAAACCGGATAGTGACCGCGGCACGAGTGCATGCGCATTCGGGGTGCGGGCACAGGGATTGATCTCGATTGATTGGCCGTGGCTGATGCTGCGGCCTTTTTCGTGCGTTGAACCGGACGAATCGGGCCGGGTCAGATCATGCGGGCTCAAATCATCCCCGTAATGCCATCCCAGATCAGTTTGACCCCCAGGACCGCCATCAACGTGTAGGCGATACGGTAGAACAGGGACTGTTCAATCCGGCGAACCAGATAAATCCCCACCAGCATGCCAACAAGGGCCACCGGCGCCATGAACAGTGCGAAGCTGAGATTGGTGAAGGAGAGTTGGCCCAGGGCCGCATAGGGTATCAGCTTTACCGCGTTCACCACCGAGAAGAAGACGACGCTGGTGCCGGCAAAAACCGCGGGCGGCAGCCGTTGCGGCAAGACATAGATCTGGAAGGGCGGCCCGCCGGTGTGGCTGACGAAGCTGGTGAAACCGGCCAGACCACCCCAGAACCAGCCCCAAAGCCAGCTGAGCGGTCCCTTCGCGCCGCGTCCGGGCATGGACTTGCGCAAAGGCAGGAGCGAGTCGGCGAGGAAGGCGAGAGTGATGATGCCGATCATCAGCCGCACAGCGCTCTCCGAGGTCACCGCCCAGAGCAGCCAGCCAATGCCGATGCCGAGAAGGGCCGGGGGCAATAGAAGGCGGATATTGGGCCAGTTGACCTGCCGGCGATAAGCCAACAGGCCAATAACATCCATCAGGATGAGGAGGGGCAGCATGATGCCGGCGGCCTGGCGGGCGGGCATGGCCAGGGTCAGCAAAGGCACGCCGATCATGCCGAATGCAGCGACGAGCCCCGATTTCGACAGGGCCACTATAAAGACCGCGAGGGCAGCGAGCAGCAGAACCAGCGGCTCGGCCGGGAGAATGTTTTCCATGCCGGTCAGTCGCTCCGTGCCCGGGCTTCGGCTTCGGAATCTTCTTCTTCGGTCGTCCAGGCCGCATTGCCCGGGTTCTGGTCGATGTGCTCACGGTCGGATTGCATGACCGCATAGAGCATGTCGCGGGACTGGCGAATGTAGTGCGTGAAGGCCTCCTCATCGCCGCGCAGCTTGTAGCTTTCCTCCAGCATCTCCATGTCGTGGCGCTCGAATGCCTTGGTCAGGCGCGCCGCCCGATGCGGCTCATAGCCGAGCGCGACCAACGCTCGCGTGCCCATATGCAGGGATGAGAGGAAGGATTCACGCTCGAATTCGACCCCGATTTCCATCAATTCGAAGGCGTGTCCACGGTCGACGGCCCGTGCGAGTACCGGGGTGTGCGGGAAATGATCCTTCAGCATGCGGCAGATTTCGGTGATCTTTTGCTTGTTCCCAAGCGAGACGAGCACAAGTTGCGCTTCGCCGGCGCCAGCGGCGCGCAACAGGTCCAGCCGGCCCGCGTCGCCATAAAAGACCTTGAAGCCGAAGCGCTGCACCAGCTCGATCTGCCCGGGATCGTGGTCGATCAGAGTGGTTTCAAACCCCTGAGCCTGCAAGAGACGTGTGGAGATCTGACCGAAGCGGCCGTAGCCGAGCACCAGCACTTTCTGCCGCGTGTCGCCCATATCGGGAATGCCGGGTTCGGGCGTCCGTGGCACCAGGCGCGGGGCGATCAGCCGGTCGAAGGCGAGCAGCATCAGCGGTGTGATGGCCATTGAAAGAGCGACAGTGACATTCAACCGGTCCGCGAGTTCCTGCTCGAGCGCACCGGCACCGAGGGCGAACTGCAGGAGCACGAAGGCGAATTCGCCGCCCTGCGCGAGCAATATGGCGAACAGCAGGGCCTCTGCGGTGTCGAGCTTGAAGCTGCGGGCGATGACGTAGAGCACGGCCATCTTGATGGCAATCAGCGCCAGCACCATGACAAGGATCGTCACCGGACCATCGGCGAGGACAGCGAATTCGATCGACATGCCAACCGAGATGAAAAACAAGCCGAGCAACAGGCCCTTGAAGGGGTCGATGTCGGTCTCGAGCTCATGCCGGTATTCGGAGTTGGCCAACATCATCCCGACCATGAATGCCCCAAGGGCCGCGGAGAGGCCGAGCCACTCCATCAACAAGGCCGCGCCGACAACCAGGAACAGCGCGAGGGCAGTGAAGATCTCGCGAACCCCGCTCCTGGCGATAAAGCGCATGACCGGGCGAAGCAGGAAACGCCCCGCGAGCCACATGCCGCCAAACACGAGCACGATTCTCAAGGCAAGCCAGGCATCGGGTTCGGCGGCCACTTCGCCGGCATGGCTGGCGGCGTCGGCGGCAGCCGGCGCGAGGTGGGGCAAGACAAGCAGGGGAATAATCGCGAGGATCGGGATGATGGCGATGTCCTGCAGCAGCAGCACCGAGAAGCCCGAGCGCCCGGTGTCGCTGGTCATCATGCCGCGCTCGCCCATGATCTGCAGCACGATGGCCGTCGAGGACAGGGCCAGGGCGAGGCCGATGACAATGGCCGACTGCCATGGAGTACCGACCAGCCAGGCCACCGCGCCGAACAGGACTGCTGTAAAAACGACCTGGGTCAGCCCCATGCCGATCAGCTTGTCCCGCAATCGCCAGAGTTCGCGCGGCTGCAATTCGAGCCCGATAATGAACAGCATCATGACGACGCCGAACTCGGAGAAATGCAGGATTGTCTCGGGATCGGTGACAAAGCGCAGGCCATAGGGGCCGATGGCCACGCCGGCAATCAGATAGCCGAGTACCGCGCCGAGCCCGGTGACCTTGGCGAAGGGCACCACGGCCACTGCGGCGGCGAGAAAGATGAAGGCTGCGAGCAGGATGTTGTGTTCCATCTCTGCAACCTAGCTGTTGGCGCTGCCCGCTGCGAGCGTTTCAAGGCGCTGTTTCAGCAATTGAGCGTGCTGATCCAGCTCATCATCGCTGATCGAGCGGGCATGATGCAGGACAAGCGGGTCCTGCCAGCGCATCTGGCAAAATTCCGCGATCTGGCGGTAGGGCTTGAGGTAGTCCTCGACCGGGTTTCCGTGCCGGCCGCCGACGCGATAGGCCTCCGCCGCAGAGCCGGTCGTGACCGAGGCCAGGTAGCGTTTGCCCTTGAGGGCCTTGCCGCCGCGTCCATAAGCCCAACCGGCGATGAAGGTGCGATCGAACCATTCCTTCAAAAGGCCCGGCCCCGCATACCAGTAGAGCGGGTTCTGCACGACCAGCGCCTCGACACCGTCAAACGCTGAGCGGGCGTCGGCGCCATGCACGAACATGTCGGGAAACTCGGCGTAAAGATCGTAGACCCGGACACCGTCGGTGGCGGCGGCGATCTCGGCCATGCGCTTGTTGGCGCGCGAGGCAAACAGGTCGGGATGGGCAAGCACGAACAGAACCGGTTCGTTCATTCGCCCATCCTCCACAGGCTTGTCGGCGTGGCGTTACTGCCCGCTCTTGCCGTCGTCTTCGTCTTCTTCGCTGTCGTCGGACTTCAGCGATTTGAGATTGGCAAACACGGATTCAGCATCGAATTCGTCGTCTTCGGCCGGCGCGGGCTGGCTCGGTTCGAAGCCTTCGACCATGGCCTCGGCGGCGATGCGGTGCTGTTCGGCGCGCGACAGCGCTTCTTCAGCACTCAACAGGCCGGCGCGGGGCTCGGTCTCTTCGGAAGGCGGCAGGTCCTTTGCGGCCTTGCGCACTTCCATATCGAGTTCGATCTGGGTGCAAAGGCCAAGGGTCACCGGGTCCATCGGGGTCTGATTGGCCGCGTTCCAGTGGCTGCGTTCGCGCACTGATTCAATTGTCGGCTTGGTCGTGCCGACCAGGCGCATGATCTGCGCGTCCTTGAGCTCGGGATGGCTGCGCACCAGCCACAGGATCGCATTGGGCTTTTCCTGGCGCTTTGACACCGGGGTGTAACGCGGACCCTTGCGCTTGGCGGCGGGCACGCGGACCGTCGATTCACGCAGTTTCATGCGGTAATTCGAATCGGCTTCGGCTTTTTCGATTTCCTCGCGGGAGAGTTGGCCGTTCAGCACCGGGTTGACCCCCTTGATGCCTGCCGCCACGTCGCCGTCGGCAATGCCCTGCACCTCAAGCGGATGCAGTGCGCAGAACGAGGCAATCTGATCGAACGTCAGACCGGTATTGTCCACCAGCCAAACCGCGGTTGCCTTGGGCATCAAAAGTGTGGTCGCCATATATAGCCTCCTTGCCGGTGCGCGCCGCTTCTGGCTCGCACCCCCTGCGAATGATGATGTCAGGGAATGCCCCCATATAGTCCGGGCGGCGCCGCGATGCAATCGTCTTTGCCTCAAATCCGGCCGATCAGGTGCCGTCAGCCACAAGCAGCACGATCTTGCCCGCATGGCCGGGGGCATCCATTGCCTGATGGGCCGCGGCCGCCTCGGTCAGCGGGAAGCTGCGGATTTCCGGTTTCGGCAACTTTCCCTGTTCGAGGGCCGGCCAGACCTCGGCGCGCAAATGGTCGGCGATGGCGGCCTTCACCTTGTCAGGCTGTGCCCTGAGGGTCGAGCCGAACCAGGTGGCGCGCTTGCGCACCAGAAGGCCGGGGTGAACATTGTCCGATTTGCCGGTGAGTGCGGCGAACTGGATGATGGTGCCATCTTCGGCCAGTGCCATCAGATTGCGGCCGGCATATTCACCACCGATGATGTCGAGGATCACGTCCGGACCTTTGCCATCGGTCATATCCTTGATCCGCTCGACGAAATCTTCATCGCGATAGTTGATCGCGCCTTCTGCACCAATCGAGCGGGCATAATCCGCCTTGTCCGCCGTCGAAACCGTCACAAAAGGTATGGCTCCTTTCAGGCGGCTCAGCGCGATGGCTGCACCGCCGATACCGCCAGCGCCGCCATGGATGAGAACCGTCTGGCCCTTGCGCAGTCCGGCACGGTCGATGAGGGTCTGCTGCACGGTGAACAATGTCTCGGGCAGGGCCGCGCCTTCGGCCAGGGTGTAGCCTTCAGGCAAAGGCAGAATCTGGCCGGCCGGCACAGTTGCGTATTCTGCGTAGCCACCGCCATTGGTCAGCGCGACGACCTTGTCGCCGATTGCCCAACCGGTGACGTCATTTCCCAGAGCCGCAATCTCTCCGGCGATTTCGAGTCCCGGCAGAGGGGACGCCCCGGGAGGTGGTGGATAGCTGCCCGCCCGTTGCAGGAGGTCGGGCCGGTTCACACCGGCCGCATGCACCTTGATCAGCGTTTCGCCGGTGCCGGGCGCTGGAAGCGGCTGTTGAGCAGGCTTGAGCACTTCGGGGCCGCCAGGCTCGGTGATTTCCATGACGGTCATGGTGGCGGGGAGCGAGGTAGGCATTGGCATTCCTCAGGCATTCGGTGTTTGTCAGCGCGTTCAGCGGCGCTAGAATCGTCTCAACCAAGGAGTGAATCGATGGATGAGGAAGAGATCAAGAAGCCGTCGGCCCATGTGGTGGGCATGGTCCTTGATGACATGTCGGTGGATGAATTGACAGAGCGGGTGGCTCTGCTGGAAGGCGAGATTGCGCGGCTGAAACAGGCGATCGAATCGCGTGGGTCGAGCAGGGCCGCAGCGGACGCCGTGTTCAAGATCTAGACAAGGACAATAGCGGTCCCATTTCGGGTCATTTCCGCTGCGGCTCGAATGATGAACGCCACCGGCGGCGGCGGATGCCGGTGCGACCGCAAAAAAGCCGGATCTCTGCGGACAGCGAAAGCCCCCGATTACCGGGGGTTGCGCTGGTGCGTACCGAATGGGGAAAACGGGTAAGGTTAAAAAAGAGACTCTCGTTAAGACCGTGTTAACGATTCAAGTTTAAATTGATTTTTATCCAGAGCGATCTGGATCTTTCAGAGCGGTTTCCTCCCTCTGTTTGACGCCTCCCTGTAAACTTCTGAGAGCCGTTTATTCGACGGCTCTTTTTTCTTGCCCGAACGAAAAAGTCGTTATGGGTGAACGGGTTGCTGCGCGCGTTAAATATTGCATCAGTTCTGTGTGCCATGCTGGTGACGGCGGGGTTGCAAATCAGTATTATCCCGCGAACTCAAGCGCCGGAGGATCCGTGAGCGAACAGGACAGACAAACCGACATGGTGTCGCTGGGACGGCGCTTTGTGGCTTCTGAAGGGTTCGACCGGCTCTACAATGAAGGCATGGCCCTGGTCGAAGAAGTGGCCGCCTATCTCGACGGCGATGGCCGCACCGAGAGCCGCGAGCTCGATCGCGATGTGTCGGTTGTCTATGCCACCGAGAGCATGCGCCTCACCACGAGGCTGATGCAGCTGGCGAGCTGGCTGTTGTTGCAGCGGGCGGTGAAGGAAGGGGAATTGACCCCGGAACAGGCCCGCTCGGAAAAGCACCGCGTGACGTTCCGCCCCGCTCCGCCGGCCGAGCGCCCGGCCAACTGGACCCAGTTGCCCGAGACCATGCTCGACCTGATCGCGCGCGGCGACACCATGTATGACCGCATCGTCAAGCTCGAGCGCATGGATCGTGCAGAGGTTCCCGAGCCCAATACCGGCGAGAACGCGGTGGCGAACCAGCTCGACAGGCTGAGGGCTGCGTTCGGTCAAGGCTGACCCTCGCAGATCACACAGCAGGCAATGAAAAAGCCCGGCAGATGCCGGGCTTTGTCGTGTTCGGGTCTATAGTTCCGGGCGACTTACGAGCCCAGAATGCCCTTGAACTTTTCCTTGAAGCGCGAGACGCGGCCGCCACGGTCGACCAGGTGCCCCGAACCCCCGGTCCAGGCCGGGTGGGTCTTGGGGTCGATGTCGAGCTGCAGGGTTTCACCTTCGCTGCCCCAGGTGGAGCGGGTCTGGTATTCGGTCCCGTCGGTCATGACCACCTTGATCATGTGATAGTCGGGATGGGTATCCTTTTTCATCGCGTCGGACCTTTACAACAATGCGGGCGCCAAAGCGCCCGTTCATCGGCAATTCGTGAATTGGCCGGGTTCATACATGAAGGCTTGGGGCGGTGCAAGACCTAGCGTCAAGACCTCAAGTCGCAATGCGTTGCACGACATCCGGTTGCGGGCCGGCAGCGGAAAGCCTATCTACGGGTGCACCACACCCACCCGAAGGTTTTCATGGCACGTATGGGCGCAACATTCCGGCAGGGGCGGCGGTCGCCGCGGTCGCTGGAACTGTCAGATCGCGAAGCGCCGGTCACCTCGCTTGCTCCCTTGCGGCGACTGGTGCCGTTTATCCTGCGCTACCCCTGGCGGCTCGGGCTCACCGTGCTGTTCCTTCTGGTTTCCGTCATCGCCACGCTGACCATACCCGCGATCGCCGGCAATGCCGTCGATGAAGGCTTCATTTCCCAGAATATTGAGACCATCTCGACCTATGCCTGGGCGCTGGTGTTCATCGGGTTCGTGATGGCCGTCACGAGCGCCGCGCGGTTCTATTTCATTTCCGCGTTGGGCGAGCGCGTGGTGGCCGATCTCCGGCAGGCGACCTATGAGCATCTGTTGAAGCTCGATGCAGCATTCTTCGACGTCAATCGCGTCGGGGAGCTGACCTCGCGCCTCAATGGCGACGTCGCGTCCATCCGCTGGGCCGTGGGGTCGACCGTGTCGCTGGCCCTGAGGTCGGGGGTCACCTTTGCCGGCGCCTTCGTGATGATGTTCCTCACCAATCCGGTGATGGGGACGGTGACATTCATCGTGGTGCCGGCGATCGTCATTCCCGTTGTCTGGCTCGGCCGGTTCGTTCGCAAGGTTTCGCGCCGCACGCGGGACCGGGTTGCCGACCTGTCTGCGCAAGCCACCGAAACGCTGATGGCGATCAAGACCATCAAGGCGTTCACCCGCGAGCCGCAGGAATATGAGGAATACGGGGCCCAGACAGAGAACTCGTACCGCGCCGAGCTCGACCGGCTGGCGCTTCGTGCCGGGCTCGTTGCGATCACCACCTTTATCGGTGTGGCCGGGCTCGTCTTTTTGATCTGGTTCGGGGCAGCCAATGTGCTCTCCGGGTCGATCACGGTTGGCGAACTCCTGCAGTTCCTGATTTACGCCGTGATGGCCTCGGGCGCGCTGACCTCGATGTCGGAGATTTTCGGCACAATGCAGCAGCTCGCCGGTTCGACCGAACGCATCATCGAATTGCTGGAGACCGAGCCGCAACTCGTCACGCCGGCAGAACCGCTTGCGCTGCCCGAGCCGGCGATTGGCTCTGTGAAGTTCAACCATGTGAGTTTCGGCTATGAAACCCGGGACAAAGACGTGGTGCTCAAGGATGTCGATTTCGAAGTCTCACCCGGCGAGACAGTGGCCCTTGTGGGGGCTTCGGGAGCCGGCAAGTCGACCGTGTTCGGGCTCTTGCAGCGCTTTTACGATGTGACCGACGGGTCGATCGAGGTGGACGGCATTGATGTCCGCCAGGTGGATACCGCCGAGCTGCGCAAGCGTTTTGCCTATGTCGAGCAGGACTCGGTGATGTTCGCGGGCACCGTGATGCAGAATATCCGCTTCGGACGGCCCGAGGCCAGCGACGAGGAGGTCGTCCGGGCGGCCAAGGCCGCGCTGGTGCATGATTTCGTTCAGGATCTGGATAGCGGATACGAGTCCATTGTGGGCGAACGCGGGGTCATGTTGTCGGGCGGACAGAAGCAGCGTGTGGCAATTGCCCGGGCCCTGCTGAAAGATGCACCGATCCTGCTGCTGGACGAAGCGACAAGCGCACTCGATGCGGAGAGCGAGCGGCTGGTGCAAAGTGCGCTCGAACACCTCATGGAGGGGCGAACGACATTGGTCATTGCCCACCGCCTGGCGACTATCCGCAATGCCGACCGTATTCTGGTGCTTGAGAACGGGCGCCTGATCGACGAGGGCAAGCATGAAACGCTGATCCAGCGCGACGGGCGCTATGCCGAACTTGCGCGGCTGCAGTTCAGCGCCTGAGGGGTCAATCGGGTCAGTCTTCGGTATCGGGGTGCAGCAGCACCGGCTTGCCATGCGGCGTGCGGTGATAGGCAGCTTCCCACTCCGCCCGCCGCTTCATGCGCTCATCACCCGAAATGCCGGTCCGGTTCTCGCTCAATCGTTCGAGGGCGGTGACCACCGCAACATAGTAGGTCTCGAGCGAGTCCGGCTGCCCGTCCGCCTCGGCCTCACGCAGGCAGGCGCCGAGGGTCTCAGACCATTCCGAGGCTGAGAAATGGCCCCCGGTCACCATCAGGTCCGCAATGGCCAGGGCCTGGGCCTGCCACGGTTCGTCAAAGGCGCCGCCGGGCGGTGCAAAAGGGTCCTCAGGCCGGAACAAGATAAGGCTCCCACAGATCGAGGGTGACCGTGTCCCGCGGGTTGGCATCGCTCCCCCACAGGTCCGTCGCCTTGAAGCAGACCGAATAGAGGTGCGTCCCCGCATGGCGGCCCTTCGCTCCTTCGTCGGGCAGCAGATGGCTGCCGTGATGGGTGAGGATCGTGCCTTCCACGCCTCGTGCATAGCGGGGGAGCCGGGTGTGATCGCTGCGTATGTGAGCGAGAGTGCGTACCGGCTCGCCGGGCATGAATGCCGGTGGCTGCTCCTGATCGACCGCAAAGCTCCTGTTCGATTTCCGCACCGTGGCGAGGACGTCGCCGAGGGTCGGAGCGGGGGCGGGGGCGGACCGGTCGCCGGTTGTACCGCGCCGGACGTCCTCCATCGAGATCACACCGTTATCCAGCAGCAGCATTAGGTAGTTGGCGCACCATTTATTGAAATAGGCAAAGCTCAGATAGTCGGCGGGCACCATGCGCTCGATGCCGTGGCGGAACCAGTCGATGGTGACCCCGTCGACCTGCATCTGGCTGTTGAGTGCCCACATGCGTTGTTCCCACGCCTCGATGTCGGCGAAATCCGCATCGCCGCCTTCGATCGGGATCGGACCGAAGCCCTCCATGCCTCCCAGGTCGTGAATGCCGTCCATCATCCTGCCTCCGCCCGGAGGTCACGATCGGTGCCGATCATCGAATTGCGCGAAACGATGGCGGCGAGGCGGTCTTCGTTCCAGTCCTCGGTGCCAGCGGGCCGTTGCGGTATGACGAGGTAGCGCAGTTCCGCCGTGCTGTCCCACACGCGGACGCCGACGCTGTCGGGCAGGTCGACACCGAATTCGGCCAGGACCTTGCGCGGTTCACGTACCGCGCGGGCGCGGTACTCGACTGATTTGTACCAGGCCGGCGACAGGCCGAGGATCGAGAACGGGTAGCAGGAGCATAGCGTGCACACGATCAGATTGTGCTCGGTTTCGGTATTCTCTACCGCTTTCAGGTGTCCGGTGGCCGATCCTTCGAAGCCGAACTCCTTGATTGCTTGGCTGGCGTCGGCGAGCAATCGCTGCCGGAATTCCGGATCGGTCCAGGAACGGGCGACAACCTGTGCGCCGCGCTTCGGGCCTACATGCTCTGAATAGGCTTCTATCCAAGCGTCGAGCCCATCGGGCGAGACCAGGCCGCGCTCGACGGCCAAGCTCTCGAGTGTCTTGACCCTCAAGGCCGGGTCGGAGGGGAGGTGGGTGTGAAGCTCGCGGTGCAGTTCCGCGGCCTTCTCGCTGTCGAAACTCGGCATGGGCGTCCTCCTTACCGCGTCGGGCAAGGCTAGCACCGCAGGTGCCACATGACAAAACAACAGCGGCGAACGTCCCGATCAGCTTTCGGTCAGCTTGAATTCAATGCGCCGGTTGCGCCGATAGGCCTCTTCGGTATCGGCCGGATCGATGGGCTGGAATTCGCCAAAGCCGGCGGCAACCAGACGGTTCGGAGAAACGCCCTGGTCTACGAGGAACTTTGCAACCGAAATGGCACGGGCGGCGCTCAATTCCCAGTTGGAGGGGAAGCGGACCGTGGAGATCGGCCGCCGGTCGGTGTGGCCGTCGATGCGCAGCACCCAGGGGATGTCAGGGGGGATTTCCTGCTCAAGCTGAATGATGGCCGCAGCCATCTGTTCGAGCGCATCCTCGCCGCCGGTGGCCACGCCTGCCTCGCCGGCATTGAACAAGACTTCGGACTGGAACACGAAACGGTCGCCAACAACGCGGATGTCGTCGCGGTCGGCGAGGATTTCGCGCAGCCGGCCGAAGAAGTCCGAGCGGTAGCGCGAAAGGTCTTGCACGCGCTGGGCGAGCGCCAGGTTGAGGCGGCGGCCGAGGTCCGCGATCTGGGCCTTGGAATCGGTGTTCTTGGTTTCTGATGCCTCGAGCGCTTCCTCCAGCGCTGCGATCTGGGTGCGCAGGGCCGAGAGTTGCTGGTTAAGCAGTGAAAGCTGGGCCTGCTGCTCGTCGCTCAGCTCTTCCTGCGCGGCAAGGTCGGAGGTCAGTGCGGCGATGCGGGAATCCTTTTCTTCCGCGCCGAGGCCGATACCCGCAACCTGGCTCTGCAATTCATCTCGTTGCGCCTCGGTGCTCGACAGGGTCGCGGAAAGGGTAGCGATGGTCGATTCGAGGTCGGCTGAATTGGCGCGTTCGAGCTGCAGGAGTTCTGTCAGTTCGGCGATCTGGCTGTTGAGCCGGGAAAGGGCTGAATCCTTGCCCAGGATCTCCTGGCTGAGGAAGAACTGTGCCAGCATGAAGACCGAGAGCAGGAAGATGATGACCAGCAACAGGCTCGCCATGGCATCGACGAAGCCGGGCCAGTAATCTTCACGTGGCTGTCTCGCTCGTCCGCGCACCATTGCCATTCGCGCTTATCCTTTCATCGCCCCAACACTCAATATGCCGGGCAATCCGGCGAAGTTTTGGCCCGGCATTTCCCGGACCCCTCGCGGTGCGTCAATTCTGGCGATTCTGCTTTTGCTCATCATCGACCGATTGCAGCAACGCATCGACCAATTCGCGCAGTTTGGCGTTGTTTTCCGCCTGCTCGGCCATATGCGCGCGCAGATCATCCTGTTCGGTGCGGATATGCTTGACCAATCCATCGATCCCCTTGGCTAGCTCTGCCATGGCCCGGATGGCGTTTTGCGAGGAGGAGGAATTCTGGACCGAAGCGCCGAGCCGTTCGAACATGGCCTGCATCTCGTTCTGGGAGACGCCAAGCTGGTTGGCCTGCATCTGGGCCATGGGATGGTCGAGCTCGGTCATCGAGGACATCCAGTCTTCGAGATCGGTATAAAAGGCGTTCTGGGACTGGCCGGCCTGGAGGTCGAGAAAACCGAGAATCAGTGAACCGGAAAGGCCGAACAGGGACGAGGCGAAGGCCGTGCCCATGCCGGAGAGCGGTGCCTCGAGACCGTCCTTGAGGTTCGAGAACAGATTACCCGCATCGTCGGTCGTGACATCGAGCCCGGAAATCACATTGCCGACCGAAGAGACGGTCTGCAAAAGACCGTAAAACGTGCCCAGCAGGCCGAGAAAGACCAGCAGCCCGGTCAGATAGCGGGCGGTGTCCTTGGCCTCATCAAGGCGGATGCCCACCGAATCAAGGATGGAGCGCATGGACGCAGGCGTGATGACCGTTTCGCCCATTCGATCCCTCAGGATCACCGCGACCGGCGACAGGAGCGTCGGCATGCGGTCGACCATGGGGTTGCCGTCTTGCAGTGAGTTGACCCAACGCACTTCGGGGAACAGGCGGATCACCTGCCTGAAGCTCAACACGATCCCCACCAACAGCACCAGCAGGATCAGCCCGTTGATGAATGGGTTGGCCCAAAAAGCCTGCAATAACTGAGGTGTAAGAACGACCGCGATCAACCCCACGAGGATGAGGAAGATGATCATCTTGATCAGATAGATCGTCGGGCTCGCAAGATGATAAGGGTCGTAAGATTGTGACATGGCCCGTTGCATCCCGATAACTCGCTGGTGGCGCTAGACTATCATGGACGCGCGAGGTGACAATGGCCTAACCGGCCCTGTTTGGCCTTAACCGGCGAGGATTGCCCTTACCCCAGACACGATGTGGAGAGCGGTCGGCTCAGGCGAGGGTTTTGAGCTCCTTGAGCAGCGCCGCCTGCGCGTACTCATTCCCCGCCACCACTTCGCCGCTGCGCACGGTGTCGAGGCGGCCCCTGTAGTCGGTGACTATTCCCCCGGCTTCCTTGATCATCAGCAGGCCCGGCGCAATGTCCCAGGGCTGCAGGCCGGTTTCCCACATCACGTCGAACCGCCCGGCGGCAAGCCAGGCCATGTCGATCGATGCGGAACCTGTACGCCGGATCCCCGACATCATCGCGTTGAGATGGGCGACCGAGCGGATATCCTTGGCGTCGCGGGCGGGCTCGGTGTTCTTGATGCCTGTGACCCCGACACAGTCGGCCAGGTGCCGGCGGCCGGCGACCCGCATCCGGCGATTATTGCCGAAAGCGCCCCGACCGCGCTCGGCGGTGAAGAACTCTTCTGTGATCGGATTGTAGATCACGGAGGCCACGATCTCGTCGCCGCGCTCAAGCGCGATGGCGGTGCAGAACAACGGGATCGAGTGCAGGAAATTGGTGGTGCCGTCCAGCGGATCGATGATCCAGCGGTGCTGGCCGTCCTCGCCCTTTTCCTCACCGGATTCCTCCATCAGGAAGGAATAGGTGGGGCGAGCTTTCTTAAGCTCTTCGTAAACGATCTGCTCGGCCCGCATGTCGGCATTGGAGACGAAATCCGCCGGTCCCTTGCGCGAGACCTGAAGGTTCTCGACCTCGCCGAAGTCGCGGGTCAGGGACCGCCCGGCCTTGCGGGCGGCGTTGATCATGATGGTGAGAAGCGCGGATTGGGCCATGATGGATCAGCGATCAGTCGGCGCGGCGAAGATAGGTGACTTCTTCGGTATCGACGACGATACTTTCGCCTTCCGAAACGAAGGGCGGCACCATCACCTTGACGCCATTGTCGAGCACCGCGGGCTTGAATGAGTTGGCCGCGGTCTGGCCCTTCACCACGGGCTCGGTCTCGGCGACGGTCAGGGTCACCTGCGCGGGCAGGGACACACCGATCGGGCGGCCTTCGAAGAGTTCCACGGTCACGGTCATGCCGTCCTGCAGGAAGGTGGCGCGCTCGCCGACGAAATCGGCCTGCAGTTCAAGCTGCTCATAGGTTTCGGTGTCCATGAACACCAGCGCATCGCCCTGGGCATAAAGGTACTGGTAGTCCTTCTGCTCGAGGCGGACGCGTTCGACGGTTTCGGCAGCGCGGAAGCGTTCATTGAGCTTGGTGCCGGTTTCAACGCCCTTGAGCTCGACCTGGGCAAAGGCGCCGCCCTTGCCGGGTTTGACGTGCTGAACCTTCACGGCCACCCACAATTCGTTCTTGTGCTGGATGAGGTTGCCGGGCCGGATTTCGTTGCCGTTGATCTTCATGTCTGTGCGATTTCTCAAAAGGGGCGCCCCGCGGGCGCGAAAATGCTGGGCGCTTTTGCCCCAGAAAACCGGCATGTTCAAGAGGCAGTGTGGCTGCAGACAGCCATGAAGGCCTATTGAGTGTTGCTGCCAGTGGTGTTGAGGGGCGGTCTGTTGGGCCAGAACCGGGCCCGTTCTTCGGCCCGGGCCAGGTCGGCCTGGGACATGGTGGAGAGCAGTTCGTCAAGCGCGGGATCGACCAGTCCCTGCCGCCGCGCCAGCGCCCGCCACATGCCGGCACTGACCAGATCCTGTTCTGCACCTTCTCCGGCGGCGAGCAGTTTGGCGAGCCGGGTCTGGGCGACCGGGTTACCCGCTTCCGCGGCATCGCGATACCACAGAACCGAAGTTGCTTTGTCGATATCGACGCCTTTGCCGAGATACAGAAGGGTTGCGTATTCGATCTGTGCCGGCACATGGCCGGCAGAGGCGGCGCGCTCGATATAGTCGGCACCGACCGTCGGCTGGGGCGGGATTCCGGCGCCATCCATCAGCATCAGGCCGTAGTCATATTGCGCGCTGGCAAGGCCCGCATCGGCGGCCTGCTTCATCAGTTCTGCTGCCCGGGTGAGGCTCGGATCGGCAAAGCGCCCTTCAACGTGCAAAAGCGCGAGATTGTAGATCGCTTCGGTCTTGTCGCCTTCCGCCGCCTGTTTGATCAGGTCCGCCGCACGCTCGCGGTTGCGCGGCACGCCGCGGCCTTCCTCATACATCATGGCAAGCTGGAAGGTGGCGTTGAGATTGCCGTTCTTGGAGCCGAGCGAATACCAGCTGGAGGCGATGGCCGGGTTTTCGGCCACCCCGAGTCCGTTATTGTAGATCTCGCCGATCAGGGTCTGGGCCGAGGCGTCGTCAGCTTCGGCACGGGGCAGGGCGAGGGCCAGTGCCGTCAGGTAATAGCCCCGCTGGAAAGCGCCATAGGCCTCGTCGACCGGCTGCTGCGGCCCGAAGAATGTGCGGGAGATATCGAGCGCTTCATCGGTCTGGGCCGAGTTGGGGCGTTGTTCGGGGGCGACAGTGATCGAATTGGGCAAAACCTGGCTGTTGGCTTCTGCTTCCGGCTCGGGCGCCGGGTTCGCCTCGGATTGAGTATTGCCCTGGGCCAGCGCGCTGCCGGCCAGGGGCGCCGCCAGGGCAACGGCCAGGATGAGGCGCGACAGGGACGGGCGGATCATGCAGCCCCCTTGTGGTCTGCGCGGGCGGCGAGGCCAGCAAGGGCAGCACCCGGCGCCTCGGCCTTCCAGATGCTTTCCCGGCAGGCAATGAATTCTGTTTCCGGCCAGGCGTTTTCACCCGCCAGGCACACAGACGGGATTGCGCAGGTTTCCGCCCACCACTGCCCGGTTTCGAAGACAAAGGGGTCCTGTTCGGTGTCGGAGATGTCGAGCGCGCCGAAGAAGACGTAGTCGATATCCAGTTCGCCGAAAGTCAGGGCTTCGTGTCGGGAATGAATGCCGCCGGCGCCGACGATGAAATCGGGCTTGAGGGCTTTTACCGCAGCCTTGAGGTCGGTTTCGCCAGAGGTGACGTGCACGCCGTCTGCACCGAGCTTCACAACGTCTTTTGCGGCGTTGTCGAGAAGCGCGGCAGCATCATGGCGCTGGATTGCCGGGATCAGGGCGCGCGCCAGCTCGCCATAGGCCTTGTCGTCGCGATCGCCCCGCTGGATCAGGACCGCAGAGACAGTTGCGGCACCCAGAACTGCGTCGAGGGTGTCAGCGAAATCCGGACCGGCTTCAGCCGGCGTGATCACAAAGAGTTCCTGCCGCATCAAAGACCTTTGCCAAAGCTGTTCTGACGGTCGGGCAGGGATGGCGGCGCGGCGCGCAACTGTCAATCCCCGTTGCCGGCAGCCGGTTAACCGAACCGGCCACAGGGGTGATGTGAAATCCAATTGGGGCGACAAAAGGGAAGGGGCGCGGCCAGTGGCCACGCCCCTGCTGTATTTGATGGTGTGGGACCTCAGGCGCTCTCGAGATCCTCGCGCCATTCGCCGCGGGCGGCCAGGGCGTTCATGGCGGCACGATGGGCGAAAGCGGACTGTGCGGCAGGGGCGTTTTCGCGGCGCCCTGCCCAGGCGGCAAGGGCTGCGGCCTGCAGCGCGCGGCCATAAGAGAAGGTCAGGGCCCAGGGATGCGGCCCACGGGCGTTCATGGCCGACAGGTGAGCGGTGGCTTGACGGTCGGTCTGCCCGCCCGAAAGGAAGGCGATGCCGGGGACGTCGGTGGGGACATGGGCGCGCAGCACTTCGAGTGTGCGTTCGGCAACTTCCTCGACGGACGCCTGGGGCGCATTTATTCCCGGCAGAACCATGTTGGGCTTGAGGACGATGCCGGTCAAATCGACACCCGCAATGGCGAGCTGATCGAAAACTGCATCGAGCGTGTTCGCGGTGACCTTGGCGGTGATCTCGATGGAATGATCGCCGGGCTTGCCGTCGGCAAGGACTTCGGGTTCGACGATTGGCACGATGCCCGCTTCCTGGCACAGCCGGGCATAGCGCGCGAGCGCGTGAGCATTGGCAAAAATGGCATTCCGGCTCGGCGCGCTCGGGGTGATGGCGATGACGCCGCGCCATTTGGCGAACTGGGCGCCTTTGCTGGCGTAGTCGGCAAGGCGTTCGCGCAGGCCATCAAGGCCTTCGGTGACCTGTTCGCCATCACTGCCAGCGAGCGGTTTGGCGCCCTTGTCGACCTTGATGCCGGGCACGACATCGTCGGCCTTGAGCAATTCGACGAGCGGCGTGCCGTCGGCGGCTTTCTGGTTGAGGGTTTCCTCGAACAGGATCACGCCGGAAATGTAGTCGCGCATGGCCTGGTCGGTGCGGAAGAGCATCTCGCGGTAATCGCGGCGGTTCTCCTCGGTGGAGGGAACGTTGATGGATTTGAACCGCTTTTCGATGGTGCCCGTCGATTCATCGGCGGCAAGGATACCCTTTCCGGGCGCCACCATCTTGCGGGCAATTTCAGACAGATCCGACACGCTCATTCTCCGTTCTCGGTCAACCGGTTGCAGGCGGCATAGAATGCCGGCACAGACCGATCAACATGTAATCGTTTACGAGAACGGTTCCAGCAATCAGGCCTGTTTCAGGGCCTCGACGCCGGGCAGCGGCTTGCCTTCCATCCATTCGAGAAACGCGCCGCCCGCGGTCGACACATAGGTAAAGTCGTCCTTGACCCCGGCCTTTGCAAGAGCCGCCACGGTATCGCCGCCGCCCGCGACCGAGGTCAGCTTGCCGGCCTTGGTGCGCGCCGCCGCGTGGCGGGCCGCGGCGAGGGTGCCGGCATCGAAAGGATGGAGTTCGAATGCGCCGAGGGGACCGTTCCAGACAAGGGTCGAGGCCTCGTCGATGGCGGCGTTGATGCGGTCGACGGAGTGGGGGCCGACATCGAGAATCATGCCGTCGCGGTCCATCGCCTCGACGCCATAGATCCGATGCGGGGCGTTCGCCTCGAAGTGCCAGGCGACAATGGCGTCCACCGGCAAAAGGATTGCACAATTGTGCTGGGCAGCCTTGTCGTAGATCCGGCGTGCGGTTTCCGCCTGATCCTTCTCGCAAAGAGAGTTGCCGATATTGATGCCCTCAGCGTGCAGAAAGGTGTTGGCCATGCCGCCGCCGATAACCAAAGCCTCGACTCTGGTGACGAGGTTTTCCAGCAAATCGATCTTGGTCGAGACCTTGGCGCCACCGACAATGGCGACGACCGGCTTCTTCGGATTGCCGAGCCCGGCTTCCAGCGCTTCGAGCTCCGCCTGCATGGCAAGTCCCGCCGCGGCAGGGAGCAGTCGGGCAACCCCTTCAGTCGAGGCGTGGGCACGGTGCGCGGCGGAAAAAGCGTCGTTCACATAGATGTCCGCAAGGCTTGCCATGCGTGCGGCCAGTTCGGCGTCATTGGCTTCCTCACCGGGGTGAAAGCGCGTGTTTTCCAAAAGAACCACGCTGCCCGCCGGCACTTCGGCGATCGCCTTTCTGGCGCCTTCGACATCGGTCCAGTCCGTTTCGACGAAGACCACAGGGCGTCCCGTCGCCTTTTCGATGGCGGGCGCTGTGACGGCGAGGGAGAATTCGGGGTTTACCTGGCCCTTGGGGCGCCCGAAATGGGACATCAGGATTGGCGTGCCGCCGCCGACCGCGATTGCGGTGATCGTCGGTGCGGTACGCTCAATGCGGGTCGCATCGGTCACACGGCCATCTGCGACCGGCATGTTGAGGTCGGCACGGATCAGGACCCGCTTGCCGTCGAAATCGAGATCGCCAATCGTTTTGAAGTCGGTCACCTTGCCACCCTCAACTGCGCCTTTGCGCAAATCAGTTGATACCGATCCTAGGTTTAGGCGGGGGCAAAGCGTGATGCAATGGTGGGCCGGCGCGGCGGCGCGCCGCGCCAGGGATGCCTACTGATCGAGTGCGGCGACCGTGACCGGGGCCGAGAACAGACCCTGGCGACCCGGTATGGCGTGGACGACTTTGAAGCCGCGGCGGTCGAGTTCGTCCAGAAAATCAGGCAGCAACCGCGCGGTGCGACCGTGGATGTCGTGGAACAAGATGATGCCGCGGCCCTGTGTTTCGAGGCGGGTGAGGGTGCGGTTCATCACGGTTTGCGCGCTTTCCTTCTTGTAATCCCAGCTGTCGACATCGACGCCGAAGGGGATCAGGCCGAGTTCGGCAATGGAGGTGCGCAGCACTCGGGTCTGGGAGAGATAGGGAAAGCGGAAGAAGGGCGCCGGTTTCCGGCCCGACGGCGCGATGGCGCGGGCGACTTCATACTCACCCTGGCGGACCTTGCTCATGGCGTCGAGAGAGGAAAATTTCGCAAGGTTTTCATGATTGTGGGTGTGGGTGCCCACGGTGTGGCCGGCGCGGGCGACCTGCTGGGCGGTGGCGGGATGGGCGCTGGCCATGGTGCCGACCATGAAGAAGGTCGCCTTCACCCCGTGATCGGCCAAAGCGTCAAGGATCTGAGGGGTATAGGTGGGGCTGGGGCCATCATCGAAGGTGAGGATGACCTCACCCCTGCGCAACTGCAGATCGGTAATGGAGGCGACGCGAAGCGTGCGGCCCACCAGCCTCTTTGCTGAATGATTCGAGATACTTGCAGTGGTCGCAGGGTCGACTTCGCCATAGCTGGCGGCGGTCACCTCGGCCTTTGCGGGCCGGTCGAGTTCGGTGTCGATCGAAGGCTTCGGCGCCTTGGCGCAACCGGTTGTAATCGCAGTCAAAAGGACTGCGGCAACGCAAAGGACTTGAAACCGCACAACACCAACTCTCGACCAAATTTATGGTTACCGAAGAGTTGCCGATTGTGGTTAATAAAATCTCTACAAGTGCAAGTAATCAAATAGGAAATTCTTGCCGGGTAGCGTATCCCGTCCTGGTGGAAACGGGCAAACATCACGCAAAAAGGGCGCCGGAATCGGCGCCCTCTCGCTTATGGCTCAAGTCTGCTTGAGGTCTGGCGACCCCTCAGCAAAATGTCAGAGCGTCTTCCTGCAGCGACGTCCTAAAGTGTCTTGCCGACCACGGCGACCATGTCGCCCATGCGGTTCGAGAAGCCCCACTCATTGTCGTACCAGGACATCACCCGCACGAGATTGCCGTCCATGACCTTGGTCTGCTGGGCGGCGAAGTTCGAGGAGTGCGGATCATGGTTGAAGTCGATCGAGACCTTGGGCTCGGGATCGTAATCGAGCACGCCCTTGAGTTCACCCTCGGCGGCAGCCTTGACGATGGCGTTGACCTCGTCGGCGGTGACGTCGCGCTTGGCGACGAATTTGAGATCGACAACCGAGACATTCGGGGTCGGCACACGGATCGAGGTGCCGTCGAGCTTGCCGGCCAGTTCGGGCAACACAAGACCGACGGCCTTGGCGGCGCCGGTCGAGGTCGGGATCATCGACATGGCCGCGGCGCGGGCGCGGTAGAGATCCTTGTGCATGGTGTCGAGCGTGGGCTGATCCCCGGTATAGGCGTGGATCGTGGTCATGAAGCCCTTCTCGATGCCGATATTGTCGTTCAGCACCTTGGCGAGCGGCGCCAGGCAATTGGTGGTGCACGAGGCGTTGGAGATCACCTTGTGATCGGCGGTGACCTTGTCGTGGTTGACGCCATAGACGCAGGTGATGTCGGCATCCTGGCCCGGCGCGGAGATCAACACGCGCTTGGCGCCGGCCTCGAGGTGCCAGGCCGCCTTGTCGCGGGCGGTGAAGATCCCGGTGCATTCAAGCGCCACATCGATGCCGAGCTCGCCCCAGGGCAGGTTTTTCGGGTCGCGTTCGGCGAACACCTTCATCGGGCCACGGCCGACATCAATCGTGTCGCCATCGACCTTGACCTCGCCGGGAAAGCGGCCGTGCACGCTGTCATAGCGGATCAGGTGTGCATTGGTCTCGACCGGCCCGAGATCGTTGAGCGCCACGACCTCGATGTCGTCGCGGCCCGATTCAACGATAGCGCGCAGGATGTTGCGGCCAATGCGGCCAAAACCGTTGATTGCCACACGGATAGGCATACCGATTTCTCCTCGTTATGGCCGGATCGTCCAGCCATTCGTCATGAACCCAATACCGGGCAGGGAACCCGGAGAGGGGATTACAACTGTGCCAGGGCGGCTTCGACCGCGGCGTCCGCCGTGATGCCGAAATGCTTGTAGAGTTCGTCGGCCGGGGCGCTGGCGCCGAAGCCTTTCATGCCGACGAAACGGCCATTGTCGCCGATAAACCGGCACCAGCCCATTTCGACACCGGCCTCGATGGCCACGCGCGCCTTGGGCGTGCCGATGATCTCGGCCTGGTAGTCCTCGGACTGCTGGGCGAAGCGCTCGAAGCTCGGCACCGAAACGACTCGGGCCGAAATTTTCTGGCTGGCAAGCTGCTTGGCGGCTTCGAGACCGAGCTGAACCTCGGAACCGGTGGCGAAGAACACGACTTCCGCGTCGGCATCGCCATGCAATGTATAGGCACCGCGGGCGCACAGATTGTCCGACACATATTCGTTGCGCAGGGTGGGCAGTCCTTGACGGGTGAGTGCAAGGATCGAGGGGCGCTTGCGGTCCTCGATGGCGAGCTGCCAGCATTCGGCGGTTTCGGTAGCGTCCGCCGGGCGATAGACGGCAAGGTTCGGAATGGCACGCAGGGCAGCGAGATGTTCGACCGGCTGATGGGTCGGCCCATCCTCGCCCAGCCCGATGGAATCGTGGGTCATCACGAAGATCGAACCGATATGCGAGAGCGCGGCCAGCCTGATCGAGGGCCGGCAATAGTCGGTGAAGGTCAGAAAAGTACCGCCATAGGGGATGATGCCGGAGTGCAGGGCAATCCCGTTCATGGCCGCGGCCATGCCGTGCTCGCGAATGCCGTAATAGACATAGCGGCCCGCATAGTCGGATGCGGTGAAGGGGGTCAGACTTTCGGTCTTGGTGTTGTTCGAGCCGGTCAGGTCGGCCGAACCGCCGAACATTTCCGGCAGGGCCTGGTTGATGACCTCGAGCGCCATCTGGGACGAGACGCGGGTCGCCTTGTTGGGCTTTTCCTCCGCCATCTTCTTCTTGAAGTCCTCGATAGCGCGGCCGAAATCGGTGTTGAGCTCGCGATTGGTACGGCGTTCGAACTCGGTCCGTGTGTCCATCTCGGCTGCGCCAAGGCGTTCTTCCCATGCCACGCGGGCCTTGGTGGAACGCAGGCCGGCCAAGCGCCAGTCATCGAGAATATCGGTGGGGACTTCGAAGGGCGCGGCGGTCCAGCCGAGCTTCTTCCTGGTCGCCTCGAGCTCTTCGGCACCGAGCGGCGAGCCGTGAGCCTTGGACGTTCCCGCCTTGTTGGGCGAACCGAAGCCGATGGTCGTCTTGGCGGCGATCAGGGTCGGGCGATCGCTTTCGCCGGCCTCAACGAAGGCCTTTTCGATGGCGTCGGGGTCATGCCCGTCGATTGCGATGGTGTGCCAGCCGCTGGCCTTGAAGCGGGCGAGCTGGTCGGTCGAATCGGACATCGAGACCGCACCGTCGATGGTGATGCCGTTATTGTCCCAGACCACGACCAGCTTGTTGAGCTTCAAATGGCCGGCGAGGGCTATGGCTTCCTGCGAGATGCCTTCCATCAGGCAGCCATCACCGGCGAGCACATAGGTCTTGTGGTCGACCAAATCGTCACCGAATTCGGCCGCCAGCTTCTTTTCGGCCATCGCCATACCGACGGCATTGGCAATGCCCTGACCGAGCGGACCGGTGGTGGTTTCGATGCCATGGGCGAAGCCATATTCGGGATGCCCGGCGGTCTTGGAGCCGAGCTGGCGGAAATTCTTGATCTCCTCGATGGTCATGTCCTCGTAGCCGAGGAGGTAGAGCGCCGAATAAAGCAGCATCGAACCGTGGCCGGCAGACAGGACGAACCGGTCGCGGTCTGCCCATTCGGGCGACTTCGGATCGAACTTCATCACCCGGGTGAACAGAACCGTGGCGATATCTGCGGCGCCCATGGGCAGGCCCGGATGCCCGGAATTGGCCTTTTCGACCGCTTCCATGGACAGAGCGCGAATGGCGTTGGCCATAGCGTTGTGTTTGGCTCGATCGATCATCGTGTGCCTGTCATGTTGGTGGAGATTTTAGCTGAAAAAGGGTCCGTCTCGCGGTTTCGAGGGGCAGACATAGCACCTCCTTTTGTGCTGTCAATCGCCCGAGGGCAGCCAGAGTGCGGCAAGATGGCAACCGCAATGGGGGCAATTCACGTCCACGCAAAGCACAGGTTGCCATGAGCCCCCGCCATAGGGTTATTTACGAGGGGGGCGAATCTGGCTGAGGGGATCGGCAAAATGGATGCGCGGGAGACCGATGCGCAGGAGGACGGCGCGGTGAGTGAAGACCGTGGTGCGACAGGCGCGAATGCCGCCGATGCCGTCAGCGCGGTCGACGATGCCCTTGAACGGGTTGAGGCGGCGCTGCGGCGCCTTGAAGCCGGTGTCCGGCAGGCCTCGGGACGTCTCGACAGCCTGGGTGCCGCCGAAGCCGAGGCCCAGCGCCTGCAATCGGACAGGGCCCAACTCGCCAATGCTCTCGACAGAATGACCGCCCGCGCCAACCGGCTCGACAAAGCGGCGGCGGAAACGTCTCGACGCTTGATCCAGGCCATGGAAAAGGTGCAGCTTGCGCTCAACCGCGAGGAGCAAGCCTGAATTGCCCGAAGTCAGTGTTGATATCAATGGCCGCAAGTACCGCATGGCCTGCGAAGAGGGGCAGGAAGATCACCTGCGCCAGCTCGCCGAAACATTTGCCGGCTATGTCGACAATCTCAAGGGCGATTTCGGGGAAGCCGGCGACAATCGGCTGACCATCATGGCCGGCATTACCGTGCTTGACGAGCTGCGCGAATTGAAGGGCCGGATGAGTGCGCTGGAAGCGGAACTCCAGGAAATCACATCGGCCGGTGCCGCGCTTTCGGATGAACAAGATGCTCTCGAGCGCGATTATGCCGCCCGTTTCGGCGCGCTGGCCGACCGCATCAACGCGCTGGCGGCCGAACTCGAGGACGCCGAGGAACATCGCGGCTGATCGAAGCGCAATCCGGTCTTTCATGTCGCCGCCGAAACCCTTATATGGGGTCGGCTGCCCGGTGCGTGCAGGATAAGCATTCCCCGGGGCCTTACCGATCCTAAAGGGAACTGTCCCTGAGGCGGCTCGTGGGCCGCTTCACACGGTGCCCACCTACTTATGTAGGTTCCCGGGATCGAGATCCCACGGCCGGGTGGCTTTTTGAATTCAGGGGGCGTCTTGTCCGATATCGCCGAACAGAAAAGTGAAGTCGAGGCCGCAAAGGCGCTTCTGAGAACCGATGCCCTCGAAAAGCGGCGGGCGCTGTCGTCCGGTTATCGTGACGAGGCCGCGCGGGATGCCGCGAAGCATTTCCTCGACAATGTGCCGTTGGGCAGCGAGCAGACGGTGGCGCTCTACTGGCCGATCCGCGATGAGCTCGACGTCAAACCGCTGATCACCCGGCTGATGGATGATTTCCACGCCGTGTGCTTGCCGCTGGTGATGGGCCAGGGCAACCCGCTCGAGTTCCGTCGCTGGGAACTGGGGGCGCCGCTCTTTCCCGCGGGGCTCGGCACGCTTGAGCCGGCGCCGACCGCACCGCTTGTCGAACCCGATCTGATCGTGATGCCGCTGGTTGGCTGGGACAAGCGCGGCACAAGGCTCGGCTATGGTGGGGGCTATTACGACATTACGCTGGGGCGGATGACGAAGCCGCCGCAGATCGTGGGCTACGCCTTTGCCGCCCAGGAGATCGACGAGATCCCGCGCGAAGAGCACGACATTCCGCTCAACATGCTTGTGACGGAGCGAGGGTTCGCACGGTTCGGCCAGGCGGCCGGCTGAATGCGAATCCTGTTCCTCGGCGATGTGATGGGCCGCGCCGGCCGGGACGCGGTGACCAAGCATTTGCCACGCCTGCGCGAAGACCACGCATTCGACTTCGTGATCGTGAATGGCGAGAACGCCTCGCATGGGCGGGGGTTGACCGAGGGACATTACCAGACCTTGCGTGAGGCTGGCGCCGATGTGGTGACGCTGGGCGACCATGCCTTCGACCAGCGCGACACGCTGAGCTATATCGAACGCGAACACGCCCTGCTGCGCCCCATCAACATGATGCCAGGCACGCCGGGGCGCGGGGCGATGCTGTATTCGTGCAGTGCGGGTCAGGTGCTGGTGATCAACGCGCTGGGGCGCGTGTTCATGAACCCCATCGACGATCCGTTCGCGGCTGTCGAAAAGGCGATCGATGAGTGTCCGCTCGGCGAGATGGCCGACGCGGTGATCGTCGATTTCCATGCCGAGGCGACCTCGGAAATGTATGGCATGGGCCAGTTTCTCGACGGGCGCGCCAGCCTTGTGGTGGGCACGCACACGCATATCCCGACTGCCGACACGCGGATTCTGCCCGGGGGAACCGGCATGATGGCGGATGCGGGAATGTGCGGCGACTATAATTCGGTGATCGGCATGGAAGCCGAAGAACCGGTGAACCGGTTCGTGACCGGGATGACGCGGGCGCGCTTCACCCCGGCGAGCGGCGAAGCCACCTTGTGCGGGGTGGCGCTCGAGACCGAACCGGGCACGGGTCTGCTGCGCTCGATCCATCCGGTGCGGGTGGGCGGCGCGCTCAGCCAGGCCGAACCCGCCTTCTGACTTTATTTCCGTGGCGGGCTTTCCTATAAGGCCCGCTGAATTGCCATTAGCGACGATACGGGGGATCTCCGGGCCATGGCCGGACATTCACAGTTCAAGAACATCATGCACCGCAAGGGGCGCCAGGATGCGGCGCGCTCCAAGCTGTTTTCGCGCCTGTCCAAGGAAATCACCGTGGCGGCCAAGATGGGCACGCCGGACCCGGACATGAATCCGCGCCTGCGGCTGGCGGTCCAGAACGCCAAGGCGCAGTCCATGCCCAAGGACAATATCCAGCGCGCCATCAACAAGGCGTCGGGGGGCGACAGTGAGGATTACGAGGAAATCCGCTATGAGGGTTACGGCCCGGGCGGGGTGGCGATCATAGTCGAGACCCTGACCGACAACCGGAACCGCACGGCCTCCAATGTGCGCGCGACATTCTCCAAGAATGGCGGGTCGCTGGGCGAAAGCGGCTCGGTGGCGTTCATGTTCGACCGGGTCGGCGAGATCGTTTATGCGCCCGAGGCAGGTGACGCCGAGGCGGTGATGGAAGCAGCGATCGAGGCCGGGGCGGAGGACGTCGTCTCGGATGAAGACGGCCACACCATCTATTGCGTCTTCGAAGACATCAACGATGTGTCCACCGCGCTCGAAGGCTCGCTAGGCGAGGCTAAGTCGGTCAACCCGGTCTGGAAGCCGCAGAACGGCACCCCGGTCGATCAGGACAAGGGCGCGACCCTGTTCAAGCTGATCGCGGCGCTCGAAGACGATGACGACGTGCAGAACGTTTATTCGAACTTCGAGATGAGCGACGAGGACATGGAAGCGCTCAGCGCCTGATCCCTGTTTGCCGAACCAGAATTCAGGGGCGTTCTGCCGGGTGCGGGGCGCCCTTTTTGCATGCCGGTCAATGGATCGTGGGTGCGGTGGCGGCCGCGCGGTCGAAGACCGGGGCAGGCCGGGCAGGCTCGGCGGGTGTGAGGCGGATCGTGTTGCGGCCGCCTTCCTTGGCTTCGTAGAGGCGGCGGTCGGCGATGCGATAGAGCTCTGAGAATTCGATCTCTTCCTCGAAAACCGCCCCGCCAACGCTGACGGTGAGCGCCAGGGATTTGCCCTCCGGAGTGAAGGCGGTCTCCGCGACGGCGCGGCGAATGCGCTCGGCGATCACCTCTGCATCATCAAGGGCTGCATCGGGCAGAAATATCCCGAACTCCTCACCGCCCATGCGGCCGAACAGATCGGCGCTTCTCAGGTTCCGGGCAATGGTGGCGGCGATCAGGCGCAGGGCCTCGTCGCCCCAGTGATGGCCGTGGCTGTCATTGATGCGCTTGAAGTGATCGGCATCGACGATCAGCAGCGCGCCGCGGCGATAGGCGCTCAGATGCCGGCGGCGCTTTTCGAGCCATGCATCCACCCTGTCGGTGAAGGCACCACGGCTGAGTGTGCCTGTCAGCGCATCGGTGGTGGCGAGCACGGCAAGCTGCTTGCGGATGATGGCGAGGTCGCGCAGCCGGCGCGACAGGATGAAGAACATCGGCGCGCCGAAGACGAAGGGCAGGATCGTCGAGGACCAGTGTGCCGGGCGGGCGACAACCGGATCTTGGATGGTCCAGAGCACATAGAGATTGGCCAGAATCGCACACAGCCCCGGCCCCAGCAGGGTCCAGGCCCAGACGCGGGCGCGGCTAGTCGGATCGGGCAAGAGGACTTTGAGGCGTTTCACGGTCGGTTCTGGATCTAAACTGCGCGAGGCATGGTTCGAAGGGGCGGATAATAACCGGCGGGCCTTGCGGTTCCGGTTCGCGGTTGCAGCGGAATTAATTCAAATGCCGGTGAAACGAGGATCGAAGTGCGGACGGCGTGCCGCATTGCGGATTGGGCGGCAGCATGGCATGGGATGGCGCATGGATGTGCTGAAAGCTCGATTGACGGCGACTTTGCGCGCGCTTCTCCCCCGCGGGGTGAAGGGCGAGTTTGCCGCTATCCTGATGCTGGCGCTGATGTGCCAGGGGATCGTGACGAGCTTTTATGGCGCGATCGCCGCGGCGGACCCCGATGATGGCATCGTCATCTGTACGGCCTATGCGCTGCCGGGGGACGATACGGGCGATAGTTCCACCAGCGGGATCGGCTGTCCGCTGTCGCTGGCGGCGCAATTCGTGCCGGTGGTGCCCGCGCTGCCGGGGATTGCTGCGCCGGGGATCGAGGCGCACCATGCCGCCCCGATGCTCGATGATCATGCGCCGGTCATCACGCCGCGCATCGGTTCGCTGGGGTCCCGCGCGCCACCCGTCCTGTCCTGATTTTCGCTCTAACGACAATCATTTATGGCGTGGACCGGATGGCCGGCGCGCCGCATATCAGGACAAATACAATGACCACCACCAAGACCCTTTTCGCCGCCGCGATTGCCGGCCTCTTCCTCGCCTTTTCGCCGCTTGCGGGCTTTGCCCATAACGGCACCATCCATCATGGCGATATCGACATTTCGGGCCAGTGGACCCGCGCCACGCCGCCGGGCGCCAAGGCGGGCGGGGCCTATATCACCATCACCAATAATGGCGACACCGCCGACAGGCTGATCGGCGGCACGACCGAAGCGGCCGAAGCGCTCGAAGTGCATTCGATGTCGATGCAGGACGGGGTGATGAAGATGGAAGAACTGCCCGAGGGGCTGACCATCGAACCGGGCGAGACCGTCACGCTGGAACCGGGCGGGCTGCACCTGATGATGATCGGTCTCGACGCGCCGCTGGTGGCCGACGAGAAGATCACCGTGACGCTCACCTTCGAGAAGGCGGGCGAGGTGACCCTCGACATTCCGGTCGGCCCGCTCGGCTCGACCGAGGCGCCGATGATGCATGAAGGCCATGACGGCCACTGACGCGTCTTCTGCCGCCCGGCACGGTGTCCGGGCGGCAGATTTCCCTGTTGAACGTTTTCCTTTTGTTCACATAAGGCGATTGTAGTATCCCCCTCAACCGGTAAGCTCCGGGGAAGTGGAAGGGCGATGCGAATCACGACGCGAATACTGGGAATCGATCCGGGGCTGAGGCGCACCGGCTGGGGGCTGATCGAGGCCAACGGCAACCGGCTGGCCTATCGCGGCTGCGGGGTGATCAAACCCCCGACCGAGGGGCCGCTGGCGCAAAGGCTGTTGTTCCTGCACAAGGCGCTCACCGATCTCATCAATGAGCACACCCCCGACGAGGCGGCGGTCGAGGAGACCTTCGTCAATGCGGGCGCACGCTCGGCGCTGCTTTTGGGGCAGGCGCGCGGCGTGGCGCTGATGACGCCGGCGGCGCTCGGCCTGCCGGTCGGCGAATATGCCGCCAATCTCATCAAGAAATCGGTGGTCGGCACCGGCCATGCCGACAAGAAGCAGGTGATGATGATGGTCAAGACGCTGTTGCCCGCCGCCGAGATCGGCAGCGAGGATGCGGCCGACGCGCTGGCGATCGCGGTGTGCCATGCGCATTTCCGCGAGACGCCGGCGGCCCGGCTCGGACGCGCGTCATGATCGGCAAGCTCAAGGGCATTCTCGACAGTGTCGAGGACGATGTGGCGCTGATCGATGTCAATGGCGTGTGCTATGCCTGCCATTGCCCGGGGCGCACGCTTTCGGCGCTGCCGGGCAGGGGCGAGGCGGTCGAGATGTTTATCGAGACCTATGTGCGCGAAGACATGATCCGGCTTTACGGCTTTGCCAGCGCGCTCGAAAAGCAATGGTTCAACCTGTTGATGACCGTGCAGGGGGTCGGGGCGCGGGTCGCGCTGGGGATCCTGTCGACGCTGTCGCCATCCGAACTCACCAGCGCGATTGCGCTGCAGGACAAGGCGATGGTCGGGCGCGCGCCGGGGGTCGGCCCCAAGGTGGCGCAGCGCGTGGTCTCCGAACTCAAGGGCAAGGTGCCCGCCGGGGCGACGCCGGATGCGGGCGTGGCCGGGCTGCAAGCGGCGCTCGGGGAGGGCGTGGCGCCCACGGCGGTTTCAGATGCGGTCTCCGCGCTCGTCAATCTCGGCTACCCCCAGGCCCAGGCCTCTGGCGCGGTGGCGCGGGTGATGGCCAAGGAAGGCGATGACACGCCGACCGAAAAACTGATCCGGCTGGGGCTGAAGGAATTGAGTTCGTGAGCGTCAAGATCACCGACAGCGAGTTGAAATCCATCGCGATCAAGGGGTTTGTCGCCGCGCCGCCGCTCGGGGCGGTGATCTTCATCACGCTCGGGGTGCTGACCGGGGTGGCCGGTGAAACGGGCGCGCAGGCGATCCTTTTGACCCTGGCCATTGCCTATCTCATCGCCATCGTTCCGGCCTATGCGGGGCTGATCGTGTTGCGCCGGGTGGCGAAGGAACTGGGCGAGATCGACGGGCTTTCGGTGGCGCTGGTGGCGACGGTCCTTTCGGGCGTTGTCGCGCTGGCCTATGCCTCGCTGGCCCATGCCAGCAGCGCCATCGACTGGTGGTTCGCCGGGCGGGTGGCGCTGAGCGCGGGGATCGCGGTGATCCTGCTGTGGCCCCTGCGCAACCTCGTGAATATCGGAGGCGGGCAATGAGCGACAGCACCATGCCAGATGGCTCCGGGAGTGACGGCTCGATGACCTCCGCCGCCGCCGAGCGCGACGGGGAGACCGATGTCAGCCTGCGGCCCTCGGGCTTTTCCGAGTTCATCGGCCAGGCGCAGGCGCGGGCCAATCTCGAAGTGTTCATCGAGGCGGCGAAAAAGCGCGGCTCGGCGCTCGACCATGTCTTGTTTGTCGGCCCGCCGGGGCTGGGCAAGACGACGCTGGCGCAGATCGTGGCGCGCGAACTCGGGGTCGGGTTTCGCGCCACCTCCGGCCCGGTGATCGCCAAGGCGGGGGACCTCGCGGCGCTGTTGACCAATCTCGAAGAACGGGATGTTCTTTTCATTGACGAGATCCACCGGCTCAACCCGCAGGTCGAGGAAATCCTTTATCCGGCCATGGAGGATTACCAGCTCGACCTGATCATCGGGGAGGGGCCGGCGGCGCGCTCGGTGCGCATCGATCTGGCCAAATTCACCCTTGTTGGCGCCACCACGCGGGCCGGGCTGCTGACCACCCCCTTGCGCGACCGGTTCGGCATTCCGATCCGGCTGAATTTTTATACGCCCGAAGAACTGGTGCAGATCGTTCGGCGCGGGGCGCGGCTGATGAAGATCGGCATGAGCGAGGATGGCGCGCTCGAGATCGCCCGCCGCTCGCGGGGCACGCCGCGCATTGCCGGGCGGCTGTTGCGCCGGGTGACGGACTTTGCCGAGGTCGAGGGGGCGACGGAGGTGACCGCGCCCATCGCCGACAAGGCGCTGGGGCGCCTCGATGTGGATGCGCGCGGGCTCGACATGCTCGACCGGCGCTATCTGGGCACCATCGCCACCAATTATGGCGGCGGGCCGGTGGGCATCGAGACCATCGCCGCCGCGCTCTCGGAACCGCGCGACGCCATCGAGGAGATCGTCGAGCCTTACCTGATCCAGCAGGGCTTTATCCAGCGCACCCCGCGCGGACGGCTGCTCACCGCCATCGCCTTCCAGCATATGGGCATGGCCGTGCCCCAGGGCTTTGTGGGCCTGCAGGCGAGCCTGTTCGAGGAAGGGGGAGAAGGGGAGTGAGGGAGCTGGTGGCGAAAATGTCGAATACGGCCCTCCGATCTAGTCGAGAGTTCTAAGACGGGTTATCACACTCAGAATGAATGACCGCACGACAATCAGGCTATGTGACTACCCTGTCTGGCGGGGCTCGGACTCAATGTCCCCTTTCCGCTATCCCGGTGGGAAGGGCTTCTTGACGGGGTTTCTAGCCAATAGACTGGATACTCTTCCTAGGCTTCAACGACAGTATGTTGAGCCTTTTGCCGGAGGGGCTGGGGCTGCAGTAAATCTTCTGTATTCGAGCAAAGTCGAGTTCATACACCTGAACGACCTTGATGTTCGGATCTATTCAGCCTGGAAGGCTATTCTGGATGAGAACGAACGTTTTGTTGGAGAGGTAAATGCCTGCGAGGTGTCCATTGATACGTGGCGTTGGGCAAAGAGCATCGTAGAGAATCCTGCAGATGAGTATTCGTTTGACACCGGCTTCGCGACTTTCTTCATAAACCGAACATCGCGATCAGGAATCATATCTGGCTCAGGGCCTATTGGGGGATATGAACAGAAGGGCAAATGGACGATTGGCGCCCGTTTTTACAAGGCCACTCTGATGAGGCGATTGAAGTGGATCGGACGACACAGAGATCGGATCACGTTAAGCCGAATGCCAGCTATCGACTTTCTGCAAGACCGAAATAAACGCCTCGATCAAGAAAATACCATGTATTTCATTGATCCACCTTATGTGAAGATCGGATCTCGACTCTATCTTGACGGTCTAATGATCGATGGGCACACTGAACTGGCTAACTACTTGATGCGAAGTGAGCTAAAAAACTGGGTTTTAACGTACGACAATCATCCTTTAGTATGGAAACTCTATCGCGACGTCAATATTAATCTTTTGGAGGTGAGTTATAGTCTAGCCAATACAAGAAAAGAAAATGAAGTTGTAATAACTCCAATTACTGCGATTTAGGTCAAGGCGGTTCCTTTGCATATATCACCTAGGAGGTAGTCTGTGAATTCCAACTTGAAGATGAGACCTTCAATTTTCCTAATCTGATTGAGAGCAGTCCTGCGGGCCACAGCTTTGCAGCGCCGGGCGGCCCAAGAAGCAGCGCCGACCGGCCGGAGATTTTTCAGTATGGTCTCTTTGTGAAAATAAACGCATTCACTTTCGGTACACTGGTATCGGTGTGACTCTTGGTACTTAGTCGGATACACGAAGCACCCTCTAAATGGCCCTAAGGCACTTCCATCCTCAAGAAAATTCTTGAAGCGTCCAATCGACGTAGAAGTCACCATTTTGTGCCGCAAACTTGTCTTTTGGGTCGTTGCCCCCACAAGCGTGGTTTCGCGCAATTCCTCACCATCCATTTTCAACACTACAGCGTCAATTCCACCATCGTTGGAATGCTCTTGACTCAGGTTCAACTGTTCATGTGCCTTCGTTTTTCCTAAGCCAGACAGCCGGCAAACTTCCTCCAGTCGCTTCAGTAGGTCTGCTGAGCTACGGCAGTCGCTGAGCAGAATAGGTATGCCGTTCATTTCGTTGGCAACTGTTATTCCTGAGATAACCTCGAAAAGCCTCTGAAAGGGTTGAGTGAAATCCAAATGAGGTTTTTCTGATCGTCCATGGGCCGATACCTCAAACTCGATACATTTGAAATCGTATAGAGTATGCAACTGCATACATAGATAGAATATGCCTTCCAGATTTTCGCGGAGACTCGGTTTCCGGGCAAGAACAATTCCCGGGCGCGGCGCAATATCGAAAGGATAGTGATCGGATAGAAGACTTTGATTATGCTTTGCCAGGGTCCAAATTCTACCCTCAATATCTTCAAGTGCAGCCTGCAATGCGAATTGAGGCTCTTCGGCCAAATCGTCTCTAAGCTCAGCAGCAGAACTTGCTGTATAATTAAGAATCAACTCGCTTTCGTCGAGCGGTATTTCGTCAATTCTAAATTCACCTGTAGCAAATGCAAGCGTCTCGGCGTATGCAAGCAATATTTCGTCATCTACGACGGATTCCAATTCTCTTAGCTGGAAGTAACTCATGTTCTAGTCGAATGCTGACTGAATCTTGCTTAAGGTAGAGTCTATATATTGACGAGTGCGCGTTAGAGTGGACTTGGCATTTGGCGTGTCCAGTTCTCTAGTGTCTGTCAGTACCTCGAGAGCTTCCCCATCGATTTTCTTGGCTAGTGCTGCGCATTGATGAATTTGGTCCAACCAGTCAGCACGATTTAGTCCCGCCGTTGCATATGCATAATTGAGATCATTGGATGCGCGAAGTGCTTCTAGGCCCTCTCTACTGGCGAGAACTTTCTGAAGCTTAGGCCGATCACTTCCTTGACTTTGTATTACTGAATTCTCGCCAAATAGCCAGCCAAAGAGTTCAGCCAATTTGTCCAAATGGGAATACGGAACTGGGTCGTCTATGACGCTTTCTTCAGATAGAGCCGTGGCAGGAAGTCCAATAAATTCACGCGATTGTGGGTTGTTCAACATAGTATAGAGGTGAGAAAATTGAACCTTTTGAGTATCAATTTGTTTGTTGGAGATAATATCTTGTGCTATTGCCTGCTCATATATTTTGAATGCTACGAATACGCGGAGGAGCATGCCGCGGCTATCCCCGAGTTTGCTCGTGAGTTCCTTCATGCGGTCCTTTAATGACCGTTTGTCATTCCGGCTCTCTAGCATTTTCACACCAAAGCGGGCTTTCGCCAATGAGTTCCATGTTGCTGGACCATTTACGTGTTTGAACCCGATGTAGGACTCGGCGTCGGTGCGGTTCTTTACTTGTACTACGGGAAGTCGTTGAATGGATTTGCGAACTCTGGCGGAGATGCGAGGAACTCGTCCTTGCCTTGAACCAAGTAGTTCTGGGTTCTCCAGAGTTTTACATGCTGCCAGCCGGCGATTGCCTTCAATTACCACAAAGTGGCCCGGATTTTTCTCGTCGGCAATTGTGATAAGAGGTTCAAACCGTTCGAACCCCAAAGTCGCGATTGATGCCCAAAGCTCTTTGACATTCGCTGTGTCTACCAGAAGCGTTAGTGCTTCTGGTTCGCTGTTCGCGCTGAAAAGGCCAAATCGCGGATTTGCGATGTCGAGGTGTAATTTTTCGAGCTCGATATCGGCAATTTGGTGGTTCACGTTGAGCTCCCGTCGGTCGTAAGGGCTCATCATATGTTCGATGGGATGCGAGGAGTCAAATTAGGTTGTATTCAATGCGGGTTGTATTGAAAGTTGTGCTGCGATCATCGATTGGCAGCTGATTCCACGTTTCGATATCAATTATTTTTGGTTGGGTTTTCCCTAGAGCTTGGATCTTTGGCGTATTGGGGGTCGCTGGGCAGCACGTCAACTCGACCTCTATTCCCACCCCCTACCCCTCCTCCCCCAAAAACCGCGCGGCCCAGCTTTCAGTGGTCGTGTCGGCCATTTTTCTGACGTCGGGGGTGACGGTGTTGGCGGCGGTGGGGTCGAGGCCGAGGGTGTCGAGCAGGGTGCGCAGAGTTTTGACGGGCGCCTCGGCGAGGTCGTCATAGGTGAGGCGGATGGGGTCGATGGCCTCGTGCGCGAACCAGTGGTTCCAGCCCCGGTCATATTCGGTCAGGGTGGCTATGGTGTCGCTTATGGCGGCGGCGTCATATTCGGGCGCGCGGGGCGCGTTGGTTCTTTCGAGTTCGCTGCCATCGGCCGCCACGTGCCACAGCCCGGTCTGTTGCGCCTTGAGGAGCGAGATGGCCTGGGACAGCTTGTCGGCGCGGGTGAGGTGGATGAACCGCGTGGGCCCGAAGCTGCGCTCGATGCGGTCGCGATCGGTTTTGGCCTCCGGGTGGAGCACGGCCAGTTTTTCGCACAGATAGGCAAAGCTCGGGCGCTGCTGGCGCAGGCCGAAGACGGGGGTGCCGCCTCGGCCCCGCTCAATCGCTGCGTCGACGAGGGCCGCGAGGTGATCGCGCTCGGGTCTTCCCTCCGCCGGGACACCCAGCCTGTCGGCCCAGTCTTGGATGGCGGGGCGATAGAACAGGGAAGAGGGATCGCCGGCGATGCCGGTTGCCTTGAGCATACGGCACAAGAGCGTGCTGCCGCTACGCGGGGCGGTGCAGATGATATAGGCGCCGGTTGTCGTCACCGTCCGGTCCATCCCTTTGTTTTGCAGGCTCAAATCCGGGCGCCACTCTAGACGCGGCGCGGGGTTTGTGGCCATGCGGGATGGGCGGGGGCAGGCGACAAGTTCCGGGCTGATGCGGGTTTACACCAGTCCGAGCCCCAGCCGCCTCAGCCGGACAAGATAGGCGATGAACAGGGCGCAGAAGACGATGTCGCCGGCGATGACGACAAGGGCGAAATTGTTTGTCAGGCCATTTGAAAAGAGCCAGGCGAGGTTGAGGGCAAAGAGCGCCTTGCCGAGCCCGCCCATCATGACGATGCCGGTGTGGCGGACGGGGTTGAAGGCGACGAGCAGGAAGCCGAAGCCATAGAGGAGGGCCGTGCCCCAGGCGCCCCTGTAGACCGCGATCATCACCGGGTCGGTCAGCGCGTGGCCGAACTCGCGCGCGAACATGCCCGCGGGGTCGATCAGCCCTGGCAGGGCGCCGGCGAAATTCCACAGCGCGGCGACGATGAACAGGGCGCGCAGGCGCGTCAGCTCGCGCCCGGGCAGTGCGGCCTGTTCCCTCAATTGGCCTGTGTCGACCGTCATGGCGCCTTGTCCCGATTGCCTGTTTCACATTTAATTATACGTGTTATAAATAAATGAAACTGTCAATCCCGATTTCCACCATGAGGAGCGGACCATGGCTCAGCCGGCAAAGCCCGGGCGCAAAACAAGGGGGCGGCCCGCCCGCTCACCGGCGCAGATCGCGGATATGCGCGCCGGGATCGCCGATTGCGCCATGCGGCTGTTTCTGACCGAGGGCTATGCCGCCATCTCCATGCGCCGGCTTGCGCGGGAGGCGGGGTGCACGCCGATGACGCTCTACCAGTATTACGACAGCAAGTTCGACATCCTCAGCGCCCTATGGGCCGAGGTGCTCGGCGAGGTATTCGATGCGCTGGCTGACGTGGCGGCGGCGGAAGCCGACCCGCGCGCGCGGCTGGTGGCGGTCGGCGAGGGCTATGTCCGCTATTGGCTGACGCATCGGGAGCGGTATTTCCTCGTTTTCATGTCGGGTGGCGTGAGCCAGGCCGAGGTGACCGGCTTCGTTTCGGGCAGCGATACGCTGACGCGGTTCGACCTGCTGGGCGATGTGCTCGGCACGGCGCTGGGGGACGATGTCGAGGCCGAGGCGCTGACCCTGAAGACGCAAATGCTGGCGTGTCTCCTCAACGGCATTGCGCACAACCTCATCACCATTGGCGGTGTTCCCTGGGCTGCGCCCGAGGCGCTGGTGCGGCAGGGGATTGCGGGGCTGCTGGAGGCGTAGGGGCTGGTGGCCGTTGTGGCGCATTGTGTGGCGCTCTGCGTCGGCTATCATGGCCGGCATGACCGATGTTTCCCCTCAGCCTGAACCCACCACGCCATGAGCGCCCTGTTCGAAGAGCTTGATTATGCGCCGACGCCGATTGGTGCCGTATCGCTGCGGCGGCGGCATGTGCTGGCGCTCCAGACGGACGTGTTCGAGATCATTCTCGGGGACGAGCATTTGATGTCGAGCCTGTTCACGGCGTCCGAGGTCGCGCTGGCGGAGAAAGGGCTGGCGGCGTTGCCGGGCGGCGAACTCGATGTGCTGGTGGGCGGGCTGGGGCTCGGCTACACGGCGCAGGCGGTGTTGGCTGAGGAGCGCGTGGCGCGGCTGACGGTGATCGATCTTTTGGAACACGTGATCCGCTGGCACCGGGAGGGGCTGGTGCCGATGGGTACGGCGCTCGCCGACGATCCGCGTTGCGCGCTGGTCGAGGGGGATTTCTTTGCCCTTGCGGCGTCTAAGGCCGGGTTCGATGCCGGGCGGCCCGGCCATCACTATGATGCGATCCTCGTCGATATCGACCACACGCCGGAGCGGCTTTTGCATGACGGGTCGGCGGGGTTCTACACGCCTGAAGGGCTGCGTGATGTGCAGCGGTTTTTGAAGCCCGGCGGCGTGGTGGGCCTGTGGTCGGACGAGCCGCCTGACGACGCGATCACCGCCCGGTTCGCCTCTGTGTTCGCCGAGGCCTGGGCCGAGCCCGTTACCTTCGCCAACCCCCTGCAGGAGGGGCGCGAAGTGACCCAGGCGGTCTATCTCGGGCGAAAGGGCTGAGCCGGCGATTCAGCGGCCGATGAAGTCCGCCTTGCGCTCCAGCAGCGCGTCGCACAGATAATCGACCAGCAGCCGCACCCGGCGCACCCGCCGTAAATCCGAATGCAACAGCACCCAAGTTGAGCGACGCCGGTCGAGCTCTGTGCCCGGCACGCGCTGCAGCTCGGGAAATTTCGATTGCACCCAGGCGGCCAGCAGCACCATGCCGGCACCGGCCCGCGCCATGTGCAAATGCATTTCCGGATCAGGGATGATGTGGCGCAGGCGGGCCTCTGGATAGGGGGAGTTGCTGACATAGGCCAGCAGCTCGGGCACCGGGCCGTAGCCGATCCAGTCGAGCCCCTGGCCCTTTGGCCCGGCCTTGGGGAGGGCGCGGTCGAGATAGCTGCGCGCGGCGAAGATGCCGAGGGATGAGGGGAAGAGCTTGCGCCCCACAACATCCTCATCGATCTCGGCCATGTGCCGGATCGAGACGTCGGTCTCCAGCTTTTCGATGGAGTCGATGGTGTAGGACAGTTTCAGCTCAATATCGATGTCGGGGTAGAGGGTGGAGAAGTCGGCCAGCACCGGCGCCAGCATGAAATGGGCGGTGATCGGATCGGCGGAGACGCGGATCTTGCCCGAAGCCTCGCGGTCGAGGCCCTGAACGGCGTTGGCGCCCTTGAGCAGCGCCGCCTCGGCCTCGAGCGCCTGGGGCAAAAGCGTGCGGCCGGCCGCGGTGAGGTGAAACCCGTCCGCCCCGCGCCGGAACAATTGCACGCCAAGCTGGCTTTCGAGCGCCTCGATCTGCCGCCGCACCGTGGCGTGGGTGCCGCCCAATTGATCGGCTGCGGCGCGCAAAGAACCCTGCCGGGCCACGGACAAAAAGGCGGGGAGGGATTTCCAGTCCAGCATATGCGGATCGTTTTCGATACAGTGCGGGTTATTTCGGGCGCTGTTTGTATGAAATGTGATCCGATACACCGTCCTCGTCAAGCCAAACACGAGGACGCAGATCATGAACGCCACCACCCAGACACTCAACGCATGGAGCATTTCAAGCTATGGCGGCCCCGAGCAGCTTCAGCCGGTGACCCGCCCCATGCTCACCCCGGCACCGACCGAGGTGCTGATCCGGATCCACGCTTCCGCCGTCAGCCGCGCCGACGGCATGATGCGCGCCGGCACGCCGCGGTTTGCCCGGTTGTTCCTGGGCCTTCGTCGCCCGAAGCATGACCTCATCGGTACCTGCCTTTCGGGCGAAGTGATCGCCACCGGCCATGCTGTGTCGCGGTTTTCGGTCGGCGATCAGGTCTATGGCATGTCCGGCCTCAGCTTCGGGGCGAATGCCAGCCATATCTGCCTCGATGAAGGCGATGTGGTGATGCACAAGCCCGATGCTCTGTCGCATGCAGAAGCAGCGGTGATGGGGGACGGACCCTGCACCTCGCTCAACTTCCTGCAAAACGTCGCCGAAGTACGGCCCGGCGAGAAGGTTCTGGTCCTTGGCGCCGCCGGCAGTCTGGGCACTGCCGCGGTGCAGATCGCCGCGGCCATGGGTGCCGAAGTCACGGGCACTTGCAGCGCCCGTAATGCGGGGCTGGTCGCCTCGCTCGGTGCGAGCCATGTCATCGACTATGCGACCGAGGATTTCGCCCGGTCGGGTCAGCGCTACGATGTGATCTACGACACACTCGGCATCAGCTCGTTCGGCAAGGCCAAACCTGTGCTGACGAGGACCGGCCGTTATGTCTGCCCGGTGCTGAGCTTCGGGCTCTTGTTCAGCGTGCTGCGCACCGGCCTGCTCGGCCAACGCAAGGCGCGGTTCTCGGCAACGGGCATGCTCAAGCCCGAGGATCAGCGCGCGCTGCACCGTCAACTCATCGAGATGGTCGAAGCCGACAAGCTCGCCCCGGTCATCGACCGGACCTACCCGTTCGAGCAACTCGTCGAGGCCCATCGCTACATGGAGACCGGCCACAAGCGCGGTAATGTCGTCGTCGCCTGATCCAGCTCCAATCGATCCCCTCTTGCCCAGTCAGCTCATCGCGCGGCAAAGGCGCCGCGTTTCAAAGCACTTCATTGAAGAGAGAAACATCATGAACCCGGAATTCAACAATCAAGACATCAAATCGCACCGTTGGGCCGCACGGCTTTTCGGTATCTTCTTCATCCTCGCCTTTTTGAGCTATGGCGTCGGCTCGGGGCTGGTCGACACGATTGCCGGCAGCGAGGAAGGGCTCGCCGGCATTGCGGCCAACAAGACAACGCTCATGATCGGCGTGATGCTGATGGCGATCGTGCATTCCGTCGTCAATATCGGGCTGTCGGTGCTGGCCTTCCCGGCGCTCCAGACCGTCAGTGGCTATGCGGCGCGGGGTTATCTCGCCGCCGGCATCACCGCAACCGTGACCGCAGTGACGGGTGCCCTGTTTCTCGCCCTGCTGGTGCCGCTGAGCGATGCCTTTGTGGCTGGCGGCAATGGTGGTGAGCATTTCGACGCCATCGCGCTCGTCCTCAGGCAAGGCGGCTTTTTCGGTTACCAGCTCAGCATGACATTGTGGGGCATTGGCGGGCTAATCCTGTGCACCACGCTGTTCGTCTCCCGCCTGGTGCCGCGTGTGCTGTCGGTCTGGGGTCTGATCGGCTATGTCGTCTTCATGATCGGCACGACAGCGGAAATGTTCGGCTATGGCATTGGCGTGATGCTGGCGCTGCCGGGCGGTCTGTTCGAACTCAGCCTCAGCGTGTGGTTGATCATCAAGGGCTTCAACCTGCCGACTGCAGAGCGGGCGACCGCCTGACAGAATTGCGATTGCCGCAACCGGTACGGTCACTCCCAGGTTCGTTGGGGGTTGCCGTGCCTTTGCGCGTTCTATGCCGGCGACAAAACCTGCACCTTGCAGTTTGGGCCGAGGGAAGCCCCGATTGACTTCGGGAAGCGGGTACGCAAAGGGTAAGCCTCCCCTTCAATGACGGCCCTCCCGAGCCAGAACGCGACATGACCACCCGACAGCCGCTGACCTACCGAACCGGCGAAGACCGATTCAATTATCGCGTTGCCGCCGTGATCATGCGCGACAGCCATGTGCTGGTATGCCGGGAGGAGGACGACCCCTATGTGCTCTTGCCCGGTGGCCGGGTCGAAATGCACGAACCGAGCCCGGTGGCGCTGCGGCGCGAGTTGAACGAAGAATTGCGCTGTGACGGACAGGTCGAAGCGCATCTGTTCACCGCGGAAGATTTCTTCCACCGCGACGGCGAACGCTTCCACGAAATCGGGGTCTATTATTCGGTGATGCTGACCGGCACATTTCCCTTTGCCGCCGGGGAGACCGTGTTCGAGACCGTCGATGAAGGCAAGGTTCTGCGCTTCACCTGGCTGAGGAACGATCCGGCGGTTCTGGCGGCGGCCAATCTGTTGCCGGTGTGGCTGCCCCAGCGGCTCAATGATCTGCCGGCGCGGCCCGAACATCTCATCTCGAGCGAGATTCAGGCCGAAGCGCGGGAGCGCGCGGGATGAGCGGATCGGATGTGCCGCAATTCGGCGGAACGCTTGGCGCGGATGGCGTGCACCGGTTTCCCGTGCGGGTCTATTACGAGGACACGGACTTCTCCGGCGCGGTTTATCACGCGGCCTATGTGAAGTTCTGCGAGCGCGGGCGGACGGAGTTCCTGCGGGCAGCAGGTGTGCATCATTCGGTGCTGGCGGGCGAGGGTGTTGCCTTCGCGGTGACCCGCATCGAGATGGACTTCAAGCGCGCTGCGCGGATCGACGATGTGCTCAGCGTTGCAACCTCCGTGGTCACAGTTTCAGGGGCACGGCTGGGGCTCATCCAGATCATCACGCGGGGTGACGACGTGATCGCCGAAGCGCAGGTGACGGTGGCCGCGATCACAACGGATGGGCGGCCTGCACGGCTGCCCCAAGAGGTGAAGGCGCTCGGTGCCGGGCGGCCTCGAGGTTGACAACCAATTGTTAACCATAAATTCGTGTTCCTCCTGTATGGGGATACACAAAGCGGGAAAGGCCGGGATTCTGCGGCTTTTCTCTTAAATTTGACAAATTTGAACAGCATCCGAGCGGATCGCGGCGCGCCGGATTGCCGGCGTGGTGAAGACGAGGATCATTGAATGGAACCAGCAACAGCAGTCGGCGCGGTAGCGGAAACCGACTTTTCCCTGTTCGCGCTGTTCTGGCAGGCGGACATTGTCGTCAAGGCCGTCATGCTGGGGCTCTTGGCTGCGTCAGTGTGGTGCTGGGCGATCATCTTCGACAAATCGTTCCTGTTCGGTCGCGCGCGGCGCGAGATGAACCGGTTCGAGAAGGTGTTCTGGTCGGGCCAGTCGCTCGAAGACCTTTATCAAAAGCTCTCCGAACGCCCGACCGCCGGAATGGGCTCGGTCTTCGTTGCGGCGATGAAGGAGTGGAAACGCAGCCATGAGCAAGGCGCGTCCTCTTACATCGGGCTGCAGCAGCGGCTCGATAAAGTGCTCGATGTGACGATTTCGCGCGAAAGCGAAAAGCTCGAGCGGCGGCTCGGTTTCCTCGCGACCGTGGGCACGTCAGCGCCCTTTATTGGCCTTTTTGGCACGGTATGGGGGATCATGAATTCGTTCCAGTCGATCGCCCAATCCTCGAGCACGAACTTGTCGGTCGTCGCGCCGGGCATTGCCGAAGCGTTGTTCGCGACGGCGCTGGGGCTTCTGGCCGCCATTCCGGCGGTGATCGCCTATAACAAGCTGTCGGGCGACAGCAACAAGCTGATCGGGCGGCTCGAAGGTTTTGCCGACGAGTTCTCCGCCATTCTGACCCGCCAGCTGGAAAGCCGGGGCAAGAACTGATGGCCATGTCCATGCAACGCTCGGGCGGTGGCGGCCGCCGGCGGCGCGGAAAACGCAACCAGCCGATGAGCGAGATCAATGTCACGCCGCTGGTCGACGTGATGCTGGTGCTCTTGATCGTGTTCATGGTTGCAGCCCCGCTGCTGACCGTGGGCGTGCCGATCGATCTGCCCCAGTCCCAGGCCAAGTCACTCAACACCGACAGCAAGCCGGTGACAGTTTCGGTGTCGCCGGACGGGCGGATCTTCGTGCAGGAAGACGAGGTCCAGTTCGAGGACCTCATTGAAACACTCAATGCAGCCAGCCCGGAAGGCCCCGAAGGGCGCGTCTATGTCCGTGGTGACACCAACGCCAATTATGGCGCGGTGATGCGGGTGATGGGTCGGCTGTCGGGCGCGGGGTACAGCCGGATCGGCTTGATCACCGAATCCGAGCAGACCGGGGCCCAGTAGGCCAGGTTCGGGTAGGGCGATGCGGCTCGGTTTCACAGCATCGGTAATCGCACACAGCACGGTGCTGCTCGCCGGGCTCCTGTCGCTACAGGGCGCCGAACCGTTTGACCCCAGCCAGGCCGAGGCGATCCCGATCGAATTGGTGCCGATCGAGGAACTGACCCAGATCCGGCAAGGCTCGCTCGAGAGCGATGTGATCGAGACCGAGGCCCCTTCGACCGTCGAGACCGAGGAGCCGGCGCAACTGGCGCAGCGCACCGGGAACACACAAGAAGATCAGCCGGCCCCGGAAGAGACCGATATCGAGACTCCGGCGCCTACGACCAATACAGCGCCCGAGGTGCAGCCTGAGCCCAATCCGGTTCCGGACCCCGTGACCGAGCCCGAACCGGCGCCGGAACCTGAACCGGTGCCAGAGCCGGAACCCGAGCCTGCCCCCGAACCGGAACCCGAGCCCGAACCTGAGCCGGTCCGCGAAATCCTGCCGCAGCCCGAGGAGCCCCAGCTGGCGCCGGAACCCGAGCCCGCGGCAGAGCCCGAGCCGGAGTTGACGGCCGAGACCAATGACCCCGAACCGCAGGAAGTGTCACCGGTGGTGCCGCGCGCGACTTCTCAGGTCGATGCCGCGCGCAAACGCTTTGCCGAAGCCAAGCAGGCCGAGGAGGCAGAGCGCCGCCGGCTGGCCGAACAGCAGCAGCGCGAGGCGGACGAGGTTTCCGACATCATCAATAATGAGGCGAGCCGCGGCGCGACCACCGGTGAAGGCGGATCGCAAACCGCAGGGCGGAGCGATGGCCGGGCGGCCAATCTGACCCAGAACGAGATGGCGGCGCTGGCGCGCCAGATGCGGCGGTGTTTCATTGTCACGGCTTCGATGGTCGACCGCCCGGATCTGAGTGTTAAGCTTCGCATTGCGATGAATGTCGACGGGACGGTGAACGGCGTGCCCCAAGTGGTGTCGCAGCTCAACGATCCGCTCGACCCGGCGCTGGCGATCGCCGCGCAGCAGGCCGTGCTGCGCTGCGGGCCGTACAGACTTTCGCCGGAATCCTATGATCAGTGGTCGGTCATCGAATCGACGTTCAGGCCCGCGGAAGGGCAAATCGAAGGTTAGCTTCACGCCGGACGCCAGAGGCGCCGGCAGGATGCAAGGAGACGAGATGAGACTTTATAGCCGTCGCGACGCGCTGAAACTGAGCCTTGCCGGTGCCGGCGTGATCGGATCGGTCACCGCGGCGCGGGCCCTCGTCGAGATCACGGTGACGGGCGGCGATTTCGAGCCTCTGCCGATCGCGGTTCCGGCCTTTTCGAGCCTCGATCCTGTCCTGGGTGAAGATGTCCGCCGGGTGGTGACGGACAATCTGAGGCGCTCGGGTCTGTTCATCCCGCTCGATCCCTCGACCTATCCGGTGCAGCGCGGTGATGTGAACGTGACGCCCGAATTTGCCGGCTGGCGCAACATTACCGCCGATGCGCTGGTGATGGGGCAGGTCGAGCGTGAGGGGAACCTCATCCGCGCCAATATCCGGCTGTGGGACGTGATCGCCGGTCAGCAGGTGTTCGGGCAGACCTATGCGACGGACCAGAGCAATTGGCGGCGCATCGCCCATATCGTCTCGGACGCGATCTATTCCTCGCTGACCGGGGAAGGCGGCTACTTCGACAGCCGCGTCGTCTATGTCGCGGAAAGCGGGCCCAAGGCCAATCGCACCAAGCGGCTGGCGATGATGGATTCGGATGGCGCCAATGTGCGCTATCTCACCGACGGGCGCGCGCTGGTGCTGACCCCGCGCTATTCGCCGAACAATCAAATGCTTTCCTATATGAGCTATGTGGAAGGCAATCCGCAGGTCTATCTCCTCAATATCGGCACCGGGGTGCAGCAGCGCATCGGCCAGTTCGGGACCATGACCTTCGCCCCGCGCTTTTCGCCCGACGGGCAGCGGCTGGCGTTCTCGGTGGAATCCGCGGGCAACACCAATCTCTATCTGATGGGGCTCGGTGGCGGGCAACCCGCGCAGCTGACCAATTCGGCCGCGATCGATACCGCGCCGAGCTTTTCGCCGGACGGTTCCCGGATCGCTTTTGAATCGGACCGCGGCGGCTCACAGCAGATCTATGTGATGGGGTCCGGCGGCGGCGGTGCGCAGCGCATCAGCTTCGGCGACGGCTCCTATTCGACCCCGGTCTGGTCGCCGATCGGCGATCTCATCGCTTTCACCAAGCAATATGACGGTCAGTTCCATATCGGGACAATGCGGCCCGACGGCTCGAATGAGCGCGTGCTGGTGTCGAGCTATCACAATGAGGGTCCGACCTGGGCACCCAATGGCCGCGTTCTGATGTTCTTCCGGGACCTTGGCGGCAATGACGGGCCGCGCCTGCATTCCGTTGATGTGTGGGGCCGGAACGAGCAGGTGATCAACACCGAGACCTTCGCATCCGACCCGACCTGGTCAGCGCTGCTTGGATAAGTGGCTCCAGAGTGGGGAAAACCGGGGCAATTGCCCCAATTCGGCCCGATTAGCGCTGGATTAACCGTGTTTGAGAACGCGGCCTTAAGATAACAAGCGGTAAATCTCGCGGCCAAATATCTTTCTTTTTGGGAGAAATCCAATGTCTTCGACGGCCCAGCCCTCAGCCATCCTCAAAGCGATGCTGATGGTCGCTCTTCTGGCCTTCACCGCCGCCTGCGCGCGCACCAAGGACGCCGGCGTCGGCAATCTGGGGCCGGGGCAGGTAGCGCCGGGCACCCAGCAGGAATTCCTCGTGACCATCGGCGATCGGGTTTTCTTTGAAACCGACAGTTCGTCGCTGACCGCGGAGGCCCAGGCCACGCTCGGCAAGCAGGCCGTCTGGCTCAACCGCTATCCGCAGTATTCGGTACAGATCGAAGGCCATGCCGACGAACGCGGCACCCGAGAATACAACATCGCCTTGAGCGCACGGCGCGCATCGGCGGTCGTCAACTTCCTGGTCTCGCAGGGTGTTGCCTCACAGCGCATCTCTTCGAAGGCCTATGGCAAGGAACGCCCGGTCGCGGTGTGTAACGATATTTCGTGCTGGTCGCAGAACCGGCGCGCAGTCACGGTGTTGGGCGGCAGGTAACGCCACCCCATCGAACTGGAGGCCTGGCGCCGGGTTCCAAATTGGGGCCCGGCGCTTTTTTGTCCAAATTCGCGTCTATCGACAGGGCTCCGGTGCGCGCATGTGCCTGGAAGCTGATTTGCGCGGCAAGTGATATGCGGGAAATGACGAGCGGGGGTCTTGCGATGACCGTGGGCATCAAAAGTGGCTGTTGGACCGGCCTGAGGCGGGTGGCGATGGTGCTGGCGCTCGCCGGGCCGCTGGCAGCCGTGCCGGTATGGGCACAGACCCGGGACCTGTCAGCGCTGCAAGGCGAATGGCAGGCGCTCAGCCAGCAAATGACCGACGCCACCCGCCAGCTCGAAGGCATCACCGGCCTGCATGCGGATTTGACCGCACAGATGCATGGCAATTCCCGGCTGGCCCAAAGCCAGGAAGGGGCGGCGATCAATGTCGGGCTCGACCAGCTTGGCGAGGAATTGCGACAACTGACCGGGACCATCGAGCAGATGCAGTTCCGCTTGCGCCAGCTCGAAACCCAGCTTGGCGAAGGCGCGGGGGGATCGGCTCCGGATCAATCCGCACCCGCTGAACCCGCGCCTGCTGAGCCCGGAATTACCGAGTCCGCACCTGCCGAGCCTGCGGATGATGATCCGGCCATTGACGAGAATGCGGGGCTTGCCCCCGACCGGCTTGAGCCGATCGACAATTCAGACGAACCACCTGCGCCCGACCAGCCGGCAATCGATCAGCCCGGATCCCAGGACAACCCTGCGCGGCTGAATGCCGGGCAGGTGATCGAGCCGCAATTCGATACGGCACCGCCGTCCCCAGACCCGCTCCTTGCCGAAGACCTGCCCGAAGACGATATCGAAGGCGATTTCGGCGCCCTGCTGCCCGACACGCTCGATGCGATCTTTGGTGCGGATTCGCTATCGACATCCGATCCGCTTTCCCTGCCGTCGGGCAATAGCGACATCATCCAGGAGGCGGATGCCGATGCCCAGTTCAATGCCGGCACCGAGGCGATTTCACGGCGCGACTATGCGTTCGCCGCCGATCAGTTCCGCCAGTTCATAGAATTGTTTCCTGCCGACCGGCGCGCGCCCCGCGCGACCAGCCTTCTGGGCGAGGCCCTGCTGCAGCGCGGCGAATATGCCGATGCGGCGCAGGTCTTTGTCGACGGGTACGAGACCTATCCGCAATCGGCGGAAGCCCCTTATCTGCTGGTCGGGGTGGGTGAGGCCCTGGCTGGTGCCGGACAGCGGGAAACCGCCTGCCGGACCTTCGAGGAAGTGCGGCGGCGATATCCTCAGCAACCCGATGCCCTCGCCGAGCGTTTAAGCGCAGCGCAGCGATCGAACAGCTGCTGAGAGGCCAAACAGGGAGGCAGGCATGGCGGGGTCTGCACAGACATCCAATCAACCGGACGACGATGCCCTGGCCGCGCTGTTTGCGCCGGTCGCGGATGAAGGCGTCCTGGCGCTTGCCGTATCCGGGGGTGCCGACAGCCTGGCGCTGATGATCCTGGCTGCGCGATGGCGCGACACAAGGCCTGAACCGCCAGCGATATTCGTGTTCACCGTGGATCACGGGTTGCGGGCCGAGGCGGCTGCGGAATGCGCCATGGTGCTGGGGAGGGCCGCCGAACTCGGTCTCGAGGCGGAGACGCTGCACTGGGAGGAGGGCGCTGCCACCAGCACGGGAATCCAGGCCAAGGCCCGCAAGGCCCGCTATGCCCTGATGAAGCAGGCCATGGCCGTGCGCGGTATCTCTCATTTGATGACCGGGCATCATTTCGATGACCAGGCCGAAACGGTGCTGATGCGGCTGGCGCGGGGGAGCGGATTGACCGGTGTGTCCGGCATGCGCGGCTTTGCCGAAGTCGAGGGCGTGAGCCTGTTCCGGCCTCTGCTGGGCCTGCGGCGTGACGAGCTCGAAGCCATCGTCAGGCAAAAAGGCTGGTTGCCCGCCGCAGACCCTTCGAATGAAGACGAGCATTACGAGAGGGTGCGCTGGCGCAAGGCGATGCCGGGATTTGCCGAAACGGGTCTTACACCGGAGCGGCTGGTGCTGTTCGCCGGGCGCGCGGCGCGGGCTGACGAAGCGCTCGATTTTTACACCGAGCGGGCCTTCACCGAATTGGTGGCCGTTGACGGGTTCGGCTGTGCAGCCATCGAACGTGAGGCGCTGTCGGCGCTGCCCAAGGAGACTTGCCTGAGACTGATCGCACGAGTGTGCGCAGAGGCGGGAGGTGTTGCCAATGCGCCGGACCTCTCCCAGATCGAGGCGCTTTGCGCCAGCCTTTGTGCCGGGGTTGAGTTCGCTGGCGAAACCCTGGGCGGCTGCCAGATCCTCGAAAAGGATCGCTGGGTCCTGATCCATCGCGAAGCGGGCCGGGTGTCCGGTGAAGAGATTACCGTTTCGCCCGGCGACAGGCTGGTCTGGGACGGGCGGTTCATGATCGCCCTCGAAGGCGAGGGTGCGCTCACCCTGCGATCCGGGCAGAATGTGACCCGCAGCGAGGCGGAAATGCTCGCCGGTCGCGGAATTGTGACAGCCATCGGTGCGCTGCAGGCGGCACCTGCCGCGTATAGGGGAGACACGTTGGTCGGGATCGGGCCGATCTCGAGCGACCCTGCGCTGACGATGCAGACCCTGATGGGCGCGCATCACGGGCCGCGGCAGTGACCGTCGGGTTTGAACGGACCAGTCTCAGGCGTTAACCCCTTGCCGGTGCAATGGCTTGGCGGGGGTGCGCCGATCGGTCATCTTCGCCGCCCTTGTAACGCTCGGGGCAGGGACTTACATTCGGAGCTAATCTGGCCATCCCCGGCCTTATGCGGGGTGGCGCACCGGTTCGGGAAGAACACATATGAACGGTAATCTGCGCAACTTCGCCATCTGGCTCGTCATCCTGGTTCTGTTGATGGGCCTGTTCAACGTTTTCCAGAACTCGGCGGGGCGCACACAAGCGGTCGAGAAATCCTACTCGCAGTTCATCCAGGAGGTGAATGCGGGGAATGTTTCCACCGTCACCATCACCGAGAACAAGGTCGCCGGCACGCTCGACAATGGCGACCGGTTCCAGACTATCCTGCCTGACAATGTCGACGTGGTGAGCCGGCTCGAGGCCCGCAACGTGCAGATCCGCGCGGCGGAGCCGGAATCGAGCCCGTTCTGGTCTATCCTTTTGTCGTCCTGGCTGCCTTTCATCGTCATTATCGCGGTGTGGTTCTTCTTCATCCGCCAGATGCAGGGCGGTGGCCGCGGCGGCGCGATGGGCTTTGGCAAATCGCGCGCCAAGATGCTCACCGAGGCTCAGGGCAGGGTGACCTTCGAGGACGTGGCCGGTGTCGACGAAGCCAAGCAGGACCTCGAGGAAATCGTCGACTTTCTGCGCGATCCTGGCAAGTTCCAGCGGCTGGGCGGTCGTATCCCGCGCGGCGTGTTGCTGGTGGGCCCTCCGGGTACCGGTAAGACGCTTCTGGCGCGGGCCGTGGCCGGTGAGGCCAATGTGCCGTTCTTCACCATTTCGGGTTCGGACTTCGTTGAAATGTTCGTCGGTGTCGGCGCCAGCCGGGTGCGCGACATGTTCGAACAGGCCAAGAAGAATGCCCCCTGTATCGTGTTCATCGACGAAATCGACGCCGTTGGCCGCCATCGTGGTGCTGGCCTTGGCGGCGGCAATGATGAACGCGAACAGACCCTCAACCAGCTGCTGGTCGAGATGGACGGGTTCGAGGCCAATGAAGGCATCATCCTGATCGCCGCGACCAACCGTCCGGACGTGCTCGACCCGGCGCTTTTGCGCCCGGGCCGTTTCGACCGTCAGGTCGTGGTGCCCAATCCGGACGTAACCGGCCGCGAACGCATCCTCAAGGTGCATGTGCGCAAAGTGCCGCTGGCCCCGGATGTGGACCTCAAGACCCTGGCGCGCGGGACCCCCGGTTTCTCCGGTGCGGATCTCATGAACCTCGTCAACGAGGCGGCGCTTCTGGCAGCGCGGCGCAACAAGCGCTTTGTCACCATGGCCGAGTTCGAGGACGCCAAGGACAAGCTGATGATGGGCTCGGAGCGCCGCACCCTGGTGCTGACCGAGGAAGAAAAGAAACTGACTGCCTATCACGAGGCCGGGCACGCCCTGCTTGCGCTGCACATGCCGGCGTCCGATCCGATCCACAAGGCGACGATCATTCCGCGCGGCCGTGCGCTGGGTATGGTGATGCGCCTGCCCGAACGCGACCAGGTCTCGCTGACCCGTGAGAAGTGCTATGCCGACCTCGCCGTTGCCATGGGTGGCCGTGTGGCTGAAGAAGAGATCTTCGGCGACGAAAAGGTGACCTCGGGCGCTTCCGCCGACATCAAGATGGCGACCGGGCTGGCCCGGGCCATGGCCACCGAATACGGCATGTCGGACAAGCTGGGGCCGCTGCTTTATGGCGATGCGCAGGACGAAGTGTTCCTGGGCCGCTCGATGATGCAGCGCAACACCCATCTGAGTGATGAAACCCAGAAGGTCGTCGATGCGGAGATCAAGCGCTTCGTGGAAGACGGTTACGACACAGCCCAGCGCGTGATCCGCGAAAATATTGATCAGCTGCACGCCATCGCCAAGGCGCTGCTGGAATTCGAAACCCTCAGCGGTACCGAAATCCGTGACCTGCTCGATGGCAAGCCGCCGGTTCGCGAGACCGAGGTCGAGGCCAAATCCTCGAAGTCCTCAGGCGTGCCTTCCGCAGGCAAGGGCGGGCGCAAGCCGGCCGAAGACAAAAAACCGGCGGGCGATGATGGCATGGAGCCGCAGCCCGAAGGCTGATACCGCCACCATTTTGATGATTGGAAAAGCCGTCCTTTGGGGCGGCTTTTCTTTTGTCACGCTGCATGCCATTGCCTAAGGTCCGGCGGAGCCGATGCAGGGGGGTATGAAGTTGTCCAAGACACTGAGTGGCGAATGCGCTTGTGGCGAAGTGCAATATGAGCTTGGCCGGGTGCCGATGTTTACCCATTGCTGCCATTGCCTCGAGTGCCAGCGGCAGACGGGCAGCGCCTTTGTGATCAACGGCCTGATCGAGACCGATCAGATCACCGTCAGCGGATTGGAGCCCGTGCCAGTGCCGGTACCCACGAGCTCGGGGCGGCAGCACGATGTCTATCGATGCCCGCGCTGCCAGACGGCGCTGTGGAGTGACTATGGCGGACGGTCCTGGCTGCGCTTCGTGCGGATAGGTACGCTTCACGACCCGTCCAGCGTCTCGCCGGACGTGCATGTTTTCGCCCGGTCCAAGCGGGATTGGGTGGGGCTGCCCGAAGATGTGCCAGTCTTCGACGTTTTCTATGACATGAAAGAGCTGTGGCCGTCCGAGGCCCTTGCGCGCCGGCAGGCGGCATCCGATGCCGCCAACGCAAATCACACGGACTGAGCGGACGGATTATCCATGGGCAAGCGCCTCGACACCAGGCACAAGGGGCTCGATGCCTATGCGCATCTGGCCAAGGTCTTCGGCGACACGCCATGGCTGCATTACGGGCTTTGGGAGCCCGGCGAAAATGTCAGCTTCCCCAATCTCAGGGCCGCTCAGGAGCGATATGTCGAGAGACTGATGGCGCTTTTGCCGCCAGCCCCGGCAAGGGTGCTCGATATCGGCGGCGGGACGGGCGAACTGGCGCTTCGGCTTATCGAGGCGGGCTATCAGGTCGATATGCTCACGCCGAGCGAGGTTCAGGCCGACATGGCGCGCGAAAAGCTCGGTGACCGGGCGCGGGTGTTCACCACCACGTTTCAGGGTTTCACCGAGCCGGGACCCTATGATGTGTGCCTGTTCTCGGAGAGTTTCCAGTATATCCCGCTTGAGGATGCCTTTGCAGGCATCGGCAGGGTGCTTGCGCCACGGGGCCATGTGGTGATCGCCGATTGCTTTCGCACCGAAGCCTATCGGGGTGGACGGGAACCGGGCGGCGGACATCGCTATTCGGCGTTCGAGGCCGGCGCCGAACAGGCGGGTTATCGCTTCCTCGCCAATGAGGATGTGACGGAGATGGCCGCGCAGACCATGGCACTCGACCAGAAATTCTATCGCGAGCTGGTTTCGCCTCTGCTGGGCCAGATCAATGAGGATCTCGAGGCACGCCGGCCAATCGTTCACGCCTTCATGTGGCTCGGGATCAAGCTGTTCATGCCCAAATCCGAACGCGAGAACTTTGCTGCCCGGATGAAGGCGGATTACCGATCACCTGAAAGGTTCAAGGCCGTGACGAGCTATCGCTTCGTCTCGCTCTCGCGGACCGGGTGAGCCTCGGTGGTGACACCGGTGATCAGTCGCGCACCCTTGCGGCGGGTGAGATAGGTCCAGAACCACTGCAACAACACCAGGGACGCTGCCCGCACACCGATGAGGAAGTAGATATGGGCGAGGCCCCAGAACCACCAGGCAGGCCAGCCGGTCAGTTTGAAGCGGTCGAGATCGACCACGGCGGAATGCCGGCCGATAGTCGCCAGGTTCCCGGCATGGCGGTATTTGAACGGTTTTGAGGGCTTGCCCGAAATGGTGGCCAGAATTGCCTTGGCGACGTACTTGCCCTCCTGCTTGGCGGCCGGGGCGATGCCGGGCACGGTTGCGTTCTCGCCGGGGCCTTGAGGCCAGGCGACAGCAGCAGCGTCACCGATGACGCGAATTTCCGGATGATCGGGCAGGGTGAGGTCGGCGCCGACCGCGATGCGGCCGCCACGCTCGGGCTTAGTATCCAGCCATTCAGCGGTGCCGTGGACGCCGACACCGGCCCCCCAGATGACCGTGGCTGCCGGAATGCGCGCACCACCGACGGTAACACCTTCGGCATCGATGTTTTCGACCATGGTGCCGGTGTGAACCTCGACCCCGAGCTTTTCGAGCGCTTGTCGGGCATAGGCGGAGAGGTCGTCCGACAGAGCCGGCAGGATACGCGGCCCGCCTTCGACCAGCACCACATTGGCGGCGCGCGGGTCGATCTGGCGGAAGTCGCGGGCCAGGGCCACCCGGGCCAGTTCGGCAATGGCGCCCGCCATTTCCACCCCGGTCGGCCCGCCGCCGATAATCACAAAGGTCAATTGGCGGTGGCGTTCGGCCTCGTCCGCCGCGGTCTCGGCGCGCTCGAACGCCAGAAGGATGTTGCGCCTGACGGTGGTGGCGTCGACCACAGTCTTGAGGCCCGGGGCATGGACCGGCCAGTCATCATGTCCGAAATAGGCATTGCCTGCGCCATTGGCGATGATCAGATGATCGTAGGGCACCGGCCCTTCGCTGGTCTCGACCGACTGGCTTGCCTCGTCGATGCCGGTGACCTTGCCCAGCACCACGCGAATATTGGCGGCATCGCGGAAGATCGAGCGGATCGGCCAGGCGATGTCGGCGGGGGACAGGTCGGCTGTCGCAACCTGATACAGGAGCGGCTGGAACAGATGGTAGTTCCGCTTGTCGATCAGGGTCACATCCACCGGCTTGCCGGCAAACTCCCGCGCAGCGGCGAGACCGCCGAAACCGGCCCCGATGATCACGATCTTCGGGCGCGCTGCTGTCGCGGTGTCGGTCATAAACTGTCCTCAGGGCGTCATGCGGGGCTGTGGGGAAGCTAACACCGCACAATGGTTCCGTCTCGTGCGCCTGATGCATAACGGGATTACCGTTTACGAAAAACCCAAGAGGCCCCTGCATTGCCGTATTCGCGGCGTTATAGTGGCGCGAATCACGGGAGCAGTGGCACCGGAGGCCGGTGCTCTCAACGAGTATGCGCGCGCGGGCCAGTCGCCGGCGCAAGCGGGGCAAATCAATGGGCAAATATTTCGGCACCGACGGCATTCGGGGACTGGTCAATGGCGGCAAGCTGACCCCCGAACTGGCCATGAAAACCGGCATGGCGGCCGGTCTCGTGTTCACCAATGGCGGGCGGCGCCATCGCGTGGTGATCGGCAAGGACACCAGACGGTCGGGCTATCTGCTCGAAAACGCGATGACGGCCGGTTTCACGGCAGCGGGTATGGATGTCTATCTGCTGGGCCCGATGCCGACACCGGCGGTGGCGATGCTGACGCGCTCGTTGCGCGCGGATCTGGGTGTGATGATTTCGGCCTCGCACAACCCGTTTGCCGATAATGGCATCAAGCTGTTCCGGCCCGATGGCTACAAGCTCGACGATGCGATGGAGAGCCGGATCGAGGCGATGATCGATCAGGACCTCGGACCCAAGCTGGCGCGCGGGCGCGAGATCGGGCGGGCCAAGCGGATCGAGGAAGCGCGCACCCGCTACACCGAATACGCCAAACGCACGCTGCCGCGGAACATCGATTTTACCGGGCTGCGCGTGGTGGTCGATTGCGCCAATGGTGCCGCTTACAAGACGGCTCCTGAAGCTCTGTGGGAACTCGGTGCCGAGGTGATCACCATCGGGGTGAACCCGGACGGGTTCAATATCAATGAGGAATGCGGCTCGACCGCACCCGAGGCGCTGCAGGCCAAGGTTCAGGAAGTGCGGGCCGATATCGGTATCGCACTCGATGGCGATGCGGACCGGGTGATCATCGTCGACGAAAACGGCGAAGTGGTCGATGGCGACCAGTTCATGGCTGCGGTAGCGCAGTTCTGGCACGAGCGCGACATGCTTTCAGGCGGCGGGATCGTGGCGACCGTGATGTCCAATCTCGGTCTCGAGCGCTATATCGAAGGCATCGGGTTGACCCTCGAACGCACAAAGGTCGGAGACCGGCACGTGCTCGAACGTATGCGCGAAGGCGGGTTCAATGTCGGCGGCGAGCAGTCCGGCCACATCATCCTCACCGATTTTACCACGACCGGCGACGGGCTGGTTGCCGCGCTGCAGCTGATGGCGCTCGTTCAGCAAAAGGCGCGGCCCGTATCGGAGGTCTGCCGGCTGTTCGAGAAGGTGCCGCAGCTCCTGCATAATGTGCGCTACGGCGCGGGCAGCCCGCTCGAGGATGACGGCGTGATCGCCGCAATTTCCGCTGGCGAGGACAAGCTCAAGGGGCACGGCCGGCTGGTCGTGCGCGCATCGGGCACCGAGCCACTGATCCGGGTGATGGGCGAAGGCGACGACGAGGACATGGTGGCCGCCATCGTGCGCGACATTGCGGGCGCGATCAGCGCCGCGGGCCGCGACGCGGCGGAGTAGGCAGGATCACGAGGGCGGACCACCCTCGACGTCCCGGACATATTCAATCTCCTCAAGCGGCAAGCTCGAATAGAAGAGCTCGCCTTGGTAACGTACACGCATGGCGAGGCTCGTCATGCCGGCATCACGGAACCGCTTGGCGGTGTCGAGGAAATAGTCGAGGCTCTCGATATCGTAGAGATCGACCCGGTCGATGATCATGCCGGGCACAAGCCAGTCGGCGCGCCGTTTGGCGCCTGCCGCAAGCCCGATGATCATCACGCCCTGCCTGGGATTGCCGAAACGGTCGCGAAGCAGTTGCGGCAGGTCTGTGACGCTGGCCACCTGGACCAGCCGTCCAGGATGCCAGCCGATATCGGGATAATGGGCACGAATGGCCTCGATATCATCGACCCGGCGCGAAAGGCTGGCAAGGCGCAGCTCTTCGGCCTCGGTCATTGATCCCAGTGCAAGCGACACTGAAACCGACGAGCCGCGGTCGACGTTGATGACGACCCGGTCTCCTGCCCGGAGCATGCTGAATATCGCCTCGAGGTCTGTCGGGTCAGAAACCGGAGTACCGTTGATTTCCGTCAGCACGTCACCGATGCGCAATTTGCCGTTCGCGGGGCCATCCCGCCGCACAGCCGTCACGACGACACCCTCCGACCCGCTTGTGGGGCGCAGATAGCCCGGAACCGCCCTCAACTTGGCGAGCTGCACGCCCATCCAGGGCGCCGTGGCGTTGGCGGTGTCGGCTCCCGGTGTGAGGCTGGCGGTTTGGGTTTCTTTTGCCGCGTCCTGTTTGGCCCAGATGTCGAGCGCGCGATCGAAAACCTGCCGGCCTTCGGTGCCAAGGCCCAGGGTCAGTATGGCCCGGTCGCCCGAACCGTAGATCAGCGGCACGTCAATCCAGTCGCGGTTCGCCAACAATGCCAGGTTTGCCGCGCCTTGTTCCGCCTCTGCCGTGAGCGCAAAGATCATGATGTTGTCGGTCACGGTGGCTGCTGCTCCGGCAAGGCTTTCGCCGACGGCGCTGGCCTCGTTCTTAAGGAGTATGCCGGGCATTTTGCGGACTGATCGACCGGCAAAATCGTCAGGGGGACTGATCCGGAAATCGACAAGCAGGTCTGCGGGCAGATCGGGGTCGACATTTCGGGAAAAGCGCAGTTCGGCCGTCAGTTTCCGGGCCGGTATGGCGATGTTGCCGGTGACGGAAGGATTGCCGTTTACGTCAATGCGGTAGGTCCATTCGAGCGTTCCGGCATAGGATGTGCCCGGTTCGTCGCCGGATGCCGTTTCCTCCAGCAGGAGGGCGCGGGGCGTTGCCGTGGCGTCAGGTGAAACCAGTTCCGCCAGCGCATCCGGGTTCAGTGCGGCGGTTTGAGCATCGATCTCTTCAGGCGCTTCTGCTACGGCCGGTGGCGGCACGACCAGCACCAATGGCGCCGTCAGGTCCTGCCGCGCGATTTCGGGGTTCTGGTCGGCGCCGGTCTCTTCGGCAACGGCGAGCCGGACCCGGGTGAAACTGTCGATCACGCGCTGGCCGGGTTCGGCCATATGGGCAGCAAAGGCGCGGGCAAAAGGACTGCCTTTGCCTGGCTCGCCATCGCTTGCGGTATCACCGAGCCGAGTGGAAAGACCCACAAAGACTGCATTGCCCAGGCCGCCGGGCAGGGGCGCCAGGCCCCTGCCGCTGCCCGCGCCGGCACGCACGCGCGGATCGTTTCGGCAGGCGTCGACGAAGATCAGGCTGGTTCTGGCGCTGGTCGACAGGCTCGTTACGATCTCGTCGAGCGGAATGCCCCCGGCACGGATGACCCGGTCAGAGCGCGAAGTGACATCCGCCGACGTCGACATCAGATAGTTGCGGACATTGATGCCGTCATTTACCGCAAAGCCGTGACCGGCAAAGTAGAAGGCGGCGATGTCGGCGCCCTCGGCCTTTTGTTCGAATTCGCGCAATGTCCTGTCGAACGTGGCGAGGTCGACATCGGTGACGGTGGTCACCTCGAAACCCATGCGTTCGAAAGCGGGCGCAACCAGTGCCGCGTCGGTTGCCGGGTTGGACAGCGGCGCCGCTTGATAAGCCGAGTTGGCGACAATCAGCGCCACGCGTCCGGCCGCAAAGGCGGGCGCGCATGCCAGCGCGATCAGCGCGGCGGCCAGCCATATGACAAAGATCCGGCCGAGCCTCATGGTCCCTCCATGCCCCTCCACTCGAGAGGCTAGGACAGGGCGCGGGCAGGGACAAGGGCCAGAACGTGCGAGGGGTTGGCGTCCGTCGACTATTCGCCGCCGGTCCACGAGGCGATGGCGTCATCGAACAGGGCCCGGCCTTCCGTGCCCATCCCCAGGGTCAGCACGGCGCGGCGGCTGGTGGCATAGACCAGCGGCAGGTCGATCCAGTCGAGCGTCGAGAGGCGCTCGATATTGGTGGCGTCGTCTTCCTCGAGCGCAGTCAGGGCATAGAGAAAGTCATTGTCGGCAATTGTTGCCGCCGCACCGGTCAGCGGCTTGCCCACGCCCAGCACATCGGGCTTGAGCAGGATCGCGGGCAGGGTGCTGATGGCTTCGTCCGCGAAGCCCTCCCCGATCTCGAACTCGATGTTGAAGATGAAGCGCGCGGGCAGGGACTCATCGGTGTTTTTCGACAGCCGCATGGTGCCGCTGATGCCGCGATCCGGCAGGTCGAATGCCCCGCTAATGACCGGGTTTCCGTCCGCATCGTCAAAGGACGTCCATTCGAGGTTGCCGACAAAGGCGGAGCGGGTTTCGGCATCAGCGTCTGGCTCTTCGATCAAGAGCGAGTGCACGCCGTCCAGTGCGCCGGATTGGGCAAGCTCCTCGACTTCCTGGCGCGGCGTGACGCCTGCCGAATTGGAGACAACGCCTGCCTGCTCGTCCTGTGCGAAGGCCGGTGCAGCGGCAAGTGAAAGAGCGGTGATGACTGCCAAAGCCGGGAGCTGGCGAAAACGCATAATGACCTCCAAATGCCCCGTGCGCGAAGCTAGGCCAGCAAGGGCCCGCATACAAGTGACGGTGTGTCTCACGCGGGAGGCGGGGGTATGATCTTCCTGCGCCGGAAAATGTTCTCTGCAATGGCAACCCCGCCCAGGATGACCAGAAAGCCCACATATTGCAGCGGATGCAGGCGCTCGCCGAGCATGATCGCCCCCAGCACGATGGCCGTGGCCGGGACCAGATAGTTGGACTGGGCGACAAAACCGGCGCTGGTACGTGCCACCAGCCAGAACAGGATGAGATAGGCGAGGAAGGTCGAGAAGGACCCCAGATAAAGCGCGCCGAACAGGGCCGGCCAGCCGATCGGTCCCGGCAGCGGCGCGATCAGTGCCGCGGCGATGGTGGTGGCGATGGTCGCGACGATGAGGATGCCAAACACCCGGGTCATGGGCGGGATCGTGCGCACCATGCGCCCCCCAATGGCATTGGCGGCATAGCCGGCGGAGCCGAGCAGCAGGGCGATAAACGGCGCCAGGCCGCCTCCCAGAGCATCGAGCGGGATTGGCTCGCGGGCGATGATGACCAGGCTGACACCGGCAAAACCCAGCAGAAAGCCGGTGAGCCTGAGGGGCGTGACCTTCTCCTCGGGCAGCAGGATGATCGAGGCCATCAGCACCAGGATGGGGTTGAAGGCCATCATCAGCCCGGCAATGCCGGAGGGGACATGCTGGGTGGCCCAGCCGATCAGAATAAACGGCGCCGCGGTACCGAGCAGGCCGACAGCGGTCAGCTGTCCCCATTCCCGGCTTCCCCTGGGCAAACGGATGCCAGCGACGAGCGCGAAGCCGATCATCAACGCTGTCGCGATACCCAGTCGGGCAGCCGCCAGCCAGTAGGGGCCGAAATCGCCAACGGCGAGTTTGATGCCGGCAAACGAGCCGCCCCAACACAGAACCAGCCCGGCAAAACCGAGCCAGTCGAGGGGACCACGATTGGCGGCGGGTGACGGCAGAGGGGATTCGGGCGCTTTGATCTTTGTCATTTTATTCAATTAATTCAATGAATTGACAGTGCATTAGGGTTAATTGTTTAGGTTAAGCGGCTTTTAACACAATCAAACGATAATTCCTGCAGGTTCAATTGCCCGATTGACCGAAAGGGACAGTAACATGCGTAAAATTCTGGCCATTGTGGCCTTGATCTTAGCGGCCGGCCTGGCCAGTGCCGCCCATGCGGCGGATATGCCCGAGCCGCCGGTCTACACCCCTCCGCCGCCCGATTATGGCTATGAGGGAAATTTCTATCTGCGGGGCTCGAAAGCGGTCAACGTGATGTGGGCCCGCTCAATCGACGACTGCTGCAGCTACGATGTCACCGAGCACGGATTTGGCTATTCGTTCGGCGCCGGCTTCGGTTATGAAACCGGTACCGGGCTGCGGTTTGACGCCACGGTCGACTATCTTACCAATTCCGGCCTGACCAGCTCCGACGGTCACGTCTTCACGCTGCGTTCGGCGCTCGTCCTGGCCAACGTCTATTATGACTTCGGTCTCGGCGGCGGTGGCGGCGGCTATGACGGCTATGGCTATTCCGAGCACTCTGCCGCTGCTGGCGGCTGGAACGGCTATATCGGTGCCGGTATCGGCAAGGCCTATCAGACGCTCGACGTCGAACATGGCGTGACCACCTTCCCCACCGGCACCCAGTGGTCCTGGGCCGCGGCCGGTATGGCGGGCGTGGCCTATGATTCAGGTAATTGGGTCACCGACCTCGGTTATCGCATGGTCTATATGCGCGGTGCCGCCTCGGGCGTGCCCGCTGACCCGAACGACCAGGTGTTCATCAACCATGCCTTCGCGCACGAACTTCGCGCGAGCCTGCGTTATCGCATCTACTGATTGTCAGGACCCTTTCCCGACAGAAAACGGCGCCTTCGGGCGCCGTTTTTCGTTGTGGGGGAAATTGTTGGTCTTTGACGTTGATCAAAACCCCCGTCGCACCGACATATTAGCAGTTGATGCAGCGCAGGAGGGTGCGATGGAAAGAAATGTGAAGGTGACCCAGAACGTATCTCTGGGTGTTCTTTGGATGATCGGGTGGCTTTTCTCGATCGGCTATCTGAAGCTCGGTTTCTGGATGGGCGTGCTGGCGATTTTCGTCTGGCCCTATTTCCTCGGCAGCCATTTCGCCGAAATCGCGCCGGGCTAACACCGGCGTTACTACCCTTTTGGCGGATGCGCCAAACTGCCGCTTGCCAAAGCGGGGCGACAGGCGTATCCCCGCCAGTGGGACACGCCTCCCCAACGAGGCGCGCCTATCTGAAAGGGTAGTCACATGACAGATCTTACGAAGCCGGACATCCGTCCGGCCAATCCCAATTTCTCTTCCGGTCCTTGCTCGAAGCGTCCTGGCTGGACGCCCGAATTCCTAACCCATGCGCTGCTTGGCCGTTCTCATCGCGCCAAGCCCGCCAAGGCCCGCATCCAATATGCCATCGATCTGACCCGCGAGCTTCTGGCGCTGCCCGAAGGCTATCGCGTGGGCATCGTGCCGGCGTCTGACACCGGCGCGGTCGAGATGGCGTTGTGGTCGATGCTCGGCGCCCGCGGCGTCGACATGTTGGCGTGGGAAAGCTTCGGTTCGGGCTGGGTGACCGATGTGGTCAAGCAGCTCAAGCTTGACGATGTGCGCACGCTTGAGGCGGGCTATGGCGAATTGCCGGACCTTGCCGCGGTCGATTGGACCCGCGACGTGGTCTTCACCTGGAACGGCACGACCTCTGGCGTGCGGGTGCCGAACGCCGACTGGATCCCCGCCGACCGCGAAGGTCTCGCCATCTGCGATGCGACCTCGGGCGTGTTCGCGCAGGACCTCGATTTCACCAAGCTCGATGTTGTGACCTTCTCCTGGCAAAAGGTGCTGGGCGGTGAAGGCGCGCATGGCGTGATCATCCTGTCGCCCCGGGCCGTGGAACGGCTCGAAAGCTATGCGCCGGACCGGCCGCTGCCGAAGATCTTCCGTCTGACCAAGGGCGGCAAGCTGATCGAGGGCATTTTCGAGGCTGCAACCATCAACACCCCGTCGATCATGGTCATCGAAGATGCGATCGACGCGATGGAGTGGGCCAAGACCATTGGCGGGCTCAAGGGTCTGCAAGCGCGGGCCAACGCGAACTTCAAGGCGCTCAACGACTGGGTCGAGAAGACCGATTGGGTCGCCAATCTGGCTGCCGATCCGGCAACGCGGTCGAACACCTCGGTGTGTCTCAAGATCGTCGACCCGGCGATTACGGCACTCGATGGCGATGCCCAGGCTGCCTTTGCCAAGGCCCTGGCCTCCCGGCTCGACAAGGAAGGCGTCGCCTACGATATCGGCGCCTATCGCGACGCGCCGGCGGGTCTCAGGATCTGGACCGGTTCGACGGTCGAGACATCCGATGTCGTCGCCTTGACCGGCTGGCTCGACTACGCCTTCGCCGCAGAGAAAGCCGCGCTCTAACCCTTTTGTCTTGTCGCGTTTCCGAACTGCAAAACGGGCGACCGCTTTTGCTGGAAACGCTCCATCTTTCATTCCAACCCCATCCTTCGACAAGCTCAGGATGAGGTTTGGTGTCAGCCCTCATCCTGAGCTCGTCGAAGGGCGAGGGCTGAGCACCGGCAAATGAGGAAAACTCCAATGCCCAAAGTTCTCGTTTCCGACAAACTCAGTGAAACCGCCGTCCAGATCTTCCGCGACCATGGGGTCGATGTGGATTTCCTGCCCGATGTGGGCAAGGACAAGGACAAGCTGCTTGAAATCATCGGCCAGTATGACGGCCTGGCGATCCGTTCCGCGACCCGGGTGACCGAGAAGGTCATCGAAGCGGCGACCAATCTCAAGGTGATCGGGCGCGCCGGCATCGGGGTCGACAATGTCGACATTCCGAAAGCCACCGCCAAGGGCATTATCGTGATGAATACCCCGTTCGGGAATTCGATCACGACCGCCGAACACGCGATCACCATGATGCTGGCGCTGGCCCGCCAGATTCCCGCGGCCGACGCCTCGACCCGCGCCTCGAAGTGGGAAAAGTCCAAGTTCATGGGTGTTGAGGTCACCAGCAAGGTGCTCGGCATTATCGGTTGCGGCAATATCGGTTCGATCGTGGCCGACCGCGCCCAGGGGCTGAAGATGAAGGTCATCGCCTTCGATCCGTTCCTGACCCCGGAACGCGCCCTCGATATCGGTGTCGAGAAAGTCGATCTCGACGAGCTGCTCAAGCGCGCCGACTTCATTTCGCTGCACACCCCGCTGACCGACGCGACCCGGAATATCATCTCGGCTGAAGCCATCGCCAAGATGAAGGACGGGGCCCGCGTCATCAACTGCGCCCGCGGCGGACTGGTCGATGAGGTTGCACTTAAAGATGCGCTCGAAAGCGGCAAGCTTGCCGGCGCGGCCATTGACGTGTTCCTCGAAGAGCCGGCCAAGGACAACCCGCTGTTCGATGCGCCGAATGTGATCTGCACTCCGCATCTTGGCGCTTCGACACAGGAAGCGCAGGAAAACGTCGCGCTGCAAGTGGCCGAGCAGATGTCGGACTATCTGATGAATGGCGGTGTCACCAACGCGCTCAACTTCCCCTCCATCACCGCGGAAGAAGCGCCCAAGCTGACCCCGTTCGTCAAGCTTGCCGAAATCCTCGGCAGCTTTGCCGGGCAGCTCACCGAGACCGCGATCTCCGAAATCCGGATCGAATATGAAGGCGCGGTGGCGGATCTCAACACCCGCCCGATTACGGCTGCGGCGGTGACAGGTCTTTTGAAGCCGCTGCTGGGCGATGTGAACATGGTCTCGGCCCCGGTGATCGCCAAGGATCGCGGCATGCATGTCGAGACCACCTCGCGTGAACAGCAGGGCGCCTATGAGAACTATGTGCGCCTGACCGTTGTCACCGAGCGCGGCGAGCGTTCGGTCGCCGGCACGGTGTTCTCTGACGGCAAGCCGCGCCTCATCCAGGTGAAGGGCATCAATATGGAAGCCGAGGTCACCCCGGACATGCTCTACATCACCAATGAGGACAAGCCGGGCTTCATCGGGCGGCTGGGCACGCTTCTGGGCGATGAGGACGTCAATATCGCGAACTTCAACCTCGGCCGTCTCGAGGCCGGCAAGGATGCGATCGCGCTTATCAATCTCGACAGCCCGCTGTCAGATTCCCAGCTCAAGTCGATCGAAGCCATTCCCGGGGTCAAGCAGGCCAAGCGGCTCACCTTCCCGGTCTAGTTCAACCTTCTCTCCCTCTCTCCCTTGATGGAGCGCGGTGACGGCCTGTCCGTCCCGCGCTCTTTTTTTGGGGGGCTGCGGTTGTCGTGGCCAGGGCATGGTTAACCAATGGTTACTTTGTGATTGCCCGCCGCCGCACGAATAGGCTAGTCAGAGTGACCTTAGAAGTTGGAGGACGCTATGAGGGCTTTGAAACTTGCAATCGTGACCGCACTCGGTCTGGGTGTCGCCGCCTGCCAGCCGGGCGACCCGTGCTATGACAATGAAGAAATCTGCGCGCTGCTCGCCGCCAAGGTGCTGATCGGTGGTGCACTGATCGTCGCCAATCATGAAGACGACAAGTATTCGTGAGCTGAAGCCGAATTCATCGCGCTTCACCAAGCCCCCGGTTTTCCGGGGGCTTTTTTATTCTCGAGGCCAGGGCTGTTGAAACGGCACAACAGGTACGAACGGAATGCCTTCGCGCCCTTGCGTGCCGGCCTGTTTTGGAGTTGGCTTGCATCCAGAACACCTCGGGAGGACGTCATGAGGGCATTGAAGCTAGCGGTGATCACCGCGATGGGTTTGGGGGTGGCAGCCTGCCAGCCCGGCGAACCCTGTTATGAAAAAGAAGAGATCTGTGCGCTGCTCGCGGCCAAGGTGATCATTGGTGGCATCCTGATTTCGTCGGCCGGCGATGAGGACGACGGTCCCTCCGAGGTCATCGTTATTGAATCGCCCGAAAACTGATTGAATCGACACTGTATCTCAGTAATTTGCCCCGACGATCTCGCCGGGGCATTTCTTTTGTGTCGCTTTAATTAATCGATCGGTTTTTCGTGTCTTGTCAGGATTTTGTTGGCGCTCTCTTGCAGCATAAGTTCAAATCCGGTAGTGGCGGACTGAGCCAATCAACTGGAGGACGCAATGAGGGCTTTGAAACTCGCCATCGTGACGGCACTTGGGCTTGGGGTGGCTGCCTGTCAGCCGGGCGATCCGTGTTACGACAATGAAGAAATCTGCGCTCTGCTGGCCGCTAAGGTCATCGTGGGCGGCATTCTGATTTCTTCGGCCAATGACGAAGAAGGGCAGGACAAGCTTCCGCCCCAGACGCAGGGGTGAGGCTGACCGGCCCCTGACATTTGCGACCCCCGGAACGATGTTCCGGGGGTTTTTGTTGCCCGGCGGCGGGCCAAAACTTGCGTATCACTCGTTCTCGGCAGGCGCGGCGGCGGGGCGGCGTGCGCCGGTCTTTCGGCTCGCAGCATACTCGGCCAGCACGATGCCAATCACGACCAGCACGAAGGCAAGGTAGTGATAGCTCTGCAGCACTTCACCGATGACAATGACCGACAAGATTGTGCCCATGACCGGAATGAGGTTAATGAACAGGCTTGCCCGGTTGGCGCCGATCCGCTCGACGCTCCAGGCGTAGCAGAGCTGTGACAGGATCGATGGGAAGATTGCGGTATAGACAACGATCATCCAGCCCTTCGGCGTGACCCGCGACAGGGAATCCGCCATCCCGGCGGTGCCGCCCCCGAAGCCGAGTTGATAGGCCAGGGCGGCGATCATGGCACCGAATGAACAAACCGCCAGAAAACTCATCCAGTGGATCGAGGGGCGGAACCTGAGCGCCAGCGAATAAAGCGTATAAACGACACAGGCGGCCAGGACCAGCGCATCGCCCTGGTTGACCGACAGGGTCAACAACCGGCCGAGGTCTCCGTGGCTGGCCACGAACAGAACGCCCAGAATGGTGATGAACACCCCGGCGATCTGCAAGAGGCGCGCGCGGACCCGGAAGACCAGGAAATTGCCCAGCATCACCATCACCGGGATCGAGGCCTGTTCGATCGAGACATTGAGGGCCGTGGTGAACAGCGGTGCCGTGTAGAGCAAGGCGTTGAAGGTGGCGAACCCGATGGCCCCGAACAGCAGCAGCATGATCAGCGTGCGCCGGATTTCGGGCCAGTCCTTGCGCAAATGCGGCCATGCCAGTGCGAATGTGACCAGCACGGCGCCGACGAAACGGGCGGAGGCCAGCATCAGGGGGTCGATCTCGCCGACGGCGAGTTTGCCCGCTACCGCATTGCCGCTCCAGAACAGTGGAGCGAGCATCAGGATGAGATAGGTGCCGGAGCTGATTTTGAGGCTGTCGGATGGGGTATGAGACATGGCATAGGCGTTTTGTCACAACAGCGCTTTTGGTGTACAGCCCTTTGGGCAAATCGGGCACAAACACCGGGTTGCAGGAATCGCACGGATAATGGCTATCCCGCTGGGATAAGAAGTTATCCGGACGGATAAATTCGGATCGCGTGAGGACTAAATGGCGAATGTGGTGGTTGTCGGCTCGCAGTGGGGCGACGAAGGCAAGGGCAAGTTCGTTGACTGGCTGTCGGAACGGGCCGATGTCGTGGTGCGCTATCAGGGCGGCCACAATGCCGGCCATACGCTCGTCATCGACGGGGTCGTCTACAAGCTCAGCCTGCTGCCCTCCGGTGTTGTTCGCGGTCAGCTGTCGGTCATTGGCAATGGCGTGGTGGTCGATCCGCATTTCCTTGTCGACGAGATCAACCGGCTGCGTGGGCAGGGGGTCACAATCACCCCGGACAATCTACGCCTTGCGGAGAATGCCCCTCTCATTCTGAGCCTGCACCGCGATCTCGACGCGTTCCGCGAGAATGCCAATTCGGGCCTCAAGATCGGTACCACCAAACGCGGCATCGGCCCGGCCTATGAAGACAAGGTCGGCCGGCGCTCGATCCGGGTGATGGATCTGGCCGAGCCCGAAACGCTGATGACCAAGATCGAACGCCTGCTGACCCACCACAATGCGCTCAGGCGCGGCATGGGACTGCCCGAGGTCGAGGCGCAGGTGATCTATGACGAGCTGATGGCGGTTGCCGACGACCTGCTGCCATTCATGGATCGGGTCTGGCATCTTCTCGATGCAAAGCGGCGCCAGGGCGCGCGAATCCTGTTCGAAGGGGCGCAGGGCGCACTGCTTGATAATGACCACGGCACCTATCCATTCGTAACCTCCTCGAATACGGTGGCCGGGCAGGCGGCGACCGGCTCCGGGCTGGGGCCAGGCTCGATCGATTATGTGCTCGGAATTACAAAGGCTTACACGACCCGGGTCGGGGAAGGGCCATTTCCGAGCGAACAGGATAACGAAACCGGTCAGTTTTTAGGCGAACGCGGCCATGAATTCGGCACAGTTACCAGTAGAAAACGACGGTGCGGGTGGTTTGATGCGGTGCTGGTTCGCCAGACTGTGAAGACCTCGGGCATTTCGGGGATCGCCTTGACGAAGATCGACGTGCTCGACGGTCTCGATGAGATCAAGGTCTGTGTCGCCTACGAACTCGATGGCGAACGGATCGACTATCTGCCTGCATCCATGGGAGCCCAGGCGAGGGTCAAACCGATCTACGAGACCCTTGAGGGGTGGAGCGAAACCAGCGCCGGGGCACGGAGCTGGGCGGATTTGCCGGCGCAGGCAGTCAAATATGTGCGCCATATTGAGGAGTTGATCGGGTGCCCTGTCGCGCTGTTGTCCACCAGCCCCGAGCGCGAAGATACCATTTTGGTACAAGACCCGTTTCAAGACTGATGAGAATTCGATAGAATTCCAACGGAACCAGTATCGAGTAGCTGATGGCGGATTACAAAGAGTTGTTGCGACGGGCCATAGCGGCCCTGCCGGAAAACAACGGGGCAGCGCGTCGAACTGTTTACGAAAAAGCCCGCGGAGCGCTGGTCGCACAGTTGCGCGCCATCGAGCCGCCTCTTCCTGCGCGCGATATCACGCAGCACCGGCTTAACCTTGAAGATTGTATTCGCCAAGTCGAGCAGGAAGCAACACAGTCGCTGCTGCGGCACCACGATAGTGACCCGGATGCAACGGAGCCGGATCTGGCCGAGGAACTGGTGCCCGAGCCGCAGCCGGTCCGCAATGTGCTGCATACGCGGCCCTCGGAAGTGGCCGAAGAGGCAGAAACCGGCGGCCACCCGGCATCCAACGGGCATGACCAGCATTCCGAACTGAAGTCTCAGCCGCCTGCGCCAAAGCCGGCGCCCAAACCGGCTCCGCAGCCTGCGCCGAAATCCGCGCCAAAGCCTCAGGCTGCGCCGCGCCCGGCACCCACGCCGGCGCCGGCCAAGGTTGCGACGGCCAATGCCCCGCGCCCCGCGCCCCAGCCCGCCCCGCAGTCAGGGGCGGCGACCGCCTCTGCGGTCCGGCTGGCGGAAGTGCCGGTTGTCGATTCCATCGAAGCGGTGATCGCCCAGTCCGAGATCGAGGATGAACCCCGTGCACGGGCCAAGCCGGCGCCGCGTCCGGCAGGGAATGACGAGGAGCCGCCCTCCGAACTGACTGCTGCGATCAGCGCCGCCATGTCGAGTGTGCGTGAAGTGGAGGTCGAGGATTCGCCGGTCGAGCGCGCCGAAACGCTTGATGACGACGACAATCCACAAGCTGCAATCGACCGGGCCATCGCAGCGCTTGACCGCGAGGCCAATTCGCCGACGCCGGACGAGCTCGAAGAAGAGGACGAGCCGGTTTACGACTATGAACCGGAGCCCGAGCCGGAGCCCGAGCCTGTGCGCCGGCCGGCTGCCGCACCGCAGCAGCAAGCCCAGCACACGCACCGGGTCGAAGAGCCTGAACCGCCGCGGCTCAATGAGCCGGTGGCCAGCGATCCGGGGCCGTCTGTTGAAGATTCCATATTTGCCGCCTTCCAGGAGGCACCTGAACCCCGGCGCGCGCCCGTCCAACGCGACGACGACCGGTTCGAAGCCTCGGTTGGTGCAGAATTCGCGGCTCAGGCCGATACCCAGGAAGGGGGCGGCCGCAACGGGCTGACGATCTTCCTTGTGGTCGTGGTCCTGTTGCTGGTTGGTGCTGGTGGCGCGGGCTTCTGGGCCTGGCGCGAAGGCATGGTCGATATTTCAGGGCTGATGGCCCAGGTGGCGGGTGGCGACGACTCCGGCGTCACCACGACCAGCGAACCCGAACCCGAGCCGACGACCCAGCAGGCCGAGACGCCGGTTCCCGCGAACACCCAGCCCTCGGGTAATACCAACCAGCAGGGCACCACCCAGGATGTCGCCGACCAGACCGCCGGTCCCAATACCGGTAGTGGCAAGACTGACGAGCGCCTGCCGGCTCAGGAGAGCGGCGTGCGGGTGATCGGGGAGTCAGCGCCGCAGGTGACCGACCCGGCCGAGGGCAATACCCAGGTGGGCCAGAACCCTGGCGAAGATACCGAAGTGGCCGATCTCGGCGACAGCGCCGATACGGCAGGCTTGCCGGACCCGGCGCTCTCAGTCGGCAGCCAGTCGATCCTGCTCGAAGAGCAAGGTGGCAGCGCCGGGCGTTCGACGCCATTCTCGGGCACGGTTGAATGGACGCGCGATGTCGATGAACTCGGCGAGCCAGTCATTCGCGGGGTTGCCAGCATTCCGGCGCGGAACCTGACCGTCGACCTCCTGATCCGCAAGAACTCCGATGATGCGCTGCCCGCCAGCCATCTCATGGAGATCAACTTCAATGTGCAGGAGAGCTTTGTGGGTGGCGGCATCGCCAGCCTGCCGGGCGTGCTGCTCAAGGATCAGGAACTGGCGCAGGGCAAGCCCCTTGTGGGCGCCTCGGCGCGGGTGTTCGACAATTCCTTCCTGTTCGCGCTCAGCGCCGACCAGGCCGACGAAACGCGCAATCTCGAATTGCTGTCCGGCCAGGAATGGGTCGATCTGCCGCTTGTCTACTCAACCGGCCGGCGCGCCATCATCACGCTCGAAAAAGGCGAAGAAGGTCAGTCGGTCTTTGATGGTGTGATGACGGCCTGGGGGAACGGCGGCTAGGCCGGCTTTCGCGACACCCCATCACTTTCAGCTTCGATAGCGGCCGGCACCAGCCGGCCGTTTTCCATTTCAAGGGTGCTGTCGGCGAGGGCGGCGATATCGTCCGTGTCGTGGGAGACAAGAATGGTGTGCCAGCCTCGTGTGCTCACCTTGTCACGAATGAGTGCGCGCATGTCCGCCGCGGTCTCCGGATCGAGCCCGGTGAGGGGTTCGTCAAGCAACAGGATCGGCTTGTCGCGGATGAGGGTGCGGGCCAGTGCTACGCGCTGCTGTTGACCGCCGGAGAGGCGCGAAGCGCGTCGATCCGCCAGGCCGCCGAGCCCGACCTCTTCGAGCGCCGCCTCGATACGCGCCCGGCCCTCGGGGCCGCGCAGTTCACCGGCAGGCAGGCCGAGGGCAATGTTGCGCGCGGCACTCAGATGATCGAACAGATTGCCGGACTGGAACAGGATCGACACCGGGCGGGCCTCGGGTGCGCGCGGCAGCAGATCTGCGCCGTCGAGGGTCAGGTTGCCCGATTTCGGCGTCCTGAAACCGGCGATCAGATCGAGCAGGGTCGATTTGCCAGAACCCGACCGGCCGATGATGCCGAGGATCTCGCCCGGCCCCACCGAGAGGTCGAAGGTGAAGGCAGGACCGCCGGGATAGGCAAATTCAAGGGCATCAAGCGCGAGCATGGGAGCGTCCTGCGATCAGGCGGGGAAGAACAAGGAAGACGAAGAGGGTCAACACCAGAAGCGCCATGGCGATGACCGCGGCGAGATCTGTGCGATAGGACCCCATGGCGCGGTACATCAGCCAGGGCAGGGTGGCGAAATCGGAGGTGCCGAACAAGGCGATCACGCCGAGGTCGCCGAGGGAGAAACAAAATGCAATGGCCGCGGCATAGCCGAGATCGGGGCGGATATAGGGCCATTCGACCGCGCGGAAGCGGCGCCAGCCGCTCAGACCGAGGCTCACCTGCAGCCGGGCGGTGCGGCGGGTGAGTTTTTCGAGCGCCGGGGCGATGGCCGAGGCGGAGAGCGGCAGGGCCAGAAGCGCATTGGCGAGAATGAGGACCGGCACCGCGAGTGTCTGCGGCGGGAAGCCGGCCAGGCGGGCAATCAGGAAGAAGCCAAGCGAGAGCACGACCGCGGGCATGGCGAGATAGGCGAAGCCCGGCAGGTTGATGAACAGTTTCATCAAGGAGCGGGTCTTGCCGGTGATGGTCTCGACAAGCGCAACATTGGCGCGAGCCAGGCCGAGGCACAGCGCCAGGGCGAGGCACAACACCGTGCTCAGCGTTGCGATGGCGAGGCTGGTCACCAGCGCGGTGATGAAGGCGGGGCTGACAAGGGCGGGCAATGTCTCCGGTCCGATGCCGCGCCACATGATGGCAAGCAGCGGCAGACCGAAACCGAGCCCGGCAAGGACGAGCACACTGCGCTGTAGCCAGCGCAGCGCGGCAGGATCGCGCCAGCGCCGAGGGGCGTCGCCCACCCCGATCATGGCACTGCCAACGGGAAAGGCATTCACGGGCACGATGACGATAAGACAGACGACGAGTTGGATGAGCGCCAGCCGGGCCGCGAGGGCGAGATCGAACTCGATCTTGGCGGCTTCATAGATCGCCACTTCGAACGTGGCGTTGGCCGGTCCGCCGCCCAGCACCAGCACGATGGCGAAGGATGTGAAACAGACCAGGAAGATGATGGCGGTCAGCCCGGGCAGGGCCGGCAGCATGGCCGGAAGGTCGAGGGTGACGAAGCGGCGCCAGGGGCTCAAACCCAGCGACTGGCCGAGCCGGAGTTGCGGGGACGGCAAGGCGTCGAGCCGGTTGGAGAAAATACGGGCGGCAAAGGATCCGTTGAGTACGACGTGGGCCACGAGGATGCCGTGCAGCCCGAATATGGTGCCGGGAAGGCCGAGCCCCATCGGGTCCAGCGCATGATTAACCCAGCCATTGCGGCCCCAGATGGCGATGACGCCGAACGCGATCACCAGGGCCGGGAGCACAAGGCCGGTCGAAAGGAAGGCGAGGAATAGCCGCCGGCCCGGAAAGGCGAGCCGGTTGAGCGCCCAGGCGATGGCCATGCCGACCGCAAGCGAGAAGACGACAGAGAGACCAGCCTGAACGAGGTTGCCGGCCAGGAGCCGCCATATGCCCGCATCCGCACTTGCCGTGATGGCGAAGCGCTCTGCCGCGGCGTAAAGGCTCCCCAGCACCGCCGCGATCAGGATGGCGATCGCGGCGGCGAGGGCTAGGCCGGCAGAGATGCGCAGGAATGCGCGGGTCATCTGGAACCTCTTGTCCGGGTGGTCCGGTGCTTATGGCTGATCAGCGAATACTGGCGAGGAATTCGTCAATATAGGCGTCGGCCTGTGCGTCGACCACATCGTCGGGCAGCATCAGCGCGTCCTCCGCAGGCAGCGGCTTAGGGAAGCCCTCGGGCAGGCCGCCGGCCGGCGTGGTCACCGGGAACATCCAGTTGGTGGTCGGTATTGCGGCCTGGCCTTCGGGCGATGTCAGATAGGCCATGAACTCGCGCGCCAGGTCCTTGTTGGGGGAGGAATTGAGAATGCCGGCCAGCTCGAGCTGGACATAATGGCCTTCCTCGAAGGTCGCGGCTTTGAAGCGGTCGTCCTGTTCGGCAATCAGGTGATAGGCCGGGGAGGTCGTGTAGGAGAGGACCATATCCGCCTCGCCGTCGAGGAACAGGGAATAGGATTCCGACCAGTCCTTGGTGACGGTGACGATATGCGGGCCGATTTCGTTCCAGGCTTGATTGGCTTCATCGCCATAGGCGGCCTTCACCCAAAGCACCAGACCAAGGCCGGGGGTTGAAGAGCGCGGATCCTGGATCACGATCTTGAGGTCAGGATCATCCTTGGCCAGTTCCTCGAAAGAGCCCGGCGGGTTCGGCATTTCTTCCGCGTTGTAGACAAAGGCGAAATAGCCATAGTCGAAGGGCACGAAATCCGGGCTCTGATAGTCGATCGGCAGGTCGAGGCTTGTCAGGTCAAGCCCGTGTGGCGCGAACAGGCCGGTTTTGAGGGCTTCGCCGGCGATCGAGGTGTCGAGGCCGAGCACGATATCGGCGGGGGTCGCTTCGCCTTCGAGTTGCACCTTGCGCAGCGCCCCGATCGAGGAATCGGCGCCGACGAAGCTGATGGTGCATTCGCAGGTCTTCTCGAAGCCTTGCTTGAGCGGCGCAGCAGGCCCCCAGTCGGCGGCAAAGGCGTCATAGGTATAGACGGTGAGGACCGGCTGATCCTGTGCGAGGGCCGGCTGGGCCATGATGGCGCCAGTGAGGATCGCGGGCAGGAGGGCAAGGTGTCTGGCGGGGAAACGCCGGTTCGTCTTGGTCATAATCACCCCTTGGTGTTGGCGATCATGAAAGCGGGACTTGTCCGGAGAATGTGCTAAAGGGCGTCACTGCCCTTCGGCTTGTCATCTCGGACTCCCTCCGCCAGCATGATCTGGTTCAGGTTCGATGGGTAAAGTCTCAGCCCCGGACTTGCGTTCGGAACACCCCAGCGAGATGCGGCCAGCATAGGCATTTGAAAGCGACTTGCAAGGGCATGTGTGGGAACGAACGGGAACAGGAGGAACCGCAGAGAATGGACGGGCCAGGTGAGAGCTGATTTCCCCCAAGGCTATCCGCTGACGGTGCTCGACCGACCGGCAATCGTTGTCGGCGGGGCGGCCTTCGACAAGAGGCTGCTCGACCGCCTGATGGCGCGCGGCTATCCGGTGATTGCCGCGGACGGTGCGGCGGATGCGCTTCTGGCGCAGGGCGTTTCGCCCGACTTTGTGGTCGGCGACATGGATTCGATCGCCGATCTTTCGGTGTTCGAAAAGCGCTCCCGGGTCATCGCGATCGAGGAGCAGGTGACAACCGATTTCGAGAAATGTCTCTATGCGGTGGCGGCGCCTGCTTATTTCGGGCTCGGGCTCACGGGACGGCGGTTCGATCACACGCTGACTGCGTTACATGTGGCGGTGCGGGTGGCCCACAGGGCGCCGCTGGTGATCTTTGACGAGACCGACCTGATGCTGGCGATCACCGGTTCTGTGGAACTGAATCTGGAGCGACGGCAGCGGGTGTCGATCTTTCCGCTTTCCCCGATCCGGTTCGAACGGTCCGAAGGGCTCACCTATCCGCTCGATGGCCTGACCCTTGCGCAAGGCGTGCGGGTGGGCACCTCGAATGAAGGCGGTCCGGGGCGCGTGCGCATCGAACCGGCGGAAGGCGAAGTGGCACCCTATCTCGTGATCCTGCCGATCGAGGATCTCGGGCCGGTTCTGGCGTTGCTTGATGGCGCGCCTGCGCCTGCCCATATCGAGGCCTGACGGAAAAGGAGGCCGGAGCATGAAAATCGGTGAAGCGGCGACGGCGTCGGGGCTGACCACCAAGACCATCCGCTATTATGAGGATGAAGGGTTGCTGCCGCGGCCGGACCGCCGGGAATCGGGTTACCGCGACTATGGCGATGCTGATGTCGAGCGCATGGTCTTCCTGCGCCGTGCGCGGGATTTCGGCTTTTCCCTCAAGGAGATGCGGGAGCTCTTGGGCATGCTCGAAGACCATCACCGGCGCGCCGGCGATGTGCGGGCGCTGACTGTCTCCCATATCGAGCGGCTGGACCGGCAATTGGCGGAAATGCGCTCCTTGCGCGCGCAACTTGCCGAGCTGACCGAGGCCTGCGCAGGGGGCGACAGCCATCACTGCGCCATTCTCGAAGTGCTGGCGGGCGGCAGGGTGGCACAGCAGCCTGCGGACAGCGCGGAACGCGCCGAAACCGAACACACGCCGGAGTAACCGCAAGCAGTCGCCCTTCACCTCGCCTTGGCCACTGCCCCATGCTAGAAGCGCGGCACAGGGCGCCGACAGATCCAAATTGAGGGGAAGACATGCTGTTGAAGGACAAGCATTGCGTCATCACCGGTGGCGCGGGCAGCATCGGGCTGGCCACGGCGCGAACATTTCTTGAAGAAGGCGCGAAGCTCACACTGATCGATCTTCGCCAGGCCGATCTCGACAAGGCGGTCGATGCGCTGGGAAACAGCGATCGCGTGCTGACTGTCGCTGCCGATGTGGGCGACGAGGCCGCGACCAAGGCCTATGTCGAGGCGGCGGTCGCGCGGTTCGGGCAGATTGATGTGCTGTTCTCCAATGCCGGTAATTTCGGCACCGTCGCCCCCATCGAGGATTATCCGACCGAGACTTTCGATAGCGTCCTGCGTGTGCATGTGCGCGGGGCGTTCCTTGCAGCCAAGAATGTGGTGCCGCATATGCCGGATGGCGGGTCGATCGTGATCACCTCTTCGGTGGCCGGCACGCGCGGCGACCCCGGTGTTTATGGCTACATCACCGCCAAGCACGCCCAGGTGGGGCTGATGCGGGTGCTCTCAAAGGAGCTGGCGGCACGGCGGATCCGGGTCAATTCGGTGCATCCGGGGCCGATCTCGAACGATTTCCAGCAGAATGTCGAAGACGACCTCTCCGGCGTCATCGGGCGCGATGCGACCGAGTTCTTCGACCAGCAGATCCCGCTCGGCCGCCATGGAACGGCAGATGAAGTGGCGCAGGCCGTGTTGTACCTTGCCTCCGACAAGGCGAGCTTCACTACGGGCGCGATGCTGATGGTCGATGGCGGAATGAGCGTCTAGGGGCGCGGGGCGGGCTGTTGGAGCTTTTGCCTTCCCACTGCCGAGCTCGGAATCAGGGGGGCGTACTGCGGCCGCCCCGATATCCGCGTCACCCTCGGGCTTGACCCGAGGGTCCATGAGGCGTTGCACCGGACGCCGCGTTCATTGGCGGGCCGTGACGTTTTCCCGCGTGTCTTCTCACCATGGATGCTCGGGTCGAGCCCGAGCATGACGAAAGAGAGTGTGGCGAGTTCGCACCCAAGATCTTCGACCTCACCCTTCGACACACTCAGAGTGAGGCCAACAGGGTGAAGCCCGAGGGAAGGGCGCCTAGGCCGGTTCGTGCTGGGCTTCGGCGGCAGCCTTCTTGACCGCTTCCTGCACCTTTTCGAAGGCACGGACCTCGATCTGGCGGATGCGTTCGCGAGAGACGTTGAATTCCTGGGCCAGTTCCTCGAGGGTGACCGGGTTTTCTTCAAGCCGGCGAGCGGTGAAGATGCGCTTCTCACGGTCGTTCAGGATGTCCATGGCGTCGGTCAGAAGGCCCATGCGCTCGTCATATTCCTGGCTGTCGCCGAGCCTGGATTCCTGGTCCGGTTCGTCATCGACCAACCAGTCCTGCCACTGGCTGGCGCCATCGTCGGCGCGCATCGGCGTGTTCAGCGACGCGTCGCCGGTGAGGCGCTGGTTCATCGACACCACGTCGGCCTCGGAGACATCGAGAGTGGTGGCGATCTGCTTGATCTGGTCGGGGTGCAGCGCCCCATCGTCGAGCGCGGCGATTTGGCCCTTGATCTTGCGCAGGTTGAAGAACAGGCGCTTCTGGGCGGCGGTTGTGCCGATCTTGACGAGCGACCAGGAGCGCAGAACATATTCCTGGATCGCGGCGCGAATCCACCACATCGCATAGGTCGCGAGGCGGAAACCCTTGTCGGGCTCGAAGCGTTTGACGGCCTGCATCAGGCCGACATTGCCCTCGGAGATCACCTCCGAAATCGGAAGGCCATAGCCGCGATAGCCCATGGCGATCTTGGCCACGAGCCGGAGATGGGACGTGATCAGTCTTTGCGCCGCATCAGGGTCCTCATGCTCCTTGTAGCGCTTGGCGAGCATGAATTCCTCATCGGCGTCGAGCATCGGAAACTTGCGGATTTCCTGCAGATAGCGGGACAGCCCGCTTTCTGCGCTCAGAACCGGCAAATTCGTCTGGGCCATTACGCACCCTTTCCCTCTGTCGGGCTCCGGGTTGCCCCCGGCAGCCTGAATCTCCGGCGCCCATAGCGGCGCGCCAGCCTTAACCTCGGCGCTAATATAGGTGCAAATTTGGCATTTTCACCCTGCCGGCGGAATTTTGCCCGTTGGCGCGCAAGGTTAGGTGATTTTCCCGCATCAGCGGGCGGTTTGGCAAGTCCTGTTCGCCGATCACCCGGTTTCGACAAGCGCTTCGACGAGTGCAGCCATCTCGGCGGGTAAATCGGTCTCGAATCGCATGACTTCCCCCGTGACAGGATGCTCGAAGGCAAGGGTTTTCGCGTGCAGGGCCTGGCGGCCAAGGGCGGCAAGGGCGGCTTGCGCCTCTTCGCTCAGCCGGTTCGACTTGGTGGCAAAGCCGGCGCCATAAAGCGTATCGCCAAGGAGAGGATGCCCGATATGGGCGAGATGCACGCGGATCTGGTGCGTGCGTCCGGTCTCGAGCCGGCATTCGATCAGGCTGGTTTCCGCTGGCGGCTGGCCGAAGCGGTCGGCCAGGCGGTAATGGGTAATGGCCTGACGGCCATTGTCATCCTTGAGCACCGCCTGTTTGAGCCGGTTGTGCGGCGCGCGGCCGATCCGGGTGTCGATGGTGCCGGCGGCGGGATTGGGTACCCCCCAGACGATGGCCGCATAGACGCGCTCGAGCGCGCCGGTGCGCCCGTGATCGGCGAACTGGGCGGCGAGGTGATTATGGGCGGTCTCGGTCTTGGCGACGACCATGACGCCGGACGTGTCCTTGTCGAGCCGGTGCACGATGCCCGGGCGGCGCACCCCGCCAATGCCAGAAAGGCTTTCGCCGCAATGGTGGATCAGCGCGTTCACAAGGGTGCCGGTTTCGCTGCCAGGCGCTGGATGCACCACCAGCCCGGCGGGTTTATCGATGACGATCAGGGCGTCGTCCTCGAACAGGATATCAAGCGGTATGGCTTCAGGCTGCGGGGTTGGATCGGCAGGCGGGGGCGCTTTCAAAACAAGGGTTTCGCCAGGTTTGACGCGGTGTTTGGGCTCGCTTATGGTCGCGCCGCCCAAGGTGACCGCGCCAGCGCGGATAAGGTCCTGGCAGCGGTTGCGGCTCATGTCGGGCATCAGCGCAGCGAGAACCACGTCCAGCCGTTTGCCGGCAACATCTTCGGTAATCGTGAACTCGTGCAGCAGGTCCGTGCCGGACTGATGCGTATCAAGGCCCGCCATTATGAGCGATCATCCTTCCCAAGCTTCTCCCGATACGCCCGAAGGCGCCGATGCCAATCCGGAGGCGGCTGCCGTCATCAAGCGGGCACGCCGGTCGTTCCTCGTCAGCATCGCGGTTCTGGTGTTCGGTCTTATGGCGGTCGCGGTCGCGCTTGTCTATCGGCTGAACCGGGAAGAGCCCGGCGCGGGCCCTTATGCGATCACCGAGATCGCGCTGCCGGCGGACGCAGAACTGGTTTCCGCCTCTGCGGGCGATGGCCAAGTGACGCTGACCTACCACGAGGGAGATGCGACGCGCATCCGCGTTGTCGATGGGCGCGACGGCACGGTAATCGCCGATATCGCGGTTATCGGGGAATAGGGCAGGCCCCGGCCTCAGTTACTGGGGCGCAGGTCGCGCAGGGCTTCCATGCGGCTTGAGACATCGCCTTCACGCGGGCCCTTGCCGTGGCCCTCGGAGCTCAGCTCGGCGACTTCCACGCCGTCGCCTGCATACTTACGCACTTTGTCGAACAGGCTTTCGTCGCTCGAGGCCGCGGGATCGCCATCAACCGCATAGATCAGCTTGCTGACCTCGGCGGCGATGTCGTTGAGCCGCTCGCGCAAATGCGCTTCCTGGATCCGGTCGCTGGCCCATTCATTGAGAATGGTTGTCTCGACCGATCCGACCATGCCGCGCAGTTTTTCCAGTTCCTCTTCCAGGGAGAGCTTTTCCGCCAAAAGGAGCTGGCGCTCCGCATCCGCGGGGTCTTCGGTGCGGCTGGCATCTTCGAGCAACGCATTGAGCTGGCTCTCGGCATTAGCCATGCGGGTCTCGGCCTGGGTCAACTCGGACGTCGCCGCTTCGGTCTCGGCCTCGCGCTCGGCAATCGCGTCGCGCATCTGGCGCACCGCGTCCTGGGCGCTGGCGCTCTGACGATCGGCGGCCTCCACGCGCTGCATCAATACCTGGGCCTGCTCTTCCAGGAAGTCTGCGCGGCCCCGTTCGGCATCGAGCGCATGCAACAAGTCTTCGACGTCCTGGGCGTATTCGCCGCTCAACCCGGCATCGCGGAATTCAGGGCGCAGCACGTTGGTCTGGCGCGGCGCGCCGGCGCGGCTCGAATTGAGCTGGTTGATCTTTTCGGAAAGATCTCGCTCGCGCTGACGCAGGCGATGCGACAGGTCGGCGCTGTCGCGTTCAAGCTCGTTGACGCGTTTGCGCAGGGTCTCTTCGCGGTCTTCGAGTTCGCGGATGATCTGGAGCTGTTCGTCGCGGTCGGCCTTGATCGCGGTGACCTCGGCCTTTTTGCGGTTGATGCCTTCCAGCTGGTCGCCCAGCCGCTTGCGCAGCGCCTCGACATTCATCTCGAGCCGGCGGGTCGACATGGCAAATTCGGCGCGCAGCTGATCCTTGTCGGCGCGGAATTCCGCGAGGGTCATCGGGGTGGCGGCCTCGATGCGTTTCTTGGTCAGCCGGACGGCACGGCGCCAGATCGAGGGCATGATCATCAGCGCCAAAACCCCGGCGGCCAGAAAGCCGAGGGCGAAATACATCACGTTTTCAACCAGCATCACGCACTCCCACAGGCGGTCCCGGCGCAGCCAGTACGGCCATCGTTCCAGCCTGCCACGCCCGGCGAAAAGGCTCTACTCGACCTTTTTGTTAACCTTAAGACAAAAGCGGCGCGTGGTCATCCCACGCTGAGGTGATGGCTGGCATCCATTCTCGCCGCTGGACAGGGTCTGCGAGCAGGCATAGTCTCCGCGCAACCCGACCAGCCAGCGGAAATTCGCCGCGCGGACTACTCCCATGTTCAGACCGATCCTGCAAACCGCGGCTCATGCGTCAGGCTGGTTCTGCCTCGCGATGGCGGCCGCCATGGCCGTGCCGATGAGCGTCGATCTGATCGACGGCAATTCCGACTGGCTGGTGTTCCTCAACGCCGGACTGATTGTGGGTACGATTTCGGGGTTGACGGTTCTTGCGTCGCGGGGGCGGATCGCGCCGTTTTCGCTGCGGCTCGGTTTCGTGCTGGTCAACGCCCTGTGGCTGACAACCTCGCTGGTTGCCGCGCTGCCGATCTATCTGTCCTCTGCCGAAATCGGGCTCGTCGATGCGCTGTTCGAGGCGGTTTCGGGCATGACGACAACAGGGTCGACGGTGCTGACCGGTCTCGACCGCATGCCGCGCGGCCTGCTGCTGTGGCGTTCGATTACGCAGTGGATGGGCGGGATCGGGATCATCGCCATGGGGCTGTTGCTGATGCCCTTTTTGCGCGTCGGCGGCATGCAGGTATTCCAGATGGAATCATCGAACCGGATCGACAAGCCGATGCCGCATTTCAAAGCGTTGGCGCAGGCGCTTGTCGGCCTTTATGTGCTGTTCACGCTGGCCTGCGCGGTCGGCTATGCGATGGCGGGCATGGATGTGTTTGATGCCGTCAATCACGCCATGACCACGGTTTCGACCGGCGGGTTTTCCACTCACGACGCCTCGATGGGCGGGTTCGGTGCGCCGGTGTTGATCGTGGCGACCGTTTTCATGCTGGCGGGCGCGCTGCCGTTCGTTGCGCTGCTGCGGGCCGTGGTTTCGCGCGACATCAGGCGGGCGCTCGACCCGCAAATGCCAGTCCTGTTCGGGCTGCTGGTGTTGCTTTCTGCCGGCGCAGCGGCCATGGCCCTCACGGCCGAGCATGGCCAGCCCGGCGACATGATCCTGGCGGCGACCTTCAATATCGTATCGGTTGTCACAACCACCGGATTTGCCTCGACCGACTATACCCATTGGGGGACCGCGGCGATCGGCATTTTCATGCTGGCCACATTTCTTGGCGGGTGCGCCGGCTCGACGAGCGGCGGAATCAAGACCTACCGGCTGATCCTGATGTTCGAATCGGCGAGCGTTGCGCTCAAGGAGCTGGTCTATCCCAATGGCGTGTTCGTCATCCGCTTCGGGCGCTCGGTCGTGTCCGACAGCGCGCTGCGGTCGGTCACGGTTTTCATCGCGGCGTTTTTCGGGGTGCTGCTCGTCTTCACGGTGGCGTTGATGGCCACCGGGCTCGATCTGGTGACCGCGTTTACCGGCACGTTGACGGCGCTGACCAATGTGGGGCCCGGCATGGGGCATGTGATCGGACCGGCGGGGAATTTCTCGAGCCTGCCGGACGCAGCCAAGCTGATGCTGGCCGCGGTGATGCTGTTGGGCCGGCTCGAAATCCTGACGGTGATGGTGTTGTTCAGCCCGGTGTTCTGGCGCCACTGATGCGCAGCGCCAGCTGAGGCGGCCTCAGACTCTGGGCGGTGGAGGCCGGATCGAACCGGCTTCTGATCAGAAGGGGTTCCAGGTCGCCTGCTGGGTGAACTTCAAATAGCCGACATTGACCCCGAGGCGGGCGCCGATGCCCGAACGGATCGGTACGACGTACACGCCGTTGCGGCGCATGACCGTCATGCCGAGACCGCCAATGGCGTAGGCGGAGCCATCCACACCGGGATAGCGGGTGTACACGTCGGAAACATTCGAAAGATTATAGACCAGCATCATGACGCGCGAGCCGTCGGCGCCGACATCGAAGCCCAGCGTCGGGCCCTGCCAGAAGATCGAATGCTGGCCGGCATTCTTGGTATAGAGCGTGCCATCCCCATAGCGCACGCCGCCGAAGAAGGCACCGGACCCTTCCTGGCCCAGTATATACCCATTGGGCAGGCCGTAATTGGCGACAGCGCGCTCGACCAGCGAAGCCAGCCCCTGGGCCACCTGACCGAAGAAGCGATGGCCGGTATCGACCAGTTCGTCCGAGGAATAGGTTTCCGAGACCGGCCCGTTCTGTGCGTAGGCGGGGGCCGCGGTGCCGGCGAGGCCGGCAATGATCAGAAAGACAGCGATCAGGCGCGTGAACATGACGGATTCCTTGGCTCGACTTTTCGGGTCCGGGGAGTTGGCGCCCGGCCCTGTTTTCGCCCACCGGTCGGTGATTAACCAAGGTCATACCCTTGGCGGTTAATCTCGGGCGGGCCGGGAGTGTCCCTAACGCGAATTGAAGGCAATGATGCGGCAAATGGGTAAACAAAGATTAACCCTGATCGCGATCGGGATGCTGGTTCTGGCCGGTTTATGGAGTGGTGCGGCCCTTGCGCAGGAGAGTGCGCAGCCGGCGGCGGAAGCTCCGATTCCCCATGGTGCGCGATATGTGGTCAATCCGTTGACCGGCGTCGCGCTTGGCGGCATGGACCCGGTTTCCTATTTCACCGATCCGGAGCCGCAACAGGGGCTACGGGATTTCGAATATGTCTGGGCCGGTGTGCCCTGGTACTTCTCGAGCGGCGCAAACCGGGCTGTTTTCATGGGTGCGCCCGAGGTTTACGCCCCGCAATTCGGCGGGCACGGGCTGACGGCGCTGGCGCGCGGATTCCTGTCAGATGGCAATCCGCGCATCTATGTCATCCACGCGCAGCGGCTGTTCCTGTTCTATTCGCGCGGCAATCGCGAGGCGTTCGAGCTCTCGAGACGCCAGACGCTGGAAGACGCCCAGGCCAACTGGGACGACCTGCTGGCCAATCCCCCGGTCGAATAGCGGGATCGGGGCACATTTTTCACGCGGGTGCCGGTTTGAGCGCCCGCAGCAAGTGGTTAGTATAACCGCTATTGATTCTCAGGCCCGGCGGCGGCGGCCCACCGGGCCGGTTGCATTCTTGTTGCAGTGTTGGCGCCGCGCATCGAAAGGGTTGGCCGATGGTCGATATCGTTGAACTCAAGGCCTCCGATCTGGCGGCAATGCTCTGCTCGCGGGTCTGTCACGATCTGATATCCCCGGTCGGGGCGATCGGAAACGGCCTGGAAGTACTCAACGACCCCGAACAGGCCTCGATGGCCGAATTCGCCAACGAGCTGATCGTCAAGTCCGCGGCCCAGGCGCGGGCCAAGCTGGAATTTGCCCGGCTGGCCTTCGGGGCGTCTTCGATGGCCGGTACGGAGATCGACACGCGGGATGCGGAGAAGGTTTCGATCTCGTTCTTTGAGGGCGAGAAGGCCGATCTTGAATGGAATATCGCGCCCGCGCTGATCCCGAAGACCAAGGTCAAGATGCTGCTCAATATGCTTTTGATCGCGGCCGGTTGCGTGCCGCGCGGCGGCACGGTCGTTGTGGCCGCGGAAGGCGGGGTTGGCGAGGAACGGTTCTCGATCACCGGAACCGGGCCGAAGACGCTGGTGCCGCGCGGCGTGCCGGACCTGCTGGCCGGAACGCCGGAGGATGGCCGGGTCGATGCGCAGGTGATCCAGCCCTTCTATACCGGCCTGCTGGCTCGGGAATCGGGCATGGAACTCTCGCTGACGCTTGAAGACGACAAGGTGAGCTTCACCGCGGTCCCCAAGGTCAAGATCGAAGCAGCGGGTTGAAAGCCCCGCTGGCCGGCGGTCGGTTTGGTTTAACCCCGTCTTATCGAGTTTGAGCGACACTGGGGCGCCGCAGGAATTGCGGCGCACCGTTCCGGTATTGCCGGTTCCGTTCCTGCCAGGAGACTTCAGATGAAAACCTGCCTTGTCGTCGATGACAGCTCAGTGATCCGCAAGGTCGCGCGCCGCATCATTGAGGACCTCGATTTTTCGGTCGACGAGGCGGAAGACGGGCAGGAAGCTTTCGAGAAGTGCCGGCGGGAAATGCCCGATGCGATCCTGCTCGACTGGAACATGCCGATCATGTCCGGGCTCGAATTCCTCAAGAGCCTGCGCAGCTATATCGGCGGGGACAAGCCCAAGATCGTGTTCTGCACGACCGAGAATGATGTCGGGCAGATCGCCATGGCGCTCAAGGCCGGGGCGAACGAATACATCATGAAGCCCTTCGACCGCGAAATCCTCGAGAACAAGTTCCTCGAACTCGGCATCGAGTAGGGCGCCGGGACCATTCAGGTCAAATTGCAGATCCGGCGGGTAGCCTGAAACCTTCGGCGCACCGCCCCGCACCGCATGCCCTGTAAGCGGCGGAGGCGGATCTGCCGGTGGCGCTCAACGCAAAAACGCGTTCAACGCTAATCGCTTAGCGGCGGCCGTAGACTTCGTCGAAGATGTGGTCGACCAGCCCGCCACGCACCAGGCCCTGCTTTTGCAGTTCGGCATCGCTGAGCTCGGAAAAGCGGCGATACATGCCGGAGGCCTGCTTGGCGCGGCCGATATCGGCGAGAATGTCTGCAACGACAGAGAACATGTTGTGATTGGGCATGGCGGCCATCCTTGTTTGAATGCGCCGCGATCATCGCGCCATGCGCTCAAGTGAGATAGGGGGCAATCCGCCAACCAGCCATGCGGTCCAAGCATGGCACGCGCCGGCTCTGTCCGCCACATCAAAGGAAAACGCCCCGCATCGGGGATGCAGGGCGTTCAATCCGGTAGGAATGACCTGTGTGGTCAGGCGCTTTCGGAAAGCTCGGTCTCATCGGGCTCGCGCAGCACATAGCCGCGGCCCCAGACCGTCTCGATATAGTTCTTGCCGCCAGTGGCCACGGACAGTTTCTTGCGCAGCTTGCAGATGAAGACGTCGATGATCTTCAGCTCCGGCTCGTCCATGCCGCCATAAAGATGGTTGAGGAACATTTCCTTGGTCAGGGTCGTGCCCTTGCGCAGGGAAAGCAGCTCGAGCATCTGATATTCCTTGCCGGTCAGATGCACACGCTGGCCACCGACTTCGACGGTCTTGGTGTCGAGATTGACGGTGAGATCGCCGGTGGTGATGACCGACTGGGCGTGGCCCTTGGAGCGGCGCACAATCGCATGAATGCGGGCGACCAGCTCATCCTTGTGGAAGGGCTTTGTCATGTAGTCGTCGGCGCCGAAGCCGAGACCGCGAACCTTGTCCTCGATCCCTGCCAGACCGGACAGGATCAGGATCGGTGTCTGAACCTTCGCCACGCGAAGGGTGCGCAATACCTCATAGCCGCTCATATCCGGCAGATTGAGGTCGAGCAGAATAATGTCGTAATCGTAGAGCTTGCCAAGATCCACGCCTTCCTCACCCAGATCGGTGGTGTAGACGTTGAAGCTCTCGGATTTGAGCATCAATTCAATGCTCTGTGCGGTCGCACTGTCGTCCTCGATCAGGAGTACCCGCATTTCAATCCCCTTGTCGCTCGTTCCTACCTGGAACCTCGAGGGCGCGGCATTTTCTGTGCCTGCGGCCCATCATTGACCCTTACTGGGTATGATTCGAAACTAGCCTCAACTAGTTAACAAAGTTTAATTCGCATCTGCAATATGCGGCACATCTGTGCCAGAAAATGCCATAAGTGACTGAAAATAAAGGATTTATTGGATATTAATTTCTTAATTTTTTGGTTTAAGAAGACGTTTCAACCGACTCTGCTGACTCAGTGAATTGAGGGTCTGGAGGGCCGGGCGGGAAACGTCAAAAAAGCGCAAAAAAATCGCGAAAAACCGCGAAAAACCACGGCCCGACCCCTGATCGTTAACGCTTTGCGGTAAAGGAATGGTTACCCTTAACCGAATCATTGCGAAGGCCGCAACGTGAAGTCCCTCATCGCGGACATCGATAATATCGAACCGGCCGAGATTTACGGCCGTGTGAAGACCGTCCAGGGGCTCCTGGTGGAGATCGTCGGGCCGACCCAGGAATTGCGGGTTGGCGGGCGTGTCGTCATCGAGACCCAGGCTGGCGGGCGGCTGATGTGCGAGATTGTCGGCTTCGAGAACGACCGTGCCCTGTGCCTGCCCTTCGGGCCGCTCGAAGGCGTGCGGCTCGGCTGCAAGGCGATCTTTCTGTCGCATGACGGCGCGGTACAGCCGAGCAATGAATGGCTCGGCCGGGTGATCGACGCGAATGGCGATCCCATCGATGGCAAGGGGCGGGTGCCGCTGGGCAATATCGCCTATCCGCTACGCGCCGGGCCACCGCCGGCGCATGAGCGGGCGCGGGTCGGTCCGCCCATCGATCTCGGGGTCAGGGTGCTCAACACCTTCACCACCTGTTGCGACGGACAGCGCATGGGCATCTTTGCCGGCTCGGGGGTCGGCAAATCGGTGCTGATGTCGATGCTGGCGCGCAATACCGATGTCGATGTGGCGGTGATCGGGCTGATCGGCGAACGTGGGCGTGAAGTCCAGGAGTTCATCGAGGACAATCTTGGGGAGGCGGGGCTGCACCAGTCGGTAATCGTCGTCGCGACCTCGGACGAGCCGGCGCTGATGCGGCGTCAGGCGGCCTATATGACGCTGACCCTTGCCGAATATTTCCGCGACCAGGGCAAGCGCGTCCTGTGCATGATGGACAGCCTGACCCGTTTTGCCATGGCGCAGCGCGAGATCGGGCTGGCGACCGGGGAGCCGCCGACCGCCAAGGGCTATCCGCCAACGGTGTTTTCCGAGCTGCCAAGGCTGCTTGAACGGGCCGGGCCCGGGCTTAAAAACTCGGGCTCCGTTACCGGCTTGTTTACCGTTTTGGTTGAAGGTGATGATCACAATGAGCCGATTGCGGACGCTGTCCGAGGCATTCTCGATGGGCACATTGTAATGGAGCGTGCGATCGCGGAAAGGGGACGTTACCCCGCGATCAATGTCCTGAGGTCCATCTCCCGGACCATGCCGGGTTGCGTGCCGGTCGACATGCAGCCGGTATTGAGCGTGGCGAGGGAGTACATGTCGGTGTTCGCCGACATGGAGGAGCTGATCCGGCTGGGTGCCTATCGCGCCGGATCGGACCCGAAGGTGGACAGGGCCATCTCCATTCAGCCGGCGCTGGAGGCGTTTATGAGCCAGGGCCGCGAGGAGAGGACGTCGATTGCCGAGGGCTATCAGATGCTCGCCGGCGTGATTGCCGGCCTCGAGGGTAACGAGGCAGACGACTTGGTGGAGTAAGGAGTACAAGTCATGAAGTCGCGCAGCGAGAGCCTTATACGGCTCAAGAAATTCCAGGTGGACGAGAAGCGGCGTCAGGTCGCCCAGATTGAATCAATGGTCGCCGATTTCGAGCGCATGGCCGCCGAACTCGACCATCAGATCGAGGTCGAACACCAGAAAACCGGCATCACCGATGCCAATCACTTTGCCTATTCGACCTTTGCCAAGGCGGCGCTGGTGCGCCGGGACAATCTTCTGGCATCGGCCAACGATATGCGGGAAAAGCTCGAACCGGCACAGGACGAGCTGGCCGAAGCAGTCGAAGAGCTCAAAAAGGTCGAATTGCTCGATGCGCGTGAACATGCGCGTGAGGATGCCGAGCAACAGCGGATCGAGCAGGCCGAAATGGACGAGATCGGCCGCCTGCGGCACACGCGCTGAACGGATTACTCCTTACATCCGAAATCCTGCATCCGAATATCAAGGCCGGCGTTTCGCCGGCCTTTTTTCTTTGGCGGTGGCCCGTGGGCTCAAAGCGAACGCAGGACGCCAAGATCGAGGGTCAGGCCCGCGCTTGCCAGAAGCGCGACGGCCCAGAGGCCGATGAAGATGGCGACGGTCCTGCGGCCGAGGCCAAGGCGCAGGAGGACCAGAGGTCCCATGATCCAATAGAGCTGGCCAGTCACCAGCCCCGGGAAATAACCCAGCTTGAGCACGCTCCACATCAAATGTGCGATGGCGTTGCCCAGTGCACCATAGACGACAAAGAACAAGGCCGGGGCCAACAAGCCGGGCTGACGGGCATACCAAACCAGCAAGGGGCTTATCAGAAAGGCGAAATAGCTCACCATATTGATCAGCACGAAAACCGGATCGGTGATGACACCGCCGCCATAAAGCAGGCCGAACTGGCTCTGAAAGCCAGTGATGAATTCCTCGGCGAAATGCAGAAACTGAATAGCGAGGGAGGCGAGATAGACCGGCAGCACCCGCTCCGCCGGCGGTAGTTCGAAACCGGTGCGGTGCATATGGATCATCAGCCCGGCGGCGAAGGCGAGGCCGGGCAGAAAGGTGACCCAGAGGGCGTAACCGGGGCTGGCGAAGAAAAAGATGGTGGCCGCCACGGTGCTGATGACAAGCCCGATCGCGAGATCGCGGCGGGTGATGGTGAGAGGGGTACTCATAGGACTTTGCTTTCACGGGTGAGCATGGATACGAAAAAATCGAGATGCTGGCCTGTCAGGGCATCGGCACGGAGGTGATCCTTGCCGCTGGCCTCGGGCGAGCCGAAGGTGGATTTGAGATTGGAGAGCGGAGCGAGATAGAGCCATGCGAGGTACTCGGCCTCTGCGGGCAGGCTGATCTCGCCAGCATCGGCATAGGCGATGAGCAATTCTGCCAGCGCCTCGACCGCGCCGCGCACCCAGTGCGCAGGGCCTTCGCCGGTCGTCTCGCGCAGGACCGAGGGTTCACGGAGCGAGATGAGATAGAGCTGGAGGTGCCGCGGGTCGCGCCAGGCCTGGGAGAGCTCGCTCGAAAAGCGCGTCATCGCCGCGGTGAAGTCCAATCGCGAGGTCGCCGAAAGGATATGCGCCACAATGCGGGAGACGACGCCGGGTCCGGTGTCGGTGAGGATGGCGCTAAACAGGTCGTTCTTCGAGATGAAGTGGTTGTAAAGCGAACTCTCCCGGATCCCGGCATTGCGGGCGATGGCCCGGATCGAGGCACCGGCAAAGCCCTTTTCGGCGAATAGCGGCAAGGCCGCCTCGATGATGCGCTGACGGGTATTCTGCTGTGTGTCGTTCATGACGTCGTCCCAAAAGAACCGAATGTGATTGCCGCCCCGGCGGGCGGGCCGGCGATACCAAGGGCCCTGCGACACCAGAGGCCTTGCGACACCAGAGGCCTTGCGACACCAGAAGCCTTGCGATGCCACTGGCCTGCAAGGCCGCCCAGGCGATGGCACAGCCTGCGATCCCGCTGGCCTGCAAGGCCGCCAAGAGTTGGCGCAGCCGGCGATCCCGCCATGTCAGGGGCCGGCCTTGCCGGTACCTCCGCAACCCGAAGCTATGCCCTTCCAGCGCCACCCCAGCGCCAGAGGATGGCCCGGATCTGGACATAACGAACGAACGTTCGTTAGTCAACTGTCTAGAGTTGGTTTGTTTATGGGCGGGAGGAGGCGCGGGAGGAGGCGCGGCGAGACGAGTGCACACGGGCCTGCAGTGGGCGTGTCCGCATGCCGGGGCACGCCGGGTCCACGGGGCACAAAAAAAGGCCGGCTTGCGCCGGCCATTGGAGGGGTCTCGGATTACCCAGTGGAAATCATTGTTCAACTCACGGGCGCGGGGCCACGACTTCGGGCAGGTCTGGCGCTTCTGCCGTGTCGGTTGTCATGCTCGCCTTCTTCTTGACGCGCTCGGGATCGGGGATCGGCATCGATACCGGGAAGGCCATGGCCCGGGCCAGATCGATCGCCATCTCGGTCAGCTCGTCGACAGAGAAATCCTCGTTCCCGGCCACGATCTCCGTCGTGCCGTCGGGCACGGGGGCACAGATATCGAGGCTGTGCTCCATTGCCCTTGCGAATTTCGCATAGGTTTCGGGGGTGGGGCGCGGCGTCGTTTCTTGCTGCGTCCCGGTTCCCGAGCCTTTTTTCTGGTGCGGTTTCGACGCCATCATGCTTGCTGGATCGGCCAGCGGCTTTCGGCCGGCAAGTCGACCATTCGGCCGATCTGTTCACGGTCGAGGGTGAAGTCGCAAAGCAGTTTCCGCTCGCGGGTCTTGTGCAGGTTGAGCTTCTTGGCCACGCCGGCAAAGCCGAGCTTGGCCAGGGCGCCGACGCCGTTGATTTCGGTCGAACCCGGGGTCCAGCCGAAACGGCGGCGCAGATAGCCATTGGTGAAATGCACGCCATAGGAGCGCAGGGCTTCGGGGGTGAAATACTCGGTGGTGATGGAGACGTTCAGCCCGTCGAGATTGTCGACCCGGTGGGGGGCGTTGAGCTCCCAGGAAACGGCCATGCCCGGATCGAGATCATGGGCGATGGCGTCCTTGTCCCATTCGGGATTGTAGGCCAGCTTCTCCTCGGTCTCGCGCAGGATGATGGCCTCGCGGGATTCGTCGGGCAGATGCTGCTTGTTCTTGGCGTCGTAGATCCAGACGCGCTTCTTGCCGCGCAGGTGCCACAGGCAGATCATCGGAATGTCGGCGTGATAGAGCACGCGAGCCCCCGGTGATGAGATCAGCAGCGAGGATGACCGGCGCGAGGTCTTGAGCCCGGGTGTCGTGGCCTCGAGTTCCTCGAAAGCATCGTTGACCAGCTTGTCATATTGCCGGGCAACGACGTCGAAGCGGCGCAAATTCATCCAGAACTTGCCGTTCTTGATCGCCTCGAGGATTTCCTTGCCCGACAGATCGGACGGATCGCCATGCCGCCACACCTGGCGGGCGCCATCCACGATCATGGTGTCGAACATGAAATATTCGCGCGGATAGCGGTCGATCAGATCCGCCAGGGCATCGTCGGTGAACAGCCCGCTATCGAGCATGTTGTGCTTGACCGACACAAGGTCGCGGCCAAAGGTGCCGCCACCTACCACTTCAGTGAGATTTCCCATCTTCGCCTCGTAACGCCTGTCCCAATTGGCTGGCCCGGTTTTCCGGTGCCGTATTCAGGCTGAAAATACAGGAGGCGTTGCGCTCTGGCGGTTAACAGCGGCGCGAGGAGAAGGGCTTTCGCGGATCAAGGTAAAGAAGCGGCGGGCAAACTCGGTAAAGTTTTATGTAATCGCCGGCCGCGCGGGCCCGTCGGCGGCACCCCGATCAGATGCTGCCGACAGTCTTGAGTTTGGCGCGGGGGTGGACCTCGTTCTGGCTCATGACCACGGTCTGGGGCCGGAAGCGTTCGACGATCGAGCGGATGTGGTGCCGAAGGCTGGGCGATGTAATGAGAACGGGGATCTCGCCGAGCTGGGCCGCATTCTCATAGGCGCCCTGCACCTGGTGGATGAAATCATGGAGCTTGGAGGGCGCCATGGCCAGATGCCGGTCGGCGCCTTCGCCCACCATGGCGGAGGCGAATTCATGCTCCCAGTTGGGCGAAAGGGTCAGGATCGGCAAAGTGCCGTCCGGGCCGGAGTTCGAAGCGCAGATCTGGCGGGCAAGGCGGACACGCACATGCTCGGCGATGCCCTGGGTGTCGCGGGCCCCGGCGACTTCGGCGATGCCTTCGAGAATGGTGGACAGGTCGCGGATCGAGACCCGTTCGGAGAGCAGCATCTGCAGGATGCGCTGAATCCCGGAAATCGAGATCTGATTGGGAACGAGGTCCTCGACGAGCTTTTGCTGGTCCTTGGGCAGTTCCTTGAGCAACTCCTGCACCTGGGCATAACTCAACAGGTCGGCGACGTTGGACTTGATGACCTCGGTCAGATGGGTCGAGATCACGGAGGCCGGGTCGACAATGGTGAAGCCCTGCATTTCGGCTTCGTCGCGCAGGGCCGCGTCGACCCAGGTGGCGGGCAGGCCGAAAGTGGGCTCGATGGTATGAGTGCCAGGCAGCTTGATCTCGCCGCCCATGGGATCCATCACCATGAACTGGTTGGGGTGGACCTGGCCGGCACCGGCCTCCACCTCCTTGATGCGGACCTTATAGACGTTGGGCTCAAGCTGCATATTGTCAAGGATGCGCACCGACGGCATGATGAAGCCCATCTCGGTCGCGAGCTGGCGCCGCAAGGCCTTGATCTGTTCGGAGAGCCGGTCGGTACCCGCCTCGTCTTCCTTGACCAGCGAGAGAATGCCGTAGCCGAGCTCGAGCTTGAGATCGTCCATGCGCAGGCTTTCGGTGATCGGGGCCTCTTCCTGCTTGGCCTCGGTGGCGGCCTGCTGCGCCACGCTTTCGGCGATCTCCTTTTGCGCGGCCTCGGCCTTGGCGCGGCGCGCGCGGAAGGCGAGATAGCCGGTGATCCCGGACAGTGCGAGGAACGGAATGACCGGCATGCCGGGCAGGATCGCCATCAGGGCCATCACGACCGACGACATGCCGAGCGCCCGGGGATAACCGGTGAACTGTGCCGCCAGCGCCTTGTCGGCGGCGCCGGTCACACCGGCCTTCGAGACCAGCAGGCCGGCAGCGGTTGAAACGATCAGGGCAGGGATCTGGCTGACAAGCCCGTCGCCGACGGTCAGCAGGGTGTAGTTGTTGCCGGCTTCGGCGATCGAGAGGCCCTGCTGGCCCATGCCGATGATGATGCCGCCAACGATATTGATGAAAGTGATCAACAGCCCGGCGATGGCGTCGCCGCGCACGAATTTCGATGCACCATCCATCGAGCCGAAGAAGGAGCTTTCGTCCTCAAGGGTCTTGCGGCGGTCGCGGGCGGTGGTCTCGTCGATCAGGCCGGCGCTCAGATCGGCGTCGATCGCCATCTGCTTGCCGGGCATGGCATCGAGGTTGAAGCGGGCGGCGACTTCCGCGATGCGGCCCGAACCCTTGGTGATCACGACGAAATTGACGATGATCAGGATCGCGAAGACGATGATCCCGATCACGAAATTCCCGTTCATCACGAAGTTGCCGAAGGCCTGGATCACCGAGCCGGCGGCGTCGGTTCCCTGGTGGCCATTGGCGAGGATCAGACGGGTCGAGGCGAGATTGAGCGCCAGCCGCATCATGGCGGCGATCAGCAGAACCGTTGGAAAGGCCGAGAATTCGAGCGGGGTCTGGATGAACAACGCGGTCATCAGGATGAGGACCGAGAACACGATCGAAATCGCCAGCAACATGTCGAGCATGATGGGCGGCATCGGCAGGATGAGCACGACCAGAATGGCCAGCACCGCCACCGCGAGCGCGATGTCGGACTGACGCAGAAGGTTCGCGATGTCCTTGAAGGACGGAACGAACGAGGCGCCGCCGGGGCGGGGCGCCTGGTTGGCCGTGTCAGACATAAAGGGTTTCCTGTCGCGCCATCATGGGGCTGTTCATCCTAGGCGGCGCTTGAGCGCTGTTCGCCGGGGCCGGGAACGCTGACCCCTTCATCGGTGTATTGGTTGAGCTTGTTGCGCAGGGTGCGGATCGAAATGCCGAGAATATTCGCGGCATGGGTGCGGTTGCCCAGGCAATGATCGAGCGTATCCAGGATCAGGTCGCGTTCGACATCGGCCACGGTGCGCCCGACAAAGCTGCGTGAAATGGTTTCAGCCGCGGCCACGGCCTGGGCCGCGACGGCATCGCCACTTTCCGGCCCTCCAAGGCTCCCGCCATCGGGGGTGAGAATCGCCTCGGGGGTAATCTCGTCTTCGGTGGCCAGCAGCACGGCGCGATGCAGGGTGTTTTCAAGTTCGCGGACATTACCCGGCCAGCGGGCCGCGGTCAGCCGGGTGCGCGCTTCTTCGGAAAGCGGGCGCGCCGGCACACCATTGGCTTCGGCATATTTTTTGATGAAGTGATCCGCCAGCATGATCACATCGCCTGGCCGGTCGCGCAGCGCCGGCATCTTCAGATTGACGACGTTGAGCCGGAACAGAAGGTCTTCGCGGAAACTGCCTTCGCGCACGGCTTCTGCGAGGTCGCGGTTCGAGGTGGCGATGATGCGGATATCGACGGATACCGGCTTGGTGCCCCCGACCCGGTCGATCACCCGTTCCTGGATGGCGCGCAGCAGCTTGGCCTGCAGGCGGGCATCCATTTCCGAGATTTCATCGAGCAGCAGGGTGCCGCCATGGGCTTCCTCGAACTTGCCGACGCGGCGGCTGACAGCGCCGGTAAAGGCGCCCTTTTCATGCCCGAAGAGTTCAGATTCGAGCAGGTTGTCGGGGATGGCGGCGCAATTGATCGAGATGAAGGGCTGGGCGGCGCGCTTGGAGCGGGCGTGCAGGTATTTGGCCATCACCTCCTTGCCGGTGCCGCTTTCCCCGGTGATCAGCACGCTGGCATCGGATGGGGCGACCTGGTCGGCCAGCTTGACGATGCGCGCCATCGAGGGATCACGGTATAGAAAATCGCTCGACTCGCGGGCCACGGCGGCGATGACGGCGGCGATCAGCTCCGCATCGGGGGGCAGGGGGATGTAGTCCTTGGCCCCGGCGCGGATGGCGTTGACGGCGGCGGCCGCATTGCTTTCGGTGCCGCAGGCCACCAATGGTACATGGATCCGCTCGGCCTCGAGCGAGGCGATCAGTGCAGGGATGTCGATCATGACATCGGCGAGCAGCAGATCGGCGCCGCGCCCGGCCCGCAGGCTCGCAAGCGCCACCTCGATGGTATCGGCGTGGGCTACCTTGGCGCCACCATCCATGGCGAGTTTGGTCGCCTGGCTTAGTTGGCCTTCCAGTGCGCCGATGATCAGAAGCCGCATCGGTTGTCTCCCTCGTGCCGGCTCAGCCGGCCTTGATGATTTCAGTCATGGTGATGCCGAGCTTGTTCTCGACGAGCACGATTTCGCCACGCGCCACCAGACGGTCGTTGACATAGATGTCGATGGCCTCACCGACCTGGCGGTCGAGTTCGAGGACGCTGCCGACATCGAGTTTCAAAAGATTGGCGACCGGAATGCGGGTCCGGCCAAGAACGGCGGAAATGCGCACCGGGACATCAAAGACCGCCTCGAGATCGGCGGCGGTCTTGTCGCCGGGCATCACATCGACATCGTCATTGGCATCGGGGGACATTTCCTCAAGGCCCACGCCCTGGTTGGGATCCTCGCCCGGTCCGCCGGGTTCGTTTTCGTCGCTCATTGCTCAGTTTCCCCGGCCGGCGCGGTGGCGCCGGCTGTTTCGGTGTCGGGGCCGGTTTCGCCCGCCGGGCGATCGGCCATGATGAAGCGGTGAAGCTTCTTGTTGATCTCGGCTGAGATCGCCTCGCTGTCCCGGGCGATCCCGCCTTCATTCCATTCAATGCGTCCGTCACCCAGAAGGATGTCGGGATCGCCCATGATCACCAGCCGGCCGGCATAGCCGCGTTCGCTGGCATGCTGTTCCGCCATCTGCTTCACGGCATCAGCGATGTCCGGATGGCAGCGGATTACCACATGCGGCGCGCGCTCGAGCGAGGCCAGGCAATCGCGCCACAATGCTTCGAGTTCGGCAACCGGTTCGCGCACCACCAGATGGGCGGCGAGCCGGCGGGCAACGGAGGCGGCCAGTTCCACCGCCTCGTCCCGATGATTGCGTTCGCGCTGGGCCATGGCCTCGACAAGGTTGATCCCGTTTGTCGCCAGCTTGTTGGCCGCCTGCGCCAGGGCCTCGGCGGCCTTGACGGTGGCGCTCTTTTCGCCGGCTGCGTGGCCTTCGGCATAAGCCTGCTGGCGCGTCTGCTCGATGAGGGCGTCGAAATCCTCCTCGGCCAGCGTGCGCGTGCGCTTGCGGACCCGTGCAAGGTCGCGGTCGAACTGGAATTTCTCGGGCTGCGCAGCGCTCGACATTTAGGCCACCATCTCCTCGTCCCCGCGGTTTTTGGAAATGACGATCTCGCCGCGTGCAGAGAGGTCCTTGGCGATGTTGACGAGCTTGGATTGCGCTTCGTCGACATCCTTGAGCCGAACCGGGCCCATGGCTTCCATGTCTTCCTTGAGGTTTTTGGCGGCGCGGGCCGACATGTTGCGGAAGAAGTAGTCCTTGGTGGCGTCGTTGGCGCCCTTGAGCGCGAGCGAGAGTTCGCCCTTTTCGACCGATTGCAGCAGGGTCTGGATCCCCGCGCTTTCGAGATTGGTCAGATCGTCGAAGGTAAACATCAGCGCCTTGATGCGGTCGGCGGATTCTCGGTTCAGTTCCTCGAGAGAGGTGAGGAAGCGCGCCTCGGTCTGGCGGTCGAAGGCGTTGAAGATGTCGGCCATCTGCTCGTGGCTGTCGCGGCGCCGGGTGTGCGAAAGCGTCGACATGAACTCTGTACGCAGGGTGTTCTCGATCTTGTCGAGGATTTCCTTTTGCACCGGTTCGAGCGCCAGCATGCGCGCGACCACATCCATGGCCAGTTCCTCGGGCAGAGAGCCGAGAACCCGGCTGGCGTGATCCGTCGTCAGCTTGGAGAGAACCACCGCGACTGTCTGCGGATATTCGTTCTTGAGGAAACTGGCGAGCACGTCTTCCTGAACGTTGGAGAGCTTCTCCCAGATATTGCGGCCGGCGGGTCCGCGGATTTCTTCCATGATGGAATCGACGCGTTCCGGCGAAAGGAAAGACAACAGCAGGCGTTCGGTGGAATCCGCGTTGCCTGACAGTGAACCGTTCGAGGTCAGCGAGGTGACGAAATTCACGAACAGGTCGTCCAGCATCTGTTGGGTGATCGGGCCGAGATTGACCATGGCGCGCGACAGCTGACGGATCTCGATCTCGTCGAGTTCCTCGAAAATTGGCCGCCCGAAATCGGGGCCAAGCGCCAACAGAACGACAGCAGCTTTCTCGTCGCCGTTCAGTTCGCGGTGGGCCGCGTTCTTCTCAACGATCAGCTTGCCATTATTGGCGTTCATTGTTGCCGGAGCTTGCGACATAGACGTTCTGCGGACCCTTATGCTGCCTGGTTCAGCCAATCACGGATGATGAGGGAGGCCTGTTTGGGATTTTCTTCCACCAGGCTGCCGACGCGCTGGATGGTCTTGAACTGGGCCTCGCCGAGCTTCGATGCCTTGTCCATCCACTCATTGTTTGCCTGCGCCTGCGCCTCGGCCTTGGGATCGACCTGGGGGAGTTCCATGTCGTCGCCCATTTGTTCTCCGCCCTCTGCATACATCATGGCTTGCTGACCGCCGGGCAGGGCAACAGGTTCGGGTTCGGGTTCAAGCACCCGCCGCACCAGCGGGCGCATGATGAAGAAGACGAGCGCCAGGGCGATCAACAGGGTTACCGCCATCTCCGCGCCAGACATGATGTCGTCGCGGGTGAAGTCGAACAGGCTGGCCTCTGACGGGGGCAGCTGCAGGTCGGGACGTTCGGCGAACTGGAGATTGACGACCTCGACCTGATCACCGCGGCCTTCTTCAAAACCGATGGCCGAGCGCACCAGGGATTCGATCTGGGCCAGTTCCTCGGCGGAGCGCGGGGTGTAGGTCGCGGAGCCCCCTGCGTCCGAGACATAGGTGCCATCGACCACTACTGCGACCGAGAGGCGTTTGATGGCGCCGGCCTCGGTCACCACGGTCTGAGTGGTCTTGGAGATGTCGTAGTTGATGGTCTCCTCGGTGATCGAGGATTGCTGGGTGTTGGCCCCGGCCGCGTTGTTGCCGCCCTCGGAGCCGGGCAGTTCATTGGCGACCGAGACCGCACCATCGGTGCCGCCACCTGAAGCCGCATCGCTCGATTCCCGGGTCTGGGCTGAGCGCACGACCTGACCATCGGGATCGTAGCTCTCGGTGGTCTGGGTCATGCGATTCATGTCGAGTTCGGCGGAAACCTGAACCCGGGCACGGCCCGGCCCGACGACGTTCGAGAGCATGTCCTCCAGTCGCTGCCGGGTCCGGTTCTCGAAGGCAAGCGTGCGTTCTTCGTAAAGGCTGGCGACGGCGGCGCCTTCTTCGCCTGTGGTGCCGGTGGCCAGGAGCTGGCCGGAGGCATCGACGATCGAGACCTGGTTCGGGGTCAGGCCTTCAATAGCAGAGGCGACAAGGTGCTGCACGGAGCGGATCTCACCCGCGGAAAGGGCGCCGCGAACCTCCAGAACAATCGAAGCGGACGGGGCCTTGGCTTCACGCCGGAACAGTTCCCGTTCGGGAATGACCAGATGCACTCGGGCAGAGCGCACGCGGGTCAACGAAGCGATGGTGCGGGCCAATTCGCCTTCAAGGGCGCGCAGTTTGTTGACGTTTTGCACGAAGCTCGTGGCGCCAAGCGTGTTCTGCTGGTCGAAGATTTCGTAACCGACCTGGCCGCGGCTCGGCAGGCCGGATTCGGCGAGGCTCATGCGCACGGTCGTGATCTGGTCGCGCGGCACGAGAATGGAATCACCTTCGCCGCGCAATTCGTAAGGAATATTGAGGCGCTTGAGTTCGCCGACGATGGCGGCGGAGTCGTCGAAATCGAGACCGGTATAGACTGGCGCCATCTGCGGAGCGGTGAAGCGCAGGATCAGAAAGGCGAAGAAGCCCAGCAGCATCACCGTCACCACGCCCATGGCGGCGACGCGGGCGATGCCCAGGCGATTGAGGAATTCCATAAAGCCGTTCACTACCTACAAGACCCTCATGTCCACGGGCGAAGCACCCGTCACTCCCAACCTCGTAGGCAAAAATTACCTAGCGGGTGGTAAACAAGGTCTTAACTATCTGTAGCAATTTGCGAACGGGGGGCAGAAACTGCCTTGAGGCGGGGCTTTGCGGGCACGAAAAAAGCCCGCCTGGAAGGGCGGGCTGATCTCAAATGACCTCGGGTGGGGCCGTCAGTTTTCCCGATAGTGCTGGATCCATGTGGTGCGAAGCCCGGCAAGCCCATGCTTGTCGATCGCAGCCTGCCAGTTCAGAAACTCGTCAACGCTCAACGTGTAACGCTCGCAGGCCTCTTCAAGGCTCAACAAACCTCCACGGACAGCAGCGACGACTTCAGCCTTGCGGCGGATTACCCAGCGCTTCGTGTTTTTCGGCGGAAGGTCGGCAATCGTTAACGGACTGCCGTCCGGGCCAATGACATACTTCACGCGCGGACGCATCGATACGGTCATTTTACTCTCATACTCAACCTGACCATAACCTTCCCTCACACTAGCCCTTCTGACTTAAGAAAGAGCTAAGCGAGCGGTTAGATTCAGTTAAGAGTTTGAGAGCGAAGCTTTTTTCGACGCGGGTAGGGAAATGGCGTGGTCCGGCGGCCTCACGCGGGGCCGCCGCAAAGCCCGATCAGTTGGCCGAGACGGAATTCACACTCGACATCTTCACGCGTGCGCCGCCCACGATCAGGATCGGTTCGTAGGAGCCGAAGTCCACGCCATCGACGACGCCGGTGGTCTGGGTCGAGACGGGCACATACTGGCCTTCCTCATTTCGGGCATCGATGGTGATGGAGTAGGTGCCGTCGCCGGCCGAGGTGCCGTCATTGGTGACGCCATCCCAGACATAGGTGTTCTCGCCGGCCCCCAGGGAGGTCTGCTCGGAGAAGACCGTGCGCCCGGACTGGTCGCGGATCGAGATATAGGCCTTTGGCGCGTCGGCCTGCAGCGAGTAGCTCCATTCCGCCTGCCCGCCGCTCAGTTCGGAATTGGCGCCCGAGGCGGTGACGGTCTTGCCGATGAAGCTGGTCGCCTGGGTCTGGCCCACGCTCTGATTGGCCAGGATCAGGGCCTCCAGATACTCATTGGTCTTGAGCTGCTGTTCGACCGAGGTGAACTGAACCAGCTGCTGAGTGAACTGGTTGGTGTCGAGCGGCTCCAGCGGGTTCTGGTTCTTGAGCTGGGTCGTCAGGATCGACAGGAAAGTGTCGAAATTTTCCGCGATCGAGGCCTTGGATTTGTTCAGGCCCGCCGAGGTGGTGGTGGCGCCTGATGCGGAGAGGGCGTCGAGGGGCATAATGGCCTCCTAAACCGAGATGTCGAGTCCGCCTGGCCGGACGGTGCCGCGATAGATCGCGGTCGCGGCTGCAGGCGCGTTGGGTTCGCGTTCGTCAGAGGATCCGCCAAAGACCGGATCCGAGCGGCCCTGATCCGAACCATTGCCGGCACCGTTTCCGGCGCCGTCCTGATCCTGTCTCAGGGAGAATTCAAGGGATGCCTGCTTGCCATTCAGTCCGGCATCGGCGAGGGCCCGTTCGAGTGCGCGCTGGTCGCGCATCAGCAGGTCGAGGGTTTCGCGTTTGTCGACGGTGAGGCGGGCCGTGACCTTGTCCCCGTCCATATCGAGCCGCACATCGATGCGGCCCATTTCCGGCGGGTCGAGCCGGATCTGGAACCGGTTCATGCCGTTGGTGACCTGGCGGGCGATCTCGACTGCGATCGAGGGCACGGAGAACTGCGACAAGGCCTGATGGACCGGGGTGCCGGCCCCGGCGCGGGCGGCAAGGGCGCCTTCGAACTTGAGGCCCATCTGGCTCGCGTCCGGTACCGCACCGCTGCCGGGCTGGGCCATGGCATCGGACATGGCGCCATTATTGGCCTGCGCCGAGCCATCGGGACCGGGGGCAGACGGGGCGGTCCCCGGGGGCGGCCCACCCTGTGCCTTGCCGTCCGCCACGCCCGGGCGGGCATGGTCGGAGCGTTGCGCGGGATCGGGCCTGGCGCCGATCTCGGGGCGGTTCGCCTCACCTTCGGGGTTTGGTTTTGCCTTTGTGTCGGGTGAGGTCAGCCCGGCAGGCAGATTGGCATTCAGATCCGGCTTACCGATCTGGCTCGCGTTCGGGTCGGCGGCCTTTGTCAATTCCGTGCGCGCATCGGCGCTCTGGCCAACGCCTTCACCACGCAAGGCCTGACGGAAGGTCTTGAGCTGTTCCATGAGATTGTCGAGGTCGCCGCCAAGGTCGCCATCGGCATTGGTGCCGGCGCTGCGGGCCAGTTCGGCGAGTTTCTTGGCGGCCAGTTCCAGCTTGTCGCCGAGCTGCTCAAGCGGGCGCGCATCGCCGTCGATTTCTCCCGTCGCGCTGGTGCGGCCAAATCCCTTGAGTGCTTCGGCAGCGTCGGCGAGTTCGCGCATAGCCATGAGCTGGGCCTTGGGAAGGCGTGTGGCATCGGTGGCAGCGCCATCGCCATCTGCGTTGGCACCCAGACCGGGCAGGCCGGCTTCACCCATGGCGCGTTCGATAGCCTTGCCGGCGACATTCACAAGTCCGTTGAAGCCGTTAATGGCTTTCAGCGTGCCGGCGAGGCCGGGCTGGGTCCTGACGGCAGCCAGGGCCTTGTCGAGCCGGGATACCAGGGTCAGCGCCGTATCGAGATCAAAGGCAGGCGTTTGTCCGCCTTCGCCATCAGCGCCGGGTTCGGCATTCTCCTCACCGGAAGCCTGCTTGATATAGGCGAGCAGATCGCTGATCGCGTCCGTCAGCTCGGTGAGAATGGCTGCCGGGCCTGTTTCGCCGTCATCCCCGGACGTTTCCTGGGTGCCTTCGGCCTGTTGCCGGGCGATCAGTTCGGCGATCTGTTCAGGCGTCAGCAGGTTGAGGTCTTCGAGCGGGATGGCCTCGCCATTGATGGCGATTCCGCTCAACAGCCCGTTGCGCTGCTGGGCGCCGGCCGATCTGCCGCCGATGCCGAGATTGAAGTGACCTTCGCTGGTCCGGGAGGGGTTGCCCTCGGGCCTGCCCATCAACCCTTCAAGGACCGCGGCAAAACCGGCCATCGCGTTCTTGTTGCCCAAGCCCTTGCCGCCAAGCGCATCACCGGCAGATTTGCCGACGGCTTGGAGCTGGGGGCTCTGTAATAGGGCGCTGAAGTCGATCACTGTTGCCGGTTCCGTCTCGCCATTGGTTTGGGCGCAATAACTCACTGAGATCAAAGCAAGCAGCTTGCCAGTTCTGGGGAAGGGGAAATAATTTCGCTATTACAGAAGCTTACGGCGTCATGTGACGGGGCGTCTGTCGCTGCGACCCGCGCCGGGACGGCAAAATGTGCCGGGCAAGCGGCAGATGCTACCGGGGCGAGGGGCCTGCATGATTGATGGCCGGGCCGGTTTGAGCTAGACAGGCGCATCCATTGGCCCTTGAACCCAATCGGAACGGAAATGCGCAACTCACTTGAAATCGCCAAGCCGCCCGCAGAAACGCGCGTCGTGGTCGCCATGTCCGGTGGCGTCGACAGCTCGGTCGTGGCCGGCATGCTGGCTGCCGAAGGCTATGAGGTCATCGGGGTCACGCTTCAGCTCTATGATCATGGTGCCGCGACCCATCGCAAGGGCTCGTGCTGCGCCGGTCAGGACATTCACGATGCGCGCCGGGTGGCCGAGGCCCTCGGCTTCCCGCATTACGTGCTCGACTATGAAAGCCGCTTCAAGGATTCGGTTATCGAAGACTTCGCCGACAGCTATCTGCGCGGCGAGACGCCCATTCCCTGCGTCACCTGCAACCAGACGGTGAAGTTCGAAGACCTTTTGACGGTTGCCAGGGGTCTCGGCGCGGACTGCCTGGCGACGGGTCACTATATCCGCTCCGTGGAGGAGGATGGCCGCCGCGTTCTGAGGCGCCCGGTCGATGATACCCGCGACCAGAGCTATTTCCTGTTTGCCACCACCCAGGAACAGCTTGATTTCCTGCGTTTTCCGCTCGGCAGCATGACCAAGGACGAAACCCGCAAGCGGGCGATGGATATGGGGCTTGTGGTTGCGGCCAAGCCGGACAGCCAGGACATCTGCTTTGTGCCCGAAGGGCGCTATACCGATGTCATCGAAAAGCTGCGTCCCGAGGCGATGGAGCCCGGCGATATCGTCCATCTCGACGGGCGGGTGCTCGGGCGGCACAAGGGCATCATCAATTTCACCATCGGCCAGCGACGGGGGATCGGCATTGCCGCGGGGGAACCGCTTTATGTCGTCAAGCTCGATGCGGCCAAGGGTCATGTGATCGTCGGCCCGCGCGAGGCGCTCGAGACCCGCACGGTGCGGCTTCGGGACATCAACTGGCTGGGTGCCGAACCGCTCGAAACAGCGGCTGCGGGCAATGGCCTCGATGTCATGGTCAAGCTGCGCTCGACGCGGCCGCCACAGCCTGCGCGGATCTATTTGACCGAGGACGGGCATGTGGACGTCGTGCTGATGGATGGCGATTATGGTGTTTCGCCGGGACAGGCCTGCGTATTCTATGCCGAGGACGAGCCGGGCGCCGAAGTGCTGGGCGGTGGCTGGATCGCCGAAGCGCGGCCCCGCGCCGAAGCCGCCTGAACGCTGTCAAAAAACTTTCCAAGGATTGCGCGTGATGCGTCGTCTCATCGCTGAACCAGGAATGTGGCGATGAGGATGAACGGTGCACACAGCCGCCTCCACCATGGCAGGGCCGCGCTTGCGGCCCGCCCCGATCCCTATTGTCCGGCCCCCGGCCCGCATCATGGATGAGCCGGCCGGCGACGAAGGGCTTGTGGCGCGGGCGCAAGCGGGCGACCGGGCGGCTTTTGCCGCGCTCATCAACCGGCATTACGAATTCATCTATCGGGTTGGCTACAAATGGCTCGGCAACCAGGCCGATGCCGAGGATGTGGCGCAGAATGTCTGCATCAAGCTGGCCACGGCCATCATGGGATTTGACGGGCGCTCGAAGCTGACGAGCTGGCTCTACCGGTTGACCATCAATGCCGCCCATGACTATCGCCGCGTGCAGAAACGGCAGAGCAAGAAGGCCGAGGCGCTCGCCAGCGAGACGAGCGATGCCATTGACCCCGATCAGTCAACGCACCTCGAGAACGAGGATCTCTGGCGTGCCGTCAGGGCGCTGCCGGACAAGCAGCGCGACGCGGTGCTGCTGGTTTACGCAGAAGAGCTCAACCATGCCGAAGCGGCAGTGGTGATGGGCTGCAAGGAAGCAACGGTCTCCTGGTACATCCACGAGGCCAAGAAGGCTCTGAAAGGAGCCGTGTGAGGCGATCATGAGCGAGAAAGACGAGCTGACATCGCTGAAGAACATTGCCGCGCCGGCGCCAGATGACAAGGCGCGGACCGCCGCGTTGACGGCGGCAATGACCGCTTTTGAAAGCGCGCGAGAAGGCGTTTCTGAAAAAAATCGCGAACCGGTCCAAGGATCGGGTTTGCTGGGGCGTCTCAAATCTATCGTGAGAGATTTGGGAAGGACCTCCATCATGGATTATCGTGTTCCGATCGGCGCCGCTGTCATTGGCATTCTTTTGACCCCGCTTGCGCTGCAGCTCATCAATTCGACAGCCTTGACCCCGGCCAATGCCCCGGTGCCGGTGGTGACCGGTGAAAACCAACCGGAAACGGCTGAGGAAGCCTTGCGCCAGGATGGCGAGGCAGGCGGCACGGTCGAGAACCGCGCCAACACTGAAACCGCTGCCAACAAGACCGACCTCAACGATGCCTTGCCGCAGCCGGCGCCCGAACCCGTGGTCGAGCCTGCGCCCCGCACTCTGCCCGACGCGGATGAGTCTGCGCCCATGGGCAATCTGGCGGCCAGCGAACCTCAGGAGGCCGAGCAGGACTTCACCGGAGCGGACGTCCAGGAGTTGATGGTTCGCGATCAGGCCGCGCCGACTGACAGAAGCCGGACCCTGTCGCTCGACGATGTCGTCAACACAGAGCCGGCCTCGGTGCCGCCCTCGCGGGCGCCGCAACCCATGCTGATGAGCAAGCAGGCTGCCGGCCAGCCAGCGCCTGATGCCGCCATGGCGGGCGGGATGTTCAGCAGCGAAGAGGGCTATGTGATGCCCGAACGGCCGAATGGCGACCGGTTCGAGGATTTCGAGAACTCGCCGCTGAAGGTGGCGGCGGAAGAGCCGGTTTCGACCTTCTCGATTGATGTCGATACCGCCTCCTATGCCTATGTCCGGCGCCTTCTGGAAGAGGGGCGCTTGCCGTCTCCCGGCGCGGTGCGGGTGGAGGAGATGATCAACTATTTCCGCTACGATTATCCGCTGCCCGAAACCGGTGATGCGCCGTTCGAGCCGACGATTTCCGTTTTCCAGACGCCCTGGAACCCGGAGACCAGGCTGATGCATGTGGCGCTCAATGGCCGCGCACCGGCCGAGATCGACAATCCGGTCAATCTGGTGCTCCTGATCGACACTTCGGGATCGATGGACGAGCCCGACAAGCTGCCGCTTCTCAAGCGCTCGCTGATGCTGCTACTCGACGAATTGGGCGAAGACGACACCATCTCGATCGTGACCTATGCAGGCAGTGCCGGCACGGTTCTCGAGCCGACCAGCGCCAGCGAAAAGGCGAAGATCGCGCGTGCCATCGAAACCCTCAATCCGGGCGGCTCGACCGCCGGGGCGGCGGGGATCGAGCTTGCCTACAGTCTCGCCGAAGAAGCGCGGATCGATGGCGGGGTTAATCGGGTGATCCTGGCGACCGACGGCGATTTCAATGTTGGGATATCCGAACCCGAACAGCTCAAGGACTTCATTGCCGACAAGCGCGATGAAGGGACCTCGCTCTCGGTGCTCGGGTTCGGTTCGGGGAATTACAACGATGCGCTGATGCAGGCGCTGGCCCAGAACGGAAATGGCAATGCCGCCTATATCGACAGCTTCCGCGAGGCTCGCAAGGTGCTGGTCGAAGAAGTTGGCTCGACCCTCGAAACCATTGCCGGGGATGTGAAGATCCAGGTCGAATTCAACCCGGCCGTTGTCGCCGAATACCGGCTGATCGGCTACGAGACCCGTGGCCTTGCCCGCGAGGATTTCAACAATGACCGGGTCGATGCCGGTGATATCGGTGCCGGCCACCAGGTCACGGCGATTTATGAGATCGTGCCGGTCGGCTCCTCGGCCGTCAGTGTCGATCCCCTGCGCTATGGTGAGGAAGATGAGGGCGAGCCTGTCGTCTCCGATGGCCCTGCCGACGAATTCGCCTTCTTCAAGCTGCGTTACAAGGCACCGGGAGAATCCGAAAGCCGCTTGATCGAGCAGCCGGTGACGGCAGCGAACGAGATGGCCTTTGGTGAGTTGCCGGAGGACGTGCGCTTCTCGACCGCGGTCGGCGCCTTCGGGCAGAAGCTGCGCGATGTCGATCAGCTTGCCGGGTTCAGCTTCGAGGATATTCGCGAGATTGCCGCCGACGCACGCGGCGAAGACGAGGGCGGCTATCGTGCCGAGTTCCTCTCCCTTGTCGATCTCGCCGACAGCCTTTCGGCCCGTCGCTAGCCGAGCATCGGGACCGAAACCAAGAGGCCGCCCCCGGAGAGATCCGGGGGCGGCCTTTGTGTTGATCCGGGTTGGGATGAGATCCGGGACAGCTTGGAACGTTTCGTACCGAGCTGCTCCCATTCCTCGTCACCCTCGGGCTTGACCCGAGGGTCCATGAGGTATCGCACTAGGTTCGGCGGCCGTGGATGATTATGACGGCTGACCGAGCCTGACCTCATCATGGATTCTCGGGTCAAGCCCGAGAATGACGAGGGTGGATGTATCGAGGTAGCACCTTGATCTCTCCCCTCGTTCTGAGAGCCAGGCTGGACAGGTTACCCACGCTCCCGTTCTTCGCGGTTCGACGCAACCGATCCCGGTCTAGTTCGACGCGGCGATCGGCGCATGGATGAGCTTCCTGCCGTGCCGTTCCAACAGTTCGCGCAGGGCGTTGTGATCGATCGCCTTGACGAGGAAACGATCGGCCTCGGTGCCGCCCATGTCGCGGGCGGCGACCATGGCATTGAGCACCGATTCCTCCACGCACTGGACGGCGGCCTCATAAAGCGCATCGCAATAACGGTCGTTCATCATCGTGAAATCGAGCTCCGCCGGTTCGCCGTGCAGCGGTCCCTTGGGGTTGGCGGTCGAAAAGGCGAGGAAGATATCGCCCGAACCATTGCCGCCGACCGTGCCATTGCGTCCGATGCCGATCGATCCGCGGCGCGCCAGGCGTTTGATCTGGTGCGGGGCCAGCGGCGCGTCAGTGCCGATGACCACAATGATCGATCCCGTCTCGCGTTCGAGGATCAGATTGTCCGTCATGAATTTGCCCACCGGCACGCCCTGAACGTTGAACCAGTCGCGCATGCCGTGATTGGCCTGAACAAGCGCGCCGACCGTGTAGTCGGTGCCCTTGACCCGGACGCGCCGTGACGCTGTGCCGGTGCCGGCCTTGAACTCATAGGCGATCATGCCGGTGCCGCCGCCGACACTGCCTTCAGGCACCGGACCCGACTGCAGGGTGTCGAGAGCCTCGCGGACATCGGTCTCGGTGACCGGCAGGCCGTTGATGTCGTTGAGCGCGCCGTCATAGGTCTCCGCGATCACCGGCATCAACCACAGATGCTCGGAGCCATCATAAGTGCCCGCATAGCGGTCCAGCATCCACTTGACCGTAGCGTGATGTGCCATGCCGACCGCATGGGTGTTGGTGAGCACGACCGGGCCGAGGAAGTAGCCGCCATCGGCGATCCAGTGGGTGCCGGTCATCTCGCCATTGCCGTTGAAACGGTGCACACCGGCCCACACGGGTACCGGGGTCCGGGCGCTGTGATGCGGCATGATGGCGGTCACCCCGGTGCGCACCGGCAATGGACGGCCGGGACGCGGTGTGTCCTCGATGATCGTCTTGAGGCCGACCGCGACATCGGAGATGTCGGTGATGGCGTTGAACGGGCCGGGCGTACCTTCCAATTCGATCCCGAGATCGCGGGCCCGGACGGCAGTATTGCTCATAGATAGTCCTTGAGATGAGGGGGCTGCCATCGGTTACCTCCGCCGTGAACGGAAGTAGAGGCCGAGGGCCGCAACAGTGAAGGAGAACAGAAGCATCATCACAGCGATGGCGTTGACCTCGGGTTTGATGCCACGGCGCAGCATGCCGAAGATGAATAGCGGCAAGGTCTGGGTGCCGACGCCGGAAATGAAATAGGTGATCACCAGGTCGTCCATCGAGATGATGAAGGCGAGCAGAGCGCCACCAATGACCCCCGGCATCACCTGGGGCAGCACCACGCGGCGGAAGGTCGTCCACTCATTGGCGCCAAGATCGGCGGAGGCGTTCTCGAGCGTTCTGTCCATGCCCGCGAGACGGGCCGAGACCACGATGAACACGTAGGAGATCAGGAAGGTGCAGTGGCCGATGATGATCGATCCGATGCCCAGCGGCATGCCGACGCCGACGAAGAAGATCAGCAAGGCAATGCCGAGCACGATGTCGGGCATCAGCATCGGGGCGAACATCAAGGTGCGATAGAAGCGCTTGCCGAAGAAATTGTAGCGATAGATGGCGAGCGCGGTGGCGGTGCCGATCACCGTGGCGATGGTAGTGGTGAAGGCGGCGACCGTCAGGCTGTTGCGGATCGCGGCCAGAAGCTGCTCGGTCGATTCGATGTAGAGCGCGGCCTCGGAACTTGCATTGGAGAAGCCGAAGATCTGCTTGTACCAGTCGAAGGTGAAGCCCGACCAGCGCATCATGTTCACCGGATCGGAGTTGAACGAATAGATCACGATGATCGCGATCGGCAGGTAGATGAAGGCGAAGAACAGGACCGTATAGGTGGTCAGTGAGGTATCGCCGAGTTTGCGGAGCCAGCTCATTGAAACCTCCTAGTTCAAGAGCGGCGCGTCGTCGCCGCTCTTTGATTCAAACCGCACATACAGGAACAGCAGCACCAGCACCGCTGCCATGACGAGCATGGCGAGGGCCGCGCCGAACGGCCAGTTCCGGGCCGCGAGAAACTGCTGCTCGATGAGATTGCCCAGCATCAGCACCTTGGCGCCGCCAAGCACGGCAGGCACCACGAAGTTCCCCAGCGAGGGGATGAACACAAGGATCGAGCCGCCGAGAATGCCCGGCAGGGTGAGCGGCAGGATCACCCGCCAGAAGGTCTGAATACCGTTGGCGCCCAGATCCTGGGAGGCGCGGACCAGCGTCCAGTCGATCTTTTCGACGCTGGCATAGACCGGCAGGAACATGAACGGAATGAAGATATAAACCAGCCCCAGGAGGATGGCGCCCTCGGTGTAGATCAGGTCGAGCGGCTCGGAGATGAGGCCCAGCGACATCAGGGTCTGGTTGATGAAACCGGTCTGCTTGAGGATCAGCACCCAGATGAACAACCGCACGATGAGGCTGGCGAAAAAGGGCAGGGTGATGAGGAACAGGCAGAATGTCTTCCAGCGCTCGGGCAGGCGCGCGATCTGGAAGGCTGCCGGATAGCACACCAGCAGGGTGATCACGACGGTGGTCAGCGCGATGCGCAGCGAATTGAGGAAGATCTGGAAATAGACCGGATCGAAATATTCGAAGGCCGGATCGGCAAAGCCGAGAATGCGGCCGAAGTTGTGGGGGTAGAACTCCCATACCACCCCGCCATAAAGCCCCGGCGCCAGGAAGCTGTAGATCAGCATGATGACGAGGGGCGTCAGGAAGAAGATTCCGAGGAAAACCGTCACCGGTCCCAACAGGCCGGCGAGTTGGAGGCGCTGTCTGGCGCGAAGGGTGAGGGCGCTCATTGGGCCGCTCCCGCGTCGTCGGCCGGGATCAGATGCACGGCGGCGGGATCGTAGCTGAGCCGGGCCTTGCCGGACTGCTCGATTTCGCCGATGCGGGTCTGGTGCGAGGCTGACAGGAGCGCGTTGATCTGCCGCCCGCCGGCGGTTTTGCCCAAAAGCTCGTAGGTCGAGCCGATAAAGACGATCTGGTCGACGGTGACATCGATCTCGGCGCAGTTGTCGGCGCCACCGGTTCCCGAGAGCGAGAACTGTTCGGGGCGCAGCATGGCGGTCAGCTTGCCGCCGCCATTGAGGGAGCGCTCGTCGCGCAGCACGGCCTCGACGGTGTCGTTTTCCGGGGTGGTGATGACGATCTTGTCGCCGTCGCGCCTGACCTCGCCATCGAACAGGTTCGAGGCGCCGACAAAGCTCGCGACAAAGGCGTTTGCGGGATAGTTGTAGGTGTTGCGCGGGGTGTCGATCTGCTGGATCACGCCGCCATTGAGCACCGCGACGCGGTTCGACATGGTCAGCGCTTCTTCCTGGTCATGGGTGACGAAGATGAAGGAGATGCCGAGCTCGGCCTGCAGATTCTTGAGTTCGATCTGCATGGCCTGGCGCAGATTGCGGTCGAGAGCGGAAAGCGGTTCGTCAAGCAGGAGGAGCTTGGGGCGCGCGATGATGGCACGGGCGAGGGCAACCCGCTGTTGCTGACCGCCCGAGAGTTGGCGCGGCATGCGGGCGGCATATCCGCCAAGACCCACCAGATCCAGCGCCTCGCCGACCCGTTTGACGCGTTCGGCCTTGCCGACATGGGCGATGTCCAGCGAATAGCCGACATTGTCGCCCACACTCATATGCGGGAACAGCGCGTAGTTCTGGAAAACCGTGTTGACCGGGCGCTTGTGCGGAGGCGTGGTACCCATGTCATCGCCATCGATCAGGATCTTGCCCTGATCGAGCTGCACGAAGCCGGAGATGACGTGCAGGAGCGTGGTCTTGCCACAGCCCGAGGGCCCGAGAAGGGTCAGGAATTCGTTTCGTGCGACATCGAGATCGATGGCGTCGAGCGCGGTGATGGTGCCGCCTTCTGGCAGTGGAAACCGCTTGGTTGCGCCTTCCAGCCGAATGATGCTTTCTCGCATCCAATTTCCTCCTCTGGTTCCCGATCCCACTGCCGGACATCCAGCTTATCCAAGAAGCCGCCCTATTGGCTCATTCGAATAATGTTATCGAGATACCTATTGTGTGATTGAGTGATTTTGATAACATGACGGTGTGGTTGTCAATGGCTGAGCGATCGGCATCCACGCGATCCAGGCCTGTTCACGGGGCGTCCGTCTCGATGGATTCGGCCTTACCAGGGAGAAAATGAATGAGTGATTTTGCTTGGAAATCAGGGGTTTCCCGCCTTGCCAAGGCGGCGGTGACCGGCGCAGCGCTGACAATGGCAGCCGGCGCGGGTTCCGCCTTCGCGCAAGGTGAGCTGAACATTTACAACTGGGGTGAGTACATCAACCCGGCCGTGCTGCAGAAGTTCGAGGAAGACACGGGAATCAAGGTCAACCTCGATACCTATGGCTCGAATGAAGAGATGCTGGCCAAGGTGCAGACCGGCGCCACGGGCTATGACATCGTGTTCCCGTCCGTGCATATGCAGGACATCATGGACAAGCTCGGCCTTCTCGAGAAGACCAACATCAACGAGTATGAAGGCTTCAAGAATATCGATCCGCAGTTCCTGCGGGCGAAGTCCGATCCCAAGGGCGAATATTGCCTTCCCTATGCCTGGGGTTCGGTCGGCATTGTCTACAACCGCGAAGTCCTGGGTAAGGACATTACCGGCTGGCGTGACCTGATCGAGACCGCCAAGGAAAAGGACCTCAAATTCACCCTTCTCGACGACATGCGTGAAGTGCTCGGCGTCGGCCTGATGCTCAATGGCAATTCGGTGAACGATACCGATCCGGCCAAACTGCAGGAAGCCGCCCAGACCATCATCGACATGAAGCCCTATGTGGCCGCGTTCACCTATGATGCGCGCCCGATCGTTGAAGCGGGCGACGTGGCCGCCGGTCACTTCTTTGTCGGCGCCATGGTTGATGTGTTCCGTGAGCCGGAGAAGCTCGGCTATGTGATTCCCGAAGAAGGGGCGACCATGTACCAGGAAGACATCTGCGTGCTGAAATCCGCGCCGAACAAGGAAAACGCGCAGAAGTTCCTCGAGTTCTACACCCAGCCGGAAGTGGCCGCGCTCAACATCGAGCAGCAGACCAATGGCACCGCCAACGTGCCCGCCCGGACGATGACGCCCGATCACATCGCCAACTCCGAGGAAATCAACCCGCCGCAGGAAGTGATGGACCGGCTGCAGATCTTTGAAGATCTGGGCGCAGATATCCGCCAGTTCGACCGCGTCTGGACGATGGTCAAGACGGCACAGTAAGATAGGCTGAGCCACTGGAGCAAAATTCCGGCCGGCGCGTTTCGACGCGCCGGCCTTACACCAAGAGGATGCCGCCATCGCGGCGCCACGCGATAGGGAAAGGCATTGGTCATGTCGGCAAAGATCATCGAGCGGTTACAGGCGCCCGACGTCCGCCAGACCAAGACCGACATTCTGATCGCCAACTATATCGAACGGAACCTGGCCGAGCTGCCTTTCGAAACGGCGAAATCGATCGCGCACGGGGTGGGGGTGAGCCAGATGACCGTCGGCCGCTATCTGCGGCGGCTGGGTTATGACGGGCTGGAAGAGCTCAAGCGCGAGATGCGCCAGAGCCAGAGCCGAACCGCCTGGCAGGTGCGCGGACGGATCGACCGGCTTCAGGACGACATCAAGGACGGGCGGTTGCTCGCCGAGGTCATCCAGCAGCAGATCGACGATCTCAGTTCGATCTACGACATTACGCTTTCAAAGGCCTGGAAGAATGCCATCACCGAGGTGGCGACCGCCGAGGAGGTGTATGTTGCCGCCTGGCAGAATGTGCGCGGGGTGGCCCAGTATTTTGCCTACCAGGTCGGTTATGCCCGGCCCAAGGCGACCTTTGTCGACGGGCTCAATGGCACCTATGCCGAAATCCTCGATGGCAGTTGCGACAATCGCTGCCTCGTTTTGCTCGATGTGCGGCGCTTTGCGGCCAAGGCCCGTCCATTGGCCGAGGAAGCGGCCAAGGCCGGGGTCAAGGTTATCCTTGTGACCGACGATGCCTGTGTGTGGGCGCGGGAGGTCGATGCCATTCCGCTGATCATCCCCGGCGCGCGCGGACCGCTGTGGGACGGTGCCGCGACCATCGTGGCGCTGCTCGACCTGTTCGTGGCCAATCTGGTCGTCGAACTCGGGGATACGGTCAATGAGCGCGTCGACCGGCTGACGAACCTGCAGGACCGGTTCGGGGATTTCGAGGCCGACTAGATCCTCTCAAAATGTCGGTGGGGTACAGGCGCTGATCACTTCACAAGGGTCGGGACCGACCGCGCGGAAGCGGTGAGGGCGCCGGCTCGAAAAGTAATAGGCATCGCCCGGCCCCAGGATGCGGCGTTCGTCGTCGACCGTGACTTCGAGCCGGCCGGCGATGATCACGCCGCCTTCCTCTCCATCATGCACCAGTGGCACCCGGCCGGTATCGGCACCGGGAGCATATCGCTCTTTCAGGATCTGCAGGGCAAAGCCGGTCATGTCCTGGCCGATCTGACGGAATGAGATACTGCCCTTGCCGATCTCGACAAGGTCTTCGGCCGCATAAAACGGGCTTGGTGCGGGGGCCGGTTCGAGCGCGAAAAACTCGCTGAGACCAATCGGAATGCCGTCGAGAATGCGCTTGAGCGCGCCGACCGAAGGGTTTGTGCGTCCGGATTCGATGAGCGAAATCGTCGAGTTCGTCACCCCGGTTCGCGCAGCGAGCTGGCGTTGCGAAAGCTTGGCGCGGCTGCGCACGATACGCAGTCTCTGACCGACATCGATCTCCATGTGCCCGGGCCTGTTGCTGATGTTGAATATTCAACAAATCATCGCTCATCAAACCATGAAAATCAATGAGTTGATAAAACAGAGAAAAGGACTTGTTGGCGCAGCGTGAAAGGTCTCCCATGCGGTAAAAGGGAGTTCACTCATGGCTGACACCGCGCGCCCCAACCAACCCTCGCTGTCTCATTACTGGATGCCATTCACGGCGAACCGGCAATTCAAATCAGCCCCACGCATGCTGGCAGAGGCCAAGGGCATGTATTACACCTCGACCGACGGGCGCCAGGTGCTCGATGCCACGGCCGGGTTGTGGTGCGTGAATGCAGGGCATGGCCGGCGGGAGATCGCCTCGGCGGTCGAGCGTCAGTTGACGACGCTTGATTACGCGCCGTCCTTCCAGATGGGGCACCCGATCGCCTTCGAGTTCGCCGAGCGGCTGGCCGAGATTGCACCGGTCGGGCTCGACCGGGTGTTCTTCACCAATTCCGGGTCGGAATCGGTCGATACGGCGCTCAAGATGGCGCTCGCCTATCACCGCGCCCGCGGCGAGGGGACCCGCACCCGCTTCATCGGTCGCGAGCGCGGCTATCACGGCGTCGGGTTCGGGGGCATTTCGGTGGGTGGCATCGTCAACAATCGCCGCACCTTCGCCACCCAGTTGCCGGGCGTCGATCATCTGCGCGACACTCACGATCTCCAACGCAACGCGTTTTCCGCCTGCGAGCCGGAGTTCGGGGTTGAGCGGGCCGAGGATCTCGAACGCCTTGTGACGCTTCATGGTGCAGAGACCATCGCTGCGGTGATCGTCGAGCCGGTGGCGGGGTCGACAGGCGTTCTCATTCCGCCCAAGGGCTATCTCAAGCGCCTGCGCGAGATCTGCGACAAGTACGGGATCCTTCTGATTTTCGACGAGGTCATCACCGGTTTCGGACGGCTCGGTACACCCTTCGCGGCCGACTATTTCGATGTGATGCCGGACCTGATGACCACGGCCAAGGGGCTGACCAATGGTGTCATCCCGATGGGGGCAGTTTTCGCCCGGCGCAGCGTTCATGACGGGCTGATGCAGGGGCCGGAGAACATGATCGAACTGTTCCACGGCTACACCTATTCAGGCCATCCTGCCGCCGCCGCTGCCGGCATCGCGACGCTCGACATCTACCGCAGTGAAGGGCTTTTGACGCGTGGCGCGGCGATGGCAGACACCTGGCGTCAGGCCATGCACGGGCTCAAGGATATGCCCAATGTCGTCGATATCCGCACCATCGGGCTTGTCGCGGGGATCGAACTGGCGCCGCGCCCGGGCGAACCCGGCAAGCGTGCCTATGAGGTGTTCGTCGACTGTTTCGAGAAGGGACTGCTGATCCGGGTGACGGGGGACATCATCGCGCTGTCGCCGCCGCTGATCATGGAGCAGTCGCATCTCGACGAGGCGGTCGCCATTCTGTCCGAGGCGCTGAAGCAGGCCGCTTGAGACAATCAGCTTCCTCCCTCCGGTGCCGTTAGGACCGGAGGCTCGGGTGAGAGGGCCTGTCCTGCCCGGTACAGGCCCTCTCATTCGTTTCGGGATCTTCTCAAGATAATGCGCGGCCGGGCGCGAGCCCCCTCAACGGCCCGGCGCGCGCAGCCGAGCACCGAATGCGGCCTCGGCGTTCGTCTTGCGGATCTTGTGCCGCAAATCCTCGGGCAAACGCCCGATATCGTGGTCGGCAGACGGCGCCCCCATGGGGAAGGGCCAGTCGCTGCCCAGTACCACCCGGTCTTCCCCGAAGGTGGCCAGGATCAGTTCAAGGGCGCCGGGGTCGTGGACCAGGCTGTCGACATAAAAGCGCCTGAGCGCCTCCCGGGGCGGCATGCCGGACGTGTCGATGCCCGGGCGGTCGGTGTCGTGGCCGCGCTGCCAGCGCCCCGAAAGGGCGGCGGTGGCGCCGCCGCCATGGGCAAGCACGATGTTGAGGGCCGGATAGCGGGTCGTCACGCCGGCGAATGTGAGATGCGCGGTGGCGATGGTGGTCTCGACCGGATTGCCGATCAGATTGCCGAGATAGAAGGGATCGAGCCGCCTGTCGGGTGTCGAGCCGGGATGGATGAACAGGGTCAAGGCCTTGTCGGACAGGGTCTGCCAGAGCGGATCGAGCGCCTTGTCGGCATAAGAGTGCTTGCCGAGGTCGGTGCCCATCACGACCCCCGCCCATCCCTCATCGAGGCCGGCAGCAATTTCGGCGGCAATGGCCGGTCGTTCGGCCGGCAGATAGGCAAGCGGCCGCAGCCGAGCGTCGAGGCCTTCACACGCCTCCCGCAGCCCGTCATTGAGCGCACGCGCGTAGTCGAGGCAGTTCCCCTCGGCAAGATCGGGCCGGAAGACCGGCGGAGGAGCCGAGACCACTGCGCCTTCAAGGGAATCTGCCTCGATACGCTCGATCAGCCTGGTTGCATCCGAGATCGGGTAGATCGGCACGCCATGGCCGCAGACATGCAGCTTCTTGGGGTCGCGCCGCATGTCGAAGGCACCCTTGTCCGCCAGCTTCAGCAATGCTGGCGGAATCAGGTGGGTATGGATGTCCCAGCCAGAAGGTTCAGCGGGCGTCTTCGTCATTGTCGTACCAGGGCGGGCGCACCGGATAGTGCGGGCCGTCATAAATCTCGAGAAGCACGCAGTCTTCTTCGCAAATGGTGGGCCCGTGCACACTGCCGGTGGGATTGCAGTAGAAGGTACCCGGGGTCAAAACCGTGTTGGTCGGTATGTAAGTGTAGCGTCCCGACAAACAGTACATGAACTGGTTCGACGCATGGGCGTGGGCGTTGGGAATGCCGGCGCCCTTCTTGAACCGCACCAGGGCGATTGAGGCACCGGTTTCCTCGTTCCGCCACAGCATCTTCTGGGACAGGCCGTCGAGCGACTTGTCGACCCATTCCATGTCCGCGGTCTGGATCAAGATTTCGCGGAAGGCATCGGCCGCGTCTTCGGGCATCACGGGCTGGGGCGCGGGTTCGGGCTTGTCCGGGGCACCTTCGTCGGTCCAGGTGATGTGCTTGAGTTCGACAAGCCGGGACAGATAGGTCACGTCCGACTTGTTGGTGAGCTTATGCACGGGCCGCATCTCGTTCATGAAGATGGTGTGGCCAAGCGGCTCGTTGGTCGGGCGCGTCTCGCCGAAAATGGTCTCGACCTCGTTTTCACCGCCCCCCAGCGAAATCACGATATAGGGGTGGTAATGCAGGTGGAAATCGATGGTCTCGCCCGGCTCGAGCTTGACCTCCCAGATGCGCACGAACTCGTTCTCGAGCACGATGCGGTGGCCGATTTCGCCCAGCGTGATGCCGCGTTCGGCGGCGGCCTGGCTTCCGTTCGGGTCGTTGGTCATTGTGTCCTCCCGGTTCGGTCCGGTCAGCCCCGTTTTGGGGAATGCAGATCTGTTTCGGTCATGGTGTTGCGCAATTCGCCCAGCCCCGCGCCGCGTGAGACGATTTCGTCGCCGGCCTTGAGGAAGAAGGGCGGATCGGCGGCATTGCCGACCCCGGCGGGGGTGCCGGTCAGAAGCACATCGCCCGCATGCAGGGTCATGCCCCATGAGAGCTCCGCGATCAGCTTGGGGATCGCAAAAGCCATCTGACGGGTCGAAGCATGTTGGCGGCGTTCGCCATTGACGAGGCATTCGAGTTCGACATCGAAGGGATCGAATGCTTCGGCCGTCACCAGCCAGGGGCCAAGCGGCATGGTTTGATCGATCGACTTGCCCTTGAGCCACTGTCCGCCATGGGCGCGCTGCAAATCGCGCTGGGAAACGTCATTGGCCAGGCAATAGCCGAAAATGTGCTCCATCGCCCGGTCCTCGGAGATCGAGCGGCCGGTCTTGCCGATGACGATGGCGAGTTCGACCTCATAGTCCCACTTTTCCGAAATCTCAGCGTCGAAGGCTATCGGGTCACGGGCCCCGATTGCCGTGTCGGGGGATTTGGTGAAGAAGGTCGGATGGCTCGGTCGGTCTACATCCTGTCCCTCGCGCTTGCCGCGCCCTTCTTCGAAGTGGTCCCAGTAGTTCCACCCGGTGCACAGAATGTCCCGGCGGAAGCGGGTGAGGGGCGGCATCAGCCGGACATCGGAGAGCGGAATCCGGCCGGCTCCATTTGCGGCTGCATTCTGGGCAGCCGTGAGGGCCGGCTGGCCACCCTCGATGATGGCGTTGACGTCGCCGATTTCGAGGCCGAACGGGACGATTTCATCGCCCTTCACGGCGCCGGTGCGCTGTTGGCCGTCATGCATGAAGGAAACGAGCTTCATCGGTCAGGCCTTCGATGGGATGACGGCGATGGCATTGATTTCGATGAGATAATCGGGGGAGACCATCTTGGTCACCTCGACCATGGTCGAGGCGGGAAGCGGCGGCTTGAAGTATTCGCGCCGCACCGCATGGATCTCGTCGAAGTGCTCGATGTTGCGGACATAGACATCGACCCGGCAGACATCGTCGAGCGTGCCGCCGGCGGTTTCGACCGCATTCTTGATGTTCTCGCAGACCTGCTTGGTCTGTTCTGTGATGTTGCCGATCCCCGCAATGGTGCCGTCGGGACGGCGGGCGGTCATGCCGGAAATGAAGACGAGGCGCCCCTCGGCTTCAATCATGGTGGCCTGCGAGAAATGCCCCATCGGGGTGCGCAGGTTCTGGGTGGTGACTTCTTGTTTGGTCATAACAGATCAACTCAGTTCTTTGATTGTTCGAGTGGAGCGATGAGCGCGGGCTCAATGTCCAGGGTTCGGGCGATGCCAGCCAGCATGGCGGCAACGGTATCGGTGATGGTGACAATGTCCGCGTTGTCGCGGGCGCGCTGCCATTCGCGCTCGCCGGGCGCATAAAGGCGATCAACGCCTGGCGCCTTGCGGCCGGCACGCAATTTGTCCCCGGCCGCGGCGGCGGCCTGCTGCATGGCGCCGGCATCGCCGAAATGGGTGGCATCGATGGCCATGAACAGATGGGCGCAATTATAGGGCTTTGCCGGATCGCCATAGAGCGGGCTGACAGTGGCGCCATAACCGCCACCGGACAGAAGCCCCGCCATCAGGTCCATGACGAATGCCAGGCCGAAGCCTTTGGGTCCGCCGCTTGGCAAAAGCATGCCGGCGATCGCGGCCTCGGGGTCGTTGGTCTCGCGGCCTTCAGCGTCGACGGCCCAGCTCTCAGGAATCTGTTTGCCCGATTTTGCAGCCATGCGGATCTTGCCCATGGCGGCTTCACTTGTCGCCATATCGAGGACGATCGGCGCGTCGGAGGCGGTGGGAAAGGCGATGGCGAGCGGGTTGTTGCCGACCACGGGTTCAGCGCCGCCGGGCGCGGGCATCAGCGGCCGGGTGTTGCACATGACAATGCCGACGCAACCGGCATCTGCCGCCTTGAGCGCGAAGCGCCGCGCGGCGCCAAAGTGGAAGCCGTTGCGCACCGCCACAATGCCGGCGCCAAGCGTCCTGGCGCGGTCGATGGCATGGGCAATTGCCTTGTCGCCGGTGATCTGGCCAAGCCCGTTTTCGGCGTCCATGACCATGGCGACGCCCTGGTCGGAGACGATGGTGCCGGTGGCGGTAGGCGAGACCGAGCCCGAGCGGATGCGGTCGACATACATGTCGGTCAGCATCACGCCGTGAGAGGCGAGGCCTTCGCGGTCGGCTTCAACCAGCGCTTCAGCGACGGTGCGCGCACCGGCTTCATTGACCCCAAGAGAAGAAAAAATGCGGGCGACCAGGGCGATGATATCGCCCGCATTGGCCGTCACAGTGCCTGGTGTGGTCATAGAAACGCGACCTTTCCCTCGGCGAGCGAGACGGTAAGGGTGAAACTCATTTCGTTCATCAGCCAGGGCAGAATGGTGTAGTGCCGTGCGCCGGCCCTGTGCATCGGGTCAGCCTCGGCGATGGCACGGGCAGCCTCGAGATTTTCGGCGCGCAGGACAATCATGCCGCGCCCGGTCCAGTCTGTGCCGGTTTCGTCGGACAGGGGGCCGGCAGCCACCAGCTTGCCTTCGGCCTCCAGCCGGCGCTGAAATGTAAGATGTTCGGCCAGATGGTCGCTGACAGCCTGCTTGTCGCCGGCCGGATCCGAAAACACGACAAAATATTCGCGGGCGGCAAGGCCTTCGGCCCGCGCCTCGTCGATCCGTTGGCGCCAGTTCCGGTTTGTTCCACTCATGAAACCACCTCTTTGTCTGCACCCGCGATCTGGCCATCGGCGGCAACGGTGAGCGCGACCTTGTCGGTCGTCGCGCTGAAGTGAGCCCGGATCGCGTCCATCGCGCCGGGGGTGTCTCGCTCAAGTGCAGTGTTCATCAGCAATTCGTGCTCGGCGACGTCGTCGCGCGCCTTGATGCTGGAGGTCACCGACAGGGCGACATAGCGTTCGGCCTGATCGTAAAGGCCCGAACGGATATTCATGATGGTGGGGGAGCCGCAGGCGGCGACCAGCGCGTTGTGGAATGTGCGATGCTCGCGGCGCCATGCCTCGTTGATTTCACCGGGCTTGTCCGGGTCGGTCTTGGGCTGGCGCGACAGGCGATGAAAAGCACCGAGCAGGTTGGCTTCCCATTCAACGTCGCCATTCTCGATCGACCACCTCAATGCAATCTGTTCGATCTCGATGCGGGTGCGGGTGAGATCGATCAGGGTGGCGTGGGAGACCGGGGTGACACGGAAGCCCTTGTTCTGCTCAAGCACGACATGCCCTTCGGCATGCAGGCGCATCAGCGCTTCCCGGATCGGGCTGGTGCCGGTGTCGTAGCGGGCGCGCAGCGCTTCCATGCGCAAGCGTTCATTGGGCATTAGCCGGCACGACAGGATGTCGGCCCGCATCTGGTCGAATACCCGTGCTGCCTGGGTTTGCGGTTCGGCGCTATTGCCGAGCTCCACTGCTGCCATGTGCTCCACCCTCTCTGCTCGTCTCGATGCCGTTCCAGCGCACATCTTCAACGCATGAACTGTGCCGGCACCGGTGTTGTTTATGCCGTGCCCGCACACAGGCGAACAGGCATCCTTGTTTTCATGATCCAATACATGACAGTCAAACGACAATCAACAAGATTTTCGAAAATCTGTTGACATGGCGAAAATTTGGCTGTTTGCTGAAACTACGGATAGGCCGCATCAGGGCGCGAGGTCGCGCCCGATCGTGCATGGCCTTTCCCGCTGTCCGAGGGGTGGACAGCTCCAGCCCGGCAGGTCCGGGCCAAAAGGGAGGTTTTCATGATGAAACTACGCAGACTTGGTCTTGCCGCAGCGGTGACGCTGGCGAGCCTGACCGGCCTGTCCGCGCCCACCCTGGCGCAGGACGGGGAACTGACCCCGCTGACATTCTCGCTGGACTTCATTCCGCTTGGCCGGCATGCGCCATGGTACACCGCGCTCGGCAAGGGGTTCTTCGAGGAAGAAGGACTGGATGTCACGATCATTCCGGCTCAGGGCACCGCGCAGGTGATCCAGGCTGTTGAATCGGGCACGGCCCAACTGGGCTTTGTCGACGTGCCGGCGCTGGCGCTGGCGCGCTCCAACGGTTCGCAGTTGCGCATGATCGCGGTCAATTACCAGAAGGCGCCTTACGCGATCTTCACCCTGGCCAATGGCGCGGACGTGACCGAGATCTCGCAGCTCGAAGGGCTGACCCTCGGCAGCGGCGCTGGCAGCTTCACGCCCAAGATCATAAAGGGCTACATGACCGAGAACGGTCTTGATCCCGACGCGCTCGAGATCACCAATGTGGCACCGCCGGCGCGTGCGGGCATGCTGCTTTCGGGCAATGTGCCGGCCATCGAATTCTTCGTGATGGCACAGCCGGGCCTTGCCAACGGGGCAGTCGACGCAGGCACCGAACTGCGCACCCTGCTTCTGGGCGATCACGGGCTTGAGCTCTATTCCAACGGCATCGCCACCACTGAAGACTATCTGGCCGCCAATCCCGATGTCGCCAAGCGCTTTGTGCGTGCCGCGCTCAAGGGCTGGCAATATGCGCTCAACAATCCCGAAGAAGCCGCGGACATCCAGCTCCAGTATATCGAGAGCCTCGATCGCGACACCATCATCGCCGAGATCGGCGTGGTGCGGTCGCTGGCGGTGACCGAAGACACCGAGATGAACGGTCTGGGGTGGTTCGACAAGGCCAAGATGCAGACGAGCCTCGATTTCGTGCTCGAATTCATCGGGGTCGAAGGCGATGAGCCTGACGCCGCTGATCTCTATGCCGAGGGCTTTTTGCCCGACGAACCGATCAAACCGTAAGGACCGCGACCTCTATGGCACACGCCAATGTGCAAGAGACCGGCCCGGCGGGGTGGACCGAGAAAGCGTCCACCCTGCCGGTGATCGGCAAATTCAGGGATGTCCGACAGGAGTTCCTGCGCAAGACCGGCAATCCGCTGCTGGCGATCGAGGAAATCTCCTTCGATCTGTTCGAGGGGCACCTTGTGAGCCTGCTGGGCCCTTCGGGCTGCGGCAAGACCACGTTTCTCAAGATCGTTGCCGGCCTTGTGAAAGGCTATACCGGCACCGTGCAGATCAATGGCGTCGATGTGACCGATCCGCATCCGGATGTGGGCTTCGTGTTTCAGCAGCCCAACCTGATGCCCTGGCGCACGGTGATCAAGAACGTCACCCTGCCCATGGAAATCCGCAAGGAGGCAGGGCCGGAGGCGACGGCGCGAGCGCATGAGCTCCTCAAGCTTGTCGGTCTCGAGGGGTTCGAGGACGCCTATCCCAACCAGCTTTCGGGCGGCATGCAGCAGCGCGTGGCGCTGTGCCGGGCGCTGGTGCACAGCCCCAAGCTCTTGCTGATGGATGAGCCGTTCGGCGCGCTCGACGAACTGACCCGGATGGACATGCACGACCTGCTGCTCGATATCCGCGAGAAGACAGGGGCGACCTGCCTGTTCGTGACCCACTCGATTTCCGAGGCGGTCTATCTGTCCGACATCGTCGTCGTGTTCTCGCAGCGTCCGGCGGTGATCGCCGACTTCATCGAGATCGATCTCGCCTATCCGCGCACGCCGGAAACCCGTTATTCCGCCGATTTCACTGCGCTTGAACACCGCGCCAGCCGCGCTTTGGGGATCACGCGATGACCAAACTGCTCAACAATTGGCGCCTGGCGCTCTACCCGGTGGCGGGGATCGTCGTCATTCTCGTCGTGTGGCAGCTTTATACCGATCTGTTCGGGGTCAGTCAGATCGTGCTGCCCAGCCCCACGGATATCTGGGGCGCGATGGTGAAGAACAATTCGCTGTTGCTGCGCGAAACCTGGCCGACCCTGCTCGAATGCATCTATGGCTTCGCGCTGGCGCTGGCGCTTGGCATTCCGATTGCCGTGGCGGTGGCCAATTCGCGCACGCTCAACCTCATTCTCTATCCGATCCTGATCGCCACCCAGTCGATCCCCAAGGTCGCGGTGGCGCCGATCATCCTGATCTGGTTTGGCATCGGCATGGAATCGAAGCTGGCGATTGCCTTTCTCGTCGCCTTCTTCCCGATCGTGGTCGACACGGCGACGGGCCTCAGGGCCACCCCGCCGGGGCTGATCGAACTGGCGCGGTCGCTGAGGGCGTCGCCTTCCCAGGTGTTCTGGAAGGTGCAGTTTCCCGCCGCGCTCCCCTTCATCTTCGCCGGCTCGAAGGTCGCCGTGACCCTTGCCGTGATCGGCGCGGTGATCGGGGAGTTCGTCGGCTCGAATGAAGGGCTGGGCAATCTCTTGCTGACGGCCAACTCGCAGCTCAACAGCCCGCTCGCCTGGGCGGCGCTGGTGTGGCTCTCCGCGCTCGGGATCGGGCTGTTCGTGATCGTGGTGATTGCCGAGAAGATCTTCATGCCCTGGGCCGAAGGAGGGCACTGACAAAGCTCCGGATCGCGTCTTGTCCATGGTGCGGTCCGCAAGGGCGAAACCGGTTCCCGCGCGCAGCAACATGGAACCGCGTTTCGAAGAGGCCACGCCGGATCGCCCTGTTCCGGCATCCTCACAGCGGGGAGGGCGTCTCAAGGCCGTTCCCTCGGGGCTCGTCCTGCCCGGCCGGCCCCGTATTGGCGGCGCACACCCTGCCGGCGCCATCGGCTCATCCCGCCGGTGGCGCCTTCTGGTTTGGGGGAGGAAGAATGTCCCCCGAGTGTGGACGCATCCATGCCGCGCGGCGTGGTTCCCTCCGACAGGGTCAGGTCCGAGGGCAAGGGGTATCTATCGTCTCGTTGGGGATCATCACTGAGGGGTGGCCTTGATAATGGACCCAGGTAGGCAAAGGAAAGTGCAGGCCCAAACGGTGCTTTTGGGCACGGGGAGGCGAGAGCGCTTGACAGGAAAAGCCGGTGACCCTAAGTACCGGCGTCACCCGCGCCGGGCACACCCGGCGGCGAAGCGCGGGCCCCGCGTTTCACACCTTGGGGCGGAGTAGCTCAGCTGGTTAGAGCAGCGGAATCATAATCCGCGTGTCGGGGGTTCAAGTCCCTCCTCCGCTACCACTTCGAAGACGGTTTTCGCCCTGAAAATCGAAAGGTCCGGTGGACCTTTCGAAGTCGAGAAGGCCATGAGTGCTATGCACGAATGGCAAGAACGGTTTTGCGAGTCGCAAAAGCAATCGATCCGGTGGATCGATTGCAAGCGCAGAAGGCCGCAAGAGCTATGCTCGAGCGGCAACGGCTCCCTGCACTACATGTGGTTAGGTCTAGCGCTTTGTGGGCGTGATGGCACTCGGAGTGTCCGGGGTTGCATTCTGGGTTGCAGCAGGCGTGGGCTTGAATGCGATGGGGCGGGGTGGGGAAAGATGCAGAAATTTGCGGTATTGCTCATCCTGCACCGCCAATTTTCCTCACACAGTCCAAGTCCATGTGGATCCGTAGATGGGTTGATCATTCATCTGAGACCACTTGTAGGATTTCCACATGTGGGAGTTGTTGTTCCCCCCATGAGTTGCGGATGAGTGGAGGCGATCATAGGCCTCTTTCGTGATCCACGTCCTTTCGGCCAAGTCTAGGTCCGTTAATTTGGCCGCGTAGTTTGCAGCACGACCGACCCACACAATATCATTGTCTCCACGAACACCAGTTCTAGCTGCCCGGACTTTGCTGCGGTCAATGCCAACAACTTGTTTCACTTCATACTTAGTTGAGTATTGGGCTCTTAGCGCCGGGTTGATGATTTTTTGAACGGCGTAGTTGATCTTTAAGCCAGCTCTGGCCGCTGGCGTCGCTTGGACTTCTCCAACAAAGATACCCATAACCCGATCACCATCGTATGAAGTGATTTCGCCGCCTTCGTTGCGAATGATAGTCGCTGCACAGTGCAAATATGCCTTGTATATCTCGGCCGCGAACGTCCAATCCGCGCTTTCCACCAGACTTGTAGACCGACTCAAGTCAGCATAGAGAACGGTCGCATGGTCAAAGACCACGGCAGAATTTCCAAGAACTATATCTTCTGGATCTGGAACAACGCGGCCTTTGCGTGTGGACCATTCATATCGGAATATTTCCTTTACGGCGTTCTCAAGGTCACTTTTGGACGTTGCCAATGTATTTCACCTTTGTTTGACCCATCATTTTTGCCGTCTCTGCGGGATCTCGGGTGTGACATCGAGCTGCCGAAATACTTGAAATACTCTAGCGTGTTAAGTCGGGTCGAACGAGGTAGAATAAGGAGTTTAGTGGTCATTTTTCGTGCCGATGAGAATATATGGCTGCCCCTAAGAACAATGCAGTAATTACAATTAGCGTAATCAAAGCAGGTGTGCTCGCTAACGCCTGCGACGCGACTGACGCATTTATCGGTCCAGTTTGAACCTCAACACTGAATGCGAATGGATTGGTCAAAAACGCGATCACGCTCAAGCCACTGGCCATGAAACAGCCATACAGAAATCTGGTACGGTTCAACCAAAATGATAGGAATAGCAGCACCGCGGCTACTCCAAAAAACACTAGTGCGGCAATCCAAATCGATGTGATGGCAACTAGTTGACCTGCGAGTATAAGTGCGGCCAGCAGGGCACTTACAAGCGCCAACGTCCTGCTATTGACCAACTTTTCGATCCATTTTGCCTCTGTGCCTGATGCTTTCCACGCCTTATTGCGAGTGTTTTGATCGATCAACGCTCTGTTCAAAAAATCAGGAAATTTGCGGCCAATTTCGTTGAAATCATGAGCAGAAATCTCACGTACCACTATCCGCTCACTCTTTGCGCGGACTGTAGCTGATCTGGTGTCTGTTCCATTCAGCGCTGCCATCTCACCGACCTGCAGAGGCGCCTCGCGAGTTACTATTCGTGTTTTCCCAGATATACGCACCTCAACGACACCTTGCATGAGGAAATACACCGAGTCATCCACAGCGCCTTGTCTAATGAGGATGTAACCTTTTTTGAAAGCGTGCTCTTTGGAACGATCTAGAATTGCTTGAGCTATGTCCTCGTTGCCATTTACGAGAGGATTTCCTTTGAGAATCTCTATGGCCTTGGACAATCCGGCATCCGCGCGGGCTTTGGAATCGGGCGGGTTGTTCATGACCAATTAGTCCTCTCCTAGTATCGGAATGGACAATTTTTCATGGTGCCGCAACACGTCATGCCATCCCTCTTGTAGCTTTGAATAAAGCGCTTTTCTTCTGCGCGTCTCATGGTTTCGTTGACAAACAGGCCCCACATATTCTCGGGTTCCCTGCATTGTTTTCGTAAGATAGGCGCTCCCCTTTTTGTTTTGCAATCTTTTGGGCAGCGAGCTCGTCCGTTCAGTATTTTGTGTTCTGTTTTGGATACCTTTGGGAGATCGCCGGAAAGCCAGCCTATCTTGTGCTCCACAGCATCGTGATAGGCCTGCGAAAGTCCAAGTCTACCGGCAAAATTCTCGGCGTTTAGCTGATATTTAGCCGCATCACCGTGACTCAGTTGTTTGCCGGGCGGCCAACGCTTGTGTTTTGCCGCGAATTCTTGGCATTGCAGATATTCTTGAAGGTGTGCCCACCATTGGTTTGCTGATTGCTCGTTGCTAACCTTGGCACCAGCATCTAGCCCCACACAAAAGCTGCCATCATAGTTGATGTGCCGTTCTGGGCAGGAAATTGGAAGCCGATCTCCGGGTTGCTGCTCAGCGACCTTGATTTTTGTGTCGGATACCCAAATGCGAAGACTGAAAGCCGACCCTGCTGCGCCACTTGGTTTAGGAGGTATAGCGACCACATGAAGTTCGGCGTTTGGTGAGTTCTGAGCCTGGGCCCAGTTTGGCAGGGTGTGCGCCAATAAATCTATTGTCTTGACCAGGGCCCATCCTCGCTGTGAGCACGAAAGCTGCTGTCACTTTTTGTCGAAATTGCTGGCGCTGATACAGCAGCCGGCGCCCCAAGATATGCTGAGTCGTAGTCTAGGTTTGCCGATTTTTTATCTACGCTGAACAACGCCCTTGCAGCCTGACTCGCGGCTTCAAATGCAACGGGACCGATTGCAGTCTCCACACCGTTGCAGCGTTGTTGTTCTGCTTCCGATATGGTTCTGGCAATACTGCTTGCAACGCGTACACTGCGCTCACCCCTAATTCCGAGACGAGTGATGGGCGTAGGTCCAAATTCGAACCCTATGGCTAGACCAAGCTGATGGGCGTCCGGTAGCAATCCTTGGCAAATTCCAAAGGATGATCTCAGACCACCGGCGCAGTGAACGGCTTGTCGAATTGTCTCGGCTTTATCTGTGGTAGTTCCTTCCCCATCTGCCAAAACACCATGGATGCAGTCACCGATGAACCTGACTTTTCGCCCGGCAAAATCCTTTTGAATAACGTTAGCCCATTCGCCGCGAATGACGTGAAGGTTCCTCACCGCATTGCTGATCTTTTGGCGATTTGTCATCGCGCCATCGATGTATTTCGTATAGCCGTCCAAATCGCCAAATATGGAAATCATGCCCATCCGAATGCTGTTGCTGGGCATCAAATCTTGATAATCAATGTTTCTCAGGGGAAGACTGTGGGCGTGAAAAACGAACTCTGCTGGCGAGCTTGCAACACCGGAAACACCCGATCTTATATCTGACTGCCAGTTTTCGAGAAGATCATCTACCCCAAAAGTGGAAGAAGACGCTGCTCGCATGACCTCGGGCAATGCGTTTTCATCAAGGCGATAGGTTGGTCTCTCATCGACAAATTTCTCAAATTGGTTGCGCGTCGATGAAATTGATATTTGTTTGAGGGCTGCTTCTGCTCGGTCGGAGAGATAAATCCCGGTCTGGTTACCTTCAGCCAGCTTCGCTGCGTGATTAGCTGCGCTACCTAGAAAGAGCGGTTCTTGTTCAGCACGAATTCCGTTGTTCGTAGCAACACAAACGCCCGTGTCGATCCCAAAACGATAGTCGGAACCAAAGTCATTGTCCCTAAAGCGCTGCACAGCTGACGCGGAGAGCGATTTTAGTTGCTCAGCCAGCAAAATAGCCTTTGCAACCCGGATCCCCTCGTTGTTGGCTCCTAGCGGTTCAATAACCACAGCGTGCATGCGGCCGTCGTGAAAATCCACGCGTTGTGCGCCGCAGTTCTCAACCACGCGGTCACAAGCGCTATAATGGATGTGAAGAAAATTTAGCGCTCGGGCATGGGATTTTTCGGTCTCAGTTCCTTCTGAGAGCCTATAGTCATCATAGTTGACCAGCTTGGCGTAAACGTGGACGCCGTCAACAATAACTGCTTCGCTGTTCTGAAGGCTGAACAAAGGTTTGCTATCGAAATGCAAACCTTTCGACCGAGCGGACTCGGCCAACATGTGAAATCTCGGTAAGTATTCTTCAGCGAAACCTTCGGTCTTTACCTCAGGCACGCTGTTCATAAGCTCGTCAATTCGGCGACGAGCAGTGTCAAAATTCCAGCCCATCGTGGCCCCCAAATGTGTTCTCCAATTGTTCTACAATGGGTAGGGGCCACGCGGAGTTCAAGGGCTGCAGTTAATTTTTTGTAAAGAGTGCCCTCGCTTCCTTTCCCCAGCCGATCCCTTGACCCAGCTCCACGGCGCACGAGGCTTGTGCATCTTCACCAGTTCGGGATGCGACTTAGGATCACGTGCCGCTGAGCGCAGGGTTCGATCCACCTCTGTGCACCCTCACCCCTTCACACGTCTCACACTCTTCGCAAACGTCACGTGCCGGCGGCGGAAGGTTGTGTCGGGGGTGCAGCGGGGCTTGGAAATGCGGTCCATGCGGAAGTGGCGGAAGTCTTCGGCTGAGGGGTCCCAGGCGACGAGGTACCAGAGCGGGGGCAGGATCAGCAGGGCCTGGGGTTCGACATCCCGGTGGGATCTGGCGCCTTTGGCGTCGCGATAGGAAAAACTGAGGCGCTGGCGGTTGAGAAAGGCTGTCTCGAAGGCGGGCAGCAGGGCCGGGTCCATGGCGCCCATATCCGAGATATCGACCTCCGGGGCCAATTGCCCGACATAAAGGCAATCGAGAAAGCGGCGCAGATCGCGCAGCTTGTCGGCGGGCAGGGCCTTTTCGATCTTGGCGAGCCCGGCATCGGCCAGCCCTGCGAAAGGGATGCCGCCGGCGGCGCGCATCGAGGCGACGCTGATCAACAGGGCGAAGATTTCGGCGACGGAAAGCCGTGTGGTTGTCTGCACCGAGTGCGGATCGAGCTGCAGGCCGCTGCCGCGCCCGGGTTCGGCATGGATGACAAAGCCCTCCTCGCGCAGCGCGGCAATGTCGCGCAAGACGGTGCGCCGCGACGCGCCGACTTGTTCTGCCAGCTCGGCGATGGTCGCGGTGCCGGTGCGGCGCAGGCTGCGCACGATGGCGTCTTGTCGGCGGCGCGTGTTCATGAGCCCGAGCTTGTCCTTCAAAGGTGCCAGAATTTGGCACCATTAGGGTCTAGAGGATCACGGCGCGCTGCACAAAACTTTCGTTGCTGCAGTGCTCCATCATCCGACAGACCAGAAAAGTAGAGCCATGTCCCAGTCCCATGATTTTCCCGAGCCGAGCCTTGTCGCCGTCAATGGTGTGGAACTTGAAGTGTTTGAAGCCGGGCGCGAGAATGCCGGCAATCCGATCGTTTTGTGCCATGGCTGGCCCGAGCACGCCTTCTCCTGGCGGCACCAGATGCCGGCGCTGGCCGCAGCGGGCTACCATGTGATCGTGCCCAATCAGCGCGGATTCGGGAATTCATCGCGTCCCGATACGGTGACCGATTATGACATCGCGCATCTCACGGGCGATCTTGCCGCGCTGCTCGATCACTTCGGCTATGAGAAGGCGGTTTTCGTCGGGCATGACTGGGGGGCGATGGTGGTCTGGGGGATGGCGCTGCTACACCCGGACAGGGTCGAAAAGATCATCAATCTGGCGCTGCCCTATCAGGAGCGCGGAGACATCCCCTGGGTCGAATTCCTCGAGCAGATCTTCGGCGGCGATCATTATTTCGTGCATTTCAACCGGCGGCCCGGGGTTGCCGATGCTGTTCTCGACGCCAATACGGCCCGGTTCCTCGGCAATCTTTATCGCAAGAACCTGCCCCAGGTGCCGCCCGAGCCGGGCATGATGATGATCAATCTCGCCAAGGCAGAAACACCACTTGGCGACCCCTTGATGAGCGAAGACGAGCTTGCAGTTTTCGTTTCGGCGTTTGAGGCCTCGGGATTCACGCCCGGTATCAACTGGTACCGGAATCTCGACCGCAACTGGCATTTGCTGGGGGAGGTCGACCCGATCATTCCGCACCCCACGCTGATGATTCATGGCAAGAGGGATGCCATCCCGCCATCGGAGAACCTGACGAATTTCGTGCCCTATGCCGAGGTGATCAGCTTTGATTGCGGTCACTGGATCCAGCAGGAACTGCCCGGGGAGACCAGTCGGGCAATGCTCGAATGGCTGGCCCGTTAGGGTCAGCCTATCCGTTCGCCGTCGGCATCGAACAGGTGCAGATGGGCCGGATCGAAGGTGAGGCGGATGGTGTCGCCGGCCGCTTCGCTGCCGCCGCCAGCGACCTTGGCGATGACTTCCGTGCCGTCGGACAGGGCGATCTCGAGAAGCGATTCATCGCCCAGCCTTTCGACAAGCACGATGGTGCCGGTGAAGCCCGGTGCGGTGCCATCGTCGGCGACGGAAAGGTGTTCGGGGCGGATGCCCATGGTGACGGCCCTGCCGGTTTCCGGTGTGGCATTCGACGTCACGGGAACAGCGACCGCGGCGGTGGCCGGCGTGGTGACGGTAATGCTGTCGGCTTGGGTGCCGGTGATCTCACCTTGGAAGAAGTTCATCTTCGGGGAGCCGATGAAGCCCGCGACGAACACGTTCTGCGGGCGGTTGTAGAGCTCCATGGGGCGGCCGACCTGCTGTACCACCCCGCCATCGAGCACCACGATGCGGTCGGCGAGCGTCATCGCCTCCACCTGGTCGTGGGTCACATAGATCATGGTGGCATCGAGTTCGCCGTGAAGGCGGGCGATCTCGCGGCGCATGCTCACCCGTAGCGCAGCGTCGAGGTTCGAAAGCGGTTCGTCGAACAGGAACACCTTGGGGTTGCGCACGATGGCCCGGCCGATCGCCACGCGCTGGCGCTGGCCGCCCGAGAGCTGGCTGGGGCGCCTTTCGAGCAGATGCTCCATCTGCAGGATGCCCGCTGCTTCCCTGATCTTTGCGTCGATCTCGTCCTTGGGACGTTTCGCGAGCCGCAGGCCAAAGGCCATGTTTTCATAGACCGATTTGTGCGGGTAGAGCGCATAGGACTGGAACACCATGGCGATGCCACGGTCTTTGGGCGCCCGCTCGTTGCAGCGCTCGCCGTCGATCTTCAGTTCGCCGGCGGTGATGTCCTCGAGCCCGGCAATCATGCGCAGCAAGGTGGATTTGCCACAGCCCGAGGGGCCGACAAAGACGACGAATTCGCCATCGGCAATGTCGAGGTCGATCCCCTTGATGACGTCGACATCGCCATAAGATTTGGTGGCGTTGCTGAGGTTGAGCGTTGCCATATGCACTCCGCAGATCGGTGCGGCGCGCCCGGGTCAAGGGCGCGCCTGGTGGGGTCGGATCAGGATTCGCCCTGCATCCGGGACTTGAAGAAGGCCAGGTGATTGTCCTGGGCCTTGATCATGCGCTCGCGATACTGGCCGTAGATCACGTCGGTATCGTGCAGGGTCACCCCTTCGATGGTCGGCGAGGCGAAGGTCGGCAGCTCGATGCCGCGATCGGCCAGGTTCTGCGCCGTGCGCGCCACCAGTTCGTGCATCATGGTCATGGCCAGAACCGTCGAGGAGCCGGCGACAGGCCGCGACCAGCCTTCGATCGGCACGATGGCATCTTCGACCGGTGAGCAGGTGTCGATGACGATGTCGGCGGCGTCCGCAAGTCGCTTGCCGGAGGAGTGGCTTGCAGGCTTGTCGAGATTGGACTTGGCGGTGATCGCAACCACGGTCATGCCACGCTTCTTGGCATAGAGCGCCGTGTCGATGCCCGAGGAGTTGCGGCCCGAATGCCCGAAGATGACGATGCTGTCGCCTTCATTGAGCGGCTGGTGATCGAGGAATTTCTCGGCATAGTTCTCTGTACGCTCGAGCCAGAGCAGTTCGCGGACCCCGCCGGCGCCGAGCACGTTGTGCCACATCAGGCGCGGATCGGTCAGGGGGTTGAACCCGACATAGGAGCCGTAACGGGGGAAGGTTTCCTGAGCCGGAAGCACCGAGTGGCCGGAGCCGTAGAGGTGAACCAGGCCCTCTTTGGCGAGGGTATTGGCCAGCGCATCGGCTGCCGCAGTGAAAGCGTCGGCATTGGCCTCGGCAGCCTTTTCGGCGAGGGCGGCAAGCCGGCTGATATAGAGCGTACTCATAGGGGGAGGGGCCTTTCCTTGAAAACTAGAAGTGCAATTTGGAGCGGATTTCGTAGCGATCGCCGCGCATGACCGAGAGGGTGAACTCGAAGGGTCCGCGGGCGTCGGAAGCAATGCGTTCGACGATGAAGGCCGGGCTACCGGCGGGAAGGTCGAGCAGTTCGGCGTCGGCGGACGGAACGGTGCCGACCCGGTAGACCTCGGTCGCTTCGCGCGGTGTGATGCCATAGCGGTTGCGCAGGATCTCGTAGAGCGAGGGGGCCTCTGTGCCGTGGTCGACAAAGCCGGGCACCCGGGCAAGGGGCAGATAGGCGGTCTGGATGCCGATGGGCAGATCATTGCCGGCCCTCAGCCGCCTGAGTTTGGCGACGGGATCGCCCTTCTTGATTTCGAGCGCGTCGGCGACGTCCGCGGTGGCCTTCTCCCGGTCGAGCTCGAGAACGCGGGAACCGACAACCAGGCCAAGATTGGCCATTTCCTCGGTGAAGCTGGTGAGGCCGCGCACGCCGGCGACAACCGTCGAGCTGCGCACGAAAGTGCCGCGGCCGTGTTCGCGGCGCAGCAGTCCGGCTTCCTCGACATTGCGCAGGGCATGGCGGACGGTGATCCGGCTGACCCCGAGCAGCTTGGAGAGCTTTTCTTCATTGGGCATCTGCGTGCCTTCGGGCCATACGCCCTTGACGATCATGGCGCGCAGGGCCTGTTCGGTCTGGTGCCACAAGGGCTCGGGCCGCGCCCGGTTCGGCAGGTCGATCCCCTCGAGATCGGTCATTGGTCTCGCTCCCACAATTCGCTCCCCCTCGCTGCCAGCGCAGCGCCCAACAGACTTGCCCCCGCACCCAGGACACCCGCTCCGATGGTGATGGACCTGAGGTGAGGGGGTAGCTGCCGGCCCAGACTTGGCCGGATCAGCGGTTCCAGAACATCCATGGCATCGGCCACGCCGCCGGAAACGATCACGGCCTCGGTGCCGAGCAGCGCAACTGGTCCGGCGAGCGCCGTCCCCAGCGCTTCCCCGACCGGCGTCAGCGCGGTGATGGCGGCTTGATCGCCCTGGCGGGCGGCGGCGATCAGCGCGGCTCCATTGGTGGGGCCGATGCTTTTGGCGATACGGTCGAGCGCCCGGCCAGAGGCATGACGCTCCAGCCAGCCATCGCTGCCATGCCCAGGGTCCGCCGCGTCGGCGCACGCCCAGCCGAAGGACGTGGCGCCACCGCCGGCACCCCTGACGATCCGCCCGTCGACAAGCGCCGCGGAACCGATGCCGGTGCCGATAGCCAACAAGATCGCGTGGCGGACCTTGGCGGCGGCGCCGGTCTCGGCTTCAGCAAGCAGCGCCAGCTGGGCGTCATTGCCAAGCGCGATGTCGAGGCCGCCAAACTCAGAGGCTAAATCGAAGCCGTCGAGAAAGGGCAGGTTGGGAATCCAGGCGCAGGTTGTGCCTCGGGTGAGACCCGGCACGGCAACACCGAGCGCTGCAGGCCGATGGCCTGAAACCAGCCGACCGACCATCTCGAGAAACCCGGCACGATCGGCGGGGGCGGGCCAGTGTCCGGCCGCCTCGATCGCTTTTGCTCCATCACGGAGGAGCCCGGCGCGCAGATTGGTGCCGCCCAGATCGATGGCGAGAATTGCGCTCATCCCTTCACCCCCGTCGAGACGATGCTGTCGACAAAGAAGCGCTGCAGGAAGACGAAGAGCACCAGCGGCGGCAGCACGGCGAGGGTCGCGCCGGCCATGACCAGGCCCGTGTTCATGGCGCCCCGGTTATAGCTGAGGAGCCGTCCCAGGCTCAGAACGATCGGATAATCATCCGTATTCCCCTGCAGGATGGTGAGCGGCCACAGATAAGTGTTCCAGTGGAAAACGAAGGCGAACAGGGCCAAGGCGGCGATTGCGGGCACGACCGCCGGAGCAACCACGGAGAAGACGATGCGCAATTCGGAGGCGCCGTCGACCCGGGCCGCATCGATGAGATCATCGGGCACGCCGGCGATGAACTGGCGCATCAGGAAAATGCCGAAGGCGTTGGCAAGGTTGGGCACAATCACCCCGACCAGGCTCGCATTCAGACCCATGGAGTTGACCATGCGATAGAGCGGGATCAGGGTGACGATGGGCGGCAGGAACATCGTCGAGATCAGGAGCGCAAAAACGAGATTGCGGCCACGGAAGCGGTATTTGGCGAAAGCGTAGCCCGCCATCAGAGATGTGATGAGAATGCCCAATGTCGTCGTGGTCGCGATGATCGCCGAGTTGGTGAAGGACCGCCCCGCATTGATGACGCCGGAGACCTCGGAATAGGCCTCGAGTGACGGGGTCTTGGGGATCCAGACCGGTGGCACCTGCATGCTTTCGGCGGGTGTCTTGAAGCTCGACAGCACCATCCAGACGAGCGGGAAGGCGGCAACGATCGAAATGGCGATGATCGCGAAGATGAGCGCGTAGTGAGACAGGCCGGCCTGGTTGGCCCGGAACGGAGCGCGACGGGTTGAACCGGTCATTCCTCGTTTCCTTTCCGGGCAAAGGCGAACAGGGCGATAATCACGACAATCAGCGAGAGCATCAGCATCACAGCCATGGCCGAGCCAATGCCGCCCTGCGCGCGTTCAATGCCGACCCGGCGAATATGATAGGTGAGCACGTTGGTGGCGCCCGCCGGGCCGCCCTGGGTGATCAGGGCCACCGGCTCGAAGACCTGCACGGCGTTGATGACCGCGATGACCGCAGAGAACAGCAAGGTGCGCCGCAGCAGCGGCAGCGTGACGCCGAAGAATTCCTGGATCGCGTTGGCACCGTCGATCCGCGCGGCTTCATAGAGCGAAGGCGGGATCTGGGTGAGCCCGGCAATGGCGAGCACGGTGAAATAGCCCACCTGCTGCCAGACATTGAGAATGACGATGGAGACAAGCGCGGTGTCGGGCGAGGACAGCCAGGGCTGCTCCCCGATGCCGATCACGGCGAGGATCTGGTTGATCGGGCCTTCGGTCGGTGAATAAAGCTTCGACCAGACCAGCGCGACGGCGATCATCGGTACCATGTAGGTGGCGAACAGCACGGTCCGGAGAAAGGTCCCCCCGCGCACCCGGCGCTGATAGACCAGCAGTCCGAGCAGCACGGAAAGCGGCAGAATGATTACCACCGACAAGGCGGTGTAGATCGCGGTGTTGGTAAAGGCGCGTTTGAAGTCCCGGCCCACCGAAAGGGGTCCGAAGATGTCTTCATAATTGCGCAGGCCGACAAACTCGGCGGTGTTGAAGCCCGTCTGGCTCGACCACTGGTGAAAAGAGAGCCAGATGGTGAGCAGCATCGGCACGAAGATGAATACGCCGATCAGGATGACGGCCGGGGCCAGCATGGTGGCGACGGGTTGTTTCGATACAGCGTTCATCGACATATGCGATCGGCCGGCTCCGGTCTGGGGTCGGCAGGCACGATATCGCGCCTGCCGCAGGTTTTGGGTCCGTATTTAGCGCTGCGCGCGCTCGAGGATCGCCGTTGCGTCGGCCTGGGCGTTTGCCTGCGCTTCCTCAGCGCTGACCTGGCCGTACTCAAGTGCCTCGATGGTCTGCTGAAGCGCTTCGGTGAATTCCTGTCCGCCCAGCACGACCGGGAAGGCCGTTGCGTTTTCCAGCACCGAGACATAGCCGGCGAGGAAGTCGCGATCGAGATCGCCTTCATAGGCGGTCACGTCCGAGGCGCGCGAGGGCAGAATGCCCATCGACATCAGAATACCGGACATGGCAGAGGCGCCATTTTCGCCGGATTCCGGGCTGTTGAGCCAGTCGAGGAAGGCCCAGGCTGCTTCACGCTCGGCATCCGAGGCACCCGCATTCACAACGGTGAGCCAGGAGTAGGAGATCGACCGGGCGGTGTCCCCGCTCGGACCGACCGGGATCGGTGCGGTGGCGATGTTCTCGAAAGCGTCGCCCATACCGGCCTTCAGCGCGCTTTCCCACCAGTTGGCCATGATGATCATGCCGGTGTTGCCGGACACGAAATTGTCGAGGAACGGGCCGGTGGTATTGGCATCAGCCGTGCCCATGGCGGGAACGGTGTAGCCCTTTTCGACCATTGTCTCGTAGAGCGCGAAGGTCTCGCCCGCGGCGTCGGTGTCGAGGGCCGGCTTGCCGTCAACGACAAGGCTGCCGCCATTGGAAACCAGCAGCGACGAGAAGGGATGAACCACCCCGGCAGCCCATGAGTTGATGAGGCCAAAGCCCTGGCGGCCCGCTTCCGCATCGGTGATCGCGGCAGCAGCGGCCTCAAGTTCGGCCCAGGTGGCTGGCGGGCCGTCGAGCCCGGCTTCTTCGAACAGTGCCTTGTTATAGTTGAGGGCGTAGACGTTGATCTCGTTCGGAATGCCATAGACCGTGCCATCGACGCTGGCTGCAGCGGCGATGCCGGCAGGCCATGCTTCATTGACTTCGCTCGAGACCGCGTCGGGTGCAGCCTCAACGAGGCCGTCCCGAACCAGTTCGGGCAGCCAGAGGTCATAGATGCCGGCAATTGTGGTGCCGCCACCGGCGCGGATGGTGGTCAGCAGATCGCCGAAGGGCACCGCGCGGACGGAAACCGACACGTCGGGATTGGATTCGGCAAAATCGGCGGCGGCGTCTTCCAGCAGGGCGACGGTGTCCGGCGCCCAGTGGGTCAGATAGGACAGCTCCACCGGTTCGGCGAAGGCAGTGCTGTTCATCAGCGCTGCAGCCAGCATGCCGGTGGCGATCATTGTTGTCGGTGTTTTCATTGTCAGGAACCTCCCAAGCGTGAGTGCGAACAGGGCATAAGCTCCCTGTTGGCAAATTGGTTATAACATTATAATCACTGCTGGCAAGAGGTGCAGTTGAACGGAGAGCATAAATGCCGGTTTTCACGGGCCAGGTCGTGACCCCCATCGGGATCGAAAGCGCGCGTATCATCGTTGAAGGCGACCGGATCGAGAGGATAGAGCGGGTTCCGGGTCAGCGCGGCTCGCTGATTGTGCCGGGCTTCATCGATCTGCATTGTCACGGGGGCGGCGGTGCCGATGTCATGGAAGGCGCCGAATCCGTGAAGAGGATGGCCGAGGTTCACACCCGGCACGGCACAACATCGCTTCTGGCGACCACCATGACGGACAGCGTGGAGGCGGTCGAATCTGCTCTCAACGGAATCGGTGCGGCGATGAATGTCGCCCAACCCGGTAGCGCTGCGGTTCTCGGCGTGCACCTGGAAGGGCCGTTTATTTCACCGGACAAGCTGGGGGCGCAGCCCGATGCTGCGATCCCCGGTGACCTCGACCTGATCAAACGCTGGATGGCGCTTGCGCCGATCAGAGTCGTGACCTGCGCGCCGGAAGCTGATCCGGAAGGAACACTGACTGCTTTCCTCAACCGGTCAGGCGTGCGGGTCCAGATCGGTCATTCGGACTGCTCCTACGAGACTGCGGCGCGATGTTTCGAGAGCGGACGGCACGGGGTCACGCATATGTTCAATGCCATGTCCGCCCTCAATCACAGGGCGCCCGGGGTCGCCGGGGCGGCGCTGGCCCATGCCGAGTTTGCCGAGCTCATTCCCGATCTCCTGCACGTTCATCCGGGTGCAATTCGCGCCGCGTTGAGGGCGATCCCGCAGCTCTATGCGGTGACTGATGCCACTCCGGCCGCGGGCATGCCGGACGGCGATTTCCGGCTCGGGACCCAGCTTGTCCGCAAGTGCGGCAACGGGGTGCGGCTGGCGGATGGCACGCTCGCCGGGTCCAGCCTGACCATGATCGATGCTTTCCGCAACCTCGTCTCGATCGGCATGAACGTGGCCGAGGCGGCGCGACGGTGCTCGACCATTCCCGCCGACTATCTGGGGCTCACCGATCGGGGGCGGTTATGCGCCGGCGCGGTGGCGGATCTTTTGGTCCTCGGCGAAGACCTGACCCTGCAGCAAGTTTGCGTTGCAGGCGAGATGGTCGAAACGGGGTAGGGCCTGCATCGCCGGCTCAATCGCCCAGCGTGTCGGCCACATAGGCACCGCGCTGGCCCATCGGCTTTTCGGGCGGGATGGTGGTGTCGAGTGCGGACTGATGTTCGGCCTCGGCATTGAGTTCGTCGCCCATGACCACGGCCATGATCGAGATCCACAGCCAGGTCAGAAAGCCGATGATCGCGCCCAGCGAACCGTAAGTGGCGCTGTAATTGCCGAAGTTCGCCACATACCAGGAGAAGGTGGAAGAGACGACCAGAATGGCGATCACCGCAAACAGGGCCCCCGGGGTGACCCAGCGCCATTTGGCATCCGTCCGGCTTGGCCCGAGCCGGTAGAGAACGGCTAACCCCACGATCAGCATCACGGTGAGGAAGGCAAAGCTGAGTACGCGGACTGCGAGCCCGGCGAGGAATTCGACCGGGATTATCGCCAATATGGCGGGCAGAACCACGACAATCGTGATCGAAATGACCGCCAGCAGGGCGGCACCGAACGTCAGCAGCAGCGCCAGAAGGTTGAGATGGATGAAACCGCGCTTTTCGGTCTCTCCATAGGCGATGTTCATGGCCTCGAACAGGCCCTTCACGCCCAGGCTCGCCCCCCAGAGTGCCACGGCAAGCGCGATCAGCAGGGCGAGGCCCAGCGTGTCATCGCTTTCTGAGGCGATGCGTGTCAGCTGCGTTCTGAGCAGCTCGAGCCCGCCGGGTGGCACAATCCCCTGCAAGAGCGACATCTGTTCAGTGATCGAGACCGGATCAGAGAACAATCCGTAGATCGAGACGATGATACTGAGCGCGGGCACGAGAGCGATGAGCATGTAGAGGGTCACGCCAGCCGAGACCAGCATCACCCTGTCTTCGAGAAAGCTCCAGGCCGTTCTGCGCAGAATCTGCTTCCAACCCCGCGGTGCGATACGGCGCGGCTTGTCCGCCTGCCGGCCGATATCGGGGCGGCGTAGCTCGCTCTCCGTCTTCGTTTGCTCGTGCGGCATGGACCCGAACAACGCGATGCTGGCCTCAAGTGTTCCATCGAAAGGGGAACGTCGGTGACCCAGGCGCGTTTGAAAAGAGTGTTCGCCCGAAACCCGATATGTTCAATCTGAGTGAGGAGGGGTAGCCACCATCCTTCGTGCCGTTCTGTTCGCGGTTGGCCTTTTCCTGATCTGGCAGTTCGCCGGAGCGATTGTGCTGATCTTTGCCGCCTGTCTGGTGGCGATTGTGCTCAAATCGATCTCGGGCCTTGTGTCGCGGCTGTTGCGTCTCCCGCACGCCATCAGCCTGCCTGTCAGCCTGATCGCCATTGCTGGCGCGTTCTCCGGCGTCGTTCTGCTGCTCGGGCTCAGAGTGCAGAGCGACTTCTCCTATCTGTGGCAACAGGTGCCGGTCTATCTCAACCGCGAGTTTGGCAATCTCGGTATCGATTTCTCGTTCGAGGACGTTTTCGACGAAATCACGGGGACAGGTGGGTGGGCCGGCCTGCTGGGCGGGCTTGCCAATTACACGGTGGCGACGGTCAGCCTCGCGACGACCACCGTGCTTGTGATCGCGGGCGGGATATTTCTGGCGGCGCGGCCCGACACCTATGTTGAAATCCTTGTGCGGTTGATGCCCAAGGATCAGGAAGACCGGGTCCGGTCCGTCTTGACCAATCTCGGCAATGCGCTCGAGAACTGGCTGTTCGGACAGTTCGCCTTGATGATCGGGATCGGGGTGACGACGACGATCGGGCTGATGATCATCGGTCTTCCCTCGGCACTCGGCCTCGGACTGCTGGCAGGGCTGCTGGAATTCATTCCCGTGGCCGGCCCCATCGCGGCAGCGGTGCCCGCCATTCTGGTTGCGCTATCCGTCGGTTATGTCGATGCGATGTGGACTGCCGCGCTCTATCTGGTCATCCAGCAGGTCGAGAGCGCGGTCTTCGTGCCGCTGGTGCAGCGACGGGCCGTCAGCCTGCCGCCGGCGCTCGGGCTGTTCAGCATCGTCGTTTTCGGGATCTGGTTCGGGCCGCTCGGCATCATCCTCTCAGCGCCGCTGGCTGTCTGCGTCCATCTCCTGGTCGTGCAGCTCTATTCACGCGACAGGCTGGGATGGGATGTTGAGATACCGGGCGCAAAGAATCCCGGGTGACGTACGGGTGCAAGCCATAGATGGGTCCGGCGGGCGACGACCGCCCACCGGTCAAATTGTTTTCGCCGGCGACCCTTCAGGGCGCATCCTGGCTGTGCGGTCCACCGTGTTCGGAAACCTCACGGAACACGCCAGCACCGGCTTCTCCGTCCTTCAGGGCGATGTCGCCCAGCGCGAGAATGCCCACAAGGTCCTTGTCCCGATTGACGACCGGCATGCGTCGGATCTTGAGGTCGGCCATGTTGCTGGTGACGTCGTCGAGATCCTGATCGTCGTAGCAATAAAGCACTTCCTCGCTCATCACTTCGCGCGCAGGGGTATGAGGTCCTTTGCCCCGGGCAATCCCGCGGATGGTAATGTCACGGTCGGTGATGACGCCCACCAGCCGGTTGTTCTGGCCCAGCGGGATCACACCGCAATCGAGTGCTGCCATCTGCTGGGCAATGGTGCCGATGCTCTCGTCCGGATCACACACCGCAACTTCCGGTGTCATGCAATCGCTTACCTTCATGATGCCTCTCCTTGACTTGTCAGGCGATGGGAAAACCATCGTTTGCCAGCGTCCTCGCGGAGAAATGAGATCAAGGCGGCAATTGTTCCGGGCGCCAAGCGGAGGTCGCGACCTCAGTCCTGCGAAAGGCCCAGATCGATCATTGCCGACTTGGTCACGGTTTGCCGCACAGCGCCATAGTCCTTCCAGGCCACAGCCTTGTCGGGATCCGCCTCGGCGAGCCTGAACGCATCGGGCCTGTCGATCGTGCCGAGCTCGGCCCAATCCACTGGCCAGGCCAGAGGCGCGCCTTCTCTCGCGCGGGGCGAATAGGGCGCGATAGCGGTGTTGCTGCGTTCATTGCGCAAATAGTCGATGAAGATGCGGCCCTCGCGTTTGGCTTTGCTGGCGCTTGCCACATAGGCATCGGGGTCATCGGCCTCGAACCGATGGGCAAGGGCCGACGCGAATGCCTTGATGTCCGGCCATTCTCGGGTGCGCGTCAGGGGCGCGACGACGTGAATGCCCTTGCCGCCGGTCAAGAGCGCGAAAGATCGGAGGCCAAGTGCCTCCAATGCGTCCCTGACCGCTGCTGCGGCAGTCTTGACGCTTCCGAAATCCATGCCCTCGGCGGGGTCGAGGTCGAAAACCAGCCGGTCGGGTTTCTCGATGTCATCGACATGCGACCCCCAGATATGGAATTCGAGTACACCCATCTGGGCGGCCTGGATCAGCCCATCCTTACCGGTGAGATAGAGATAGTCCTCGCGTTCACCGTCCTTTTGTTCAACCGACAGGCGACCGAAATGCTCATCCAATCCGGCGCCGCCATGGCGCTGGAAGAAGCATTGTCCGCCCTGTCCCTTGGGGCATCTGACGAGGCTCAAAAGACGATTGGCGGCGTGATCGAGGATCGGCTTTGCGAACCGGTTGAGATAGATGGCGAGATCGCGCTTGGTGATGCCCTGGGTTTCAAAAAGCACCCGGTCGGGATGGGTCAGGCGAACACCGGCGAATTCGGCGTCGCCGGATGATCTGCTCTCGCTCATCGCGCCTCCCTTTCGTCAGCGATCTGGCCTGCCACTACCCGTTGACGTGAGCTGGTTTGTCATGCCGGTCCGAGGAAGCCAGCTCTTCGAGTTCTTTTTCGGTCATGGATTCGTACATGCTTTTCGAGGCGCCTTCGAGGTCACGCCTGTCGAGCTGACCACGCTTCGCCGCGAGGGCAGCGCCCGCGGCCTGCTGCTGAGCTTTCGATTTGGCAGGCATCGATCCACTCCTCTGTTTGCGTTGCGTGTGTGATCGCAACGCGCGTGGAGAGGCGAGAGTTCCCGGGGGCCAGGATACGCCCGTTGTGCAAAATGGTGGAGCCCGGCCGCGGGATCCGCCCGGAGGCGTCAGCCACCCCGGGCGAAGGCGTAGAGTTCGCGCACCCGTTCGGAAGCCGGGCCGCGGCCGGCCCTTGCCAGAATTGCCTCGAGATTATCGATTACCGCTTGCCAAGCGATGCGATCAGTCTTGCCCATCTTGGCCAGGAGGCACTCATTGCGTTCGGACTGGTTGCCGACATGCAGCTTCAATTGCTGTCCGTCGCCCTGCACGTTCGCGGCGACTTCGCCGCACTCGAGATAGTCTGCCTCCCGGCTTTCGGGTTGCTGTAACGCATCACGCTGAAAGACCAGCCGGAACAGCATCAGGTTACCGGTTTCGTCGGCTGATCCGTTGTAGTCGGTGAAGATGATCACATCTGGATAGATGCGGAAATCGTCCCCGATCCTGGTGCCCCCGAGTTTCAGCCGGTAGGCCACGAAATTCTGTTCACGATGCACCTCGGCAAGTGATGCGGTTGCAAATCGGAACTCTGGCGGCGCTTCTTTGCGGCACGAAATGCGCAGGCTGCCCTCAGACCAGCTATTGGCGTTGAAATAGGTGTGGCCATTAGCCACCGGGCCGTCGGTTTTGTCGAAATGGGCCGGTAGCGTGACATAGATCGGGGGTTCGAATACCTCGCCGTCCGGAATATAGCGCTCATAATAGATCATGCGGCCAACCACCTGGCCGTCACTGCGGATCGCGAGATTGGACTGCTCGATGAGATCGTCCGGGCCCGAGAAGCCGCCCACCCGCCACCGGGTTCGAACGAAGCGGACGCGGCCTTCCTCGATCACGAGGTCGCCGTTGGCCATCACATTGACGGCCTCTGGCTCGCTGAACAGATGGCGCCGGATCTCGAAAGTGCAGCGATCGGCAGAATAGCCGGTCGCGACATCGATGCCGGAGAAGTCATAATCTGTTGGACTGTTGCCGCTCCCGGCGCCGTCGGCAAGCTCGATTGGATAGAACCGATAGGCGAGCCGCTCCCTGATATCGTCGGCTTCGGCACCCGAAAACAGAGCGCAGATCTCATCCGTGTTGTTGCGGCCAGTACCGCCTTCCACCGTGCGGTCGAGCTGGTCGAACGCGTTCTCCAGCGCTGTCTCGGTCTTGCCGCCCCAAAGGCCGTCCACGGGGCCAGGATCGAAAGCGGTCTCGGCCAGGAAGGCCTGGACGCAGCGCGTGTCGGCCATCGCGCTTGTTGAACCCAAAAAGGTGCCAGCGAACAGTGCGAATGCGGCCAGTGCCGCTCTCGGGTCAGGCATTGAAGACATAGGGCGTCACCCGGGCCAGATCGGGTTCGAGGAAAACCTTTTCAGCGATCACGTCGTGGGGCAGACCGAGCGCAGTCTCGATGCAGGCGGCGCAGACGGATCGGTAGTCCAGCGTGGCCATGAGGTCCCGGCCTTCGAACTGATCCTTCTCGCCCAGGCCCGGCCAATTGGAGACGATGCCGGCGCGGTCCACCAGCCCGCCTGCAACAAGGCCGGCCGAACCATAGCCGTGATCGGTACCGGCGGACCCGTTTTCCCGGACCGTGCGGCCAAACTCGGTCAATGTGAAGATCACGGTGTCCTGCCAGGCATCGCCCAGTCCAATGCGGAAATTCTCTATCACCCGGTCGACAAGACCCAGCAATTCGGGATGCAGACCGGTATCATTGCCTTGATTGGCATGGGTATCGAACTCCGGGATGCGGATCATGGTGACCCGGGGCCCCTCCGGCGCGCTCATGGCACGGCCAGTTGCCAGGGCCAATCCTTCGGGATCGCGCACCCGAGGTAGGTTTTCGTCCGCCAGCGCCTTTTCGTAGAGCGTTCCGAAGGTTGCGGCCGAAAGCCCTTCATGGGATTGCGAAAGCAGGGAGAGCAGTTCTGTGTCGGGATTGACAGACCCCAGCAAGGACGCGGGGTAGAAGCTGTCGAGCTCCACAGCGCCGCGCACCAGAAGTGGTGTGTCGAGGGTCAGCGAGCGGCCGGCGATACCTGCTTCGTCCATTGCCCGGCCCAGCCAGCCGGTGGGGGAGGCGGCGCCATTGATCATGCCGCTCTGGGCGATGCGTTGCCCCTCGAAATGTGAGCGCCGGATGTAGGGAAAATTGGTGGCGTGGAAGATCGCAGCCTGATTGCTCGCCAGCAGCTTGCCGAAGCCCGAAAGGTTCTGGTGCAAGGCGAAGAAAGGGTTGAGATCGAGCGGCTTCGAGGCAACCAGATCCGATCGCATGCGCTCAAGCTGCGGGTCACCCACCGGTGGCACGGCGGCCAGGCCGTCGAGCCCGCCTTCAAGGAAGAGGACGGCAATCCGCCCTTTCGGCAATTCGGAGGTGTAACCGTGGACCGGAAATCCGGTCAGAACGGCAGAGGCGCCTGCAGCCTTAAGGAATGTTCGCCTTTGCATTCAGACCTCCATGAATTCCTTCGAGCACAGGCAGAGCACGAACCGATCCCGGGGTGTGTTGCCAGTGGCGATCATGTCCCGTGTCTTGGCCGACAGGCCCAGGGCGTCGGCGATCTCGGCCGCGGAAAGGCGCGGATTGCCGAAACGGTAGATCAAGTCGGCAAATCGGATCCGGCGGTCGAAGTGTTCAGTCGAGATCCAGGCCTCACTGCGGTCGGAATATCCGTCGGGCTGGCGTACCGACCAGAAGTCGAAGCCGAGTTCCTCGAATACCCGTTCGGGCCTGCGCTGTACCACTTCTTCCATGGGATTGAGCTGTTCGTAGCCATAGAAGAAGTCGGCGCCGCTTATCCGCATGGCCTGGAACAGCCAGATGATCGGCCAGACGAACTTGCCGGCCGCGGCGGGCTCCAGCGTTCGTTCGGCCACGGCCCTGTGAACCGTGGGAAGGTGTCCGTCCGAAGCGGTCCAGGCTTCCCGGACGGCAGCAACATCGTCTTCGGTGGCAGCTTCACCGATGAAATGCAGAACCAGCTTGCGGGAAAGAAAGTCGGCGGTTGAAGCATCGATCGAAAGATCGTCGACAAGTCGGCGCAACGCGGCCGGACCTTCGGGATAATCACGCCCGAGCACCGTCTTGCCGCCAGGTTGGGCGCGCTGTTTGAAAAAGGCGGACTGCCACCAGTCGTCCGGTGTGAAAGGCGGTCGGTCATTCGGGTGTGGCGGATAACCCCAGCCGGAGAGGATGTTGGCTGCGTTGCGGATGTCGTCTTCGGTGTAGCCGCGCGAAGGGGACACTGTGTGCAGTTCCATCAGTTCGCGGCCGAGATTGTCATTCGGGCCTGCCTGACAGCCATCGCGCCTGCAGATGCGTGCGACCTGGGAGTTCTCGCCGACATTGTAGACATTATCGAGATAGATCCCCATGGCGGGATGGGTGACCACCCCATAGACCATGTCGGCGAATGACCCGTCGAGAGCGCCGCCAATGGCGGTGTCGACATAATGGCCGATGAACTCGATGTTCTCGTCGCCCTTGCGACCGACGGTGAAATGATTGGCCCAGAACCAGGTCAACCGCTGGCGAAACTGGTCTTCTCCATACAGGCCTCTGTGCGCGAGCCGATGGATGTCCTGAGCATGGACCGTATAGTCGTTCCAGGCATCTGCGCGAATTCGGGCCAGTGTTGCGGAATCGAGCTGTTTGGCTTCTGCGTCGAGAATGGTCCGCACGCGTGTCTTGTGGCGATCCATCCGGTCAGAAAGGGAATAGGTCAGCGCCTCGGGCCATTCGCCGATCTCGGTGTTACGACCGTCAAAACGGGCGTAACCGGGGGCGGTGAATTCGCCCACCAGTTGTGCGTCGACCCAATCTGACTCGGCCAGATCAGTGCCGGCGGACGGCCTGAAGCCCAGCCCCAGCCGCCTTGCTGCCCTCGATGTAGACATTTCGCGTCCTCGAAATGTGGATAACCAGTACAGAAAATAACGGATGGTGAGTCAAGGCGAGCGCTTGCAGGTCGCCTCAAGGTCCCTGGCGAATAGCTGCCATGCCGTTTCAGGCGGTTGCCCTTGGGCACAAATGTCTGCATAAGGCCCGCGAACTGGACCCGGGCCATGCCCGGGTGGCTACTCCGGGCGCCTATCCCCCGGCCATCCTCATCACGCCGACTGCTGCGCGTTTTCGCGAGGTCAGTCGTTTGTTGCTCCAACACCAGACGGATTCATGAACTTTTCCACGCTCCGGCGGGAGTGGCTCGGGAATGTCCGCAGCGATGTGCTGGCAGGTCTCGTAGTCGCGCTTGCACTCATCCCCGAAGCCATTGCCTTTTCGATCATTGCCGGTGTCGATCCCAAGGTCGGCCTTTATGCGTCTTTTTCCATCGCCGTTCTCACCGCCATCTTCGGCGGCCGGCCCGGTATGATCTCGGCGGCAACCGCCGCGACCGCCGTCTTGATGGTAACGCTCGTGAAGGATCACGGACTGCAATATCTGCTCGCGGCGACGGTGTTGGCCGGGCTGCTGCAGATCGGCATGGGGCTTTTGAAGCTCGGGGAGTTGATGCGGTTCGTCTCGCGCTCGGTGATCACCGGCTTCGTCAATGCCCTGGCGATCCTGATCTTTCTCGCGCAATTGCCCGAACTGATCGGGGTCACCTGGCTGACCTATGTGATGGTCGCCGGCGGGCTGGCCATCATCTATCTGTTCCCGATGCTCACCAGGGCGGTGCCGTCGCCCCTCGTCTGCATCATCATCCTGACGGTGCTCGCTGTCTCGCTCGGGCTCGATGTGCGCACGGTCGGGGATATGGGCGCGTTGCCGGACACGCTTCCGGTGTTCCTGATACCCGATATTCCGTTCAACCTCGATACCTTGATGATCATCCTGCCTTATTCGGCCGCAGTAGCCGTGGTTGGCCTGCTCGAAAGCCTGATGACGTCGCAGATCGTTGACGAACTCACCGATACGCGGGGGGACAAGAACCGCGAATGTGTCGGCCAGGGCATCGCCAACACGGCAACCGGCTTTATCGGTGGCATGGCGGGCTGCGCCATGATCGGTCAGTCGATCATCAATGTGAAATCGGGTGGCCGCGGGCGGCTTTCGACTTTCCTCGCGGGCGCGTTCCTGTTGTTCATGATCCTGGTGCTGGGCGATCTCGTCAGCGCCATCCCGATGCCGGCGCTGGTGGCGATCATGATCATGGTGTCGATCGGCACTTTCTCGTGGAGCTCGCTCAAGAATTTGCGCACGCATCCGCGCAGCTCCTCCATCGTGATGGTGGCGACAGTGGTGACCGTCGTCTACACCCACAACCTCGCCATCGGCGTGCTGGTCGGTGTCTTGTTGTCGGGGCTGTTCTTTGCCTGGAAGATCTCGCAGATTTTCCGTGTAACCTCTGAACTGTCCGAGGGTGGCTATAAGCGCACTTATCGGATCGAGGGGCAGGTTTTCTTCGCTTCGGCACCGTTCTTCGCGGATGCCTTCGACTTCAAGGAAGCGCTCGAAGAAGTCGTCATCGATGTTTCCCGCGCGCATATCTGGGACATTTCCAGCGTTCAGGCGCTCGACATGGCGGTCTTACGGTTCCGGCGCGAAGGGGCGGACGTCTCGATCATCGGGATGAACGAGGCCAGCGAGACCATCGTCGACCGGCTCGCCATTCACGACAAGCCCGGCGCGCTTGAAAAGCTGATGGGCCACTGAGTTTGGAATTTGCGGCGGGTGGTGTGAAAACCGTGCGCCAATCGGGGAGAAACCCATGACCAAGATTCTCGCGCTGCTGGACGGTTCTGTCTATGCGCAAAGCGTGTGCGATTATGCCGGTTGGGCCGCTAGCCGGATCAAGGCCGATGTCGAATTGTTGCATCTTCTGGGCCGGCGGGGCACGCCCGGCGCGCTTGACGATCTCAGCGGCAATATCGGGCTTGGTGCTCGCACGGCACTGCTCGAAGAACTGGCCGAGCTCGATGCGCAGCGCGCCAAGCTGGCGCTCAAGCGCGGTCGTGCCATTCTCGAGGATGCGGAAAAGCGTCTCAAAACAGCTGGCGTGACCGGGGTTTCATCAAAGCTGCGCAATATGGATCTCGTCGAGGCCGTCAATGAACTCGAGGAAGACGCCGAGCTCGTTGTCATCGGCAAGCGCGGCGAGGCCGCTGATTTCGCCAAGCTGCATCTGGGTTCCAATCTCGAGCGCGTGCTGCGCAGTTCGCGGCGGCCGGTGCTGGTGGCATCCCGCGCGTTCCGCCCGGTGGAAAACGTGCTGATCGCGTTTGATGGCGGGCGCAGCGCGATGAAGGCGGTCGATCACATCGCCCGCGATCCGCTGTTCCAGGGGTTGTCCTGCAGCCTGGTCATGGCCGGGAGCGAGAATTCGGAACATCGGCGCAAGATGGCGGATGCGGAAGCCGTGCTGAAGGCCGGGGGCATCGAGGTCCATGGTGAGTTCATACCCGGCAATCCCGAGACCGTTATCCATGACAAGGTCGCGGCCGATGGTATCGACCTCCTGGTCATGGGCGCCTATGGGCATTCGCGTATTCGCAGTTTCATCATCGGCAGCACGACAAGCGAAATGATCCGCTCGGTGACGATACCGGTGATGCTTTTCAGATAGCGGGAGGTGCCGCGATGCGCTCGACACTCAGGGGTGGAGCGCTGTGCAGTGGCCGGGGTTGAACCCTGGCAGGGCGGGCAAAGGGTCTGCCCGGTCCCGAGACGAAAAAGGGCCGCCCCGAGGGACGGCCCTTGATCGGTATTAGTCGTTCAGCTGCAGGTTCGTTGCCGAAACCTTGCCGTCGCGGCCGTTTTCCAGCTCGTAGGAGAGCTTCTGGCCCTCTGCGAGGCCGGAAAGGCCGGCGTTTTCGACTGCAGAAATATGAACGAAAGCGTCCTTGCTGCCATCATCGGGAGTGATGAAACCAAAGCCCTTGGTGGCATTGAAGAATTTTACGGTGCCGTTAGTCATGGCTTTTACCTTTGGATATGCCCGGTGCCTGAGGCGAACGAGCGGATTACCCATCCGCAACATGCGTATGGGCTGAAACGTTCGCAAAATCAGGGGGAAGCCAATCAAACCGGCAGATCAGTAAGACATTGCCGGCAGGTCAGTTAGCCATTGATGGCTGAAAACGTAGCCCCGCCTTGTCTCACGCAACGGTGTTCAAATCAAGGCGCTTCGCAAACCATGCAAGAAAAGGGGCCAGTGTGTGCTAGGGTGAGGCACCTGCACGCGATCATGCGTGCCTGTCCTCCTATGATTGGACGTACTTCATGAAACTCCCCGAATGGACGACGCCCGCGCTGGTTGGCGCGGTGGCTGGTGCTGGCGCTTTGGCGATTATCGGCTTCAGCTGGGCCGGCTGGATGACTGGCGGGTCTGCAGCCGAAATGTCGGGCAAACAGTCGGTATCCGCAGTTGCGATGGCGCTGACGCCTTATTGCATCGCGGCTTCCAAGGCCGACCCCAAATCCGTGGCCGTCCTCGCGGAACTCGAGGCCGCCAGCTCCTATCAGCGCCGCGGTATCGTGGAAAAGGCCGGCTGGGCTACCCCGCTCGGCGCCGACAAGCCCGACCGGGCCCTTGCCGATGCCTGCCAGACGGCGCTGGGCGCAGGCAGCTAAGACTCAATCCGTGCCGGGGGCCGCATGGTCCCCGGGCGGTCGGTCAAACTATCCCCTTACCACCGTTCGGAAGGTCAACGAGATGCGCCTCTCGCGAGGGCATCGCGCTCCGTCAATCATGTCGGATTTCCGGGCGGCAATACCGTGTCTCCAGCCATAGCGGGCAATGCCCCTGAGGATCAGCAGACTGTTCGGGTACAGAGCTGCGCTCAGGCGGCGAGGTCCGGCGAGCTCGGTGAATTCCATAACGCTGGATGAGCCGAGGCTCAGTGACGCGATGGTGTCGCCGAAACACGGTTCGCAATCGACATGCGCTGCGATGCCTTGTCCGGGCAGGTATTCGTTGACGATCACCTGGTCCGGCCGGTCGGCAAAAAGCCCGTTCGAGGCGAGGCGGGCTGCCAAATCCGCAAGCCATTCAGGCAGCGCTCCCAGATAAGAACCTTCGGCGATCTTTCGGGCGCGGTAGTCGTAGCGATAGCCATAATGCTGCACCCTGCGCCTGAGGTCTTCTTGCCAGGGGCGGCTGTCGATCTTGGCCAGCAGCTGGACCGCGTCAGTGTCCGTGACGAAGTCATCAATCAACTCGGCGTCAGGGGGCAGCATGGCAGTTCCGGCAAGCTTCCACTGCATCGGAACACCTCATCAAGGTTTCGGCAATAACCCATTCACGCCCCCCAAAACAAACGGACCGGCTGTTGCCAGCCGGCCCGCAGACGTTCCGCAGTCATTGGTCTGCAGAGCGTGAGGACTGTTGGGCGATCAGGTTCTGGCCTTGTAAGTCGAGGCCAGGGACAGCGCCGAGAAGGTGAAGGGGCGCCAGACCTTGATCAAACCGAGCGGGCAATGCTTCACCCCGGCGGGGATATAGATCGAGCCCGAGGTGGTGATGTGGCGGCGTTCGCCTTCGATATCGATATAGATTTCGGCGCCCAGATCCTTGGGGTTTTGGGGGTCGCTGCCGGTCCAGGTCAGCACTTCGTCATAGTCATGCACATGCTCGGAGACCCAGAGCAGCGGCTCGTCGAGCTCGGTGATCCAGATATGGGTCATGTGGATCTGGGACTGGGGCTGGATCATGCGCCCGACTAGCTCGAAACCGCCGGTGTTGGGGGGATCCTGCAGATCTGCCAACTTGCCTTCCGCGGAAAAGTCCGCGTCGGTCAAGGGCATGTCGTCGTTCAGCAATCCGTCAAAATGGCTCGCCATGATGTTCTCCTCTTCATTACGCAAGCGAAATTGTTAGGTGCGGACCGGCAGTGCGGCCCGCGCCGGGGTCAGTGCACAGCCAGGGCCGCCGTCTCGGTCTCGTCGTCTCCGGTGGGAAGCTGGAGCGTGTTGGCGAGCAAGGACTGTGTGTAGGGGTGTTGGGGGGCGTTGAGCACGGCCTGCATTTCGCCTTGCTCGACGATGCGGCCCTCGTTGAGGACGATCACCGTGTCGGCGATGTTGCGCACCACGGCGAGGTCGTGGGTGACGAACATCATGCCCAGGCCATCTTCGAGCAGCGAGCGCAGCAGTTCGATCACCGAGGCCTGCACCGACACATCGAGCGAAGAGGTAACCTCGTCGCACAGCAGGACCGCCGGGTTCGAGACAAGCGCGCGGGCGATGGCGACACGCTGGCGCTGGCCGCCCGAGAGTTCGGCCGGGTAGCGGTCGGTCAGATCGGCGGGAATGCTGACCCGGTCGAGCGCCTCGTTGATCACGTCGATGGCCCGGCCTTCGCGCTTGGCGGCGCTCCCATCGAGCGCGGCGATCAGGCTCTGGCCAATGGTCCGGCGCGGATTGAGCGAGGCGTTGGGGTTCTGGAAGATGTATTGCAGGCGCTCGCGCGCGATCTGATCCCGCCCGGCGACTGACAGGGGCAGGGGGCTTCCGGCGAGGGTCAGTTCACCGGTCAGGTTTTCGTGCAAGCCGATCAGGCAGCGTGAAAGCGTTGATTTGCCCGAACCGCTTTCGCCCACCACCGCAAGGCAGCGGCCCGGTTCGACGGTCAAATTGACGTCGAACAGCACCTGCTTGTCGCCATAGGCGGCATTGATATGGGTGGCGGTAAGGGCGGGTTCGACCGCCTCGGCCGCGCGGCGGTGATCGATGTGGCGCGAGACGGCGCCGAGCGTGTGGGCGAGTTCTGGCCGCACACAACGCACCAGTGCGGTGCCGGCCTGACGCAGGGGCGGACGCACCGAGCAGGCCGCGATCGCATAATCGCAGCGGTCCGAGAAGATGCAGCCCTCAGGCCATTCGCCGACATTGGGGACGCGGCCCCGGATCGGCAGCAGCGCCTGCCGGTCATTGACCGAAGGCACAGCGTCAAGCAGGGCACGGGTATAGGGGTGACGCGGGGTGGCCAGCACCTCTTGCATCTCACCTTGTTCGACCACCTGGCCGCCATACATCACCGTCACATGGTCGGCGACACTGGCGATCACCGCGAGGTCGTGGCTGACATAGATCGCGGTCAGATTGTCCGCGATGCAGAGCTGCTTGATGAGGTCGAGCACCTTGGCGCGTGTCGACACGTCGAGCCCGGTAGTCGGTTCGTCGAGGATGATCACCTTGGGTTCGGCGATCACCGCCATGGCGATGGCGATGCGCTGCTGCTGACCACCCGAGAGCTGGCGTGGCCGGCGGCGCAGGAACGCATCGTCGTCGGGCAGGCCGACTTTTTTCAGGATCCTTTTGGCGCGTGCGGTTTTCTCTGCAGAACTGCCTTCAAGCCCTTCGGTCAGAAGCGTGTCGAGGCGCAGCGTGGGGTTAAGCGCCGCGCCGGGGTCCTGCGCGACATAGGCAACGAGGTTGCGGCGTGCACTGCGCAATTGCTTCGGGGTGAGCGAGAGCATTTCGGTGCCGTCAATGTTGACCGCGCCGCCGCCGATGCGCACACCGCGGCGGGCATGTCCCATCAAGGCCAGGGCCAGGGTCGATTTGCCGGAGCCGGATTCCCCGACGATGCCCATGACTTCGCCCTGTCTGAGGGTGAGCGACACATCGGCGATGATCGGCGCGCCGTCGAGACGTTCGACGGTTACAGCGTCCGCCGTGAGGATGGCGGGATCGACCGAATTCGTCATGCCTCGCCCTCCGTGCGGGCGATGATCCGCGCCGAGCCCTCGGCAATCAGAGCCCCGCCGATGGTGTAGAGAACGATCATCAGGATCGGGGCCAGAACCGCATAGGGCTGTATGCCGAGGCCATTGCCGTTTTCAGCGACCATCAGTCCCCAGTCAGCGGCGGGTGGCTGGATGCCGTAGCCGATGAAGCTCATGGACGACAGGATGGCGACCGACCAGCTGAGCCTCAGCCCGAGTTCGACCAACAGGGGCGAAGAGACGTTGGGCAGCAATTCGCGGGTGATGATGACGCGACCGGGTGTGCCGACGGTCTTGGCCCACAATACATATTCCTGGCGCAGCAAGGGCAGGGCTGCCCCACGGATGACGCGCGCGACGCCGGGCATCAGCGTGAGAACGACCAGCGTTACCAGCAAGGGCGGGGCGGGCCCGAAAATCGAGACGCAGAGAAGTGTCAAAAGGATGCCGGGGAACGCCAGCAGCACATCCATGCAACGCATCAGGATGAGGTCGGTCCAGCCGCCGTAATAGGCGGCGATGAGCGCGATGGCGGCGCCCAGCGACACGGCGATCAGTGCCGAGGCGGGGGCCATCCAGGCAAGATAGATGCCACCGGACATGACGCGCGAGAGCACATCGCGGCCGAGATTGTCGGTGCCGAGCCAGGCCTCGGGCGAGGGGGGCGCATAGGGCCGGCCCACAGGGGCGGCCATGTCATGGGGCGCCAGGAACGGGGCGATGATGACCAGGATCGTGATGCCGACCAGCATGGTCACACCAAGGCGGACCTGGGCCGAGCTCCAGAGCCGCCACAGGCCGGTCGCGCGGGCTTTGCGGGGCCGGGGCAATTCGAGGCTGGCGTCAGTGGTTGTCGTCACGCGCTTTGTCTCCTTTGCTGGATGGGCGCGCCATCACTTTCGCGCAAGCGCGTCGGCGATGAGATTGAAGAAGAAATAGGCGGAGGCGATCACCAGCACATAGGCCTGGATCGCGGGCAGGTCGCGGTTGGTGACCGCATCGACCAGCGCGCTGCCGACGCCCGGATAAGCGAACAGGTACTCGACCACGACCACGCCGCCGATGGTGAAGGCTGCCACAAGGCTCGCCGCCGGGATGATCGGCGCGATGGCGTTGGGCAGGGCGTGCAGGAACAGGATGCGCGCCGGGGACAGGCCCTTGAGGACCGCGGTCTGGATGTATTCCGTGGTCATCACGTCGATCACTGCCACGCGGACCAGGCGCGACAGATACATGACGCCGGGGATAATGATGGTGGTCGCTGGCAGGATCAGCGCCGAAGGGTAGGAAATCGGCGAGTCTCCCGGCGGGATGAACGAGACTGCGGGCAGCCAGTGCACCACGGTTGTCGCGAATATGGCGACCAGAATGGTGCCGGTGACGAATTCGGGCACCGCATTGAAAATCATCGAGGTGATGAGGAAGATCCGGTCGACCAGCCCGTCGCGGTATTGCGCGGCGACAACGCCGACCACCAGCGCGGTGGGCAGCATCACGGCGAGCGCGACGGCGCTCAGGGTGGCGGAGTTGCGCAGGCCGATGACCAGGCTTTCGGAGACCGGGCGGCCACTGGCGAGGGATGTGCCCCAATCGCCATGGAGAATGCCGCCCAGCCAGTTGATGTATTGGGTCCAAAGGGGCTGGTTGAGGCCGAGCTGGACCCGCAATTGCTCCACCTGATCTGGAAGCGCATGCGGACCCAGGATCATGTTGGCGACGTCCCCGCGCAGGGAACGCGCTGCCAGAAAAATCAGCAGCGAGACCGCCAGCAGGGTCAACAGGCCCTGCAATACCTTGCTCAGCACCGGCATGAGCCGGCTCATGAGCGGATAACCACGGTCTTCGGTGACGTCGCCAACTGCCATTGGATCAGCCCTCTTGTTGCCTCAAGCGCTTACTTGTTGAGCGTCACGCCGCCATATTCGACGGGCGTACGGCCATGCAGGTCAGGCTTCAGACCCACGACAGTGTCCCTGTGAACGGTGATGTTCGAGGGGAAAGCCGGCACGATATGCCCACCGCGCTCGTTCTCGATGGCCTGCATCTGGGCGACGAGTTCGCACTGCTTGTCGAGATCGCCTTCCACCTGAAGCTTGGCGGCCAGTTCGTTGTACTCGGCATCGTCGAAATGGGTGGCGTTTTCACCCTGGCCCGGCAGAAGCGCAGCGGTTGCCGCGATTTCGTAGGGCCCGGCGGTGAAGCTGACCAGGAACGGCCATTCGCGCCAGCGATTGAGGAAGCTGGCGACGTCGAGCTTGCGCACTGTAACGGTAATGCCTGCCTGCGAGGCTTGCTGGGCGTAAAGCTGGGCCATTTCCATCATGCCGGCGAAGGCGCCGTCGGTAACCAGCTCGAAGCTGAGATCGCTCTGCCCGGCTTCGGCCAGCAGTGCCTTGGCGCGTTCGATGTCCTGGGTGCGCTGCGGGATATCGGGTGCCGCGCAGCCGGTATTGTTGCCCAGGAAGTCGTTACCCACCGTGGCGTAGCCGCCAAAGGCATTGTTGACGATCTGCTCACGGTCGACCACGAGCTTGAGCGCCTCGTTAACCCGGGGATCGCTGAAGGGCTCGGTATCGACCCGGAAGGCCAACATCGGGTAGGACGTGTTGCCGCTTATCACGGTCTTGAGGCGGGGGTCGGCGGTGAGTGCCGGCACATCGGTGTACGGCACGGAGTAGGCCACGTCGATCTGGCCACCTCGCAGGGCGTTGGTCACGGCCTGCTGGTCGCGGAAGCCGATGATCCGGAGCTTTTCAAAGCCCGGCTTGTCGCCCCAATAGTCGTCGAACCGGGTCAGGCGCGCTTCCTGGCCGGGGGTGAAGGAATCGAGAGTGAACGGACCGGTGCCAACCACCTCACCGTCTTCGCCCAATGCCCGCATCATCAGGCTGTCTTCGGCGAATGCGTTGGCGAACAGGCCGAACGGACGGTTGAGGGTGAATTCGACGGTCAGATCGTCCACCTTGCGGATGCCTTCGGGATCGACGAAATCGATCTGGCTGCGCAGGATGAAGTTGTTTTCCGGATCCATCATGTATTTGACGCTGGCGATGACGTCGTCAGCGGTGAACGGCTTGCCGTCATGGCGCATCACATTGGGCCTGAGATGGACGGTCCAGACATCCAGGGTCTCGTTGGGGACCATGGATTCGGCGAGTTCCATGACGACGGCGCCATCCGGCGCATAGGCGCTCAGATTGTCATAGAGCTGGCTGTATAGGGATTCGGCCGATGCCGAGGTCGTGGGCGAATAGGGTTGCACCACGTCCTTGGAGTTGCCGATGACGCCGAGCACCAGTTCGGCCTGTGCCAGGGCGGCCAGGCCGGAGCCCAACAGCGCCGTCGAGGCCATCAGGCCTACAGCAACGGCGCGTCTCAGTTTTGCAGAGATCATGTCCTTGATTCCTCCTCCGTTTCGGCAGTTTCCGCCTGCGCGGGCACACAACTCGATCCCGCACAGAGGACTGCTTGAGCGTGAGACAACACCGCTCTTCGATTACTGTCTTGGAGAGAAACGAATCCGGTTGTTCAGGCGGTCGGGGATAGCGGCCCGACACTGACCGATCGATGCGAAACGGCCCCGAAACCGGGGCCGTCAATGCGTATCGGAAAATCAACAGATGTCGGGATCAGCGTGGGCAGACCGGCGCGCGCAGGAGATCCGAAGGCGTGCAGCCAAACAGGTCCTTGAAGCACCTGTTGAAATAGGACACGTCGTTGAATCCCACAGAATAGGCAATATCGGCAATGGTCTGGGCGCCCCGCTCGACCCCGATCCGCTCGATCTGGGTACGCGCGTATTGCAGCCGCTTGTCCCGGATATAGGTGGTGCAGGTCATGCCCCTGCGCTGAAAATCGAGCTGCAGCACGCGCATCGATACGCCGATCATCCCGGCCAGCCATTTCGCCGTCAGATAGGAATTGGTGAGGTGCTGATCGATCAGCACGTCGGCCATCTGCAGGCGCTCGGCAACGGTGTCGCTGCCCATATCGAAGCCCGTGGCGGGGTCGATGCCGCTCAGGAACGCCTGGCGGGTGGCGTTGAAGGTGAGCTGCCGCAGCCGGGCCGCCTGATCGCCTTCATCGGTTTCTTCGAGGACCTGGGCAACCAGCGCGCGCAGCATGGTCGCCATCGGATTATAGGCATCGAGCTTGCGGGCGACGTTGAAGCTGTCCTTGCCGGTCAGCATCAGTGCCTGCTGGGGCAGGTTTACCGAGATGTGGTTCGAGTACTTTCCGCGGAAATAGAAAGTGGTGGGTTTGGTGGATTCGATGAGGATGCAGTCGCCCATATTGAGCGTCGAATGGGCGCCAGCGTGTTCCACCCCGCACGATCCCTCGAGCTGGACGATCAGAAAAAGCTGTTCGCTTGCGTCGCGCCGCACATCGTTCCAGTCCCGGTCGATCTGGTCGAGATCGTTCGAGATCTGGGAGAATTCCATGCCGCAGGCGTTTATCCGTCGCGCCTCGCCACGAATCTTTGCCGCGGTGTCCATGCTGCTCGGACGAAAACTGCCACAGGTGAAATGCAGATCATCGACCCATCGGCCAAACGGCGTCAGAATCCGATCCTTGTGGAGCAACTCCACAGAACTCAACAGATCCAAGGATCTCCTACCCCTCCTCAAAGGACCGGTTTGCCCGATCACTTACCATGTAAAGTATCAGATGGGTGAAACCACAACAAGCGCCTGGTCCCCCGGAAAGCCGGGCCATCGCGGCCCACTTTGTGGGAGCCGCCGGCGTTCGTGCCGTCTCGAAATGCCACCTCCATAATAAGTATATACAAAAGAATCGGCGGCGCTAGTGATGCCTTCAATTTTCATGGTGTGCACACGTGGCAGCAGCCTGCCGATTGGTTTTTGGGAGCGGCCAACTGAACCTCCCCAATCCCGATCATTTTGCTAAGGTGGAGAGGCGGCGGATTTGCCGCGACGTTGGGGGACCATAATGACAGCCGAGTTCATGCTTATTGCCTTCATCCTGTTCGCGGCCGGGGTGATCGCAGTCCCGATTGCGACCAAGCTCGGGCTCGGCTCGGTGCTGGGCTATCTGATTGCAGGCATCGCGATCAGTCCGCTGTTGAGCGTTCTCGGTGTCGATGTCGTCTCGATCCAGCATTTCGCCGAATTCGGCGTTGTCATGATGCTGTTTCTTGTCGGGCTGGAGCTCGAACCCCGCGCCCTGTGGGCCATGCGCATGCGGCTGATGGGGCTTGGCGGCCTTCAACTCGGGCTCACGACCGTGCTGGCGATGGGCATCGCTTTCGCGCTCGGCCAGCCCTGGACAGTCGCTCTGGCCATCGGGTTGATCCTGTCGCTGTCCTCAACCGCGATTGTTCTGCAAACCTTCAACGAGAAGGGGCTGATGCGATCTGATGGCGGGCAGTCGGGCTTCTCGGTCCTGCTGTTCCAGGATATCGCCGTTATCCCGATGCTGGCGCTGATGCCGTTCCTGGCCATGCCCGAACTGGTCGAGGCGCTGCATCACACTGCCGGTGAAGCTGCCAGCCATGGCGAAGAGGCCGGCGCTGCATTGAGCCTGGTTGATGGACTGGAACCCTGGCAGGGCGCGCTGGTCACCATCGGCTCGATCGGGGTTGTGCTGGTTGGCGGGTCCTATCTGACTGCGCCGATCTTCCGTTTCGTTTCAAAGGCGCGGCTGCGCGAACTGTTCGTCACGACGGCGCTGATGATAGTCGTCGGCATTGCGTTGCTGATGACACTGGTCGGGCTGTCGCCCGCGCTCGGCACCTTCCTCGCCGGGGTGGTGATGGCCAATAGCGAATTCCGGCATGAGCTCGAAAGCGATATCGATCCGTTCCGGGGGATCTTTCTGGGTATCTTTTTCATCACCATCGGGGCGGCGATCAATTTCGCCCTGCTGTTCGACAATTTCCTGCTGATCGCGGCGATGACCATCGGGCTGGTGCTGCTCAAAGGTGGTGTGCTCTACCTGATCGGCACGATTTTCCGATTGCCGGGGGCCGACCGGTGGCTGTTTGCATTGGGGCTGGCTCAGGCCGGCGAATTCGGCTTCGTGCTGCTGTCCTTCACGGTTGCGCATGGCATTCTGCCGACAGCGGTTTCCGACCAACTCTTGTTGGTCGTCGCGCTTTCCATGCTCCTGACCCCGGGACTGTTCATCTTCTATGACCGTGTCATCGCCCCGAAATATTCACAGGACCAGCAGCGCGAAGCCGACGAGATCGACAGCAATGGCTCGGTGATCATCGCCGGACACGGCCGTGTCGGGGGTATCGTCAATCGCGTCCTTCGGGCCGCGGGGTATGAGACGACAGTGGTCGATTACAGCACCGAGCAACTCACCATGCTGCGGCGCTACGGGCTCAAGGTGTTTTTTGGTGATGCGACGCGGCCCGACCTGCTCGAGGCGGCCGGTGTCGCCAAAGCCAAGGTCATTGTCATCGCCATCGACGACAAGCAGGCGATTACCGAACTGACCCGCCATCTCGCCAAGACCTATCCCGATTTGCATATCATTGCGCGCGCTATCGACCGCCATCATGTCTATGATCTGTGGTCTGTGGGGTGCCGCGATATCATCCGCGAGACCTATGACAGTTCGTTGCGCATGAGCCGTTCGGTGCTGGAGGCGCTTTCATATTCGCGCGAAACCGCGGAAGCGATGATCGAGGAGTTCAACCGGGTCGACCGAGAGGCCATGGTCGAACTGGCGGGTCTCTACGACATCAATATCCCGATGGCGCAGAACCACGCCTACACCAAGCGCGTCCGCGAACTGATGGAAGAACGCGAATTACAGATGTCCGCAACCATGCGGGATCTGGGCGAATAGGCGATCCGGTCCGAGACCTCAGACGATGCCGCCGCCTGCGCCGGTGACCGCCGGGCGCTCGGCCGCGACCTTGCGGCGATAGCCCGATGCCCTGAAGGCCGCAACAGGGTCGGTGGCTGCGCCCTTGTCGAGCCTGGCCCTGGCGAGAATCGGTGTCACATCGGTGCGGAAGGCGCGCTTGAGCGTTTCGGTTGCCATTAGTGCATCATTGGCCTGCTGCGCCTCGGCCAATGCTGCCCGGTCTACCAGAAGAGCCTGGGCATAGGCGCGCTGCACTTCCATCGCGCTTTGCATCAGGCTTTCGATGGGGTCGGTCACGTTGTGTGACTGGTCGAGCATATGCGCGGGGTCGAAATCCTTCACGCCGCGCTGTTCGGCGTCGACCAATTCGTTGAACACCAGGAATAGCCGGTAGGGATCGATTGCCGCGGTATCGAGATCGTCATCGCCATATTTGCTGTCGTTGAAGTGAAAACCGCCCAGTTTTCCGAATTGGATGAGGCGAGAGACGATCATCTCGATATTCACATTCGGCGCGTGATGGCCGAGATCGACAAGGCAATAAGCCTGATCGCCCAGCTCGGTCGCGATCATGTAGTTGGTGCCCCAATCCTGCACGACAGTCGAATAGAAGGCCGGCTCATACATCTTGTGTTCGGAGAACAGCCGCCAGTCTGAGGGCAGGGCGGCATAGATTGCCTTCATCGAGGTAAGATAGCGCTCGAACTGGCCGGCGAAATTGCTCTGGCCGGGAAAGTTCGAGCCGTCCCCGATCCACACCGTCAGCGCCTTGGAACCGAGTTCCTTGCCGATCTCGATGCATTCGAGATTGTGCTCGATCGCCTGCTGCCTTGTCGCCGCGTCGGTGTGGGTAAGGGAGCCGAACTTGTAGGAATGAGCCTGTCCGGGCTGATCCTGGAACGTGTTCGAGTTCATGGCGTCAAAGCCAAGGCCGAGCGCTTCGCCGCGGCTGCGCAATTCGCCGATATCGTCGACCTTGTCCCAGGGTATATGCAGCGAGACGGTTGGTGTGGCGCCGGTCAATTGATGGATGACCGCGCAATCCTCGAGCTTGTCGAAGATGTGCCTCGGTTCGCCTTCTCCGGGGAAACGCGCAAACCGCGTGCCGCCGGTGCCCACTCCCCAGGACGGGATGGCCACACCATAGGCAGCAACCTTTGCGGTGATCTCGTCGATATCGAGACCGCGCCGGGCGAGCTGATCGCCCAGCGCGTTGTAGTCTGCCGCAAGGCCCTGGGTCGTCTTCTCATTCCCGGCCGCGATGACGCCGGGGTCGATCATTGTTTCGGTCATGGTGTCCTCCCCTGCCGCGCTTTAGCGGGTGAAGCTCTGGGCGTTGCCGGCATCGACATTGACGATATTGCCAGTCGATTTTGCGGAGGCCTCCGAGGCGAAGAAATAGATGGCTTCGGCAATATCCTCGGGAAACACCGACCGCTTGAGCATCGAGCGCTGACGATAATGCTCTTCAAGCTCGTCGGTCGACATCTTGTAGGCGGCGGCGCGCTGTTCTTTCCACTCCCCGGTCCAGATCTTCGATCCGCGCAACACCGCGTCGGGGTTCACCACATTGACCCGGATCTGTTCGCCCGCGCCTTCGAGTGCCAGGCAGCGCGCCAAATGGATTTCCGCGGCCTTGGCGGTGCAATAGGCGGCAGCGTTGGGCGAGGCGGCGAGGCCGTTCTTCGAGGCGACGAAGACGACATTGCCACCAATGTTCTGGGTGCGGAACAGCTTGAACGCTTCACGGCTGACCAGGAAATAGCCGGTCGAAAGGATATCCATGTTCTTGTTCCACAAGGCGAGAGAGGTCTCCTCGATGGGCGAGGAGGAGGCCAGCCCGGCATTGGATACGAGAATATCGAGCCCGCCATATTCGGCGGCCGCATCGGCAAAGCCGGCGATAACCCGGGATTCATCAGTCACATCGATGGCGGCGGTGCGCACGACATCGGCGCCAAATGCCGAAGCCAGTTCTTCATGCGCAGCAGCAAGGGCGGTTTCGTCGATATCCGCCAGCACGACGCAGGCGCCTTCGCGCAGCAGCCGCGCCGCGGTGGCCTTGCCGATGCCCCCGGCGCCGCCGGTGACCAGACCCACGCGACCGGCCAAGGATTTCGGCTTCGGCATGCGTTGCAGCTTGGCCTCTTCGAGCAGCCAGTACTCGATATCGAAGGCCTCCTGTTCGGAAAGGCCCCGATAAGTCGAAACGCTGGAGGCCCCGCGCATCACATTGATGGCGTTGACATAGAATTCGCCGGAGATCCGGGCGGTCGCCTTGTCTTTGGCAAAGGTGATCATGCCAACCCCGGGCACGAGATAGACCACTGCATTGGGGTCGCGCATGGCGGGGCTGTTGTCGTGCCTGCAGCGCTCGTAATAGGCGGCGTAGTCGGCGCGATAGGCCTCGATCGCCTCGGGCAGCGCATTGGTCACCGACTCGATATCGGGATTGGCCGGGTCGAGATCGATCACCAGCGGCCGGATCTTGGTGCGCAGGAAGTGATCGGGACAGGAGGTGCCGAGCGCAGCCAGCGGGCGCAACTCCTTCGATGAGACAAAGGTCAGAACCGCATCGCTGTCGTCGAAATGACCGACCTTGTGGCTGTGTTCAGAGATCAGGCCACGAATGACCGGCATCAGAGCAGCGGCGATTTCGCGGCGTGTGCCGGCGGGCAGGGGGGTGATCGCCTCGCCGCCAAAGGCCGGCTTGTCGCCTGATTTCGCCTCGAGCCATTCAATCGCGGTGTTGATGGTCTCAAGCGTCGTCTCGTAGCACTGTTTCGGGGTGTCGCCCCAGGTGAAGAGACCGTGGCTTTCGAGCACGACACCCTTGGCTTCGGGGTTTTCGAGGCAGAACTTCTCGAGCCAAAGGCCGAGCTCATAGCCCGGCCGTTGCCAAGGCAGCCACCCGATATCGTCGCCGAAGACTTCCCGGGTCAGCGCCCTGGAATCGGTCGATGCGGCGATGGCGATCAGCGCGTCAGGATGCATGTGATCGACAAAGGGTCTGGGTACATAGGCATGCAGCGGCGTGTCGATCGAGGCGGCGCGGGGGTTCAGGTTGAACGTGCAGTGGGGAAGGTAACCCACCATCTCGTCTTCATGCTCGGGGCCGCGATAGAGATCCTTCAGCGCCCTCAGCTTGTCCATATACAGCGTTGAAAACCCGTCGAGCTTGATGGTGCCGACATCGCCGCCTGAGCCCTTTACCCAGAGCACTTCCACCTCTTCGCCGGTCAGCGGGTCCTTCTCGATAGTCTTGGAAGAGGTATTGCCGCCGCCGTAATTTGTAACGCGTTTGTCGGCGCCCAGAAGGTTGGAGCGATAGACCAGCCGCTCGGCCTCGGACATCGCGGCGGCTTTCTCATCCTCCCACCGGTTCTCGATGCGCGTTGACTTGGATGCGGACATAGGGTCCCCCTCCTATTCGGGTGTTCGGGTTTGACCGGAAATGCCCATGAAAAAATGTCATTGTCAATCACAAACGATCATGTTCGCGCTCAATGATTGCAATATGATCGAAATATGAAGATTGATGATTGACAATGATTGGTTTTGGTGGAAATGAGTCCCAGTTGACGAGGGAGGAAAAGTCTCGTGCACGAAAATGAACGCCACAGGATCATTCTAGCGACGGTGCAGGCCCGGCCTGTTGCCAGCGTGGCTGATCTTGTGGAGATCACAGGCGCTTCGGAAGCGACGATCCGGCGCGACATCGCCTCCCTTCACATGCAGGGCAAGCTCAAGCGCATTCGCGGCGGGGCCGAAGCGGTCAATCCGCCCGAGCAGTCGGCGCTGATCGGGCGCCCCTTTGCTGTGAACGAAACCATGAATCTGGCCGCCAAGCGGGCCATCGCCCGGGTCGCCGCCGAAATGTGCAAGGATGGCGAGCAGATCATCATCAATGGCGGCACCACCACCTATCAGATGGTGCCGCATTTGGTTTCAATGCGGTTGTCGGTGTTCACCAACTCGTTCCCGATCGCCGAATACCTGCTGCACAATTCGCGCAACAATGTCGTCATTCCCGGCGGCACGGTCTATCGCGAGCAGAACGTCATCCTGTCGCCGTTCGGCGGCGTGGTGGCCAGCCATTTCTATGCGCGCAAGATGTTCATCGGCTGCCAGGGGCTCGGGCCCGTGGGGCTGATGGAAGCCGACCCGCTGATCGTTCAGTCCGAACTGGGCCTGATCGACCAGGCAGATGAGCTGATCTGCTTGGCGGACAGCTCGAAGCTCAGGGCGCGCACCAGTCTCATTCTTTGCCCGCTCAAGCGGGTGCACACCGTCATCACCGACGCCGGCATTCGCGATGAGGACCGCCGAATGCTCGAGGATGCCGAGGTGAAACTGATCGTCGTCGACGCCAAGGCGCAGACGAAATCCGATTCCGCATCCGTGGCCTGACAAAAGGCGGCGGCAAGCGGGGTAGTTACCGTAATGCTCAAGGGAGGAAGTCAAATGAGCATCTTGAAGAACCTGGTGGGTGCTGCTGCGCTCTCCGCTGTCGCTTTGTCCGCAGGTGGCGCTGTCGCGCAGGAACGTATCGCACTGGTGGTGAAATCGCTGGGCAACGGCTTTTTCGACGCCGCTGCCGATGGAGCCCAGAAGGCTGCCGAAGAAATCGGTGGCGTCGAAGTGATCTATACCGGCCCGACATCGGCCACCGCCGAGGGCCAGATCGACATCGTCAATTCGCTGATCGCGCAGAATGTCGATGCCATCGCGATCTCGGCCAACGATCCGGACGCTCTTGTGCCGGTTCTCGAAAAGGCCATGGATCGCGGCATCAAGGTGATTTCGTGGGATTCGGGTGTTGCCGAGGAAGGGCGGATGCTGCACCTCAACCCGTCTGACACCGCGCTGATCGGCGAAACCATCATCAAGCTGGCGGCGGATTATCTTCCGGACGGCGGTGATGTGGCCATTCTGTCGGCGTCCTCGACCGCAACCAACCAGAACGCCTGGATCGAAGCGGCCAAGGAAGTGATGCCGGAGAAGTTCCCGAACATCAATCTGGTGTCGGTGGTCTATGGCGACGATGACTCGGTCAAGTCGACCAACGAAGCCCGTGGCCTCATCCAGTCCTATCCCGATCTCGATGCGATCATCGCCCCGACCACGGTCGGTGTCGTGGCCGCCGCGCAGGTCGTGACGGATATGGACCTGATCGGCCAGGTCAACGTGACCGGTCTGGCGCTGCCTTCCGAGTTCAAGCAGTTCATCGACAATGGTGCCTCGCAGGCCGTGGCCCTTTGGAACCCGATCGATCTCGGCTACTCGGCTGTCTATCTGGCTCACCAGCTGGTTGAAGGCGCCACTGCGGAGCCGGGTGCGACCCTGTCGATCGGCGACGTCGGCGAAATCACGCTCGACGACACCAATTCGGCGGCCATGGCTGCGCCGTTCACCTTCGATGCGTCCAATATCGAAGAGTTCTCGAAGATCTACTGATCTTCGCTCCCGCCGGCGGCGCACCCCCTCCGCGCCGCCGGAACCCTTGCGGTTTGAACGGACCCGCTGTTTGAGGCGGGCTTTGTCCGCCGCTTGCCACACTCCCGCACACGGCGCAGACTTCGAGTACCGCGCACCTTTTCCAGAAAGGGGCCGTTTGCCATGTCGACTGTCAACGCGACTGATATGGATGACGCCAGGCCGGCGGCGGCCGCCGGCAAAGGACCGATCCTCAGCCTTCGGGGCATTACAAAGACCTTCCCCGGGGTCCGGGCGCTCAATGCGGTCAGCCTCGATCTCTATCCCGGCCAGGTGACGGCGCTGATCGGGGAGAATGGTGCGGGCAAGTCGACGCTCGTGAAGACCCTGACCGGCATCTACCTGCCGGATGAAGGCGAAATCGTCATCAAGGGCAAGCCCGTGGCGCTGACCAGTGCACATGATGCGTTCGAGCGCGGGATTACCGCCATTCACCAGGAAACCGTCCTGTTCGACGAGTTGAGCGTCGCCGAAAACATCTTTCTCGGTCATTCGCCGCGCAAGCGCTGGGGCATGATCGACTGGAAGGCAATGCATGAGCGTTCGAAATCCCTGCTTGCCGAAATGGGGATCGGCCATGTGGCTCCCGACACGCCGCTCAAGGAGCTTGGCATCGCCAGCAAGCACCTCGTTGCCGTGGCGCGGGCCATGTCGATCGAAGCCGAGATCGTGATCATGGATGAGCCGACAGCCTCGCTGTCGCACAAGGAGATCGAGGATCTGTTCGTTCTCATCGACATGCTGCGTCAGGACGGCAAGGCGATCCTGTTCATCTCGCACAAATTCGACGAAATCTACCGCATCGCCGACCGTTACACCGTGTTCCGCGATGGCGAGATGGTCGGGGAAGGCCTTCTCAAGGATGCCAGCCAGAAACAGATCGTCAGGATGATGGTGGGGCGTGCGGTCGACCAGATCTTCCCCAAGCGAGAGACCGAGATCGGCGCGCCGGTCCTCAAGGTCGACGGGCTCAGCCACCCCACAGAATTCGCCGATATCGGCTTCGAGTTACGGCAGGGCGAAATCCTCGGCTTTTACGGGCTCGTCGGCGCCGGGCGCAGCGAGGTGATGCAGGCCCTTTTCGGCATCACCCGGCCCTCTGCCGGAACCATTACGCTCGATGGCAAGCCCGTCGAGGCGAAATCGCCCGCCGACGCCATTGATGCGGGCATTGTTTATGTGCCTGAAGAACGCGGCAAGCAGGGGGTCGTGGTCGATCTGCCGATCTTCCAGAACGTATCGCTGCCATCGCTGCGAAAGACCTCATCCAACGGCTTCCTGCAGCTCGCGGAAGAATTCAGGCTGGCGCGCGAATACACCGAACGGCTCGATCTGCGCGCCGCATCCCTCAGCCAGACGGCGGGAACGCTGTCGGGCGGCAATCAGCAGAAGGTGGTGATCGCCAAATGGCTGGCCACCAGGCCGCGCGTGATCATTCTCGATGAGCCGACCAAGGGCATCGATATCGGTTCGAAGGCCGCGGTGCATGAGTTCATGGGCGACCTCGTCGCCGGAGGGCTCAGCGTCATCATGGTGTCCTCCGAACTGCCCGAAATCATGGGCATGAGCGACCGGATCATCGTCCTGCGCGAAGGGCGGATCGCGGGCGTTTATGAAAATGATGGCTCGCTCGACGCCGAGACGCTGGTGTCGGTCGCCGCGGATATCGGCGAGGAGGCCGCAGCATGAAGCGGCTTCTTCGCACCCGCGAGATCTGGCTCGGCGCGGCCGTCGCCGCGATCATCATCGCTACCGAGCTGCGCGCACCCGGCTTTGGCTCGCTGCGCAATCTCATGGAGGTGTTCAACAACACCTCGATCCTGATGATCCTGGCATTGGGGCAAATGGCGGTCATCCTGACCCGGTCGATCGATCTGTCGATGGCGTCGAACCTGGCCCTGTCCGGCATGCTGGTCGCGCTCACCAATGCCGCCTATCCAGGCATTCCGGTGCCGGTCCTGATGCTGATGGCCACGGGCTTCGGTCTGGTGCTGGGCGCGTTCAACGGCGCGCTGGTCTGGCGGCTCGGCATTCCCGCCATTGTCGTGACCCTCGGCACGCTGACCATTTTCCGTGGGCTGATCTTCGTGATCGCGGGCGGGCAATGGGTCAATGCCGACCAGATGACCACCGATTTCGTGCAGTACACCCGCATCCCGGTCCTCGGATTGCCGCTCCTGTCCTGGTATGCGATCGCGATTGCCGTCGGCTTTTTCGTGATGATGACGCGAACCTCCATCGGCCGCGCGATCTATGCCATCGGGGTCAACCCGACGGCTTCGGTCTATGCCGGCATCGATGTCGGGCGCACCAAGTTCCTCGCCTTCTGCATCTCGGGCGCGCTTTCCGGGTTCTGCGGATATCTTTGGGTCTCGCGCTATGTCATCGGCTCGGTCGAAGTTGCCAATGGCTATGAACTGACCGTGGTTGCTGCCTGTGTGATCGGGGGCATCTCGATCGCCGGCGGGGTCGGCAGCGTGGCCGGCGCACTTTTGGGCGCGCTGTTCCTCGGGGTGATCAATTCCGCCTTGCCGGTCATCAACATCTCGCCCTTCTGGCAGATGGCGATTTCGGGGGCGGCGATCATCTTCGCGGTGGTTCTCAATGGCCGCACCAACAAGAGCCGTGGACGGCTGATCCTCAAATCGGCGGAGACAGTGAAATGAACGACCAATCGATCGCGGCGCCCGCTGGCCGCAAGATCCCGGACAGGCTTGATTCACCGGCCAAGGCTGCCGTCTTTTCCTGGCCGTCGCTCCTGCTGGCGGTGGCGGTGGGGATCTTCATCCTCAATTCCTTCGCCTCGCCCTATTTCCTGTCGCCCTGGTCACTGTCCGATGCGACCTTCAACTTCACCGAGAAGGGGCTGATCGCGCTCGCCATGGCGCTGTTGATCATCTCGGGCGAGATCGACCTGTCGGTTGCCGCGATCATAGCGCTGGCCTCCACAGCGATGGGGTTGGCGCTGCAATTCGGGGTCGATACTCCGGGCCTTGTCGCCATCGGCGTGCTGACGGGTGTGCTGTGCGGCATGTTCAACGGGTTTCTCGTCACCCGGCTGGGCCTGCCCTCAATCGTTGTCACCATCGGCACGATGAGTTTTTTCCGCGGCATCTCCTATATCGTGCTCGGTGACCAGGCCTTCAAAGGCTATCCGGACAGCTTCGATTTCTTCGGCCAGGGCTATGTGTTCTGGGTGGTCTCGTTCGAGTTCGCCTTCTTCCTCGTGTGCGCGCTCGTCTATTATGTCGTTCTGCACCGCACCAATTTCGGGCGGCAGATCTTCGTCATCGGCAATAACCCTGTCGCCGCTCGCTTCTCCGGCGTGCGCGTCGAGCGGGTAAAGTTCATTCTGTTCTGCTTGACCGGCCTGATGTCTGGGCTGGCCGCCGTGGCGCTCACCTCGCGGCTGGCCTCGACGCGCCCCTCCATCGCCTTTGCCTGGGAGCTCGAAGTGGTGACCATCGTCGTTCTGGGCGGGGTCAGTATTCTGGGCGGCTCCGGCACCATCCAGGGGGTGGTCATTGCCGCTTTCATCATGGGGCTTGTCACATTCGGGCTGGGCCTTCTCAATGTGCCGGGCATCGTGATGTCGATTTTCATCGGCGCCTTGCTGATCGGGGTGATCGCCCTGCCGATCCTGATCTCCCGGCTGCGGCAGAGGATGGCAAAATGAGCGAAGAGAAGATCGCTTTCATCATGCAGCTCAATCCCGGCATGGCGGAAGAATATCAGCGCCGGCATGACGAGATCTGGCCCGAGCTTGCCGATCTGCTGCATGATGCGGGGGTTCGGGACTACTCAATCCATCTCGACGAGGACTCGGGCACGCTGTTCGCGGTCCTGTGGCGGCGCAAAGACCACACGATGGACAGCCTGCCCGATCATCCTGTCATGCAGCGCTGGTGGGCCTATATGGCCGACATCATGGCGACGGACCAGACCAACGAGCCGCTAACCCGAGACCTCAAAACGGTATTTCACCTGCCATGATCGAAGGCGGCTATGTCGGTGTCATCGATATCGGCAAGACCAATGCGAAATTCGCAGTGGTCGAAGCCGGCACCGGTCGCGAACTCGCAGTCGAAACCCGCCGGAACAAGGTTCTTGCCGGTCCCCCCTGGCCACATTTCGATTTAGATGGACTTTGGGCGTTCTTTCTCGACGCAATCACCCAGACGCATAAACGGTTCGGAATAGACGGCCTGTCGGTAACGACCCATGGTGCCGCCGCCGTGCTGCTCGATGCGGAAGGCCGCCTCGCCGCACCGATGCTCGACTATGAGCATCCGGGCATTGAGACAGTGTCGGCGCATTACGACGCGCTGCGCCCGGCTTTCGAAGAGACGGGGTCGCCGCGCCTCGCTGTCGGGCTCAATCTCGGCGCCCAGCTGGATTTCATCCTGCAAACGGAACCGACCTTGAAAGAACGCGTCCGCCATGTCCTGACTTATCCGCAGTATTGGGGCTATCTGCTGACCGGCGAGATGGCGTGCGACGTGACCTCGTTGGGCTGTCACACCGATTTGTGGAACCCGTTCGAGAAGCGCTTTTCTGCACTCCCCGAACGCCTGGGACTGGGTGACCGCATTGCGCCGCCAAGACTGCCCGGGGACGTGCTCGGTACCGTGACACCCGCGATCGCTGCGGCAACCGGGCTCTCTCCAGAGACGCCGGTGTCGACCGGCATTCATGACAGCAATGCCTCGCTCTATCCCTATCTGCGTACGCGGCAGGAGCCTTTCGCCGTGGTTTCAACCGGCACCTGGGTGGTGGCGATGGCGATCGGGGGCGAAGCTGCGCATCTCGATCCGGCGCGCGATACGCTCGTCAATGTCAATGCGCTCGGCCAGCCTACGCCCTCCGCCCGTTTTATGGGTGGGCGCGAGTTTGAAGTCATGACCGGGAAGAGTGAAAGCGCGCCTGAAAAGGCAGACCGGGACACCGTGTTGCAGGAGCGGATCATGCTGCTCCCGGCTGTCGAGCCAGGCTCCGGGCCCTATCGGGGTCGCCAACGACGCTGGACCCGCGAGCCGGGCAATGCGGGGCAAAGACAGGTCGCGGTTTCTCACTATCTCGCCCTGATGACCGAAACCTGCCTGCGGCTGGTCGGCGCCAAGGGACCGACCATCGTCGAGGGGCCATTGGCCCGCAATCCGGACTATTGCACATTGCTCGCCGCTTTGCGGCCTGCCGGAGTAGAAACGGCGCTATCGGCAACCGGCACTTCTGCCGGTGCAGCGCTGCTTTTGAGCGCGGATGCGGCTGCGCCCGCAACCCGCCCCTTGGCGCCTGCGCCAGATAGTCACTTGCTCGATCATGCGCGTTTGTGGTTTGCCCTTGTCGAGGATGGAGAGGGCCGATGACGCTGAGCAAATGTTTCAACTTCCAGGATTTCCGCCAGGCCGCACGCCGACGGCTTCCCGGACCGATATTCAACTATATCGACGGGGCGGCGGACGACGAGACCACCTATCGGCGCAACACATCGGCTTTCGAGAGTTGCGATCTGGTGCCGCGTATCCTGCGCGGGGTCGAAGACGTCGATCTGTCCGTGACCGTTCTGGGGCAGAAGCTCGATCTGCCGGTCTATTGTTCGCCAACCGCGCTCCAACGACTGTTCCATCACGAAGGCGAGCGGGGTGTGGCGGCTGCCGCCGAGACCTATGGCACCATGTTCGGGGTGTCGTCGCTCGGCACGGCGTCCATTGAGGAGATCGCGAAAAAGCACAGCAACCCGCAGGTCTACCAGTTCTATTTCCACAAGGATCGCGGCCTCAACAGCGCCATGATGCAGCGCGCCAAGGAGAACGGGATCGCTGCGATGATGCTGACCGTCGACAGTATTACCGGCGGTAATCGCGAGCGCGACCTTCGCACCGGCTTTGCCATTCCGTTTCGGCTCAATCTGCGCGGCATCACCGAGTTCGCCATGAAACCGGCCTGGGCGCTCAACTATTTCACCCATGAGAAATTCTCGTTGCCCCAGCTCGACGAGCATATCGATTTCGGTTCCGGCACCGCCTCAATCGGGCAGTACTTCACCGAGATGCTCGATCCCTCTCTCAACTGGGACGATGTGGCCAGGATGGTGGCCGAATGGGACGGTCAGTTCTGCCTCAAGGGCGTGATGAGCGTCGAGGACGCCAAGCGCGCGGCCGAAATCGGCTGCACGGGGATTGTCGTTTCCAATCATGGCGGGCGGCAGCTCGACGGATCGCGTTCGAGCTTCGATCAGCTCGCGGAAATCGTCGATGCGGTTGGCGACAAGCTCGACGTGATCATGGATTCAGGGGTCACCCGCGGCACCCACGTCCTCAAGGCACTCTCGCTCGGGGCCAAGGCCGTGGGGCTAGGGCGCTATTATCTTTTCCCGCTGGCGGCCTACGGGCGTGCGGGTGTCGAGCGGGCACTGGGTCAGATGAAGGCCGAGCTTGTTCGCGATATGCGGCTGATGGGGTGCCGGGAAATCGGTGAACTCTCCCGCGCCAATCTGCGGTTCCGCTGAAATCCGCGCCGGTCGAGTTGATTCTTGTCAAATCCCTGTCCCGGTTGTGCGGATAGGGTGCCCGCACTGATTTTCAACAAGCGGGATCAATACGATGGCAAAACGGTTTGGAGGCAAGGTGGCGCTGATCACTGGCGCCGGCTCGGGCATCGGAGAGGCCATCGCCAAACGGCTCGCCGCCGAAGGTGCCGGCGTTGTTCTGGCCGATATTGATGGCGACGGGCTCGACCGGGTCAGAGCCGATATCGATAGCGCCGGCGGGGCTGTTCGCACCCAGCATCTCGATGTGTCGGACGCCTCGGCGCATCAGGCGGTTGTGCGTTTTGCCGAAGAGAAATTCGGTGCCTTGCATCTGGCGGTCAACAATGCCGGAATCGGCGGGCCGTCTGCGCCGGTGGGCGAATATCCGCTCGAGGGCTGGCACCAGGTCATGAACGTCAATCTCAATGGCGTATTTTACGGGCTGCGTGAGCAGATCCCAGCCCTGTTGCGTGCCGGCGGCGGCGCCATCGTCAACATGTCCTCGATTCTCGGTTCCGTCGGCTTTGCAAATGCCTCGGCCTATGTCTCGGCCAAGCATGCGCTTGTGGGCCTCACCAAGGCCGCGGCCATGGAGTATGCCGACAAGGGCGTTCGCGTGAATGCGGTTGGTCCGGCCTTTATCGACACTCCGCTGCTGAGCAACAATCTGCCGCCCGAAGCGCTTGCGGGGATCGCGGCCATGCATCCGGTCAAGCGGCTCGGGCGCCCCGAGGAAGTGGCGGCTCTGACATGCTTCCTGCTGGCGGATGAAGCCAGCTTCATCACCGGCAGCTATCATCTGGTCGATGGCGCCTATTGCGCGCAGTAAATACCGTCACTCCGAGGCGAGGTTCTGCCGCCAGACATCGGTGAAGAGCCGTCTCTTGTGCTGATCGAGTCCGGCCAGGAGGGCCGGGCTCAAAGCGATGGGACGGAGGGTCGAGGGTCCGCCGGTCAGTTGCAGATCGGCGTCCGGATCCTGCCCGAGCCGGACCACCAGCCGCGAACGGGTCAGGGCCTCGCGTCCAGCCGCCGACAGCATGAAATCGATAAAGGCGCCGGCGTCCCGCAAATCCTCCGCCCCTTGCGGCACCAGCGCAGCGCGGGAAAGAATGAGCGTATAATCGGTGGGTGCACGAATGCCGATGCGCGGGTTCTCCTCGGCGCGGGCCAGCGCATAGGAGCCGAGCACGTTATAGGCGATCAGGTATCGACCGTCGGAGACCGCATCGATGATCTCGGCGGAGCAACAGGTGGCGACAGCGCCCGAGCGGCCAAAGGCCTCGAGCAACCGGCCAAAGGTGTTGGCCTGGGCGGAATCAACGAAGGCAAACAGGTAGCCGAGCCCTGACGCCTCGATGTCATAGGTGGCGACACGCCCGCGAAACCGGGAATCATTGGGGCGTAGCAGATCGATAAGATCGAAGCGCGAGGCGGGCGCCTCGGCCTCGGAAACCAACTCCGTATTGTAGATCATCACCGCCGGCTCTTCGGTCACCCCGAACACGCTCGATCGCCAGTTTCGGGAGAGGGGCAACGCATCCGTCCCCGGCGAATGGAATTCGGCGGCGCAGCCATCATTGGCCAGCTTCATCTGCAGATCGATGGCGGAAGAGATGACGAGGTCGGCGCCCGGTGCTCCATCCGCCGCGCAATCGCGGCGGGAGAGATCGTAAAGATCGTTCGAACCCCACTGCTCATAAACAACGCGGATCGTCGTGCGATCTCTCAGAAAGGCTTCAAGTACCGGTGCAAAGACGGCGATATCCGTCGTCGAGCGGATTGTCAGCGTGCGCTCTGCACCGTCGGGGCCGAAGATGGCCATGTCTTCACGTTCGCCGGTGAACGGTGCGTCCTCTTGTGCCGTGGCGGGCGCGAGCGTCAGCATGCCCACCAGCAAAGCGATCACAAGCTGTTTCATGGCGTCTTCTCCGCGGCCAGCGGCAGGATAAGGGCGATCTCGAACCGCCCATCGTCTGTCCGGCCGAGGTCCAGCCGTCCGTGATGGGCAGTGGCAACGGCGCGGGCGATGGCAAGGCCAAGTCCGCTGCCCCCTGATTTGCCGCGTGTGAAGCGCGTGCCGAGTTCGCCAAGCAGCTCTGATGGTGGCCCCTTGCCTTGATCACTCACGGCCAGCCTCGCGTGGTCGCCATGCCGCGTTACGGTAACGGCCACTGTGCCTTCGCCATGGGTGAGCGCGTTGGAGATGAAGTTCTTGGCCGCTTCCTCGAGCGACAGGCGGTCGCCGATGACCCCGGCGCTGGCCGATGCCAGGTCGAGGCGCAAACGTCCTTCCTCGAACAGCGTGCCGTCATCAAAGGATTCGGCCGCGCGCATGGCGACCTTTCTGAGGTCCACCCACTCATGCGGTTCGCTGTCTGAGCGATGGATAATGAGGGCACGGTTGAGAATCTGGTCGGTCAGCCGGGTCAGTTCGACCGAACGGTTGTGAATGCGCGCGACAATGCGCTCGCGGCGGTCCGGGTCCGGCTCGTCGGCAGCCAGTTCCGCCTGCGCGCGCAGCGCGGCGATGGGTGTGCGCAACTGATGGGCGGAATCCGAGATGAGGTTCTGCATGCCCTCGATCTGGCGGTTCAGCCGGCCCATGAACCGGTTGATGGCCTCGGTTACCGCGCTCAACTCGCTCGGCACCGCCACATCGAGCGGGGTCAAATCATGCGGGTCGCGTGCCAGCAATTCTTCCTGGATGCGCCTGAGCGGGGCCAGCGCCGAACGGATGGCGAAGGCGGCGAGCGCCACCATGCCGAGGCCGGCGGCGGCGAGCAGCAGCCAGGCATTGCGGGCAATGTCCCAGGCCAGCGCCGTGCGGGCGCGGGTCGTGTGCCCGACAATCGTCGTCACCGCGCCGGAAAAACCCCGTTCGGCGAATTGGCGTTTTACCGCGACGAAGCGCGCCGCCTCACCGGTGAACTCGCCGTCAAAGAACAGGCTGTCATACTCGAATTCGGGCAGGGCGGGGGCGTCATAGCCTGTGAGGGTTTCCCCATTCTCGCCGACGATCCGATAGACGATGCGGTCCTGCCCGGCGAGCGCCAGCAGGTCGAGGGCGGAAACCGGCAGATCGGCCAGGGGCTCACCATCGACAATGGCGATAGAGGCGGAGATCTGGTTGGCCGCGCCGATCAGCAGCCGGTCGAAAGCATCCCGCGCCGCCTGCTGGCCATAGGCGAAAGCCGCAAACGTGATCGCGACACCGCCCGCCAGCAGCAACAGACCGATGGCGGCGAAAAGCCGGCCGGTGATCGAGGGGATACGGCGGGGCGGGGCAGGCGGGGCGGCGCTACGTGTCATCGCACACCAATTGGTAGCCGAGCCCTCTCAGGGTCTTGATGGCGACATTGCCGCCTTCGAGCTTTCGTCTCAGGCGCCCGACATAGATTTCGACCGCGTTGAGCCCGACTTCGGCTTCGTCGAATGAGAACATGCGCTCGAAGATCCGGTCCTTCGAGATCACCCGCCCGCGATTGTCGATCAGGGTCTCAAGCAGCGAGAATTCACGCCGGGTGAGCGGCAGCGCGTCGCCTTTGAGTGTGGCGGTCTGTCCCGCCCGGTCGAGCGCCAAATCGCCATATTCGATGGCCGATCCTGTCGCCGCATCTCTTGCCGAACGCCGGGCCAGTGCCCGTACCCGCGCCTCGAGCTCTCGCAGATCGAAGGGCTTGATCAAATAGTCGTCCGCCCCCTTGTCAAGAGCCGTTACCCGATCGTCGACCTTCAGCCGGGCCGTCAACATCAGGATCGGCGTCGGATCGGCGGCTTTGCGCCGGCCATCAAGGATGTCGAGGCCATCGCCATCGGGCAGGTTGATATCGAGAATGATCACGTCATAGCGCTGCACCGCGATGAGGTCCTCGGCCTCCGCGCGGGTGCCGGCAATGTCGACAGCGTCGCCGCGGCGTCCAAAGCGTGCGGCAACGGCGTCGGCCACGTCATGGGTGTCCTCGACGACCAGAATGCGGATATTATCACCCTCCCTGGCCTTCATTGAGGCTATGATGATCGCGTTTGGCAAGAGGCGGACAAGTCGCAGGCCGCGCCAGGGACGGCGACAGCTTGGTGACAGGTTGAGGTGTTAGACCGAAACGCAGTTCCCCCGGGAAAGACCCTCAATGGGCACCGGGCGACGCAATGTGGAGGATGACATGAAACTCACGTCCGTGGCTCGCGCCACTGTGCTTGCCGCCATGCTCGGGCTTGGCGCCCAGGCGGCTTATGCTTTTGATCCGGAAAGCCCTGAATGCATCGCGCCCGCCGATCCCGGCGGCGGATGGGACTTCACCTGCCGGCAGGTGGGCAAGTCACTGCAGGATCTGGGGCTGATCCCCTCGACCATGCAGGTCGTCAATCTTGCCGGTGGCGGTGGGGGCGTAGCCTTTGCCGAAGTCGTCAACAAACGGAACGACGACAACGACCTGATCGTTGCGGCATCGTCGGCCACCGCAACCCGTCTGGCCCAGAATGCCTATCCGGGCAATTCGATGGACCAGGTGCGCTGGCTGGCCACGATCGGCGCCGACTATGGCGTCATCGCGGTCTCCAAGGACAGCGAGATCAACACGCTTCCCGAGCTCTTGGAAATGATCAAGACCGATCCGAGCTCTATCTCGGTTGCGGGCGGTTCCGCCGTTGGTGGCTGGGACCATCTCAAGGTGCTCATCGCTGCCCAGGCCTATGGCATCGAGGATGTCCGGACCGTCAAATACATCGCCTTCGATGGTGGCGGTGAAGCGGTGACCCAGCTCCTGGCCGGTTCGGTCCAGGCCTTCACCGGCGACATCTCGGAAGCCAAGGGCTTCGTTGATTCCGGTGATATCAAGGTACTGGCCGTGCTTTCCCCCGATCGTCTCCCGGGTGAATTCGACGCCTTCCCGACGGCCCGCGAACAGGGTGTCGAGGTGATCGGTGCGAACTGGCGCGGCTTCTATGCGCCGGGCGACATGTCCGACGAGGCCTATGACTACTGGGTCGAGCAGATCGGTGCCATGTATGACAGCCCCGAATGGCTGGAAGTGATGCAGGCCAACGGCCTTGCCCCGCTCAATCTGCGCGGCGCGGAGTTCCAGGAATTCGTGGCTGAATCGGTGGCCAATATCACTGAAATCTCCAAGCAGATCGGCATCATTCAATAAGCCGACGCAAATATCCGGGCCGGCGGTTCACGCCGCCGGTCCCTTTCCGGTCAGGCCCCTTCATGGCAGCCGGCCGGTCCAGAAAATCGGGGGAGGTTCCGATGAGTGATCGGGTATTCGGCGGCATCGGCGTGGTGCTCGCCATCTTCTTTATCTGGCAGGCGACCCTGATCCAGGAAAGCTTCATTCAGGATGCGGTGGGACCCAAGGTGTTTCCGGTCATCATCGGCACGGTGCTGGGACTTTCGAGCCTCTATTTTGTGCTCAAGCCCGATCCCGAACCGTCATGGCCGCGCTTTGGCGGTCTCGCGGAGATCGGCTTCGCAGCCCTTGTCATGGTGATCTACGCCATGGCGCTGCCCGAACTCGGTTTCGGCATCTCCACGGCCATCGCCGCCGCCTATATCACCTGGCGGCTCGAGACCCCGCCCTTGAAGGCGATTATCGCCGGTGTGTCGATTTCGGCGGGTCTCTATATCGTTTTCCGTCTCATTCTCGGGCTGTCGCTGGCGCGCGGCCCGCTGGGCTTCTGAGGAGGGCATCATGGACGTTCTGGGTTCCCTTCTCGACGGTTTTGCCGTCGCCCTGACCTTCGAAAACCTGCTGCTGGCGCTGATCGGTTGCTTTCTGGGCACCGTCATGGGCGCACTACCGGGGCTTGGCCCTTCCAACGGGGTGGCCATTCTCATTCCGCTCGCCTTCACCATGGGGCTCGGGGCGACGCCGGCCATGATCCTTTTGACCTCGGTCTATTACGGGGCCATGTATGGCGGGCGCATTTCCTCGATCCTTTTGAACATCCCCGGCGACGAGCCGGCGTTGATGACCACCCTCGACGGTTATCCCATGGCCCAGCAGGGCCGGGCCGGGGAAGCGCTTGCGCTTTCCGGTATCGCTTCGTTCTTCGGCGCGTTTTTTGCCACCTGGGGGCTGGTCTTCCTTGCGCCGCTGCTGGTCAAGGTGGCGCTCCTATTTGGTCCGGCCGAGTATTTCGCCTTGTTCACGCTTGCCTTTGCCACCCTCGGGGGCATTGCCTCGCGCAACCAGGCCAAGGCCGCTTTCGCCGCCGCGCTTGGCATCGGCATCGCCATGATCGGTGTCGACGGGCAGACCGGCGTGCCACGCTTCACCTTCGGGGAGGTGCATCTTTACGATGGCATCGACTTCCTCGTTGCGATCGTGGGGCTGTTCGCGCTGTCGGAAGTCTTCATCTTCCTCGAGCATCGTGCCTCGGGTGCCCATAAGGGTGCCGATCAGGTGAAGATCGGCAAGATCATTCCAAGCTGGTCGTTGATCAAGTACTGCACGCCGACCATGATCCGCACCACCATTCTCGGGTTCGTCGCCGGTGTGCTGCCCGGGGCCGGGGCCTCGCTCGGCTCGTTCATTTCCTATTCGGTCGAAAAACGTCTCGTCGACCGCAAGGGGACGTTCGGCACCGGCGATCCGCGAGGGGTCGCGGCACCAGAAGCCGGCAACAACGCGGCTGCCGGCGGGGCACTCGTGCCCATGCTGGCGCTCGGCGTGCCCGGCTCGGGAACCACCGCCGTGCTGCTGGCCGTCCTTCTGGCGCTCAATATCACCCCGGGGCCGCTGCTGTTCACGCAAAACCCGGATGTGGTGTGGGGCCTGATCGCGGCGCTGTTTATCGGGAACTTCATGCTTTTGCTCATGAACATTCCGATGGTCAGCCTGTTCGTGCGGGTGCTGATGGTACCGCCGCGCTACCTGATGCCGATTGTCGCCATGGTTTCCTTTGTCGGGATCTACGGCATTTCCGGATCTAGCTTCGATCTGCTCGTCATGGTCGGATTCGGCGTGCTGGGCTGGGTGTTGCGCAAGCTCGATGTGCCGCTGGTGCCGGTTATTCTCGGCGTTTTGCTGGGGGCCGCCATGGAAAAGAACCTCAGGCGCGCACTCACCATATCGGATGGCGACTGGTCGACGCTGGTGGCTTCGCCGCTTTCGATCACCTTGTGGGTGATCGCGATTGTCGGTTTCATCCTGCCGATCGTCATTGGCCCGATGATCCGGCGGCGCATGGCGATCCGCCGCAAGGACGAAGAAGGTGCGACAGTCGATTGAAGACTGCGACCGCTTCTGCAAAGCTGGGGACGCAGAGGTGCAATGCAGGCGCGGCCGGAACAGGAATGTCCCGGCCGCGCCTCAGCCTATGCAATCAACAGGGGTCGATGCGGACCGACACCTGGCCGAATGTGCAGGACGAGCCGATCCGGCACTGGCCGGTTCCGATCGGGTCATCGGCATTGAGCGGGTCATAATCCACAATCGAGAAGCGCAGGGTCTGGCCGGTTGGCCGGATTTGCATGGAACAGGTGAAGCTGTTGTTGCACTTGCCCGTTGTTCCGGTCGTCGTCTCGGTAATGCGCGGGTCGGGCAACCGGCCCGGCTGGTCCCAGAGGTCGCCATCTGCTGCCCGATCCGCCACGGTGAAGGAGGCGGTGACGCAGGACGGCAAGGCGGACACCGGCGGCTGCGAATCTGCCTGTGAACTGCTCGAAGAGGAGGAGGACCGGTTGGACGAACCCTGCGATGTCGATGGCTTGGGCGCCGGTTCTTCGGGCCGGAAGATCAGGTCCTGCGCTATCACCGGCGGTGCGGCCGATACGGCAATGGCTGCAGCGGCAAACAGGGCGAGAATGCGCGGCATAGCGGTCATGATCATTCCCCCGTCTCGATGCGGCCGTCTTCAACCAGCAGGGCCAGGGCCCGGCGTGTTCCCGGTCCGAAACTCGCATCAATGGCGCCGCGATAATAGTTTTCCGCGCGCAGGATGCGCTGCAGACTTTCTCGGGTTGGACGGCTGAGCGCCGAGGCATCCTGGGACAGTGCCTCGAGCAGCGCCTGGCGGTCATCGAGATCGTCCTGACCGAACCCTGCCAGGGCATCCGCGATCAGATCGGCCGCCTTTTCCGGGTCGCTGGTGATGCCGTTGCCACGGTCGATCATCCAGCCGTAATTGTAGGCCGCGAGCGCGTTGCCCTGGGTGATGGCCTTTTCATACAGCGTCACCGCTTTGGGGATATCGCGGTCCACTCCAAGCCCTTCCGCATAGAGAAAGGCGAGATTGCCCGCGGCCCGATCGTCGTCGAGATCGGTTGCGAGTTCGAGCCAGTTGGCAGCGTCGGCATAGGCCTTTTTGCCCAGCGCAGTGCGCGCATGTTCGAGATAGGTGGCGATCTGTTCGGCGCTGGAACCGGTGTCGGGATCTTGCGTGCTATCGGGACCCTGCGCACCATCGACCGCATCCTGCGGCTCGTCCTCTGCGATATTCGCGATCCGGGTCACGGTTTCAGGTTCTTCGGCGGTGGTTGCCGGTGTGTCCGGTTCCGGTGTGGCCGGCAATTGGGGCGAAGTCACCGGTTTGGCCAGCGCCGCCTCGGCAAAGCCGGCATAGGCGCTGTCGGGATACTCGGACAGGAACAGTTCCCAGGCCGCGGTGGTGTTGATCTTGAGCGCGGCGGAAAAGGCGAGCTCGTCGGAGGCTTCGTCCTCGATCACCGGGGTTGGTGTGACGACCGGCTTCGGCACCGGTGTTGTCTGGGCAGCGACAGCCGGCGCCTGTTTGCCCGCCATATAGAACTCGGTGGCCATGGCAGTCAGCTGCTCGGGGTTTTGTCGGCCGGCCGTGTTTTCGCGGACATCGAGGGTCACGCGCTTCAACAGCGTCGAAATCTCGATATTCGGTGTCGGCAGGTGCTTGAGGAGCGAAGAGGTGAACGGGCTGTTGCGGCCCCGTCCGTCCTCGGCAATGGCGTTGGGCGCTGCTGCGAAGGCGATCAGCACGTCGCTGCCGGAAACCTTCACCGGCGCCAACCCGCGACCGACCGAGGCGCTGCGTCCGCTACTGGCCAGAAGCCCGTTGAACTGCTCGGATAGCGGGTTGTTGCGGCAGGCATCGAGAAACACCAGCCCGACGGGCACCGAGCTCATCGATGCGAGGATTTCGTCGAGCGAGATCAGTTCGCGGCGCACCGAGAACTGGCTTTTGAGTTCCGCATCGACCGGCATCAGATAGTTGTTCTGTTCAAACTGCATGCCGTGCCCGGCATAGAAGAACAGTGCAACATCCGCGTCCTGAATGGCGGCGGCATATCGGTCCAGCGTGTCGATGAATTCGGCCTCGGTCAGGTCGAACCCGGTTGTGACCTCGAAGCCAAGGGTTTCCAGCGCCTCGGCCATGTCCCTGGCGTCATTGGCCGGATTGGTCAGCACGCCAGCATGTTCATAGGACGAATTGCCGACCACCAGGGCCATCCGGCTTTCGCCAAAGGCCGGCGCAGTGACCGCAAACAACAGGAAACAGAATATGGCGCGGAGACAGATGAACTTGCTCATGTGCATTCCCCAACGCCCCCCAACGCGCAGCAAGTCTATTCAATCACCGTTGAATCGCAAGCCCTTGGAGAATTCTGGCGTCGGCTAGGCGTATTTTGCGACGAATTCTTCAGCCGTCAGCGCCCGCATGTCGGGTAAGGTTTCGCGCAGCTTTTCGCGCGGCCAGTCCCACCAGCTCAGCGCCAGCAACGCCTCGGCGGTTTCGGGCGAATGCCGGGGCTTGATCGGTTTGGCGGGGACCCCACCCACAATGGTGTAGGGCGGTACGTCCTTGGAAACGACAGCACCCGCCGCGATGATGGCGCCGGTTCCGACCGTTACCCCGGCCAGCACGGTGGCGCCGTGACCGATCCAGACATCGTGGCCGATCACGACCTTCTCGGTTTTGCGCCAGCCGAAGAACTCGGTGTCGTCTTCGCCAAGCCCATAGGCGGCGGCGCGATAGGTGAAATGGTGCTGGCTGGCGCGCCATTGCGGGTGATTGCCGGGATTGAGCCGCACATCGGAGGCAATCGAGCAGAATTTGCCGATTTCGGTCCAGATCACCTGGCCGCGCTGCATGATGTAGGAATAGTCCCCCAGCGTGCTTTCGGCGAACACCGTGTCACGCCCGATTTCCGTCCAGATGCCGAGGTCGGCATCCCGCAGTTTCGCACTCGGGTGAACTGTCGGTGTTTCGGACAGGCGCGGTGTTTCGACGTTGCGCTTTTCTTCAGGCTGGATATCAGCGTTCATCAGGCTGTTTCTCGACTGTCTTGTGCGCTGCGAATTTCTCGATGGCGGCGCAAAACCGCTCGATGGCTGCGTCGAGATCGCCGGAATTGTCGATGTTCTCGACCTGCGCGGTAAAGGGCAGCGGCGTGCCTTCACGGTTGAGCCGGGCGACGATCTCGTCCTCGGTCTCGCGGCCCCGGGCTGCGAGGCGTTTGGCACGCACTTCCGGGGTTGCGGTGACAAGGATCACGCGGGTCCCCGGATAGGCCTTGAGCGCTTCGGCAATGACAGCACGCGAAACATTGACCACCACGGTGCGGCCCAGCGCCAGATCATCCTTGACCGAAGACGGGATGATATAGCCGTGCCCATGCGCGCTCCAGGACAGGGTGTAATCGCCCTTGATGCGCAACAGGTCGAATTCCATGCGCGAAATGGTGCCGTGGTCTTCGGCATTGGCGTCTGCGGGCCGGGTCACCAGCCGGCGCGGAAACGAATACCAGCGGTCTCCCCAATGCCGGTCAGCGGCTGCCGCGATCAATGTGTCCTTGCCGACCCCCGACGGGCCGACGACCAGGATCAGCCGGCCAACCATCACATCACCCTCCGGCCTTCGCGCCAGACCGCGCGCACGACCGGCAGGCCGCCGATCAGGGCCACGCGCGAAAAGTCGCCGCGTTTGCCGATGGCGATCTCGCCGCGATCATGAAGACCGGCGGCACGGGCCGGGTTGCGCGAGACGGTCGCGACGGCCTCCGGCAACCCGGTGCCCTTGACCGCGTCAGGCATGGCAAAGGCCGCCTGCATCAGCGAGAACGGCACATAGTCCGAGCTCATCACATCGAGCAGCCCGTCGCGGGCCAGTTCACCCGCCGAGATGTTGCCCGAATGCGAGCGGCCGCGCACAAGGTTTGGCGCGCCCATCAGGATCGCCAGCCCGGCCTTGCGGGCCGCTTCGGCGGCGGCGCGGGTTGTGGGGAACTCGGCAATACGGACGCCGTTCTCGCGCGCTTCATCGACATGCTCGACTGTGGCGTCGTCATGGCTCGCCAGCGTAATGCCGGCGGCATGGGCCATCTCGACAATAGTCGAACGGTTGAGCTCGGCAAATTGCTCCTGGTCGGCCTTTCGGGCGGCGATGAAGCGCTCCATCTGTTCGTCGGTGCGGCCCGTGCGGCCCTGATAATAGGCGCGGTAGAGGTCCATGGTGACGAACTGGCGCTGGCCCGGCGTGTGGTCCATCAGCGAGGCGAGGCGCACCGGCTCATAGGTGTGATAGGCCTCGAAATGCTCGCGCGCATCGGATGAGGCCAGTTCGCAGCGCAGATGGATGAAGTGTTCAGCCCGTACCCGGTCTTCGCGGCGGGCGTGGTTGATCGCATCCATCAGGATCTCGACGTGCTCGCCGAGGTTTTGCTGACTGTCGGCGTCCGAGCCGATCCGCACCGCGTCGAACACGGTGGTGATGCCCGAGGCGGTGATCTGCGCGTCATGGGCCTGAACCGAGGCAACAGGATCCCAGTAGACCTTGGGGCGGGGGTGATAGTGGTTCTCGAGATGGTCGGTATGCAGTTCGACCAGTCCCGGCACCAGATAGTCGCCCTCGAAATCCTCAGCATGGCTGACCCCGGTGGTGTCGATGCCGGTGATCTCGCCATCGGCGATGGCGAGACTGCCATGAATCACATCGTCAGCGGTGATGATGCGGGCATTGGTGACGGCCATGTCGGCGCCCCGCTTCGGAGTGTTGGCGGCGGCGCTTTTCGGTCGGATATCGTTCATTACATTCATGGGGCTTCTCAAGCGCGTCCGGTGAGAGGGAAGTCGGCAATGCGCCGGAAGGGCGCGCCGGGTTCGGGTTCCTTGAAGATCGCGATGCGATCTATGGCGAGGGGATGAGCCAGCACATCCGCAAAGCGGTCGGTGGCGGCCTCGAGATACCGGGTCCGCTCGGTCTCGGGCAGGCGGTCGGTCAGGGTCATGTGAAAACGGAATTCTTCCATGACATAGGGGTAGCCAAATTCATCGAGCAGTTCGGTCTGCCGCGCGGTGAGCCCGCCCTTGAGGCGTTTCTCTCGTTCAGCGGCAGACATTGGTGCGCGGAATTGCCGGAAATGAGTGACGCAGGCCCCGGCGAAACGGGTGAGGGCGTCGCTCTGGGCGACCGGCATCACAGCCAGAAAGCCCGCCAGATTGCGGATCTCGGCCTGCCCCATGGTGAAGGGTTTGTGCCGGGCCGCGAACTCTTCCGCGGCGGCGCTTAAATCCCGTGGTGCCATGCCCGAGGCCAGCCGCATCGGGGCGACCAGTGTCGCATGAAAGCCGTAGCGCCGGGCCGAGGCCGTAGCCGCCGCGAATTCATCGACGTCGAACCCGTGGGGCACGATGGTTCCGGCCTCGCCACCTGCCGCATCGCGGCCAAGCCACCCGCTCGCAGCCCGCCAGAGTGCGCTGTCGGGATCGGGTGCGAAATAGATGGCAAATCGCGCAGTGCCAGGTTGCTCGGTCATTTCGGGCCGGGACTCATCGGGGTCGGTGGGACGGTTCGCGGTGACTATCATGCGGTCGATGTCAGAATTGTAACGCTCGGTTGTGGTCAGGCTGCGGCAGCGAAAGCGGTCACATCGATGACGCGGTCGGCCACGGCTTCACGGGTGTCCTGGTCGTGGAAGATGCCCAGCATGCCGATGCCGGCCTGCTTCTTTTCAGTGATCAGGTCGAGCACCACCTGGCGGTTGGTGGCATCGAGCGAGGCGGTCGGCTCGTCGAGCAGCAGCAGGGGGTGCTTGCCGATGAAGCCTCGGGCGATATTGACCCGTTGTTGCTCCCCGCCCGAGAAGGTGGCGGGCGGCAGACCCCAGAGCCGCTCGGGTACGTTGAGCCGCGCCAGCATCTCGCCAGCCTGTTCGGGCGCGGTCTTTTCGTCGGCGCCCCAGTTGCGGGCCACCTCGGTCACCACATCGAGAGCGGAAACACGCGGGATCACCGAGAGGAATTGGCTGACATAACCAATCGAGCGACGGCGGACCTCGATCACCTCGCGCGGCTCGGCGGCGACGATATCGACCATCACCCCGAGATGGGCGACATCAATGCGGCCCTTGTTGGCGGCATAATTGCCATAGGCCATCTTCAACAGGGTCGATTTCCCGGCGCCTGATGCGCCGCCCAGCACCACGCATTCCCCGCGCGATACCGTGAACGCGACATTGTCGACCACCGGCAGGCGGATGCCGCCCTGCAAATGCATGGTGAAGTCCTTGGAGACGTCTTCGACGTTCAAAAGGATGTCGGTAGCCATGATCACGCTCCTACCTGCAGGATCGAAGAGACGAGAAGCTGGGTGTAGGGCTGGTGCGGGTCGTCAAGCACCTGGTCGGTCAGCCCGGCCTCGATCACCTTGCCCTGTTTCATCACCATGATGCGGTCAGACAGCAGCCGGGCGACGGCAAGGTCATGGGTGACGATGATGATCGCAAGCCCGAGATCGGCCACCAGCCGGCGGATGAGGTCGAGCAGGCGCGCCTGAACCGAGACATCGAGGCCGCCGGTCGGCTCGTCCATGAAAACGAGACGCGGCGCGGTCACGAGATTGCGCGCGATCTGCAGGCGCTGCTGCATGCCGCCCGAAAAGGTCCGAGGATCATCATCGATCCGGTCCGGGTCGATCTCGACGCGGCCGAGCCAGTCGGTCGCCACGTCGCGGATCCTGCCGTAATGCCGGTTGCCGATGGCCATCAGCCGTTCGCCGACATTGGCACCGGCGGAAACGCCCATGCGCAGCCCGTCGCGCGGGTTCTGATGCACGAAGCCCCAATCGGTGCGCAGCAGCACCCGCTGGTCGGCTTCGCTCATCCGGCACAGATCTTCCCAGCGGCCGTCGCGGAAGCGGTAGTGGATCGCGCCTTCGGTCGGGGCGATCTGGGTCGACAGGCAATTGAGAAGCGTCGATTTGCCGGAGCCGGATTCCCCGACGATGGCCAGCACTTCGCCGGGATAGACATCGAACTCGACATCCCGGCATCCCAGATGCGTGCCATAGAAATGGGTCAGGCCGCGAACCTGCAGCAGAGGGATATCGCGCGCTGCGGGGGTGAGTTGCGCATTCATGCCGCGTTCTCCGCGTCGTTGGTCAAATGGGTCAAAAAGGAATAGCCGTGCCGCTCAAAGCCAAGCCCTTCATAAAAGGCATGGGCGCGGTCGCGCTTCATGTTCGAGGAGAGGGCCAGCTTGTAGCAGCCCTTTTGATGGGCAATCCGTCTGGCGAAGGCCATCATCTGGCGCCCGATCCCCTTGCCGTGCCGGGCGGGATCGACCACGACGTCCTCAACCAGGGCCGAAGGCGCACCGAGGTGACCGAGATTGTCCATGATCAAGAGGGCGAAGCTGCCGACAATGGCATCCCCATCCTTCGCGACATAGAGCGCATAATCGGGATAGCGCGCAAAACGCGCGAAGATCACCTCGGCCTCGAGAATGGGCAACACCTCGCCGTCATCGATCTCGGGCTGGGCATACAGTGCCAGCACCCCAGGCAGGTCAGCCTTTTGCGCCGGTTCGATCAGAAGGCCGGTCATTCCGCCGCCTCCTGATGATGGGCGTGAGCCGCACCGAAATGGCCCTCCGCCTGACGCGCCTCGCAATAATCGCTGTCCGAGCACACGAACATCCGTCCACCCTTATCGTCGAGAATGACCTCGTCGAAATAGACTTGTTCCGCCCCGCACATGGCACAGGCCGTGTCCGGCCAATCCTGCACGGAGAAGGGATGATCCTCGAAGTCGAGACTCACCACTTCGGTATGCGGGGGCAGCGCATAGATTCGTTTTTCACGGCCGGCGCCGAAAAGCTGCAGTGCGGCCATTTTGTGCATTTTGGGATTGTCGAATTTCGGGGTTGGCGAGGGGTCCATGACATAGCGGCCCTCGACCATCACCGGATAAGCATAGGAGGTGGCGATATGGCCGTGCCGGGCGATGTCCTCATAGAGCTTGACGTGCATCAGCCCGTATTCTGACAGGGCGTGCATCTTGCGGGTCTCGGTCTCGCGCGGCTCGAGAAAACGCAGAGGCTCGGGGATCGGCACCTGGAACACCAGCACCTGATTGTCGGTCAGCTTCTCTTCTGGAATGCGGTGCCGCGTCTGGATGACAGTGGCTTCGGCGGTATGGGTTGTCATCGCAACGCCCGCCGTGCGGTCGAAGAAGCGCCGGATGGCCACCGCATTGGTGGTGTCGTCCGAACCCTGGTCGATGACCTTGAGCGTATCTTCGGGCCCGATCACCGCGGCGGTGACCTGCATGCCGCCGGTGCCCCAGCCATAGGGCATGGGCATTTCGCGGCTGGCAAAGGGCACCTGATAGCCGGGAATGGCGATGCCCTTGAGAATCGCGCGCCGGATCATGCGTTTGGTCTGTTCGTCGAGATAGGCGAAATTATAGGCGGGCGGTTCGCTCGACAGTGTATCCAGGCTCATTCTGCGGCCTCCCTCGGGGTCTCGGTGTCATCTTCAGTGGCGTTGAGCCTTTCGGCGTGTTCGCGGTGCATGGTGCGGATCAGATCGAGTTCGGCCTGGAAGTCGACATAGTGCGGCAGTTTCAAATGCTCGACGAAGCCCGAGGCCTGGATATTGTCGGAATGCGAAAGCACGAACTCTTCGTCCTGCGCCGCGGCGGTCTGTTCTTCACCGAGCTCCTTCCAGCGGAGCGCCCGGTCGACCAGCGCCATCGACATCGATTTGCGCTCCGAATGGCCGAAAACCAGGCCATAGCCGCGGGTGAATTGCGGCGGTGCCTTCATCGAGCCCTTGAACTGGTTGATCATCTGGCACTCGGTCACGGTCACTCGACCAAGCGGCACTTCAAAGCCGAGTTCCTCGGCGAACAGGCTCACCTCGACGGCGCCCATGCGAATCTCACCAACGAAAGGGTGAGAGCGGGCATAGCCGCGCTGGGTCGAATAACCGAGCGCCAACAGGAAGCCCTCGTCGCCCCGTGCCAGATTCTGCAATCTGAGATCGCGGCCCGCCGGAAACTCCAGCGGTTCGCGGGTCAGGTCACCGATCTCGCTTTCCTCCGCCGGGTCCGGTTCGATCATGCCATCGGCGCCGAGCAGGTCGGTCACGCGCGGGACGCTGGCGAGCGGGTCGGTCTCGGCCTGTTCGGGCGCGGGCACTTCGGCATCCGCATCGAGCGCGAAATCGATCAGGCGGTGTGAATAGTCAAAGGTCGGGCCGAGAAGCTGGCCGCCCGGCAGATCCTTGAAGGTTGCCGAAATGCGGCGGTCGATGCGCATCTCGCCGGTCTCGATGGGCGCGGAATAGCCAAAGCGGGGGAGGGTGGTGCGATAGGCGCGGATGAGGAAGATCGCCTCGATGAGGTCGCCCTGGGCCTGCCTTATGGCGATGGCGGCCAGCTCACGGTCATAAAGCGATCCCTCGCCCATCACCCGGTCGACGGCAAAGGAGAGCTGGTTGACGATCTGCTCGATAGTCAGGCCGGGCACATCGGTATTGCCCCGGCGCTTGGCGGCAAACAGGGAATGGGCGTTGCTGATCGCCTTTTCCCCGCCCTTGACGGCTACATACATGGTTCAGCTCCCCTGTTTGATGCGCGTCGAGCGCGGCAGGCAGGCCAGTTCGGTGGCGGTGCAGAAGATGATGTCGATCCCGCGCGGATAGAGCGCGGCATTGGCTGCCGCCATCTGCCAGAAATCGGGCTGAAGCGGCGCGACGCCGAGGCGGCGTTCGGTTTCGATGCCGGGGCCTTTCAGCGTTTCGCCCGAGGCGTTGGTCAATGCCTCGACCTGCAGGATCAGCGTTGTCGAGCGGTCTGGATAGGTGTCGGTGCCGAGCGCGAAATTCGCGATGTCGCCGAGTTTTTGCGGATTGGCGAAGAAGGCGAAGGCGGCTTCGGTTTTGTCACTGGTGACCGGCGCACCGGTATGGAAGGCGAGGAACCGATTGAGGTCTTCGCTTTGGGCCAAACCGTGGTCGAGCCAGACCGGGGTGTCGAAATCGACAAGGGTCAGCGCGATCATGGCGGCGACCGGGTTCATTGGCGCCGGAGCGGTGATCAGTTCGGGCGCCTTATAGATACGGCCGGGGCGGGCCATGGCGTCCATGACGGCGCGGAAGGCAGCCTGGGACTGGATCGCCGGATCGGTGAAGCCGGGTTGGGGAGCGGTTTCGAGCATCAGTCTTCTCCGCGGACCATGGTGAAGAAATCGACCTTTGTGGCCGCCGTCTCGGCGCGTACCCGCCGGTCCTCGGCCTCGATCTCTGCATTGAGGGGGTCGACGATCTCGGCCTTGACGCGGGCGGTCAGCGCCGCGCTCTGCCAGGCGGCGTCGAAAAAGGCGGCGATGGCGGCCTTGCGCTGGTTTCCACCCTGGACATAGGCGTGACCGGTTTCCCCCGAATTCAGGGTCACCGCAGCGCGGGTCACGGTCATCTCGCCGAGATTGAAGGGCGCACCGCCACCGCCTGTGCGGCCCCGGACCATGACAAGCCCGGTTTCGGGCCGGCGGGCAAAGGTCCAATCCGGCTTGGCGTCAAAATCCTCATAGAGCGTTTCGAGGCGCTCGGCTTGTGAAAGCGCGAGGACACGCATCACGCGCTGGCGGTCCGCGTGCTGTTCATTCGATGACGGCGCTGATGAAGGCGCTGAGGTCGGCATGGGAGGGTCGTCCTGGGTGCGTTGCGGATCGGTTTGCGGGGCGGGTTGTAGGGCCTGCCGGAAAATTTGTCTACGAGAAAATGTCTAATTTTGTAGACAACTCGATTCGCACTCTATTAAGAAACAGACAGATTGCAGTTCGATGACAGGACAAGACAGGTCGTGATCAAGCGTGGAAGTGGTGTGGCGGTGTGGCGCCAGGTGGCCGAGGACATCCAAAGCGAGATCGCTCGCGGGCGTCTGACTGTGGGGGAAAGGCTGCCAACGGAGATGGAGCTGGCCGACCGCTACAAGGTCAACCGGCATACGGTCCGCCGCGCCATCGCCATGCTCGCCAATGACGGGTATCTCGAGGCCGAGCGCGGGCGGGGGACCTTCGTGTCGCGCCGGCCCATCGCCTATCCGATTACTGCACAGACCCGCTTCTCCGACATCGTGTCCGCCCAGGATTTGCAGCCTGGCGGGCGGCTGATCGGGTCTTCACTTGAACCAGCGCAGGGCGTTGTCGCCGAGAAGCTGGGGGTGAAGGAAGATGAGCCGCTCATTCGCCTCGAGACCTTGCGGGTTGTCGAAGGGCGGCCGGTCGTGATCGGCACGGGCTGGTTCGTGGCGTCGATGGTGCCGAACCTAATTGCCGATTACGCCGAAACCGGTTCCGTCACAAAAGCCCTGGCAAAAGCCGGATTCGAAGACTACCGCCGCAAATCGAGCTGGGTTTGCGCCTCGGTGGCCGAGGGCGGGGATTGCGGCTATCTGCAGCTTGAACCCGGCGATCCCATTTTGGTGGTCGATAGTATGAACGTCACCGCAGATGGACGGCCTCTGCAGTTCTCCCATGCGCGTTTCTCCGGCAAGGCCGTGCAGCTTGTGTTTGAGAACTGACCTGGCACTCGACAACTTTGTCGAAAGTTTTCCACATTCATCGAACTGACATGGAACCGACACCTCTCCGTTAAGCACCGCGGCTATTCGACGTCCCGTCAAAGGGCGCGAAGGGGCCGTGCAGATGCTGAAACTCGACAACGTCACCCGGATTTTCGGAACCAACACCGCGGTCGACGATTGCTGTGTGGAAATTCCGGCTGGACAAATGGTCGGCATTATCGGCCGCTCCGGCGCCGGCAAATCCACCCTGTTGCGCATGATCAATCGCCTGATCGATCCTTCGACGGGCGATATTTCGTTTGGCGAGCACAAGGTGTCCCGGTTGAAGGGCGGCGAGTTGCGCGCCTGGCAGCGTGACTGTGCGATGATCTTCCAGCAGTTCAACCTCGTGCCGCGTCTCGACGTTTTGACCAATGTGCTGCTCGGGCGGCTCAATTCGCGCTCGACCGTCACATCGGTTCTCAACATCTTCACCCGCCAGGAGCGCGCCGAGGCCCTGGCCGCGCTCGAACGTCTCGATATCGCGCAGACGGCCCTGCAGCGCGCTGGCACTCTTTCGGGTGGCCAGCAGCAGCGCGTCGCCATTGCGCGGGCGCTGATGCAGAACCCCAAGCTGGTGCTGGCCGATGAGCCCATCGCCTCGCTCGATCCGCGCAACGCCAAGATCGTCATGGACTCGCTCAAGCAGATCAATGAGCGCGAGGGCATCACGGTCATCACCAATCTGCACACGCTCGACACCGCCCGCGCCTATTGCTCCCGCATTATCGGCATGCAGGGCGGGCGCATTGTGTTCGATGGAACACCCGACGATCTGACGGTCGATGCGGCGCGCGAGATCTATGGCGCCGACGGGCTCGACGAAGCCTTCTCGGAAGCCGTGACCTCGACCTCGCTGCCGACCGACCCGGCGAGGCCTGCAAGGACCACCGAAAAGCCCCGGCAACCGGCCGCCGCCATGGCCGGGTGAGCCAAACCAACCAGTTTCGCGCGTGGCGATGAGCAAGGCCGCGCGTGGAGTGAACCCATCAGCGCCCGATCCCGGGCCTGAGTGGACCCCCGACGATCATTCAGGAGAGACGTCAATGCTCAAGACCATCCTCATGGGCTCGGTTGCCCTTGCCATCACCACCTCAGCTGTCCTTGCCGAAGCCCCCAGCGAATTCCGCATCGGCATCCTTGGCGGCGAAAACGAAGCCGACCGCCTGCGCAATTTCGAATGCCTTGCCGACCACCTCAAGGACGAGTTCGGCTTCGAGAAGGTCTCCCTGTTCCCGGCCGCCGATTATGATGGCGTGATCCAGGGGCTGCTGGGCGGCACGCTCGACTATGCCGAGCTTGGCGCCTCGGGCTATGCCAAGGTCTATCTCGAAGACCCCAACGCCGTTGAGCCGGTGCTGACCACTGTGCAGACCGACGGTTCGACCGGCTATCACTCCGTCATGGTTGCCCGTGCCGATTCCGGCATGACCTCGCTCGAGGACATGAAGGGCAAGAAGCTCGGCTTCGCCGATCCGGATTCGACTTCCGGCTTCCTGATCCCGACCGTCACCCTGCCGGACGCCGTTGGCGCCCCGATCGACGAATATTTCGCTGAAACCGGTTTCGGCGGCGGTCACGAAAACCTCGTGCTCGAAGTCGTCAAGGGTACCTTCGATGCCGGCACCACCTGGGCCTCGGGCGTCGGTGAATGGGAAGAAGGCTACACCTCGGGCAATCTGCGCAAGATGGTCGACAAGGGCATCCTCGACATGACCGATCTGGTCGAATTGTGGAAGTCCCCGCTGATCCCGAATGGTCCGATCGTTGTGCGCACCTCGCTCGATCAGGAAACCAAGGACGGCTTCGTGGCCTTCATGTCGACGCTGCCTGAAACCGATCCGGCCTGCTTCTCGGCCATCCAGGGTGGTGATTATTCCGGCTTCACCGAAGTGAATGTCGACTTCTATGCCCCGGTCATCGCGGCCCGCAAGGCCACCATCGGCGGCTAAGCCAGACTGATCAAACGGCGCCGGGTCCTCCGGCGCCGTTTCTCCATATCGAGGGTAGCGATGTCGGACATAACTTCTCCTCCGCCCGGGCTGTCGCCCAAGGGCCAGGCCGTCGAGGCGCATTGGCGGCAACTGGCCGGGCAGCGCCGCCTTTACACGCTTTTGAGCCTCGGGCTGTTGTTCGTTGCGGTATGGGGTTCGCTCTGGTTCGCGAACGAGACCAATGCCGGCAAGTTCTTCGACCGGCTGCCCTATCTTCTCGATTTCTTCATCGACATGGCGCCGCGCGATCCCATCGAGCCGCTGCGCGCCCTGTTCGATTTGCCGAGCCCCTATGACGACGGCTCGCTGCAATACAATTACGATGTCGGCCGGGTCTACCTGTTCGGCGATTTCTATCTGCCCGAATATTTCTACAAGATGATCGAAACCCTCAATGTCGCGCTGGTGTCGACCATTGTCGGGTTCTCGCTCGGTTTCGTGTTCTGCTTCCTCGCCGCCTCGAACATGACGACCCGCCGCTGGCTCAGGTTCTTCGTGCGGCGTTTTCTCGAGTTCCTGCGCGCCTTTCCCGAGATCGTCATTGCCGGCTTCTTCCTTGTCGTGTTCTCGCTCGGCGCCATTCCCGCCATCCTTGCGGTCGCGATCCACACCATCGGGGCGCTCGGCAAGATGTTCTTCGAAGTGGTCGAAAATGCCGACATGAAGCCCGATGAAGGGTTGCGGGCGGTGGGCGCCAACTGGATCGAACGGGTCTGGTTCGGGATCGTCCCGCAGGTCATGCCGAACTTCGTCAGCTATGGCCTGTTGCGCTTCGAGATCAATGTGCGCGCCTCGACCATTATCGGGGCGGTCGGCGGCGGCGGGATCGGCGAGGCGCTGCGCCTTTCCATCAGCCGCGGCCATGAGGCCAAGACCATCGCCATCATCTTTCTGCTGTTTACCACCATCATCGCCGTTGACCAGTTCTCCGCCTGGCTCAGGCGCAAGCTCGTCGGCGACCAGGCATTCGTCACTGCCGGAGGCGCCGCATGACCGCTCCGACCCAATCGCTGTCCCCCGCCGATGTCGCGCTTTATCAGAACCGCTATCCGGACGTGTTCAAGGGCAGCCGTCTCAAGCGCCTCGCGCCGCTGATTGGCGTCGTCACGGTGGCGATCTATTTCGTCTATGTCTGGTTCTTCTTCTCGATGGGCCAGGTCATCGAACGGGCCAATTGGGACATTGCCGGAAATTATCTTGCCGACTGGATTTCGTACGAATCCCGGCCCGATATCCAGCTTGAGGATGGTTATGTCGTTGTCGAGTTCCCGCGCTTTGATGCGCTGGGCAACAACCCTGACCCTGACTGGATCGTGACCGAGACCGGCATGGTCGAAAAACAGGTGCCCGTCGCCGTCGAAGAAAAGGCTGGCGAGACCGGCGGCCAGACCTCGAATTTCGGCTTTCTCGGCGCCCTGCCGTCCCAGGCGGAAGACCAGCCCGCCGAAGACGAAAAGCCCGGCTCAAGTGCCTTTGGCTTTATGGGGGCCGGTGGCAGCGTCGGCATAACCGACACGCCTGAGGTGACCGAGCAGGTCTTCGAGACGGTGCGCGAACAGGCCGAAATATCCGCCGAGGTCGTGATGGGTTCGGCCCGCATTCTGATCGAACCGTCCCTTGTCACCATCATCGATCGTGGGCAAACGCTCGAATTCGCCATCGACCGCGATGAAAGCGTCACTCCGCTCACCGATCTGCCGTCATGGGCCGAGCAGAAGCAGGAAGGCGGCAAGGTCGTTGTCGGGCTCGGATTCGCCGGGCGCGTCGAGGTCGAGGACGACGAGGTGAAAATCCGACACCGGTTCCTTGGCTGGGAGAATTTCCTGTTCGATGCGAATTCGCCCTTTTTCGGCAAGTCGATGGGCGAGGTGATCGGGCTCGTGTTTTCCGGTGACCGTATCGATCCCGAGATGTCGAATGCGGCGCTGGCCTGGTCCAACATCGTCTCAAATGCCGAATGGCAGCATGGCGATGTGTGGGTGAAGCTGCTCCAGACCATCATCATGGCCTTTATCGGCACACTGTTCGCTTCGATCCTGGCCTTCCCCCTTTCATTCCTTGCGGCGCGCAACATCACGCCGAACCGGGCCGGGAATTGGCTCATGAAGCGGTTCTTCGATTTCACCCGCTCGGTCGACATGCTGATCTGGGCACTGTTCTTCACCCGCGCCTTCGGGCCGGGACCGCTCGCCGGGATTTCGGCGATCTTCGTCACCGATACCGGGACCTTCGGCAAACTCTATTCCGAGGCGCTCGAGAATATCGATGACAAGCAACGCGAAGGCGTCAAATCCGTGGGGGCCAGCCCCTTGCTTGTCCAACGCTTCGGTGTGCTGCCCCAGGTGCTGCCGGTGTTCGTCAGCCAGTCGCTCTATTTCTGGGAATCCAATACCCGTTCCGCCACCATCATCGGCGCGGTCGGGGCCGGCGGGATCGGGCTCAAGCTCTGGGAAGCGATGCGCACCAATCAGGATTGGGAGAATGTTGCCTATATGGTCGTTCTGATCCTGATCGTCGTGTTCGTGTTCGACAATGTCTCGAACTTCCTCCGGCACAAGCTGATCGGCAAACAGGCCCGCTGATGCCGCGCGCAACGCGCGTTCAGCGGGACATGGTCCAGTTGCAGTTGGAGGCCCAGCCGCCGGTATAGGTGCCGGTGATCGTGTCGTTGCCGGCATTGAACGTGCCGACCCAGGTTTCGCGCTGTTCCTTGCCCAGCCAGTCGACATAGTCGATGTTGAAGCTGATCTGGTTGCCGTTGATGCGTCCGTTCTTCATCTCGCTCGGCCCATAGGATCCGGTGAAGGCGGATGCCGTGGCGCTGGTGATGGTGACCGAATACTGGCGGGGCGTATTGGTGCATTTGCGCCGCATGTCCCACGGCCCCGTCGCCAGCCGAGAGCTGCTCGCCTTGGTTGAATTGCTGGCCGGCGTGGGCGCTGAAGCGGGCTGCGCCGGGGCCGGGGAGGCAGAGCCACCGGATGGCTGGGTCGAGTTGTTTTTCTCGGGGCGGAAGATGAGGTCCGACTGCGCTGTCGCTGCCGTGCTGGCACCGACAATCATGGCCGAGGCCAGAACCAGGAGGCGGGCTTGAGGTAAGTACATGGCGTCCCTGCAGTACTCCGTTTCCGATAAATCTAGCCTCAAGGGTGGCACAGGTCCATCTTCCGCCGGTAACCCTTCGGTTTCCTAAGAATTGACCTCGGCGTCCGTCCGCCCCATCCTCGGGGCGCGGCGGGCGTTTCGGTTCTGATGTGAGGGGACGCTTATGGGGATGGTGTCGCGGGTCAATGGTTGGTTCCGGGTCCTGATGGAGCTTCTGCGCCATGTGCGCGAGGAGGCGGGCTGGGCCAATCGCGCCATTCTGGGCATTGTGGCGACGCTGATGGGGCTGGCTGCAGACATCCTGACGCCCTGGCTGGATGTACTGGGTTGGATGTTTCCGGCCGCCCTGGGGCTCACCATTGTCGGGGTCGGCATCTGGTGGCTGATGCGCGGGCGCGGCGCCGAACCCAGGCCCATGGGCCGCGGGCGGCGCCTGGCTGCGACCGGGGCAATCTATGGCATCGTCTTCACCCTGGTGCTGGCGCCGATCTTCCTGCTCAACGTCACTCTTGGCGGCACCAATGGTGCCCTGGCCGAGATTTCGCCAAGCGCACGGGACTTTCAGACCTTTCTCGGCGAACGCTTCGACCGGCTCGACCGGGCACTGGCGGTGCTCAACGAGAATGTCGAAGAGCAGGGCCGCGACGTCCAGGCCGTGCGCGAGACCATGGAATTTTCGGTGGCGATGGATCTCATCGACCGGGCGCGGGAAACCCGGGACGGGTCCAATCAGGGGCAGGGCATCGCCATCAGCACCCTGATGGATAATGGCTTCGATTTCATCGGCTCCGATTTCTCCGGCGTGGCCCTGCGCAATGCGCCGATCGACGGGGTCAATTTTTCCGAGGCCCGGCTGCATTTCCTCGATGTCCGCAACGCCTCGCTCAAGGGTGCGAATTTCTCTGGTTCGGGGCTGCGTTTCGCCCTGGCGGAAGGCGCCGACTTCACCGATGCGGATCTGTCGGGGTCGTTCTCGCCCTTTTTCGAGGGGAAGGGCGCCATCATGGCCGGGGCCAATCTGTCCAAGGCCAATTTCCAGGCTGCCGATCTGCGCGATGTCGATTTTTCCGGCGCTGACTTGTCCGGGGCCGCCTTTGCCTATGCCGATCTGAGGGGAGCGAACCTTTCCGGCGCCGATCTCACTGGCGCCTATCTCATCGGCACCCTGCTCAACGGGGCCAATCTGGATGGTGCAGTCTTCAGCGAAACCAGCATGCTGGCAGCGGTCGTCGATAATGGTGCACTCAGTGTCGAACAGCGGGCCGGGGCTTGCCGGCACGAGAGCGCCCGGCTTTCGGCCCGCATCGAACTGATCGAGGAATGGGAAAGCGACCGCTTCTCCACCGGGCTCGAATTCGACGACATCAACACCTACGACGCCTATTTCCCGGTACCTGGTCTCGACGACAAGTCGCTGCCCGAATGCTCGACGCCCACCGATGGCGCCATCGCTTTCGATGCGAATTATCCCGATTACATGCGTATCCACCTCAACCGCGAATATCTCGGGCAGGCCGGGCGCCGTTCGGCGAGCCTCCAGCGCTTCAACGCCTTTCGCGAACGTCTCGCCGAGGGCCAGGAACAAGGGGTCCTGCTCACCGCCAGCGGGGAATGACGCCTGTTGCTGGGGATACCCGTCGCCCCGCTCTCCGCCGTCATTCCGGCGAAAGCCGGAATCCAGGACCCTTGGAATCGCGACCTGAAACGGTCGTGAGCAGTCCTTCGCCGCCACACCCTCTTGGTCATTCCCGCCACATTCTGCCTCGCGCCGGCGGGCTGGCGGGAATCTATGTGAATCAGAGGGTTAGAACTGGTGGCGATGGCATCGACGGTGCGTGATGGACTTGACCACCAGTGTTTTTGTGCTGGCCCAGTTGGATTCCCGCCTGCTCGGGAATGACGAGGTGGTTGGCGTGCGCGTTACAATAATCTCCGCGCAGTCCCGGACCAGCCCGCCGGCGTGAGGCAAAGGGCGTCCGGGGCGGCCCGGGAGGATGCAACCCAAAGCCCTCACCCTGAGCCCTCATGGTGAGCTTGTCGAACCACGAAGGGCGAGAACGGAGAGCATGGCAGGCTCACCCGGCCCTGAGAGCATGGCTCCTCGGGCGTTCGGCGGACCATCGCTCCACATGCCCAACCCACCTTGCCTCTGCTGGAGGCCCGATGCCTTTGGCGTCTCCCCGGCGTTCAAACCTGCCGATGATCCACTGGATCATCGGCTTGTCGCGAGGCGACAAACGGTTTTCACCCCTTCACGGCCCCTTCGCTGAGGCCGGAGACGAGGTAGCGCTGGGCGATGAGGAACACCACCGTGATCGGCAGGCCCGAGAGGATGGCGGCGGCAGCGAAATCGCCCCAGAGATATTTGAACTCGTTGAGGTAGAGCCGCGACCCGACCGCGAGGGTCATGTTTTCCTCTGCGCGGATCAGGACCGAGGCGACAGGGTAGTCGTTGATGGTGGCGATGAACACCAGCACGAAAACCACCGCGACGATGGGCACGGCAAGCGGCAGGAAGATATAGCGGAAGGTCTGCCAGGGCGTGGCGCCATCGATCTGGGCTGCCTTGTCGAGAGCGGGATCGACGCTGTCGAAATAGCCCTTGATGGTCCAGATATGCATGGTGATGCCCGAGAGATAAACCAGGATCAGCGAGACGTGGCTGTCGATGCCGATTACCGGCGAGATCTCCCCCAGCGCGTCGAAGATGGCGAACAGGGCAACCAGCGTCAGGGTTGTGGGGAACATCTGAATGAGGAACAGGCCATCAAGAAGGGCCGCGCGGCCGGGGAACCTGATGCGGGCGAAGGCATAGGCCGAAATCGTCGACAACGCCACCACGCCAGCGGCGGCGATGAGGCCGATCTTTACCGAGTTCCACATCCACAGCATGACAGGGTAGGGCGGACTGATCACGGTGCCGTCGGCGCGGGTATAGTCGAAGCCGAAGGCCAGCACCCAATGTTCGAGAGTGGGATTGTCCGGCCATAGCGAGCCGATGGTGAAATTGCCCTCGCGCAAGGAGATCGAGACCACCATCAGGAATGGAAACATGATCAGCGCGATGAAGACGATCAGAAAGCCGTGGGCGAAGATCTTCTTGACCAGCAATTCGCGCGGGTTCTCGACAATCATAGCTGTTTCCCCCGATTGGCGACCCGGCGCATGGCAACGAAATTGGCATAGGCGATGGCGCCCACGACCAGGAAGATGAGGAATGTGATGGCACCAGCCAGCCCGAATTGCTGGCCGGAATCCATGAAGCTGATGCGGTAGGTGAAGGACCCCAGAATGTCGGTTTCCCCGGCCGGGATCACCGTGCCAGGGATATCGGGCCCGCCGCGGGTCAGGAGCAGGATAAGGACGAGATTGTTGAAGTTGAACGCGAAGGCGGCGATCAGCAGCGGCAGGAAGGGCGGAATGATCTGCGGCAGGGTGATGGTGAAGAACACCCTCAGGGCCGAGGCACCTTCCAGCGCTGCGGCCTTCTTGTGGTCCTCGGGCACCGCCTGCAAAAAGCCCATGGAAAGCAGCATCATGTAGGGATAGCCGAGCCACACATTGACAATGACGATCATGGTGCGGGCGAGAAAGCCGTTGGTGAACCATTCGGGCCTTATGCCGAACAGAGCCTCGAGGATCAGGTTGATCTCACCGAAGTTCTGGTTGAACAGCCCCTTGAAGACGAGGATCGAGATGAAGGACGGCACCGCATAGGGCAGGATCAACAGGATCCGGTAGACCGGTTTCCCCTTGAGATGCGGCCATTGCAGGATTGTGGCGAGCGCCAGCCCCACCGCGAAGGTGAGCGAAACCGAAAGCAGCGCGAAGATCACCGTCCAGATGAAGATCGCGACCATGGGCGCGCGAACGCCTTCGGAGGCGAAAATGCGCTGGTAGTTTTTCCAGCCGACATTGACGCGCCAGCCCGGCGGCACCTGTTCACCGTCTTCGGTGACGAAAAAGCCGGTCTCATGGTTGGCGGTGAGGATCATGCCGTCGGCGGTGCGCTCGAGATGGTCTTCGTCGATGCGGATATATTCGGGGGTCACGGCCGCGAAGGTGCGCAGGCCCGAATTCTTGAGGATGCCGCCATCGGGCAGAACGAGGTCGAGGCTCTGCAGCCCTGAACGAAGGCGCACCGCATCGCGGGCGGCAAGCAGGTTGTCTGGCTCGCCGCTGATCGGTTCGAGCGCGGCGCTTTCGGGGCTTTCGAGCGAGACCGGTCCCGAGATCAGGCCGGCGTCGGGCAGGTAGATGCGATAGGCATCCCCTTCGGCAGCCACAAGGAAAGGCTGTTCGGTCGATTTGTCGATGGTCTTGTTGGACTGGAGGACTTCGATCGCCCGCTCATAGGTGAGCAGATTGAACGAAGAGTAATTGGTGAAGCCCAGATAGACGGTATAGACGACCGGGAAGGCGATGAAGATCAGGATGGCGGCAAGGCCCGGAAAGATGAAGCGGGTGGCGTAGAAGCGCCGGGTGCCGAAGATGATGGCGAAGCCGACCGCCAGGGCGATCAGCAGAACCCCGAACAGGGGCTGATCGACGGTGTAAAGCACAAAGGCAGAATAGAAGCCGGCGAGACAAAGCCCGCCGACGATCAGGTATCTCAGCCATTGCTGCTGCGGCTGCGCGGGCACGGAGCCCGCCATGTCGAGCGTTGCCATTCCGGGCCCTCCCTCCCGAAAGTCAGTGCCGGGGCGACCCAGGGGGCGCCGCCCCGGCTAAGCCATTACTCGGCCAATATCCGGGTTTCAGCGTCGTTCAAGGCGTCCTCAACGGTCGCAGCACCCGTGGTGATATTGGTGAGTGCCGGCTGCATGGCGGCCCAGAATTTACCCATTTCAGGGTTGGAGGGCATGGGCACGCCGTACGCTGCATTGGCCAGGGTGGCCGCGATCTTGGGATCGTCGAGCTCGGCACCGGCGGTGATGTCGGTCAGCGCACCCAGCGCGCCATTGGCGTTCCAGGTGGAAAGGCCTTCATCGGTGGTGATGTAGTTCTCGATCAGTTCGACGGCGAGATCCTTGTTTGGCGAGGCGGCGTTGATCGCCATCGCCATCACGCCGAGGAAGGGCGGGGTCTGCTTGCCGTCGACCATGGGCAACGGCGCTACCGCGATGTCGATGCCGGCCGCCTCATAGCCGGCCCAGGACCAGGGGCCGTTGATGATCATGGCGACTTCGCCCTTGGCCATGGCGCCGTCCATCACGCCGTAATCCACGCCCGTCGGCATTGTGCCATCATCAATCAGGCCTTTGAGCACCTTGGCGCCCATCATCGCGCCTTCATTGGCCACGCCGGTCGTGGTGCCGTCATAGGCGCCATCGACCTTTTTGAAGGCGTAGCCGCCATTGGCCATCAAAAGGGGCATGGTGAAATAGGTGTTGTTGTAGTCCCAAAGGATCGGTGCCACGCCTTCGGGCAGGTCGAGCGAAGCGATTTCCTCGAAGCTTGCCGGCGGTGTGTCGATCAGGGCGGTATTGTAAACAAGGCCGATGGCTTCGACCGCGATCGGGTAGCCCCAGACCTTGTTGGCGAAGCTCACCGCATCCCAGGCGGTATCGATCTGCTCGCCCATCTTGTCGGCCGAAGGATCGACAGGGGCGATCAGGCCGCCCGCGGCCCATTCGCCGAAGCGGTCATGGGCGTACATGACGATATCCGGCCCATCGCCGACAGCGGCGGCCTGCTGGAACTTGTCGGGCAGGGGTTCGTGTTCCTCGATCACGACCTTGATGCCGAGATCGGCTTCGAACTGGTCGGCAATCGCCTGAAAAGCTTCGTGATCGCGGTGTTCGCCGGTCCAGATGACCAGCGTGTTTTCGTCAAAGGCAAGGCTTTGCGCGGTCGAGGCCAACAGGGCCGCGGTCGCCAGCGCCAGGATTGGCGCGGTTGTTCTGGACGTCATGATACTCCTCCCAGTGTATCAGCCGCAGCATCACGCCACGGCGAGCTTGTTGTCCTTTCCGCCCGGCTCGAGAACAGGGGCCGAGGCAGCTTCGGATTCGAGAAAGGCAAAACCGTTGGGGCCGAGAGAGAGCTGGCCGGCGCCAAGCGCCAGGCGGGCCTCAGGGCCGGTGGTTGCGGTCTCTCCGGTGATCGACAGGCTCACCGGGTTGGGCGACAGATTGTAGACGCAGGTGATCGTCCGGCCCTCGAGCGTGCGGCGGAAAGCCAGCACCGGTTCGGGCAGGTCGATGAATTCGGTGTTGCCATGCACGAGCTCGGGGCGCGACTTCCTGAAAGCGATGGTCTCGCGATAGGCGTTGAGAACCGAGTCCTTGCGGCTTTCCTGGGTGTCGACGGCGCGCGCGGCCTGGGGGGCCTTGACCGGCAGCCAGGGCGTGCCGGCCGAGAAACCGGCGTGCGGCGCGTCCTTTTCCCAAACCATCGGCGTGCGGCAGCCGTCACGGCCCTTCACCTCGGGCCAGAAACGCAGTCCCGCGGGGTCGGTCAGTTCGTGATATTCGAGATCGGTTTCGGTCTGGCCGAGCTCCTCGCCCTGATAGATGCCGATCGTGCCTTCGAATCCTGCCAGCAGGGCGATGGCCTGCTTGGCGAGTTCATCGCTCGAATGGGCGTGCCCCGCCCAGCGGCTCAGATGGCGGTGCACATCGTGGTTGGAAAACGACCAGCTGGGCCAACCATCGGCGGCGGAAGCGAAGAAGTTCTCGATGCGGGAACGGAAGTGCTTCGCGGAGAAGTTCGGCCCCAGCATGTCGAAGGAATAGGCCATGTGCAGCCGGTCGTTGCCGGAGGTGTATTCAGCCATGATCTCGATGGCACGGTCGGCATGGTCGCCGACTTCACCGACGACGGTGCGATCGGAGTAGCGGTCTGTCAGGGCCCGTATCCGCTTCAGGAAGGCAATGTTCTCTGGCTGGGTCTTCGAGAAAATGTGGTTCTGCATGTCATAGGGGTTGGCCTCGGGGCGCATTTCCGCCCGCTCGCGGACCGGATTGTCCCGCAAGGACTGGTCGTGCATGTAGAAATTGACCGTGTCGAGCCGGAAGCCGTCGACACCGCGGTCAAGCCAGAACTGCATCGTGCCCAGCAACCAGTCCTGCACTTCGGGGTGGTGCAGATTGAAATCGGGCTGCTCGATCAGGAAGTTGTGCAGGTAGTACTGTCGCCGGCGCGGTTCCCATTCCCAGGCGGACCCGCCGAAAATCGAGAGCCAATTGTTGGGCGGTGTGCCGTCGGCGCAGGGATCGGCCCACACATACCAGTCCGCCTTGTCGTTGGTCTTGTCCTGGCGGCTTTGCTCAAAGAAAGGGTGTTCGTCCGAGGAGTGCGAAAGCACCTGGTCGATAATCACCTTGAGACCCAGCTCGTGGGCGCGGGCGACCAGCGCGTCGAAATCCTCAAGCGTGCCGAAGATCGGGTCGATATCGGTGTAATCCGATACGTCGTAGCCCATGTCCGCCATGGGCGAGGTGAAGACCGGCGACAGCCAGATTGCGTCGACACCCAGCGAGGCGACATGGTCGAGCCGGCTGGTGATCCCGGCAAGGTCACCCGTGCCGTCTCCATTCGAGTCCTGAAAGGACCGCGGATAGATCTGATAAATCGCCGCGCCACGCCACCAATCACTCACTGGCAAGTCTCCCTGAATGCTCAACGCAAGCCTTATTGCTCACTTGTTGCGCAGAATATCCAAAACGTTTTAAACTGGCAATAGGCTAGGAAATCCGGGGGATTTGTCTAGAATTAATTCCGGATTTCCGATACATTTGAAACGTTTGCAAAATACGAGAATGTGATCGAGCAGGGAGGTCGAGGGATCCGGTGAGAGCGACCCTCAAGGATATCGGTGCGGAGCTGGGGTTGTCTGTGGCAACCGTCAGCCGGGCGTTGAACGGGTTCCCCGAGGTCAATGCCAAGACACGTGCTGCCGTCGAGGAAGCCGCCGAACGGCTCAATTACCGGCCCAACCGGCTGGCGCAGAAGCTCGTGTCCGGGCGCTCCAACATGGTCGGCATGGTGGCGCGCATGACCAAGGATGCGGCGGCAGACCGTGGCTTCGTCGAGATCATGCTGGGCCTCTCGGCCCGACTGGCTGAAAAGGATATCGACCTTGTCTTTCAAGTCGATGTTGATGCGGATCCGGTTGCGCCCTACAGGCGGCTGATCGCCAAGAACACGCTCGACGGCTTTATTCTCAATGCGCCCCTGATCGATGATCCGCGCATTGCTTACCTCAACGAGATGGGTGTGCCATTCGTGGTTCATGGCCGCGCCGGCGAGACCGCGGACTATCCCTATTACGACATCGACAACCACGCCGTTTCGGCCCGCGCGGTGACGCTGCTTGCCGATCTCGGCCATCGCCGCATTGCGCTCGCGAACGGGGTGGCGGGCGATGCCTATTCCCGGCGGCGGCTGATCGGGTTCAACCAGACCCTCGAGCGCTTCGGCATGGCAACGCCGGAGGTGTTCGTTGCCCACGGCACACCCAATGAGGATCATGGCTACACCTTCGGTCTCGCGGCGCTTTCGGGACGCTTCGGTGCGCCGCCCACGGCGTTTCTGTGTTCCTCGACACTGGTCGCCGCGGGCCTTTACCGCGCAGCGGCCGATCGGGGGCTGACCGTGCCGGACGATGTCTCGATCATCGCCCATGACGATGCGATGCCGGCCTTGCGGGCAATCAATTTCGATCCGGCGCTGACGGTGACGCGCGCGCCCTTGCGCGACGCCTGCGTGCCGCTGGCGGACAAGCTCATCCGGCGCCTTGCGGGTGCCGAGCCCAAAAGGCTGCAAACTACTTTCGAGCCGGAACTGATCATCCGGCGCTCGACCGGTCCGGTCAAACAAGGGGAGGAAGACCCATGGTAGTGCAGATGCCGGCGGAAGCCGCAACCGCGCTCCGCATCGATCATCTCGTCAAGAGCTACGGGGCGGTCGACGTCTTGCGCGATATCACCCTCGACATGAAACCCGGCGAGTTCCTGGTGCTGGTTGGCCCGTCTGGCTGCGGCAAGTCCACGCTGCTGAACTGCATCGCCGGGCTTGAGGAAGTCACCTCCGGCAGCATCGAGATTGCCGGGCGCGACGTGACATGGACCCCGCCCCGGGACCGGGATATTGCCATGGTGTTCCAGTCCTATGCGCTCTATCCGACGATGAGCGTGATGGACAATATCGGCTTCGGCATGAAGGTGCGGCGCCAGCCCAAGGAAGCGATCCGCAAGAAGGTCGGCGAGGTGGCCGAGCTCCTGCAGATCGACCATCTGCTCGACCGGCGGCCAAGCCAGCTCTCCGGCGGGCAACGCCAGCGCGTTGCGATGGGCCGCGCCCTGGTGCGCGAGCCGGAACTGTTTCTGTTCGATGAGCCGCTGTCCAATCTCGATGCCAAGCTTCGCGTCGAGATGCGCGCCGAGATCAAGCGGCTTCACAAGACCACCGGCGCGTCGATCGTCTATGTTACCCACGATCAGATCGAGGCCATGACGCTGGCGAGCCGTATCGCGGTCCTCAAGGACGGGATCCTGCAGCAATTCGGAACGCCTGACGAAATCTACGAGCGGCCCGCCAACACCTTCGTTGCCGATTTCATGGGCTCGCCGCCGATGAACCTCGTTCCGGCCAAGGTGATTGGTTCGGACGAACTGCAGCTCGGCCCCGAAGCGATCCTGCATGTTCCGGGACTGGCTGCGCGGACCAATGGCATCGACATGGTGATTGCGGGCATCCGGCCCGAGCATATGGGCTTTGTCGGCGACAGCCGTTCCGGCGTCGAGATCCGCCCCGAGATGATCGAACACACCGGCTCGGACAGCTATGTCAGCTTCCGGCTGGGCGAGAAAATGGTCATCGCGCGCACGCCCGGCAAATTCGCCGGCGAGCCGGGCCTGCCGGTCAGGCTCTTCATCGAGGCCGATACACTGTCATTTTTCGATCCGGCAGGTGGCCATCGTATCGAGGCCAGATGAGATGAACGGGACGCCTCGCGAAAGTGAGACAGCGTAACTCATTTGGCTGTAAGGCGTTATGCTCTAGACTCTGACCCGAATTGGCCTTTCGCGCGTAGAAGGAAAAGGCAGTTCGATTGGGGCCGTTGCCGGGCGAAACCGGCGGGAGGAGCGTGACGCCTGATGGGCGCCTATATCGTCAGACGCCTGCTTTTGATGATCCCGACGATCTTCGGGATCATGGCGATCTCATTTCTGGTCATCCAGTTTGCACCCGGCGGCCCGGTCGAGCAGTTCATCAGCGGCCTGACCGGGGTTGGCGATGCGTCGGCGCGGTTCGACGGCAGCAGCGGTGATGTTCAAGGCCAGTCCGGGGGCGGCGGCGACAGAGGCGGTGGCGGATCGGGCTATCGCGGCGCCCAGGGGCTCGATCCGGAGTTCATTGCCCAAATCGAAAAGCAGTTCGGCTTCGACAAACCGCCGCTCGAGCGGTTCGGGATGATGCTTTGGAACTATCTGCGCTTCGATTTCGGCGAAAGCTATTACCGCGACATTTCTGTCATCGACCTGATCATAGAGAAGATGCCGGTCTCGATCTCGCTCGGGCTCTGGATGACGCTGATCTCCTATGGCATCTCCATTCCGCTCGGAATTGCCAAAGCGGTGCGGGACGGGTCGCGTTTCGATGTGTGGACATCGGGGATCGTGATCGTTGGCTATGCGGTGCCCGGCTTCCTGTTCGCGATCCTGTTGATCATCCTGTTTGCCGGCGGCAGTTTCTGGGACCTGTTCCCGCTGCGCGGGCTCACATCGGACAATTTCGATAGCCTCAATTGGTGGCAGAAGATCCTCGATTATTTCTGGCACCTGGCCTTGCCCATCGTGTCGATGGCGCTCGGCGCCTTCGCCACCACGACGCTTCTGACCAAGAACTCGTTTCTCGATGAGATCCGCAAGCAATATGTGGTGACGGCCCGCGCCAAGGGCCTCAACAATCGGCAGGTTCTCTATCGCCACGTCTTTCGCAACGCGATGCTGTTGATCATTGCCAGCTTTCCGGCGGCCTTCATCGGCGCATTCTTCGGCGGGTCGCTGCTGATCGAAACGATTTTTTCGTTGGACGGGCTCGGACTGCTTGGCTTCGAATCCGTGATCAGCCGCGATTATCCGGTCGTGTTCGCCACGCTCTACATCTTTTCGCTGCTGGGGCTGGTGATCGGCCTCATCTCCGATCTCACCTATATGTGGATCGATCCGCGCATCGATTTTGAAGGGCGCGAGGTCTGAGCCATGACGGATCAAGCGCAAGCCGGCAAGCAGCACCCATCAACACCGTTCGGCCTGTCGCCCATCGCGATGCGGCGTCTGCACCGGTTTCGCGCCAACCGGCGGGGATTTTTCTGTTTCGTCCTGCTGATGGTCGTTTTCGTGCTGTCGCTGTTCGCCGAGATCATTGCCAATGACCGCCCGATCTTGGCGTCCTACAAGGGCGAATTGCTGTTCCCGGCCTTTGTCGATTATCCCGAATCCAAGTTCGGCGGTTTCCTCGCGACACCCGACTATCGCGAGGATTTCATCAAGGATGAGATCGAGGCGAATGGCTGGGCCATCTGGCCGCCGATCCGCTATTCCTATCGTACGCCCGACAATGCCTTGCCCGGTCCCGCACCTAACCCGCCGTTCTGGCTGCAGAGCCGTGCCGAGAGCTGTCAGCGTTATGCGCAAGGCGTGGATGACCCGGACTGCCATTGGGGCAATATGCATTGGCTGGGCACCGACATATCGGGTCACGATGTGCTGGCGCGGCTGATCTACGGCTTCCGGCTCTCCATGCTGTTCGGGCTGACGCTGACTGTCTTTTCCTCGATCATCGGGGTCGCTGCCGGTGCCGTTCAGGGCTATTTCGGCGGCTGGATCGACCTGATCGCGCAAAGGCTGATCGAGATCTGGACGGCGATACCCTCGCTCTATCTGCTGCTGATCATATCGAGCGTGATCGCCCCGAGCTTCTTCGTGCTGTTGGGGATATTGCTCCTGTTCTCCTGGGTGGCACTGGTCGGGGTGGTGCGTGCAGAATTCCTGCGCGGCCGCAATTTCGAGTTCATCAATGCGGCGCGGGCGTTGGGGGTCTCCAATGCGGTGATCATGGTGCGCCACCTGCTGCCCAATGCGATGGTCGCCACGCTGACGTTCATGCCCTTCATTCTGGCCGGGTCCGTCGCCACGCTTGCTTCACTTGATTTCCTCGGTTTCGGCCTGCCGCCGGGATCGCCTTCGCTTGGCGAACTGCTGGCGCAGGGCAAGCAGAATATCCAGGCGCCCTGGCTCGGCGTGACCGGCTTCATGGTGATCGCTGTCATGCTGTCCCTGCTGGTGTTTGTCGGCGAGGCCGTGCGCGACGCCTTCGATCCACGGGCGAGCTTCACATGAGCACCGGCGCCACGCCTTTGCTGGAGGTCCGCGATCTATGCGTCGACTTCGTCGAGGGACCCCGAGTCACCCCGGCAGTGCGGCATGTGGATTTCACCATTGCGCCGGGCGAAACCCTGGCGCTGGTCGGGGAGTCGGGATCCGGCAAATCCGTGACCGCGCTGTCGATCCTGAGATTGCTGCCTTATCCGCAAGCGCGGCATCCATCGGGCTCGATTGTGTTTGAAGGCCAGGACCTGATGACGGCACCCGAGCGCGTGCTGCGCGGATTGCGGGGCAACGGGATCGCCATGATCTTCCAGGAGCCGATGTCCTCGCTCAATCCGCTGCATACGGTCGAGCGGCAGATCGGGGAAGCGCTGTCCCTGCATCGCGGGCTGAGTGGAGCGGCGCGCCGGCGGGAAATCCTCGCCTTGCTCGATGAAGTGGGCATTGCCAATCCCGAGGAGCGGCTCAATTCGTTCCCGCATCAATTGTCGGGCGGACAGCGCCAGCGCGTGATGATCGCGATGGCACTGGCGAACAGGCCGCGCCTTCTGATCGCGGACGAACCAACGACCTCGCTTGATGTGACGGTTCAGGCCCAGATCCTCGCGCTCCTCAAGGATATCCAGGCCCGCCGCGGCATGGCGATCCTGTTCATCACCCATGATCTCGGCATCGTCCGGCACATGGCTGACCGGATCGCGGTGATGAAAGACGGTGAACTGGTGGAGCAGGGCGCCGTCGCCGAGGTCTTGGCGCAGCCACGCGAGGACTACACCAAGCGCCTCCTCGCGGCCCGGCCGATCGCCACAGCGCCACCCGCGGACCGCCGCGCAGAACCCCTGGTCGAGGCGCGTGATCTCAAGGTCTGGTTCCCGGTCAAGCGCGGCGTGTTCCGCCGGGTGGTCGGGCATATCAAAGGGGTGGATGGCGTCGATCTCACCCTGCGCAAGGGGCAGACGCTCGGCGTTGTGGGAGAGTCGGGCTCGGGCAAATCCACCTTGGGACTCGCCTTGTTGCGGCTTGTGTCCTCCAAGGGCGAGATCCTGTTCAGAGACCGCCGGATCGACGGGTTGAGCCGCAAGGCGATGCGGCCTTTGCGGGCAGACATGCAGATCGTGTTCCAGGATCCGTTCGGGTCGTTGAGCCCGCGCATGACCATTGCCGAGATCATTGCCGAAGGGCTTTCTGTGCACCGGCGGGGGCTTGCTCCCGAGACAATCGAGGATCGGGTGGTCAAGTCGTTGAAAGAGGTGGGACTCGATCCGCAAATCCGGTTCCGTTACCCACATGAATTCTCGGGCGGCCAGCGCCAGCGAATCGCCATCGCCCGGGCGCTTGTGCTCGAGCCGGAACTGCTGGTGCTCGACGAGCCGACTTCGGCGCTCGACAAGACCGTGCAGGCGCAGATCGTCACGCTGCTGGAGCGCCTGCAGCGCGAGCACGGGCTGAGCTATTTGTTCATCTCGCATGATCTGGCGGTGGTCAGGGCGCTGGCCAGCGAAATGATCATCATGAAGGATGGCAGGGTCGTCGAAAGCGGTGAGACCGAAGCGATCTTTGCCGACCCTAAACAGGAATACACCCGCACGCTGCTGGCGGCGGCGCTGGAAAGCACGGGCGCCGGGGTGGACACATAACGGTGTTCACAAGTCTGCCGGCTTTGACACTAGAATGACCCCAAACGGAAAACGGGAGGCGACGATGTACCTCAAATGGCTTGGTGGTGGCGCGGTTGCGGCGCTGATGGCGCTGACCCTGGTGCCGGCGGCGCTGGCGCAGGATGCCGGGGACGACAGGGTGTGGCACAAGTCCACCTCGCTTGTTGGCGAGGCCAAATACCCCGAGGGTTTCGCGCATTTCGACTACGTCAATCCCGACGCACCGAAAGGCGGCAACGTTCGGCTGTCTTCGCTCGGCAGCTTCGACAGCTTCAACACGGTGCCGGCCAAGGGAGAGACCGCGCCGGGGCTGGGGCTGATCTACGACACGCTCCTGACGCCTTCGATGGACGAGGTTTCGACCTATTACGTCGCGTTGGCGGAAGCCTTCACCTATCCCGAGGATTTCTCGTCGGTGACCTACCGGCTGCGCCCGGACGCCACCTGGCATGACGGTGTGCCGATCACGGTCGATGACATTGTCTGGTCGTTCAACAAGGCGACCGAGCTCAACCCCAACCTTGCGGCCTATTACGAGAATGTCAGCGCGGTGGAGATCACCGGCGACAGGGACGTGACGTTCAGCTTCGATTCAACGGGCAATCGCGAACTGCCGCAGATCATGGGGCAGATGCCGATCCTTCCGAAACATTGGTGGGAAGCGAATGGACCCGATGGCGAACCGCGCGATCTTGGCGCCTCGACCCTCGAGCCGCCGCTTGGGTCGGGCCCCTACCGGATCAAGGACTTCGTCGCTGGCCGCACGATCACCTATGAGCGGGTCGAGGACTATTGGGGCGAGGATCTGCCGGTCAATATCGGGCACAACAATTTCGACACCATCACCTATGAGGAGTTCCGCGACGGCACAGTGATGTTCGAAGCGTTCAAGGGTGACGAGTTCGACTGGTGGTCGGAGAACCGGGCCCAGCGCTGGGCCCAGGCCTATGACTTTCCGGCCGTGAACCAGGGCAGGATCGTGCGCGAGCGGTTTGAGAATCCGATGCGCGACGAAGGGGTGATGGTGGGGTTCATCCTCAACACCAAGCGCCCGCCCTTCGATGATGTGAAGGTGCGCGAAGCGCTCAACTACGCCTTTGATTTCGAGACGCTGCAGCGTGACCTGTTCTTCGGGGAGTATGAGCGGGTGGATTCGTTCTTCTTTCCCACGGAACTTGCTTCTTCGGGCTTGCCGGAAGGCGAAGAACTGGAGATCCTTGAATCGGTGCGCGACCTGATCCCGGAGAAGGTGTTCACCACGCCATTCGAAAACCCGGTCAATGGCAGCCCGACCAATCTGCGGGCCAATCTGCGGATCGCGCTCGATCTGCTGGCCGAGGCGGGCTACACGCTGGATGGTAACCGGCTGGTCGATGAAAACGGGGAACAGCTCAGCTTCGAAGTGATCCTGAGCGGCCCGACCATCGAGCCGGTGGCGCTGTCCTGGCTCGACAATCTCGAACGGATCGGGATTGCGGGCTCCGTGCGCAGCCTCGACAGTTCGCAATATGTGAACCGGCTGATCTCCAAGGATTACGACGTGGTCTATTACGGCCTGCGGCAGTCACTCTCGCCGGGCAACGAGCAGCGCCGCTTCTGGGGCTCCCAATCTGCGGATGTCGACGGGACCTTCAATCTCGCCAAGCTGACCGATCCGGGGGTCGATGCGCTGATCGACAAGGTGATCTTCGCCGATGACCGCGAGACGCTCGTGGCGGCGACCCGGGCACTCGACCGTGTCCTGCTGGCGCATCACATCGTGGTGCCGAGCTATGCGGCGAGCGACGAGCGCATTGCGCGATGGGACCGCTTCTCCCACCCCGATACGCTGCCCGAATTCTCGATCGGGTTCCCCTCGGTGTGGTGGTATGACGAGGAAAAGGCCGCCAAGGTCGACAAATAAGCCAGCCTGACGGGATGGGCGAGCATTCGGTGGTGCTCTGAGACAAGGCGCCTTGCTCCCGGTCCGGCGGGCAGCTATGGCAGAAGCATGAACCTTTCTGCCTTCAAATCCTACGACGTGCGCGGGCCGGTTCCCGAAGCGCTCGATACCGATCTCGCCCGCGCCATCGGGCTGGCCTATGTCGCCGAATTCAAGGCCCGCCAGGTGGTGATCGGCCGCGACATCCGGCATGAAAGCGAAGAGCTCGCCACCGCCCTTGCAGAGGGGCTGGTGGCGGGTGGCGCCGATGTGCTCGATATCGGGCTGTGCGGCACAGAAGAGGTCTATTTCGCGGCCTTTTCGCGGGAAGCGGCCGGTGTCGATGGCGGCATCATGGTGACCGCCAGCCACAATCCCAAGGGCCACAATGGCATGAAGTTCGTTGGCCGCGGCGCACGGCCCATCGGGCGCGATACCGGGCTCGGCGCGATCCGTGCTCGGATCGAGGCGGTCGACCTGCCGCTGGCGGACACGCCCGGCGTCCTGCGCCATCACGCTGACAAATCGGACTATATCGCTCATCTGCTCGGCTATGTGGATGTCGCGCATCTGCCCTGGCTCAAGCTGGTGGCAGACCCGGGCAATGGTTGTGCGGGTCCGGTCGTCGAGCTTCTCCGACCGCATCTGCCGTTTTCCATCGAGCTCATCAATGGTGAACCGGACGGTGACTTCCCCAATGGTGTGCCCAATCCACTGCTGCCGACGATGCGCGATCTGACGGCCGGAGCGGTGCGCGCCTTTAAAGCTGATCTCGGGATTGCCTGGGACGGCGATTTCGACCGTTGCTTCTTCTTCGATGAGACCGGGCGCTTCATCGAAGGCTATTATCTTGTCGGGCTCCTGGCCGAGAGCCTTTTGACCAAAACCCCCGGCGCACCTGTCGTTCACGACCCCAGGCTGACCTGGAACACGGTCGCCCAGGTCGAAGCGGCGGGCGGAAAGCCGGTTCAGAGCCCGACCGGCCACGCCTTCATGAAACAGGCAATGCGCCAGGCCGACGCCATTTATGGCGGCGAGATGAGCGCGCATCACTATTTCCGCGAATTCGGCTATTGCGACAGCGGCATGATCCCCTGGCTTTTGGTCACCGAATTGATGGGGCGAACCGGTAAAACCCTCGCCGAGCTCGTCGACGCGCGGATGGCGGCGTTCCCCTGCAGCGGGGAGATCAACTTCCGCGTGGTGGATACCGTCGAAGTCCTTGAACGCATCGAGGCACATTACGCCGGCGACCACCCGGCCATCGACCGCATGGACGGATTCAGCGCAGCCTTTCCCGACTGGCGGTTCAACGTTCGGGCCTCCAACACCGAGCCGCTGCTGCGTTTGAATGTGGAAACCCGCGGCGACCCGGATGCTGTTGCCCGGCACGTCGAAACGCTCGAAGCTCTGATCGGCGGTGAGCGCGCCTAACCCTGATAGCCCGTGAGCCGGGCGACAAGACCGGCCACGTTGCGGACCTCGAATTTGGCGAGCAGACGGGCGCGGTGTTCTTCGACCGTGCGCGGGGAGATATCGAGGTCGCGGCCGATTTCCTTGCTGGTCTTGCCCTGTGCAAGCCCGTTGACGATCTGGCGTTCCCTCAGCGTCAGCGCGATATCGGGCCGGGTCTCGGAAATATCGGCAAAGGTCAGAATCACGCGCTTGAGCGGCTCGTCGGGGAAGAAGGTCGTCACCCGCACCCGGCACCAGAACAATGTGCCGTCGCGCCGTGGCATCACCCGCTCATCGGCGTAGCGGCCGGTCTCGCGCAGGGCTTCGAAGCCGACTTCGCGGATTGCCTCGAATTCCTTGTTGGAGGGATAGAGCATGCGGAAGGACTGGTCGATCAACTCGTCTCTCTCAAAGCCGAACATCTCCGCAAAGGCGCGATTGCAGGCCCTGATGATCCGGTCTTCGGTCAGGACGATGCCGATCGGCGCATGCTCGAAAGCGAGCACATCAAGCCCTTGCAGGTTCTGGTTCTGACCGAACCGGTCCGCGTCCATCAGGTATTCCCGTAGTTTCACCGGATTGCGATTTAGCGCCGCCCCGCGCGAGACTTCAAGGCTCGGGCACCGCCTTTTGTGGCGCCCGCGAGCGAGGCAACGCGTATATGGACCATTCCGGTCAATCGGTTCTGTTCGAGGCAATCGAAAAACGCCGCGACGATCTTGTCGCGCTGACCCAGGACCTTATCCGTATTCCGACCCTCAATCCGCCGGGTGAGGCCTATCTGGAAGCTTGCGAATATCTCGACCGGCGGCTGAAGCCGCTCGGGTTCGAAACCCAGCTGATCCGGGGGTTTGGCACGCCCGGGGACAGCGAGAAATATCCACGCTGGAACATCATTGCCCGGCGCGACGGCGCGCATCCGGGCCAGTGTGTCCACTTCAATTCCCATATCGACGTGGTCGAAGTCGGCCACGGCTGGACCACCGACCCGTTTGGCGGGGAAGTGAAGGACGGCAAGATCTACGGGCGTGGTTCATGCGACATGAAAGGGGGCCTCGCCGCCTCGATCATCGCTGCCGAAGCTTTTATCGAGGTCCATCCGGATTATGCCGGGGCCATCGAGATTTCAGGCACCGCGGACGAGGAGACGGGAGGCTATGGCGGGGTGGCCTATCTCGCCGAACAGGGCTATTTCACCCCCGAACGCGTGCAGCACGTCATTATTCCCGAACCGCTTAACAAGGATCGGGTGTGTCTTGGTCATCGCGGGGTGTGGTGGGCCGAGATCGAAACCCGCGGCCATATCGCCCATGGCTCGATGCCTTTCCTGGGCGATTGCGCCGTCCGGCATATGGGAGCAGTCCTGAGCGAGATGGAACAGAGCCTGTTCCCGGCGCTGGCGCAAAAGCATACCGCCATGCCGGTGGTGCCCGAAGGGGCGCGGCAATCGACGATGAACATCAATTCCTTCCATGGCGGGATGGCCGAGCCCGAGGAAGGGTTCACAGGTTTTCCGGCAGCCGTTGTGCCGGACAGCGCGCGCATGGTCATCGACCGGCGCTACCTCATCGAAGAATCGGCCGATGAGGTGAAAGGCGAGATCGTCGAGCTGCTGGAGCGGGTGAAATCGCAACGCGAGAATTTCAGCTACGAACTCAAGGAGTTGTGGCAAGTCAGCCCGACCATGACCGATCATGACGCACCTGTCGTGACCTCGGTCGCCAGGGCTGTGCAAACCGTGTTCGGGCGGGCGCCGGATTATGTCGTTTCGCCCGGCACATATGACCAGAAGCACATCGACCGGATAGGGCGGATGCACAATTGCATTGCTTACGGACCAGGTATTCTCGATCTGGCCCACCAGCCTGATGAATATGTCGGAATCGATGATATGGTGGACAGCGCCAAGGTGATGGCCCTGGCGCTTACGGAGCTTTTGACGGCGTCATAGACACTATCGTCTGGACACTGTCGCTCGGGCGGTGCCGCTCAGATGTGGCGGGATGCTGCCGGCAATATGGGGAGGTCTTAAATGACTGGAAGAACAATAAGAATTGCAGCGATGAGCGGGCTTGCGCTGGCTCTCGCGCTCGGTCCTGCCATGGCGCAGCGCACCGACGTCAATATCGGGCTGGTGCTTGAGCCGCCCAGCCTCGATCCAACGGCCGAGGCCGCGGCAGCGGTGGATGAAGTGGTCTATGCCAATATCTTCGAGGGGCTGACCCAGATCGCCTCCGACGGGTCGGTGGTGCCGGCCCTGGCCGAGAGCTGGGACATTTCCGAGGACGGGCTGACCTACACCTTCCATCTGCATGATGGCGTCACCTTCCATGATGGCAGCACCATGGATGCGGAAGACGTCAAGTTCTCGCTCGATCGGATCAATGCCGAAGGATCGCTGAATGCCCAGAAGGGGCTTTATGCGGATATCGCCAGCGTCGAGGTTGTCGACCCGCTGACCGTTGAGGTCACGCTGTCGAAGCCGAACGGCAACATGATCTACAACCTGGGCTGGGGCGATGCGGTGATCGTGGCGCCCGAGACCGCTGACACCAACGCAACCGATCCGGTCGGTACCGGACCGTTCGAATTCGTCGAGCGCCGGCCCGGCGATTCGATCGAAATCGGCCGCTATGACGGTTATTGGGGCGAACCGGCCAAGCTCGAATCGGCTACATTCCGCTATATCAGCGACCCGACCGCCGCCATGGCCGCGCTGCAGGCGGGCGATATCGATGCCTTCCCGAACTTCCCGGCGCCTGAAACCGTCTCGATGCTCGAGAACGATCCGCGCTTCAAGGTGATCGTGGGCGCCACGGAAGGCGAGACCATTCTCACCATGAACAACTCCAAGCCCCCGCTCGACGATGTGCGGGTGCGCGAGGCGATTGCCCATGCCATCAACCGGCAGGATGTGATCGACGGGGCGATGTTCGGCTATGGCGTGCCCATCGGCACCTTCTGGCCGCCGACGCATCCGGACTATGTGGATCTGACCGATTTGTCCGCCTACGATCCAGAGAAGAGCCGTGAGCTTCTGGCCGAGGCCGGGGCCGAGGACATCTCCTTGACCCTGCATCTGCCGCCCGCTCCCTATGCGCGACGCGGTGGCGAAATCATCGCCGAAGAGCTTCGTGCGGTCGGGATCGATGTCGAGGTCATCAATGTGGAATGGGCCCAGTGGCTGAGCCCCGAGGTCTTCTTCCCGGCGCCTTGCCCGGGTGCGGAAGGCGAGGGGGATGCACCGCCGAGCTATGACGGCAGCTGCCCGGCCGAGTTCTCCTACGACCTGACGATCGTCTCGCATACGGAACCGAACGATATCGGCCTGTTCGCGCGCGACGATTACTATCACGCCTATGACAATGACGCCTTCACCGCGATCTATGAGGAGCTCAGCGTGACCTCCGATCCGGAGAAGCGCTCCGAACTGCTCAAGCAGGCCCAGCGCCAGATTGCCGAAGACTATGTCGTCGGTTTTCTGTTCGAACTGGCCAAGGTCGGCGTGATGGATGCCAAGCTCGAAGGCATGTGGGAGAACGCCCCCACCCAGGCGACCGATCTGACCGACGTCTATTGGTCCGAATAAAAGCATCTGACGGGCGGAAAACCTTCCGCCCGTCCACTCTCTCCGGCAGCGGCTGATGTCAGTATATCTTGCAAGACGGTTCGTCTCGCTCACGCTGAGCCTGATCGTCGCCAGCTTCGTTGTGTTCTTTCTGCTTGAAATCGTGCCGGGTGATCCGGCCTCTTTCATGCTGGGGCTGAACGCAACGCCAGAGGCCGCGGCCAATCTCAGGCAGGCGCTCGGTCTCGAAGGACCGCCGATCGAACGCTATTTCGTTTGGGTGCTCGGCCTTTTGCAGGGCGAATTCGGCATCAGCTATGCCTATAAAGTGCCAGTGGCCGATCTCGTTGCCGACCGGCTCTGGGTGTCCCTGCCGCTGGCCATTTATGCGCTCACGCTCTCAACCCTGATTGCCTTTCCCGTCGGCATCATTGCAGCGGCCAAACGAAATTCGCCGGCCGATCTCGGTATTATGGGCGCAACTCAGCTCGGGGTTGCCGTGCCCAATTTCTGGTTCGCCATGCTGCTGGTGCTGTTCTTCGCGGTCACGCTTCGATGGTTCTCGGCGGGCGGTTTTCCGGGATGGGATGAAGGCTTCTGGATATCGATGAAGGCGCTGACGCTGCCCGCGATTGCGCTGGCGCTTCCCCAGGCCTCGATCCTGGCGCGGGTGATGCGCTCTTCCCTGCTCGATACCCTGTCCGAAGACTATGTGCGCTCGGCCCGCGCCAAGGGACTCAGCCGCCGACAGGCGCTTTGGCGGCATGCGCTCAGAAACGCCTTGATCCCGGTGCTGACCATTATCGGACTGCAATTCTCGTTCCTTCTGGCCGGGGCGATCATCATCGAGAATGTGTTCTTCCTCCCCGGGCTTGGACGCCTGGTGTTCCAGGCCATCACTTCGCGCGATCTGATCGTTGTCAAATCCGTTGTCATGATCCTTGTTTTCGCGGTGATCCTTGTCACCTTCATCGTCGATATCACCTATGCGATTGCCGATCCCCGGCTAAGGCGGGCACGATGACCGATACCGCCCTGCATGACGCCCCCGATAGAGGGTTCTGGCGCGCGGCCTTGAGGTCTCCGAGCTTTGTTGCCGGTGAGCTTCTGACCGGGCTGTTCGTGGCGCTGGCGCTGATCTCGTTCGTGTGGACGCCCTATGACCCGGCGGCACAGAGCATCGCGACGCGGTTCCGTCCGCTCTTCGATCCGGCGCATTTCCTCGGCTCGGATCATTTCGGCCGCGACACGCTGTCGATGATCATGGTGGGTGCACGTACCTCGATCGCGGTGGCCTTCGTGGCGGTCGGGATCGGCATCGGGCTCGGTGTGCCTTTGGGGCTGCTGGCCGCGGCGAACCGCGGCTCCCTGCTCGATGAAGTCATCATGCGCGCCAACGATCTTGTTTTTGCGTTCCCAGCGCTGCTGATCGCGATCATGATCACGGCCATTTCCGGCCCGGGGGCGGTCAACGCGATCATTGCCATCGGCATTTTTAACATTCCTGTCTTTGCGCGGCTGGCGCGCGGGGCCGCGCTCACCCTGTGGACCCGCGAGTTCGTGATGGCGGCGCGGGTATCGGGCAAGGGACCGGTACTGATTTCGGTCGAGCATATCCTGCCCAACATTCTCAACCTGTTGATCGTGCAGGGCACCATCCAGTTCTCGCTCGGCATCCTGGCCGAGGCGGCGCTTTCCTATGTCGGTCTCGGCGCGCAGCCACCCATTCCCAGCTGGGGCAAGATGCTGGCCGACGCCCAGACGCTGATCAGCATCGCCCCGCATCTGGCGCTGGTGCCCGGCTTTGCGATCGTGCTCACTGTGCTCGGCCTCAACCTCATGGGCGACGGGTTGCGCGATGTGCTCGATCCCAAATTGCGGCGGAGCCGGACATGAGCCTTCTCGCCGTCAAGGACCTGTGCCTTTCGATATCGGGCACGGAGATCCTCCGCGATATCGATCTGGCGGTCGATGCGGGGGAAATTCTCGGGGTGATCGGGGAAAGCGGCTCCGGCAAATCCATGACAGCCCTGTCGATCATGCAGCTTCTACCCCGCGGGTCGGAGACAGGCGGCGTCATCGCGCTCGATGGCGACAATATCCTCGCTCACAGCGAAGCGGAGATGTGCGCCATTCGTGGCGACGATATCGGCATGATCTTCCAGGAGCCGATGACCGCGCTCAACCCGGTCAAGACCATCGGCGAGCAGGTGGCCGAAACCGTCATGGTGCATGGCAAGGCGTCGAAAGCCGAGGCGATGCGCATTGCCCGGGAAACCCTCGATCGCGTCGAACTGCCCGGTGACCGGTTCCCGCTCAGCCGCTATCCGCACGAGCTGTCGGGCGGACAGCGCCAACGGGTGGTGATCGCCATGGCCATTGCGCTGCGGCCGCGTCTGTTGATCGCCGACGAACCGACGACAGCGCTCGATGTCACCACCCAGGCACAGATCCTGACTCTCCTGAAGCGGCTGGTGGATGAAGACGGCATGGGGCTGATGCTGATCACCCATGACCTCGCGGTGGTGGCCGACATTGCCGACAAGATCGTCATCATGAAAGACGGCGAAGTGGTCGAGGCCGGGGAAACCGTCGCACTGTTCCGGGCGATGAAGCATCCCTATACCCGGGCGCTGTTCGAGGCTTCGAGCCACCAGCCGGCGCGCGTGCCACCCACAGGCGGTGCGGGGGCGGTTCCGGTGCTCGAGGTTAAGGACGTCATCCGCGACTACAAGCTGCCGCGCACGTCCTTCTTTCGTCCGGCCGGGCATTTCCGCGCTGTCAATTCGGTCAGTCTCACCATCCGCAAGGGGGAAAATGTGGGGCTGGTTGGCGAAAGCGGCTGCGGGAAATCGACATTGTCGCGCGCGATCATGGCGCTCGAGGCGACCCAGGGCGGCGTGATCCGCATCGAAGGCGAGCCGGTCACCACCGACAAGGGCGCCAGCCTCGCGGCAAGGCGCAAGATGCAGGTGGTGTTCCAGGACCCCTATGGCTCGTTCAATCCCCGTCACCGGGTCGACCGGCTGGTGGCCGAGCCGTTCCATCTGCTTGGCAGCGAGGCGCCGAAGGGGGCGGCCCGGCGCAAGGCGGTCGAGGAAGCGCTCGTCAATGTCGGGTTGTCGGCGGCTGATGCCGACAAATATGTCCATGAATTTTCCGGCGGGCAGCGCCAGCGTATCGCCATTGCACGGGCGCTGATCATCCATCCCTCGCTGATCGTGCTCGATGAGGCGGTATCCGCGCTCGATGTGTCGGTGCGGGCCCAGATTCTCGATCTGCTGGCCGACCTCTCGGACCGGCTGCAGCTCTCCTATCTGTTCATCTCGCACGATCTCACCGTCGTCCGCGCCATCACCGACAGGGTGCTGGTGATGAAGTCGGGCGAGATCGTAGAAGCGGGGGACACGCTCGAGGTCTTCACCAATCCTCAGCACCCCTATACGCGCACGCTGATCGAGGCGGCGCCCAATCTCGAACAGGCGCTGGCGGCGCGCGAAGCCGCTGCCGCCGCCCCAGCCGAATAGCGATACTGCCATGCCCGATCTCTTGCCCGATCTCTGGTTCGATCCCACCAAATGTTTCATCGCCGGCCAATGGATTTCTCCATCCGGCGGGGGCACGCTGCCGCTTGAGAACCCGTCAGACGGGTCGGTGATCGGCGAGATTGCCCGGGGCACCGCAGCGGATATCGATGCCGCTGTGGGCGCGGCACGCGAAGCACTCTCAGGCGAGTGGGGCAGGATGCCTGCCGCCGAGCGTGGGCGGCTGCTGGCCGCCATCGGACGCAAGGTTGCCGAGCGCGTCGACGATCTTGCCGCTATCGAGGCGCAGGATGTAGGCAAGCCGCTCAAGCAGGCCCGGGCCGACGCGGTGGCGCTCGCGCGCTATCTCGAATTCTATGGCGGGGCCGCGGACAAGATCCATGGGGAGACCATTCCCTATCTCGATGGCTATACCGTCTACACGCTGCGCGAACCGCATGGGGTAACAGCGCATATCATTCCCTGGAACTATCCGATGCAGATCATCGGGCGCTCGGTCGGCGCGGCGCTGACCATGGGCAACGCGGCGGTGCTCAAGCCCGCCGAAGAGGCCTGCCTGACCGCGCTGGCCTTTGCCGCCATCGCCGAGGAGGCAGGGCTGCCCAAGGGGGCTCTGAATGTGGTGCCGGGGCTTGGCGAAGAGGCGGGGGCGGCGCTGTCGGGCCATGCCGGCATCAATCACATCTCCTTCACCGGTTCGGTCGGGGTCGGGTCACTCATCCAGGCCTCGGCGGCAGCGAATGTGGTGCCCGTCACCCTGGAATTGGGCGGAAAGTCACCGCAACTGTTCTTCGAGGACGCCGATCTCGACAAAGCGCTGCCCTTCCTCGTCAACGCGGGCATCCAGAACGCGGGCCAGACCTGTTCTGCCTCTTCGCGCATTCTGGTGCACCGGTCCCGGTTCGACGAGGTCCGCGATGCCATGGCGGCGCGCTATGCCGCGCTTCGGGTCGGACCCGCTGCCGATGATCTCGATGTCGGGCCGCTGATCTCGGCCGGCCAGAAAGAGATCGTCGAGGGCTTTCTCGGCATGGCCAGCGCCGGCGAGATCGCCGCGCGCGGCGAGATCGTCGCCGATGCGCCGGCGGGGGGACATTACGTAGCGCCGACCCTGATCGCCGGGGTCGGTGCCGATCACCGGCTCGCGCAGGACGAGATTTTTGGTCCCGCCCAGGTGATGATCCCGTTTGCCGACGAGGATGAAGCCGTCGCCATCGCCAACGGCACCCAATACGGGCTGGTGGCCGGGGTATGGACCGAGAATGGCGGGCGGCAGATGCGTCTCGCCAAAGCCATCCATTCGGGCCAGGTGTTCATCAACAATTACGGCGCCGGGGGCGGGGTGGAGCTGCCCTTTGGCGGGGTCGGCAAGTCCGGCCATGGACGGGAAAAGGGCTTCGAAGCACTCTACGGCTTTTCGACGCTCAAGACTGTCGCCGCGCATCACGGGTGAAGCGCCAGCATAACAAACCTCATCCTGAGCGTGTTGAAGGATGCGGTTTGAACGCAATCGCCCTCGTGGTTGGACAAGCTCACCATGAGGGCTCTGATTAGTGCCGAGTGAAGAGGCAACGACATGAGACTTGAAGGAAAAAATGCCATCGTGACCGGCGGCGCCTCGGGCTTTGGGGCGGGGATCGCGAAGAAGTTCGCCGCCGAAGGCGCGCGGGTGATGGTCGCCGATATCAATGCCGAAGGCGCCGCGGCGCTCGCCGAGGAACTGGGCAATGGCGCGGTGGGGCAGGCGGTCGATGTCTCCAATGATGGCAGCGTTTCGAGCATGGCCGCGCATGCGATCATGGCATTCGGCCGCGTCGATATCCTCGTCAACAATGCCGGGGTGACGCATCTGCCGGCGCCGCTCGACGAGATCTCTGAAGAGGATTTCGACCGGGTGCTGGCGGTCAATGTGAAGTCGGTCTACCTCACCGCCCGGCATCTCGTCCCGCATATGAAGGCAAACAAGGCTGGCGCGATCCTCAATGTCGCCTCGACCGCCGGGGTCAGCCCGCGCCCGCGCCTCTCTTGGTACAACGCTTCCAAGGGCTGGATGATCACCGCGACCAAATCGATGGCGGTGGAACTGGCGCCGCTGGGCGTGCGCGTCAATGCCATCAACCCGGTGGCGGGCGAAACCCCGCTCCTTAAGAGCTTCATGGGCGAGGACACGCCGGAAGTGCGTGCCAAGTTTCTCTCGACCATACCCATCGGACGGTTTTCGACCCCGGAGGACATGGGCAACGCAGCCTGTTTCCTGTGCTCGGACGAGGCTTCGATGATCACCGGGGTCGCCATGGAAGTCGATGGCGGGCGGTGCATCTAGTCCTTGAAAAACGCCTCGACCGCCCGGGCGACCCGTCTCGGCGCGTCCCAATGCACCGCGTGACCGGCGCCCTCGATGATCTCAAAGGCAAAATCCGGGTGGCGGGAGAAGGCGGTGTGCATTGTGTCCGGCGTAATGAGGATGTCCGCACCGCCAGCCAGGCCGAGCGTAGGCATGCTCATTGCTCCCATGTCGACCGGTGCGGCGGTGGTCAGCGCCGCGACCTGGCGGGCGAAGTCCGCGCGGGACTGCAGGTGCTTGTATTTGAGCGAGGAGGCGGCGGCGGTTTCGACCCGCGCCGGGTCGTCGAAGAAGGGCGGGGCGAAGAGGAATTGATAGAGCAGCTTGAACCAGACCGTCCTGTCGATCCCGGTCTCGTCGAGTTGAACCAGGGTTCGCATCAGGCTCAGCGCCTTGGGCGGTACTTCCGGCGCGCTGGCGATGATGGCGAGGCGACGGACGCGCTCCGGATGTCTCGCGGCGATCTGCACGGCAATGCCGCCGCCCATGGAGTGACCGAGAATGTCGGCGCTTTCAAACCCAAGTTCGTCCATTACGGCCAAGGCGTCGGCGGCGTAATCGGCAAAATCGATGGTGCCACCCGCATCGGTGGTCTGGCCCGAAGCGCGGTTGTCGACGAGGACCATGCGGTGCCGGTTTTCGAGATAGGGCAGAAGCGGGGCCCAACTGGCGCCATCGCTGGCGATGCCGGCCAGCGCGATGATTGGCGGGCCTTCGCCAACCAGATCGTAGTGGACGGAAGCGGAATGCGTTTTAAGATGCGGCATAAGGTGTTTACCGGGTGAGAGAAACCGCATGATGGCACAGGACGGACGCGGCAATGAAGTCAGTTCGGGCAGTGAATCGACGCTGGCCGGGGTGAGTGATTTTGTCGAGGGGTTCCTGGGCTATGAAACACGCGCGCTGAATGTGCTGGCCGCTGCAGAGGCCGATCCCGAGGCGGCGCTGGCGCAGGTCTATGCCGGCATTCTCAACATGTTTGCCTGCGTACCCGGTTGTGATGCAGATGCCCGCTATTGGCTCGACCGGGCTCGCAACGCCGAGGCCAACGCCAATGCGCGCGAGCGGATGAATATCGCCATGCTGGAAGCCTGGGTCGAAGGCGATGTGCCCAAGGCGCTGGCGATTGGCGACGAGATCATCGAGGCCTATCCCCGCGATCTGGCGGCGCTCAAACTGCATCAGACGCTCAATTTCGGGCGGGGGGATGCGCCTGCGATGCTGCGTGTGGCGCGCAAGGCGCTGCCGGCCAACCCCGACGATCCCCACCTTCTGGGCATGCTCGCTTTTGGCTATGAGGAATGTCATTTTCTCGACCGCGCCGAAAGTGCTGCCCGCCAGGCGCTTGAATTGACCGAAAGGGAGCCCTGGGCGCAGCATGCCATCGCCCATGTGATGCTGACCGAGGGCCGGGTGAAGGAAGGCGCGGCCTTTCTCGAAGCGGCTTCGGCAGGGTGGGAAGGGCTCAATTCCTTCATGTACACGCATAATTGGTGGCACCGGGCGCTGTTCATGATCTCGCTCGGCGACAAGGCCGGGGTGCTGGGGGCCTATGACCGGCATTGCTGGGCCTGCGACCAGGATTATGCGGAGGATCAGATCGGTGCTGTCTCGCTTCTGGCGCGCATGGAGTTTGCCGGGTTCGATGTCGGCGACCGCTGGTCGGCGCTCGGAGAACGGCTCGTGCCGCGGGCGACAGATACGCTCGCGCCGTTCATGACCATGCAATATCTCTATGGCCTTGCCAAAGCCGAGCGGGGCGAAGCCGACACGCTGATGCAGGCGGTCGAGGCGCGCGCCGCCGCTGCTGCGCCATTCGAGCGCGTGGCCTGGCAGCATGTGGCATTGCCTGCCTGCCGCGGGTTGCGCGCGCATGCGCGCGGAGAGATGGAAGAAGCAGTGGCGCAACTGAGCCTTGCCATGCCGCGCATGATGGAGGTCGGCGGCAGTCACGCCCAGCGCGATCTGTTCGCCCAGGTGCTGCTCGATGCGCATATCAAGGCCGGGAACTTCGTCACCGCCCAGCAAATGCTCGAAAGCCGGCGCCGCTTCGATCCCGACGGGGTGCCGCTCAATCGGATGCTGGCCGGTGTTTACGAAAAACTCGGCCTGCTCGACGAGGCCAGCGAAGCGCGCGCCCGTCATTACCACTAACGCTCCGAAGAGGTCCTATGCGTCCCGGTCCCCGCAATCTGATCACCGATATCGACGGGCTCTATGTCGGTAATGCCGAGCATCACGGCATCAAGACGGGAGTGACCGTGCTGGTGGGGGACAAGCCCTTCGTCGCCTCGGTCGATGTGATGGGTGGCTCGCCGGGCACGCGCGAGACCGATCTGCTCGATCCCGACCGCATGGTGGAAAGCATCGACGCGCTGGTACTCGCCGGCGGTTCCGCATTCGGGCTTGATGCCGCCTCGGGCGTTGTGGATGGCCTTGTCAAAAAAGGGCGCGGCTTCACCATTGGCCCGGCCACGATCCCCATCGTGCCGGCGGCGATCATTTTCGATCTGATCAATGGTGGCGACAAGAGCTGGGGCGAGAACCCCTATCGCGAGATGGGCGCTCAGGCGCTCGAAAACGCGGGCGTGGATTTTGCCCTCGGGACGGCGGGTGCGGGCACAGGCGCGCTGACCGCGGGGCTCAAGGGCGGGCTCGGCTCGGCTTCACTCTTACTCGAAAGCGGGGTGACGGTCGGGGCGCTGATCGCGGCCAATCCCACCGGCACGGTGACCATGGGCGACGGGCCGCATTTCTGGGCCAATTCCTTCGAGATCGACGCGGAGTTCGGGGGCCTCGGCGCGCCGGCGGACCGGATATCGCAGGCTCAGGCGGCCATGACCAAGCGGCATCTGGTCGATGATTTCGGTCCCTCGAATACCGCCATTGCAATTGTCGCGACCGATGCGAAGCTGACCAAGGCACAGGCCAAGCGCATGGCGGTTGCGGCGCAGGACGGCATAGCCCGGGCCATCAGCCCCTCGCATACCCCGGTCGATGGCGACCTGGTTTTCGCGGTTTCGACCGGCGCCCGTCCGCTTGGCGATCCGATTGTCGATGCCATCGATATCGGTCACGCGGCAGCGGTTTGTCTCAGCCGGGCGGTGGCCCGTTCGGTCTATCTGGCAAGCGCTGCCCCGGGGGACGTGATGCCGAGCTGGCGGCAGAAATTCGCCGCCGGATAGGTACTTGTCCCCAAGCGGGGATGCCGGCATGGCGGAAATAGCCCTTTTGTGCTAGCGTTTTAACTTCCCAAACACCTCAAAAACCAAGCGCGTTCGTCGCGAGGGGGGTAATTGTGTTCAACAAGATAATGGTACCTGTCGACCTCGAGCACGGGGATACGCTTGGAAAGGCGATCTCGGCGGCAGCGGACCTTGCGCGGGCCTATAACGGCCAGATCGTGTTCGTGGGCGTGACGGCGGAATCACCGACGCCTGTCGCCCATAATCCTACCGAATATGCCGAAAAGCTGGCTGTGTTTGCCAAAACCAAGGGCAGCGAGCAGGGGCTCAATATCGAATCCAAGGCCGTGGCCAGCCATGACCCGACCATCGATCTCGACAAGACCCTGATCAAGGCCGCCGCGGAGGTCGGGGCCGATGTGATCGTGATCGCATCGCATGTGCCGCATTTCGCGGACCTGCTGACGCATGCGCATGGCGGCTCGATTGCTGCGCATGCGCCGATCTCCGTCTTCGTCATTCGCTGAGTATATGGACCATGGGTCCGCGCCGACGGGCGTCCGGATCCGCTGCGAGGAGTTAAACCATGACAGAAAACAATCAAGGCGATCAGGCGGATGCCGAAGCCATCCCCGCGCCAGAGGGTCCGACCGAAATCATCGATACCGACTACGAAGTCGGCCAGGACAATATCACCCCCAAAGTCGGGCCGTTCGGCCTCGACATTCATAACCCGGTGTTTTTGATCTCGGGGGCAACCATTGTCCTGTTCGTCGTTCTGACGATCGCTTTCCAGTCCAGTACAGAGCCGATGTTCACCGCCCTGCGTGGCTGGCTGACCTCGACCTTTGACTGGTTCTTCCTGCTTGCGGGCAACATTTTCGTGCTGGTGGCGCTGGGGATTCTCGTCTCGCCGCTGGGCAAGGTGCGGATCGGCGGCAAGGACGCCAAACCCGATTTCGGCTATGCGGGCTGGTTCGCCATGCTGTTCGCCGCCGGCATGGGCATCGGGTTGATGTTCTATGGCGTGCTCGAGCCGGTCTATCACATGGCGCTCAGCCAACCGCTCGGCATCCCGCCCTTGTTCGACGAAAGCGGCGCGATCATCGAAGAGAACGTGGCGATCGCGCGCAGCGCGGGCATGGCGGCAACCATTTATCACTGGGCGCTTCACCCCTGGGCGATCTACGCCATCGTGGCGTTGGCGCTGGCTATTTTCTCTTACAACAAGGGTTTGCCGTTGAGCGTGCGTTCCATGTTCTACCCGATCTTTGGCGAGCGCATCTGGGGCTGGACCGGTCACATCATCGATATCCTCGCGGTGTTTGCGACCCTGTTCGGGCTCGCGACCTCGCTCGGCATCGGGGCTGAACAGGCCAGTGCCGGCCTCGGCTTCCTGTTCGGCATGCCGGACAGCAATTTCGCCAAGGTGCTGCTGATCATCGGGATCACCGGCATTGCGCTGCTGTCGGTGGTTGCCGGGCTCGATGCAGGGGTCAAACGGCTCTCCGAGATCAACATGGTGCTCGCGGCAGTGCTGCTGCTGTTCGTGATCCTTGTGGGGCCGACGCTCGGCATCATTACCGGGTTCTTCCAGAACCTTTGGGGCTATGCCCGGGACATCATTCCGCTCTCCAATCCGTTCGGGCGCACCGATGATGCCTTCCGTCAGGGCTGGACCTCGTTTTACTGGGCCTGGTGGATTTCCTGGTCGCCTTTTGTGGGCATGTTCATTGCCCGGGTCAGCCGGGGCCGCACGGTGCGCGAATTCATCACCTGCGTGTTGATCATCCCCTCGCTGGTGTCGGTGTTGTGGATGTCCGCTTTCGGTGGCGCCGCCATCGATCAGGTGCTGACCAATTCGGAAAGCGCGGTGCGTGAGTATGTGATCGACGGTTATGTGCTCGAACTGTCGCTGTTCGGCATGTTGTCCGAACTGCCGCTGGCACAGATCACCTCGTTCGTGGCCATCATCCTGGTGATTGTGTTCTTCGTCACCTCCTCGGATTCGGGCTCGCTGGTGATCGACACCATCACCGCCGGCGGCAAGGTCAATGCGCCGGTCAGCCAGCGCGTGTTCTGGGCCAGTTTCGAAGGGCTGGTGGCCATCGCCCTGTTGCTGGGCGGCGGGCTCACGGCTTTGCAGGCCATGGCGGTGTCAACGGGCTTCCCGTTCACCATCATCCTGTTGCTGGCCTGTTTCGCGGTCATCAAGGGCTTGATGGACGAGCCACGCTGACGGCGCACAACACTTGAGACAAAAAGAACCCCGGCCATCTGGCCGGGGTTTTCAGTGCGCGGGAAGAACTCAGGCCGCCGGCGCGGCTTCGCGTTGATCGGTGTGATGGCAGGCAGCGATATGACCCTGACCGAGATCGATGCGCGGCGGAGTCTTGGTGCGGCAGACTTCTGTCGCCAGCGGGCAGCGTGGGTGAAAGGCACAGCCGGGCGGCGGATTGGTGGCGCTGGCCGGTTCCCCGGTCGCGCCGAGCCGTTTGCGCTGAGCGTTGGGCACCGGGCGCGGGATCGAACGCAGCAACAGACGCGTATAGGGATGGGTCGGGTTGGCGAAGATTTCAGACTTCGGCCCGGTCTCGACGATCCGCCCCAGATACATCACCGCGATCCTGTCCGAGATGTGCCGTACGACGCCGAGATCGTGGGAGATGAACAGCATCGCTACCCCGGTCTCGCGTTGCAGATCGCGGATGAGATTGAGGACCTGGGCCTGGATCGATACATCGAGCGCGGAGACGGGTTCGTCGGCGATCACCAGCTTGGGCGAGAGGATCATCACCCGCGCGATACCGATGCGCTGGCGCTGCCCGCCGGAAAAGGCGTGCGGGTGCCGGGTCATCACGGAGGGGTCGAGCCCGACCTGCTGCAGCACCTTAGCGATCTTCTCCCGCGCCTCTCGGGCCGAGTGCGCCAGCCCGTGAATGCGCAAGGGCTCGGCAAGGGTCTGCTCGATGGTCAGGCGCGGATTGAGCGAGGCGAAAGGGTCCTGGAAAATCATCTGGATATCGGCGCGTAGCGGGCGAAAGCCGTTGCGGTCGAGATCGAGAACGTTCTTGCCCTTAAAGCGGACTTCGCCATCGGTGGCGTCTTCAAGCCGGGTGAGGGCGCGGCCAACGGTCGATTTCCCGCAGCCTGATTCACCGACGAGCGAGACCACTTCGCCCATATCGATGGCCAGGTCGATGCCGTCGACGGCCTTGAGCGTCTTGACGCCCGAGCCGAACGGCCAGTTCTTGCCGATGCGGAAATGGACCTTCAGGTCCCGGATATCGAGAAGCGGATCGGTCATTCGGCACCTCCTGTGGGGAAGTGGCACAGGGCCGTGTGCTCTTTCGAAGCGATGGCGTCGCCTGGCCGCACATCGCGGCAGATATCCTGTGCGAAGGCACAACGCGGATGGAAGGCGCAGCCGGGAATGACTTCGTCAATCGTCGGCACCCGGCCGGGGATCGCCTCGAGATCGTCCTTGTCGGCATCGGGGTCCGGGATCGAGTTCAAAAGCCCCACCGTGTAGGGGTGACGCGGCGCGGCGAACAGATCGGCGGCGGAGGCCGCCTCGACGATCCGGCCGCGATACATCACCGCCACGTCCTTGCAGTTCTCCGCGATCACGCCGAGATCGTGGGAGATCAACATGACGGCCATGCCGGTTTCCTCCTGGAGGTCCGCAAGCAGGTCGAGGATCTGCGCCTGCACCGTCACATCGAGCGCGGTGGTCGGTTCGTCCGCGATCAGCAGGGCCGGGTCGCAGGCGAGCGCCATGGCGATCATCACGCGCTGGCGCATGCCACCGGAGAGCTGATGCGGATAGGCATCGAGCCGGCCTTCGGGGTCGGGGATGCGCACCTGCCGCAGCAGGTCAGCGGCGCGGGCTCGGGCGGCTTTCTTGCTCAGCTTGCGGTGCTGACCAAGGGATTCGGTGATCTGGTCGCCGATGCGATAGACCGGGTTGAGACTGGTCATCGGCTCCTGGAAGATCATGGCCATGCGGTCGCCCATCAGGGCGCGGCGCTCGGCCTCCGAAATGCTCGCCAGGTCGCGGCCTTCAAAGCGGATGGCGCCGCCGGTGATGCGGATCGGGCTGTCGGCGATGAGGCCCATGATCGCCAGCGCGGTCAGGGATTTGCCGCAACCGGATTCCCCGACGATCCCGAGCGTGTCGCCCGCATCGACGGAGAAGGAGATATTGTCCACCACCGGTTTCAGCATGCCGGATAGGGCCAGGGCGAGACTGAGGTTTTCGACTTCGAGCAGTGCCATCAGACCCCCGCAATATCGTCTTTGAAGCGCGGATCGATCGCATCGCGCAGGGCGTCACCGACAAGGTTCATCGAGAACACGGTGAGGATGATCAGCGCGCCGGGGAACATCAAAAGCCAGGAGGCGCGGGTCACATAGACCCGGCTTTCGGCGAGCATGTTGCCCCAACTCGGGATTTCAGGTGGCAGGCCGAGGCCGAGAAAGTCGAGGGCCGCGGCCTGGAGCTGGGCGAAGGCGAAGATGAAGGTCGCCTGCACCAGCAGCGGTGAAATCAGGTTGGGCAGGATGTGCTTGAACAGGACCGAGGGGTGTCCAGCCCCGGTGACGACCGCCGCATCGACAAACACCTCGTTCTTCAGCTTGAGCGTCATGCCGAACAGGATGCGGGCCGTGGTGGTCGTGTAGACGATGCCGATCACGAAGATGGTGTTGGTCACCGAACGGTCGAGGATGGTCATCAGCACCAGCGCCAGCAAGAGGGCCGGGAAGGCCATGGCCACGTCGACCACCCGCATCAGCACATGGCCGAGCCGGGTGAAATAGGCCGAGAGCATTCCGATCAGCGTGCCGCCGACGAGCGAGACGACGACCGCCCCCAGCCCGATCAACAGCGCCATGCGGGCGCCATATATGCAGCGGGCGAGGGTGTCGCGGCCGAAATGGTCGGTGCCGAACCAGTGCTCGGCATTGGGCGCGGTCAGGCGGGCGACCGGATCGATCTCGAGCGGATCGTACGGAGTGAGCCAGGGAGCGAAAACAACCGCGATGGCGACGATGATGAGCCAGCCTACGCCAAGGAGCGCAAGCCTTCGGCCGCGGAAGACCTGGTTGAAGGTAGCGAGAGCAGCGGTCATTTCAGCGTTACCCTCATTTCAGTGAAACTCTCGGATCGAGCCAGGCATAGGCGAGGTCAACGATCAGGTTGATGACGAGGTAGAGGCACACGATCACCAGCACGACACCCTGGATCACCGGGTAATCCCGCCGCAGGATGGATTCGACCACCAGCCGGCCGATGCCGGGCAGTGAGAACACGGTCTCGGTGACGACGGCCTCCGAGATCAGCGCCGCGAAGGTGAAACCGAAGGCTGCGGCGACCGCGACCAGCGCGTTACGGAAGACGTGTTTCAGCGCGACCTTTGCAGGGTGCAGCCCCTTGGCGCGGGCGGTGCGGACATGGTCCTCGCGCTGCACGTCGAGCATGGAGGCGCGGACAAGGCGGATGATCAGTGCTGAATTGGGGGCGGCCAGCGTCAGGCTTGGCAAAAGCAGATACCGCAGGTTGGCCAGACCGCCATCGTCGAAGACCGACGGGAAGCCGGAACTGGGCAGCCAGCCCAGCGTCACCGCGAAGATCAGGATGAGATAGAGACCAAGCCAGAAGGTCGGGATCGAGGCCGCGAACATGGCGCCACCCGAAGCGATCTGGTCGATCCAGCCGCCATGGCGGGTGGCTGCGATTACCCCGATCGGCACGCCGAGCACCACGATCCAGACCATGGTCATGAGGGCCAGCAGGATCGAGGTTTCCGCACCGTCGGCGATGACGCGGGTCACCGGTTCCTGGAAGAAGATGGATCTGCCCAAATCGCCCTGCATCACATTGCCGAGCCAATAGGCGTATTGAATGTAGATCGGCTCATCGAGGCCCATTTCGGCCGAAAGCGCAGCGATCTCCTCGGGCGTTGCGGTGTCGCCGAGCAAGACGGCGACCGGATCGCCGGGAATGAGGTGGATGAAAGCGAAGACCAGCACAGACGCGGCAAACAGCGTCGGGATCAGGGTCAGGAGCCGCTTGATGGTATAGGCGAACATGGGGGCGGTGCATCCCTCAGGGCAGTCCCCGCCCCAGGGACTGGGCGGAGACTGCGAGGTTCGGGTCAGGTTTGCTGGATGGCGCCTTTACTTGGAGACGTTCCAGAAGTGCGGCCACACGAGGGTCGAGGATTCGAGCCCTTCGAGGTCCGGCGACGCGATGTTGTAGGTGTAGACATCACCGGTCTTCATGGTCGGTACCTGCTCATAGATCAGGCCCTGAATGTCGGCCCAGATCTCCTGGCGCTTGGCCGGGTCCGCGGTTGCGGTGAAGGCAGCCTTGAGTTCGGTGATTTCGGGCGTCGACCACCAGCCCGGATAGTTCTCGTTGAGCACCGAGATCAGGATCGGGTCGGGAACGAAGCCATGATGGGTCACGAACAGGTCCCACTGGTCCGGCTGGGAACGCTTCTGGATGAGAGTGGCCCAGTCATAGACCTGCAGGTCGATATTGAACCCGGCTTCAGCGAGTTGCTTGGTGTAGACGACCGCGCTGTCATAGTGGAACGGGTAATTGGTCGAGACCATCAGCTTGATGGGTTCGCCTGCGTAACCGGCTTCCTCGGCCATGGCACGCGCCGCTTCGGCATCGCCCCTCGAGAAGTTGTCGATGCCGGAATCGGTGTACCAGACATTGCCTTCAGGCAGGAACGATCCGTTGGCACGCCACAGCTTTTCCGGGCCAATGGCAACCTGCAGGGCCGGCACCTTGTCGATGGCGGTCTGGATGGCGCGGCGAAGGGCGAAATTCTCCTTCAGCGGACCTTCCTTGGAGTTCATGAACACAAGGCCGAAGATCGGGCCACCATTGAGGATGGTGCGCACGCCTTCATCGGCGTCGAGTTCCTCGAACAGATCGCCCGGGATCGATTCGGCATAGTCATAATCACCGGCGCGCAAGCCACTCACGCGGGTGCCGACATCCGGCACGGGCACGAATTGCAGCGTGTCGAATTCGGCATTGCGGGCGCCACCATAGCCGTCGGCATCTCCCGGCGGGGAGGTGTAGTCCTCGAAACGGGCCAGTTCGATATGGCGGTTGGGGCGCCATTCGACGAATTTGTAGGGACCGGTCCCGATGTAGTTTTCCGGCGCGATGGGTTCGCCGCCGGCATCGGCCGCGATCTCGGACGGATAGATTGCCGCGCCGCCATTGATGAAGCCCAGAAGGTTTTTCCAGGGTCCGAAGGGTGCGGTCAGCTTGAGGGTGACCTCATATTCACCGGTGGCTTCGACGCTCTCGACATTGGCGAACAAAAGACCGCCCCTGGAGCCGAATTCGCCCCAGCGCTTGAGCGAGGCGACGACGTCTTCGGACGTCATGTGCTTGCCGTTGTGGAAGGTCACGTTGTCGCGCAGCGAAATGACGATGGTCTTGCCGTCATCCGAAATCGTGTCGCCGCTGGCGAGAAGGGGAACCGGCGCATAGTCGCCGTTGAAGGTGTAGAGCCCTTCAAAAACGTGGTGTGCGATGGTGGTCGAGAGGTCCGAGGTGCCGACCTGCTGGTCGAGGCTCGGGGGTTCACCGATCGAGGCATAGCGCATGGTGCCGTCGGCAAAGGCGGTGCCGCCAAGCAGAAGCGCAAGGCCGGTGGCTGCCGCCACAAGAAGTGGGCTGCGTCGTGTCATCTGAATGTCTCCTCCCAAGGGCTTGTGCCCCGGTCTTCATTGATTGCCGTCCCGCCGCCCCTCAGGCGCCGTTCCGGCATGGAAATTCGCGGACCAATTTGTAAGTGGCTTACGCGATATCCTGAAAAAAACTTACATCTTAGGGGTTGCTCGTCAATGGATTTGTGTCATTTGCGGCAAATTCGGGTGTCAATGTGGAAGAAACTTTCATATGGTGAGGGAAACAAGATGAGGTGGGCAGGCGCATGACCGCCAGACAACCGCTGAAGACGAACGGGCAGAAATTGACCTTGGGGGGCGTTGGGCCGCATGCTCAGTCCGTGGCGGGTTCGGCGGATGCTGGCATGAGTGAAGTCTTCGATATCATTTCGCGGCTGAGATCGTCGCGGGACCAGTTCCCCAAGCGCGAGCGGCGGGTTGCCGATTTTGTGCTGACCCATCTCGACGAAGTGGTGCATTTGCGCCAGGGCGAGATCGCTGATGCGGCGGATGTGTCGGTGGCCACGGTCAACCGGTTCTGCCACACGCTTGGCTGCGACGGTTTTCGGGAGTTCAAGATCCGGCTGGCCCAGTCGGTTGCTGTCAGTCTCCAGTATCTGCACGGGCCAAGCGACGCCCAATCGCCAACCGACCAGCTGGTGGGGCAGGTGTTCGGCGCGCTGGTCGATACCCTCAACCTCGCCCGAGGGCAGCTCGATCACGAGGCGCTGGCCAGTGCCATCATCAGCCTGTCGGGTGCTCGCCGGGTGGCGTTTTTCGGGGTCGGCGGCGGCTCCTCCAACGTGGCGCGGGAAGGGGCGAACCGGTTCTTCCGGCTCGGCATCGCCGCCGAGGCCCATTCGGACGGTTATCTCCAGCGCATGCTCGCCTCGACCTACACCGCAGAGGATCGTGTCTTTGCGATTTCCTCGACCGGCATGCCTGCCGAGTTGCTTGATAGCGTGGCCATCGCCCGCCAATACGGCGCGCAAACCCTGGCCCTGACCAAAAGCGGATCAGACCTGGCCAAGGCGGTGGATATCGCCATCGAGGTCGATCTGCCCGAGGACCAGGACATTTTCAAACCCACGGCATCCCGCCTCGTCTTCACCACCATTCTCGATGTGCTGGCGACGGGCGTGGCGCGCACGCGGCCCGAGCCGGTGAAGGAAAACCTCCGCCGCATCCGCACCTCGCTGGTGCCGCTCTCCGGGGATACCGGCCCGAAGCCGGTTGGGGATTAGGGAACTCGCTTAGGCGTTTCGAGTGAATGTGGCCTCCACAAGCCCTTACCGCGAGCCCTCATGGCCTTCTCCGCTTCAATCATGCCACTGGCACGATTGGTGAAATGCGTCGAAGTCACCGGGGTGACGCTATTCGCTTTGGCTGAGGATTTGCCACCCCACGGTCGTCATTCTCGGGCTCGACCCGAGAATCCATGTTGAGGTGCATCGCGGGAAGCCGTTGTGACTCTCCACGACCACTGAATCCCTTGCAGCGCCTCATGGACCCTCGGGTCTTACCCGCCTCGCGCCGGCGGGCTGCCCGAGGGTGACGAGGTGGGCGGAGGTGACCAGTGCCACACGCTCTGCGCTGTCCCGGACTTGATCCGGGACCTACATGCCCAAATGCAACCAGGCCCCGGCTCGGAGGCCGGGGCGGCGCGAGGCAAAAGGAGGCCGGGGCGGCCCGGGAGGAAGCACCCCCAAGCCCTCACCCTGAGGTGCGAGGTGAAACCGAGCCTCGAAGGGCGAGGGCGTGGTTGGCATGTGCCCCCCCACCCGGCCCGGCTATGCCGGACCGTTCAGCGGGCAATCTCTCCACTGGAGAGATTGCTGGTCCCGCCTCACCCCCGCAAGGGGGGGTAGGCCGTGCCCGCTTCACCGATGGAGTTGAAGGAACAATGAGCTGGCCCCAATGTCACCTCCCCCTTGACGGGGGGTGACAAGCGGTTGGGCGAAGCCCAAACCGAGGTTCCGGTGGAACCTTGGTAGTGCTGGAACGGGTGGGGGTGGTGTTTCCGCCATTCGAGCGTAGCTCTCATGGCCTTCTCACCTGAAATCAGTCCACCGGACTGATTTTGCCTTTCGGGCCGGATCGAAATTATCCCCGCCTCAAAAACCTCCCTTATCCTCTTCGAACCAGCTTGCGATTGAGCGTGGTCGCGACGAACGGTCAGGCAGGTCTGGGTCCGGGTTCCATGAGGGTCGCCTCAGGGAAGGCCAAAACTGCGCCGGAGCCGGCTGCCGTCAAGGCGGCGGCGTACCGTGGAAACATGGCGGGGATTGACCCCAGCCCGTTGCCGCAGTCCAAGCCCAAAACCCCGGGTGAGAGAGGCGCTGGCCGTCTCATTGTTTTAGTTTTGCGACGAGACGCCCTGCGCCTCTCTCCCGCTCTGCTCTTTGAAACCCTGGAGGCAAATGCCTGCCGGGCCTGTCGGGGTGTACGCTTGCACCAATACCGCGCTGTCCCGGACTTGATCCGGGACCTCCATGCCCAATTGCAACGAGGCCCCGGCTCGGAGGCCGGGGCGGCCCGGTAGTATGCACCCCCGAGCCCTCACCCTGAGCTGGTCGAAGGGCGAACCACGAGGGCGGGCTGCAAGTGAAAAACTCAGTGCCTTTCAAGGAGTGCGTCGATCATGCGGGCGATGGCCGTGCGGTAGGCTTCGGCATCCTCTCCGGCATCGATTGCCAAGGCCGCCCGGTCGAAGGCGGCGGAGAGCAGGTCCGCCAAGGGCTCGATGGGCAGGTCACGCAGTTCGCCATGGTCTCGCGCATAGGCGAGACCCTCGATCAGCTCGGCGCCACCGGTTGCGCGGTCGATCCGGTTCATCTCCTCGTGGCCGAGCGTGGCGGGTCCATCGATGAGCAAGAGCCGGGCGCGGCCGGAAACGCTCATGGCGTCGAAAAAGGCGTTGGCGCCGTCGATCAGCGCGTCGCGGGCCGAGGCCGGTTCGGTGGTCCGCGTCTCGATGGCCCTTGCCACGGCTTCGGCTTCTGCCTCGATGACGGCGCGGAACAGCGCGGTCTTGCCTTCGAAGTGATGGTAGAGCGCGCCACGGGTCACCCGGGCGGCCTTGACGATTTCGGGGGTTCCGGTTTCAGCAAATCCCTTTGCGGCGAACAGTTCCCGCGCGGCTGACACAAGAGCGGTGCGGGTCCGTTCCGTCCGGGTTGCATTGGGGATGCGTTGCTTTTGTTCGGTTGCTGATCCGCTCGCTGCCACGATTTGCTCCATCGCTGATACAAACTGACTGTATGTGGGAGCAACGATGCGGCGCAAGCCAGAGTTCGCGGGGAGGCGGGTGGAGACCGCGCGCTTTCCCGATGTTCCGTTCAAGGGCGCCAAAACAATCTGAGTGATGGCTTCGTAGCGAACATGAGATTGACATACATGCAGTATGTATATTTATTGATGGCGGCATCGCGGTGCCGGCCGGACCCTTGTCCGGTCGGGCAGGCGCGGGCCCGAAACACGCGCCATCAAGGAGCTCCAGGATGAAGATCACCCAGTATTACCCGGTCATCATGACCACGGAAGTCGAGGCAACCTCAGCCTTTTACGAAACCCATTTCCACTTCGAGCGGGCCTTTGATGGCGGCTGGTATGTGCATCTGCGCTCGACCGTCGACCCTTCGGTCAATCTGGCCGTTCTGCAGGGTGACCACGAGACGGTACCCGAATCGGCGCGCGGGCAGGTGTCAGGACTGATCCTCAATTTCGAGGTCGAGGATGTCGACGCGTTCTATGAAACCGCGAAATCCGCCGGCCTGCCGATCCACTTGCCGCTCAGGGATGAGGATTTCGGCCAGCGCCATTTCATCACCCACGACCCGAATGGCGTGTTGATCGATGTAATCAAGCCGATCCCGCCGAGCGCCGACTATGCCGCGCAATATGATCAGCAGGCCTTGTCCGAACTGGTCGCGGAGTGACCGCGATCAGGACCGTCGGCGTCAGTCGCCATAGGTCCGTTCGGCCAGGGGCGTGGTGCTGATAGCATCAGACAGGATCGCGGTGAAGGAGGCTTCAGCGCGGTTCTGTTTCATCGCCGGGTTGAGCATGGTGAAGACATCGATTTCCGGCGGGTCGCGATAGGGCGGCAGTCGGAACAAGTTTCCGGCCTCGACGTCGGGGCGGGCGACGTGCACCGGCAGGGGGCCGATGCCGAGCCCGGCAACGATCATTCGACGCACTTCCTCAAGGTTCTCGGCGGTGCCGATCACCCGGTCGTCCGGGGTGGCCTGCGCCCTCAATATGGTGATCGGCCGCAACACGTCCGAGAGCTGGTCGGTCGTGAACGAGACCCAGTCAAAGCCGGCAATGTCTTTCTGCCTGAGCCCCTTGCGCCCGAACAGGGGATGGCCCGGCCCGCAGTAAAGGCCGAAATACTCGCGGTACATCTGTTGGTGCACCAGCTTGGGGTGCGGGTTGGAAATGATCGCGATGCCGAGGCTCGCCCGCCGGGAGAGCACGCGCTCGACCACGGTCGGGCTGTTTTCGATGCGGATCTCCACCGTTGCCCTTGGATGCCGGCGATGAAATTCGCTCAGCGCCTCATCGAAGATCGGGCTCAGGACATGGCTGGCCATGGCGATGGTGACATGACCCGTGATCTCCTCGCGGACATCGCGCATCAGCACCCCGAGCCGCAGGATCGCGCCGTGGATATCCACGGCTTCGCGGTAAAGCGCCATGCCGGCATCGGTCACACGGAACCAGCCCGGGCTGCGGTCGATGAGCTGGCGCCCCAGCGTTTCCTCGAGCCTCTTGAGGGCGCTCGAGACACTGGGCTGTTGCAAGCCCAGTTCCTGTGCGGCGCCGGTAATCGAGCCGGCCTCGACCAGCACAACGAACATGCGCAGCAGATTCCAGTCGAGTTTTCGGGCGATATCGTTGGGGAGCGGGGCATCCATAACACCATCAATACAGTCAATGATGACGATTTTGAATATCTATTTGAATAATGATTTGGGCCTTACCAGACTGGCCGGTGAGGGAGTGAACAATCATGGCCAGTATCGAACAGGCGGAACGGCGCGCGCCGTGGATCCTGCTTTCGCCCGCGTTGACGGCGGTCGGGCTTCTGCTTCTGGTGCCGCTGGTTTTCGTGCTGGTTTATTCCTTCTGGCTCCGCAGCGCCGTTGGCGGGATCGATGCGACCTTCTCGTTCAACAACTGGGCCGAGGTCCTTGGCGACCGCTTTTACCGCGACATCCTTCTCCAGACGATCAAGATTGCGCTGATCACCACGGTCGTATGCGCCCTTGCGGGATATCCGGCCGCCTATTTCATCGCGCGGGTGAAAGGGGTCAATCGCGGCTTTCTGCTGCTGCTTCTGATGCTGCCATTCTGGGTCAGCTACATCATCCGTACCATGAGCTGGATCAATATTCTGGGTGTGTCCGGCGCGGTCAATTCGCTGTTGCAGGCGATGGGTATCGTCACAGACCCGATCCAGATGCTCTACAATGAAACCACGGTCGTGCTGGGGCTGGTGCACTACCTTCTGCCCTTCATGATCCTCAATATCTATGTGAGCCTTGACGGCATCGACACCACGCTCGAGGACGCCGCCCACTCGCTGGGCGCCACCCGGTGGCAGGCCTTTACCGAGGTTACATTGCCCCTTTCCATGCCCGGGCTCGGGGCAGGGGCTTTGTTGTGTTTCGTTTTGGGGGCGGGGACCTATATCACGCCGATCATCCTGGGCGGTCCGCGCGATGCGATGTTCGCCAATCTGGTGTTCGACGCCATCATCACCCAGCTCGACTGGCCGCTCGGCGCCGCCCTGTCGCTGGCCCTGCTGGTCGTGCTCGGCACGGTGGTCGTCGTCTACAACCGGTTCGCCGGGCTCGGTCAACTGGCAAAGGGGCTGGGCTGATGCGCAAACCAACCGGGTTCACCTGGATCACCCTGTGGACGATCTTCGTCTATCTGTTCATGTTCCTGCCCATCGGGGTCGTCGTACTGTTGAGCTTCAATGCCAGCCAGTTCGGCTCTTTCCCGATGACCGGGTTTTCGCTGCAGTGGTTTGGCGAGCTGGCCACCAATGATGCCATCATCCGTGCCTTCCAGACTTCGGCACTGCTGGGCATCCTCACTGCCATCATCTCGACCACGATCGGCGTGCTCGCCTCGCTGGCGATGGTGCGCTACGACTTTCCCGGCAAGACCACGATCTCGACGCTGCTGATCGCGCCGATCCTCGTGCCCGAGGTGGTGCTGGCGGTGGCGCTGCTTTTGTTCCTGCAATTGATGAATGTGCCCAAGAGCTTTCCGCTCTTGTTGATGGGCCATGTCATCTTCACCCTGCCTTTCGTCGTGCTGGTCGTGCAGGCGCGGCTGATCGGGGTTCGGCGGGATTATGAAGAAGCGGCGATGAGTCTCGGCGCCTCGCCCATACAGACCTTTTTCCGCGTCACGCTGCCCCTGATCATGCCTGCGGTCATGGCCGGCGCGTTGTTCGCTTTCACGATTTCGTTCGATGACATCACCGGCACCCTGTTCTGGAAGCCCGGCGGTGTCGAAACCGTGCCCACCCAGATCTTCGCCATGCTGCGCAACTCGATCTCACCCGAGATCAACGCGCTCGGCACGGTGATGATCGTTCTTACGGTGGGCCTTCCCCTGCTCGGCCTTGCGGTCATGCGCCAGGTTTCGGCCCGGCAGGGGGCACAGGCGGGCGCGCCCGCATAGAATCCAGAGGGAGGATTAGATGGACAGTACGAAAAGATATGAGCGGCTGCGCGAGCGGCTCGGCAATGGCGGGCTCGACCGCCGGCAGTTCTTTACCCTGGTGGGGGCCGCGGGTCTTGCCTATGGCGTGCAGATGCCGTTTGCCAGCCGGGTGAAGGCGCAGGACGTCTCCGAGGTCCGGTTCGATGGCTGGGGCGGCGTGGTCTCCGAGGCCTTCCGCGACAAGGCATTCGATCCCTATACCGACAAGACAGGGGTCACCGTTGTCGACGGCACCTTCGGCAGTGGTGACGAATATCTCGCCCGCGTCCAGGCCTCGCAGGAAGGCGAATACAACATCGCCCACCTGTCCGGCGTGTTCGACTATGCGCGCTATTACAATCTCGGCTATGCCAGCAATCTCAACCGCGCCAACATCCCCAATCTCGACTTGGTGATTCCCAAGCTCGTCGATGTCTATTCGGCGGTTTCCGGCGATGAATTGTCCTGCGTGCCGTTCGATTACGGCACCACGGGCATCGCCTATAACCGCAAATACATCTCTGACGAGGAGGCCAAGGAAAAGGGCGCCAAGCTGCTGATCGACGAGGCCTACAAGGGCAAAATCGGCGGTTGGTCGGACTGGCGCACCCGCATGTGGTATGCGGCACTGCAGACCGATCAGGACCCCAACGGGGCAACCGATGTCGATGCGATGTGGGATGCCGTGCGCGCCCATCGTGATCTGGTGCTGAAGTACTGGACTTCGGGCGCGGAGCTGATGAGCCTTCTGGCCGAAGAAGAAATCTATGTCACTGAAGGCTGGTCGGGCCGCATCTATGCGCTGCAGGAGCAGGGCCACGATATCGGCTATATCGATCCGCCCAATGGCTTCGGCTGGCAGGAATGCATGTTCGTGATCAAGGGTTCTCCCATGGCCGAGTGTGAAGAGCTATTGAACTTCATGCTCGCGCCGGAGACCTCGATCGCGGTCGCCGAAGCCCAGAACTATCCGCCCGCGCTCGATCCAAGCAAGGTCGATTTGGGCTCCAAGATCCCGACACTGCCGGCTTTCGATCCGTCTGGCACCTTGAGCGGGCTGACCTTTGCCGATCCGAACTACTGGAACGGCAACGAGGCTGACTGGTCCAAGACCTTCGGACGGGTCCAGAAGGGCTACTAGGCGTAACGCCGACACGGGAGCGGGCGAAAGCGCCCGCTCCGCAAGCCGGCCAACCGGCTCAAGGGATGAGAGGGCAGCGATATGGAAAATGCGGTTGAACTCAGGGATATCGTCAAACGGTTCGGCAGTTTCACCGCCGTGCACCGCATGTCGCTCGATATCGAGCAGGGTAGCTTCCTGACCTTGCTGGGCCCCTCGGGCTGCGGCAAGACCACGACCCTCAGGATGATTGCCGGTCTCATCGACACCACTGAGGGCGACATCAGCATCAAGGGGAAACGGGTCAACAATCTGCCGATCCACAAGCGCAATCTGGGCATCGTGTTCCAGAACTACGCGCTGTTTCCGCACAAGACGATCAACGAAAATGTCGCCTTCGGGCTCAAATATCGCGGGGTTGTCGGCGAGGAGGCGGAGCGCCGGGTGCGTGACGCACTCGAGCTCGTGCAGTTGCCGCAAATGGGGGATCGTTATCCCCGTCAGCTTTCCGGTGGCCAGCAGCAGCGCATTGCGCTGGCGCGGGCCATCGTCATCGAGCCGGATGTGCTGCTTCTCGACGAGCCGCTTTCCGCACTCGATGCCAATCTGCGTGAAGACATGCGCGTCGAACTCAAACGCATCCAGGACAAGCTGGGGATCACCACCGTTTTCGTCACCCACGATCAGGGCGAAGCCCTGGCCATGTCCGACAAGATCGTGGTGATGCGCGGCGGGAAGATCGAGCAGGTCGGCGAGCCGCAGGCGGTTTATGATGCGCCGGAATCCGAATTCGTGGCCGAGTTTCTGGGCAGTACCAACATTCTCGGCGGCCGTGTCAGCGGTCGGCAGGGCGAAGGCGTCACTGTCGATGCCACCCCGTTTGAAGGGGTCGAGGTGCCGGCAGACCGGGCAGGCCAAACCAATGGCGCGACAGATATCAAATTGCTCTTGAGAGCAGAAAAACTCCTGGTCGAACCTGGCGGTTCGGCAGACGGCGGGGGAATAGCGGCGCCGGCTGTGGTCGAAACTGTCGACTATCAGGGTCAGTCGGTCCGCTATTTCCTCCGGGTTGGCGACCGGCGCCTGCAGGCCATCAACATGGTTAATGGCAAGCCTTTCGCCGAAGGTGAGACCGTCACCGCCCGCTTTGATCCAAGGCATTGTTCGCTGCTGCCCGCCCAGCCGGGCGAGGCACAGGCCTAGTTCCGGGACACCCATGAAGGTATTTGTCGATGAACGGCAGCGGGAGCATGACCCGCAGCATTTTCTCAACCGCGGCGCACGCCGGCCGAGCCCGGAACAGCCGGCCCGGCTCGATGCGCTGCACAAAGGCGCAATCGCGGCGGGCCTCGATGCCGCGGCGCCAGCCGATTTCGGCATGGCGCCGCTGGCCAGGGTCCATTCGGCCGACTATCTGAGCTTTCTCTCGACCATTTATGAAGAGTGGCAGGCTTTGCCCGGCGCCTCCGAAGAGGTTGTGCCCAATGTGCATCCGGCGCGGCGGCCCGCGACCTATCCGGCGCACCCGGTTGGCCGGGCGGGGTGGCACCAGGCCGATACGGCATGCCCGATCGGCCCGCACACCTATTCTTCGGTCTACTGGAGCGCACAGTCGGCTGTTAGTGGGGCGGATGACGTGCTCGAGGGAGCGCGGGCGAGCTATGCGTTGTGCCGGCCGCCGGGTCACCATGCTTTTGCCGACATGGCGGGCGGGTTCTGTTTTCTCAATAATTCCGGCATTGCTGCCGCGCATCTGCTGGCAGCCGGCCGGCGTCCAGCCATTGTCGATGTCGATCTGCATCACGGCAACGGTACCCAGGCGATGTTTTACGATCGAGCCGATGTGCTGACCGTTTCGGTGCATATCGATCCCGACAGCTTCTATCCCTTTTTCTGGGGTCATGCGCATGAGCGCGGCGAGGGTCTGGGCGCCGGATACAATCTCAACCTGCCACTGCCACAGGGCTCGGGCGATGTGCCCTTTCTCGATGCCCTGGGGATCGGTCTCGAACAGGTCGCCGGTTTTGGTGCCGACGTCCTTGTCGTCGCGCTCGGGCTCGACGCCTATCACGACGATCCCTTTGCCGGTCTTTCGGTGACGCGGGACGGATTCTGCCGCATTGCGGAGGCGCTGGCGCGCGTGGGACTTCCTACGGTGCTGGTGCAGGAAGGCGGCTATCTCAGCGAAGCACTCGGCGACAATCTGACGGCCTTTCTCACCGCTTTCGGTGCGGAGGCGGGGGCATGAGCGAAACGGTCGATGCCATTGTGATCGGGGGCGGGATCGCCGGCGTCGCGGCGGCGGCCCGGCTGGCCGAACAGGGTCTTGCCCCGCTCGTCTTCGAGGCGGAGGATCAACTCGGCAGCCATGCGACCGGGCGGTCGGCGGCGATCCGGCTCGACAATTACGGGCCGACGGGTATCCGCGCCCTGACGCGGGCGAGCAAGGCCGAGCTTTCATCACCTGACGAGGAGTTCTGGCCTGCGGCCCTGCTCGAACCGCGCGGGCATCTGTTGTTGGCCCGGCCCGGCGAGGAAGGGCTACTCGACGATATTCTCGCCATTGGCAGCGGGATCGAGGAGATCCCGGTGCACACCACCAAGAGCCTTGTGCCGATCATCGACGTGGCGGCCATCGCCCGCGCCAGCTATGAAAAGGACGCTCAGGACATCGACGTCGAAACCCTGTTGCGCGGCTTTGCTCGCCTGCTGAGGTCACGGGGCGGGCGGATCGAGACGGGTGTCCGCGTCACCGCCATCGAACGGTCGAGGGCGAACTGGCGCGTTGAGACCCGAGACAAGAACGTCGAGGCGCCGATCCTGATCAATGCTGCCGGCGCCTGGGGCGACGAGATTGCCCGCATGGCCGGGATACACCCCCTCGGCCTGGTGCCCAAGCGTCGCTCGGCGGCCATCGTGCCGGTGCCGGGAGAGGTCAATCGCTGGGCATTTTTCGGCAGCGTCGCAGAGGACTGGTATGCGCGGCCCATCGGGGTCGACAAGCTGATGGTGTCTCCGGCGGATGCCGAACCGGTCTCCCCGCATGACGCCTGGGCCGACGACATGGTGCTGGCCGAGGGGATCGAGCGCTTCGCGCAGATGATCACCATCGAGATCAATCGGGTCGAAGGCAGCTGGGCAGGGCTGCGCAGTTTTGTCGAGGACGGTGAGCCCGTCATCGGCTTCGATCCGGCGGCGGAGGGGTTCTTCTGGCTTGTCGGGCAGGGCGGATATGGCATTCAGACCGCACCGGCGATTGCTCGGCTGGCCGCCAGTCTGATAACCGGGAAGGCGGAACCCGATTTTCCGGCCAGCCTCATCGACACCGTGTCACCCGGCCGGTTCTCAAAAGGATAAACACATGAGCGATATTACCCGCCTCGACAAAGGCCCCCGCATGAGCCAGTCGGTCATTCACAATGGCATGGTCTATCTCGCGGGGCAGGTCGGCCGGCCCGATGGCGATGTGCAGGCCCAGACCCGCGACATCCTCGCGCGCATCGAGGATCTGCTCGGCCAGTCCGGCAGCGACAAGTCGCGCATCCTGTCAGCCAATATCTGGTTGACCGACATGAATGATTTCGGCGCCATGAACGAAGTGTGGGATGCCTGGGTCGATCCCGCCAATCCGCCGGCCCGTGCCTGTGTCGAGGCCAAGCTCGCCAGCCCAGAACTGCTGGTCGAGGTTATGGTCGTGGCGGCGCAATCCTGATCGGGCACGGACATGCAGGTCATCGGCAATGACGAATTGCGGGCGCGTCTCGACTGGAGCGATCTGATCGAGCAACTCGCCGGGCATCTGAGGACCGGCGATGTCGAGGCGCCCCAGCGCCAGGTCCTGCCGATGGCGCTGCCCGGTGGCGGGCAGGCTTCGCTCCTGGTGATGCCGGTCTGGGTGCCGGGGGAAGGGGTGATGGTCAAGGCCGTCACCTATTATCCCGATAATGGCCAGAAGGGCCTGCCGACCATCCATGCCGGCGCGATCTGGTTCAATGGCGAAGATGGGGTGCTCAAGGCGGTCTGCGACGCCGATGTGCTGACGGCCCGGCGAACGGCTGCCGGCTCCGCGCTGGCGGCCCGCTATCTTGCCCGGCCCGATGCCGCAAAACTGGTGATCGTCGGCACGGGACAGCTCTCGGCGGATGTGGCCAAGGCCCACACGACCCAGCGCCACTATTCGGATATAGCGATCTACGGGCGCAGCCCGGACAAGGCGGCGGCAATCGTGTCGACGCTTTCCGGCCATGGGGTCACCGCTCGCGTGGCGGAAGATCTCGAACAGGCGTGCCGGCAGGCCGACGTGATCTCGTCGGTGACCAGCGCCACATCGCCGATCATTCATGGCGACTGGCTGCAGCCCGGCACGCATCTCGACCTGATCGGGGCGTTTCGCCCGGACATGCGAGAGGCCGACGATGAAGCGATCCGGCGGGCATCGATCTTTGCCGATACGCGGCCCGGCGCGCTGCTCTCGGGCGAGCTCACGCAGCCGGTGGAGGCCGGGGTGATTGCGGAGACGGGCATCCGGGCCGATCTCGCCGAGCTGGTGCGTGGCGAGCACAAGGGCCGGTCCTCGGAAAACGAGATCACCCTGTTCAAATCGGCAGGCTTCGCCGTCGAGGACTACGCGGCCATGGAACTCGCGGTCAGCCGGGCCTAGGGCATATGGCTCATGCGCCATTGTCATGGTAATCGGGACATCCGATGAAGATCATGAATGAACCGCATGAGCGATCCTGACTTCCGGCGCACAATGCCGTCTTTGAGCGTCATGCGCAGTTTCGAATGCGCGGCGCGGCACCAGAGCTTCACCCTCGCCGCACGGGAGCTGGCTCTCACCCAGAGTGCGGTCAGCCGCCAGATCAAGGAGCTGGAAGATGCGCTGGGCGTCACCCTGTTCCAGCGCGTCGGCCGCAGGGTGATCCTCACCGGTGCCGGGCAGGCCCTGGCCGAAGAGATCGCGCTCGATCTCGACCGGATCAGGCAGACGCTTTACCGCGCGGTGGCTGCGGGATCACGCGGCTCGGCGCTTCGCATCGCGACATTGCCCACCTTCGGCAATCGCTGGTTGATTCCGCGCCTACCGCGTTTCGAGGCGCGCTTTCCCGAGGTCGAGGTGTCGTTCGCCACGCGGCTTGAACCGTTCGACCTGTCGAGAGAGCGTTTCGATCTCGCCATTCATTTCGGCGACGACAACTGGCCGGACGCCTCGCTCACCCCGCTTTGCGACGAACAGATGATCGCGGTGGCCTCGCCGGGCCTTGCCGAGCGATTGGGCCTTGCCGATCCCGACGCCCTGGTGGCCGCTCCGCTCCTGCATCTCACCAGCCGGTCCGATGCCTGGTGCAAATGGTTCGCCATGCTGGGCAGGCCGCAATCGCGGATCCTGCCTGGCAAGCAGTTCGATCAGTTCTCCATGGTGATCGCGGCGGCCTGCTCTTCGCTCGGCGCCGCGCTGGTGCCGGATTATCTGGTTGAGGAAGAACTGCGCGCCGGCCAGCTGGTGCGGCTGGGGAGCGCGGTGCTGGAAACCTCGAACCGGTATTTCGTTGTCCGGCCCTACGGTGCGCCGAGCCCGCAGACCGACGCCTTCGCGCACTGGATCATTGCCGAGGCGCGCCAGTCGCGGCTGGCCCGGGCGCCGGCGCCAATCGCCTCAGAAGTCGTTGGCGGGCAGGATTGACTTGGCGCCTGGCAGGCCGAGAAATGCCTGCTGCACCGCCGGGTCCTGTTTGAGCGCTTCGGCGGTATTCACGCCAACCACGCGCCCGCCTTCGAGCAGATAGCCCCGGTCGGCGATGTTGAGGCTGACCTTGACGTTCTGTTCGACGAGCAAAAGCGATACCCCGGTGCGCTTGATCTTTTCCAGCGCGTTGAACAATTCGAGCACCAGCACTGGCGCCAGCCCCAGGCTCGGTTCGTCAAGCATCAGCAGTTTGGGCTGACTCATCAGCGCACGGCCAATGGCGATCATCTGCTGTTCGCCGCCCGACATGGTACGCGCAATCTGGCTGCGGCGTTCGGCGAGGCGCGGGAACAGCTCATAGACCATGCCGAGGCGTTCGGCCTCACCGGCACGGGCGTGTTTGACATAGGCGCCGAGTGACAGGTTTTCGGCAACGGTCAAATCGCCGAATATCCCGCGGCCTTCGGGCACAAGCGCAATCCCCATTTCGGGGAATTCGTGCGGTTTGCGCCCGACCAGCCGGCTGCCGAGAAAACTGACCTCTGTGCCCTTGTCCGGCGCAATCCGTCCGGCAAGCACGTTGAGCATCGATGATTTCCCGGCACCATTGGCACCGAGCACGACAACGGTCTCTCCCTGATTGAGCGAGAGGTGCACCTTTTCGAGCGCCAGGTGCTGGGCGTAGTGGAGGCTGAGATTGGTGACTTCAAGCATCGACCTCTCCCAGATAAGCGCGCACCACATCGCGGTCTTCAAGCACATCGGCGGTTGGTCCGTCGGCGATCTTGCGGCCGGCATTCATGACGACGCAGCGCTCGCACAGCGCGTGAACCGCATCCATGACGTGCTCCACGAGCAATACCGTGATGCCCGATTGCCGCAGCGCGGTGATCAGCTTGATCCCGGCCCTGAGCTCGGTGGGGTTGAGCCCGGCCAACCATTCATCGAGCAGCAGCAGTCTGGGTTCGGCGGCCAGCGCCCGTGCCAGTTCGAGCCGCTTGAGATCGATATAGGTCAGATCGACAGCGGCCTGGCCCGGCCTCACCGTGAGTCCGACCTGTTCAAGATAACGGCCCGCCGCCTCTTCGGCGGGTTTGCCCCACAGAGCCTCAGCGCGGAAAGCGAGCGCGGTGATAACGTTTTCGATCACGGTCAAGGAGGGCAGGGGCCGCACCAGTTGGAAGGTGCGGGCAATGCCCCGCCGCGCGATCCGGTTGGCCGGCAGGCCGCCAATGGGTTGCCCGTCGAATGTGATCTGTCCGCTTGTTGGCGCCACCAGGCCCGAAATGAGATTGAGCGCTGTTGTTTTGCCCGAGCCATTGGGGCCAAGCAGGCCGACGATTTCGCCCGCATCGAGGGAGAAGGTGAGTTCATTGACTGCCACCAGGCCGCCAAAGCGCCGGGTCAGCCGGTCGACATCGAGCAGGGCGGTCATGAATGCGCCTCCCGGCGTCTGAGCCTCTGCCAGAGGCCCTCGCCAAAGGCCAGCACGCCATTGGGCAGGGCGAAGACGATGGCGATGAACAGCAGCCCCAGGATGATCGAATAATGGTTGGGGAAATGGGCGGACAACCATTCGAACAGCAGGAAAAGCGGCACCGCGCCCAATAGTGGCCCCCACAGGCGGTTGGCACCGCCGAGCAGGGCCATGATCACGGTAAGGAACGAGATCGTGGGATTGAATACGATGCTGGGCTCGATATAGGTCCAGCGCGGGGACTGGATGGCGCCGGCGAGTGCCATGATCATCGAACTCACGCCAAACAGGGCGATCTTGGTGGCCGGGATGTTGATGCCGGAATGGGCAGCGACGACCTCGTCGTCACCGATAACCCTTAGGGCCAGGCCGATGCGCGAACGGCGCACCCAGAAGGCGATTCCGATGGTGATCACGGCGAGGCCGAGAAGCTGCCAGTAGATTTGTTCGGTGGTGATATCGAGAAAGATGTATCGCCCGAGGGTCCGTGTGACATTGACTTCGTACCAGGTCACCACCTGCCGGATCAGCTCGGTCAGCCCGAAGGTGAAAACGACGAAATAGACGCCCGCCAGCCTCAGGGTGAACACGCCGACGATCAGCGCCACGACAAGACCCACAAGCCCGGCACAGGCCAGTACAAGCGGATAGGGCAGGTAATCGCCGAGTACCGCGACCGTATAGGCGCCGAGCCCGAAAAAGGCGACGGTCGCCAAGGAAATGTAACGCGTCGGACCCGAAAACATGGCCCAGGCGGTGGCCAGCACGACATAACTCATGATCCCGATCATCAGCCCGAGCGGATAGGGGCCGAGCTGGCTCGGCATATAGGCGAGAACAGCGACCGCGACAGCGGCGATGACAAGAGCGAGCCAGAGAGCGCGCGTCATGACGGCCTCCGGCCAAACAGGCCCGAGGGGCGGAAGACGAGAATCGCGAGGAAGATGAGATAGGTCGCAGCCAGGGTCAGCCCGGTGTCGATATAGGTGGCAACCAGGGTCTCGACGATGCCGAGGATCAGCCCCGCTGCCAGAGCACCCAGCAGATTACCGACCCCGCCCATGATGACGACAACAAGCGCCTTCATGGTGAAAACCACCCCGGCGGTGGCCGAAAAGGTCAGATACATCGATACGACAACCCCGCCCGATGCGGCCAGTGCACCGCCAAGCGCAAAGGCGAAGCGTGAAACCCGATCGACATCGATCCCGACCAGCGGCGCGGCCTGCGGGGAGACCGCGACGGCGCGGATGGCCGTGCCCCAGCGCGTATGGGTCAGGGCGTAGTAGAGCCCGGCGCCGAGGGCGAGGGCCAGCACAAGCGCCAATACGCGGTTGGCGGCCAGTGTCGTGCCCAGAATGTTGATGGGGATGGCGAGATAGGAATAGCTGACAAAATTGGCGCCGAAGATGACCAGTGCCACACCCTGAATGACAAAGAGAAGCCCGAATGTGGCGAGGATCGAGTCGACCTCGAGCCGGCCCGAATGCTTGGCACGGCGAGCGAGCGGCTGCAGCATGACCCCGTAAATGGCATAGCTGAGCGCAAACCCGGCCGGGATGACTGCAATCATGCCGAGCAGCGGGTTGATGCCGAGTGAGGTGAACAGCACGAAGGCACCGAAGGCTGCTGCGATCATGAAGTCCCCATAGGCGAGATTCATGATCCGGGCGACGCCATACTGCAGCGTCAGCCCCATGGCGATCAGGGCATAGGTGCCGCCCAGCACCAGGCCGGTTAACAGGGCGCTCAACAACATGGGCGCATCTCCCCCAAAAGCAGACCCCCGGCGCACCCCTGTTGCGGGGTGTCGTCGACCGTCATGCTAGCCAGTTCGCGGTGACCGGCAAAACACATCAGGAAGCTGGCGCGCGCCGGCGTTTCGGCGCGCGCCTGACCGAACCTATTCGGCGGGCTTGAATTCCGGTTTCGGAATGATCGGATCCCGCGCGCCCTCGCGCTCGGTATGCGCAAGGCCGACGAACTGGCCGTCCTGCCACTGACCGACGGTCCACAGCGAACGGAGCTGATTGTCGACCAGCTTCACCTCGCCAAGGATGGTGTCGAACGTGCCGGTGGAGAGCTCTTTGGCGACCGCGTCGCGATCGACGTCACCGACGCGCTCAATGGCCTGTTGCAGCATTTGCAGGCTCGCATAGGTCACTGCGCTCGCCCAGCTGTCCGGCGGGTTGCCGGTTACCTCGGTGTGGCGTTCGAAATAGTCCTTGATGGCTTCGCTGTCCGGGTCGACGCCGCCGATACCCATCACGCCTTCGACATTCTCGCCGGCGATGTTGGGATAGACCGGGAAGGCGGTCCCGACGCCGAGATAGAACACCTTGGGATTGAAGCCGGAGACGACCGATTGCTGGGTCAGCGCAAAAGTGCCCGGCGGGTATGAGAAGGCGACGAAGGTGTCGGCGCCAAGGCCGGAGACCTCGTTGATGATCGGCGCGAAGTCGGACGTGCCGAGCGGATAGGATTGCTCATAGACCACCTCGAAGCCCGCGGCCTCGAAAGCGGGCAGAGCGGCTTTCGACAGATCGATGCCGAAACCGTCCGCGACCGAGATCACGGCAACCTTGTTGTTGATGGTGCCGGCATCGCGCTGTTCGGACAGCAGGTCGACCAGCGCCACGGCATAATCATAGCCGCCGCCGAGCATCCAGAAGCTCTTGTCCCAGCGGTTGGCCATTTCGCCGGCGAGGTCGGTTACGGCCGTGGCAGCGAGCTGCGGATAGCCGAACCGGTCGAAGGTCGGACCCGTGGCAAGGTTCGGTCCTGTGCCCCAGGTCGGCAGAATGAAGTCGACATTGTCCTGGGTGGCCAGCCGTTCAATGGCGCGCACCGCTTCCTCGGTCGAGGAACGATCGTCGTATTCGATGACCTCGACAGGCAGCGTCTTGCCCAGCGCCGAGAGTTCGATGCCGCCATCGGCGTTCACATCGTGCACCCAGAGCTTGTAGTTGGGGATGGTGGTGATACCCGCGCCGGTGGCATTGGGGCCGGTGAGCGGCACGGCGTAGCCGATGCGGATCGAGTCGCGTTCGCCGTCCTGCGCTCCGGCCGAGACCGGTGCAAGGGCGAGAGCCATGGCAGTCAATGCGGATGCGCCGATCAAGGCGCGGCGCTTCATGGGGGCTTTGAGCCCGGATGTAGACATGCGTTCCTCCCGTTACATTGGATCCGCCTGCAGGCTTGGCATTCGGCCTGGCAGGGCTGGGCCCGGCGATGATCGACATCGGGCCTCGGATCACAGCGCTGGCGGATGGCGCCCGCGCTCGCGCAGCTTACGGCCTAGCATGAGTGCAAAAAATACACTTTTTTGACTATAAAATGGACAAAATTGGATATGTGTAAGGATTTACCGCGATTTCGCAGGGGGCGGTCACGCGATTGTTAAGCGTCTCGCCGAATGCGGATTTCGCGGCTATTGGCGGGCCTGATGGACAACTCCGCCGGTCATCGGGGACGGGACGCCTGTGGTGCCGGGAATGCTGATCGGCAGCCCGTGCAGCCGTCGCATTGCCAGGAACGCAAAACATTCGGCTTCGATGGCGTCTCCCCGCCAGCCATGATCTTCGGCGCTCTCGACTTTGACGTCCGCGCGCTCGCCGATGGCGCGCATCAGGCTCGGATTGCGTCTGCCGCCGCCGCAAACGATGAGCCTGTCCGGACGGCGGGGCAGCAGGTCGAGGCCCTTGCCCACCGCCGCAGCGGAGAAGGCCGTCAGGAGAGCCGCCCCGTCCTGTGCGCTCAGTCCTTCGGCCATCTCGGCGGTAAAGCTGTTGCGGTCGAGCGATTTGGGGAAGGGCTGCGAGAACCAGGCATGGTCCAGCAGTGCTGCGAGGCGGTCCATATCCACCACTCCGCTGGCCGCGATCTGCCCGTCTCGGTCCATTTCGCCCAGCCCGTGTCGCTTCACCCAGTCATTGACCGGGGCATTGGCGGGGCCGGTGTCGAAAGCGATCAGCGTGTCATTGGGCCCGGTGGCGGTGACATTGCCGACACCCCCGAGATTGAGAATGGCGGTGTCGTCACCCATGCCCGCGCTTTGCATCAGGGCCCTGTGGTAGACGGCAGAAAGCGGTGCGCCCTGGCCACCGGCGGCCATATCGGCGCTGCGGAAATCGTTGACCACGGTTATGCCCAGGCGTTCCGCCATCAGGGCACCATCCCCGAGCTGCCGGGTTCTGCCGTTTCGTCCCGCCTGCGGCGCGCGATGCAGCACGGTCTGGCCGTGGAAGCCGACTGCTGCGACATCGATCGGTTTCAGCCCGGCCTCGGCGACAAGTTCTTCGACAGCACGAGCCTGGGCCAGGGTCAGCGCCTGTTCCGCCTGCGCAAAGATTTCGGGGTCTTGATCCGCGAACTGCCAGTTCTGCGCAGTGGCCAGCGCGTCAGCGATCAGGCGGTTCTCGTGTTCGCCATACGGCGCGAGGCGAAAGGGCCCGAATTCGGCGACCGTCTCGCCATCGGTGCGCAGCAATGCGACATCGATATTGCCGTCGAGCACCGTGCCGGTCATCAGCCCGACCGCCCATTCATGAGCCATGAATCACCCCGTTCGATTCCGGGGGTGTTCATAGCTGCATTTTGGCGGCCGGGCGATGGTTTGGCCGCTTATTCAGCGGCGAGACTGGCCTTCATGTTCGGGTGAAACCGACAGAAATAGTCGGTGCCGAACCCGGCCCCAAAGACGACGAAAGCCTTTGTTCCCGGGGCGATCAGGCCTGTGTCCCAGCTCCCGTCGGCAGCGGTCGCGGTGTGTGGCACCGCGTCCTCATTGCTGAACTCCAGCGTTTCTCCGGGTTTGACCGTCGCTGGGTCGTGGTCAAAGGCAAATCCCTTGATGCGGATATGCACCATGCCGTTATGGGCCGAGGCCGGTGCGGAGGGCATCAGAGAAGCGGCCAGGATGGCCGCCCCTCCTTTCAGCACGGTGCGCCGGGTGAGCATTTTCCCGATCATTTGAGCGCCTCGACCATCATCTCGGCGTGACCTTGATGGACCAGGAAGATCTCGTGTCCCGCCTCGAACAACGCCTTGACCTCTTCGTTCTCGATATTGGGAATGAAGACATCGCCGACGAGTTGATTGACCGCCTGGTGATAGGCGAGTTCGTTCTCAGCGTAGCGCTGATCGAATGCCGAGCCGTCAAGGCTTTCGAGTTCTACGGCGATCTTGTCGGCATTCTCGCTGAGTTGCTGCGACAGGAAATTGTCCTGTGCCTCGGCACCAAGCTCGTCGAGCAGGGCCAGCGCCTGCTCGTTGACCGCGGTGTGGTCGCGGATCATCGTCTCGGCGAAATTGCGCACCGCCTGGTTTTGCGACTTTTCAAGTGCGATTTCGGCATAGCGGATGTCGATATTGTCGGCGGTATAGGCGACATGAGCGATCTCGAGATCGTTGAGCTCGGCCGGGTCGTTCCCCATAGCATCCTGCGCCAACGCATTGCCCGCGGTCATCGGCAGGGCAGCAAATACGATCGCGGCAATGGCGGTTCTGAGTGTGTTCATGGTTTCCTCCTGAACGGATTTGGATCTGGTTCTGGCCGATTGGCCGACGAGGAGGAAACGTCAATCTGACATCATGTTGAATGATTGATAATTCATTTTTCTTGATCATTCGTTCGGATGAATTGCTCAAAACGGAATTTTTGATAAAAGAGGGATGGAGGTGTCAATGGACCTGTTGAGCGACATCCTTTCTTTCCTGCGGTTGCGCGGCAGCCTTTACTTCCGCACCGAATTCACCTCGCCCTGGAGCGTGCAGGTGCCGGCTTTCGAGCGCGTGGCGCGGTTTCATTTCGCGCATCGAGGGCGATGTCTTGTCCGGCCGGACGGCGTTGAAGCCGCGGTCCAGCTCGAGCAGGGCGATTTGATCATCATCCCGCGCGGGGTGGCGCACCGGCTTTATTGCGATCCCGCGACCGAGCATCAGGCGGTTCAGATCGACCGGGTGGTCGAACTGTCGGGTTTCACCGGTGAGGGGGCCCTGATCTATGGCGCGGAGCAGGGAGATCAACAGACCCAGCTCGTTTGCGGTCATTTCGCTTTCGACCCTGATGCCAACCACCCGATGATCGATGCCCTGCCGGCCTATGTGCATATCCGCAATTACGGGGAGACCGCCGGGGCCTTCATGGAGCACACGCTACGCGTGATCGGTGCCGAGGCCGGGCGTGGCGGTCTCGGGTCCGACCTCATCGCACTCAAACTTTCCGAGATCATCTTTGCCCAGGCGTTGCGGGCCTATTTGTCCGGGGAAGGCAGCCAGAGACCGGTCTTTGCCGGCTTGCGCGACCGTTCAATTGCCCGGGCCCTGTCTGCCATCCATGCCGAGCCTGGCCGGAACTGGACGCTCGATACGCTTGCGGGCATTGCCGGGTTGTCACGCACCGTTTTCGCAACCCGGTTCGTCGAACTGATGGCGATGACGCCGCTGGCTTACCTCACTGCCTGGCGGATGCAGCGGGCGCGCCAGATGCTGGCGGAAACCGGGGAGCCGATCATCGAAATCGCTGAGCAAGTGGGATACCGGTCGGAGGCGGCATTCGGGCGAGTGTTCAAGAAGGCGATTGGCACGGCGCCGGCGCGCTACCGGCGTCAGGCCGCGGTGCTCACAAACTGATTCAACGCCTTGGCAGCACTCTTCCGAGTTTGCTGCTAAATATCTGATAATAAATGCAAAAATGTCAATTAGCGACGTGTTGTTAACGGTCAAGGTCCTAAGATTGCGTTAGTGCAATGCCGAAGGAGGACCAGGATGGGCCAATCAGCACTGAGCCGCCAACTCGAAGGCTATGGCATGACGACAGCGCAGATCGTCTATCGCATGCCCGATCATCTGGCGCTGTTCCAGGAATATATCTGGCAGGATTACGATCTGTTCCCGGACTTTCCCGAACTCACCAAGTTTCTCGATTTCTGGGAGAATCGGCTCGAGGGGCCGCTGTTTTCGGTCACCGTCGCCCATGAGAGGCTGATCAAGCCGGCCGAGATCCGCAACGTGGATGGCTGCTTCACCCTGCATTAGCGGCGTTTTCGCCCTGTGCGTTTTGCCGCGATCGACCGCCCCGCAGTGGCCCCGATGCAAGGCAGTTGACGATAGGCGCAAAGCGGGTTTACGATTTGCGCTTCTACGGACGGAGTGGTCCGTCCGCGGCAAAAGCGCCGCGTAAAATTGGTCGAGCAACAAAGCTCCATGCAGATCCTTACCGCCAAGGATACGCTGGGGCTTTTTGTGTTTTTGCGCGAGTGTGCAGTTTCACAAGGCAAGCCCGGCCGGTCCGCCCGATGATTTCAGGGTTCATCGGGTATACCAAACCGCCGGCCCGGCTCCCCGCCACGGCCTTGCGCATGGCATCAACGCCCCACGCAGGGCGCATCGCTCAGGATTTGCATGGACTAACCACGGCTACCGGACCGTGGGAAGCGGTTCGGTGCGGCGCCTGTCGAGGAGGAAGGGCATGACGGTGGACTACGAGATTTTCGATCTGGGCGATTTTACGCTGCAGCGGGGGGCAACGCTCCGCGACTGCAAGCTCGCCTACAAGACCTTTGGCACGCTCAACGCGTCCAAGGACAATGTGATCGTCTATCCCACCTGGTATTCGGGTCAGCACTACGACAATGAATGGCTGGTCGGGCAGGGCATGGCCCTCGACCCGGACAAGTACTTTATCATCATCCCCAACATGCTTGGGAACGGGCTCTCATCTTCTCCGTCCAACACCCCTGAGCCTTACAACCAGTCCCGGTTCCCGCAGGTTACCGCCTATGACAACGTCAAGGCGCAGCACAGGCTGGTGACCGAAAAGTTCGGGATCGAGCATATCCGGCTCGTGACCGGCTGGTCGATGGGGGCTTTGCAGACCTATCACTGGGCAGCGATGTATCCGGACATGATGGACCTGATCGCGCCGTTCTGCGGGTCGGCCAAATGCTCGCGGCACAATTTCGTTTTCCTTGAAGGGGTCAAGGCGGCGCTGACGGCCGATGCCGCGTTCGACAATGGCTGGTACACCGAGAAGCCGGCCAAGGGTCTGCGCGCGGCGGCACGGGTTTATGCCGGCTGGGGCTTCTCCCAGGCGTTCTACCGTGAAGAGCTGGATCTCAACACGCTCGGATATTCCTCGCTTGAGGATTTCCTGGTGGCCTTCTGGGAGGGGTTCTTCCTTCCCAAAGATCCGAACAATCTGTTGACCATGCTGTGGACATGGCAGAATGGCGACATCTCGGATAATGAAATATACAAAGGTGACTACAAGGCCGCCCTCGGTGCCATCAAGGCCAAGGCCTATGTGATGCCGGGCCGAACCGATCTCTACTTCCCGCCGGAAGACAGCGAGTTCGAAGTGGCCAACATGCCCAATGCGACTCTCGTTCCGATCGAGTCCGTCTGGGGTCATTTTGCTGGCGGTCCTGGCACCAATCCGGTGGACGTCAAATTCCTCGATGACAAGCTGAAGGAGCTGCTCTCGAGCTAAAGACCGGTTTATAGTTCTCCGTATGGAGAACAACCAAAAGGGGGATGGGCAAGACGGCCCTAACCTGTGACACTTTCCTTCGGACGCGCAGTCCACAGGCCACCAAAGAGCCAAAATACTGTGCGTTCGGATCGCGTCGAGCCTCGACAAGGGGTGTCGGCAAGCGGCTACAGGGCGCCGAAACCAGTGGAAACCTCCTAAGGGGTTTCCGCGCAATGCCCCCTTGTGGGGTGACAGGGAGACTATGCCAGATGTCGGGTTTGGACGAGCAAGTCACCAATGAACCCTGGCGCGTCGGTGTCCTGTTCTCGCAAAGCGGGTTCATGGCACTGATCGAGGACACCCAGTTCCGCGGCACCATGATCGCCATTGAAGAGATCAATGCCAATGGCGGCATTAATGGCCGGGAATTGCAGCCGGTGATCTATGATCCGGCTTCGGACAATTCGCTGTTCCGCGCCTATGCCCATCGCATGCTGTCGAAAGATGGGTTGAGCACCATTTTCGGCTGCTACACCTCATCGAGCCGCAAGGCGGTTCTGCCGGTGATCGAGCGGCTCAACGGGTTGCTTTGGTATCCCACGCTTTACGAGGGGTTCGAATATTCGCCCAATGTGATCTACACCGGCGCGGCGCCGAACCAGAATTCGATGGCGCTGTGTGAGTACCTCACCGAGCGCTATGGTTCGCGCTTCTATTTCGTGGGGTCAGACTATGTCTATCCGCGCGAATCCAACCGGATCATGCGCGAATTGCTGCAACGCAATGGCGGCGAGGTCGTCGGGGAAAGCTATGTGCCGCTCAATTCCAAGCGGCACGATTTCAACCCGATCATGCGCGACATCAAGCAGGCGCAGCCCGATGTGATCTTCTCGACCGTTGTAGGGATCGGCACCGTCTATCTCTATCAAAGCTTCAACGACTTCAATCTCGATCCCAAGCAGACCCCGATCGCGTCGCTGACGACAACCGAGGCCGAAATCCAGGCCATGGGCTCGGATGTGGGGGAAGGGCACATCACCGCCGCGCCCTATTTCCAGAGCATCGAGGGTGGCTCCAACCGGGCCTTTGTCGAGCGGTACCGCCGGCGCTACGGCGACAGCGAGTCGACGAATATGTGCGCCGAGGCAGCCTATTTTCAGGTGAAGATTTTTGCTGGCGCACTCGAAATGACCAATTCGCTGCAGACCGATGTTCTGCGGCCGATGGTGCTGGGGCAAAGCTTCGAGGCGCCTCAGGGCACGGTGTCGATCGACCCGCGCTGTTCGCACGCCAATGTCTGGTCGCGGATCGGCAAGGTCAATCGCGGCGGCCAGTTCGAGGTGGTCCAGCAATCGCTCTCCGCAGTCAATGCCGACCCCTATCTGGTCGGCATGATGCGGCCGGGAATGGCTTAGGAGCGGGATGCGGTGAACAGCGTCATACCCAGCAAGAATGGCGATCGCCGGCCCGGCAGCGCCATGCAGAACCTGACCATCACAGTGAGTTGCGAGCCCGATGCTCAGATGCAGGCATGCCTGCGCGAATTGCGGCGCACGCGGGCAGTGGTCAATGTGATCTGGCCGATGCCGACGCGGTTGTCGGCGGATGCCGATGTGCTGATCTGCGATTACTCGGTCGGGCTCGACCAGGCGTTGCCCTGGCTGCCTGGGGATGCAGAAGCGGCGCTGCTGCTTGTGCTGCCGCAGAACGGGGTGGTCGACGATCGTGTGGTCGCGGCGCTCGCCCCGCATGCGGTGCTGCAACGCCCGGTGCCGCCGACCCTGGCACGGCTGGCCACGCGGACGGCCTGGAGCCAGTTCCGCTACGAGCAGCGTCTGCGTGACCGCATTCGCAGGCTCGACGAGAACCTTCGTGCGATCCGCGATGTGGAACGCGCGAAGCTGATGATCATGTCCGAATATGGGGTCGAGGAAGACGAGGCCTATCGGCAGTTGCGCGAGCTTGCGATGCGCAACCAGCTCACCGTGGCCTCGGTCGCTGCCTCGATGGTCAGCCGGACATTGATGTGGCCGCCGCGTGAGCGGCCGCCTTCGGATAGCGATGAACGCCGTTCACTGGGCAGACATCGTTAAGAAAGACAACAGGTTAAGCGAAATATACGTATGCACGCTTGACAATTGATGCGGCCCATGTAGGCTAATTTCGTCCCGAATTCCGGGCTGCGGCAACAGAGCCGTAGAACATCATCTTGGCAATATCGCCTCCGTACCGTGCCTGACTGGCCGTGCGGGGGTTTTTTGTGTGCGCGGGAGGTTTTCACCATGGCACTAAAGCGCCGTAACTTTCTAAAAGGCTCAGCAGCACTTGGTGCTGCAACCGGTATGGGGCTGCCCCATATCTGGATGAAGAACACGGCTCTGGCTCAGGCCAGCAACGGCGAAATCAAGGTCGGGGTCCTTTTTTCCCTGACCGGCACGACCGGCATTATCGAAGAATCCCTCAACAAGGCGACGATCCTCGCCATCGAGGAAATCAACGACAATGGCGGCGTTAACGGCATGCGGATCAATCCGATTGTCGAAGACCCTGCATCCGACCCCGCAACCTTTGCGGAAAAGGCCCGGAAGCTGGTTCTCGGCGACAAGTGCGTGTCGGTGTTCGGCTCCTACACCTCGGCCAGCCGCAAGGCGGTGCTGCCGGTGTTCGAAGGCCGCGACAACCTCTACTTCTACCCGACCCTTTATGAGGGCCGCGAATGCTCGAAGAACGTCATCTACACCGGTGCCGTTCCCAACCAGCAGCAGGATGAATTCATTCCGTGGCTGGTCGAAAAGTTCGGCAAGAAGTTCTACCTGATCGGCTCGAACTACATCTATCCGAAAGAAGAGAACAACTACTGCAAGAAGCTGCTCGAAGAGCTTGGTGCAGAAGTCGTCAACGAAGAATACGTGCCGCTGGGGCACTCCGAGTTCTCCTCGGTGATCAACAAGATCCAGTCGACCCAGCCCAACGTGATCTTCTCGACCGTTGTTGGTGACTCGGTGGTGGCTCTGCACCGCCAGTACCGCGCTGCGGGTCTCGATCCGGAAAAGATGCCGATGGCCTCGCTCACCACATCGGAGAACGAAGTCGCGGCGATGGGTGGCGAAGCCGCTGCCGGTCACTTCACCTCGGCACCTTACTTCATGGTTCACCAGTCGCCGGAGAACGAAAAGTTCGTGGAGGCCTACCGCTCCCGCTGGGGCGGCGACAAGGTTACCCACTTCGTGTCCGAGCCGTCCTACTTCCAGGTCTACATGTTCAAGCAGGCGGTCGAAAAACTCGCCGCTTCCGACATCACCCCGCCGAATATCCGCGAGGCGATCAAGGACGTCGAGCTGATCGCGCCCCAGGGTCGTGTGCTGCTCGAGCGCGAGAACCTGCACACCTGGCTGTGGCCGAAAATCGCCATGGCGAAGTCGGACGGGCAGTTCGAGGTGCTCCAGGAGAGCCCGGAATGGATCAAGCCGCTGCCCTATGCGGCCTATCCCGATCAGCTCTGTGCCGAGGACGGCCTCCAGCAGGTCTGACCACTTTCTTCAAAACCGGTACGCGGCGCCCCTGCCGGCGGCGCGTACCTCCCCTGCGGGGCTCAGAGGTGTCCTATGGACTTTGTGCTGCAACAGCTTCTTACCGGTCTGAGTATCGGTTCCATCCTCCTGCTGGTCGCCCTTGGACTGGCGATCATTTACGGGACGATGGGCGTCATCAACATGGCGCATGGCGAATTCCTCATGCTCGGGGCGTATGGCGCCTGGGCACTGAAGGCATTCTTCGGTCTTGGGCTTCTCGAGAGCCTTGTCATCATTTTCATCGGCGTGGCGGCGCTGGGCTATCTGGTTGAACGCGGTGTCATCCAGTTCCTCTACAAGCGGCCACTCGATACAATTCTGGCGACCTGGGGGATCGGGGTGATCCTGCAGCAATCGGCGCGGCTCCTGGCCGGCGGCGAATTGCGCTATGTCGAAATGCCCTCCATCCTGATTGGACAGGTCAATATCTTCGGCGTTTCGGTCGCCGGGTACCGGGTCTTCATCTTCGCCTTCGTGGCCGCGATGTTCGCGATCACCTGGTTCCTGTTCTACCGTACCAGTTTCGGCATGAAGCTGCGTGCCGTGGTGCAGGACCAGAGCATGGCCTCGTGCTTCGGCATCAATGCCAAGCGGATCTATTCGCTCACCTTCGCCTATGGCGCGGGGCTCGCGGGCCTGGCCGGGGCGCTGGTCGCACCGCTCAAATCCGTGTCGCCCGAAATGGGCACGACCTATGTGGTCGATGCCTTCTTCGTGGTGGTGCTCGGCGGTGCGCAGTCGCTGTTCGGAACCGTGGCGAGCGCCACGCTTCTGGGCGAGATGAACGGCGTGCTGGCCTATTGGTACAATGACACCATCGCCAAGGCGCTGGTGCTGCTGGCCATCGTCGTGCTCATCCGGTTCCGGCCCCAGGGTCTGTTCTCAACCCGCATCCGGAGCTGATGACCATGGCGCTTCCTTCAAAATCCGGTTTGCCGATCTCCCGTCAGACACTGATCCAGCTCATTGTCTATGGTCTTGTCTGCCTGGCGATCTTCATCTTCCCGTTCATTCTCGACAATGACTTCCTGCTCAACCGCTATGCCCGCTATCTGGTGCTGGCCATGGTGGCGATGGCGCTGAGCCTTTCGTGGGGTTATGCGGGCATTCTCAATCTCGGCCAGGCCATGGCGTTCGGCCTCGGCTCCTACTGCATGGCCATGGCGCTCAAGCTGAGAACCGTTCCGGTGCATACCGGGGCGGGCGGGCTGCCCGACTTCATGGTGTGGAACAACGTCGAGAGCCTGCCGTGGTTCTGGGTGCCGTTCTACAACATGCCCTTCGCGATCATCGCGGGCATCGGTGTGCCGGTCGCCGTCTCGTTCCTTCTGGGCTGGTTCATGTTCAAGGGGCGGATCACCGGGGTCTATGTGGCGATCATCACGCTCGCCGCGCTGGTGGTGGCAAACCTTCTGATAATCGACGCGCAGAGTGTGACCGGTGGCTTCAACGGCATCACCGACCTGGCGCAGCTCGAACTGTTCGGCTTCACCTTCGACGCCTATTCCAAGAGCACCTATTTCCTCGTGGCCGGCTGTCTCACGGTCAGTCTGTTCGTGGCGCTCATGGTGACCAAATCGAAGGCCGGCCTCGTCTTGCAGGCGGTGCGCGACCATGAGGACCGGGTCCGGTTCTTCGGCTATGACGTCGCCTCGTTCAAGGTGCTCGCCTTCTGCGTGTCGGCAGGCATCGCGGGGCTGGCGGGCATGCTCTACACCGTCGTGCTCGAATTCGCCTCGCCCACCTTCCTCGATGTCTCCCTGTCGCTCTCCATCGTCATCTGGGTGGCGGTTGGTGGCCGGCAGAGCCTTCTGGGTGCGGCGCTCGGGGCCATTCTTGTGGCAGGCACACAGAGCTCGCTGCAAGAGAACGAGTTCTTCCTCGATACCTGGATGCTGATCATGGGCGCGTTGTTCGTCCTGGTCGTGCTGTTCCTGCCCAACGGGCTGGCCAGTCTTGTCGACATCATCGGCCGTGCGCTCAAGCGCGGCCGTGGACCGGCACAGCGTTCCACCTCTTCTCCGGCACAAACATCAGAGCCGGCCGAGGCAAACGTGTCCAAGCAGGGAGCGGAGTAGGCCGATGAGCGGACACCTTCAAATCACCGATCTCACGGTCGATTTCGGCGGCTTCACAGCCGTCAAGGATCTCGGCCTGACGATCAACAAGGGCGAACTCAGATGCCTGATCGGGCCGAATGGGGCGGGCAAGACGACAACGCTCGACCTCATTTGCGGCAAGACCAAGCCGACGCGCGGTTCGATCAAATATGACGGCAAGGAGCTGGCTTCTCTCGAGGAATACAAGATCGCCAGGGCCGGGGTGGGGCGCAAGTTCCAGATCCCGTCCGTGTTCAAGCAGTTGACGGTCTACGAAAATCTCGAAGTCGCCAACTGCAAGAATACCGGGGTTTTCGCCAATCTGTTCCGGCCGGGGCATTCCTCCCACCGGGACGGGCTGGAAAAGCTGGCCGAGTTCGTCGGCCTTGCCGATCAGCTCGACCTGCCGGCGGCCTATCTCAGCCACGGGCAGACCCAATGGCTCGAAATCGCGCTCCTGCTGGCGCGTGACAGCGAGCTCATCCTGCTCGATGAGCCGACGGCCGGAATGACGGCCCAGGAAACCCACAAGACTGCCGAGATCTGTAATCGCCTCAAGGGCAAGCACACCATCGTCGTCGTCGAACACGACATGGGGTTTGTCCGCGAAATCTGCGACGTGATCTCGGTCATGCACCAGGGGCAACTGCTCGCGGAAGGCACGGCTGACGAAATCAGCGCCGATCCGCAAGTGCGCGAGGTTTATCTCGGATCCATGGGGATTGGCGATGCTTGAGATCAGCAAACTCGATGGCTATTACGGCAATTCCCGCACGCTTCAGCAGGTCGAACTGACCGTTGGACAGTCGGGCTTCCTGTCGGTGCTTGGCCGGAACGGGGTCGGCAAGACGACGCTGATGCGCGCCATTCTCGGTCTTTTGGACCGGACCGAAGGCGCCATCCGGCTGGATGGAAGGGACCTTGCGTCCGAGCCCACCCACAAACGTGCCATGGCCGGTATCGGCTATGTGCCGCAGGGCCGCGGAATCCTGCCGCGGTTCACCGTGGCGGAGAACCTCAAGATGGGGAGCTTCGCCCGCACATCCGACCGCGGCAAGGAACTCGAGGACCTGGTCTTCTCCCTGTTTCCGATCCTCAAGGAATTCCTGCCGCGAGCGGGTGGCAACCTGTCCGGCGGCCAGCAGCAACAACTCGCCATCGCGCGAGCGCTGCTGACCGATCCCAAGATCATCCTTTTCGACGAGCCGACGGAGGGTATCCAGCCCAACATCGTCGAGCAGATCGAGGAGGCGATCATCACGCTCAACAAGGACCACGGCATCACGATCGTGCTTGTCGAGCAGGACATCACTTTCGCGCGGCGGGCCAGCTCCAGCTTCGCGATCATGGAAAAGGGGACCGTTATGGCGGCGGGCGAGATCGGTGAACTCACCGAGGAACTCGTCCATCGGCATATGGGGGTCTGACCAGGGCGGAACGCATCGACGCCCGCGGCGGGCGCCGGTGTCTTACTCAAACACCGATTTTTGAAGGAGGAGACGATGCTTCACGGTGATATCTCGAGCAGCAACGACACAGTCGGGGTTGCCGTCGTCAACTACAAGATGCCGCGGCTGCATACCAAGGCCGAAGTGCTGGACAATGCCCGCAACATTGCCAGCATGGTCGAAGGCATGAAGGTCGGCCTGCCGGGGATGGACCTCGTCATCTTCCCGGAATATTCGACCCACGGGATCATGTATGACCAGAAGGAAATGTATGAGACCGCCTCGTCCATCCCGGGCGAGGAGACAGAGATCTTTGCCGAGGCCTGCCGCAAGGCGGATGTTTGGGGCGTGTTCTCGCTGACCGGCGAGCGGCACGAAGAACACCCCAACAAGGCGCCCTACAACACGCTCATCCTGATGAACAACAAGGGTGAGATCGTGCAGAAATACCGCAAGATCATGCCCTGGGTTCCGATCGAGGGCTGGTATCCGGGCAACTGCACTTATGTGTCGGATGGGCCGAAAGGCCTCAAGATCTCGCTGATCATCTGCGATGATGGCAACTATCCCGAGATCTGGCGCGATTGTGCCATGCGCGGCGCCGAGCTGATCATCCGCTGCCAGGGCTATATGTACCCGGCCAAGGAACAGCAGGTGATCATGTCAAAGGCCATGGCCTGGGCCAATAACACCTATGTGGCAGTGGCCAACGCATCGGGCTTTGACGGGGTCTACTCCTATTTCGGTCATTCGGCCCTTATCGGGTTCGACGGCCGGACGCTCGGCGAATGCGGGACGGAAGAAAACGGCATCCAGTATGCAGCTCTTTCCACCTCGCTGATCCGCGATTCCCGCAAGAACATGCAGTCGCAGAACCACCTCTACAAGCTGGTTCACCGTGGCTATACCGGCATGATCGGCTCCGGGGAAACCGCACAGGGCGTGGCAACCTGCCCCTATGACTTCTATGCCAAATGGGTCAACGACCCCGAAGGCACCCGGGAAATGGTCGAGGCCATCACGCGCTCGACGCCGGGTACCGAAGAGGCGCCCATCGAGGGCATTCCGCACGAACTCGAGAAACACCGCTAAGGCGGTTGGCGGGCGGCGCATCCTGCCTGGCGTCGCCCGCACCTTTATCTCCTCGGGGCCAGGACCGGTCCTCACCGGACCGGTCGGGCTGCCCGCTTAACATCAGGGCTTCGGAATGGATCTCCAAATGGATCTCCAAGACTATCTCATACGGGACGAGCCCTATTACCGGGCCGTCGGCGACGAACGGGAACAGTTCGCAGCCGCCTATGCGGCGCGGATGCCGATGATGCTCAAGGGGCCGACGGGTTGTGGCAAGACCCGCTTCATCGAGCACATGGCCTACCGGCTCAACAAGCCACTGATCACCGTCGCTTGCCATGAAGACATGACGGCCTCGGATCTGGTGGGCCGATACCTGCTCGATGCCGAAGGCACGGTCTGGCATGACGGGCCGCTGTCGATCGCGGTTCGCTATGGCGCGATCTGCTATCTCGACGAGGTTGTCGAGGCGCGCCAGGACACCACAGTCGTCATTCACCCGCTGACCGATGACCGCCGGGTGCTGCCGCTCGAAAAGAAGAACGAGCTCATTGAGGCCCATCCCGATTTCCAGATCGTGATCTCCTACAATCCGGGCTATCAGAGCGTTCTCAAGGACCTCAAGGAATCCACGAAGCAGCGCTTCGCCGCGCTCGAATTCACCTATCCCGAGGCCGGGATCGAATCCGAGATCGTCATGCATGAAGCGGGGATCGACAAGAAGACCGCCGAGTTGCTGGTCCAGGTCGGCGTGCGCTCGCGCAATCTCAAGGGACACGGGCTCGACGAAGGTGCCTCCACCCGGATGTTGATTCAGGCGGGCCGGCTGATGGCGCAAGGCATTGCGCTCAAGGACGCGTGCCATGTGGCCATCGTCTTGCCGATTACTGACGATCCGGAACTGCGCGATGCATTGACTGAAGCCATCACGGCGCTGAGCTGAGGCGGGCCGCGCCGTGAAACCCACCGCCACTGCCGCACTTGATCTCCTCGACCGCACGGGACTGACCCGAGCGGTCACGGCGCCTGTGCTGACGACCGTTGGCGAACATCTCGACCGGCGTCTGTTTGCAGACTGGTCATCCAATCTCGAGCGGCTCGTGGATTGCGGCGGCCGAGGGGCGCTGGTTCTCGATTTCATTCGAGCCAGCGCCGCTTGCGCCCGACGGTTCCCGCCTGAAGACTGCGTGGCACTGTCCCGGTCATTATGCGCGTTGACCAAGGATCTGGGGCCAAGCGAAATGGCCGCCATAACTCAACATCTTCCCGCCGCCATCTCGGCGATCCGGGTGGATGATGGTGTGCGCTATTATCTGTCTCTGCTTGAAGATATCGCCGACGAGGCCCCGGGCGCCCTGGCGGTGTTTGTCGAGCGGACGCCGATGCTGCTGACCCATGTCCGGCAGGAGGGCCTTCGTGCCTTTGTGCGCGCCGGGCTGACAAGCGAGCGCGACACCGAAAAGCTGCACCACTATTTTGCCCTGGCCGACAAGAGCGCCTGGCAGGTCATTGAGCAGGAAGGTGGCGAAGTCTCGCTTGGCGAGATCGAGGGACGGCTTAAATCGCTGGCCACCGTGCTGTGGAAGGGCAGACCCTTTATACGGCCTCTGCCGGGGAACAGCGCACTCGGCGGGCAACGCCGCGCCAGTTTCGACCGGCACATGATCAGGCTGCCGCAGAGTTTTTCCGGTTATCGGGCCAGCGAGGCCGAGCAACTCTACAAGGCCGCCATCGCCCATATCGGGGCGCATTGGGCCCACACCCCGCACCGCGTTGAGATTAAGTCGCTCAAACCGGTGCAGGTGGCGCTGGTCGCGTTGCTTGAAGATGCCAAGGCCGAGATTTTGGCTGGTCGCGAATATCCCGGCCTGCTTCGGCTCTGGCGACGGTTTCACACTGCGGAGGCTGCCGGGCCGGCGCTGGCCGAGCCCCTGATGGCCCGGCTCAGCCGGGCGTTGATCGATCCCGACTATGAGGACGACAATTCCTGGGTTCAGAAGGGCAAGAAGTTGTTCTTCGATGCTGAACCCGACTGGGATGATCCGGCTGTGCTGCGGCGCATCGGCGGACTTTTGGGCAATGATATCGGGCAGATGCGGCTGCAGTTCAACGCCAAGACCTATGTCGTGCAGCCGGCCTATCGCGACGATAATATGGGCATTCTCGATTTCGGCGATATTCCGCCCGAGATGAACGAAGACGACGAAGAAGTCTTCGATTCCGTCCAGCTCAATCAGGTCGAGAACCCGGATCAGCCCCAGGACAGGGACAAGCAGGAATCCGGAGGCGACGCCAACAGTCAGGTCTCTTCCATCCGGCCCGTCGACAGCGATCACGGCATTCCGATCGCCAAGCTGCCCGAATGGGACTATGCGACAGGCGCGACCCGGCGCGACTGGGTGACGATCATGGAGTATCGGCCCGTCGCTTCACGGGCCTCGATCATCGACCAGGTGCTCGACCGGCACGCGACCGAACACCGGCGCATCGAGGCGCTGATCTCCCAGGCGCGGGTGGGCAGGGCGATCCGGCTCAAACGCCAGCCTGAAGGGGATTCGCTTGATCTCGATGCCGCGATCCGCGCCATGATCGACCGGCGGGCCGGGGTTGAACCCGATACGCGGGTCTACCAGTCATCCGCACTGATGCATCGTGATCTGTCGGTTCTGGTGCTGCTGGATATCTCCGAGAGCACCAAGGATATCGTCACCGGCACCCACTCCACCGTCTTCTCGGCGGAGCGTGCCGCCACGGCGCTTCTCGCTGAAGCGATGGCCGGGCTCAACGACCCGTTTGCGATCCATGCCTTTTGCTCGGACAGCCGCAAGGAGCTTCGCTACTACCGGATCAAGGATTTCGGCGAGCGCTATGGCGATGATGCCAAGAGCCGGCTGGCGGGCCTGAGGCCGGGGCTGTCGACGCGTATGGGGGCTGCGCTGCGGCAGGCAGCACATGAGATCGGCGGCCAACTCACCCATCGGCGGCTGGTGCTGGTCGTGACCGATGGTGAGCCGTCCGACATCGATGTGTCCGACCGCAAATATCTGGTCGAAGACGCGCGCAAAGCGGTGCACGAACTCGCCCATCAGGGTATCAATGTGTTTGCAGTCGGGCTCGACAGCGAGGGCGAAGGGTATCTCAGCCGGATATTCGGACGGCGGAATGTGGCGCAGATTTCAAATGTCGCTGCGCTGCCGCACAAGCTGCCCATGCTCTATCTCCGCCTGACAGCCTGAGGGACCGGGGAGGGGGCTTTGGGAGAGAGTAGGCAAGAAGGCTGGCGCGACGATTTCCGCAAATATCTGGCAGAGGTGATCGGCACCTTCATGCTGGTGTTCTTTGCCGCCGGCGCCGTGATGGGAGCAACGCTTTCCGGCGCGCCTCACGGTGCGGTGATTGGCGGCGCGGCTTCCGGCATCGGGCTGATGGTGATCATCTGGATCTTCCTGCCGGTCTCCGGTGCGCATGTGAACCCGGCCTTGTCGATCGCGCTGGCGATCTTCGGTCGGTTTCCCTGGCGGCTATTGCCCGGCTACATCATTGCCCAGCTTTTGGGGTCGGCGCTCGCAGCGGGCGTGTTGCGGGCGGGCTTCGGCAGCGTCGCTGCCATGGGCGCCAATCTGCCGGCCATCGATGCCGGGATCACGCCCGTCGATGCGCTGATCATCGAAACCACTCTTTCGATCATCCTGATGATCGTGATCCTTGGTGCCTTCAATCTGCGTCCGGCCCTTGCAGCCTTTGCACCGGTTCCCATCGGTGCGGTGGTGGGGGCGGAAGTGCTTGTGTTTGCCGGGCTTGCCGGCGGCGCCATGAACCCGGCCCGCGCCTTCGGGCCCTATCTGTTTTATGGCGACTGGACCCATTACTGGATCTATGTGGTCGGACCGGTGGGCGGAATGGCCATCGGTGCAGCCCTGTTCGTCTGGCTGTTCACCGACCGCTAGACCTGATGCACGGGGTTCCCCGGTAACCGCCGGTTAACCATAAATTCCCCAAAAGCCGAGCATTGCCAATACAACTCCTGCGGGAAACCCGTACAACTTGACCTCGATCAAGGTGACTCCTTCGCGGTGGTGGTCTTCTGTCATCAACACAGGAGGATCCCATGCGATTCTTGAACAAGTTTTTCGGTGACAATGCCCTGGCCGGGGTGGATGGCGAACTGGTCGACGAGATGGCGCGCGATCTCCTGATGGCGCCTGCCGATCTGGTGGTCGCGGCGCATGCCGCAGGTGCTCCCGAATTGATGCCCGAAATGATGCGCGAGATCGGTCTCGACCCGGAGGCAATTCAGGCCGCCATGCCGGGGCTTTATCGCGACATGGCCGCAACCTGTGCGACGTGCCCGAGCCGCGACCGCTGCGAAGCGGAAATGGAGATGGGCACGGCCGGCAAACGGGTCGACGAATTCTGTCCGAATGCCTGGACCTTTGAAGGGCTCAAATAGCGGGTGCAGGACGCATCAATAAGGCCGCGGGCGGCAATCGATCGCCGTGGCCAGGGCTTGGGCAATGGCCAGAAGGCTTCTGTCCGACCCGCCGGGGCCATCGAGCTCCATGCCGATGGGCAGGCCGTCAATTGTTGTGCCGATCGGCATTGAAATGCCGGGCAAGCCGGCGTTGCTGCCTGGGTCCGTGTTGCGGATGAAGGCAGCGAAGGTCGCAACAGAACGGCCATTGAGCGTGACGAAGTCATCCCGTCCGATCTCCCGGGGCGGGAGGGGCGCGGTGGGAAACAGCACCGCGCCGACTTCCTTTTCCCTGAAATAGTTCTCATAAGCCGCGATCAGTTTCGGGCGCGCCACGTCGATCGCCTCGCGATACATGGATTCCGGGATGGCGTGTTCGCCAAAGCGCGGGACCAGCCCATGCAGGACATCGGGGCTCCTGACCGCGTCAATCAGGGACTGAATACTGACCCCTGTGTTCCATTCTTCAAGGAACGCGGGAATCTCCTGCGTGGCCTCATACATAGCGACCGGGAAGCCGACCGACAGGCTCAGCGCGGTGACGTCCGGGATATCGGCTTCGATCAGGATGACGCCCCAGCTCGCCAGGCGGTCCAGGAAGTCGTTGGCCGGTCCAGCGATTTCCGGATCGAGATCGTCCCAGAAATGGGCGCGGGGTATGCCAAGCCGAATATCGCCAAGGTTGAGATCGGGCAGGGTGTAAATGGTATCGGCCATGACCTGGTCGAGAAGCACCGCGTCATCCACCGTCTTGGTCATCGGGCCGGGCGTGTCCTTGGTGCTGGCCATCGGCACGATGCCGGTCGTCGGGTAGCGCCCAAGGCTTGGCCGGAACCCCACCAGACCGCAAAGAGCGGCAGGAAGGCGGACCGAGCCGCCCGTGTCGGTGCCGATGCCCGCTGGCATGATGCCGGCTGCAACCGCCGCTGCCGTGCCGCCGCTGGAGCCGCCGGGGATCAGGGTTTCGTCATAGGGATTGTGGATCGCGCCGGTCGCCGGATTGTTGCTGGTGATGCCGAAGGCGAGCTCATGCATGCCCGCCTTGGCACCGAGCAGGCCGCCGGCGTCAAACAGCCTGGTGGCGATCTCGGCGTTGCGGGGCGCACGATAGGATTTCAGCGCGGCTGTACCTGCATTGGTGGTTAGATGCGTCGTGGCGATATTGGCCTTGAGCGCCAGGGGAACGCCGCCAATGGCGCCGGTCTCCGCCAGCCGGTTCTGGTCCGCCATCGCCGCATCGGTGCGCAAGGCATGCCAGTCATGATCGGTCAGCGCGTTGAGAGAAGCCTTTTCGGTTGCCCGCCCGATCAGGGCTTCGGCCAGTTCGAGGCTTGAGAAGCTGCGTGCACGAAGGCCTGTCAGGGCTTCGCTCAGGCTGAGATCGCACAAGTCACTGGCGGTCGAAACTGGCATTCCGGCGTCCCTCGCTAACGGCAGAGCGGGCAGACTCTCATGCCCTTTCGGCAAATGACATCAGTCATTTTGCCGATAGCGGAGTTTTCCAGATTCTGTTGTGATTTCACGTAAGGGCCTGCCGAAGGCCCGAATGCGGCTATATTGCTGTGGATGGATTGGCACCAAACACGCGGGGACCGGCCCGGAACACGCCTTCCGGCTTGGGAAGGCAAGGGGGCTGTGCGATAAGATGCATGGCCACAAATTTGGGAACGGTCCGGAGGGGTGCGCGGCGGCATAGGATCTTACAGCGGGGGGAAATGATGACAGCAAGTGCGGCGGTTCAATCGCCGATTGAGACGGAGGCCGGTTTTGGTGTCCGCCTCGGTGAAAAGCTACGTCTGCGGCGCAAAGCCATGGGCAAAACCCTTCAGCAGGTTGCTGAAGAAACCGACCTGTCGGTGAGCTTTGTTTCGCAGGTCGAACGGGGACTGTCCGTCCCCTCACTCTCATCCTTCTACAAACTGGCAAAGGCCCTCAATGCGCCGATGGAAGAGGTTCTCGATCTCTCCATGGCCAAGGTGCCTGTCACGCGCAAAGGCGACAGGGAAGCCTTCGTGCTGGGCGAGCCGGCAGTGAAGTATGAGAAACTGAGCCCCGGATTTCCGGGAGCGAAGATCAACGTCATCATGATGCATCGTCCGGCCGGGGCAACGACCGAGGTGATGAGTCACGAAGGCGAAGAGTTCATCTATATTCTCAAGGGCGAAGTGCTCTATGAGCTTGATGATGAGCAATACCGTCTCAAAGAGGGCGACGCCATCCACTATCAGGCCGAACGGCCGCACCGCTGCGCAGCGGTCGGACCGGAAGACGCCATCGAGTTGTGGGTTGGCACCGTACCGCTTTTCGAGATGAACAAGGACTGACTGGCGGGCGGATTGCCCGTCGGTATCAAAAAGGCCCCGGCATCAGCCGGGGCCTTTTTGCCTTGCCTGGGCTGCGCGCCAGGCTAGCCCCCTAAGACCTGGGGCAGCCACAGCACAAGGATAGGCAGAGAGACCAGAACGGCAACGCGCACGATTTCTGCGGCGAAGAAGGGCATGACGCCCTTGAAGGTCTCGATCATGGGAACGTTTTTGGCCTGGGCCGAGATGATGAACACATTCATGCCCACCGGTGGCGTGATCAATCCCAGCTCGACCACGATAAGGGCCAAGATGCCGAACCACACCTTGAGGTCCTCGGTCGACATGCCGAAGGGCGATCCGTCGGCGCCGGCGAAGTCGCCGCCATTGAGCTGGGCGAGCACCGGCCAGAAGAACGGCACCGCCAGCAGGATCATCGACAGTGAATCCATCAGGCAGCCGAGAACGATCAGGGCGGCGAGCAGGATGATGAGGATCATCATCGGATGCAGACCCGAACCGACCATCCACTCGGCGGTGGCCTGGGGCACGCCGCCGCGTGCCATGAAGATTGACAGCAGCGCGGCGCCGAACAGGATCAGATAGATCATGCCGGCGGTTTGCGCCGTCTCCAGCAGCGCCGACTTCATTTCCTTCAGTCGGACGTCGCCGCGCCAGATACCATAGACGGTGACCAGGAACACGCCGACCGCGGCGGCCGGTGTGGGGTTGAACCAGCCGAAATAGATGCCGCCAATCACCAGCCCGAAAATGATGAGGACGGGCAGCACGCTGAAGGTTGCGGACCAGAACTCCTCGCGGCTGACGGCTTCGCCCGGCGGACCGGATTCGGGTTTGAACCGCACATAGATTGCGATGGTGACGAGGAAGAGCGCCACGGCGATAAGGCCCGGGATCATCGCCGCCTGGAACATGGTGACGATATTGGCCTCGACGATGATGGCGTAGATCACAAGAACCACCGAAGGCGGAATCAGGATGCCCAACACCCCGCCCGCGGCGACGGTGCCGGTGGCGAGGGCGCCGGAATATTTGAAGCGCTCGAGTTCGGGCAGGGCGACACGCCCCATGGTCGATGCCGTGGCGAGCGAGGAGCCGCAAACGGCGCCGAAGCCCGCGCAGGCGGCGATCGCCGACATGGCGACGCCGCCCCTGAAGCGGCCGAGCCAGGCATTGGCAGCGCGGAACAGGTCCGCCGAAAGACCCGCACGGGTCGAGATATTGCCCATCAGGACGAACATCGGCACGACCGATAGGTCATAAACCGAGAACCGGCTCCAGCCGAGGGTCTTGAGCTGGTTGAGGAAGATGGCGGGATCGCCGCCGAACAGGATGATCGAGCCAACCGAACCCACGAAGATCATCGCATAGGCGATGGGAACCCGGATTGCGATCAGCAGAATGAGAACGCCGAGACCGCCGAACCCGGTCAACAATGCCTGGCTCATATCAGCCCTTTCTCACGGTAGTGGCCGCATCGAACAGGGTGATGACCTGGGCGAGGAGCAGAAGGACAAGCGAGATAATGATGGGCACGAAGGCGTACCAGATCGGTATGCTCAGAATGGCGGTGGTTTCGGGGTATTTGATGTAGTCGAACATGCCGAGCCATGTCTGGCGGGTCATGACAGCCATGAAGATGATGGCGCCTACGGTGGCCAGAATGGTGAGGACGGCTACCCCGCGGGGCGGCAACCCCGAGGTAAAGATGTCGGCAGTCACATTGGCGCCGGTCAGCTGGGCGTAGGGCAGGAAGGCGAACACCGAGATCGCCACGCCCATCTGCACAAGCTCGAAATCTCCGGGAAAAGTGCGCCCGATGGTGGCGCCGCCCGTGACCGAGACGGTGCTCATCACCACGATTGCCATCAGCAGGAACCCGCCTGCCAACGCCCACCAGGTGATAAGACGGCGGGCGAGGCCAACCAGCCCCGCCCGCTCATCAGTGTTGTCAATGGCACTCATGCCTTATTGGCTCGAGTACTTGGCGATCAGCTCGCGGGCACGCTCCACAAGGGCGGCGCCGTCAATGCCTTCGCCAGAGACCTCTTCGATCCAGCGGTCAACAACCGGCTCAAGCTGGGTGTAGAAGGCTTCGGTTTCCTCTTCGCTGAGAACGATGTGCTCGTTACCGGCGTCGGTGGCCAGCTTGATGCCGAAATCGTCCGAAGCGCGCCAGATCTCGCCGACCTCACGGACCCAGTCCTCGCCGGAGGCATCGCGGAACGCCTTCTGGATGTCTTCAGGCAGGCCGTCCCAGCGGGCCCTGTTCATCGACACCTGGAAAGTGGTGGTGCCGAAGCGGGCCATGTCCGCGCCCTCGATCTGGTACTTGGTCTGATCCTGCAGCTTGAGCGGCGGGATGATTTCCCAGGGAATGAAGGCGCCGTCGACGACCTTCTTGGAGAGCGCCTGCGGCAGGTCCGGCACCGGCATGGCGACCGGGCTTGCGCCGAGCGCTTCGATGATCCAGGCGCCGGTCCGGGTCGGAATGCGCATCTGCAGACCTTCGAGATCGGCGGGCTTGCGCACTTCCTTGTCGACCATATGGATGCCCTGGCCGGCATGGACATGAAGGAACATCACTTCGACGCCTTCATACTCCTGCTTCAGGGTGTCTTCGAACATCTCGCGCATGGCGAGGTTGGTCGCGACCGGGTCGTTACGGTGAACATTGGGCAGTTCGAACACCTCGGTCCGCGGGAACAGGCCCGGGGTGTAGCCCTGCACGGTCCAGACGAGATCGACGACGCCGTCACGGACCTGGCGGATCAGCTCCGGGGGGGCGCCACCAAGGGTCATTGCGGGGTAGATTTCGATCTTCACCTGACCGCCGGAATTCTCCTCGACCTGCCTGGCCCAGGGTTCCAGCATCTGGGTCTGGGCCGGGGCACCGGCACCCAGAAAGTGATGCAGTTTGAATGTGTATTCCTGGGCCTGCGCGCTCACGGCACCGGCGACCAGACCGACAGCGGTCATCGCCAGGCCAAGCTTGGCCATCAGTTTATTCTTCATGATTTTCCTCCCATTGCGCAGAATTTGAACAGCCTTTTGCGCATGTGTCCAGAGCGGCCGTTCCAAGCGAAGTCTGAACACAGTGTCGTCAATTCAGACGTCCTATGCGATCTTCACCTCCAATAGGGCCGGGCCCTTTTTCTCCTCCACATGACGTATTGCCTTGGCCAGTGCGGCAGGCAGCTCGTCGGGCTGTTCCACCATCGCGGCATAGGCGCGGCTGGCCTCGGCAATCTTGGTAAAATCGGGTGTCGGTTCGAGTGTTGTCAAAGGCATTCGGTTGGCCTTGGCCGCATAGCCGTCCGGATAAAGTCCGGTCACTGAATGGCGGACCGCCGCCCATTCGGCATTGTTCACGATCACGATCAGCACCGGCAGGTTGAGCGCCTCGGCGATCTGATGGCAGGCGACCGGATTGGCGAACATGTAGGACCCGTCGCCCATGGTGGCGATGACCAGTCGATCGGGGGCGCCGAGCTTCATGCCAAGCGCACAGGGGAACGACCAGCCCAACCCTCCGGCATGGGGCTCCTGATGCCAGGAATTATGCTCGGTCAGAATGATCTGGTCGAGCGGGCAGCCGAGTTCCGACAGGACTGTCGCGTCCTTGCGGCCGGCGATGGCGTCCGACAGGCATTTCGACACATAGGCCTTGGACATCGGATACTCGGCCTTGGCAGCGGCATCCGCCTTTTCCCGCATGGCCCTTGCTGCGTTCCTGACCGGTTCCGCGCGTGCAGCGATGCGCTCGCTCGCCTCTTGCTTCAGTGCAGACAGCGCGTCGGCCAATGCTTCCATGGCCGGGGCCGTTTCCGAAACGATGGTCAGGTCGGAGCGGAAATTGCGAACCGGGGTGCGTGAGAACAGCGGGTCCGGCGCGATCTGGATGATTTTCGCATCGTCGCGCGGCGTGTGGACATCGGGCATCCACGGCGCCAGAGCATCGACCACAAGGACCACGTCCGCTTCCGAGATCCAGGGCTCTGGGTCGGTGCCGACATAGGTCGGGTGGTCTGTGGGGATGGCGGTTGCCACGGCCCACCACTGGCAGACCGGGATATTGAACTCACCGGCGAGTTTCGACAGGGCAGCGAAACCCGCCGGCGAGCCCGCGCCACGCTGTGCGAAGATGACAGGGTTTTTGGCCCCCGCCAACGCCGCCGCAGCGTCGCGGATCTGGTTCATGTCCGGGGCCGAAACCGCCGGTTGCATCGATGGTGGGCTATAGAGGCCCTCCGTCGGGCATGGTTCACATAGTACCTCGCGCGGAAGGGAAAGGTAAACCGGTCCCTTGGGTGTCGAGTTGGCAATTGCGCTCGCGCGGTCGAGTAATTCACCGATTTGTTCAGGGAATTTGAGCTCGTAGTCCCATTTGGTGGCTTCACGCACCAGCGCGGTCTGGTCGAACATCTCCTGTCCCCAGCCGATGGGGACGGTGCGGGCACCAAAACGGCCCTTTTCGGTCACCGGGGTGCGGCCGGAAAAGACCACCATGGGCACCTGGTCGATATTCGCATTGATGGTGCCGATAGAGCCATTGGCGAGACCGACATTGGTGTGCAGACCGACCGCCTGCGCCTTGCCGGTCGCGAAATAATAGCCGTGCGCCATGCCGAGGGCGGCGTGTTCGTGGGGCACGATGATGGCTTCGGGCAGAGCGACATCCTTGGCGGCAGCTTCCGCCAGGCCCTCGATCAGGGGCGGGAAGTCGGTGCCGGAATTGCAAAAGACATAATCAATGCCGATCGATTTGAGCCGGGCGAACATGGCAGCGCCGGCGGTAATCGTCGCGGCGCCATCGGCACCGAGTTCAGCGCTGTTTTCACCGTTCTGCGCGGTGGTTGTTTCGGCCTGTTTTTCCACCGCATCGCTTGCGATCGTCACACCTTACCCCGATACTTGTATTTCTATTTTTGAAATGATACTTTTGATTATTGTTGATTACTCAATCCGGGCTGTCAACGGCTTCCGTGCCAGTGAAGGGTATGGTACCAGAAAATATTTCGCGTGTTAACTAACTCGGGTCTTCAAGGCCCGTCAGCTCTTGAGGACCCAGTGGCGTCGCAACTCAACAATTCAGTGATCCGAGGATTCGCGATTCTCGACCTGTTCACCCCGGATCGTCCGCAGCTTTCGAGCGGCGAGGTCGCGTCCGCGCTCGGCATGAACAATGTGACGGCGCATCGTTTCCTCAAGAGCCTTGAGGCGGCGGGTGCGCTGATCGCGGTGCGAAAGGGGCAATACCGGCTCGGCTACAGGCTGCTCGATCTAGCGGCGCGGGCAGCGGACGAGCACAACCTCGTCAGCCGCCTTCAGCCGGTGCTCAACGAGCTTGCCGAAAAGGTCAATGAATCGGTGATGGCCACCCGGTTCGACGGGCGCTGGACGACCTGTGTGGCCACCGCCTATTCGAGCCGCGCGGTGGCATTCAACGCACGCATCGGCGCACGCTTCGAGAGCCATGCCACGGCTAATGGCAAGATCTGGTTGGCTAATCTCGAACCGGCGGCTTTCAAGCGCTATCTCGATTCAACCCCACTCGAGCGGATTTCGGAGAATACGCTGGCGGATCGCGATGAGTTGGTGCGCGACATCGAAGCCACCCGCGAGCGCGGCTACGCGATCAACGAGCAGGAGCGCGAGATCGACCTGCATGCGGTCGCCGTGCCGATCAAGAGCCGGGAAGGGGTAATGGTCGCGGGCGTCTCGATTTTCGGTCCCTCCGCCCGTTTCGACCACAAGGCCTCTGAAGCGGCACTTCCCTTGCTGTTCGAGGCTGCGAAATCGGCACAGGACGTGCTCTACGGCTAGCCTTTTAGGCCTGACCCTAAAAAGAAAACGCCCCGCACGAGCGGGGCGTTGTCGTTTCGGCAATGCGCTGAAGGGCTCAGCCTGCCAGTTTGTGCTTGCCCATGATGTCCCGTGCGCAGCGCTCTGCGATCATCATCACCGGTGCGTTGGTATTGCCGCTGACCAGCGTCGGCATCACCGAGGCATCGGCGACGCGAAGGCCTTCGATCCCGTGCACCTTCAGATCCGGACCGACCACCGCCATCTTGTCGGTTTCGGGGCTCATCTTGCAGGTCCCCGAAGGATGGAACACGGTCTTCGAAGTCGAGCGCACATGCTGCTCGAGCGCCGAGCGGTCGTTCTCGATGCCTTCTTCGGGCAGCACACGGCGCTTCATGATGCTCGCCAGCGCGGGGGCCTTGAGGATCCTGATGCCAAGCTGTACGGCACGAACCATGATCTCGACATCCCAGGGGTCGGTGTAACCGCCGGCATCGAACAGAGCGGGATCCTTGGGATTGGAGGACCGCAGTTTCACCGATCCACGGGATTTCGGCCTCAGATTGCACGGGCTCATGGTGATGCCGTGGCCATTATAGGGCTCACGGTCCACGAAGCCGACAAGGGTTGGCAGGGTGTGGAACTGCACATCCACCACGCCGTCCCCGGTCAGATCGGCAAAGGCACCGCATTCGACCACGTTCGAGGACAGAATGCCGGTCCGGGTCAGCATGTATTGCAGACCGTGGCGCATGGCCTTGAGGCCCTTGTCCTGTCCCAGCAGCGAGATCGGGTCCTTGCTCTCGCCCTGCACCGGCACTTCGAGGTGATCCTGGAAGTTCTCCCCGACACCGGGCAGATCATGCACCACTTCGATGCCGTGGCCCGAAATCTCCTCGGCATTGCCGATGCCAGAAATCTGCATCAGGCGCGGGGTTTCGATAGCGCCTGCGCACATGATGATTTCGCCACCGCAGGCGATGCGCTCGCCGGTCTCCATTTCCACGCCGACAGCCTTGTTGCCCTCGAACAGGATCCGGGCGACGCGGCGCCGGGTCATGATGTTGAGGTTCTGCCGGCCTTCGGCCTTGCGCAGGAACGCCTGTGCCGAGCTCCAACGGCGGCCGTTGTGGGTCGTCGTCTGGTAGAACCCGGCCCCTTCCTGGCTGGCACCGTTGAAATCGTCATTGGCGGGAATGCCCGCTTCGGTGCAGGCCTTCACGAATGCCTTGCTCAGCGGATGCTGGTAGCGCGTGCGCGAAACATGCAACTCGCCGGAATCCCCGTGAAACTGGTCGTGGATGACATGGTTGTGCTCGAGGTCGCGGAAGACCGGCAGCACGTCGTCATAGGACCAGCCGCGATTGCCCATCTGGGCCCAGTTGTCATAGTCGGCCGCCGCACCGCGGATATAGACCATGGCGTTGACCGAGCTGCCGCCACCGATCACGTGTCCTTGCGGAATGTAGTTGGTGCGGTTGGCAAAACTCTCGGTCGGCTCACCCTCGTAAATCTTCACATCGATGCCCTTCTCCATGACCTTGAAGAAGGTGGCCGGGATGTGAATCCACGGGTCGCGGTCCTTGCGACCGGATTCAATGAGAAGAACCCGGTTGCCCGGGTTCTCCGAAAGGCGGGAGGCCATCACACAGCCTGAGGAGCCCCCGCCCACGACGATATAGTCGTATCGTTCCATTGTTATTGTCGTTCCCTCTAATCGTTCCCTTCCCCGCGGCAGCCGGGGATGTCAGCTCCACACGGTCTGCATGGAGGTGAACTCGGCGAGACCTTCCTTGCCGAACTGGGTGCCAAAGCCCGAAGACTTGACGCCACCGAACGGCGCGTCGGGCCGGATCGGGCTATGGTCATTGATCCAGGCGGTGCCGCATTCGAGGCGCTTGGCCAGTTCGCGGGCACCTTGCACATCGCGCGACCAGATCGAGCCGCCGAGCCCGTTCGGGTTGTCATTGGCGCGGTCGATGACTTCATCGATATCGGTGTAGCGCACGATCGGCAGAACCGGGCCGAACTGTTCTTCGTCGACCAGCGACAGGCCATTGTCGACATCGGCGATCAGGGTGATCGGATAGAAGAAACCATCCTTGTCGGGATCGCCGGAGGGCGAGCCGCCGATCAGCACGCGGCCACCCTGGGCCTTGGCTTCCTCGACCATGCGGTTGACGATGTCGTACTGCATGCGGTTCTGGAGAGGGCCGAGCAGGTTATCTTCGTCAGTGCCGACGCCCATCTTGACCGTCTTGGCGTATTCAACCAGCGCGTCGCACACCTCGTCATAGATGGAATCGTGGACATAAAGGCGCTTGAGTGCGGCGCAAGTCTGACCGTTATTGATGAAGGCGCCCCAGAACATCTTCTCGGCCATGGCCTTGGCGTCGGCGTCGGGCAAAACGATGCCGGCGTCATTGCCGCCGAGTTCGAGGGTCAAGCGCTTGACGGTCTCGGCCGCCGACCGCATCACCGCCTTGCCGGTCTTGGTGGAGCCGGTGAAGGAGATCTTGGCGATGTCCGGGTGTGCGCTCATGGCAGCGCCGAGCGAGGTTTCGCCCGGAATGTCCTGGCCGGTGACGATGTTGAGGACGCCGGCCGGGAGCACCTGGTTCATCAGTTCGACGGCGCGCAGCGTGGCCAGCGGCGTATTGGGGGAGGGCTTGATGACGACGGTATTGCCGGCGCGGATCGCGGGGATCATGTGCCAGATGCCGATCATCAGCGGCCAATTCCAGGGCGGGATCGAGCCGACGACACCGAGCGGCTTGTGATAGACCTCGACCTTGGCCTCGTTGTCGTCCTGGATGACCTCGACGCCCAGCGAGATCGAGGCATTGTAGCGGGTCCAGGCGACGGCACCGCCAACCTCGAAGCGCGAGCCGGCGCCGTTGAGGGTCTTGCCCTGTTCGGCCGTCAGGATCTGCGCCAGTTCCTCGGCATTCTGTTCGAGCACATCGGCTACGGCCATGCAGGCCTTCGAGCGTTCCTCGTCGCTCGTCACGCTCCAGGTCTCGAACGCGGTCTTGGCGGCGGCGACGGCCTTATCGAGGTCGGCCATCGTCGCCGCCGGCGCGTTGCCGACAATCTCGCCGGTCGCGGGGTTCTTGACCGCAAAGGTCTTCTCGGTGGCCAGGGGCTGGCCGTTAATGGTGAGCGCGTAATCTGCCATGGTTTCCTCCGTCAATTGGCCGGAATGCGGCCAGTTTGACCAAGGAGTCTGCCGAAACGCCCCTTCGGCGTCTTGGACAGAGGCGACGACGGCATTGTCTCGCGCGACGGCTGAGCGAATGAAGAGTCAGTTCAACCGGATGGCGAAGGCGCCCGGCGAACAGCCAAAGGCACGGCGGAAAGCACGGTTGAAATAGGAAAGATCGTTGAACCCGGCCTCGAAGGCGATGGTCGAAATCAAATCATGGCGTTGGCCATTGGCCCGGGCGATGAGCTGGTCGCGGGCGTGATCGAGCCGGCGCTGCAGAAGCCTCTTGCTTGGCGTGTCGCCGGTCGACGCGAAGAGGCGCTGAAGCTGGCGCGTGGTCAGGCCCAGATCCGATGCCATGCCGGCGATCGTCAGGTCGGGATCCGCATAGTTTTGCTCGATATACTTGTCGGCCTGCACAAGGCTTGAGGAGAAGGCGGTGTCTGCCCGACCTTCGCGCTCGGCCAGCACCGACCCGATCAGGCCGAAAAGCGCTTCGCCCAGATGATGATTGACCGGGCTGTCGGGATCGCCCGCAAACAGCTTGGCCATCACTGCATGCATGGCAATCGAAAGCGGGTCGGCGCGGTAGAGCATGGTTCCACCGGTGAGCTGATGGCCAAAACGCGAGACCATCTCAGTGCGCGGCAGGTGAAGCGAAATCTGGTGCGAGAAATCACCGGAGAACACGAAATCCGAGGTCCGGGTGGAATCGATGATGATCATGTCGCCGGGACTGAGCTCAGGGCCCTCACCATCCTGCAGCATGCGGGCCTTGCCCTTTTCCTGCAGGATGAGGAAGAAATGTTCGCCATCGTCACGCCGGATGCCGTCGCGATCCCGAGACACGCGGTCGATATCAAGGCTCACCCGCGCAATATCGAGGCGCCCGCGCCGTTCAAGGCCGACGCCGCCGGTTACGACGTCGCGCCGGCCGAAAGGGTAGGTCGTGAACTCGCCACAGGCCTGGCGCAGATCGGTCTGCACCTGGTCGAGCGGGATCAACGATGTGTTGGCCTTGGTCAGCATTGGCGGCATCCTATGCTGGCATGCCGAACACCGCAAACGCCCAATGGTCGCGGCTTGCAGATGGCCGGTGCCGGTGCAACGCAGAGACACTGTGTCGCGCGGTCTGGCACTCTCAGTCAATTTTGCGGTCTCGCTGGGGCAAGACAATTTTGCCGAAAGGGTGCAGTTTCGCGCGAAAACCCGGTGACGGGAGAGGCACAGGAGGATCTCATGGATTTCAAGAACAAGACCGCGATCATCACCGGCGGTGGCACCGGGATCGGCGCGGCTGTGGCCAAGAAAATCGCCGAGGCTGGCGGCAATGTGGTTCTGGTCGGACGGCGGATCGAGCCGTTGGAGGCCGTGGCCAAGGACGTGGGCGGCCTCGCCATTGCGGCTGATGCGGCAGACAAGGATGCCATGAAGGGCGTGCTGGATCAGGTCATCGCCAAATACGGCCAGCTCGATGTGCTGGTGGCCAATGCCGGTGGCGGCGGGGTGGGCCCGACGCTCGAGATGTCGGACGAGGTTTGGGCGGGCGCGGTACGCTCCAATCTCAACACACTTTTCGTGGCGGCGCGCACCGTGCTGCCCGAGCTGATCAAATCAAGGGGCGCGATCGTTGTCGTCTCCTCGATAGCCGGGTTGTTCTCGGGCCCGAATGCGGCCGGCTATGTGACCATGAAACATGCCTGTATCGGGCTGGCAAAGTCGCTTGCGCGCGACTTCGGCCGCAAGGGCGTCAATACCAACACGGTTTGCCCGGGGTGGGTGCGCACCCCGCTCGCCGATGGCGAAATGGCCGAGATGATGGAAATCCAGGGTCTGACGGACGTCGAGGAAGCCTACAAACTGGCGACTAAGGATGTGCCGATCAACAGGCCTGCAACGCCGATGGAAGTCGCCAATGTCATTGCTTTTCTCGCCTCCGGCGATGCGGCGATGGTCAACGGCGCAGTCGTGACGGTCGACGGCGGCGCGACGACCGTCGATCTGCCGACCCTCGGCTTTGTGGAAGACTAAGCGAAGGAGTAGCCAACTGTGGCGCAGGAGAACCCCAAGGACTGGAAGACATATGACGAGTTCGCCTACGGGATCGAGACGAACCGTCTACCATTGAGCGATACGCTCGAGGGCACCAGTCACACCGTGACCTTCAACGATGGCCGCGTGTTGTCGTTCGAGATTGCGGGCCAGCACATCAAGTGGACCGACAATGGTGAGACTGGCGAGGATGACGGCGAGATCATTGAAGTCGGCCCCGACACTTTCTTCATCGAGATTCCGTTCGAGGCTCATCCCAAAGATGCCGAGACCCTGATCATGAATGTCGAGACGCGCCGTGCGCTCTCGATCTATTCGCATATCCGGGAAAAGGAAGAGGCTGTCGGCGAACCGCAAGTCGCCCATATCTTCCGTCCGGGCATTGTCGGAGATGTGAATGTGCCGCCGACCGGCCCCGAGCCCGCGGAAACCCGCGATCTCATCGGGCTTCGGGCGCACTTCACCTATTCGCCCAACCATGTGTATGAACACACCTATCTGTCGTCCAAGCGGTATGCTTGGCAGAACCTGGTGGGTGTGCAGCGCGGCCATGGCGATGTCGATATGGCGACGACCTACAAGTTCGACGACAACATGTATGTGTTCACTTTCCGGGAGTTCAAGATCCCGGTCGCCTCGACTTTCTTCTACAATTTCAATGACATGCGCTCGACAGGGAAGTTCCTGGGCATTACTGGCGACGGCCGCGTCCAGAACAGCCCCGCAGGCGCCTTTATCCGCAAGGTCTCCATGACCTTCTACAATCCGGGCGAAGAACCGGTTTAACAGGAGAGAACTCATCCATGTCAAAGGCTTACGATATCGTCAAAGCCCATTATGACGCTTCCGAGCGCGGTGATCTCGACGGCATGATGGCCGATTTCGCCGACAATATCCTCTGGACGGAAATGGACGGCGCTTCAACTGCCGGCACTTTCACCGGGCGCGATGAAATCATCCAGAACGTTTTTGTTCCCATCGGCAATGATTGGGATGGCTTCGGGGTCAATCTCGAGCGTCTGATCGATGGGGGCGACGATATCGTCGCCCTCGGCTGGTACGAGGCCAAGCACAAGAAGACCGGCAAGACGCTGAAGGCGCGCATGGCCCATGTGTGGACCGTTGAAGGCGACAAGATCGTCCGCTTCCAGCAATTCGCCGACACCAAGGTGCTCGACGACGCCGAGCATTGATTGGTCTGCAGACGGACTGAACCAAAGGGCGTCCTGCGGGCGCCCTTTTTCGTTGGAGGAACCGGATTTGCTGTTCCCTCGGGCCGCCCCGGACCTGATCCGGGGCCTTTCCGCTATCTGGTTCCGGTCGTTTCTTGCCTCACGCTGGCGGACTGGCCGGGACAGCATGGGGGGTGGAATTTTTGCTAACCCCTCGACCGTCAGCCCGGCGAAAGCCGGGGCCCAGTAACCCGTGCCGCTCATTATCGGCCCATAGTACCAAAGGTTCAGCGAGTACTGGATTCCGGCTTCCGCCAGAATGACGGCAGAGAGAGCGGCAGCGCCACAATCCCCAAACTTCATCCTGAGCCTCCTGAGCTGGTCGAAGGGCGAGGGTCGGGCAAAAATCCGCCGCCGGTGCCTCAGAAGCTCTTGAGCTGGCGCGGGGTCTGGCCGAAGCGCTTGCGGAACGCGCGGGAGAAATGCGCGCTTGACGAAAAACCGCAGGCAAAGGCCACTGCCGAGATCGACTTGCTCTGATTGGCCGGATCGCCCAATGCCGCAAGCGCGCGGTCAAGGCGGCAATCCCAGATATAGCGTGCCGGGGTCGTACCGATCGAGGCGAAGGCGCGAAACACATAGCGGCGCGAACACCCGATATGGGCGGCGATCAGATCGACATCGAGTTCGGCATTGTCGAGATGGGTGTCGATATAGCTGCGCATTCGGGCCAGCGCGTGTGTGCGCGGATCGGATGTGACCACCTCAGGCGCGGCGCCTGCCAGGCCCGCGCACAGCCGCGCCAGTGTCGAGCCGATCTGGGCTCGTGCCTGGCGGTTGAGATCGGCGGTTTCTGCCATGGCCGACCGGATCAGTTCGCCCACGATGCGAGCCGGGCCATGGGCTGCGTTGGGTACCACCAGCGGCATGCCTGTCGCCCAGAATGGCAGGGGAGCGAAGCGGTGCCTCGGGATTTGCAGCACGTAGTGCGAGACAGCGGCATCGCAGTTGATGGAATGCGCCTGGTGAGGGTCGAAGAGCAGTGCCATGCCGGGGATCAGTGCGGCGGCGAAACGGCCCTGGCGAAAGCTCGCTGTGCCGGAGACTGGCACGATGTATTTGATCGGCATGGCCGGCAGGCTGCGTTCCGCCTTGGTGGACGAGCGGCTGACCGTGTGGGCCGGGGCATCGAGGCGGGAGAGGCGGCACTCGCCAAGCATGATCGAGCGAAGTTCCGCATTGGCCTCGCCGGGATCGAGAAAGGCAAGAAACAGGTCGCCGAAGAGCTCATGGGCAAGTGGGGCGAAGTCAGGGCCGATCCCCGAAAGGGGCTCGAGATCAGTGGTGTCCAAACACGCCTCCTTGCCACGCCGCATCTTCTCGCAGCCGATTGCCGCCCGAAATCGGAACGCCTGACCGCACAAGACAGCCCGAGGGGCCCCGAATCAGCGGTCAGCGACGGCACTTAGCGCTTCATAGCCACGGTCAATTCTTCGAGCATATCGAGCAGGGTGGTGATCTGGTCGGGCCCGAAGCGGCGTTCGAGCTCAGCATAGATGGATTGGCCTTCGGGAGCCACACTCTGGATCAGCTCGGTGCCGGTGTCGGAGATGCGGATCATCGAGCGCCGCCCGTCCTCTGCATGAGGCTGGCGGTGGATGAGCCCGCGCTCGTCGAGCGAGCGCAGGATACGTGTCAGGCTGGGCGCCAGAATGCAGGCACGTTCCGCAAGGGCTGTGGCGTCGATCTCGCCATACTCCTTGAGGATACGCAGCACGCGCCACTGCTGTTCGGTGACGTCGTATTTGGCGAGCATGGGGCGGAACCGGGCCATAACCGCTTCACGGGCGCGCAGGAGCGCCATCGGCAGCGATCGCGACGTTTCCTTGGGAAACAGCAAATCGTCCACGTGAGTGACGAGCGAAGAGACCTGGGTATCGTCCATATTACCTCATGCTCGCAGCCTGCATGATACGGCAGTTACGTACAATTACTGGCGCAATTTACGCTTCCGCTACAACACCATTGCGCAGCGTGCCGATTCTGTCTACCTGCACTTCAATCTCGTCGCCGGGCTTGAGCCAGATCGGCGGATCGAAACGCGCGCCAGCGCCCGTGGGGGTGCCGGTGGCGATCAGGTCACCGGGCTGCAGCGCGGTGAAGCTCGAAATATAGGACATGATCCGGGCGATCGGGAAGGCCATGGACGCCGTTGTGTCCTTCTGGCGGACTTCGCCATTGACCCGTGTCTCAAGCGAAAGGTTCGTGAGATCGATCCCCGAGATGTCGGTTTCGACCCAGGGGCCGATGCCGCCGGTCTTGTCGAAGTTCTTGCCCTGGGTGACGTTGAACTTGCCGTGCCGGATCCAGTCGCGGATCGAGCCTTCGTTCATGATCGTCAGCCCACCGATGTGATCGCGAGTGTCGGCTTCGGCGATCCGGCGGCCGGCCTTGCCGACGACGACGACGATTTCGCCTTCATAATCGAGCTGTTCGGATTCCTTGGGGATCACCAGATTCTCGTCATGGGCGACGAAGCTGGCCGGCGTCCGCATGAACAGCGAGGGATATTTCGGGGCCTCGGACCCGTCCTTATATTCCTCGTTCCGGTTCTGGTAGTTGACGCCGACGCAAAAGATGCGCGGAGCGTCGGGCAGAGGCTGGTCAAGCGTGACTTCGCCCAGCGCCATGTCCGGGTCGCCATTGCGCGCGGCTTCTTCAGCCTCGGCCAGGCGGTTTTCGGCCAGCATGGCGCGGATCGAGGTCATGCCGGTGCGGCGGGTGAGGTCCACGACGCCGTCATCCTTGACGGCGCCGATGGCGTGACCGGTTCGGGTCCAGAAAGTGACCAGCCGCATCAGATCAGGCCCGTATGCTTGAGGACGCCGTCGAGCTTCTTCTCGATCTCGGGGGTGGCGGGCATCAGCGGGATGCGATGCTCATTCTCGGGCATGATGCCGAGGCGCTTCATCATATACTTCATCGGGATCGGGTTGATGTCGTAGAACACCGCCTTGTTGATCTCGAAAAGCTGGTGATGCAGTTCGCGGCCCTTGTTGAGGTCGCCGGCCCAGACCGCTTCGCACATCTCGGCGAGGGGCTTGGGACGCAGATTGCCGACCGCGTTCATCAGGCCGCAGGCGCCGACGGCCATCATCGGGAAGGACAGTTCCTCGAGGCCCACAAAGATGCGCAGGTCTGGGCTGATGGCTTCGAAAAGGTCGGAGACATAGCCGAGGTCGAGCGAGGCGTGCTTCATGCCGACAAAGGTCGGGCAAACCTTGTCGATCTCGACAGCGGTCTCGACCTTCACGTCGACCGCGGCACGGCCCGGGATGTGATAGATCATCCAGGGCTTGTTATGCAGCTCGTTGAGGCGGCGGTAGTATTCGACCAGGCCGCGCTGCGGGGGGCGCGAGTAATAGGGTGTCACGATCAACAGCGCATCGACGCCATCCTTGGCGGCGGCGTGCCTGGTCAGCGCTTCGGTTTCCGCATAGCTCTGCGAGCCGGTCGCAGCGACGACAGTCAGCCTGCCGGCAGCGGCCTCTACCGCCACGTCGACGATCTTGTTGCGCTCCTCGACGGTCAGCGAGGCGGGCTCCGACGTGGTGCCGTTCACCAGGATGCCGTGCGAACCTTCCTTGGCCTGGAATTCAACCAGGCCGGCATAGGCATCATAATCGACTGCGCCGTTCTTGAACGGTGTGACGAGCGGGGGGATCGACCCTCTGAGTTGATCGGGTGCCAGGGTAAGCATGACATCTCCTCGTTGATCAAAGTGACAGGATTGGACTTGACATCCTTGTTTTGGTAGTTAACATGTTAATCAAAGCGGTGCAACGGCAAACTTTGGAGAATCCATGCCCCACTTTATCATGGAGTATTCGGCCAATCTCGAAGGCCGCGTCGATATGACGGGACTGTGCCGGCATATCCGTCAAACCATGATGGATACTGACGCCTTCGAGACCGGCGCGGTGCGGGTGCGCGCCATTCGCTGCGATCACTACGCGATTGCGGACGAGCTGCCGGAGAACGGGTTCATCGACATGTCGTTGCGCATGGGGGCGGGGCGTCCGGAAGAGCTGCGCAAGGAGGTTGGTGAAGCAATCTTCGAGGCTGCCGGGACCTATCTCGCCGCGCTTTTCGAGACGCCGCATTTTGCGCTCTCGCTTGAAATTCGTGAAATCAGTCCGGCCCTGAGCTGGAAGAAGAATGCCATGCATCCGAGACTGCGTGCCAAGGAGGCCAAGTAACTATGACCACGCTCGAAGAGAACCTGAAAAAGGCCGAGGGATATCTGGAACGCTTCCGCCACGAAGGCGTGAAAAACCGGATTGCCGGCGAGCAGGTCGACGCCCTGAGCGGTGAGACCTTCGATACCATTTCGCCGGTTGATCTCAAGCCCTTGTGCAAGGTGGCCAAGGGCGGTGCCGAGGATATCGACCGTGCGGCGAAGGCCGCCAAACAGGCCGGAAAGGCATGGGCGGCGCTGAGCGGCAAGGAACGCAAGAAGATCCTGCACCGCATAGCCGATGCGATTGAAGAGCGTGCCGAAGAGATTGCATTCCTTGAGGCGCTTGATACCGGCCAGTCGATCCGTTTCATGGCCAAGGCAGCGCTGCGCGGGGCGGAGAATTTCCGCTTTTTCGCCGACAAGGCGCCCGAGGCCCGCGATGGCCAGGCCCTTCAGGCGCCCAACCAGTTCAATTTCACGTCCCGCATTCCGATCGGACCGATCGGGGTGATCACGCCGTGGAACACGCCTTTCATGCTTTCGACCTGGAAGATCGCGCCGGCGCTCGCCGCGGGTTGCACCGTGGTGCACAAGCCGGCCGAGTTTTCGCCGATTACCGCGTCGCTGCTGGCCGAGATCGCTGAGGACGCCGGTTTGCCCAAAGGGGTGTGGAATCTCGTCAACGGCTTCGGGGAAGGTGCCGGCAAGGCGCTGACCGAACATCCGGATATCAAGGCGATTGCTTTTGTGGGTGAGAGCGCCACGGGTTCGCTGATCATGGCGCAGGGCGCCAAGACGCTGAAGCGCGTGCATTTCGAACTGGGCGGCAAGAACCCGGTCATCGTTTTTGCCGATGCCGATCTCGAGCGCGCTGCCGATGCGGCCGTGTTCATGATCTACTCGCTCAATGGCGAGCGCTGTACGTCTTCGTCGCGGCTGCTGGTCGAATCCTCGATCTATGAGGAATTCACCGCCAAGGTGGCCGAGAAGGCAAAGAACATCAAAGTCGGTCACCCGCTCGACCCCGAGACCGTGGTCGGTCCGCTGATCCATCCCGAGCACGAAGCCAAGGTGCTGAGCTACTTCGATGTGGCGCGCGAAGAAGGCGTGACGATCGCGGCGGGCGGCGAGAAGTTCGACGGACCTGGCGGCGGCTGCTACGTCAAGCCGACCCTGTTCACCAATGCGCGCAACGATATGCGCATCGCGCAGGAAGAGATTTTCGGGCCGGTGCTGACCGCCATTCCCTTCGAGAATGACGAACAGGCGCTCGAGATCGCCAATGACGTCGAATATGGCCTGACCGGCTATATCTGGACTTCGGACGTGACCCGCGCCTTCCACTTCACCGAGCATCTCGAAGCCGGGATGATCTGGGTGAACTCGGAAAATGTGCGGCACCTGCCGAGCCCGTTCGGCGGCGTCAAGGCCTCCGGGATCGGGCGCGATGGTGGCGACTGGTCGTTCGAGTTCTATATGGAAACGAAGAACATCGCTTTCGCCTCGGCCCCGCGCAACGTGCCGAAGCTTGGTGGCTAAGCCAGAAAACCAACCGGATCATCCCGTTCTGGCGTCGGCCAGACCCATATCAGTTCTCCGGTGTCTTCGGACACCGGAACAGGTTTCGTAAAAGGAACGAACATGCCCATTCCAGCCCCCAATCTCTACCCTTCCTTCAATATCGTCCGGCTGAGCCATGTGGAATTGACGGTCACCGATCTGGCCGCGTCCAGGGCGTTCTATGTCGATACGCTCGGGCTGCAGGTGACGGGCGAAGAAGATGGCCGGCTCTATCTGCGCGCCATGGAAGAACGCAATCACCACTGCCTTGTGCTGCGCGAAGGCGACAAGGCCGTGGCTGACGCTCTGGCCTTCAAGGTCTATGACGAGCAGGGGCTCGACATGGCCGAGAAGTTTTTCAAGGACAAGGGCCTGCCGGTCGAATGGATCGAGCGCCCGTTCCAGGGCCGGACTTTCGTGACCCGGGACCCGCACGGTATTCCGCTCGAATTCTACACCAGGATGGACCGGCTTCCCCCGATCCATCAGCAATACAAACTCTACAACGGCGTGAAGCCGCTGCGGATCGACCATTTCAACTGCTTCTCGCCGAATGTCGATGAATCGGTTGCGTTCTATTCCGAGCTCGGCTTCCGGGTGACCGAATACACCGAGGACGAGGTTTCCAAGCATCTCTGGGCGGCCTGGATGCACCGCAAGGGCGGCGTACACGACATGGCCTTCACCAATGGTCTCGGCCCGCGTCTGCACCACGTCGCGTTCTGGGTGCCGACCCCGCTCAACATCGTCGACCTCCTCGACTTGATGGCGACCACGGGTTATGTCGGCAATATCGAACGCGGTCCGGGCCGGCACGGCATTTCCAATGCCTTCTTCCTCTATGTGCGGGACCCGGATCTGCACCGGATCGAAATCTATTGCTCGGATTACCTGACCGTTGACCCTGACCATGAACCGATCAAGTGGGACCTCAAGGACCCGCAGCGCCAGACCCTTTGGGGTGCACCCGCGCCGCGCTCCTGGTTCGAGGAAGGCACTCTTTTCAAGGGCGTGGAGCCGCAAGAATCCCAGCTCGCGGCCCAGCCCATCGTCGCCCCGTAACGCGGGAGCCATGAATGGATAAGGACGCGTTCCGGCACTGGTCGAGACGCGCCGCCGATTGGGGCGCGGACTATCGCGAAACGCTTCGCGACAAACCTGTCCGAGCCCAAACCGCGCCGGGCGCCATCGCCGCCAAGATTCCAGAAACGCCGCCGGAAGCCGCCGAGCCGATGGAGGCGATCTTCGCGGATTTCGAGCGCGATATCGTGCCGGGCATGACCCATTGGCAGCATCCGGGCTTTTTCGCCTATTTTCCGGCCAATGCGGCGCCGGCTTCGGTGGTCGCCGAGTATCTGGTGTCTGCCATGGCGGCCAATTGCCTGTTGTGGCAGGCCTCGCCGGCGGCAACCGAACTCGAGACCAAGGTGCTCGACTGGTTGCGTCAGTCGCTCGGCCTGCCGGAGGGGTTTGCTGGCGTCATCCAGGATTCCGCCTCGACCGCGACGCTCGCCGCTGTCCTGACCATGCGCGAGCGCGCGCTTGGCTGGGCCGGCAATCAGCAGGGTCTTGCGGGGCAGAAGCCGGTGCGGGTCTACTCATCCAAGGAAGTGCACACCTCGATCGACCGGGCGATCTGGATCGCCGGGATCGGGCAGGACAACCTCGTTCGCATTCCGACCGTTGGCCCCAGCAGGGCCATGGACGCGACGGCACTTGATGCCGCGATCGAGGCGGACAAGGCCGCCGGCCTGTTGCCCGCGGGCATCATCGCTTGCGTTGGCGGCACCTCGGTCGGGGCGAGTGACGATATCGCCGCTGTCGCCGCGGTGGCGCGCAAGCACGATCTCTATCTTCATGTCGATGCGGCCTGGGCCGGGTCGGCGATGATCTGTCCCGAGTATCGGCCCATATGGGCGGGCGTCGAGGAGGCGGATTCCATCGTCTTCAACCCGCACAAATGGCTCGGGGCGCAATTCGATTGTTCGGCGCATTTCCTCAAGGACCCGGATAGCCTTGTGAGAACGCTTGCGATCCAGCCGGAGTATCTCAAGACCCACGGGGCGGACGGCATCATCAATTACTCGGAATGGTCGGTGCCGCTGGGCCGCCGCTTCCGGGCGCTCAAATTGTGGTTCCTCATTCGGGCCTATGGGCTTGAGGGGTTGCGCCAGCGCATCCGCAATCATGTCCTGTGGGCGCAGGAGTTGGCCTCGCGTCTCGATGCCGAACCCGATTTCGAGATCGTGACGCCACCCTATTTGTCGCTGTTTTCGTTCCGTTACACGCCGCAGGGCGCCACCGATCTCGACGCCCTCAATGAGCGCCTTATCCAGACGATCAACGATGACGGCCGGATCTATCTGACCCAGACACGCGTTGACGGGGCATATGTCATCCGCTTCCAGGCCGGGCAATTCGACACCCGGGCCGAGGATATCGCCGCGGCATTTGACGTCATCACCGAATTGGCCCGTTCGCTCTAGTCTCGGGCAAATCCAAAAAGGGGGATCCCATGAATTCCAAGGGCCCATCGAATCTCAAGGACCCATCGTTGTTCCGCGAAGCCTGCCTGATCGGCGATCGCTGGATCGAGGCCAATGGTCAAGGCATTGCCGTCACCAACCCCTCGACCGGTGAGACGATCGGCCATGTCCCGAAGCTCGGAACCGCCGAGACAAAGGAAGCCATTGAGGCGGCGCGTGTGGCGCAAAAGTCGTGGGCCGCGGAGACCGCCAAGACGCGGGCGAACATCTTGCGCAAATGGTTCGACCTGATGATGGAGAACCAGGAAGATCTCGGCCGCATTCTGACCCTCGAACAGGGCAAGCCGCACAAGGAAGCGATGGGCGAAATCGCCTATGGAGCCAGCTTCATCGAGTGGTTCGCCGAAGAGGCGCGCCGCGTCTATGGCGATGTCATTCCCGGCCACCAGCCTGACAAGCGGATCGTTGTCATCAAGCAGCCTATCGGGGTTGTGGCGGCGATCACGCCGTGGAACTTCCCCAATGCGATGATCACCCGCAAGGCCGGCCCGGCGCTGGCCGCGGGCTGCTCGATGGTCTTGAAGCCGGCCTCGCAGACCCCGTTCTCGGCGATTGCGCTGGCCGTTCTGGCCGAACGGGCGGGGCTGCCCAAGGGGCTTTTCTCGGTGATCACCGGCTCGTCCCGCGAGATCGGTGCGGAGCTGACATCGAGCGAAACCGTACGCAAGATCACCTTCACCGGCTCGACCGAGGTCGGTGCCGAGCTGATGAAGCAGAGTGCGCCGACCATCAAGAAGATGGGGCTCGAACTCGGCGGCAATGCACCCTTCATCGTGTTCGATGATGCCGATCTCGATGCGGCGGTTGAAGGCGCGATCATCGCCAAGTTCCGCAATAACGGTCAGACCTGTGTCTGCGCCAACCGCCTCTATGTGCAGGAAGGTGTCTATGACGCCTTTGCCGAAAAACTGGCCAAGGCAGTCGGCAACCTCAAGGTCGGCGACGGGTTCGAGGCCGATGTGGTACTCGGTCCGCTGATCGATGAGCCGGCGGTCGAAAAGGTCGAGGAACACATCGCCGATGCCACCGGTCATGGCGCCAAGGTCATCGAAGGCGGCGGACGGCATGACAAGGGCGGCCTGTTCTTCCAGCCGACCGTTCTGACCGGGGTCACGCCCGACATGATGGTTGCCTCCGAAGAGACCTTTGGGCCGATCGCGCCGCTGTTTTCGTTCAAGGACGAGGAGGACGTGGTCCGCCAGGCCAATGACACGGTTTATGGCCTCGCCTCCTATTTTTATGCCCGTGATCTGGGGCGCGTCTGGCGTGTCGCCGAGGCACTCGAATATGGCATGGTCGGCATCAATACCGGCCTGATCTCGACTGCCGAGGCACCTTTTGGCGGGGTCAAGCAGTCCGGGCTTGGCCGCGAAGGCTCGCATTACGGCATGGAAGAGTTCGTGGAGATCAAATATCTCTGCATGGGCGGGATCTAGGCTCGCACCTCATCGATGCAAATGCTTCAATGGCGCCCTGCGGGGCGCCTTTTTGTTTGCAGGGGACGCCCCTCGCTGACCTCACCTTGAGCCTGTCGAAGGGCGAAGTCAGCCCTCGTGGTTCGATAAGCTCACCATGAGGCCTTTTGTTGGCGTCCATTCCGCGCTGTCCCGGCCTCCGAGCCGGGACCTCAATTCAGATCACAAACCGGCCCCGGATCAGGTCCGGGGCGGCCCGAAGGATCGCGGCTCAGCGCGATTTTCCCTAGCTCGTCTCCAGCCGGAACTTCATGAAGGTCTCGCCGTCATAATCGACATTCTCGACGAAGCGAGCGCCAAGCCGCTTGAGGGCGCCGAGGCGGGTGCGGGTCGGGGGCAAGAGGAAGGTCACGAAGGGGATGCGGTCGTCATCCCGCGCAAAGGCAAGCGCCTGGTTGGCGATGCGCATGCCGAGACCGAAACGGTCGGGCCGCAGCACAAGGCCGAAATCCCACTCCTCGCCTTCCTTTTGAAAGCCACCCCAGCCCACATACTCACCATCGCTGAGGAAGGCCCAATGGCCGAGCCCGTCGCGTTCCCAGCATGCTTCCTTGGAGGACACGAAACCGGCGGCCATCTCTTCGTCCCATTCCGATGTCGTCAGCAGTGGCATGTGTTCCGCCACCTTCGGGTGGGACATATGCGCGACGATCTCAGCAAGAGGGATTTCGGGCAGGCGGGCAAAGGTGATGGTGGTGTCAGGCATTGTTTTGAGAAAGACCAGAATGAACGGTTTTGAATATGGCCGCCATGAATGGTCGCGATGCCGCGTCCGGTCAAGCGCGCTGCTTTTCAATCTGGCTCACTTCCGTTCACGAAAAAGGCGCCCCTTGGGGCGCCTCAATCCTTAACGCATCCTGCTCCACCTCATCCTGAGCTTGTCGAAGGGCAAGGTCAGCCCAGACCATCACCCTCGTCATGCTCGGGCTTGACCCGAGCATCCATGATGAGGTGCCGCCCGGGAACCGGGAATGATCAGCGACCTGCTTCTTGGTTGACCCGCCTCATGGACCCTCGGGTCAAGCCCGAGGGTGACGAAACTGTTTGGTGTCGGACCTCGTGGGTCGCCCTTCGACAGGCTCAGGAGGCTCACCATGAGGGCTTTGGATTCAACCGCCAATCAGATCGTGGCGTCCTTGGTCCAGTTGGCGATCTCTGAATAGGCGCCGATGGGGAAGTTGACCGTCTTGGTCAGGTCGTCATCCGAATAGCCGAAGATCTTGCCGGTCGTCTTGAGGCTGTCATGGTCCATCAAAACGCAGCCCACGGTCGGCACCAGCTTCTCGCGCCAGGTGAAGAGATAAAGGTGGTCGCCGATCTTGTGGTAGTGGCAGCTGTCGGTGTCGGCCAGCCCCTGTTCCGCACCTTCAAGGCACTGCCAGGTGTAGCGGGTCGGGCTGAGATAGATGTGCTCGTAGAGCTCTTTCGGATTGTAGCGGTGCCGGATGCGCAGGCCCACCAGCTCTTCGGTCTCCTGATGGTGCTTGGCGGCAGGATCGAAGGGCTTGTTGACGCTGGCATGGTGGAATTCGGACCGGACCAGGGTCAGTTCCTCGTTCTTGAGCGCGCGGGCCAGCAGTGAGGAATGCGCCCCTTCGGCGTCCGGCAAGCGCGAAACCACGCAGGTCGCGACATTCTCATTGAGGTCGAGGACGATCGACACCGAGGTGTCTTTCTCGACCGTCGCCTTGACGAAGTCGACGAAGTAGATGCCCGGCCGCAGCGAAGTCGCCAGATAGGTCTCCTCGGCACTGACACCCGTTTCCTCGCCAGCAGTGACCTTCCAGGTCATCTTGCTGTCCGAGGAGAAAACATGCTCGATCACATCGCCATTCTCGAAATAGAGCGTGATCGTCTTGCCAACGAGATCGGGGGAGGGGGCGGTCAAATTGCTGTCCGGAGCGAAGGCTTCGCCCAGGGCGCCAACGGAAATCCAGTTGTTGTCTTTTTCAGTCATGTCTTACCTGAGTTTGGCACGAATTGCCGGCCTAGCCGGCGGTGAAGGCGGTCAGCATCTCGTCGAAGACGGCGCCATGAGCGCGGACGTCTTCGATGGTGGTGGCCGGCGAGATCAACGCCATGTTGTGGAACGGCGTCAGCAGGATACCACGATTGGCGAAATAGAGATGGCTGAGCAGCTCGATGTCGTCATTGCGCGCCATCGCCGCTTCGCCGCCATTGCGGGGCACATCGGGCATGTAGAGATACTCGACCCGGCAGCCCATGCGGCTCACATGCCAGGGCAGGTTGTGCTTCTTGATGAGCTCGCGGATCTGGGTTTCGAGCGCGGCGGCGATCTCCGTCGTGCCAGCATAGGTTTCCGGGGTGATCACGTGGCTCAGCGTGGCACGCATGGCCCTGAGGGTCAGCGCGTTGGCGACCAGCGTGCCGCCGAAGCCATAATGGTTGATGCCGGGCCCGCGCGTCAGGTCCTTGACGAACGCGCCGACCGCCTCGTTCATGCCCCAGACGGCGCTTGGGATGCCGCCGGACAACACCTTGCCGAGCACAAGGATGTCGGGTTCGAGGCCGAGCTCGCCGGTGCCGCCCGAGGGGCCGAGGCAGATGGTGTGGGTCTCATCGATGATCAACAGCGTGCCAGTCTTGCGCGTGATCTCGCGCAGGGCGGTGTGAAAGCCCTCGGCCGCCGGGATCATCCCGATATTGGTCATATGCGGCTCGGCGAGCACCGCGGCAACATCGCCATGCGACAGCGCCTCTTCGAGCGCGGCGACATCGTTGAACTCGACGACCCGCGTGGTGCGGTCATAGTCGAGCCCGTTGGATGCAATACCGTGTTGCGGGGCAACGCGCCCGTTCTGCAGTTCGACCTGGGTATCGTCGACCGAGCCATGATATTTGCCATTGAAAACCAGCACCTTGTCGCGGCCGGTCATCTGGCGCGCCACGCGCAGGGCAAAGCGGTTGGCATCGGTCGCCGAAGTGGCGAGCTGCCAGTAGGGCAGGCCGAAGCGGCGCGACAGGTCTTCGGTGACCGCGATCGAGTCTTCGGTGGGCAGCATGTAGGACGTGCCCAGTTCGGTGAGATCGCGGGCGATGGCGTCCATCACAACCGGGTGGCCGTGGCCGTAAAGGGCGGCCGAATCACCGAGGCAGAAATCGATATATTCATGCCCGTCGATATCGCGCAGGCGGGCGCCATGGGCGGCCTGGGCGTAAATCGGGTAGGGCGTGCCCCACTGGCTCATCCAGTGCAGGGGAACGCCATGCGGCATGGTTTTTTCCGCCTGATGAAACGCACGTTGAGCCGCCGGATGGGATTGCCGGAAACGGACCTCTTCCTCGCCGCGAATACGCGCAAGCCTTTGAGGATCGATAGAATGCGTGGCTTCTGCCGCAGCCGACAATGCCATTTAATGCTCCCTGAACTAACTTGAGCGCATCATGTGCGGGGGCTCACATGAAGGCCATCAACCCTATGGTGGATAGGTCAAATCACAGCCTCAGGTGATCCGAAAACAGGGGAGTTTGGCCTTCATCTGTTTACTTAACATCTGAACTATTTCCTGCTACACTGCAACCCGGCTGCAGAAACAAACGGATTATCGGTCTGAGGCCACGGGAGGGAATTATGGACATGAAGCTCGCTTCGGAGCCCCACGAGGCGGCCCGAATGGCGACCTCGTTCGCCCGCGATATGCTCGGCGCCGGCTCGTCTGCATTCTATTTCGTTACACCTGAGCTCGAACTTTACGATTTCGTACTGCGGAACGTGCCCATGGATTTTCATGAGCGCTATCTCGACCAGATGTCCGCGTTCGATCCGTTGCATGTCCGCCAGCTTGCCGACAAGGCCTCGCCGGTTGCCATGCTGCGCCAGCAGCGGCACACGGTGCCAACGGATCACTACCGGCGCTACAGGCAATTCTCGACCTTTTACGGGGTTTCGGATTCGCTCGAATTCATCTTCCGGCGTGAAGGGAGCATTTTCGCCGGTATGAGCATTTCCTGGGCTGACCGGCGCGATATTCCCGAGGCAACGGCGCGCGTGGCGCCCTCGATCCATTCCTATATCGAGTTCAACCTCACCAAGCTCGGCGTGGCGCTGCCCGATCCGCGCGAACGGGCGATGGACCGGTTCGGCCTGACCCAGCGTGAGCGGGAAGTGGCGGAGCTTGTGTGCTGCGGACGGACCAATGTCGAAATCGCCGAATGTCTTTCGATCGGCATCTCGACGGTCAAGACCCACCTGATCCACATCTTTGCAAAGCTCGGTGTCGAAAACCGCGCCGCGGTCGTCGCCATGCTCGCCCAGACGCATTAGGGCGGGGCAGCCTGAACGCCTATGTCATTCCCGACCTGCTCGGGACCTAGCTGCTCAATTATGCCTCGTCTTTACCCGGTTCATCCGGGTATTCCATTTGACTTGGACCACTCGAACAAGTCGGGTGGTGACGGCTGGGTGTCTCGTTGAGGCCTAACCCACCCAACGCGCCGTCCCGGGCCAGACCCGGGACCTCATTCCGGTTATCTCGGCCCCGGATCAAGTCCGGGGCAGCCCGGGAGGATGCAATGCCCCACGCCCTCATCCTGAGCTTGTCGAAGGACGAGGGCCAGCTGCGCATCCGCCGCTCCAACCCTTCGAGCATAGCTCTCAGGGTGTTCGTCGCTCAGATCGCTCCACCGGAGCGATCTGTACCTTCGGTACCGCTCCTCACTCCACCATCCGGTTGATTGCGGCATTCGCGATGGCTGCTGATCATGACGCCCAAGGCCGGGGACAGGTGCGTGCCCCCGCCACAGATAACAAGGGTGGACATGAGCACGTCGCAGGCAGACCTCGTTCTTCGCAACGGCCGGATTTACACGGTCAATGGAAACGGCGACTGGGCCGAGGCCATGGCGGTCAAGGACGGCAAGATCGTCGCGATCGGTTCGGAAAGCGTCATCTCGGGCTATACCGAGGGCGCCGAGGTCATCGACCTCGACGGCAAGATGGTCATGCCCGGCATTGTCGATGTTCACAATCACCACTTCATCGCCGGCGCATCCGACCTGTTCGAACTCAGGTTCCTGCCGTCCCTCAGCTACGAAGAAGTGCTCGAAAAGGTGCGCGAGCGCGCTGCCCAGACAGAGCCGGGTGGCTGGATCATTGGCGGTTCCTGGGGCAGCAATTTTGCCGACCGGCTGAACTCGCTCGAAGCCAAGAAGGCTCTGGATGACGCTGCTGGCGGGCGTCCCGTTCTGCTGCGTGACGACACCTACCACAATCGTTGGGTGAACACGGCGGCGCTGGCGGCTGCCGGTATCACCAGGGACACGGCCGATCCCGAGCAGGGCGAAATCCTGCGTGATCCTGAAACCGGCGAAGCGACCGGTGTGCTGCTCGAAACCGCGGCCGCCTTTGTTGAACGCGCCGCCGACGAAGCGCAGCCTTTGACCCCCGAGCAACAGCGTGAGGCCGCCTCAAGCGCCATGGCGACGCTGAATTCATTCGGGGTGACCGCGTTTCTTGATGCTGCCTGCATGGAATACATGATGGCCGCGCTCAAGGGGCTCGATGATCGCGACGAGATGACCTGCTGGGCCGGCGCCTGCCTGCCGGCAACCGAGCCGGGCTTTATCTTCGGCAAGGTCGGCAAGGAACTGATCGCGGTCAAGGAACAGTATCGGGGCAAGCATGTGTTCCCCGATTTCATCAAGATCTTCCTCGATGGGGTGCCGCCGGCGCGCACCGCGGCCTTTGTCGAGCCCTATGTGCCCGACACCATTCATGGCTGCTGTTTTTGCGGTGCGACCAAGATGACCGTGCCCGAGCTGGTGCGCTGGGTCGGGGATGCGGAAAAGGAAGGCATGGGCGTCAAGATCCACTGCGCAGGCGATGCCGCCGTGCTGCAGGCGCTCGACGCGTTCGAGGTCGTGCGTTCGTTCAACGGGCCGACCGAGATCAAGCATCACGTTGCCCATGCCAGCTTCATCCGGGAAGAGGACATCATGCGCTTCGCCGAATTGGGCGTCGTCGCCGATCTCTGCCCGATCATCTGGTATCCGACCCCGATCCTCGAGGCCACCAAGGCGGCTTTGGGTGAGGAGCGTGCGGAGCGATTCTGGCCGAACAAGAAGCTCGACGAAGCCGGTGCCCTGATGGCTTCGGGGAGCGATTGGCCGGTCGCTCCGCAGCCCGACCCCTGGGACGGGATCGAGGGCATGATCACGCGCGAAAATCCTTCGGGTGCCTATCCGGGCCAGTCGCTCTGGAAAGAGCAGGCGCTGGGGCTCGAGAAGGTGCTCGAGATCTACACCATCAACGCGGCCAAGGCGATGCGGATCGATGAGTTCACCGGTTCGCTTGAAAGCGGCAAGTTCGCCGATTTCATCGTTCTCGACCGCAATTTGTTCGAAACGCCCGAAAAGGACCTCGCGGATACCCGGGTTCTGAAGACCTTCTTCAAAGGGCGCAAAGTGTTTGAGCGGACCTAAGGGGCACAATGACATCCTCCCAGATATCGCCTGACCGCTCAATCCCGGTGACCGTGCTGACCGGGTTCCTGGGCAGTGGCAAGACAACGGTGCTCAACCGTTTGTTGTCCCGCCCGGGCCTCGACGGCACGGTCGCCATTATCAACGAGTTCGGCGAAATCGGTCTCGATCATCTGTTGATCGAGAAGAGCGAGGAAAGCTTCGCGCTGCTCGACAATGGCTGTGTGTGCTGCACCATTCGCGGCGACCTCAGCCAGACGCTTGTCGATCTCAAGACCCGCTTTGCGGCGGGTGAACTCAAGGCGCTCGACAGGATCGTCATCGAGACGACGGGTCTCGCGGACCCGGCGCCGATCCTGCACACGCTAATGGCCGACGACACGCTGATCGGCCGTTTCCATATCGACGGTGTGGTGGTGACGGTTGATGCCGTCAATGGCGCGGGAACGCTGACCAACCATGCCGAGTCCGCCAAACAGGTGGCGGTTGCCGACCGGCTGCTGGTCACCAAGGCGGACCTGGCCGACACCGATGCGATCAACGCCCTGATCAGGGGAGTGCGGGCACATAACGGCACCGCGCCGATCCGCATGGTTTCGAACGGGGAGGTTGGCCCCGAGGATATTTTCGAACTTGGCCTGTTCGACGCTGCGGGCAAATCGCCCGATGTCGAACGCTGGCTGCACGAGGCAGCGGCAGGCGCACACGATCATGATCACGGCCAGAGCAAGGGGCATGGGCACGATCATGGTCACGCGCCAGAGGGGGCGCATGCGGGCGGACACGCCCATGCGCAGGAAGGCGGCATCCGGTCATACAGCGCCATAATCGATGACCCTGTGGACTGGGCCGCCTTCTCCCATTGGCTCGAATTGGTGGCGGCGATGCGCGGTGACGACATGCTGCGCTTCAAGGGCATCGTCCGGGTGAGCGATCATCCCGAGCGGCCGATCGTGGTTCATGGCGTCCAGCACGTTTTCCATCCGCCGCAAATGCTTGAGCAATGGCCATCCGACGATCACCGCACCAAGCTGGTGTTCATCGTGCGGGATATCCCTGCCGAAACCATCGAAACCACCTTGGCGAAATTCGCCCGTATCGAAGCACCGCGGCTCCGGCCGGCGGCGGAAGACGGGCGCCATCTGTCACGCGTCAATGCGTGATCCATACCCAACCCGCCGGGTTGTCCGGCGGGTGGATACGAGCAACCGGGAGGAGCTTTTTATGAGCTTTAAACTAATCGGATCTCTGACAGCGGCAGTGTTCGGCGCTGTCCTGGCCATGAGCGCCAGTACGGGCGCTGCCATGGCCGCACCCGAATGTCCCGACGGGACGATCAAACTGGGTGGCATCTCCACCATCACCGGCCCTGCCGATTTTTCGGAAGTGCCCAACGCAACCGCGGCCGTTTTCGATCAGGTCAATGCCGAAGGCGGCATCAATGGCTGCCAGATCGAGTATATCCTGCTTGATGACAAGGCCGATCCGCAGGTCGCTGCGCAGTCGGCACGCGACCTCGTCGACAACCGTGGCGTCGTCGCCATGGTCGGCTCGGCCAGCCTGCTCGAATGCCAGGTGAACGCCGGCTACTACCACAATTCCGGCATTCTCTCGATGCAGGGCCTCGGCGTTGACGCCGCCTGCTTCAACGTGCCGTCGATCTCGCCGGTCAATGTGGGGCCGTTCCTGCTTTCGACTGTGATGCTGCAGTTCTCGACCGAACAGCTGGGCAACACCCAGCAGTGCGCAATGTGGATCATCACTGGTGGTACCGGCGAGGCCTATGCCGAAGCCGTTGCCAACTGGGAAGAGCTGAGCGGGCAGAAGATCCACCTGGTGGACAATTCCGTGCCGTTCCAGGGCGACTACACTCCTTATGTGCTCAAGGCGCGTGACGAGGGATGTGATGCGGTCGTGTTCAACACGGTCGAGCCGCAGGTCGTGCAGATGATCAAGGCCGCCGACGCCCAGAACATCGAGGGTATCGACTGGTTGTTCCTGGCACCGGGTTACACCGTGCAGGTTGCCGAGGCGCTTGCCGACACCAACCAGCCGGTCTATGCCGGAACCGAATGGGAACCGTTCACTGAAGCCGGTTCGGAAGCCAATGAGGGCTGGAAGGCCGCCATGGAGACCGCCGGCCTGCCACTGACCGCGTTCAGCCAGGGTGGCTATGAAGCCGCGACCCTGATGATCGACGTGATCAAGGGCATCGACGGCCCTGTGACCCGCGAAGCGGTGACCAACGCCCTGCATACCATGGAGCCGATGGAGCACCCGCTGGTGGGTACGCCGTATATGTTCGGCGAAGGCGACCGTCACTCGTCCTCGCGGGCGACCAAGGTCATGAAACTTGAAGGTGGCGAGTGGGTTCTCGAGACCCCGGACTGGTTCGTCCTGGGGGACTGATCGGCGCCATCTGAACCTTCGGCCGGCGCCACAATGCTTGGTGCCGGCCGTTTTTCATAAATGGGGGAAGTCATCTCATCATGCTTTCACTGGATGTGACATCCATTTTGGCGGGATTGCCTGCCGGCGGTGCCTACGCGCTGCTCGGGGTCTGTCTCGTTTTCACCTACCGGCTGGTCGCCGTGGTGAATTTCACCGGTGCCGCCATTGGCGCGGTTGGCACCTTCACGCTCGTGCTGCTGCACGAACACGGATTTCCCCTCTGGCCGGGCGTCGGGCTCGGCCTGATTGCCGGCATGCTGGCCGCGATCGTGCTCGGCCTCGTCATGGTGACCTGGTTCTCCGAGGCGCCGGCCCAGACCAAGGCGGCGGTCACCGTCGCTCTTTTGGTGGGTATCGTGGCCATCGGGCTGCGTGTCACCGGCGGTCAGCACCCGCGCCCGTTCCCCGATCTCATTCCGGGGCCGGCCTTCACGATTGCCGGGGTGGTGATCACCAAGGCCGCGGTTGCCACCATCGGGCTGGCAATTGCCTTCGCCGGTGCTGCAACGCTGTTCCTCAACAACACACGGACCGGGCTTCAGTTGCGCGCCCTGTCCGAACGGCCGACCACCGCCGAATTGCTGGGCATGCGGACTCGCGTTCTCTCTATCGGGGTTTGGGCCGTCGCCGGTATCGCGACCACGCTGGCGCTGATGCTGATCGCGCCGCAAAGGCCGCCCAATTTCATGACGCTCAGCCTGCTTGTCGTGCCGGCCTTCGCTGCGGCCCTGATCGGGTTTTTCCGCAGCTTCTGGCTCACCCTGGTAGGCGGGCTCGCGCTCGGCATGATCGAAGGCTTCACCGCCTCGATCGACGAATTGCAGCAGTTCCGGGGCACTGTGCCCTTCCTGATTATCCTGGCCGTCTTGTTGTGGTCGCAGAGAAATGAGCGGTGGGATGAAGCACGTTAACTGGCCCTGGACCATTGGTTTCGTCATTGCGCTGGCAATCGGCTCGGCGGCGGCAACCCTTCTCGGCAACTACTGGTTATTTCTGTTTACCGGTGCGGTAATTGCCGCCATCGCGCTCAAAGGGATTGGTTTGGTTGCCGGGCGCGCGGGCATGATCGCCCTCAGCCAGATGGCCTTCGCCGGCATCGGTGCCTGGACGGTGGCCTATCTCAATGTCTGGCAGGTGCCTGGTACCCTGTTTTTATGGGTTCCAATTGGGGGACTGGTTGCGGTTCCTTTTGGCATCGCCATCGCGCTGCCCGCGCTCAGGCTGCGCGGCATTCACTTCGCCATCGTCACGCTCGGCTTCGCCGCTGCGTTCGACAGCATTCTGGCGGCCACTACCTTTCCCGGCCAGACCCAGTTCATTCAGGTGCCGCGTCCGCCGGGTTTCACGTCCGTACCCATGTATTTCTATTTTGTGGTGGCGGTCTATGCGGTGATATCGATCGCGCTCGACATCGTGTCGCGCACGCCGCTCGGGGCGTCCTGGGTCGGCATCAAGCACTCCGAACGCGGCACCGCTGCTCACGGCGTGTCCGTTGCGTGGTCCAAACTCACTGCCTTTGCCATCGCGGCCTTCGTTTCAGGGGTGAGCGGGGGGCTGCTCGCCGGCCAGCTGCAGACTTTGGTGTCCGACAGCTTCAACATCATGGTGTCGCTGATCTATTATGCGGTGACCGTGATGGCGGGCGCGCACTTGGCTGAAGGGGCGCTGATCGGGGGCATGCTGATCATCTTCTTCCCCGAACTGATGCGCCGGCTGAACCTGCCGCAGGATATCGGCAATATCGCCTTTGCTCTCGGCGCAACCCAGGCGCTGTCGATGGGTGGGTCGATTGCCGCCGATCTGCGCGGCGGGCTACGCCGTCTGCGCCGCAAGGTCGGCATTCGTCCCAAGACCTATCCAGAGGTTATGCGCAAGGCCGGCCAGATCACGCCACCGCCAGTTGCAGAGGGCGCCAGAAGCGTCCTGTCGATCAAGGGGCTGGGGGTCAAATACGGCCAGGTGGTGGCTCTCGACAATGTCGATGTCGAGGTGCCCGAAGGAGCCGTGATCGGCCTTATTGGTCCGAATGGGGCCGGCAAGTCGACGCTGATCGATGCCGTGACCGGCTTCTTGCCGAGTTATCAGGGCGCGATCACGCTTGATGGCGGAAAGCTTGATGGACTCGATGCCCACAAGCGCGCCCGGGCCGGCCTTCGCCGGACCTGGCAGACCACCCGCATCCCGGCGGAGTTGACCGTGGGGTCCTATCTCAACATGGCGGCCCGGCGCGGGCTTGCCCCGGCCGAGATGGACGAGATCCTGCAATGGATTGGCTGCCCGCACCCCTCGACCCCGATTGCCACGGTCGATGTCGGCACGCGCCGCTTGCTCGATGTGGCAGGCGTGGTGGCGGCGCGGCCCAAGATCGTCCTGCTCGACGAGCCGGCTGCAGGGCAGTCCTATGAGGAATCCCTGTTCCTCGCCCAGCGTATCACCGAGATCCCGGAGAAATTCGGGGCGTCGGTCGTGTTGGTCGAGCACGACATCGATATGGTCCGCAAGGCGTGCAACTCGATCTATGTGCTCGATTTCGGCAGGGTGATCGCCGCGGGGCCGCCTGCCGTGGCGCTCGAGGATCCTGATGTGGTCCGAGCCTATGTCGGCGCAGTCGAAGAGGAGACGGCAGCATGAGTTCGCTCGAAATCAACGCCCTGACCGTCAATCGTGGCGCCCTGCCGGTGGTGCGGGACGTCTCGCTCAAGGTCGACAAGAGTTCGATCTCGGTGCTGCTCGGGGCCAATGGCGCCGGCAAGACCACCTTGCTCGAGGCGGTCTCCGGCATCATTCCGGTCACTGGCGGCGATATCCTTTTCGATGGCCATCCGATCCAAAGGCAGACCGCAGGGCATCGGGCCCGTGGCGGGCTCATCCATATCGAAGAGGGACGGTCGGTGTTCAAGACCCTGACCACCCGGGAGAACCTCGCCGTGGCTTGCCATCCGGATGCCTCGGTCGATGAGGCCTTCGAGCTGTTCCCCGAACTCAAGCAGCGTGAGCATATTGCCGGCGGTCTTTTGTCGGGCGGCGAGCAGCAGATGCTGACCATCGCCCGGGCAATCCTGTGCCGGCCCAAAGTGCTGCTGATCGACGAAATGTCGGCGGGTCTGGCGCCGGTGATCGTTCAGAGGCTGATGGCCGCGGTGCGCAAGCTTGCCGATGATGGGCTTGCGATCCTGCTGGTCGAGCAGTTCGCGATGCTGGCGCTCGGGGTGGCCGACCGGGCCTATGTGCTCCGGCGCGGCAGCGTTGTCTATGACGGCGAGCCCAAGCCGCTGCTGGATGAGCCGGAGAAACTGCATCACCTCTATCTCGGTGACACCGAGACAGCCTGACCCGCTGTCTTCCGCGATCGAATGCGACAAGGGCCGGCATTGCCGGCCCTTTTTGTGTCTTCGGAAAGGGTTTGACGGTGTCGCGCCAGGCTGACGACCATCTCGATGTCACTACCCGACCTGATCGGCTGGATCCCTGATTATTCGGGAATGACCCCTTTGTTTGACTTCGACACTGCCACTCCCTCTCCGTCATTCCCGCGCAGGCGGGAATCCAACTGAGTCTCCTCAAAAACACTGGTGGTCATGATTGGAGCGTGCATGGTGCCACCATCTCCACCAGTTCTAAATCTCTGATTCACATGGATTCCCGCCTACGCGGGAATGACTTCAAGTTTTTTGATACGCATTGCCATACACTCCTTCGTCATTCTCGGGCTTGACCCGAGAATCCATGATGAGGTGACCCTCGGCAAACTGTCGTGACCGTTCACAACCGCAGCTTGCGTTGCAGCGCCTCATGGACCCTCGGGTCAAGCCCGAGGGTGACGTGGGCTTTGGGGTTAGCTCTTCCCGACACACTTGCCCCCGGCCTTCACCCTGAACTCGTCGAAGGGCGAGGGCGGCCAGGAACCTCAGCGTGTCTTGATCACCTTGTCGGGGTTCATGATCCCTTCGGGGTCGATGGCGTTCTTGATCTTGTGCATCAGGTCGAGTTCCGCGTCCGACATGGCAGCAGCGGCGAGGTCGCGCTTGAGTTGCCCGAGCCCGTGTTCGGCGGAGACCGATCCGCCTAGTGCCACCGCGGTTGAATGCACCGCATCGGCGAGCGCGTTCTTGTGCTTGCGGAAGGTTTCGAGATCGATGCTGTCAGGCACCGCGACATTGTAGTGGATGTTACCGTCTCCGACATGGCCGAAGGGGATAGGGATCGCATCGGGCAGGACCGCCATCACCTTTTCTGTAGTCTTTTCGACGAATTCCGGGATTGCCTTGAGCGGCACCGAGGTGTCGGATTTGAGCGTCTTGGGTGAGACGCTGAGCGCTTCGCCCAGGCCCTCACGCAGCGCCCAGAATGCCTGGCGCTGTCCTTCGGACTGGGCGATCACCGCGTCTTCGAGCCCGACATCTTCCCAGATCGCCGCCAATGCCTCTTCGAGCAGAGTGTTGAGATCGAGGGACTTGGCCGAGGCCTCAAGTTCGATCAGTGTTGCCCATTCGGGCAGTTCGGCGAAAGGTGCGTTGAGCTCGCCCTTGTGCGCCCGGATGGCCTCGAAGCCGGAACGCGGAATCAGTTCGAAGGCGCCGATCAGCTCGCCCACTTCCTCGCGCAGGCGGCGGAAGGTGGTGAGCGCGGTCGCCACATCCGGCACTGCGGCAATGGCGGTGGCCCGCACCCGCGGCTTGGGGCGCAAGGCGAGGGCGGCAGCGGTAACGATGCCAAGCGTGCCTTCTGCGCCGATGAAGAGTTGCTTGAGGTCGTAGCCGGTATTGTCCTTGCGCAAGACTTTCATGCCGTCCCAGATCGTGCCGTCTGGCAACACCACTTCAAGTCCCAGGATCTGGGCGCGGGTCATGCCGTAACGCACGACATTGTTGCCGCCCGCATTGGTTCCGATTATGCCGCCGATATGGGCGGTGCCTTCACCGCCAAACGAGACCGGGAACAGTCGGTTGGCGTCGTCGGCGGCCTTTTGCACATGGGCCAGCACCACGCCGGCCTCGGCGATGATCACGTCGTTGTCAGTGTCGACTTCGCGAATGGTGTTCATGCGCTCGAGCGAAATGACGATCTGTCTGGCTTCGGGGGTCGGTGTCGCACCGCCATTGAAGCCCGAGCCGCCCCCGCGGGTGGCGATGGCGATGTTGTGTTCGGCGCAGAGCCTGACAATGGCCGCGACCTGTTCGGTGTTGCGCGGTTTGACCGCCGCGATCGCCGGCTGGTGAAACTCACCCAGTGCATCCTCGAGATAGGGGTCGATATCGGGCGAGGTGGTGACGATATCGCGGGCGTCGAGAATGGCGGAAAGCGCGTCGAGCATTGCGGGCCTCATGGTCGTTGGTCGGGGCACAAAGCACGGTCCGGGCGGCGAATTCAAGCCCGGGATCAAGCCTTTGGCAGGTGCGCAAGGCTTGCGGATAGCCCTCGCCAAGGCAATCCACCAATCAGCCGAGTGTGGTTACCTGCCGGTTACTGATCGATCATGTTGGCGGTGTGCTTGGCGATTGTCGCCTGGGTGGCGAGCGCCAGCACCAGCTCGCGCACCCTTGCGGCATTGTCGAGGGCGGGCTTGCCGTCGCGGTTCTTGAGGTTGTTCTCGAACCCGATGCGACAATCGCCCCCGGCGGCGGCTGCAGCCAGCAGGCAATCGGTTTCCGCACGCCCGAAGGCGCAGACCATGAACCGGCTGCCCTCGGAGAGCCCGCTTGCGCGCCACGCGTTCATGAACGGGGACAGGTCCGAAGGGTGGCTCTGCTGGTTTTCCGCATAGCGGCCGAGCACGAAAAGCACCGAGAGACCCGCGCGGGGCACGTCACCGGCGCGGACCAGATTGCGCAGCCAGATCACTTCGTCGGGGCTGTAGAGAATGTGCTGAAGGTCGATTCCGGCTTCGTCGGCCCAATGGTAGAACCGCCGGGCGGCACCGCGATCGTCCGCAGCTGCCATTTCCCTCAGCGCCACGGAAACCGCGTCGGGCGAGACTGTCTCGACCACTGCGCGCTGTTCCTCCGGGCTATAGCGCCCCACGGCTTCAGTCGTGATCTGAATGCCCATTTTCGGCGCGGCTGCTTCGATGGCGGCAATCGCCTCGGCATACAGTCCGGCGTCGAGCGTGTGACGGCCTTCGGCATCGCGCACATGCACATGGATGGCGTGTGCGCCGGCCTCCTGGCAGGCTGCGGCGGTTTTGGCGATTTCTTCGATGGTGACGGGCAGGGCCGGGTGATCGGCCTTACCCCGCCTGGCGCCATTGGGCGCCACCATGATCCTTGCCTTGTGCATTGCGTCCCTATCGGGCGTCCAGTGCGGTCTCGATCGCCACCGCCAGCCGCTCGACGATGAGCGGAATATGCTCATCCTCGAGGATATAGGGCGGGGCAAGCAGCACATGGTCGCCCAAGCGTCCGTCGATTGTCCCGCCTCCAGGATAGCAGATCAGGCCTTGATCCATCGCGGCTTTTTTAATCTTTCCGTTAATCTGCCGGGCGGGATCGAACGCGGCCTTGGTGTCCTTGTCTTCGACGAGCTCGAGCCCGAGGAAAAGGCCGCGCCCTCGAATGTCGCCGATATGCGGGTGCTGACCGAACTGTGCGTCGAGTGCAGAGCGGAGCTTTTTGCCCTTGTCGCGGACGTTTTCGATGAGGTTCTCTTTTTCGATCGCGTCGAGTACCGCCACCCCGGTGGCGCAGGCGACCGGATGACCCATATAGGTGTGGCCGTGCTGGAAGAAGCCGGAGCCTGAAGCGATGGCGTGGTAGATGCTGTCGCTCAGCATCATCACGCCCAGCGGTTGCACCCCCGCGCCGATGCCTTTGGCGAGGGTGACAATATCGGGCACGACGTCTTCCTGCTCGAAAGCAAAGAAGCTGCCGGTCCGACCCGAACCGCACATCACCTCGTCGAGGATCAGCAGAACCCCATATTTGTCGCAGATGCGGCGGATACGCCCGAAATACTCAGGCGGAGCTGGCACCGCGCCCATGGTGGCGCCAACAACCGGTTCGGCGATGAAGGCGGCGACATTGTCCGGGCCGAGTTCAAGGATGCGGGTTTCGAGTTCATCCGCCACTCGGCGGGCATAGTCCCCTTCGCTCTCTCCCCGATGACCAAAACGCCAATAATGGCAGGGGGCGATATGCGACATGGCGCCCGACAGCATGGGCTCGAACTGTCCGCGCCGCCAGCGATTGCCGCCGGCCGCGAGCGCACCCAACGTATTGCCGTGATAACTTTGCCAGCGGGCGATGACATGCCGGCGCGAGGATTGGCCGATCTCGAGGAAATACTGGCGCGCAAGCTTGATTGCCGCCTCCACCGCCTCCGAGCCACCGGAGACGGGATAGACCTTGCTCAGGCTTTTAGGCGCCAGTGCCGCCAACCGTTCGCCCAGTTCCTCGGCGGGCTCGGAGGTGAAGAAGCCGGTATGGGCGAAGGCGATCTTGTCGAGCTGGGCCTTGGCCGCCGCAATAGCGCCAGGATGACTATGGCCGAGCGGGGACACCGCGGCTCCGCCCGATGCGTCGAGATAGGTTTTGCCGCTGGTGTCAGTCAGCCAAACACCCTTGCCGCTTGCCACGACAGGCATGTCGGCGCCGGTCTTTCGGCCCAGAAGGTGGGCGGACTGCATAATCTCCCCCCGATGTTGCCGGGGCTAGCGCCTGACGACGAAAACGGACTGGTTGGCGTGGCGGACAACCCGGGCAGCGTTGGGACCGAGCAGATAGTCCCTCAGGGCCGGGCGGTGCGCGGCGAGCATGATCAGGTCGCAGCCGAACTTGTCTGCGGCCTTCATGATCTCATCGTAGATGGTGCCATGGGCGACATGGCCCTTCATGGCGCCGGGGACCTCGGCATTGTCGTCGAGGAACTTGATCAGTGCCTCTCGGGCAGCGGTCATGGCGTTCTGTTCATAGTCGGGCGGGAAGAACGAACCGACCAGCGGCATGGTGTAGCTGGGCACAACGGTCAGCACATGCAGTTCCGCATTGTGGGAGCTGGCGAGCGCTTCGGCTTCCTTGAGCAGGGGCAAAAGGCTGTCTTCGTCCCCGAGATCGACCGCGAGAAGTATTTTCTTGTACATCAGAATGCTCCGAAGAAGGCCGGCACCGTCTGCCGGCGGCGCTGCATCCAGATCACGAAACCAAGCAGCAGGATGGCCGGGATATAGAAGACTTCCTTGGGCATCCGCTCGGCTTCGACCTGCACCTGTTCGACATGCACCGGCACATCGCCATAGAAGTCGAACTCGGTGAATTTCTCGAAGAAGGGCGTGCCGGGCAGCGGTTCGAGCACCTCGGCGCCGGATTCATCGACCAGCAGGTCGAGCCCGGCGCGGGAAAGGCGTTCCTCGCCCGTCCCCGCTTCGCCCAGATCGACCTGGATCGTCGTGGTCAGCGTTTCCTCGAAAATGTCGAAATCAGTGCCGGTCAGCACAAGCCGGATCGAACTGCCCGGTGGCTGCTGTTCGGCCACGGTCATCACCTCGGCCGGCGGTGGATTGTCAAAGGCGGGTTGCACCTGGTCGAGCCAGAAACCGGGGCGGAACAGGGTGAAGGCAACGAGCAGGAGCGCCAGGGATTCCCATATGCGGCTCTTGGCGAAGAAATAGCCCTGGGTCGCCGCTGCAAAGAGCAGCATTGCGATCACCGCGACGATGAACACGAAGATCGCTTTCATCGGCCCGACATCGATCAACAAAAGCTCGGTGTTGAAGATGAACAGGAACGGCAGCAGCGCGGTCCGGATATCGTAGGTGAAGCCCTGCACACCGGTGCGGATGGGGTCGCCTCCCGATATCGCCGCCGCCGCGAAGGCGGCCAGCCCAACGGGCGGCGTATCGTCCGCCAGAATACCGAAATAGAAGACGAACAGGTGAACGGCGACCAGCGGCACGATCAGGCCCGACTGCGCACCCACCGCCACGATCACCGGCGCCATCAGCGAAGAAACGACGATGTAGTTGGCGGTGGTGGGCAGGCCCATGCCGAGGATCAGGCTCATCACGGCGACCAGCAGCAACATGACGATGAGGTTGCCGCCGGAGAGGAACTCGACAAAGGCGCCAACGACCTGGTGGGCGCCGGTCAGCGAGACCGTGCCGACAATGATGCCGGCGGTGGCGGTGGCCACCCCGATGCCGATCATGTTGCGGGCGCCGGCAATCATGCCGGAGATGAAATCGTCGAAACCCTGTCTCAGCGCGGCACCGATATCGCCGGCGCTGCGCATCATCACCTTGAGCGGGCGCTGGGTCAGCACAATGAAGATCATGCACAGGGTTGCCCAATAGGCGGAGAGTTGGGGAGAGAGGCGCTCGACAAGGATGCACCAGATCAGAACGACGATCGGCAGGATGAAGTAAAGCCCGGTGATTGCCACTTCGCCTGGTCGCGGCAGTTCCTCCATCGGCGCGTTGGGGTCGTCCATCTCAAGATCGGGTTTGCGTGCCGCAAGCCAGAGCAAAACGAGGTAGCCGGCAAGGAACAACAGCGCCGCGGTCCAGAAGGTGATGCCCGGGAACGCGGTCTTGACCCAGCCAAGTCCGTAATAGACGACGGCCGCCAGCACCACGATGCCGATGAAGCCGAACAGGACACCCGAAAGCCGCTGGGCCAGTGTGCCGAGCGGGGAAGGGCGCTTCATGCCTTCAAGGCCCAGTTTGAGGGCTTCGAGGTGCACGATATAGACCAGCGCGATGTAGGAGATCACCGCGGGCAACAGCGCGTGCTTGAGAAGCTCCGGATAAGGTATGCCGGTGAATTCCGCGATCAGGAAGGCGGCGGCGCCCATGACCGGCGGGGTCAATTGCCCGTTGGTCGACGAGGCGACTTCGACAGCGCCTGCCTTTTCGGGTTTGAAGCCGGCGCGCTTCATCAGCGGGATCGTGAAGGTGCCGGTGGTCACCACGTTGGCGATCGAGGAACCCGAATAAAGCCCCGACAGGGCGGAGGCAACGACGGCTGCCTTGGCCGGCCCGCCGCGGAAATGTCCGAGCAGGGCGAAGGCCAGCTTGATGAAGTAGTTGCCGGCCCCGGCCTTTTCGAGCAGCGAGCCGAACAGCACGAACAGGAAAATCATGGTGGCCGAGACGCCGAGCGCGACCCCGAACACGCCTTCGGTCTGCATCCAGAAGTGCCACATGGCCTTGCCGAAGCTGGCACCTTTCCACTGGATGGCATCGGGCAGCCAGCTGGCATTGCCGAAGAAGACGTAGAGCATGAACACGCCGGCGACGATCACCAGCGGCAGGCCGAGCGCACGATAGACCGCGATGGCCAGCAGGATGATACCCATGGCCGAGATGACGAGGTCGGCGTTGGTGGGCAGACCGGCGCGATTGGCGATCTGATCGGCGAAAACAAAGAGATAGAGACAGGAAACCGCGCCAAGGGCTGCGAGGATCCAGTCATACCAGGGGACACGGTCGCGCGGGCTCGATTTGAGGAGCGGATAGGCGAGCATCGCCAGGGCGAGCGCAAAGGCCAGGTGGATCTGGCGGGTGTCCTGGTTGTTGAGAACCCAGAAACTGCGGCCGGTGACTTCGGCCAAGATGAAGGGGATATTCGAGGAAATATAGAGCTGGAAGCAGGACCAGATAAACGCAAGTGACAGGATGAACTTGCCGACCCAGCCGGCGGCCTGCCGGGCGCCGGATTCGACCTCGGCGACCATCATATCGACGTCGGCGCCTGACTTCTGGCCACCCGGAGTATCGTCTACATTCGTATTGCTCATCGCTCCCCCCTGAGACTACGAAACGCCGGCGCCGGATTGTTCGTGTCGGAGGCGCGAGGCGGTCAAAGCAAAGCCGGGCGGCCGCTGGGACCGCCCGGAAAACTGCGCCGGATTACATCCAGCCGCGTTCCTCGTAGTACTTCTTGGCGCCGTCATGCAGCGGTGCCGAGAGGCCGTCCGAGATCATTTCGGACTCTTTGAGGTTCGAGAAGGCGGGGTGCAGACCCTTGAAGTCGTCGAAGTTCTCGAAGACCGCCTTGACGACCGTGTAGACCACTTCGTCGGGCACGTCGGCCGAGGTCACGAAAGTCGCGCCCACACCGAAGGTGGTGGCATCGCGCTCAAGCCCCGGATAGAGGCTCGCGGGGATGGTGGCCACGCGGTAGTAGGGGTTGTCGTTGACGAGCTTGTCGACTTCCGGGCCGGTCACGTCAGCGATAACGGCACCGCAGGTGGAGATCGCTTCGGTGATGTTCGCGCTCGGATGACCGACGGTGTAGACATAGGCGTCGAAATTGCCGTCGCACAGGGCGGCGGGGCTTTCGGCGGCCTTGAGCTCACCGGCGAGGGCCAGGTCGTCCGTGGTCCAGCCATAGGCGTCCATCAGCACTTCCATCGTGCCGCGCTGACCTGAACCGGGGTTACCGATGTTCACGCGCTTGCCCTTGAGGTCCGAGAAGTTCTCGATGCCGCTATCGGGCGTGGTCACGAGGGTGAACGGCTCCGGGTGCACCGAGAAGACGGCGCGCAGGCCTTCAAACGGGCCCTGGTCCGCGAAAGAGGACGTGCCGTTATAGGCGTGGTACTGCCAGTCAGACTGGGCGACGCCGAATTCAAGTTCTCCGGCGCGGATGGTGTTGAGGTTGTAGACCGAACCACCGGTCGATTCCGCCGAGCAGCGGATGCCGTGGTCCTTGCGGCCCTGATTCACCAGACGGCAGATGGCGCCACCGGTGGGATAATACACCCCGGTCACCCCGCCGGTGCCGATCGAAATGAATTGCTGTTGAGCGCTGGCAGCGCCGGAAAAAGCTCCGGCGGACAGCGCAACCATGGCGGCGAGAGCAAGTTTGTTCATCGCGTGCCTCCCTGTTGGTATCTGGAATTGGGTGCGTCTCAATTCGTTAGTACCTGCCGATCAAGGCACAAACGTTTTGCAGGCGTCAATATCGGTGAAACATTTGTTTCATGCGCTGAATGTGTTAATTGTCAGGCAAGCCCCGGATTCCTTGGGAGTCACAACAAGGGGCGGCAAAGAAAGTTTGGGGGAAAATTGTCCAACCGGTCAAAATCGGAAGGAGAGGGCGCCGACGGGGGGCAGGCGGCCCGGGAAGTCGAGCGGCTGATCACGAGCCGTCTTTCGCAGATGCCGTCCCAGCTCAGGCGCCTGGCGCGTCATGTTCTTGCCCATGCGGATGAGGTCCCGTTTCTCACCGCGCGCGAACTGGCCATGGCTGCCGGCACCTCTCCCGCCACCGTTGTGCGACTTGCCCGGTATGTGGGGTTCGAAGGCTATCGCGATTTGCGCCGTGCGTTTCGAACCTTTGCGCCGCCAGCGCCGCCCGCGTCGAGGCAGAGCACTGTCCCGGGGCGTGAGTTGCTGGCCGGCTTTCCGGTTATCGACCGGCGCAAGGAAGATGTCTTCGTCGAGGCAGTCGATCGCGCCAGTGACGCGATCCTCGCGGCGGAGACCGTGTTCGCCGTCGGCTTCCGGTCTGCGCATCCCTTTGCGCAGTATCTTGTCTATCTCGGGCGCATGGCGATGCCCAAGTTCCGGCTCGCCAACCAGACCATGTCCGGTGCCGCCGACCACCTGGCCATCGCCGGGCCGCGCGACCTTGTCATTGTCTATTCGGTCGCGCCCTATTCGACCGAGGCGGTGCAACTCGGGCGCTATCTCAATGCCAACAACATTCCCAGCGTGGCGGTGACCGACAATGCCTCGTCGCCGCTGGGGGTCGCCTGTGATCATGTGCTTGAAATCACCCGCGCGCGGGTCGGGCGGATTCATTCCATGGCAGCATGCCTCACCGCTTCGGAGGTCCTCCTCGCGGCCTGTTATTCCAAGCTCGGCGTCGATGCCGACCGCCAGATCAGCGCCTTTGAAGACCGTGTCCGCAAGATGAGCGGTTACTGGAGCGGGTGAGGGAAGGAGTTTGCATCCCATTCCTCGTCACCCTCGGACTTGATCCGAGGGTCCATAAGGCGATTCAGCCCGTGCGGTGGTCGTGAGAGTCACGACTACTGCCCGAGTGTTTGTTCATCATGGATGCTCGGGTCAGGCCCGAGCATGACGAATGAGATGGGTCAGGCGGCAAGCCCAATCTTGGTGTCTCAGCGCAAATAATTCGGCTTGAATCGCAAGCGCCGGGGCTGGCCGGAGTCCATGTGCCGCATGAGATATTTGTAGATCTGGCCGAACACGAAAAAGATGACCAGCGAGATCGTAAGATAATAGAGCGCTGCGACAGAGAAGTGCAGGAACACGTTGTAATCGCGTTCGAAAAGCTCGCCGGCCTTGTTCATCAGATCCTTTTGCTCATCGATCACCGGCAGGGTGAAATAGATGAGCGCAGTAGCGTGGAACAGGAACACCACCTCGTTGGTGTAGGCCGGCCAGGCCAGCCGGATCATGTTCGGCCAAACAACCGTGCGGAACTGCTGGTATCGGGTCATGCCGAAGGCACGGGCGGCCTCGACCTCCCCGCGCGGGATCGCCTGTAGCGCGCCATAGAAGATCTCGGCCGAATAGGCGGTGGTGTTGAGGGTTAGGATCAGCGGCCCGAGGAACAAGGGGTGCAGCACCAGCCAAGACCAGCCGAGCGGCTTCCAGAGCGGCAGGTTGAGCGCCAGCATGATCGAATAGAACATGAAGAGCTGAATAAACAGCGGCGAGCCGCGGAAAGCGTAGATATAGCCCGCCGAAAGATGGGCGATCACCGGGTTCTTCGAATTCTTGCCGAGCGCCATCCCGATCGCGAACAGGAAGCCCACCGGAATGGAGGCAAAGGCGAAATAGATGTTGAACAGGCTCGGTACGGCCAACGTCTGGATGTCGGAAAGGATCGGTGCGAGGAAATCCATCAGCCTGCCTCCGCCAGAATGCCGCGGCCGGCGCGGCGCATCAGCATTTTGAAGAACTTCTCGGAGAGCCAGGTCACCAGAATGTAGAAGATGAACAGGACGAGATAGTAGCGCCAGCGCCAGTCACCATGCACCAGCCCGACGCGGGCGATGAAGTTCGGCGCGCCCAGCCTGTCGGCCCATAGAACGATATCGGCGATCTGCAGCAGCGAGAGCAGCGAGGTCGCCTTGAACAACAGCATCCAGACATTGGAGAGGCCGGGCAGGGCATAGACCCACATCTGGCGGATCTGGATGCCCCAAAGCACCTGGAACCGGCTCATGCCATAGGCGCGTGCGGCTTCAAGCTGACCTCTTGGCACCGCGTTCATCGCGCCATTGATGACATTGGCGGCGAAGGCGCCGTAGACGAGGCCGAGCGAAACGCTGGCGAGCAGAAGGTATTCGGTTGTGCCCAGGAACCAGTTGGCCTCTGCGCAAGGGGGCCAGCGGGTCGCCGCTTCGCGCACTTCCGCGCTGCATGCGTTCAGGGCGATGATCCACTCCACCGCCTGTTCGAAGGCGAGGGGGAAGAACAGGAAAAACAACACGTCCGGCACGCCCCGCACGACGTTGATATAGCCCATGCCGAGCCAGCGCAGCGGGGCGAACCCCGACCGCCTCAACGTCGCCCCGCCGAGCCCGAAGACCAGCCCGAAGGCAGCCCCCAGAATGCCGGCGAGAATGGTGAAGCGGAAACTGGCGTAGAAGGCGAGGTGCTTGCCATTGGTGAGATATTCGACCCAGAAGCCGACATCATCGCCAAGGGCAGCGGTCAACCATTCCAGCATTGGCGGCGTGTCCCCAACTGACCGTCGTCAAGAAGGGCGCGGAGAGGTCCCCGCGCCCTGGTGATTGACTTACTCTTCCGGGAAGGTGTTGGGGGGATCGAACCACTCGGTGATCAGCTCGTTGAGCGAGCCGTCCGCCTTCATCGAGGCGATGGCCTCGTTGAACTTGGCTTCGATCTCGTCATCGTCCTTCCGCAGACCGATACCGACGCCGCCGCCGATCATCACGTCCGGGCCGGCGAATTCGAGCGCACCGCCAGAACCGTCGACGATAGGGGCGAGATAGCCGCCATCGGCCAGCACCACGTCCACATTGCCTGCCGAGAGGTCCGCTACCGACTGGTCGGCGGTTTCATAGGACAGGATGGTGTTGTTTTCGCCAAAATTCTGCTCGGCATAGGCGGCCTGGATGGTCGCGCCCTGCACACCGATGCGGATACCGCTGAGATCATCATAATTGATGTCGGCGCCGGCGGCCTGAGCGAATTTCGACGGATCGGGCGGATAGTAGTTGTCCGAGAAATCGATCGTCTGCATGCGCTCGTCGGTAATCGACATGCCAGCGATAATGGCGTCGTAGTTGCCCGCTACAAGGTTCGGAATGATGGTATCCCATTCATTCACCACCCAGGTGCAGGAGAGGCCGGCGCGCTCGCACAATTCGTTGCCGAGCTCGATTTCGAAGCCGTCCACTTCGCCGTCGTCGCCCATGAAGTTCCAGGGTGCATAGGCGCCTTCGGTGCCAAGCCGGACTTCCTGGGCAATGGCCGCACCACCAAGCGTGGTCGCGGCCAGAGCTGCTAGGATTAGTGTTTTCATCAGTTTCTCCCTGTTGGCGGAGCCTTGCGGCCCCGGGTTTCCGTGATCGCAGCTTGCCGCCTATTCAGGCGCCCCTGCGCTCAGGAACTGTTTGAGCCGTTCGGAGCGGGTCGCCCCGAAGACTTCATCGGATGTGCCCTCTTCCTCGATCATCCCGTTGTGGAGGAAGATGGTGCGGTGCGCGACGTCGCGCGCGAACTTCATGTCATGGGTCACGAGCACCATGGTGCGGCCCTCCTCGGCCAACAGCCGGATCACGCGCAGCACCTCGACTTCGAGTTCGGGGTCGAGTGCGGATGTGGGCTCGTCGAACAGCATCACTTCCGGGTTGATGCAGAGCGCGCGGGCGATCGCGGCGCGCTGCTGCTGCCCGCCCGAAAGCTGGCTCGCATAGCTGTCGGCCTTTTCCCTGATACCGACCTTGTCGAGCAGCTCGAGCGCCTGCTCGCGGACCTCTTCAGGATCCCGCTTCTGCACCTTGATCGGTGCTTCCATAACGTTATCGATTACAGATAGATGCGACCAGAGATTGAAGCTTTGGAAGACCATGCCAAGCTTGGAACGGATGCGGCGCAATTGCGCCTCGTCGGCCGGGTGGCGATGAGGCGGTTTTCCGGCCATCCTGATCTCCTCGCCATCGAGGGCGACCGAGCCGGAATCCGGGATTTCGAGCATGTTGATGCAGCGCAAGAGCGTCGACTTGCCTGACCCCGATGAGCCGATCAGCGAGATGACTTCGCCTTTGCTGGCGGTTACCGTTACGCCTTTGAGGACCTCGAGCAGCCCAAATGATTTGCGGATATCCCGCGCTTCGAGAATGGGTGCCATAAACTGCGTCGATCCGTTGCCCTTAGTTGGTCGTTGCCGCAATTGATCATTTAGACTGGCGATAATTGAGTAATCAGACAACAACAAAAATGCGCAACCGGCAATTCCAGCGGCTCTGACCGTAGGTCAGGATTTTGTGGGCCGCCGCGACGAGCGCAGGCGGGTCGCCAGCATGATGCTGGTTTCGGTGAGGTTCACCCCGTCGATCAACCGGATCTGGCGCAACGCCTCGTCGAAACTCTGCAGGCTGTCGGTCTCGATCTCGGCGATCAGGTCCCAGCGTCCGTTGGTCGAGTGCAGGGCGTGTACCTCCGGTAGGCCCAGAAGGACCCGGGCTACGCGGTCCGCAACCTTGCCCTCGACCTCGATCAGGGTGATGGCCCGCACACCGGCATGTTCGGAGACCCCGCCCAGCTCGACCGTGAACCGTTCGATCACGCCTGTTTCCACGAGCCGGTCGAGTCGCGCCTTGGCGGTGGCCCGGGAAACGCCGAGGCGCTGGGCGAGCGTGGCCACCGGCAGCCGCGCATCATGGCGCAGTTGGGCGATCAACTGGCGGTCTGTTTCATCGAGTATGTGCATAATGCTAATCAGCTGTTATCAAAGTGATCAATGATAGATCATTAATGAGCACTTTGCCATCTTTTCGCTAACAGGTGGGGCTGTCAGTCTGCGCCCGGGCCTTTTGGCCGGCGATTTCGGGAAGGATGGCATGCGACAGAACCCCAACACCAAGACAGTCAGCCTCATCGGCGTGCCGATGGAGGAGGGAGCAGGGCGCCCCGGCTGTTCGATGGGGCCGAAGGCGCTGCGCATTGCCGGGATCGCCGAAAGCCTTGAAGCGCTCGGCTACCGCGTCGAAGACCGGGGCGATGTCATCCCGCAGGAAACCTCGTACATCCCCGGCGGCACTGCCCGGGAACCGGCCCGCGTCGCCGGTTTTGCCCGCGCCATCGCCGAAGCCGGGGAAGCCGTGTTCAGGGAGGCACGGCTGCCGATATTTCTCGGTGGTGATCATGCCCTGGGCTTCGGCTCGGTGGGCGCGGCGCTGCGTCATGCCGAAGCTGAGGGCCGTGCGTTGCATGTGATCTGGCTCGATGCGCATCCCGATTTCAACACGCCGGCGATTTCGGGCTCGGGCAACATGCACGGCATGCCCGCGGCCTGGTTTTGCGGGGAGGAAGGGTTTGAGGGGCTGATGGATGCCCCCGCCTTGCCGCCCTCCCGGTTTCACGCCGTCGGCATCCGGTCGGTCGATCCGGCGGAGCAGGAGCTTCTGACCCAGCGCGGCGTCGATGTGTGCGACATGCCGATGATCGACGAGATGGGTGTGGGCGCCATTCTTCGGCGTATCCTCGGTGAGGTCGAACGCGACGATGCGATGCTGCATGTCAGCCTTGATGTGGATTTCATCGATCCGGAAGTGGCGCCTGGCGTCGGCACCACCGTGCCGGGCGGCGCGACGTTCCGCGAGGCCCATCTGGTCATGGAGATGATCCACCGGTCTGGCCGGCTCACCTCGCTCGACCTGGTCGAGCTCAACCCGTTTCTCGACGACCGGGGCAAGAGTGCCCGGCTGATGGTCGAACTGGCTGCCAGCGGCTTTGGCCGACGCATTTTCGATCGGCCGACCCAGGCGGCTTGATCCAGCCGCCGGCGCTGGCCACCACATAGAACCCGCCGGCGCGAGGCAGAAACCAGCCCGCCGGCGTGAGGCAAAAATGAGAGAGGCAGAATGAACGCGATGACAATCGATCCGCACGACCTGATGGAAATGGAAGACCGGCTCGGCGCCCACAATTACCACCCGCTCGAAGTGGTTTTGGTGCGCGGCGAAGGGGTTCACGTCTGGGATGCCGATGGCAATCGCTATCTCGACTGCCTTTCGGCCTATTCGGCGGTCAATCAGGGCCATTGCCATCCGAAGATCCGCGAGGCGATGATCGAGCAGTCGGCAAAGCTGACGCTCACCAGCCGTGCCTTTCACAACGACCAGCTTGCATTGTTCTACGAGGATATCGCCAGGCTCACCGGGTCTCACAAGATCCTGCCGATGAACACCGGGGCTGAGGCCGTCGAAAGCGCGGTCAAGGCCGTGCGCAAATGGGGCTACGAGGTCAAGGGTGTGCCCAAAGGGCAGGCCGAGATCATTGTGTGCCGGAACAATTTCCACGGCCGCACCATGGGCATTGTCGGGTTTTCGACCGACCCGGATGCCCGTGGCGGGTTCGGGCCGTTCGCACCCGGGTTCCGCGTGGTGCCCTTCGGTGACCTCGCTGCCTTTGCCGCAGCGATCAACGAAAGCACTGTCGGCTTCCTTGTCGAGCCTATCCAGGGCGAAGCCGGGGTTATCATCCCGCCTGAAGGCTATTTCAAAGGCGTTCGCGAGCTTTGCACCGAGCACAATGTCACGCTCATCCTAGATGAGATTCAGACCGGGCTCGGGCGCACCGGCAAGCTCCTCGCCGAAGAGCATGAGGGCATCGAGGCTGATGTGACCCTTGTCGGCAAGGCGCTGTCGGGCGGCTTCTATCCGGTCTCTGCCGTGCTCTCGAACTCGGAAGTGCTCGGCGTTCTCCAGCCCGGTCAGCATGGCAGCACTTTTGGCGGCAATCCACTGGCCTGTGCAGTGGCCCGTGCCGCGCTCAAGGCGCTGGTTGAAGAAGGCTTGATCGAGAACGCGGAAAAGATGGGGGCACGCTTCATGGAAGGGTTGCGTTCGATCCGTTCGAACCTTGTCACGGAAGTGCGCGGCCGCGGTCTGATGCTCGCGGTGGATCTCGATCCGGCGGCCGGCGGTGCGCGCCCTTATTGCCTCAAGCTCAAGGATAAGGGGATCCTCGCCAAGGACACCCATACCGACACCATCCGCATTGCGCCGCCTCTGGTCATCACCGAGGATCAGGTCGACTGGGCGGTCGAACGGTTCGCCGAAGTGCTGAGCGAAGGCGCCTGAGTTCGGCTCAGGTCTTTCGCGCGACCACAAGCTGGTCGGGCAGGGCGGTGAGGCTTGTTGATTGCATGATCTCGAAGCCGGCATTGGCGATCAGGCGCTCATAGCCCGCGATATCGAACCGGTTCATATGCGGCAGGATGCGGGTGACCATCAGGGCTCTGGTGGCGATCCGCATCAGGCTCCAGCGTTCCCGGATGCAGGCCGTGGAGGCGATCAGCAGCCCGCCCGGCCGCAGCAGCGCGGCGATCTGCGCCAGGGTTTGTGCCGAGTCATCGACGAGGTGCAGGACGTTGAAGGCCAGCAGCGCATCGGCTGTGGCCGGTTCGAGCGGCACAGCGCTCAAGTCTCCATGGTGGAAGGCAATGTTGCCGACTTCGCGCAGCGCGGCCTTCTGTTTGGCCAGTGCCAGCATGTTTCCCGAAATGTCGACCGCATGGACCGTTCTGACCGATGGTGCGATCTCGACGGTCATGCCGCCCCATCCGCATCCATAATCGATAACGGTCATATCGGGCTTCAGCACCGTCTTGGCCGCGGCGACGATTGCTTGCGCCGTCTCGCCCAGCGGTTTGTCAGTGTCATCCGCCTTGCCGGCAATCTTGTCCCAGAACTGTTCCTGGTTGCCCATTTCAGATTGCCCTCCCGGTGCCTCCGCGAGCCAATGTGTGGGCAGGTGGCGCGAGGCGCAAGGGCGGGCTGGGGTCTGCAACACTCTCCGCCGTCATTCCGGCGAAAGCCAATGAGTCATTCCCGTTTTCACGGGAATGACACCGCTTTTTTGATCAGTCCACCGTCCACAAGCTGTGCTGTCCCGGCCAGCCTGCCGGCGTGAGGCAAGAAACCGGCCGGGACCTCCATGCCACATGCTAACAGGCCCCGGATCAAGTCCGGGGCGGCACGGAAGGATGCGACTGCCAACCACCCTCACTTTGAGCCTGTTGTTTGCTTGGGGCCACGCCTTTCCACCTTCGTCATTCTCGGGCTTGACCCGAGAATCCATGATGAGGTGCCATTCGGTGAACGGTACGGATCATTTACGACCGCAGCACGCCCTGCAGCGCCTCATGGACCCTCGGGTCAAGCCCGAGGGTGACGCGAAGAGGGGATGCAAGGCCACCTCACCCTGAGCCTCCTGAGTTTGTCGAAGGGCGAGGACGAGTCGCGATCGCCTCCTAAAGCCCGGGTACCGGTAATTCGGTGGTGAATTTCTGCTCGCGCATGACGACGTTGGAATTTGTCGTGGCCACGGCCGGGTGGGACAGGAGCTTCATCATCATGAACGTCTCGAACGCTTCCATGTCCTCGGCGCGCACCATGAGAAAATAATCGAATCCTCCCGCCAGCGAACAGCATTGGGTGATCATGGCTTCGTTCGCCACCATCTGTTCGAAGGCCTTGCGGTTCTCCTGGGAGTGGTCCTTGAGATGGACCTGCACCACGACGCTCACCGCCAGCCCGAGCTTGATCGGGTCGGTCAGGGCGACGCGGCGGGTGATGAGCCCGGCCTTTTCCAGTTCCTGGACCGAACGCCACACCGATGCCGGTGACATATCGAGGGCTTCGGCCAAATCCTTGAACGATCGCGAGGCGTCCTGTTGCAGGGCACGGATGATGCGGCGGTCTTTCTGGGTCAGCTTCATGATCGGAATATTTCAGGAACTGCGCATTTCGGAAAGAGGATTTCTCCTAATGGCTGTGAGAGGCGCGGTTCGAATGCCTATTTCGCCAATTCATGCCTAACCTCTTTCAAAGAGGAGGAACATCGATGCAGGAAATCCAGACTTCCAAAAACCGCTACGCCGAGGTGCCCAAGCACGCCGACTACACGATCGACCAGCAATGGGAGACCTATTCGGCCGAAGAGCATGACCGCTGGGATCGGCTGATGGCGCGGCAGAAGGCGATTTTGCCGGGCAGGGCCTGCGACGAGTACATCAAGGCGGTCGACACCCTCGAGCTTTCCGAGGGCGGTATTCCCGATTTCGAGAAACTGTCAGCCAAGCTGAAAAAGCTGACCGGCTGGGAGGTCGTTGCGGTGGCCGATCTGGTGCCGGGCGAATATTTCTTCGAGCACCTGGCCAATCGCCGTTTCCCTGCCGGGGCTTTCATCCGGCCGGAAAGCGAGATGGATTATCTCGAAGAGCCGGATATCTTCCACGATGTGTTCGGCCATGTGCCGCTGTTGTCCGACCCGCGCTTTGCCGATTTCATGCAGGCTTACGGAGCGCAGGGGGTCGAAGCGCGGCGTCGCGGCGCGCTGCCCAATCTTGGCAAATATTACTGGTTCACTGCCGAGTTCGGGCTGATCAACACCCCCGAGGGCCGGCGGATCTATGGTGCGGGCATTCTGTCCTCAATGGGCGAAACGCAATTCGCGCTTGAGAACCCGTCCCCCAATCACCTGAAATTCGATATTCGCCGGGTGATGCGGCAGGACTATTTCATCGACGATTATCAGCCGACCTATTTCGTCATCAACGATTTCGATGAACTGCTCGATTTCGCGCACAAGGATTTCGGGCCGATCTATGACGATGTGGCGGGGAAACCCTTTTACGACATCGGCGAGGTGCTCGACACCGACCATGTCTATCAGCGCGGTACGCTCGATTATTTCAAGCGCAAGGGCAAACTCTGAGCCGTTCACTCTTTAAGTTGAGCGGGCGCCTGCCGGGTCAGCGCGGGGGTTTTCGGATGAGCCATTGACGGCGGAAAAATCACGGTTAGTGTTCCTGAACACTTCCGCATTTCCTGCTCCGTCTTTCTCATGTCTCATCCGCTCACCCTGTCCGGCGCGCTTGCCGGCGCCCGCTCCCTTGCTGCCGTTGCCGCGCTCGTCATTCCCTTCGGGGCGGCGTTCGGCATCACTGCGGTCAAACTGGGCATCGATCCTGCCGCAACCGTTTTGATGAGCACGCTGGTGTTCGCCGGTGCCTCGCAATTCGTGGCACTGGGCTTCTGGCCAGCGCCCGTCGCGCTGGCGCCGCTGCTGCTGGCCGTGTTCGCGGTCAATGCGCGGCATCTGCTGCTCGGGGCGACGCTTTATCCCGCGCTCAGCCGCCTGCCCCTCGGTTTGCGGCATGTGGTGGCGGCAGTCATCTCCGACATCAACTGGGCGATGGCGATGACGGCGCGCCGCAGTCCCGATATGGGTCTCGGTGTGCTGTTCGGCGGCGGGCTGGCGATTTGGATCTGCTGGATTATCGGCACCGCCATCGGCGCCTATGCCGGGCAGGGGATCGACGATCCGGCGCGGTTCGGGCTCAATATGCTGATGATCGGCTTCCTGTCCTGCGCCGTGGTCTCCATGGGGGTCACGCGGCGCGGGGTGGTGCCTTGGCTTGTGGCCGCAGCGGTCGCGATACTGGCCACGCACGTCTTGCCCGAGAACTGGCACGTGCTTGCCGGCGGCCTGGCGGGGGGGCTCACCGGGGCGATCATGAAGCCCTCGAAGAGAGATGATGAGGATACGCCGTCGCCGGCGGCCGGAGAGGGCGGGTTATGATGACCTCGAACCTCACGCTCATCATTATCAGCATGGCGATCGTCACCTATTTGACCCGCATCGGGGGGATCTGGGTGATGTCGCGGGTGCGGGTTACCCCGGTTATCGAACGTTTTCTCGACGCGATGTCGGGTTCGGTGCTGGTGGCGTTCGTTGTCCCCGAAGCGCTCGAGGGCGGGTGGACGGTGTGGGTGGCAACTGCTGTAACGATCGCCGTCATGCTATTGAAAAAACAGATGCTTCTGGCAGTCTTGTCGGGGGTTGTCACCGCGGCGATGCTCGGCCTTGTGGCATGAGTTATCCCCCGGCAATCCGGCTGATGGGGATTGCTGACTTTCCGCGAAAGGCTTTTTCGGCTTGACTCCTCATCTTCAGTGAAAAATAACTATGAGAACGTTCCCACATCTGAATGAGGAGCGTTGGAACGTTTCCAGGTGACGTGGATATCGGTTCACGGTCGGGGAACGCGACAAGAAGAGTTTGGACCATCTCAGCGATTCCAAGAGAACGTTGACATGGTCTAGGGGAGGGCTGGGCACCGATGGTGACCATCAAGGACGTTTCGCGACTGGCCAAGGTGTCGAAGTCGACCGTGTCGCGCGTCATCGCCGATAATGGCTATGTGTCGGAGACCAAGCGGCGCGCAGTCGAAGAGGCGATCGCGACCTTGGGCTATCGCCCCAACACCATGGCGCGGGGCCTGCGTTCCAACCGGTCCAACATCATCGGCGGCGTCGTCCTCGATGTCACGAGCCCGTTCTACGCCCAGATGGTGGGCGGCACCCAGCAAGCCTGCCGCGATGCGGGCAAGGGGCTGCTTCTGTCTTCCGGCTTTGGCGATACCGCCGAGGAAGAACGGGCGATCATCGAACTGGTCGACCGGTCCTGCGATGGGCTGGTACTCAATCTCGAAAACCCGATCCGGCGCGAAGTCGCCGACATCATCCGTGCTGCGGGTATTCCCGTCGTCATGGTCGGTGCCAGTGATTATCCGGTCGCCGATGGTGCCGTGACGGTCGACAATGCTGGCGGTGCCGAGGCCGGCATGGCCTATCTTCTCGACCAGGGGCATCGCCGCATCGCCCATCTGGGCGGGGGCACGGCGCATCGGGACTCCCGTCAGCGCGTTCGCGGCATCGAGCGTGCGCTCGAGGCGAGGGGGCTGACCCTCGACGATATCAATGTCGAACACGGCACCTTCACCGAGCAATATGGCTATGACGCCATCAAGCGATTGTTTGCCCACAAGGCGCCGTACACCGCGATCTTCGCAGGGGACGATGATATCGCCGCCGGCGCTGTGCTGGCGCTCAAGGAACTCGGCTACCGCATTCCCGAAGATGTGTCCGTGATCGGGTTCGACGACAATTTCCACGCCCGCCATCTGACTCCGGCGCTGACCACGGTCCGTCAGCCGATCGGAGAGGTCGGGCGCATTGCAGCCGAAATGCTGCTCAAGCTCTTGAGCGGACATCCGCTGGAGCAGAAGTCCGTTATCGTCCCGGCCGAGCTGATCGTCCGGGGCAGTGTAGCCGCGCCTTCAGGCAGCGCGAAAAGTTGAACGAGAAGCCGTAAAGGCATTGCCGGCAACAACCGGCCATCGGGAGAGGAAAGGGACGCACCGACAGGAATAGAAGTAGGCAATGTTTTGTTCCCTGATGTGGGAACGATCCCATACGACCTGATTTTCGCTAGGAGGAGAACGATGAAGAAGATTGGTCATTTGCTGGCCGGCGTTGCGATGGTGGGCATCGCAGCCGGAACCGGCGCCGCTTTTGCTGATGATGGCGATGTGGTCCTGCGGTTGATGCCGCGGCACACCGACGCCCATGTCGAGAATTTCAACCCGTACAACTATGGCGGACCGTCCGGCTATGTGCAGGACTTCGCTTACGAGCCGCTGTGGATCTACAATGTGTTCCACCCGGATCAGGATTTCCCGGCGCTCGCCACGTCCTATGACATTTCGGACGATCTGATGAGCGTCACCTATCACCTCAGGGAAGGGGTGAAGTGGTCGGATGGTGAGGATTTCACCGCCGATGACGTGGTGTTCACCTTCAACTATTCGAAAGAGCACCCCGACTTCCCGATCGGGTTCGATCACTACAACACCGAAACCGATTCCGGCTCCATTACCGGCATCGAGAAGGTCGATGATCACACCGTCACCTTCACGCTCAACAAGCCGGATTCACTGGCGCACTACAATATCGGCATCGTCTTTCCGCTGCCCGAGCACATCTGGTCCTCGGTCGACGATCCGAAGAATTTCGCCAATGTGGACAATGTGGCCACCGGCCCCTGGACCCAGATCACCGATTTCTCGCGTGGCTCGTTCCAGATGTGCCGTAACCCCTACTACCGGGGCAATGACGAGAACCCGATCGACTGCCTGATGTTCCCGCAATTGAGCGGCAATGAGCAGGTGATCGCGGCGATCACGGTGGGCGATCTCGACTGGGCCGGCGACGGCATGACCGATCCAGAGATCACCTACACGCCCAAGAGCGAATACAACCACTACTGGCTGCCGCCCGATGGCGACACCAATCTGCAGCTCAACACCACCAAGAAGCCGTTCAGCGATCTGGCGTTCCGCCAGGCCATGTCGATGGCCATCGACCGGCCGACCATTCTCGAGATCTCGACCTTCGGGCTGACCACCGAGACGCCTTATCCGGTCGGCACGGGCAAGTTCTTCGAGGCCTGGTTCGATGACGAGGCGCTGGCACCCTACAAATATCTGATGGAGTACAATCCGGAGGCCGCGGCCGCCAAGCTCGACGAGGCCGGTTATACCGACCAGGACGGCGATGGCTGGCGGGACAATCCGGATGGTTCGCCCATCGATTTCGACATGCGGGTGCCTTCGGGCTGGACTGACTGGGTGAACACGCTGCAGACGGTTTCGGAAAACCTGCAGGATATCGGGGTCAACGCCAAGCTTCGCACCATGGAAGAAGGCGCCTGGTTCGACGGTTATCCGACTGGCGATTACGACGTCTATATCATGTGGGGCGAAACCCATGCGACGCCGTGGTTCATCTACAAGTCGATGTTCAATCCCGGCTCCATGATCCCCGGCCAGGTCCGTGAACAGGCGATGCACCAGATGCGCATCCCCGAGATCGAGACCCTGCTCGAGGAAATCGCGGCCACCACCGACGTGTCCGAACAGCACGCCAAGATGACCGAGATCCACAAGCTCGTGGCTGAGAATCTGCCGGTTTTGTCGATGTTCGCCAATCCCAGCTGGTACCAGTATTCGACCCGTCGCTTCACCGGTTGGGTGACGCCGGAGAACCCCTATGTCCGCCCCATGATGCATGGCGGCGTGCATGAGCGCGTCAAGCACGCGCTGAGCCTGAAACCGATCGAGGGCGCCCAATAGGGTCCTTGCTCGGCTGTCTCCACTGGCGGGCGCTACGGCGCCCGCATTTTCCCCCGGGGGTTCGGATAAGCCATGCGCTTCTTGATGCGCCGACTAGGGTTCTATCTCGCCGCTTTCGCGGTCGCGATTACCCTCAATTTCTTCATCCCGCGCTGGATGCCGGGCGATCCCACGACCCGGATCTTTCTGGGGCTGAGGGGCAAGCTCACGCCGCAGGCCATGGACGCCTTGCGCGCGTCCTATGGCTATGACGGCAATCTGTGGGACCAGTTCATGGTCTATCTGGGCAATCTGGCCCATCTCGATTTCGGGGTGTCGACCACCAATTTCCCCGAGCCGACCTCCTCGCTGCTGTTCTATTCGGCGGTGTGGACGCTGTTGCTTGTGGGGCTGGCGACCGCGATCTCCTTCGTCATCGGAATCGGCATGGGCATCTATTCGGCCTGGAATCGGGGCGGGTTCTTCGATTCCGTGTTCACGCCGGTCAATGTGATGCTCAACGCCTTCACGCCGGCCATCGTGGCGCTGATCCTGTTCTATGCCTTTTCGCTGCAGTGGCGGCTGTTTCCGCTCGGGCGGGCGCATGATCTCGGGATCGAGCCGGCGTTGACCTTCGAATTCATCATCAATGTTCTGTATCACGCGACGCTGCCGGTGCTCTCCATCGTCATCGTGACGTTCGGGTCGTGGCATCTGGGCATGCGCAACACCATGATCGGGCTCCTCAACGAGGACTTTGTCGCCCTGGCCAAGGCCAAGGGCCTTTCGGATCAGCGCATTCGCTACCGCTATGTCGCGCGCAACGCCATCCTGCCGCAGATCACCGCGCTGGCATTGACCGTTGGCTATGTGCTCGGCGGCGCGTTGATCACCGAATATGTGTTTAATTACCCGGGGTTGGGCAAGTTTACGCTCTCGGCGATTCAAGCGCGGGACTATTCCTTCATCCAGGCGCAGTTGCTGCTGCTGACCGCCAGCGTGCTGATCGCCAACCTCATCTCCGACATTCTCAATCTCATCCTCGATCCGCGGCTGCGCTCGCGCACCCAGGAATAGCCCGGAGGACTGCCGTGACCGAATTGACCGAAGCCATGCCACCACAGGAGGCAGTCGCGAGCCGCCCGGCCACGCCGGGCCGCAAGGCCCCGAGCCGGGCCGAGATCGCTGCCGAACTGGGCATCAAGCCGCCGCCGCGCTGGGCCCGGGGTCTGCCGCGCGGACTGGTCGCCTTTCTCACCAACAAGAAAGGCATGGCCGGGGTGATCATCCTCACCATCATCGTCATGTCCGCGGTGCTCGCGCCAATGATCGTGCCGCACGATCCGTTCCGCCGGGCCGGCGGGCCGCATGTTGCCCCCAATGCCGAATATCTGCTCGGCACGACGCGGGTGGGCAAGGATGTCTTCTCCCAGCTCATTTACGGCGGGCGCACGAGCCTTTTGATCGGTTTTGTCGCCGGGCTTGCCGCCACCGTGATCGGCGTTTTCGTCGGTGTTGCCGCGGGTTATTTCGGCGGGCGGATCGACGAAATCCTGAGCTTCTTCGTCAATGTGGTGCTGGTGTTACCAGCGCTACCGCTCATCATCGTCATTGCCGCCTTTGTCGAGCAGGCCAGTCCACTCGTCATCGGGCTCGTGCTGGCGGTGACCGGGTGGGGCTTTGCCGCGCGAACCATCCGGACGCAGACATTGGCGCTGAAAACCAAGGAGTTCGTGCTCGCCGCGGAACTGCTGGGCGAAAAGAAGTGGCGGATCGTCCTGATGGAGATCTTCCCCAACATGCTCAGCTTCGTGGTTGGCGGCTTCGTGCTGGCGACGATCTTCGCCATTCTTGCCGAGGCCGGGCTCGAATTCATCGGGCTCGGGGATCCGGGCGCGGTGACATGGGGCACCATGCTCTATTGGGCGCAGCGCAACCTGGCGCTCGAGGTCGGTGCATGGTGGGAGGTCTGGCCGGCCTGTATCGCCATCATGGTGACCGGGGCGGCGCTCGTCCTCATCAACTTCGCGGTCGACGAGATTACCTCGCCGCAGCTTCGCGCAAGCCGCGGGGTCGGGCGGGTCAAGGCCTTCCTCAAGGCACGGGGGAGGTCGGTCGATGTCTTCTGATCGGGTGTTGATGAAAGTCCGCGACCTGACGGTCGACTATATGGGCGATTTCGAAGTCTTGCGCGCCGTCGAGAATGTCAGTTTCGACATTCGCGAGGGCGAAGCCTTTGGCCTCGCCGGGGAGAGCGGGTGCGGCAAGTCGACGGTTGCGTTCGCCCTGGCGCGGCTGACGCGCCTGCCCGGGCTCGTGACCGGCGGGGCCATCGAATTCGGGGGCGAGGATGTGCTTGGCTTCACCGGCGACCGGCTGCGTGCCTATCGCTGGCGCGAGGTGAGCTTCGTCTTCCAGTCGGCGATGAATGCGCTCAACCCGGTGATCCCGGCAAGCGAGCAGATCATCGACGCCATCGAGACCCATACCGGCAAGACCGGTGATGCGGCGCGCAAGCGGGCTGCGGAAATGTTCGAACTGGTCGGCATTCATCCCGACCGGCTCGACGACTATCCGCACCAGTTCTCGGGCGGCATGCGGCAACGCATCTGCATTGCCATCGCACTGTGCCTCAATCCGAAGCTGATCATCATGGATGAGCCGACCACCGCGCTCGATGTCGTGGTGCAGCGCGACATCATCGAGCAGATCGTGGCACTCAAGGCCGAGCTCGGCTTCTCGGTTCTGTTCATTACCCACGATCTTGGGCTGATGATCGAATTCTGCGACCGGATCGGGGTGATGTATGCGGGCGAAATGGTCGAAATCGCCCCGGCGGAAGCCATTCTGACCGCGCCGCAGCACCCCTATACCCGGGCGCTGGGGCGTTCCTTCCCGCCGCTGTCGGGGCCGCGGGTGCGCATGGAGGGCATTGCCGGTTCGCCGCCCGATCTCAGCGAATTGCCCGTTGGCTGCCGGTTCGCCCCGCGCTGCGGGGAGGCCCTGCCTTTGTGCCGACATGCCGCCCCGGCGATGATTTCCTATCCCGAGAAGAGGTGTCAGGCCGCATGTCATCTGTTGCAGTAGAAACCGAGCTGCCGGTGCGGCCGCTCACCATGTCCGGCGAGCCGCTGGTGCGCATGGACCGGGTCACCAAGGATTTCACCCTGGGCGGTGCATTTCTCAACCAGACCGTCTTGCGGGCGCTGAATGAAGTGTCTTATGCGCTTTATCCGGGCCGCGCGTTGGCGCTGGTCGGCGAATCCGGATCGGGCAAGTCGACCTGCGCGCGCATGATCTCACGGGTTTATGGTGTGAGCGGCGGGCGGGTCGAATTCCGCGGACGGGATGTGACGACCCTCACGGGCCAGGCGCTGCGGACCTATCGCGCCGAGGTGCAGATGGTGTTCCAGGACCCGTTCGGCTCGCTCAACGGCACTCATTCGATCGGCTATCACATCGAACGCCCGATCAAGCTGCATGATCGCAAGCTGCGCAAAGCCGAGGTCAATGACCGGATCGAAGCGCTGTTGACCCAGGTCGGGCTCACCCCGGCGCGGGACTATGTCGGCCGCCGGCCGCATGAACTGTCGGGCGGGCAGCGCCAGCGTGTTGCCATTGCCCGCGCCTTGTCTGTCGAGCCCAAGGTGCTGCTGGCGGACGAGCCGACCTCGATGCTCGACGTGTCGGTGCGGCTGGGGATCCTCAATCTGCTCGAAGAGCTCAAGACCGAGCGCAATCTCGCCACGCTCTACATCACCCATGATATCGCCACGGCCCGCTATTTCGCCGAGGACACCGCGGTGCTCTATGCCGGTCATCTGGTCGAGCAGGGACCGAGTGAGGAGATCACCGAGCACCCGCAGCATCCCTATACCCAGCTTCTGATCGAAGCGGTGCCGAACCCTGAGCGCAAGATCGTCTCGGGCGGGGCGCGCCGCGCCACCGACATTCCCTTGTGGACGCCCGAAAACACCGGGTGTCCCTTCGTTTCGCGCTGCCCGCGCGCCACGGCCATTTGCCGTCAAACCATGCCTGACCCCGTACAAACGAGTGACCGCCATGTCGTCCGCTGCCACCATCTCTGATGCCGAAACCGAGCCCAACGCCCAGTTTGCAGAACTGCGCGCGGCCCGGGCGGTGGCGGTCAATCATCTCGGCTATGAATTCGCGGCTCCCAAGCACGCGGTGCTGTGTCTCGGCGAGGGGCCGACCTTCGTCGAGGCACGGCTCCGTGATCCGCAGACCGGGCATGTCGTCTTCACGCGTGCGCCGGGAAAGCCGGGGCGTGTCGCCCAATGGCGCGGTCAGCGCTACCAGGCGTTCGATTTTACTGAATTCGATCGCGCTGGCAGCTTCCTCATCGAGGCCGTGGATGCCGACGGGAAGGTCATAAGCTCGGCGCCGTTCGAGATCGTGGCCCGGCTCTATGCGCTCGAGACCATGCCGCTGATCGCCGACTATTTCCGGTCCCAGCGGTGCCGCGATGTGTTTGACGAGCAAGATCGCGCCGTCCCCTTTGTCGGCACCAAACGCAACGCCAAGGCCGATGTGCGCGGCGGCTGGTACGACGCTTCTGGCGATGTGAGCAAGTATCTCAGCCACCTCTCCTATGCCAACTTCATGAATCCGCAGCAGATTCCGCTTGTGGTCTGGGCGTTGGCAACGGCAGCGGATGCCGCCAGCACACCATCGGATTTGAAAGCCCGGTTCGCCGCGGAAGCGGCGTGGGGCGCAGACTTCCTCGTTCGCATGTTCGATCCGCAGGGCATGTTCTACATGACCGTGTTCGACCGCTGGACCGGCGATCTCAAAGAGCGCGAGATCTGCTCTTATTCGACCCAGCAGGGCCATAAGCATGACAGTTGGGAGGCCGGGTTCCGACAGGGCGGTGGCATGGCCATCGCTGCTCTGGCGAAGATGGCGCGGCTCGGATTCGAAGGCGCGTTCGGTGCTGCGCGTTATGCCGAAATTGCCGCCGAGGCCTTCGAGCATCTGCAGCACCACAACACCGATTACCTCGACAATGGCGCCGAGAATATCATCGACGATTACTGCGCCCTGATGGCCGCGGTCGAGCTGCGCCGGGTCACCGGCAATGCGGTCTACGACGCTCCGGCGCGGCAACGGGCGGACAATCTCATTTCGCGGCTCACCCAGGGTGAGGGGCAGGATGGCTGGTGGCGGGCAGATGATGTCGGCCACCGGCCATTCACGCATGCCGCCGATGAAGGCCTGCCAATTCTGGCTTTGGTCGAGTATCTCGATATCGCTGAAGCAGATCAGCCGGAACGTGTCCGGTCCGCCCTCGACAGGGCCGCCATCTATCTCGGCTGGGTTACCGGCGAGGTGTTCAATCCCTTTGCCTATCCGCGCCATGCCGCGCGGGACGGGCAGGGGGGTGTCAGGACCCAGTTCTTCTTTCCCCATGACAATGAGAGCGGCTACTGGTGGCAGGGCGAGAATGCCCGGCTCGGTTCTCTTGCCTATGCGCTGCGGCGCGCGGCGCCGCATCTCGGGGACGAAGCCGCTCAGGTTGCAGCCGATCTGCCGCAACGCTGCCTCGACTGGGTTCTGGGGCTCAATCCCTTCCATTCCTGCATGATGCAGGGGGTCGGGCGGAACTGGGCCGATTACACCATCGCCAAGTTTCCCAACGCCGATGGCGGGATCTGCAATGGCATCACCTCCTCACTTGAGGATGAGGACGACGTCGCCTTTTGCGAGACCGAGAACCCGTTCCAGTCCTGGCGCTGGTCCGAACAGTGGCTGCCCCACTCGGCCTGGTTCCTGCTGGCGATGACGACATATTGAGGTTGCTTTCTGGACCACCCGAACAAGTCGGGTGGTGACGAAGATTTTGGAGAAGCGCATTGCCACACTCTCCGCCGTCATTGCCCGACTTGTTCGGGCAATCCAGAATGGACGACCCGAACACGAAGGGTGGTGACGGAGAGATCGGGCGCAAAGCGCCCAAGCCCTCATGGTGAGCTTGTCGAACCACGAAGGGCGAGGGCGTGGTTGGCGTGTGCCCCCCACCCGGCCCGGCTATGCCGGTCCACCCTCCCCGCGTGGGGGGAGGGTTTGGGCGGTGCCCGCTTCACCGATGGAATTGAAGGAACAATGAGCTGGCCTCAATGTCACCTCCCCCTTGACGGGGGGTGACAAGCGGTTGGGCGAAGCCCAAACCGAGGTTCCGGTGGAACCTTGGTAGTGCTGGAACGGGTGGGGGTGGTGTTTCCGCCATTCGAGCGTAGCTCTCATGGCCTTTCTTCGCTCGCAAAGCTCCACCGGAGCTTTGCGTTGCCATCGGCAAACGCTCGAAAGTTATCCCCGCCCTCTCCCACCCGATTATCATCCACCCACCTGCCGGCACGGAGCGAGGATGCATACGAGCCTTCTGTCGGTGAGGGTCCGGGTCCGATGGAGGTCGCTCCAGCGGAGGCCAAAACTGCGCCGGAGCCGGCTGCCGTTACG
>NZ_AUCR01000002.1:342987-566935 GCF_000429865.1 Cucumibacter marinus DSM 18995
GACGTTCCGCGTCCCACTCCCGCTCTATCGCAAACCCTGGAGGCAACCGCCTGCCGGGCCAGGAGGCATGTCCGATGGAAACAAGAGAAGCGATGCGAGGGAAAAGGAGGACGAGGCTCAATAGAGCCGAGGAGTTATGACCGTCCCGCTTTGCGGGGCAATCGGTCCGGTGGACCGATTGAAGGGAAGAACGCCCGGAGCGCTACGCGCGCAGGGCTGTGGGCCAACTTTTTGGCCGCGCCGTCGCAGGCGCAGCGGAGGTCACAGCGACCAGCGTCGTGACTGGAGCGGTACGCGCCGTGAGACAAAGAGAGAGCCGGGACCTCGTGCAATCTGGTCCAGGCCCCGGATCAGGTCCGGGGTGGCCCGGCAGGATGCACCCTCAAGCCCTCACCTATGCCCTCACCCTGAGCTCGTCGAAAGGCGAACTACGAAGGGCGAGGCATTAGGGCAGAATGTAAAAGCGTCGGCGACTTGCCTTTCCCTCCCCCTTGCGGGGAGGGACGTTGAGCAGGATTTGGCTTGCCAAATCCGTCGCGAGACAGGGTGGGGGTGACACCGGATGCGACTGGGTCTTTCACTGAGACCCCCACCCGGCCCGGCTATGCCGGCCCACCCTCCCCGCAAGGGGGAGGGTTTGGGCTGTGCCAACAAAACTTATCCCCGCTTCCTCCCTCTCCCTTATTATCCCCGAACCAGCCTGCGATTGAGCGTGGTCGCGACGAACGGTCAGGTAAGCTGGGTCCGGGTCCGATGGAGGTCGCTCCAGCGGAGGCCAAAACTGCGCCGGAGCCGGCTGCCGTTACGGCGGCGGTGTACTCCCGAAAGGGAGCGGGGATTGACCCCAGCCCGTTGACGCAGTCCAAGCCCAAAATCCCGGATGAGTGGGACGCGGTGCGCCTCGCTTCTATTAGTTTACGGATGAGACGTTCCGCGTCCCACTCCCGCTCTGCTCTTTGATACCTTGGAGGTGAAAACCTGCCGGGCCTGTTGGGGTGGACGCTTGCACCCATACCGCGCTGTCCCGGCCAGCCCGCCGGCGCGAGGCAAAGAATCGGCCGGGACCCGTTGGAAATGAACCTGGCCCCGCCTCCACAAATTGTGATTTTTTACCAATTGATAAAAAAACAGGCCTGCGTTACGGTTTCCCATCAGTCATTCCATGGGGAGGCGAATGACACAGGGCATCTATAAAACCGGCGTCGCAGCCCAGCGGCTTGAAGCCGACGCCTATGCGGAAAACTTCTCGGATCTGCACCCGGCCTTTGACTGGCACGAGGCGCAGGTCGAGGCCGATCGCTGCTATTTCTGTTACGACGCACCGTGCCAGACGGCATGCCCTACGGATATCGATATTCCGATGTTCATCCGGCAGATTGCCGCCGACAATCCGATCGGGGCGGCCAAGACCATTTTCGACCAGAACATTTTCGGCGGCATGTGCGCCCGCGTGTGCCCGACCGAGACGCTGTGCGAAGAGGTCTGTGTGCGCGAGATCGCGGAAGGCAAGCCTGTGCAGATCGGCCGGCTGCAGCGATTCGCGACCGACACGGCGATGGCCGAGCAAAAGCAATTTTACCAACGTGGCCGCGCGACAGGACGGCGCGTGGCGGTGATCGGCGCGGGACCGGCCGGGCTTGCCTGTGCGCATCGCCTGGCCATGCATGGACACGCGGTCAAGGTGTTCGAGGCCAAGGAACAGGCTGGCGGGCTCAATGAATATGGCATCGCTGCCTATAAGACCCCGAACGGGTTCGCCCAGGCCGAGGTCGACTACATCACCGCAATCGGCGGTATCGATATCGAGTATGGCAAGGCCCTGGGCCGCGATCTGGCCGTCGGGGACCTGGTGAAGGACTACGACGCAGTCTTCATCGGGGCCGGGCTCGGCGCGGTCAATTCGCTCGGGCTGGGCGCTGGCGACATTGCCGGGGTCGAGAACGCGGTCGATTTCATCTCCGAGCTTCGCCAGGCGGACGATCTGGCCGGTCTGCCTATCGGGCGGCGGGTGGTCGTGATCGGTGGTGGCATGACCGCCATCGACGCGGCGGTGCAGGCCAAGCTGCTGGGCGCGGAGGATGTGACCATCTGCTACCGGCGCGGCAAGGAAAACATGAACGCCTCAGAGTTCGAGCAGGATCTGGCGACCTCCAAGGGCGTCGCGATCCGGCACTGGGTCAAGCCCGTTGCGGTCACCAGTGAAGACGGTGCGGTTACCGGGGTCGAGTTCGAGTATACGCGGCTCGAAGGCGGCAAGCTGGTGGGAACCAGCGAGTATTTCGTCGAACCGGCCGACCAGGTGTTCCGCGCTATCGGGCAGCGGCTCGACGAAACGGTCTTCGGGGACGCAGGGGTCGATCTGGACGGTGGCCGGATCCGCACGGATGCCGAGGGGAGGACCTCGCATCCCAAGGTTTGGGCCGGCGGCGATTGCACCAATCGCGGGGACGATCTGACCGTGACCGCGGTGGCCGAAGGCCGGGACGCTGCCGAAAGCATTCACAAAGCCCTTGTCGGGTAGGCCGGGAGGAGACCATGGCCGATCTCAGAAACAGTTTCGTCGGAATCAAATCGCCCAATCCGTTCTGGCTGGCCTCGGCGCCGCCCACGGACAAGGCCTATAATGTCGAGCGCGCCTTCAAGGCCGGCTGGGGCGGTGTCGTGTGGAAGACGCTGGGGGCGGAAGGGCCTCCGGTGGTCAATGTCAACGGCCCGCGCTATGGCGCCATCTGGGGCGGTGACCGGCGGTTGATCGGGCTCAACAATATCGAGCTGATTACCGACCGCGAACTGCAGACCAATCTGCGGGAAATCAAGCAGATCAAGCGCGACTGGCCGGACCGGGCGGTCGTGGTGTCGCTCATGGTGCCCTGCGAGGAAGACGCGTGGAAGTCGATCCTGCCGCTGGTCGAGGAGACCGGTGCCGACGGCATCGAGCTCAATTTCGGCTGCCCGCACGGCATGAGCGAACGCGGCATGGGCTCGGCGGTCGGGCAGGTGCCCGAATATGTCGAGATGGTCGTGAAATGGTGCAAACAATATTCCCGCATGCCGGTGATCACCAAATTGACGCCCAACATCACCGATGTGCGGCGCCCGGCGCGCGCGGCCTTCAATGGCGGCACCGATGCGGTGAGCCTCATCAACACCATCAATTCGATCACCGCGGTCAATCTCGACAGTTTCTCGCCCGAGCCTTCGATCGACGGCAAGGGGACCCATGGCGGCTATTGCGGCCCGGCGGTGAAGCCGATCGCGATGTCGATGGTCTCGGAGATCGCGCGCGACAAGGACACCTATCTGATGCCGATCTCCGGCATCGGCGGCATCACGACCTGGCGCGACGCGGCTGAGTTCATGGCTTTAGGGGCCGGCAATGTGCAGGTGTGCACGGCGGCGATGACCTATGGCTTCCGGATTGTCGAGGAGATGATCACGGGCCTGTCGAACTGGATGGACGAGAAGGGCTTTACCTCGATCGACGAGGTTGTCGGCAAGGCGGTACCCAATGTGACCGACTGGCAGTATCTCAACCTCAATTACATCTCCAAGGCCCGGATCAACCAGGATCTGTGTATCGAATGCGGCCGCTGCCACATTGCGTGCGAGGATACCTCGCATCAGGCGATCACCAACACCATTGACGGCAAGCGCGGCTTCGAGGTGATCGATGAAGAATGCGTTGGCTGCAATCTGTGCGTGAATGTTTGCCCGGTCGAGGATTGCATCACCATGGTGCCGCTCGATGCCGGGGATATCGACAAGCGGACGGGCAAGACGGTGTCGCCCGACTACGCCAACTGGACCTCCCACCCCAATAATCCCGCGGCACGCGAAGCGGCGGAATAACAGTCTTCTCCTGGCCTCCGGGACCGGTTTGGCCGGTCCCGGCTTCTTTTTAAGCGCCGGTATCGACGGTGATACTGCCTTGTAAACATTGAACTCCCGGGCGATCCTCGCAAATCGCGAAGTGGAGAATGCCCCGATGTCTGTTCAGACCCATGACCTCGCCATTGGCCGGGACCGGCTGATCGGACACCTGGCGATGATCCTCTTCGCAAGCCTGATTGCGGGATCATTTTCCCTCGGGGCGCTGACCACCCCCTATATTGGGGCAGCGGCGCTCAATTCGGTGCGCTTCCTCATTGGCGCGGCGATCATGCTGGGCTTTTCCCTCGCGGTGGCGCGTAGTCAGTTGAGATGGCCGGTGGCGCCTTGGCGGTTTGCAGTGCTCGGTGCGCTGATGGCGGTCTATTTCGTAACCATGTTCATCGCGCTTCAGTTTACCCACCCGGTGGCGACGGGGGCCATGTTCACGCTGATCCCGCTGATGAGTGCGGGCTTCGGCCTGGTTTTCCTCGGTCAGAAACCCAGTGGTATCGTGATGGTCAGCTTGGTGATCGCCGGTCTTGGTGCCGTGTGGGTCATCTTTCGGGGCGACATCGACGCGATCCTGGGGTTCGACATCGGCAAGGGTGAAATGATCTTCTTTTTCGGCTGTGTCGGTCATGCCGCCTATGCCCCTCTGGTCAGAAAATTCCGCCGGGGTGAGCCGCTGGTTGTGATGTCGTTCTGGACCCTGCTCTCTATCGCTGTCTGGGTGACGCTTTACGGCGCGGGTGAAATCATGGCGACGGACTGGGCTGCCATCCCGCTTTTTGTCTGGGCCTGTATCGCCTATCTGGCGATCTTTGCGACTGCGGGTACCTTCTTTCTGCTCCAGCTCGGTTCCGTCCGGCTGCCGGCCGCCAAGGTGCTGGCCTATGGCTATCTGACCCCGTCCTTCGTCATCCTGATCGAGGGCCTCTCGGGCCGCGGCTGGGTCTCACCGGCGGTGATCATGGGATCGCTCGTCAGCGCCGTGGGGCTGTTCATCCTGTTCTTCACCAAGGATCAGTAGGGGCCGCGCCGCCTGTTCAACGGCAGGGATGCACAGATCCTTATTGCAGATAATAATTATCCAGGATAAGAAATATCCATGAAAGAAGTTGCCGAATGAAATTGTCAGATGGTGTTGAAGCGGCAATTCACTGCGTGACCGCTCTGGCGGCGCTCGAAGGGAACGAAACCCTGCCGGCCACCGCGCTCGCCGAGTTTCATGGCGTTTCTCCGAGCTATCTGCTCAAGCACCTCAAGAAGCTGGTGGCTGCAGGTATTCTCGAATCGGTATCCGGACCGGCAGGCGGCTACAGGCTCGCCCGACGGACGGACCGGATTTCTCTCGCAGATGTGGTGTTGGCGGTGGAAGGGGCGCAGCCCGCCTTTCGATGCCATGACATCCGCAAGAAGGGTGTCGATCCACTGCCAGATGACGCTTTCCCCCTGCCATGCAACATCAATCTTGCCATGCTGCGGGCCGAGCAGGCCTATCGGGCCGAGCTGGCAAAGACCAGCATCGCCCAACTGATGGATGACTTCACCGAGCAGGCCGATCCGCGCGTGGTGGCGCGGGGCTGCGCCTTTCGCGACCGGTTCAAGCGCCCTCAGGGCGCCTGAGCGCACTCAATCACAGCAAGAAGAAAGGACCTGTCTCATGCAGGAGAGGCTCAACTATGCCAAGGCAGCGCCGGATCTGTTCCGTGCGGTGCTCAACTTCAACCAGAAGGTCAATGAAAGCGGGCTTGAGGCAAGCCTGCTGCATCTCGTCAAATACCGGGCTTCGCAGATCAACGGCTGTGCCTTTTGTCTCGACATGCATTCAAAGGAAGCGCTGGCGGATGGGGAGACTGCCCAGCGGCTCTATGTGATGGCCGCGTGGCGGGAATCGCCGGTGTTCTCATCGCGTGAGCGCGCCGCCCTGGCGTGGACCGAGGCCGTGACCCGCGTTGCCGAAGGCGACGTCGACGATGCGCTTTATGCCGAGGTCCGCGAGCAGTTCAGCGAAGAGGAAATCGCCAAACTCACCATGGCTATCGGGGTGATCAATGTGTGGAACCGGCTGAGCGTAGCGTTTCGCGCCCAGCACGAAACCGAAGACAGGGCCGCCTGAGGGCGGCGCAGGCCGGCAGTGCGGGTTCGGGTCGAATTAGGGCGTCAGGGTTCGGGTGAACATTGATTCGAGGAAGGCTTTGGCCTCTTCAAATCGTTCCTCGCCGCTGTGCTCGGGCGGCAGGACGACCCGGACCTGGACGTCGAAATCCGCATAATGCTGGGTGGTCGCCCAGATTGAGAATATGAGGTGGTAAGGGTCGGCCTTGGCCAGTTTCCCTTCGGCCATCCATTGCGAGATGATGGTCGTCTTCTCCCGCACCAGTTCGTTGAGCGGGCCGGCGAGCATGTCCATGATCCGCGGCGCGCCTTGCAGGATTTCATTGGCGAACAATCGGCTTTCCCGGGGGAAATCTCGGGCCATGTCGATCTTGCGGCGGACATAGTCGAGGATTTCCTCGAGCGGATCACCATCGGCGCTCATGTGGCGCAGCGGTGCCAGCCAGTTGTCCAGCAGCCGGGCTATGAGGGTCTGGTGAATGTCTTCCTTGGAGCGGAAGTAATAAAGGAGGTTCGGCTTCGACATCCCCGCGGCTTCGGCGATCTGGTCGATTGTCGCCCCGCGAAACCCGTGGTTGGCAAACACGTCGAGTGCTGCCTCGAGGATGATTTCGTGCTTTTCGCGCTGGATACGCGTGGTTGGGCCGTCGCCCTCGGTATCCGTGCTCATCTGTTTGCCGGTTCCGGTCGCCGGCCTGCAGCAGGCAAGGCACAGTGCATCGGAATTTTCGCCTTGAACGTCATACTGGGAGTGCTAACATTTTTCCAATCGGTCAAAAATTCTGCTCCCACACTAGCGCTCTACCGGGCAAACGCCAAGAACGAGATGTGAAGCAGGCCGCAGGTGGACAGGGCCACCTCTTTTTTGCCCGTCAACAGGGAGGAAGCGCATGGCGGACCGCCAGGATGTTGCGCCCAACGATCTCAGTGCGTTCTGGATGCCGTTCACAGCGAACCGGCAATTCAAAAAGGCGCCGCGCATGTTCGTGGGCGCCAAGGATATGCATTACACGACCTCGGATGGCCGGCAGGTGCTCGATGGCACCGCGGGCCTGTGGTGCGTGAATGCGGGGCATTGCCGCCCGAAGATCAACGAGGCCATTGCCCGTCAGGCTGCCGAGATGGACTACGCTCCGGCCTTCCAGATGGGGCACCCGCAGGTGTTCGAACTGGCCAACCGGCTGGTCGATCTGTCCCCTGAAGGCCTCGACCATGTTTTCTTCACCAATTCGGGTTCGGAATCGGTCGATACCGCCCTCAAGATCGCGCTCGCCTATCACCGCGCGAAAGGCGAGGGTTCGCGCTTCCGCCTGATCGGGCGCGAACGCGGCTATCACGGGGTCAATTTCGGGGGCATTTCGGTTGGCGGCATCGTACCGAACCGGAAGATGTTCGGCACGCTTCTGACCGGGGTCGATCACCTGCCGCACACCCATCTGCCGGGCAAGAACGCCTTCACGAAGGGCGAGCCCGAGCATGGCGCCGAACTGGCCGATGAGCTTGAGCGGATTGTCGGGCTGCATGATGCCTCGACCGTTGCTGCTGTTATCGTCGAGCCTGTCGCCGGATCAACCGGCGTGCTGGCGCCGCCCAAGGGCTATCTCAAGCGGCTGAGGGAAATCTGCGACAAATACGGAATCCTGTTGATCTTTGACGAGGTGATCACCGGCTTCGGGCGTCTCGGTACCCCGTTTGCTGCCGACTATTTCGATGTCACCCCCGATATCATCACCACCGCCAAGGGGCTGACCAATGGCGTCATCCCGATGGGGGCGGTGTTCGTGAAGTCCGAGATCCACGACGCCTTCATGAACGGGCCGGAACACCTCATCGAGTTTTTCCACGGCTACACCTATTCGGGCAATCCGATCGCCGCGGCCGCAGGCCTGGCGACTCTTGATACCTATAAGGAAGAGGGGCTTCTGACCCGTGCCGCCGAGCTCGGACCCTATTGGGAAGAGAAGCTTCATTCGCTCCGTGACGCCCCGAACGTCATCGATGTGCGCAATCTGGGGCTGATCGGCGGGATTGAACTCAAGCCCATTGATGGCGAGCCGACCAAGCGGGCCTTCTCGGCCTTCGTGAAGGCGTTCGAGAAGGGCTATCTGATCCGCACCACGGGCGACATCATCGCCCTGTCACCGCCCCTGATCATCTCGAAAGACCAGATCGACGAGCTGATCGGAGCGATCCGAACCATTCTTGAGGAGATCGACTGATGGCGGACGGGCTGGCCCGCACGGGCTATGTGATCGACAACGTGATTGGCGGCAAACGCGCGCCGTCGGGTTCCGGCCGAAAGGCTGGCATTTTCAACCCGGCGACCGGCGCCGAGATCGGCGAACTTCACCTGTCGAGCGTGGCGGAAGTCGATGCGGCGGTGCAGGCCGCCAAGGACGCGCTGCCGGGCTGGGCCAAGACGCCGCCGGCCAAGCGCGCACGGGTGATGTTCAAGTTCCTCGAATTGCTCAACGCCAACCAGGATGCGCTGGCTGAGGAAATCTCGCGCGAGCACGGCAAGACCCACGCGGATGCGCTGGGTGAGGTGGCGCGCGGGCTCGAGGTTGTCGAGTTCTGCTGCGGTATTCCCCAGCTCCTCAAAGGCGAGTTCTCCCGCAATGTCGGGTCCGGTGTCGACAGCATCGCCGACCGGCAACCGCTCGGCGTTGTGGCGGGGATCACCCCGTTCAACTTCCCGGCCATGGTGCCGATGTGGATGTATCCGGTGGCGATCGCCTGCGGGAATACCTTCATCCTCAAGCCTTCCGAGCGCGACCCGTCAGCCTCGCTGCTCTCCTATGAATTGTTCCGCGAGGCGGGGCTGCCCGAAGGGGTGTTCAACATCGTTCAGGGCGACAAGGAAGCGGTGGATGCGATCCTCGACCACCCCGATATCAAGGCGGTGAGCTTCGTGGGGTCCACCCCTATCGCCCAATATGTCTATGAGCGCGGATGCAAAGCGGGCAAGCGGGTCCAGGCGCTGGGTGGCGCCAAGAACCACATGATCGTCATGCCTGACGCCGATCTCGATCAGGCCGCCGACGCCCTGATGGGCGCCGGCTACGGATCGGCGGGCGAGCGCTGCATGGCGGTTTCCGTCGCGGTGCCGGTGGGCGAAGAGACCGGCGACCGGTTGATTGAAAAGCTCAAACCCCGGATCGAGACGCTGCGCATCGGCCCGGCAACCGACAGCCAGGCCGATATGGGGCCGCTGATCACCAGGGCGCATCAGCAAAAGGTGCTGGGCTTTATCGACAAGGGCGTCGAGGAAGGCGCCGACCTGGTGGTCGATGGGCGCGGCTTCGCGCTGCAGGGCTATGAAGACGGCTATTTCGTCGGCGGCACTCTGTTCGACAGGGTGACCCCGGACATGACGATCTACCGCGAAGAGATCTTCGGGCCGGTGCTCTCTGTCGCGCGGGCGGCGAATTACCAATCCGCCGTCGATATGATCAACGCCCATGAATATGGCAACGGCACTGCCATCTTCACCCGCGACGGGGATGCGGCGCGGGCCTTTGCCGAGGACATCGAGGTCGGCATGGTCGGGGTGAATGTCCCGATCCCGGTGCCGGTGGCCTATCATTCCTTCGGGGGATGGAAGCGGTCGCTGTTCGGGGACCATTCGATCTATGGCCCCGAAGGGGTGCATTTCTACACCCGCCTCAAGACCATTACCACGCGCTGGCCGGCGGGGATCAAGGAGGGCGCGGTCTTCACTTTCCCGAGCTAGGGAGCAAGGAACCGGCCGGCGGCGCGACAGGGGCGGTGCCGGCCTTGAATACAGGGCAGGAGGAACACTATGCCGGCACCCGGCGAAAACATGCGCATCAATGGCGACCGCCTTTGGGATTCGATCCATGAAATGGCGGAGATCGGCCCAGGCATTGCTGGCGGGAACAACCGTCAGACCGTTACCGATGAGGACGGCGAAGGGCGGCATCTGTTCCAGCGATGGTGCGAAGAGGCTGGCCTCACCATGGGTGTCGATGAGATGGGCACCATGTTCGCCCGGCGTGAGGGGACCGACCCCGATGCACTGCCGGTCTATGTGGGGTCGCATCTCGACACCCAGCCGACCGGCGGACGTTATGACGGGGTGCTGGGGGTTCTTGGCGGGCTCGAAATCATCCGCACCCTCAACGATCTCGGCATCAAGACCAAGCACCCGATTGTCGTAACCAACTGGACAAACGAGGAAGGCACGCGCTTTGCGCCGGCGATGCTCGCCTCCGGCGTGTTCGCAGGCAAGCACGACCTGCAATGGGCCTATGACCGGACCGACGCCAAGGGACTGAAATTCGGCGACGAGCTGGAACGCATCGGCTGGAAAGGCGAGGAGAAGGTTGGCGACCGCAAGATGCATGCCTTCTTCGAGTTGCATATTGAGCAAGGCCCGATTCTTGAGGCCGAGGGCAAGGATATCGGGGTCGTCACCCACGGTCAGGGCCTGAGATGGATCCAGTGCACGGTGACCGGCAAGGAGAGCCATACCGGCTCGACGCCGATGCCCATGCGCAAGAATGCCGGGCGCGGCCTGGCGCTGATCACCGAGCTGGTGCACGAGATCGCGATGAAGCATCAGCCCAATGCCGTGGGCGCCATCGGGCATATCGATATCTACCCGAACTCGCGCAACATCATCCCGGGCAAGGCGGTGTTCACCATCGATTTCCGCTCGCACCTCATGGAGGTGATCGATGCGATGCTCAACGAATTCAACGAGCGCGCACCCAAGCTGTGCGAGGATATCGGGGTGACGCTCGAAACCGAGATCGTGGGGCAGTTCAATCCGCCAGCCTTTGACAAGAATTGCGTTGCCGCCGTGCGCAACGCCGCCGAACGGCTGGGCTACTCGCACAAGGATATCGTTTCCGGCGCGGGGCACGACGCTTGCTGGATCAACGATGTGGCGCCGACCGCCATGGTGATGTGCCCTTGTGTCGACGGGCTGTCGCACAACGAGGCAGAAGACATCTCCAAGGAATGGGCGACCGCGGGCGCCGATGTGCTGTTCCATGCAGTGGTCGAGACCGCGGAGATCGTGGAGTGAGGGGGCGAGATCGTGGCACAGAGCTCACCTCTCCCTTCGGGGGAGAGGTCGATCCGAAGGATCGGGTGAGGGGGCCTTTTGACCAGTAGAAACACCGAATTCGCTGCCAAGTGTGCGAAATCGCTCAAGTCGAACATGACGGAAGCGGAGCGAGCTTTGTGGAACCGCATTCGCAATCGACAACTGCGCGGGTTCAAATTCGTGCGGCAGCATCCGATCGGACCGTACATCGCCGATTTTGCCTGCCGACAGGCTGATCTGGTCGTTGAGCTCGATGGCAGTCAGCATGCAGAATCGAGCCACGATGAGAAGCGGAAGAGAGTGCTAAACGAACACGGCTATGACGTCGTCCGGTTCTGGAACAATGAGGTTTTGCGGAACCTCGATGGCGTGCTGCACATCATTGCGGACCGTCTTGAACAGGCCCCCTCACCCGGACATCGCTTCGCGACGTCCGACCTCTCCCCCAAAGGGAGAGGTGAAGGGCGGCAAACCAACAGGCAGGGAGAAACACATGAGCAAAGTCATCAAGGGCGGAACGATTGTCACCGCCGACCGGACCTACAAGGCAGACATCAAGGTCGAGGACGGCAAGATCGCCCAGATCGGCGAAAACCTTTCCGGTGACGAGGTGCTCGATGCCAGCGGCTGTTATGTGATGCCGGGTGGGGTGGACCCGCATGTGCATCTCGAAATGCCGTTCATGGGTACCTATTCGACCGATGATTTCGAAAGCGGGACGCGGGCGGCGCTGTCGGGCGGCACCACCATGGTGGTGGATTTCTGCCTGCCGAGCCCGGAACAGTCGCTGCTCGAGGCGCTGCAGCGCTGGGACAACAAATCGACCCGCGCCAATTGCGACTATTCCTATCACATGGCCATCACCTGGTGGTCCGAGCAGGTCTTCAACGAGATGGAGACCGTGGTGAAGGAAAAGGGCATCAACACCTTCAAGCACTTCATGGCCTATAAGGGCGCGCTGATGGTGCAGGATGACGAGATGTATGCCTCGTTCCAGCGCTGCGCGGCGCTCGGGGCGATGCCGCTCGTCCATGCCGAGAATGGCGATGTGGTCGCCGACCTTTCGGCAAAGCTCCTCTCGGAGGGCAATAACGGGCCGGAAGCGCATGCCTATTCGCGCCCGCCCCAGGTCGAGGGCGAGGCCACCAACCGCGCCATCATGATCGCGGATATGGCCGGGGTGCCGCTCTATGTGGTGCATACGAGCTGCGAGCAGAGCCATGAGGCGATCCGCCGGGCCCGGCAAAACGGCATGCGGGTTTATGGCGAGCCGCTGATCCAGCACCTGGTGCTCGATGAAAGCGAATATTCGAACGAGGACTGGGACCACGCCGCCCGCCGGGTGATGTCGCCGCCCTTCCGCAACAAGCTGCACCAGGATTCGCTTTGGGCCGGCTTGCAGGCCGGGTCGCTGCAGGTGGTGGCGACCGACCACTGTGCCTTCACAACCGATCAGAAGCGGTTCGGCGTGGGCGATTTTACCAAGATCCCGAACGGGACCGGCGGGCTCGAGGACCGGATGCCGCTGTTGTGGACCAATGGGGTCATTACCGGCCGGCTGACCATGAACGAGTTCGTGGCTGTCACCTCGACCAATATCGCCAAGATCCTCAACATCTACCCGAAAAAAGGTGCAATCCTTGAAGGGGCGGATGCGGATATCGTGGTGTGGGATCCGAACAGGGAAAAGACGATCACCGCCTCGAAGCAGCAATCGGCCATCGATTACAATGTGTTCGAGGGCAAGCACGTGAAGGGGCTGCCGCGCTTCACCCTGACCCGTGGCAAGGTCGCGATCGAGGAAGACACGATCAAGACCGAGGAAGGGCATGGCGAATTCGTCAAGCGCGAGCCCTATCAGGCGGTCAACAAGGCGCTGTCGACCTGGAAGGAACTGACCGCGCCGCGCAAGGTCGAACGCACCGGCATTCCGGCGACGGGGGTCTGACCGCTTGAGGCTTGTCTGCTCGACATTTGCCAGTTTGGGATTGTCGCTGGCGTTGATGCCGGCGGCGATCGCCGAAACCGGCCTCAGCCCGGCCGAGGTGGTCGAGCGCAGCTATGCCGAGATGGATCATTCGGACCGGCTCCCGGGTGGGTCCGAACTCTGGGCCAGCGCGATCATGGCCGAGATGGAGGCCATGCTTGCCCGACGGGCGGCGGCAGGTTTGCCCGAGCGCGAACCGCATCCGGCGATGCTCCCGGGGCAGGCCGATGCGCGAATATCGGTCGAACTCGTCGAGCAATCCGCGGAAGCGGCGACGGTGCGCGGCATTTATGATGCGGGCAGGGGCGATGTGGTAACCATCTTCTCGCTTGTGCGCGAAGACGGGGACTGGAAAATTGGGGATAGTTGGCGCGAAGACGCGCCTGATCAGACGCTCAAGGCGTTGTTGGGCACACTGCCCAGGGAGGAGTAACGGGGACGTATGGCGGTCGAGGGCGAGAACGACGACAAAAAGCAAGAACAGGCAGCGCCGAGCCAGGAGAAGGCAGCGCCAAGTGTGGTTTCGGCGAAGAACCTGTCTCTGACCTTTGAGACCAATGACGGGCCGGTCCAGGCTCTTTCCGAGGTCAATCTGGAGATCGGCAAGGGCGAGTTCGTCTCTTTCATCGGGCCTTCGGGCTGCGGGAAGACGACGTTTCTGCGCGTGATCGCCGACCTCGAGACAGCGACCGGCGGTGAGATCAAGGTCAACGGCACGACACCACGAGAGGCGCGGCGCAACCGGTCTTACGGTTATGTGTTCCAGGCACCGGCGCTCTATCCCTGGCGGACCATTGCCAAGAACGTGGCGCTACCACTCGAGGTGATGGGCTTCTCCCAGAGCGAGAAACGCGAGCGGATCCGGCGCACGCTGGAGCTCGTCAATCTGACCGGCTTCGAGAACAAATATCCCTGGCAGCTCTCGGGCGGGATGCAGCAGCGCGTTTCGATCGCCCGCGCCCTGTCGTTCGACGCTGACCTGTTGCTGATGGATGAACCGTTCGGCGCGCTCGACGAGATCGTGCGCGATCATCTCAATTCACAGTTGCTCGAACTCTGGGCCAAGACCAACAAGACCATCGCCTTCGTGACCCACTCGATCCCCGAGGCGGTCTACCTGTCGACCAAGATCGTGGTGATGAGCCCGCGCCCGGGCCGGGTGACCGATGTGATCACCTCGACGCTACCAAAAGAACGTCCGCTCGAAGTTCGCGAAAGCCCCGAATTCCTCGAGATCGCGCACCGGGTGCGCGAGGGTCTGAAAGCAGGCCACAGCTATGAGGAATAGGCTGTGAGCGTGTTTTCACCCAAAGAGGCGCGGGTCGAGGTCCGCTACGGGCAGGGCGAGACGACCGTCCATATCCGGCGCCCGCGCGACTATGGCGCGGCGTTCATGATGGTACTGTTCGGCGTGTTCTGGGCGTTTGGCGGGCTGTTCGCCTTCGCGCTGCTCAATACCGGTGACGGCCTGTTCGATGTCGGTTTTCTGATTGTCTGGCTGCTCTTCTGGGCCATCGGCATGGTTGGGGACACTGTGTTGCTGCTCTGGACACTGATCGGGCGCGAAAAGATCGTCATCGATAATAACGGGGTGACCCATTACCGTTCGATCCTCATGCTTACCCGCAAGCGCCGGTTCGAAAAATCCATGCTCGGTGAGCCGCGCTGGGTGGCGGACGACCCGACCTATACGGTCAAGGTCAATGGCCGCCGGGTGAAGAAGGCGGCGCTCCTGCTGGGGCAGGGCGCGATGCTGGTGCCCGTCTTGCGCGGCATCGGCAAGATCGAGGCCGACAAGGTCATCGAAGCGGTCAATCAACGCCTGATCCGGCCGAAACGGCGGAGGACGGTATGAACGCGTTTCGTCATCACGTCCTGCCGGTTCTCACCATCGTTCTGGGGATTGTGATCGCCTGGTATGTCGGCTCGGTGGCTCTGAATTCGGCCTGGCAGCTCGGCGTCTACGAGCGGGCAGATAATACCGAGTGGACGATTACGGACCTTTGGACCGATACGCTCAATCAGAACCGGCCGGTGCTGCCGAGCCCGCACCAGGTGGCTGTGGAATTCTGGAACACGGGTATCGCGCCGCTCGGCGACCTGCCTGAGCGTGGCATGCGGGCGATATCGCCGCGCACGCTGATCTATCATGCCTGGGTGACGCTCTCGGCGACGCTGCTCGGCTTTGCCATCGGCACGGCAACCGGCATTCTGCTGGCGGTCGCGATCATCCATTCCAAGGCCATGGACAAGTCGGTCATGCCCTGGGTGATCGCCAGCCAGACGGTGCCGATCCTCGCCATCGCGCCCATGATTATCGTCGTGCTGGCTTCGATCGGGCTCAAGGGGTTGATCCCGAAAGCCCTGATTTCGACCTATCTCAGCTTCTTCCCGGTTGTAGTGGGGATGGTAAAGGGCTTCCGTGCACCCGAGGCGATCCAGCTCGATCTCATGCGCACCTATAATGCGAGTTCCGCCCAGACCTTCTGGAAGCTGAGGTGGCCGAGCGCAGTGCCCTACCTGTTCACCTCGATGAAGGTGGCGGTCGCCATTTCGCTGGTCGGTGCGATTGTGGGTGAACTGCCGACCGGCGCCATCGCCGGTCTCGGTGCGCGGCTGCTGGCCGGCTCCTATTACGGACAGACCGTTCAGATATGGTCGGCGCTGTTCATGGCCGCAATCCTCGCCGCCACGCTGGTGGGGCTGATCGGGGTCGCCGAGAGACGGGTCACGAAACGCATGGGGGTCTCCGCATGAACACCGGACTGATCGCCATTGCAATCATCGTGTGGCTCGGCGCCTGGGGCATCAATGAGGCCCTTGTGCGTGTCCAGACCACCAACCGCACCGTTTCGCGCACAATCAATCTCATCGTGCCTCTTCTGTTCGGTGTGGCGCTCCTGGTCTTGTGGGAAGGGCTGACGCGCGGCTTCGCGGTCAAGGAGGTGCTGCTGCCGCCGCCCTCGCGCATCTGGGAAGAGATCACCGACTCGCTGCCGATCCTGTGGGCCGACTTCCAGCAGACCTTCATCAAATCGGTGCTGACCGGCTACGCGATGGGCTGCGGGGCAGGATTTGCCGTGGCGATCCTCGTGGACCGCTCACCGTTCCTCAAGCGCGGCCTGCTGCCTTTGGGGAATTTCGTTTCCGCGCTGCCGATCATCGGCGTGGCACCGATCATGGTCATGTGGTTCGGGTTCGACTGGCCGTCCAAGGCCGCAGTGGTGGTCATCATGACCTTCTTCCCGATGCTGGTGAACACAGTGTCGGGGCTCAATGCGGCCGGGTCCATGGAAAAGGACCTGATGCGGACCTATGCAGCAGGGTACTGGCAGACCCTGTTCAAATTGCGGTTGCCGGCAGCGGCGCCGTTCATTTTCAATGCGTTGAAGATCAATTCCACTCTGGCGCTGATCGGCGCCATCGTGGCGGAGTTTTTCGGCACACCGATCGTGGGGATGGGTTTTCGCATCTCCACCGAGGTGGGCCTACTGAATGTCAGCATGGTCTGGGCGGAGATCGCCATGGCGGCGGTCGCAGGGTCCGCCTTCTACGGCCTAGTGGCACTGCTTGAACGTACCCTCACGTTCTGGCACCCGTCGATCCGTAGGGGATAGGCGGTTAACAGGGAAGGAGTCGAACGAATGAAAAAAATACTCTCAGGCTTGGCGGCTGGCGCGTTGCTGGCCGGTGCCATCCCCGCGATGGCGGCGGATGACGTCACCTTACAGCTCAAATGGGTCACACAGGCCCAGTTCGCCGGCTATTATGTGGCCAAGGATCAGGGCTTCTATGATGATGAAGACCTCAACGTCACCATCAATGTCGGCGGGCCGGATCTTGCACCCCCGCAGGTCATTGCCGGAGGCGGGGCGGATGTGATCGTCGAGTGGATGCCGGCGGCCCTTGCCGCCCGCGAAAACGGCGTTCCGATCGTCAATATCGCCCAGCCTTTCAAATCCTCGGGTCTGACGCTCGTCTGCCTCAAGGAACACGGCATCGAGACGCCGGCGGATTTCCCCGGCCATACGCTCGGCACCTGGTTCTTCGGCAATGAGCTGCCGCTCTTCTCATGGATGAGCAAGCTCGGTATTCCGACCGACGGTTCGGAAGGCGGCGTAACGGTTCAGAAGATCAACTTCAACGTCGATCCGTTGCTGCAAAAGCAGGCCGAATGCATCACCGCGATGACCTACAATGAGTATTGGCAGATCATCGATGCCGGTCTGACCCCGGACGATCTCGTCATCTTCAAATATGAGGACGAAGGCATCTCGACGCTCGAAGACGGTCTGTATGTGCTCGAAGAGAGCCTGGAAGACCCTGCCTTTGTCGACAAGATGGTGCGTTTCGTGCGGGCCTCGATGAAGGGCTGGAAATGGGCCGAAGAGAATCCTGACGAGGCGGCTATGATCGTCCTCGACAATGATCTCACCGGTGCCCAGACCGAAAAGCATCAGAAGCGGATGATGAGCGAAATTGCCAAGCTCACCGCAGGGTCTAACGGAACGCTCGACCCGGCCGACTTCGATCGCACGGTCGATGTGCTTCTGTCAGCCGGTGCTGATCCGGTCATCACCGAAAGGCCGGAAGGCGCCTGGACCCACATGATCACCGATGAGGCACTTGGCGACGCCATGTAATCAGCCGCCATCGGCGCAATCGGTTCGGGGCGGCCTCAGGCCGCCCCGACGTCGTTCGGATGCCCGTTGCATCCGGGCGTGGTGGTTGAGGGCAAAAAGATCAAAATAGCGTCGGGCTTGTGGTGGTTTCCGCCCCGGGATCGGCGTATGTCCAAACCTAACTTGGCAACGAAAGAACCATGTCTCGCAAGATTATCATCGATACCGATCCCGGCCAGGACGACGCCGTGGCCATCCTGCTTGCTCTGGCTTCGCCTGAAGAGCTGGACGTTCTTGGCATCGTTACGGTCGCCGGCAATGTCGAGCTGAACCAGACTACCCGGAATGCCCTGCAAACCGTCGAGCTGAGCGGGAGGACCGACGTGCCGGTCTACGCCGGGTGCGCGCGGCCTATGCGCCAGCCGCTGATCACGGCGAAATATGTGCATGGCGATACCGGCCTTGACGGTCCGGACCTTCCGGCGCCGCAGATGAAGGCCGAGGAGCAGCATGGCGTCGATTTCATCATCGAGGCCTTGCGGAGCAACCCCGCGAACACTGTGACGCTGTGCACGCTCGGGCCGCTGACCAACATCGGCATGGCGTTTGTGAAAGCGCCCGACATCGTTGAGCGCGTCGAGCGGATCGTGATGATGGGCGGGGCCTATTTCGAGGTCGGCAACACGACACCTGCAGCCGAGTTCAATATCTATGTCGACCCCGAGGCCGCCGATCTCGTCATGCGGTCGGGCGTGCCCATCACGCTCGCCACGCTCGATGTGACCCACAAGGTGTTGACCACCAAGGATCACCTCGAACAAATCCGTGCGATCGGCAAACGCGCTGCGACCGCCACCGTCGAGATGCTGGACTTCTTCGAGCGCTTCGACCGGGAGAAATATGGCTGGGACGGTGGGCCGCTGCATGACCCCTGTGTCATCGCCTGGCTGCTCAAGCCGGAACTGTTCGGTGGCCGCGATATCAATGTCGAGATCGAGACCGGTTCTGAACTCACGCGCGGGATGACGGTCGCGGATTACTGGGGAATCATGGACAAGCCCGCGAACGTTCATTTCCTCGACAGCGTGGATGCGACAGGGTTTTTTGCGCTTCTGGCGCAGCGATTGGAACGGTTGCCCTGATGCGTTCGAGGCTTTTGCCAAAGCCGTCGAGCCGTGCTAGGCGGAGCCAAATCTAGGGAGCTAGGCATGAAAATCGTCGTACCTGTGAAAAGGGTCATTGATTTCAACGTTCGGGTCCGTGTGAAGCCGGATCAGACGGGCGTGGAATTCGCCAATGTGAAAATGTCGATGAACCCGTTCGACGAAATTGCCGTCGAGGAGGCCGTGCGGCTCAAGGAAGCCGGGAAGGCCGATGAGGTCATCGCGGTGTCCGTCGGGGTGAAAAAGGCCGAGGACACACTGCGCACCGCGCTGGCAATGGGCGCCGACAAGGCGATCCTGATCGAGGCGACGGACGATGTGGAAACCGATATCGAGCCGCTTGCGGTCGCCAAGCTCCTCAAGGCGGTCGTCGAAGCAGAAGACGCCGGACTCGTCATCTGCGGCAAGCAGGCGATCGACAATGACGTCAACGGTACCGGTCAGATGCTGGCGGCTCTGTTGGGCTGGTCCCAGGGCACCTTTGCCAACACGCTCAAGGTCGAAGATGGCAAGGCGGAAGTCACCCGAGAGGTCGATGGCGGTTTGCAGATCGTCTCGGTCAAGCTGCCCGCGGTGATCACCACCGATCTCCGGCTCAACGAACCGCGCTATGCGTCGCTGCCGAACATCATGAAGGCCAAGAAGAAGCCGCTCGAGGTCAAGTCGGCGAGCGATTTCGGCGTCGATGTCACGCCGCGTCTGTCGGTGGTCTCCGTCAACGAGCCGCCCGCACGCAAGGCTGGCGTGATCGTCGGCTCGCCAGCGGAACTGGCGGACAAGTTGAAGAACGAAGCGGGAGTGCTCTGAGATGGCGGTTCTTGTTTTTGCCGAGCATGACGGCAAAGTGCTCTCCGAAGCCGTTGCCAAGACGGTCACGGCCGCGACGCAGATGGGCGGTCCGGTGCATGTTTTGATTTCCGGTACGGGTGCAGGTGATGTGGCAGGTGAAGCAGCGGCCATTGCGGGTGTCGAGAAGGTCCTGACGGCAGAGGATGCCGGTTATGATCACGCCTTGGCCGAACCGCTGGGCGATCTGATCGTCGGGCTTGCTGGCGACTACGACCACATCGTTCTGGCCGCATCGACGACCGGCAAGAATGTCGGTCCGCGTGTCGCTGCACTGCTCGACGTGATGATCGTGGCCGACATCATCGGGGTCGAGAGTGCGGATACCTTTGTGCGCCCGATCTATGCGGGCAACGCCATCCAGACCGTGAAATCCAGCGACGCCAAGAAGGTCGTTACCGTGCGCACCACCGCCTTCGAGGCGGCTGGGGAACAGGCAGCCGTTGGTATTGAAAGCCATGGCGCAACCGCAGCCGGTGGTTTGTCGGAGTGGCTCGATGACCGCTTCGCCCAGTCCGAGCGCCCGGAGCTGACTTCGGCGCGGATCGTGGTGTCCGGTGGCAGGGCCCTGGGCTCGGCCGACAATTTCAAACTCGTCGAACAGCTTGCCGACAAGCTGGGTGCTGCCATTGGCGCCTCGCGCGCTGCGGTTGATGCCGGCTATGCCCCCAATGACTGGCAGGTGGGGCAGACCGGCAAGATCGTCGCGCCGGACCTATATATCGCGGTCGGGATTTCGGGAGCCATCCAGCACCTGGCCGGCATGACCGGGTCCAAGGTGATCGTGGCCATCGACAAGGACGAAGAAGCGCCGATCTTCAAGGTCGCTGATTACGGGCTTGTCGCCGATCTGTTCGAGGCTGTGCCTGCGCTCATCGAAGCGCTCGACGACTAAATAAATCTATTCGAGCCGGGGAGGGCCGTATGGACACGCCTGAACGCGAATCCATGGATTATGACGTGGTGATCGTTGGGGCGGGGCCCGCGGGTCTCTCCGCGGCGATCCGGCTCAAGCAGCTTGGCGGCGATGATCTGTCGGTCTGTGTGCTCGAGAAGGGCGCCGAGGTTGGCGCGCATATCCTGTCGGGCGCGGTGCTTGATCCGTCAGGGCTCGATGCGCTGATCCCGGACTGGCGTGAAAAAGGTGCGCCCATCACCACCGAGGTGAAGGAGGACAAGTTCCTCGTGCTCTCCGAGAAGGGCAAGATGGGGCTCCCCACCTTCCTGATGCCGCCACTGATGTCCAATCATGGCGCCTACATCGTCTCGATGGGCAATGTCTGCCGCTGGCTCGCAGAACAGGCGGAAGCGCTGGGCGTCGAGATCTTTCCGGGCATGGCAGCCTCGGCGCTTGTGATGGGCGAAGATGGCGGTCTCAAGGGTGTGGTTGCCGGAGAGTTTGGTCTTTCGAAGGATGGTACGCCCGGCCCGAACTACGAACCGGGCATCAATCTCATCGGCAAATATGTGCTGATCGGGGAGGGTGCGCGCGGCTCGCTGGCCAAGCAGCTCATCGCCAATTTCGGCCTGGCCGCGGATTCCGATCCGCAGAAATTCGGGCTGGGGATCAAGGAAATCTGGCGCGTGAAGCCGGAGAACCATCATCCGGGCCGGGTGGTGCACACCATGGGCTGGCCGCTCAATACCGGCGATGCCGGCGGTGGCGGATTCCTCTACCACGCTGAAAACAATGAAGTTTATGTCGGGCTTGTGGTCCATCTCGACTACAAGAACCCCTATGTCTCTCCTTATCAGGAGATGCAGCGCTACAAACACCATCCGGAGATCGCCAAGGTGCTCGAAGGCGGAGAGCGCGTGGCCTATGGTGCGCGCACCATTGCGCAGGGAGGCTGGCAGGCCTTGCCCAAGGTGATCTTTCCCGGCGGAGCGCTGATCGGGTGTTCGGCGGGGCTCGTCAATGTGCCGCGTATCAAGGGCAATCATAACGCCATGCATTCGGGCATGGCTGCGGCGGAAGCGGTTACCGAAGCGATCAAGGCTGGGCGCTCCGGCGACGAGCTTGCGGTGTATGCGCAGAAACTGGCGGACGGACCGGTCGGGCGTGACCTCAAGCCGGTGCGCAATGTGAAGCCGCTGTGGTCGCGTTTCGGCGAGATTGCGGGCGTGGCGCTGGCCGGTTTTGATATGTGGTGCGCGAACCTGTTCAAATTCAATCCGTTCGGCACGCTGCATCACCTCAAGAACGATGCGCAGTCGACCGGTAAGGCGGCGGACTACAAGAAAATCGATTATCCGAAACCCGATGGCGTCCTGTCCTTCGACCGCTCCACCAATGTCGCGTTTTCGGGCACCAATCACGACGAGGACGAGCCGACCCATTTGAAGCTTACCGATCCTTTGATCCCGATTGCGGTGAACCTGCCTGAGTATGACGAGCCGGCGCAGCGCTATTGCCCGGCCGGGGTCTATGAAGTGATCGAGGGTGAGGATGGTAAGCCGCGGTTCCAGATCAACGGCCAGAATTGCGTGCACTGCAAGGCCTGCGATATCAAGGATCCGAGCCAGAACATTACCTGGACAGTGCCGCAGGGCGGATCCGGGCCAACCTATCCGAATATGTAGATTCCACCGGTTACCGGTTTCTCCCCGAGCCGGACTGTGCCACTCTGCTGCTGAATTGTCTCAGGAATTGGAGAGGGCGCCATGTGGGACTTCAAGGCAGGGCAGGCGATGGGCCTGATGCTGCAGACCATGCCGTTCATTATTTTGCGGCTGGTCATTTATTTCGGCATCACGCTGGCCTTCATCATTGTCACCGGTGTCGGTGCAGGGATCGGTTGGGGCGTGGGCATTGTCGGCGGACCGGACTTTCAGGGAGCCTCTACCTTCTGGGGTGGGCTGATCGGATTCGGGATCACGGCTGGCGTCGTCTTTCTCATCCGCGAATACCTCCTCTACATGGTCAAGGCCGGGCACATTGCGGTGCTGGTCGCGCTGCTGGACGGGCAACAGGTCAAGCAAGGTCGTGAGCAGATCGAGCTGGCGCAGGCCGAAGTGAAGGCCCGATTCGCCGAAGCCAGCGTGCTATTCGCCATCGACCAGATCGTCAAAGGCGTATTGCGGGCGGTTACCGGGCTGGCACGAGGAATCGTCTCGATTCTTCCCATTCCCGGCCTTCAAAACATGGTCGGGTTGCTGCGCGCATTCCTCAATATCGCGGTGGGGTTCATCGACGAGGTCATTCTCGCCTACGGCATCCGGACCCGATCGGAGAATCCCTGGCAGTCCGCGCAAGATGCGCTGATCCTTTATGGGCAGAACTACAAGGTGATGCTCAAGAACGCCGCGTGGTTGACGCTCTTCGTTTATGGGCTGTCGCTTCTCGTGTTCATCGTGTTCCTTGCCCCTGCCGGCGCGCTCGCGTTGTTGTTTCCAAACGGCTGGGGGGCCTTCGGTATCATCATCGCTCTGCTTGGCGCATGGAGTGTCAAGGCGGCGCTCATCGAACCGTTTGCCATCACCTGCATGATGCAGGTCTATTTCCCGGCGATTGAGGGACAGACCCCCAATCCCGAATGGGATCAGCGGCTGAGCGAGATGTCGGGCAAGTTCCGCAAGCTCAAGGAAAAGGCAGCTGACTGGATGCGCGGGCGCCCGTCGGACGGTGCATCGCATTCGGACGCTGCCTCGCAATAAGAGGGAGTGCGGGTTCGGCTAGCTCGAGGTCGATGTGTCGTTGGCTAGCGCAGTGAGAAAGCGCTGTGCCCAGTGGTCGACGGCGTAGTCTTCGATCACTGCCTTGAGGTGCCGCCAGCGGCTTTGCCGCTCGGCCAGAGGCATGCGTAGCGCTGTGTACAGAGCATCGGCCGTCTCCTGAGTGTCGTGCGGATTAACGAGCAGCGCGTCCTCGAAGATTTCGGCCGCGCCAGCGAAGCGTGAGAGCACCAGCACACCGGGGTCGGCCTCGTCCTGACAGGCCACATATTCATGCGCGACAAGGTTCATGCCGTCACGCAGCGGCGTGACCAAGGCGACGCCTGCGAGGTTGTAGAGGCCTGCAAGCGCGGCTTGCGGGTAGGCCCGTTTGACGTAGTTGAGCGGAGTCCAGTCGGGTTCCGCAAAGCGCCCCATGACGCGGCCGGCCACAAGATCGAGCCGTTCGCTGATCTCCTGGTATTCGGGAATGGTGTCGCGCGATGGCGGTGCGATCTGCAGAAAGTGCACTTCGCGGTGCAGGTCGCGATGGGCGGCGAGCAATTGTTCATAGGCCTCGAAGCGCTGGGGCAATCCCTTGGAATAGTCGAGCCGGTCGACGCCGATGATGAGATTGCGGTCGGCCATGGCCCGGGCGACGAGCTCGCGGGTCCGTTGGGCCTGTTCAGTCTCAAGAAGCGCAGCGAAGCCCGAGGGGGCTGTGCCGATGGGGAAGGCCATCACGGTCGGGGCATGCCTGCCATTGCCGGCGGAAGGGGCCAGATCGCCGAGACGGGCGTTGAGGGCGTAATCGTTGTAAGTCGCCACATCACGCTCCGCCTGCAAACCCACCACGTCAAAGGCATTGAATGCCCGCATCAGGTCTTCATGGTGAGGGATCGCGTTCAGGGTTTCGATTTCCGGGAACGGGATGTGCAGGAAAAAGCCGATGCGGTTGTTGATGCCGTGTTTGCGCAACGCCTCGGCCAGCGGGATCAAATGATAGTCATGCACCCAGATGAGGTCATCGGGCTGGATATGCGGGGCGAGGGCAGCTGCCAGGCGCTTGTTGACGGCGCGATATCCCTCATAGAATTCGGGCCGCATATCGGTGAGGTCGAGCCGGTGGTGGAAGGCGGGCCAGAGCACCGAATTGGAGAACCCCTCGTAATAGGCGTGGTGCTCATCCCGGGACAGGTCAATGCCGCCGACAGTAATGCCACCAACATCGCGAAACTGCGCCTCATCGGACGGATCCTCGGCAAATTCGCCGGTCCAGCCAAACCAGAATCCGTCCCGCTCGGTCAGTACCTTGCGCAGGGCGACAGCCAGCCCGCCCGCGGCCGTCGAGGTGCCCGGTGTCCGGTTGGAGATGATGATCTGGCGCGTCATTGAAGACTCCAATCGACTGAAAGGCTTTCGGTGGCGGCGGCGAGGTAACGGCGGACCTTGCTCACTCCGGCAAGGCGATGTCGCGCGATGGTGGAGCCTGCGCCGACCTTGATTGAGATGCCGTCGGCTGCATTGACCGCGCGAAAGCCGTCCTCATCGGTCCTGTCGTCGCCGATAAACACCGGTGTCCGACCGGAAAAAGGGCGATGGTCCATCAGCCGAGTGATCGCACCCGCCTTGGATACGTCGCGGCGCCGGGCCTCGATCACCATCTTGCCGTGCAACATGGTCCAGCCGGTCAGATCCTCGAGGGCCTCAAGCATGGCGCGTTCGCAATCCTCGCGGCTGTCGGGTGCCTGTCGATAGTGCAGGGCCACAGCGCCGGGCTTTGCTTCGACAATAAGACCTCTCGTCCTGGCCAGTGGTTCAAGCGCCTGTGCAATGGCGTCGGCCTGTTGCTGAATGTCCTGGGAAACTGGCGCATAGGTGCCATCCGGCAGGCGCCACTCCGCACCGTGAACGCCGGCAATCGGTAGCGTATGCGGCGTCAGATAACGGTCGAGCTCGGCAATTGTGCGCCCGGAAATGATGGCCAGCGCGCCATCGAGATGGATCGCGAGGTCGGCGAGGATGCCGGGCAGGCCGGGCGAGACGTCAATCTCATCTGGCGCGTCTGCGATGTCGACCAGAGTGCCGTCGAAATCCAGAAACAGGGCGCTGTCATGGCCCAGAGCCGGAGGCGCAGGCAACTCCCCCTCACGGGTGCCGGAGGGGTTATTTGCTGATTGCGCCATCGTTTCTGCTTGCCGAGGTGAGTGTGGAGATCACGTGTCCCTAACGTAGCAGAGAGGAACCAGTTCCAGGCAACAGCGTTTGCCGGGTACCGGGGAGAACGGGAGAGCATGGCTTAGATGGACTGGATATTCGAGATTTCTGCGCAGAGCACAACGATTCCTGAGCCGGTCATCGTCGTTCGTCTGTTGGCCGCCGCCGGACTCGGGGCAGTGATCGGACTAGAGCGCGAGGCTCATAATCGGGCGGCAGGGCTGCGCACACATATGCTGGTCGCCCTCGCAGCCGCGCTGTTCACCACGATCTCGCTCGAGCTCTATCATTTTGTCCGGCAGAACGGTGACGGGCTGCCTGCCGATCCGATCCGTGCAATCGAGGCCGTCACGGCAGGGGTGGCGTTCCTGGGTGCAGGGTCGATCATCAGACGCGATGGTTCCGTGCACGGCCTCACAACCGGCGCCGGGATGTGGCTGTCCGGTGCTATCGGACTCGCCTGCGCCACCGGGTATTTGTTGATTGCGGCGGTGGCGGCGGGGATGGCCCTGATCGTGCTGTGGCTGCTGCGCAAGCTCGAAGGTGCGGCGACGAAATCGAAACAGGCGGGTTAAGCCCAATTGGGCCAAAGACGCCGCAGTTGACTTCGTGCGACAATTTGTATGCTGCGAGAAAACAATCGCAATTTTATTTATTTTGTAGTAGACGCAACGCGTTAGTCGCGTTCGGGAGGAGCCGCAAAGTTGCGGCGGACGCCAATTTCGTCCCGAAACCGACTGGGAATGTACCATGCAGCGATGCGTGGTTGGGTAGGGAGGGACGAAGGGAATGCCATGCGCTGACTGGGTCAGCCTGGTTCGTCCCTCCCCCCGGGCATGACCGAGGACGCAGAGGTCATACCCGTTTCCATACGTCCATCGCTGGACGAATCTCGTGTGCGGTCAAATCGACCAAGGGCTCTACATGTCGTTTCGCCCGGTCTTTTGCACCCACAACCGCCAGACTGCGTCAATCTCACGCACATATCCGGCATAATCGGCCTGTCGGCAGAACACAGCGTCGGCACCCGCCTCCCGCAACAACTCGCCGCCTACGCCTGAACTGTCATCCCTGATGAAAGCCGCCACAACGATATGATGGCGGAAGGGTAGTTCGGCAAGGTCGGCGAGGAAATCGCGTGTCGCGCTGCTTGTCGTTTTCAAGTCCACGATGACGAGCACCGCGGGCGCGTGTCTTCCGCCATTCAATTGTGACTGAATTGTGACGAGTGCGTCAGCGCTATCGTGGTGCGCGGTGACCGGTGCCGAGATACCACAGTCCGTCAGTGCGCGGCGCAGGAGATGCTCCACATTCGGGTCGCTGTCGAGAAGAACGACATGCGGGCGCTGAGCGCTTCTGTGGTTCATAGAACGGGCAGGACTCGTTTGGCTGATGCCTGGCATCAACGGTAATCTTCCCACCTATTGAACCATCGCCTGGCATCAAGGGCGATGGTTTAACGTGTAATCACGGCGTTAGCCTTCGCGCGCGTAACATGTTAAATGGATAGGTAGAAATACAGGGCGCCCAAAGTATCGTAAGAAAAAGAGACACTTATGGATGGCCCGGGACCCGCCCTGATCACGCCTTGTGCGGTCAGAGCAGCGCTTTCCGACCTATTGCAGTCCGAAGATTTCGCGCGTTCTCCACAGCTCAGCAATTTCCTTCGCTATGTGGTGGAGAAATCTCTCTCGGGGGATGATGCGTCAATCAAGGCGTACTCCATTGCGGTCGATGTATTCGGCCGTCCAGAGAGTTTCGACCCTCAATCCGACCCCATCGTGCGGGTGCAGGCGCGTCGGCTCAGGGACATGTTGGACCGCTATTACGCGGCTGCTGATTGCCCCAGCGACATCGTGATCACTATTCCTGTGGGCGGGTACACCCCGGCATTCTCGCGCCGGGATCCGATTACCGAGCCGCGCACCGCAGGCATGACGGCAGAGCCGGTGGGGCAACCGGAGATGCTGCGTGCAAGAGATGCGGCGCGTCGCACTGACAGCCGTGACCACGCGGTTCGTCGGCATTTGCGTCATAAGTGGCCAAAAATGGCGGCGGCAATTGTCGTGGTCGTGTTGATGGCGGTCGCCGGGTACTGGGCCTGGTCCATGAACACGGTCCAGCCCAGTGCCAGTGGTCCGGGGCAGAAGCTGCATGTGGCTGTTGATCCGTTCACGATTTCGGGTGATCGCAGCGGCGTGGGTTTCAACGAGGTGTTGCGGCTTGAACTGGCCAGCCTGTTGAGCCGGTTCGGCATTTATGAGGTTTCAATCAGGGCTAGCGGGCGGTCCGCGCAGGCCGTCGGTCTTCGTCTCGGGGGCCTGGTCAAATATCAGGACGGCACGCCGGTCGGGGTGACTGCCTTTGTGATGGAGGCACCGACGCGTTCCATCATCTGGTCGGGCTTTTTTGCCATGCCGGATACTTTGGCCGAGAGAAGTGGGGCATCGAGCGCAGTCGGACGCGAGATTGCGGCGCAAGTGGGCGGCGCAAACGGGCCGTTGCGTTTGCGGGCCGCTGGGGCGCAGGACAGCTACGGGACAGCCGTGCGTTGCCTCGATGCCTTTGACCGGTTCCGAATTCAGCTCACCATTGAAACAGAAACCAGCGCAAGAACGTGCCTCGATCAGGTGGCGAATGCGCAATTGCCGCTTGATGCCTTCGCGAAATCCGCGGGCGCATTCATGGATGCGTGGCGGATGGTGCACGAGCGACCGACGGGAGAAGTTGGTCTGATGACCCTTGCCGTGCAAGTGGACGAAGCGCGCGACGCGATCCGCGCGGATCCCGATCAAAGCTTCCATCATGAACAGCTTGCCGCGGTGCTGGCGCTCGGCGGGGCAACCGAGAGCTCAATCGTGGCATTCAACCATGCCCGATCGCTGAATCCGGCCAATGCCGTGGCCACGGCTTCACTGGCCCAGACGTTGGCAATGGCAGGGCGGTACGAAGACAGTGCCCTGCTTGCCGATGAAGCACGGCGGTTTTCGAATGCACCCCCGGATTGGCTCTATCTGGCCGAGGCGACGGAGCGTTTCGCGCATGGCCGCTACGAGGAGGCCATGGAGGCTGCCATGATGGCGCGCTATTCCAGCAAGCTGGTAGCGTCGATCATTATCACCGCCTCGGCTGCCCTGCTTGGAAGAGACGAGATGGCGGCCGAATGCCTGCAGCTGCTGATCGCCGACGACGCCGTGATCAAACTGGGCGCGTTGACGGCCATGAGTGGCTACATCAAGGACAGATCAGTCCTTGAGGCTGCCGAAAAGGGGTTGGTCCGGGCCGGATTGCCAGCCCGCCTCTTGTGGCAGGGAGAGCGCAGCGGCACGCCAGTCGGGTCAGTGAGTGCCGGCTCTTGAGAACAATTGCAACACAAGCACGCCGGCCAGTATGAGGCCGATCCCCAGCATTCCGGCCGGATCGAGTGGCTGGCGATAGACCACCCACCCCACCAGCGCGATGAGGGTGATGCCAAGGCCTGACCAGACCGCATAGGCCACGCCGACGGGGATCGTGGAAAGCGTCAGGGACAGGAAATAGAACGCAGCCGCGTAGCTCACGACCACGAGCAGGCTGGGCCAGGGCTGCGTGAAGCCTTCGGCCGCCTTGAGCGCCGACGTGCCAATGACTTCGGCGACGATGGCGATCAGCAAAAACAGATAGTGCATCGGGCGGGGGAGCTCCTAGCCGAGGTGACGGCGCGCCGCGTCGAGGAAGGCGCGGCCTCGCTCCTCATAGTTGGCGAACTGATTGAAGGAAGGCGCGCCTGGCGACAGCAGCACGGTGTCGAAATACTCGGTGCGGATCGCCAGCATGGCCAGGGCCTCATCGATATCCGGTGCGGTCAGCAATGTGGCCTGGGGGGCCGCACGCTCGATCTGGCCGGCAATCCTTGCCCCAGTGTCGGGCAGGGCGATGATGAGGGCCGGGGCATTGGCGGCAATTCGATCGATCAGCAGCGAATAATCCTGACCACGGTCGAAGCCACCGATAATAAGCGCGACTCGGTCTGCCGCGAAGGCATCAAGCGCGGCGACGGATGCATGCGCCGTGGTGGCGATGGAATCGTTGACGACCTTCTTGCCACCGATGTCATGCTGTTCGAGCCGGTGAGGCAGGGGCTCGAAGGCCGCAATGCCTTCGAGAATGCCTTCATCCGTCGCTCCCGCCGCGCGGGCAAGCCGGGCTGCCAGCATGGCGTTTTCGAGATTGTGCTGGCCGACCAGTTTCGAGGCGTGGATGGCATCGAAAATCTCGTCTTCAAAGACCGGTTCGAGGGCTGGAAGCTGTGCGCCAATCGGGATGTGGCGAGCTGCTATTTGCGGGTGAAGCGCCGCCTGTGGTCCGGCCGCGAAACGATAGTCGCCGTCTTCGGGGATGAGATTGAGCTTGTCCCGGTAATAGGCCAGTTCGGTTTTGTGCCAGTCGAGATGTTCGGGGTAAAGGCTTGTGATACCAATAATATCCGGCGTGAACGCAATGTCCGCGCATTGAAAGGATGAAAGCTCCAACACAATCACATCATGGTCGCCGAGTTCGAGCGGCGGCACGCCGATATTGCCGCCCAGCCCTGCATCAATGCCCGACTTGTCGAGCATCAGATGGGTGAGGCTGGCGGTGGTCGATTTGCCCTTCGTGCCGGTGATGGCGATGGTCAGGGCACCGGCTTTGCGGAACTCGGCCCACAGATTGAGATTTGTGGTCACGGGGATGCCAGCGTCCTTGGCAGCCGTGATCTCATCCTTGTAAAGCGAAACCCCAGGCGAGCGGACGACCATGGCATAAGCATCATCTCGATAGGCGGCCGGGAGCGAGTTGATTTCGACCTGCCGGGCGTCCTCTATCTCGGCGCTACCATTGTCCACGCAGACGTCGACCGTAGCTTCAGGCCGCATTTCCTTGAGGAAGCGCCGTGTCGATCGGGCCTCGCGGCCAGCGCCGTAGAGCAGGAAGGGGCCATCAGGCAGCATGATCTCTGAGATCCTTGATCAAGTCGGACGGAATGTTGTGGTCGGCGGCGGGCGCCATCAGATCCTGCCATTCGCTGGTCAGGGTATCGGCACCATAAAATGATTCAAGCTCGGGTCTTAACGTACTGACGGTGTGAGCGTCTTTCCAGTTGGCGTCAGTGGATAGGCGCCAAAGGCAGGCCCCGGCCTCGCGGATCTCGCCGACGCACTCCCAGGGCTTGTGGCCACTGAGGCCACTGAGTTGGCGGAAGGCCTCCGTCAGGTCCGGGCGATCGAGCACATTGGTGGCCATGATGCCAATAAGCCGTTCTGGCGGCATCGCGGTGGCAAGGACGAGGCCGACAAACTGGCATTTGGGACATTCGCCGCACCAAAGGGGTCCGTCATGAGGCGCGATCGTGAAATTGCGGTTGCAGCTGGAGAAGACGGTGTCGAACCGGGTGTCGCGGGCGAACAGGGCAGCGATCCGCGCCTCGGAAAAGGGGCGCAGCAGAGAGAATGCTTCGAGCGCGCCGCCGGTGGCGTCGGCCAAGGTTTGGCGGATCAGGTTTTCGAACGCGAGGCTCTTGGAATGCTGGTGATTGGCGACCCGCCCGTCATGCTCGACATTGCCTTCGGAGGCTGAGCGCTCATTGGAAAGAACGACCCGGTCGTGGCCCGTGCACAGCGCCATCAGCGCGGCGATCATGGTGTTGATGGCCGTCGATGGGACGTGACCGTCATAGAAACCCGGCTCTGTGCGCAGGCGCAGCATCTGAGAGTCGAGCATGCGGCGGACCGACAAGGGCGTGCCCATCAGCCGGTCGAATGAGCCGAGAATCGGGCCCTTGGGGTTGACCGCAAACGGCGTGTACGTGGCGCCAGCGCGTTCAAGGATTCCGGCGGATGCCAACGAATCCTTTCCACCGCCGATCAGCAACAAATGACGCCGGGCAAGAGAGGGCGGTTCAATCGGTGTTGTGTCGCGCGTCAGGCCGGTGATGCGAATGCGGCCGAACCGGTTGAGATTGTTGCGGGCATAGAATTCGCCCAGCCCGTTCTCATAGACGTCCAGGAGGAAGGGTTCGACCGAATGCGGCAGATCCAGTGCCGAAAGGTCGATATGCTCGGGAGCCTTTAGCTTGAAATAGCTGACTCCGAGCACGGCGGCAGTGAGGTCCATTACGCGATTGAAGGCGTTGCTTGCCGCGGGCAGCGAGACGCTGTCCGCAATGCTCAGGGTCTCGGTGAAACGGTGACCGGCAAGGCGAAAGGAAAAAGCGATCCTGGCTGGCGGACCGGGCAGAAATTCCGGGGCCTCGACGACAAAGCTTTCCTGATTATTCGCATGCGGCATGGGTTCGCCTTTCCCCCGATTGCCTAGATGAATTCGCGATCGAGGGAAAGGCGTTTGGCGGGCGGCTGACTATCCGGCTTCGTTGGCCGGGATACACTCAGCAAAGGCCTCGGCGAGATGCGTGATCAACTCTCCATAGAGGGCGGCGCCCGGTTCAAGCGTCGAGCCGACAGGATCGGCCATGATCAGCGGCAGATCATGGTCGGCCGCCAGGTTTTCCGCCGCGCTCGTGGTGAATTGCGGCTCGACGATCACGCAGGCCAGCACACCGCGCTCGGCGAGCCCGCGAATCTCAACCATGCGCTCGACGCTTGGCGACTGGCCGGGTTCGATGACGATGGATTCTGTTGTCAGGCCGTAATGGGCCGAGAAATAGCCGAAGGCGTCGTGATAGGTGATCGCGGTCCCGCTGCCGAGATTTACGAGTGCCTGACGGGCAGAAAGGTCCAGCGCTTCAAGCTTGTCGGTCAGAGAATCGGCGTTCTCGGCGATGGTGCCGGCGTGTTCCGGGAAGAGCGCGACAAGGTGCGGAACAATGGCTTCGGCCATCTCGATGGCCAGTTGCGGATCGAGCCAGATATGTGGATCGCCGCCCGCATGATCATGATGCGCTTCGTCGTCGCGAGCCGTTTCATGATCGTGCCCATCCTCGTGCTCGTGATCGTCTTCGTGCTCGTGATCATACGATACAGACTCGATACCCAGCGCCTCGGTGAGGGCGAGGTGTTCGCCCGGCGCATCCTCGATAGCCTCCCAAAGACCGGTCTCAAGGGCCGGTCCGATACCGAGGATCAGATCCGCGTCCTCCAGCACACGCCGCTTTGAGGGGGTGAGCGAATAGGTGTGCGGGCTGACAGCGGTGTCGATGATCAGGGTTGGCCGCTCCACGCCTTCAAGCAGGCTGGAAGCAAGCGAATGCAGCGGCGGGATCGTGACCGCTACCCGGGATTGAGCACTGGCGGGTGCCATGGCCGCGGCGAGGCTGGCCAGGATTGAAAAGGACAACAGGGCTGAACGAGCAAGCATGGGATTACCTTGTTTCTCGCAATTTGTGGCATGAGGGGTTGATTGTGTCTCGGCCGAAGACGCTGTAATGATATAACGTAACAGTGTTGATGTTACAATATAACAATTCGGGTTGAATTCCTCCCGACCGGACACGGCGTTTGGTGGGCGGGATTTTGATGGTATGCGGGCAGGAATGAACTGCAGGAGGGCCGGGGCGTGACGAAATCGATCGTCGAGGTCGAGGGTCTTGGTGTGCGGCGCGGTGAGCGCTGGGCGGTGCGCGGCGTCTCGCTCACCGTTGGACGCGGTGAGCTCGTTACACTGATCGGCCCTAATGGCGGCGGCAAGAGCACCATTGCCAAGACGGTTCTCGGGCTTATTCGACCCGATGAGGGCACGGTCGTGCGCGAGCCGGGGCTGCGGATTTCCTATGTGCCGCAAAAGATGACAGCGGACTGGACACTTCCGCTGACGGTCTCTCGCTTCATGGACCTGACCGGCCGCCTGTCTCCGGATGACAAGATTCAGGCGCTTGAGGAGGCGGGTGCGGATCACCTGATCAGGGAACCGCTGCATGTTCTTTCGGGCGGGGAGTTCCAGCGGGTCATGCTGGCTCGTGCACTGGCCCGCAAACCGGACCTTTTGGTGCTCGACGAACCAGTGCAGGGAGTCGATTTCGCCGGTGAGCTGGCGCTTTACGACTTGATCGACAGGGCGGTCGAGCGGCTGGGTTGCGGGGTGCTGCTGGTCAGCCACGATCTGCATGTGGTGATGGCACGCACCCACATGGTCTATTGCATCCAGGGGCATGTATGCTGCGCCGGAGCGCCCCAGCAAGTCGCGGAGAACGCCGAATATGCGCGGTTGTTCGGGCCCGGCGCGACCGGCGCGATTGCCGTATTCCGACACGATGACGCGCACCACCACGCGCATGAACACGGTCACGATCATGATCATCACCACCACCACCATGAAAATGGGGAGGGTGACAGTGTTTGACCTGTCCGACTTCCTGGTGCGTGCTGCGCTGGGCGGTGTATTGCTGGCGCTGATGACGGGGCCGCTGGGCGGGTTCGTGATCTGGCGACGACTGGCCTATTTCGGGGACACCATGGCGCATTCCGCGCTGTTGGGCGTCACCTTGGCGCTGGGGTTTTCCATGTCGGTCGAGATCGGCATCTTCGTTGTCGCCCTCGCGGTGGCGCTGATCCTCAATGCGGCCCGGCTGCGGGTTGCCTTGCCGTCGGATGCGCTGCTGGGGGTGTTGTCTCACGCGGCTCTGGCCACGGGACTGGTGGTTATCTCGCTGGTCGGCCCGGTCCGTGTCGACCTGATGGCCTTCCTTTTCGGAGACATCCTGGCGCTGACCCGGAGCGATCTCCTCATCCTTTTCATCGGGGCTGCGGTGGTGCTCGCGGCGCTGGCGGCAATCTGGCAACCGCTCCTAGCCGACACGGTGAGCCCGGACCTTGCGGCGGCAGAAGGACAGCCGACTGGCGCTGCCCGATTGATTTTCATGCTGTTGCTCGCGGGGGTGGTGGCGCTTTCGATCAAGCTTGTCGGGGTCTTGCTGATCACAGCGATGCTGATCATGCCCGCGGCCACGGCGCGTATGGGCACCAGGTCTCCCGAAGCCATGGCGATCGGAGCCGCGGGCATCGGTGTCACGGCCGTGTTCGGTGGGCTCGGTTTTTCCTACGGTTTCGACACGCCCACAGGTCCGTCGATCGTCATGGTCAGCGCAATTCTGTTCGTTGTGGCAGCGATTGCCAAGGCGCTGATAGGCCGTGGAGACTAGCTTGCTGCAGCCGCGCTGCAGGCCGCGCAAAGCCCGCGCAGTTCGACCTGGGCCGAGTGCACCTCGAACCCTTCGACGTCGCTGCCCAGGGCTTCGAGCGCTTCGGGATCGGTGAGGACGACTTCTCCGACGGCGCCGCAGGCTTCGCAGATCGTGAAGGCTGCCCAGTGCCGCTCATGGCGGTCGTGGCAGGCGATGAATGCATTCAGACTCTCGACCTTGTGCACCATGCCCGCGGCAACCAGCTTGTCGAGCGCGCGATAGATCTGGACCGGTGCCTTGATGCCCTGATCGGACACGGCATCAAGCAGCGCATAGGCGCTTTGCGGAGATTTCGCCTGTTCGAGCGCGTCGAAAACGAGGCGCTGATGTTCGGTGAGCTTGACCGGTTTGTTCATGGCGCGAACCCTATCATGACGGTTCGGATTTGGGGAGTATCCGCGATCAGTGCAAGCGCAGTTCCAGCCGATGGACGACGCTTTCGCCCATGGCCTCGAACCCGTATTCATGCATGACACAGGAGAAGCCAGTCTCAAGTTTTTCGATCTCGAAGAAGTTGTAGCGGGCCGGCGGATGCCCGGTTTCGGGAGCTGTGGAGGCCGCGGCCACGCCGATCACCGGCACCTCGCTTGACGGCCCGGGAATCGCGGTCACGATCGACTGGTGAAGATGGCCGTGCAGAATCAGCTCTGCACCGGCCCGCGCTATCACGTCACGAAAGCGCTCAGCGCCATCGAGGCCGAGCCGGGGCGAGGTGGCTTCGGGTTGAGGCGGGTGGTGTATCATCACCGTTCGAAATGTGCCTTCTTCACCGAGTGCGGTCAGCATGCGTTCGAGCCGTTGCGCCTGTGATCGCCCGAACCGGCCCTTGGCAAAAAAGGGCGGGGTGGCGATGGCGCTCGAACAGCCGATCAGGGCCAGCGGCCCGGCGCGCCGGACAAAGGGGTAGGAGGCATCATCGAGCGTGACGCCTGTGCCATATTCACCCCAGGCCTTGCGGCATTTCTTGACCGCCCCCGGCACATAGGCGTCGTGATTGCCTGGGATAACGGCCACCTGTTCGGCCGGGCCGATCGTTTTCAGCCATTCGGCGCTGCGCTCTATCTCGGCGCGCAGGGCGAGATTGACGAGATCACCGGAAACAGCAACCAGATCAGGATTGCGTGGCCGCAGATCCTCAACCAACGCCGAGACCGTATCCGAATGCATGTGCCCGCGCCGGTTGATCACCCAGTTGAGGTAACCGGTGATGCGCTTGTTCATCAGCGCGGTCCACGGAACATGAGGCAGCGGCGCGAGATGGACGTCGGACAGATGGGCGAGGGTGACCATGAAGGCGCTACCTGTTGCGGTTTCGGTGGATCGCAAAGCGCGGCGCGCTTCGGTTTTCACCCCACCCGTGATAATGGCCTCGCATGGCAATGCAACCCGTAAGAATGACCCGCTGGGAACGGCTGAGAGTGAAAGTATTCCTGTTTCTGGCCGGCTTCTTCCGGCGGATGACGCTCGGTGTGCGCGCTGCGCTCATCGATGGCGACAAGGTGTTGTTGATCCGGCACACCTATGTGCCGGGCTGGCAGTTCCCTGGCGGTGGCATAGAAACCGGGGAGAATGCGCTGCTCTCGCTCGAGCGGGAGGTGCTGGAGGAGACCGGCATGGTTCTGACGGGTCCGGCCAAGCTGTACGGCTTCTACCACAACCGCAAGACCTCTGCCCGCGACCACGTGGCGCTTTATGTCTGCCGGTCCTTCGCGATGGAACGCGAATTCAAGCCCAATGCGGAGATCGCGGAGATTGGCTGGTTTCCCATGACCGAGTTGCCGGATCACACGACCGACGGAACCCGCCGGCGGGTACGCGAAATCGTAGAAGGTCTCGATCCCGCGCCAGAGTGGTGATTACTCGCCGATGAAGTCCAGTTCCGGACCGATCGGGATGATGCGGTACGGATTGATAGTGGTGTGGCTCCAATAGTAGTGGGTCTGGATGTGCTCCATGTTCACCGTCTCGGCGACACCCGGCACCTCATAGAGCTCGTGCAACAGCCTTGAAATGCCGGGATAATCGGCAATCCGGCGCAGGTTGCATTTGAAATGGCCGTGATAGACCGCGTCGAAACGGACAATGGTCGTGAACAGCCGCCAGTCGGCTTCGGTGATCTGGTCGCCGGCGAGATAGGGATAATCGCCCAGCTGTTCCTCAACCCAATCAAGCGCATCGAAAAGGGCGTTTGCCGCCTCTTCATAGGCTTCCTGCGTAGTCGCAAAACCGGCCTTGTAGACCCCGTTATTGATGTCGTTGTAGACCCGTTCGTTGATGGTCTCGATCCGCTCCTGCAGGTGCTTGGGATAAAAATCCGTGTGGTTTCCCGTCAGGTGATCGAAGGCGGAGTTGAACATGCGGATGATATCCGCGCTCTCGTTCGAGACGATGGTGCTGCGCTGCTTGTCCCACAAAACGGGTACGGTGACCCGGCCCGTGAAATCGGGATCGGCGCGCGTGTAGATCTGATGCATGAAGTCGGCGTCGAAAAGCGGGTCGCGGATCGCGCCGGGCACATCCGAAAAACTCCAGCCCGTTTCGTGCGGCATCTTGGGATCGACGATCGAGATGTCGATCAGGTTCTCGAGCCCTTTGAGCTTTCTGAAGATCAACGTCCGGTGCGCCCAGGGACAGGCGAGCGAAACGTAAAGGTGGTAGCGTCCGGCCTCGGCCTTGAAACCACCCTGTCCGGTTGGGCCGCCACTGCCGTCGTTGGTGACGAAGTTGCGGAACTTGGCGGGCTGGCGTTTGAAGCGGCCTTCGGTTTTTTTCGTGTCGTACCATTCGGTCGACCACTGGCCGTCGATGAGCATTCCCATTGCGGTCTCCTGTGCGTGTCCCAGACTATCTATGTTCGATAACGCGATGACCAATGGCCTGGTTGCAAAATGATTGTTCGAATTCATGATGCGAATGCCTGGTAAGCGATTGAAACCGCTCGACCTGATTGACCGAAACTGGTATTCCCGATTTCCTGTTTCAAAGGGAGTGTGCTCAGATGTGGAGACGATGCCGACGATAGGGGGTGTTCACCAATCACCACCACGCCAGTATCGAATCCGGATCCGAGAGATGTCGACGACCACCCCTGCCGCTTCCGGCGGTTCCACGGCCCCCATCATTGCCACGCCTGCCACCATCCGGCTCGAGCGCCCCGACGACGCCGACTGGATCGAGCCTTTGCACGATATCTGTTTCGGGCCAGGCCGTTATGCGCGAACCGCGTTCCGGGTACGCGAGCGGATCGAGCCCGACCCCAGCCTTGCCTATTGCGCGGAGATGGACGGGGTGCCCATCGCCTCGGTGAAAATGACACCGATTGCGATCAACGGGGTGAAAGGACATCTGCTCGGGCCACTGGCGACCGATCCGGTCTATCGCAACAAGGGGGCGGGCAAGGCGCTTGTAAAACACGTCACCGCCGAGGCGATGGCGCGCGGTAGCGCGTTCGTGATGCTGATCGGCGATCCGCCCTATTACAGTCCGTTGGGGTTCGCACCGACCGTCCGTGGTTTGGTGCGGTTTCCCGGGCCTGTTGACCCGGACCGTATTCTGGTTCACTGCCCCGCAGAACTAATCGCATCTCTTGATGGAGAAGTCGGCCCCTGGCGGGATTGACGGCCGAGCATGGCGGAATGGGACGAGGATATCGAGCGGATTGCTGGCCGCCTGCTGGCTGCACCGCAGCCGCGCGATGAGACCGATACCCGCGAATTCGGGCCCACCCCGCCCTTCAACCGCCATCGCCCCACGCTCGACGCCGCGGTTCTGATTGCGCTTATCCGGCGCGAAGACGATCTGCATGTCGTCTATACCGAGCGCTCGGCAGATCTGAGATCGCATTCCGGGCAGATTTCATTCCCCGGCGGCAAGATCGATCCCGGCGACGAGGATGCGGCCGCTGCCGCAGTCCGCGAAGCGGAGGAAGAGATCGCCATGCGGCCCTCGGATGCGAGAGTGATCGGGTTCTTGCCCAACTATCTGACCGGCACCAACTATCACATCACCCCGGTTGTCGCCGATGTCAGTCCGACAGCGCCATTCCGGGCCAACCCGGAAGAAGTGGCAGGGTTTTTCGAAGTGCCGCTCGCCCATTTGCGAGAGCCCGAAAATTATCGCCGGCATGTCTTCCATCCCGGCGGCAGGGAGGTGAAGACTTGGCGGATTGACTTTGGGGAGCACGCCATCTGGGGAATTACAGCGCATCTGACGCGGCTGTTCCGGCAGATGGCACTCGAAGCAGACGACAGGAGCCTTGATGACTGAAGCCCCCGATCTTTCCGGCGCCGAATGGCTGAGCCGTCCCGGCACCTGTGCTGTGTTCGAGGCACTTGGGGGCGCCGAGGGCCGGACGCGGGCGGTTGGCGGGATCGTGCGCGACACCTTGTTGGGCGAGCAGGGCGGGGACGTCGATATGGCCTCCGAGCTGACACCCGATGAGGTGATCGCACGGGCGGAGGCTGCGGGGATTGCGGCGCATCCGACGGGCATCGAGCACGGCACGGTGACGCTGTCCCATGAAGGCCAGTCCATCGAGGTGACGACGCTCAGGCAGGATGTGAAGACCGACGGTCGGCATGCCGAGGTGGTCTTCGGCACCGACTGGGTTGCCGATGCCAAGCGGCGCGATTTCACCATGAACGCGCTTTACGCCGACATGAACGGCGTCCTGTTCGATCCCTTGTTCGGGCTCGAGGATTGCCTCAATCGGGAAGTGCGTTTCATCGGGCTGCCCGAAGACCGGATCAAAGAAGATTATCTGCGCATTCTACGCCTGTTCCGCTTTTTTGCGCGTTTCGGCAAGGGCCGGCCGGACGCTGCAGCGCTCAAGGCGGTCACCCGGCTGAAATCGGGGATATCCCAATTATCCGTGGAGCGGGTCTGGAGCGAGATGAAGGCGTTGCTGGGAACCGCCGATCCAACCCGGGCACTGCTTTGGATGCGCACCACTGGCGTACTCGCGGTGGCGCTGCCTGAAGGCGAAAAGTGGGGGATCGACGCGATCCATCCCCTGATCGCCGTCGAACGACAGATGGGATGGAACCCCGATCCCATGCTGCGGCTCGAGGCCATTCTGCCGCCGATGGACGAACGGATCGGTGCGCTGGGCGACCGGCTCAAGCTGTCCAAGGCCGAGCGGGCGCGGCTCGACCAATGGGCGAAGGCGGAAACGCCTGCCTCGCGCACCAATGACATGGATCTGGCCAAGATTCTCTATCGAGGCAACCCGCCTGCGATTGCCGATCGGTTGAGACTGCTGGTTGCCGCGGCTTGGGCCAAGGATCCCGGCGACGCCGCAATCGGGCGGATTACCAGGATGATCGAACAGGCGGACCAATTCGAAAAACCGGTGTTGCCGGTGGCGGGCCGCGACCTTCTCGACCGGGGCTTCGAGGCCGGGCCGGGGCTCGGTCAGGCGCTTTCAAAACTTGAGGACGCCTGGATCGACAGCGATTTCACATTGTCGAGGCAAAAACTCATCGATCTTGCCGGCGCGCCGGAATAGCCGGCGCGAGCGACAGATTTTGATGGAGGAGAGCGTCGGCTCCCCTGAGGCCGGATCAGAACCGGGGCAGGGCACCCCACCAACGGCTGGTCGAGGCGATGTGGCCCTGACGAACGGGCCGATCCCCTTCCTGCTTATGGATGTTCTGCCGGATGCGCGCGACCAGTGAGGGACCGACATGGCGGTCGCCATGGGCGGTTTTCATATGGTCGATAGCACGTTTCACGAGTTCGGCGGTGTCATCGTCGGCGGAATGCCAATGGCAGCCGGGGACGAGGGAACCGCAGTGGAATTCCTTCATGGTACCTCCCATTGCCGCGTCGGGCGTTATACCAGGTTGATTCACTGCAGACGCATCATGCGCCCGCACGCGATCCCGCGTCAAACGCGGATATCCGCGCAAGGGAAGGTCTATCAGCCTATCAGGGCCATTTGACGGCGGGCGGCATTGACGAGAGGATCGAATCCACATTGCCGCCGGTCTTGAGGCCGAACATGGTGCCGCGGTCATAGAGCAGGTTGAATTCGACATAGCGGCCGCGCCGCACGAGCTGTTCTTCTCGGTCTGCCTCGTTCCAGTGCTGATTCAGGTTTCTGCGGACAAGTTCCGGATAAACCTTCAGAAATTGTCGTCCAACGTCCTGGGTGAAGGCGAAATCAGCGTCCCAGTCGCCAGAATTGTGCCGGTCATAGAAGATGCCGCCAGTGCCGCGCGGTTCCTTGCGGTGAGCGAGGTAGAAATACTCGTCGCACCACTGCTTGTAGCGGTCATAATCGGCGCATTCATGCGGCGCGCAGGCGGCCTGCATGGCGGCGTGGAAATCCACGGTATCCACATGGTCCTGGGTTCGTCGCCGGTCGAGCACGGGGGTAAGGTCCGCGCCGCCGCCGAACCACCACTCAGAGGTTGCGACCATTCGGGTGTTCATATGGACGGCGGGCACGAACGGGTTCCAGGGGTGGACGATCAGCGAAATGCCGCTTGCCCAGAACCCTGCACCTTGTTCGGTGCCGGGCATCTGCTTGGCAAAGTCGGGTGAGAATTCGCCATGCACGGTCGAGATATGAACGCCGGCTTTTTCAAAGACGCGGCCATGCAGCATTCCCATCTCGCCGCCGCCGCCTTCAGCGCCGGTATGGTCGGTCCGGTTCCACGGCTTCTTTTCGAAATGGCCAGCGGGCGCGTCACCGTACAGTGAGGCAGGCGCTTCCGCCTCAATCGTCTCCAGCGCGGACCAGATCTCGTCGCGCAACTGCCTGAACCAGGCGCTGGCTGTCTGCTTGTTGGCTTCGAGATCGGGATGGTCGGTCATGAGAGGCTGGCCAGTGCATTTGTCTGTCTCAGGGCCTCGCCTAGCACAAGCGCACCGGCAAGGGCGACATTGATTGAGCGGACATCGGGACGCATGGGGATGCGGATGCGGGCATCGGCTGTGTCGGCCACTGCCTCTGGCACACCGGCGCTTTCGCGCCCCAGCAACAGCACGTCATGGTCCTGATACGCAAAATCATAGGCAGAGCCGCTGGTCTTGGTGGTCAGCAATACCAGCCGCCGGTTCTCAACGGTACGCCAGGTATCGAACGCCGCGAAGCTGTCATGCTCGATCACCGAGGCGGTCTCGGCATAGTCCATGGCGGCTCGGCGCAGGTTCTTGTCGGAAAATACAAAGCCCGTGGGATGGATGATGTGGACCGGCGCACCAAGGCAGGCGCCCAGGCGGATCAGGGTCCCGGTATTCTGCGGAATATCGGGTTGATAGAGCGCAAGGGATACTCCCATGGTCAGGCCACGCCCGGCATGAAAACGATGTCGGTGTCTTGTGACGGTTTGGAACCTGCCGCTGTCAGCATGGCGTGTACCTGCCCGCGGTGATGGGTCTGGTGGTTGAACAGATGCGCGATGATCAGTGTGCGAGGGCGGGAAACCTCTTTGCCTACGGCGCCCGAATACCATTTGAGATCGCCAACCAGAGCCGCATCTTCCAGGCCCTCTGCCCATTCGATCAGGCGTTCATCCATCGTGGCGCGGGCTGCAACCAGGCTCTGCCAGTCCGGCGTTTCGGTCAACGAACCGGGAATGGTGGTGGCGCGCGGTGCCGGGTCGCCGGCGATCCGGTGCATCCAGATCCGGTCGGCCCAGTAAATGTGGTTGAGCGTTGCCTCGATTGACCCGAAGAAGGCCCCTTGATCCCGTTGGCGCTCGCCAGCGGAAAGCCGGGAGGCAGCCTCAAACAGGCTCTGATTCTGCCATTGATTGTACCGGGCGAAGGTCTGGGCATGGGCTGGGGTGATCATGGGGATCTCCGGTCAAAAGACGGTGGGGGCAAGCGGGATGGGCGTATTGACAGGGTGTTGTCGATATTAAGCTGCGGGCAGTTGAGCGAAGAAGGAAGAGCACTGCACGGTTTTCAATGCGCCAAGTGCCGGCTGCGCCCTTGATGCGGCGCGGTTGCGGCATTGGAGTGGGTATAGTGTCGCATATGCACACAGATAGGGCGGCGAGACTGGACAAGCGATGGTGACAGTGCAAAAAGAACCCCGATTTACGCGCCATTTTGCCCAATGGAGCGCGATTCGTCAGGGCTATCCGCGATCAAGCAGGGATAGCGCAACTCCGAGAGGCAACGGGGGTCAGGACTTTGCCAGATAACGATCAAAAAGATCCCAACAGACGCGACTTTTTGTATGTCGCTTCGGGGGCTGTCGGTGCGGTGGCTGTGGCCGGCGCCGTTTGGCCTTTGATTGACCAGATGAATCCGAGTGCGGCGGTGTTGGCGCTGGCCTCGATCGAATTTGATGTGTCGAGCGTGCCTGAAGGCGGCAGCGTGACCATCAAGTGGCGTGGTCTCCCGGTCTTTGTGCGTCATCGCACCGAGGCGGAAATCGAGGAGGCGCGCGCCGTGCCCATGTCGGATCTCAAGGATCCGCAGACTGACGCTGAACGCGTCAAGGAAGGGCATGAGCAATATCTCATCATGATCGCGAACTGCACGCATCTCGGGTGTGTGCCGGTTGGCGAATCCGGCGATTTCGACGGTTGGTTCTGCCCTTGCCACGGTTCGCACTACGATACGGCTGGCCGTATTCGTAAGGGCCCGGCACCGGCAAACCTGGTTGTTCCGGATTATGAATTCGTGTCCGACACTGTTGTGCGGATCGGTTAAGGGGGCAGGCAATGGCGGGTCAAAGCACCTACAAGCCGTCTAACGGCTTCACCAAGTGGCTGGATGATCGGCTGCCGATCATGCGGTTGGGGTATGATTCCTTCGTCGATTTTCCGACGCCCAGGAATCTCAACTACTGGTGGACGTTCGGCGGCATTCTCACTGTCTGCCTCGGCATTCAGATCGTTACCGGCATCATCCTTGCGATGCACTACACGCCGGAAGCTACGATGGCCTTCAACTCGGTCGAGCATATCCGGCGCGACGTGAACTGGGGGCGGATCATCCAGGGGACCCACGCTGTGGGCGCCTCGATGTTCTTCATCGCAGTTTACATCCACATGTTCCGCGGCATGTATTACGGCTCCTACAAGGCGCCGCGCGAGATCCTGTGGATGCTCGGCGTTGTCATCTTCCTTCTGATGATGGCCACCGCCTTCTTTGGCTACGTGCTGCCCTGGGGCCAGATGAGCTTCTGGGGCGCGACGGTGATCACCAACTTCTTCTCGGCGGTCCCGGTGGTCGGCGATGCGATCCTGCAGCTTCTGCGCGGCGGTTTCGCGGTCGACAATCCAACGCTCAACCGCTTCTTCTCGCTGCACTACCTGCTGCCGTTCATGATTGCCGGCGTCGTTGGCCTGCATATCTGGGCGCTGCACGTGCCGGGCAACAACAACCCGGCCGGTATCCCGGTGAAGTCGAAGCAGGATACGGTGCCGTTCCATCCGTACTACACGCTGAAAGACGGCTTCGCGATCGTGGTCTTCCTGATCCCGTTTGCCTGGTTCGTGTTCTTCGCGCCCGACATCCTGGGTCATGCCGACAACTACATCCCGGCCAACAGCCAGGTCACCCCGACCCATATCGTGCCTGAATGGTACTTCCTGCCGTTCTACGCGATCCTCCGGGCGATCACCTTCAACATCGGTATCCCGTTCACCGACATCACCTTCATCGACAGTAAGCTCGGTGGCGTGATCGCCATGTTCGGCGCGATCGTGGTGCTGTTCTTCCTGCCCTGGCTCGACCGCTCGCCGGTCCGTTCGGGTGGCTTCCGGCCGATGTTCAAGTGGTTCTTCTGGCTGCAGGTCATTTCCTTCATCGCGCTCGGCTATCTCGGATCGAAGCCCGCTGAGGGGACCTATGTGGTCTTCGCCCAGATCTTCACCGCCTACTACTTCGCCTACTTCCTGATCATCCTTCCGGTTCTCAGCCGGATCGAAACGCCCAAGGCACTGCCCGCGAGCATTTCCGAGAGCGTGTTGAAGGTCGAAGCGAAGTCGGCGACGACCGCCTAAGCGCACGAAAGATGGAGATGAAGATGAAACGCATGACCTCTTTCGTTCGCTCTGCTCTGGTGGCCGGCCTTGTGCTGGCCTCCGGCCCGGCGCTCGCCGCTGGCGAGAGCCACGGCGCCCCGGCGGAGCGGCAGGACTGGACCTTCGGGGGCCTGTTCGGCACTTATGACGAGAACCAGCTGCAGCGCGGCTTCCAGATCTTCCGTGAAGTCTGCTCGTCGTGCCATTCGGCGAACCTTCTGGCCTTCCGCAACCTCGAAGAGGATGGTGGCCCGGGCTTTACTGAGGGGCAGGTCAAGGCACTGGCGGCCGAATACACGGTGCAGGATGACACCATCGAAGATGGTGAGCGCCCCGGGATTCCGGCGGACCGCTGGCCGAACCCGTTCCCGGACGAGTTCATTGCCAAGGCAGCGAATAACGGCGTCGTGCCGCCTGATTTCTCGGTGCTGGCCAAGGCCCGCTCGATCGAGTCCCCGTTCCCGATCTGGATCGTGAATTACTTCACGGCCTATCAGGAAGGCGGTCCCGACTACATCTACAACCTTCTGACCGGCTATCACGAAGAGGCGCCCGAAGGCGTCGATATCGCGCCTGGCCAGTATTACAACGAGCACTTCCCCGGCAACAAGCTGTCGATGGCGCCGCCGCTTGCAGACGGCATTGTCGACTATGAAGGCGATGAAGTGCCGGAGACCACCGAGCAGTATGCCAAGGACGTTGCCGCGTTCATGATGTGGGTCGCCGATCCGCATCTGGTGCACCGCAAGGAAACCGGTTTCAAGGTGATGCTGTTCCTCGTGCTGTTCGCCGGGCTGCTGTATCTGGCGAAGCGCAAGCTATGGACCGACGTCGCCCACTAGGGTCGTGACGTCAGGAATTGAGGAAGGGGCCGGGTCGGCCCCTTTTTCGTTTACACACGCGGATTTTGGCGGGCTTTGCCCACAGTTTCTGCGCCCGTGTCATCGACAGCGCCGAATGGCTGGTGTTTGATGGCTCGTCCATCGGGCGGAACGCCGGGTGGACTTCAACGTTAGGCTGGAGTGTCCGGCGCGCATCCGCGAAACGATGCGGCATCCGGGTGATTTTGATTGTTTATGTGTGGAGCGGCTCGTGAAACGCGGTTGGCATAGGATCCTTTCTGGCATGGGGCTGGCAGCCATGGGCGTCGCCCTGATGGCATTGTCGGGTTGCGCGAGTACCGACACCGAACTGACCGCCACTGCACCTCAGGCGACGCTTGGCGAGGCTGCGCCGCTGACCCGCGCACCGGATGGCTATGTGCGTACCCAGGATGGCCAGCTGGTCGCTGTGGCACCCGTGGCCGAATACGGTTCATGCCAGGCAGGGCAGGTGCCCCTGACCGAGGGACCGCCTCCGGCGCCGACTGGCGAAAAGCCGCTCAGCCCCAGTCTTGCCGCCAATTCCATGGCCGGCGAATGGATCATCACCGACACCGCTACCAATTGTGGCTGCGTGGTCGAACTGGGCGAGCCCAGCTTCGGCCGTCCGGGCGTGACACCCAAAGGGTGTCAGAACCCGGCCCTCAAGCTTGTGCGCCGCTATGATCTCGGCCGCACCGAGACGGGAATCGGAGCGCCGCTGGCCCTGCTCGCCGCTGACGGCCAGCAGGTGGTGCTGCAACTCACGCGCGACGGGCTGACCCATTTCACTGGCACGGTCCAAGGGCGCTCGATCTCGATGTGGCGGCCCACCAACTAGGGCCATCCCGCGGTTTGCGGAACGGCCTAAAACGGCTAGGTTTCGCGCATGACGCTGGGGTCGGGCGGAATGCCCGGCCGGTTTGTGCTGGGGGAGAGACCATGGGCGAAGCGATTGATATCAAATCCTTGATCCGGACGATTCCCGATTATCCCAAGGCGGGTATCCTGTTCCGCGATATCACCTCGCTGATCGAACATCCGGCGGGGTTTCGCGAAAGCATCAAACAGTTGGCCGCACCGTACCGCGACAAAGGCTTTACCCATGTGGCGGGTATCGAGGCGCGCGGCTTCATTTTCGGCGCCGGGCTCGCGATCGAACTGGAGGCCGGTTTCATCCCGATCCGCAAGTCCGGTAAGTTACCGGGCGAGACCATAGGCCAGAACTATGCCCTCGAATACGGCGTAGACACTATCGAGGTACATGCGGATGCCGTGGGTCCGAATGACCATGTGCTGCTGATTGATGATCTGATCGCTACGGGCGGGACGGCTATCGCTGCGGTCAATCTCCTGCGTCGCACGGGCGCCAAGGTGACAGACGCGGCGTTCGTTATCGATTTGCCTGAGATCGGAGGGGCCGAAAAGCTGCGGGCGCACGATATCGAGGTCAAATGCCTGGTGTCCTTCGAGGGGCACTGAGCGGGCAGAAGAAGGCGGCGCCCGCCATTGCGCAACGCCGCCCCAGTTTCACTTCTTGTTCTTCTGAATCGCAGATCCCATGAGGTCATCCTTCGGCGCGTCGGGCAAGGATCCCGGCCTGGGGGGATTTACCTTGTTGGCCCCGTCTGCCCGGTTCGCCTTGGGGATGGTGTTCTGCAGTGCTCGCGGGTTGCCGCCCTTGACGAAGTGGCGGTCGCGACGGGTGTTGCCCTTGCTGGGCACGCGGGCGTGTGTGAAGTTGGCTTTCATTGCAGTTCCCTTTCTTCCCCGTCCCCGGGATAGCTCGTCAGGACGAGGAATAAATTCCTTCAGACAATAGAACCCCTGCGCGGCGCGGAGAGCCCGGCGCAGCGGCAAGCGGTATGGCTGAATGAGATGCGACAGGCGCGGCCATGCGTAAGAACGCATGTCGGATGCCAGCTCGATCAGCCAAGAGGATCAGGAATTTGTGGGACGCACCAGACGCTTGGCCCGAAAAGGGCGAAACGAGGCCTCAAGATCCACGAACGTCAGACCCGCATGCGCGCACTTCGCCTGTCGGCGAAAACGGCATATCCGGGGCGTCCGAAGATCTTAGCGCATTTCAGATGGAACCTCGTATGGAGTGCGACGCCACATAACCACAGGATTGAATTCCTGTCAATTCCCGGCGCTCAACATGGGTCAGTTTTGGGTGTCGCGTTCGTTCGTGTGCCGCTAGGCTCGGGGTGATTTGCAAACCGGGAGGACGCCAATGAAAACCCGTGCCGCCGTGGCCTTTGAGGCCGGCAAGCCGCTTGAAATCGTGGAGCTTGATCTCGAGGGCCCGAAAGAGGGCGAAGTGCTTGTGGAGATCAAGGCCACGGGGATCTGCCACACTGATGCGTTCACGCTGTCGGGCGGCGATCCGGAAGGTTTGTTTCCTTCGGTGTTGGGCCATGAGGGTGCCGGAGTTGTGGTCGAGGTCGGCGCCGGGGTCACCAGTGTGGCACCTGGCGATCACGTGATCCCGCTCTATACGCCTGAATGCCGGGAATGCCCGTCCTGCCTGTCTCGCAAGACCAATCTGTGTACGGCAATCCGCGCCACGCAAGGGCAGGGGCTGATGCCGGATGGCACCAGCCGGTTCTCGCTGAAGGGTCAGCCCATCTTCCACTATATGGGTTGCTCGACCTTCTCGAACTACACCGTGCTTCCGGAGATTGCTCTGGCGAAGATCAATCCGGCCGCGCCCTTCGACAAGGTCTGTTATGTCGGCTGTGGGGTCACCACAGGGGTCGGTGCGGTCATCAACACCGCCGACGTTGAGGCAGGGGCTACCGCCGCGGTGTTCGGGCTGGGGGGTATCGGGCTCAATGTGATCCAGGGGCTGAGGCTCGCGGGTGCCGACATGATCATCGGGGTGGATATCAACAACGACAAGCGCGAATGGGGTGAGAAGTTCGGCATGACCCATTTCGTCAATCCGACCGAGATCGAGGGCGATGTCGTCAGCCATATCGTCGAGATGACCAAGCGCGGTGCCGACCAGATCGGAGGTGCCGACTACACGTTCGACTGCACGGGCAACACTACGGTTATGCGGCAGGCGTTGGAGGCCAGCCACCGCGGCTGGGGCAAGTCTGTGGTGATCGGAGTGGCCGCAGCCGGTCAGGAGATTTCCACGCGTCCGTTCCAGCTTGTCACCGGCCGCACCTGGACGGGGACGGCCTTTGGCGGCGCGCGCGGCCGCACCGACGTGCCGAAGATGGTGGACTGGTATCTCGACGGGAAAATCGAAATCGATCCGATGATTACTCACACGCTGAGGCTCGAAGACATCAATACCGGCTTCGATCTGATGCATGAGGGCAAGAGCATCCGTTCGGTGGTGCTGTTCTAGCTCATGGGTCTTACCATCTATGTGGATGCTGATGCCTGCCCGGTGAAACCGGAGGTGTTGCGCGTCGCAGAGCGGCATGGCGTCCCGGTGACGTTTGTCGCCAATTTCGGGCTTCGGCCGTCACGCGACCCGATGATCCGCAATGTGATGGTGCCGCAGGGCGCCGACGCGGCTGATGACTGGATTGTCGAGCATGCGGGTTCTGGCGATATCGTGATTACCGCCGATATCCCGCTGGCGTCTCGGACCCTCGAGAAGGGCTGCGCGGTGCTCGGGCCGACGGGCAAGGCGTTTGACGAAACCTCGATCGGCATGGCCATGGCCATGCGCGATCTCAATCAGCATCTGCGCGAGACCGGCGAAAGCAAGGGCTACAATGCTTCCTTCACCACCCGTGACCGCTCAGCCTTTCTGGAGGCCATGGAGCTGGCCGTCAGGCGGGCGAAGACAACTGAGGCTTAGCGCCGTCCGAGCAGCGCCTTGCTGCCTGGCAGCTTCATCAGGGCCATGCCGAGGCGCATTTTGAGCGGCATCTTGTAGTCGCGCATGCGAAGAAAGGCAGCGAGCTCTTCGACGAACACCAATTCGTCGCGCTGATTGAATGCACGAAAATCGTGGATCATGACACCCCAGCCCGGCAGGGACTTCGAGGGACGCTTGCTGGTAACCTTCAACTCGTACCGCACAGTGTCACCTGGACGGACAGGCGTCTTGAAATCCATCGTGTTTACGCCAGGCGAGGGTCCGGAGATGCCAGGTTCCTCACCGGCCGCGATGATCTTTTCCTTCTCCGCCTCGAGCCGGGTGATGAACAGATACTGCCCCACACAGGCGGTATGCCAGCCGGAGGCGACCAGACCGCCAAAGGGTCCGGCGTTGGCGGCCTCGGGATCCGTGTGGAAATACTGCGGATCGTATTGTTGGGCGAAGGCGATGATATCGGGCTCGGTGAATTCATGCTCGCCGAGGTGAAAGACTTCATCGATCACGATGTCTTCGTACCAGCGGGTCATTCGCCGCCTCCCTCGCCGTCGGCACCTTCTCCGCCATCTCCGTCGCCGACCTCATCATCGCGGATGGGACTGCCCGGGTCACGCAAACCGATGAGATTGACCAAAGACATGGACATGAGCGGCTTGCCCTGCTGATTGCACATGTCAAATTCGAATGTAGCGATGCCGACCTCGGGGCGCGACCGCGAGCGGCGCAGATCAGTGACGGTGACCGTGCCAGTCAGCGTGTCATTGACCATGAAAGGCCGCTTCCATTTGAGGTCGCGAAACCCGAGCCCGCCCATGGATGCGGCTTTCCCAAGAAACGCCTCGACAAACAGGCCGAGCGCGAAGCCCGCGGTTTGCCAGCCTGAGGATGCGAGCCCGCCCAGGAGCGATTCCTTGGCAGCCTTCTCGTCGAGATGAAAAGGCAAAGGATCGTATTCGCGCGCAAAGGCGAAGATCTCCTGCTTGCCGATCGTGCGTTCACCCAGCGCGATCTGCTGGCCGACCGTAAGGTCCTCATAGTAGTGCTCGACCGTATTTGCCCTGTCGGTCATCACCTTGTCCGATTGTTGTCCCGGTTTATCCCGAGAAGCGGAACAGCATCACATCGCCGTCCTGAACCACATATTCCTTGCCCTCGTCACGTGCCTTGCCGGCTTCCTTGGCGGGCACTTCACCGCCAAGCGTCACATAGTCGTTGAAGCCGATGGTCTGGGCGCGGATGAAACCCTTTTCGAAATCGGTATGAATGACACCGGCGGCCTGCGGGGCACGGGTGCCCTGGCGGATCGTCCAGGCGCGAACTTCCTTGGGGCCGGCCGTAAAATATGTCTGCAGGTGCAGCAGTTCATAGCCTTCGCGGATCAAGCGATTGAGGCCGGGTTCCTCCAGCCCCAGTGAGGCGAGGTATTCGAGCTGTTCTTCATCATCGAGCTGAGCCAGTTCGGATTCGATGGCCGCGGAGATGATCACGGAGCCGGCGCCTTGTGCCTGAGCGTATTCGGCGACCTGCCGGGTCCACTCATTGCCCTGGGCAGCCGAATCCTCGTCGACATTGCAGACATAAAGAACCGGCTTGGCGGTCAGCAGCTGGAGTTCGCGGAAGGGCTTTTCTTCTTCGGGCGTGCGTTCGACATGGCGCGCCGCCTTGCCGTCGCGCAGCACTGCGAGGGTGCGGTTGACGAGGTCAAGGGTGATCTTGGCGTCCTTGTCCTGTCCGCGGATCTTCTTTTCGAGCGGACCGATGCGTTTTTCGAGGCTTTCGAGGTCGGCCAGCATCAGTTCGGTTTCGACCGTCTCGGCATCGGCGATCGGATCGACACGGCCGGAGACGTGAACGATGTCGTCATTTTCGAAACACCGCAGCACATAGGCGATGGCGTCGACTTCGCGAATGTTGGCCAAAAACTGGTTGCCGAGGCCCTCGCCCTGGGACGCTCCTTTGACGAGGCCGGCAATGTCCACAAAGCTCAGGCGCGCGGGAATGACTTCCTTCGGATTGACGATCTGCGCCAGTTTGTCGAGACGCTGGTCGGGCACGTTCACTTCGCCGACATTGGGTTCGATCGTGCAGAAGGGGAAGTTCGCGGCCTGTGCAGCCGCGGTGCGGGTGAGGGCATTGAACAAGGTCGACTTGCCGACATTGGGCAGGCCGACGATCCCGCATTTGAAGCCCATGGGCGATACTCCGAAAACCTTAGCGCCACCCTGTGCGGCGCAGCCGCAATGGGATAGGGCGGAGAGGGTCGTAAATCAAGCCTTGCGCGAAGGCGAACCGGGGGATGTGACCGTTCAGCCGCGCACGATCTTGAAGTTGAAATCCGTGGTGCCGAACACGCCCCAAAGACGCAGCCACAGGGGCAGGCTCTGTTCGAGGGCGCGCGCGGCCGTGATGTCGCCGAGATCGATCGGTTGGGTCCAACCGAATTCCTTGAGGATTTTCGAGACTTGCGCTTTGGCATCGCTCGAATTGCCGCAGAGGAACACGTCCCCTGGTTCGGACAATCGCGATGGATCGACCATCAGCGCCGAGTTCATGGTGTTGAGTGCCTTGACCACCCTTGAATTCGGGTAGGTCTTCTGGATGGTCTCGCCCAGCGAATTGGTGTTGGACAATTCAGGAATCAGCGAGGGCGGCATGCCGTTGGAAAAGTCCAGCGGATTGGTGATGTCGATCAACACCTTGCCCGCCAGATTGGCTTCCCCGGCTGCTGCCAGTGCCTCTAGAGCGACAGCCCCGTTGACGGCCAGAACGATCAGGTCGCCGAAGGCCGCGGCCTCCGAGAAGATGCCTGCGCGGGCATTCGGTCCGGTTTCCTTGACGAATTCAGCGGCCTTGAGGTTTCGCGCGGCGCGCGATCCCATCGTCACCTCATGGCCGAGATCGGCCAGTTTGCGGGCCAGCGACTGACCCACCATGCCCGTGCCCAAAACACCGATCTTCATGGCGGAATCCTTCCCGACGCGTGGTTTGGAGGAGATGCCAGAGCGTCCCGCAAAAATGCAGGAGATTCAATACATATAGGATTAGTCCTGACGGGATTCAGTCTTTGGAGCCGAAAAACTTCTTCAGCATGCCCGCCATCGGCCCATCGTCGGAGGGCTTTTCCTTGGCTGGGGCCGGTGGGGCTTTGGGTGCCGCCTTCGTGGCCTTGGGCTCCTGATCGATGGCCGGCCTGGTCGCCAGCGCCACCCGATTCATGAAATTGTTGGCATCCTTGCGGGCCAGCAGGGCTGCGTTGTCGGCCACCGCGTCGATCATCGCGTCGCGCCCCGGGGCTTCGGCCTTTGAAAAGTCACCAAGCACATGAGCGTGGACCCGCGCCTTGTCACCCGGATGCCCGATGCCGAGCCGGACCCGGTGAAAGTCCTTGCCGATATGCGCCTCGATCGAGCGAATGCCATTGTGGCCGCCATGGCCGCCACCGGTCTTCATCCGCACCTTGCCGGGGGCAAGATCGAGTTCGTCATAAATGACGGTCACATCGTCTGGGGTGAGCTTATAGAACTTCATGGCCGGGCCAACGCTGTCGCCCGAAGCGTTCATGAAGGTTTGCGGGGCAAGCAGAAGAATGCGCTCGCCATCGACTGTGCCGTCGGCGAGGAGGCCGGAGAATTTTTCGCGGAAGCTCGGGAAATTGTGGCGGCGCGCAATGGCGTCCACCGCCATGAAGCCGACATTGTGCCGGTTGTTTTCGTATTTCTTTCCGGGATTGCCGAGGCCGACGATGAGATGCATGGCCTGCTCCTGGAAGGAAGACGGCGGCCCTTGAGGCCGCCGTCAGCATGATCAGTCTTCGTCGTCGCCTTCGGCTTCGGCTTCAGGAGCAGCCTGTTCGGCGGCTTCTTCTTCCTCATCTGCGCCTTCTTCAGAACGCAGAGCAGACGGTGCGGCGATGGTCGCAATGGTGAAGTCACGATCCGTGATTGTCGGCGACACGCCTTCGGGCATCGGGATCAGCGACACGTGCAGGCTGTCACCAACCTCGGTGCCGGTCAGATCGATCGTGAAGGATTCGGGAACCGATTCGGCAGGCGCCGAGACTTCGACGGCGTGACGAACGATATTGAGAACGCCGCCGCGCTTGAGGCCGGGGGATTCTTCTTCGTTCACAAAGTGCACCGGCACTTCAACGGTCAGGCGCGAGGTCTTGGAAACGCGCAGGAAGTCGATATGCACGAGGAAGTCGCGGACCGGCTCGAGCTGGTAGTCGCGCGGGATCACGCGGACGGTCTCACCGTCGACATCGAGATTGATGACGTGGCTCAAAAAGCCACCATCGGTGATCCGCCGCATCGCGTCCTTGTAGACGACCGAAACAGGGACGGGGGGCTTGTTGTCACCATAGATAACGGCGGGTACGAGACCCTCCAGGCGCAGTTGACGAGCGGCCCCCTTGCCAACCCGTTCCCGCGCCGCTGCTTTAAGATCAGCGCTCATGGAATTCTCCAGGGTTTGCTGTGCGCCGAACCCCATGTCCGGCGCGGCGCCGACGTCCTCCAGGGGTGCACGCGGCGCTTCAAGCGGCGGTGTATAGATCAATCAAAGCCCCGCGACAAGGGCGTTGGCGCGCAGTTTGGCCAAGAGTGTGAATGGCAAAGGCCCCGCCGGTGCGGCCGGGCGTCCCGATTAGTCGAAAAGGCTCGAAACCGACCGCTCATGGGCGGTGCGGGCGATGGCCTCGCCGATCAGCGGTGCGATGGTGAAGCGCCGGATGTTCTTGGTGACGGCCACAAGCTCGGTCTCCGCGATGGAATCGGAGATCACCAGTTCCTTGAGCTTGGATTTGCCGACGCGTTCCGCGGCGCCGTTCGAAAGCACGCCATGAGTGATATAGGCCGAAACTTCGCTGGCGCCTGCCTCGAGCAGGGCTTCGGCCGCGTTGCACAAGGTGCCGCCTGAATCGACGATATCGTCGATGAGGATACAGCTCTGGCCGTCGACATCGCCAATGATGTTCATCACTTCCGACACGCCGGCACGGGGGCGGCGCTTGTCAACGATCGCCAGCGAGGCGCCAATGCGGCTTGCCACATTGCGGGCGCGGACCACGCCTCCGACATCGGGGGAAACGATCATCACCTTGTCGGTGTCGTAGTTCTCCTGGATGTCACGCACCATGACCGGCGCGGCATAGAGATTGTCGGTGGGGATATCGAAGAAACCCTGGATCTGCCCGGCATGAAGATCGAGGTTGAGAACGCGGTTGGCGCCGGCCTCGGTAATGAGGTTGGCGACCAGCTTGGCGGAGATCGGGGTGCGCGGCGCGGATTTGCGGTCCTGCCGGGCATAGCCGTAATAAGGGATCACCGCGGTAATGCGCCGGGCCGAAGAGCGGCGGAGCGCGTCGATGATGATCAGCAGCTCCATCAGGTTGTCATTCGCCGGGAAGGAGGTCGACTGGAGGACGAAGACATCCTCACCGCGGACGTTTTCCTTGATCTCGACGAAGATCTCTTTGTCGGCGAAGCGCCGGACATCGCAATCGGTGAGCTTTGTGTTGAGGTATTTGGCGACGTCGTGCGCCAGGGGCAGATTGGCGTTGCCGGTGACCAGTTTCATGATGCTGCCTCGGGCTCTTCGTGCCGCGCCGCCTCAGATGCGGCGGAAATGTTGGGTTTCCCATATACGCCCAGACCGCAGGGTTCAACTGGGCTGGCGCCGATGCGACACCAAATCCACCTGAAAAGTTAAGAATGGCCGTCAATGGGGCGCTGATTCCGGATTTCTGAGTCGGATCAACGCCGTGCGCCGCAAGCCTGACAGACAGATTCAGTCAGTGGCCTGTATCTGTCAGCGCGATGACGGATAGCTGGCGACCGGGGCTGCCCTGGCGGTGAGAGAAGTATTTCTCCGGGCTGGCGAAGGTCGAGGTGCCAACATGGCCGGGATCGGAAATGCCACCCTCGCGCAGCCGGGCGAGAACGAAGCCAGGCAGGTCAAAATGCTCCCTCTCGGCCCCGCGCGGGATGTGGATGAAGCGCTCATATTCCGGATTGCGGGCCACGAGGGCGTTGGCCCATTCATTGCCGACTTCATAGTCGGGCATGTGAATACAGGGACCAATCGCGGCACGGATATTGTCTCGGTCGGCGCCCAGTTTCTCCATCGCATCGATCGTTGCAGCGACCACATGGTCGACCGCGCCACGCCAACCGGCATGGCAGGCGCCGATGATGCGCGCCTCCGAGTCGGCGAACAGCACCGGGACGCAGTCGGCCGTCAGGACGCCAAGGCTGACACCGGGCCGGTCGGTCACCAACGCATCCGCCTCGGGCCGCGAGGCCTCGTCGAAAGGACCGGTTGCGGTGACCACCATCGCGCTGTGCACCTGCTTGGCGATCGCCAGGGTATCCGGCATCAAACCCAGCGAGCGCAGGACAATACGGCGGTTCTCAAGGACATTCTCAAGCACATCACCGCTGGCGGTCGAGCAGTTGAGACTGTCGTAAGGTGCAGAGGACACGCCTCCGGCACGACCGAAAAAGCCATGCAGTATGGCTGTGTCGCCGGAAAGGTTTGTGCATTTCTCGAAGGCTACGGTCATCGGGTTTCCCTTGTGGCCTCCTTTTCGGGCCCGACCAAACAGGCGGTCAGGCCGAAAGCGTCATCACCTTGAACAACTCGCCCATCTGGTCGGACGCCGTGAGCCGGGTGAATGCAGTTTTTGTTGTATCAGCTTCCTCGGGATTTTTTGAGGCCAGATCGTGCGCGCGTTGCCCGATGCCATGGTCAGCCAGGAATTGGGCCTGTGTCGTCAGGCTATAGTTGAGGCCGCGTTCACGCGCGATCTCGCCGAGTGCCCCGAAATCCACATGGGCCGTCAGGTCGGCGTGTCCGGGATCGGCGAAGGGATCCGCGAAACGATGCCCGGCGACTGCCTGGAACGTGTCGCCGGTCTGGGTGTCCGCATAGCCGTAATCGATGAAGAGCGCTGCCCCGCCGCGGGCCTTGAGGAGGTCGGCGACTTCGGCGATGAGCTGCCTGGCCCCAAAATTGACTTCCCAGATGGCGCCCTCCGGGGCATCGGCGATGGCCGGGGGAAGGTTGGCCTCCGGCATCGGGGTTGGCGACAGGCCGAAGGCGAATTGGCCGTCGACAAGCCCGATCTCGCGTTCGTGCCAGGCTCCGTCGGCCTTCTGGTACTGCGTGATCGGCAGGGCATCGAGGAACTCGTTGCCGATCATCAGCACGGGCGGCCCGCTATCCGGTAGTTCACCCAGGTCCCTGATCCATTCAGGATTGGCATGCGCCAGTCTGTCTGCCTGTTGGGCACGCAGGGTGAGGCTCGCTTCCAGCAAATGCAGATTGGCGGCGTCGGCGAGGCCAGGCACCTTACCCAACACCCGCCATGCGTCGGCCATCAGCGTTCCGCGCCCTGGCCCGAACTCCACAATGTCGACTGGGTTGGGAGAACCCAGGCCCTGCCATCTCGTGGCCGCCCAGACCCCGATCATTTCCCCGAACATCTGAGAAATCTCGGGCGCGGTAATGAAATCGCCGTCCTGCCCGATCGGGTTGCCCGTGGTGTAGTAGCCATGGTCGGGACGCAGCAGGCAAAGCCGCATATAGGCCGACAGAGAAATTGGCCCGGACTGGGCAATCATGCCTTCGATAAAGCGTCTTTGCTTATTGTTGGCAGTCGTCACGGGCCGGTCAGCCTTCGGCGCCAGCACGGTCGGCCGGCTTGCGCATGGCGTAGGCGATCAGGCCGATGCCGGCGATCAGAACCGGCAGCGACAGCACCATGCCCATGGTCAGCCCGAAAGGCAGGTAGCCGATATGGGCGTCCGGTTCGCGGACCATCTCTACAAGAATGCGAGAAAGGCCGTATCCGATGCCGAACAGGCCGGCGATGAGACCGGGGCGCTTGAGCGCGCCAAAGAAGCGAATGAGGATGAAGAACAGCCCGAAAAGCAGCAGGCCTTCGAGTGCGGCTTCATAAAGCTGGCTCGGATGACGCGGTTCCGGACCGCCCATGGGGAACACAATGCCCCAAGGCAGATCAGTCGGGCGGCCGAACAGTTCCCCATTGATGAAATTGGCGATGCGCCCAAAACACAGCCCGATGGGGGCGGCAGCCCCCAGCAGGTCGAGCAATGGCAAGAGCGGCGCCTTGTGGCGGCGCGCGAACCAGGTGATCGCGATGATCATGCCCAACAGACCGCCATGGAAGGACATGCCGCCGGCCCACAGCATCGGGATTTCCGCCGGATTGGCGGCGAAATAGGCGGGATTGTAGAAGATCACATAGCCCAGCCGGCCGCCGACGATGATGCCGATGACGGCCCAGAACAGGAAATCGAGCCATTGTTCGCGGGTCAGGGGCGGGGCGTCTGCCGGCCACAGGCTCTGTCGAGCGATCAGGCGGGTGCCGTAGAACCAGCCCAGCCCGATACCGACGATATAGGCGAGGGCGTACCAGCGCACCACAAGCGGGCCAATGGCAAAGGCGACTGGGTCGATTTCGGGGAAAGGCACGCTGTTACGCTCGCATTCTGTCCAAGGTCGGCGGCACATTGCCGCCGGACCCGGCACTGGTCAAGCGCCGGTGCGCTCCCTACATTCTGGTCACCTGATTTGAGTGCAAAGGACCTCACCATGACCCAGGGCAGCAAGTTTTTCGACGATCTGGCCAAAGTGATGAACGACGCGGCCGGAATGGCGGATGGCGTCCGCCGCGAAGCGGAAACCGCATTCAAGGCGCAGATGGAGCGCATCGTCGCCGATCTCGATCTCGTCAAGCGCGAGGATTATGACGCCTTGCGCGAGCTCGTTCAGATCCAGGGCGAGGAAATCGCGCAGCTCCGCCGTGATCTCGAAAATTTCAAGGGAAAGAAGAAGGTATCGTAACGGGACAGAAATGCCGGGATTGAGGGCATTCGATTAATCGCACGTTAACCTTTGAGCGCCGATCATCCACAAGAGAAATCCGGTCTGAGTCCCCCGGACAGTCCACCACAGACCGGACCCGGTGTAGGGTGATGATGCGATGAAGATTCGCGATGGTGCGGCACATTTCCGGATCGTCGACCGGCCAGGTAAAGGGCCGGGAATGCAAGCATTTTCACCGTGCGGGCAGGCGGGTTTTTCCGCGTGTCGAACTCAAATCTACGAGCTTTGCGAGGCCCGGCATGTCCCTGATTGAACTGGAACTTGAGCGCAGCGTTCACCCGGTCGATATCATCGAGCATATTGCGTCGATCAATGACTGGTCTTTTGACCGTCAGGACGCGGATGAGATCTCGATTTCGGTGCGCGGGGGCTGGTCGGATTATCACGTCTCCTTCACCTGGATGGAGGATATCGAGGCGCTGCATCTGGCATGCGCCTTCGATCTCAAGATTCCCGATGCGCGGCGTAACGAGGTGAAGCAGCTTATCGCCCTGATCAACGAGCAGCTCTGGATCGGGCATTTCGACAATTGGAACAATGAATCCATGGTTCTGTTCCGCAATTCGCACATGCTCAATGGCGGCGCAGAAGTGTCACCCTTGCAGTGCGAGGCGTTGATGAAGTCCGCCGTCGAGAGCTGCGACCAGTATTATCAGGCGTTCCAATTCGTCGTCTGGGCCGGCAAATCTGCGGGCGAGGCGCTGTCTGACGTCATGTTCGAAACCGTGGGCGAGGCGTGAGTTTAACCAGGGCAACACCGCTCGTCCTGATCGGCGCGGGCAAGATGGGAACGGCCATGGCGGGCGGATGGCTCGCCAAGGGCCTGCCGCCGCACGGCCTGACCTTGGTCGATCCGTCGCCGGCCGAAGCTGTGATCGAGTTTGCGCGCAAGCACGGCGTTCAGATCGCCGATGCCGTGCCGCGGGAATCCGCGCGGGTCATTGTGCTTGCCGTCAAACCCCAGGTGATGGGTGAAGTCATGGGCGACGCGGCCATGGCCGTCGGCCCTGATACACTGGTGGTTTCGATTGCCGCCGGCATACCTATGGCGAAGCTGAGCGCCGGCACCGGCACGCATCGTGTTGTCAGAGTGATGCCAAACACACCGGCACAAATCGGCAAGGGCATCTCCGGGGCCTATGCGGGGGACATCTCGGCTGAAGACAGGGACGTGGCGACCGCGTTGCTCGAAGCTGCCGGGCGCGTGGTCTGGGTCGACAACGAGACCGATATCGATGCGGTAACCTCTGTTTCCGGTTCCGGTCCGGCCTATGTGTTCCATCTCGTTGAAGCGCTGGCGGCTGCAGGTGAGGCCGAAGGGTTGCCGGCGGAGACTGCAATGGCGCTGGCGCGGCAGACGATCATTGGTGCCGCGGGACTGCTCGAGGAAGACGACTGGATCCCGGCGGCCAAGCTTCGCGAAAATGTGACTTCGCCCAAGGGCACCACCGCCGCGGCGCTTGACGTGCTGATGGCCAATGAGGACGGGCTGAGAGACTTGATGAGACGGGCGGTTCATGCTGCACGGCTGCGGGCAGAGGAATTGGGCCAGTGACGGACACGATCAGCTTCGACGATTTTCTCAAGGTCGATATCCGGACCGGCACGATTGTCGAAACCCGTGATTTTCCCGAGGCCCGCAAGCCCGCGATCATCATGTTGATCGATTTCGGGCCGGAACTGGGGATCAAGAAATCCTCGGCCCAGATCACCGTGCATTATTCGCCAGACGAGCTCGTGGGGCGGCAGGTGATGGCTGTCGTAAACTTCCCGCCGCGGCAGATCGGGCCGCTCAAATCGGAAGTGCTGACGCTGGGCTATGAAGACGAGAATGGTGACATCGTCCTGGCGGCCGTCGACAAGCCGGTGCCGAACGGCCAACGCCTGATGTAGCTGCCGGATTGATTCAACCGGTTTGACCAAGGGCCTGAAATCAAAACTGTTTCAGCGGCGTCAGAGATAGTCCTTGAGGACGTCTGTGAGGTGCAGATCGTCGAGGGTCTTGCGATCCTCGGGCTGGACCATCTGCTCGAGAAAGCGTGCAACCAGCTTGTGGCCGTCGGGTGGCAAGGCGTCGAGCGCCTTCGATACCCGAGCTGCCTGCAGATCCGTGAGGGTGCCGATCAAGTTGACGCCCTTGGCGGTCGGATAAAGCAGCCGCTGGCGCCGGTCGGTCGGTCCGGTGATCTGCTCGATATAGTCGCTTTCGACCAGTTGCCGCAGCACGCGAGCCAGGCTTTGTTTTGTAATGCGCAGAATATCCAGCAATTCGGCGACCGTCATGCCGGGCTTCCGATTGACGAAATAGAGAACCCGGTGATGCGCCCGCCCAAAGCCCTGCTTGGCGAGAAGGGCATCGGCATCGCGCACGAAATCCCGATAGGCGAAGAACAGGAGCCCCATCAGATCGAGGGGTTGTCCGGTCCGGGCTGAATTTATGTCAGCCTTATTGACATTAATTTCGGGTGCTGGCATCGTGATTCCAGTCGCCAAGACTTTCGGTCTTATCCCAGAGCCAATTGGATTTGCCAAGTCTGGGGCGGCGGCGCACAATGGTGCTTCACAAGCAAAACGCGAGAAATGGAGAGAAGAAGATGGCCGGTTTGCCCTTGGACCAGCGCGAAGGCTGGATCTGGTTCGACGGCGAAATGGTGCCCTGGAAGGACGCCAAGGTGCATGTGCTGACCCACGCCATGCATTATGCTTCGTCGGTTTTTGAGGGGCAGCGCGCCTATGGCGGGCAGGTGTTCAAGCTGCACGAACACTCCGAGCGGCTGATCAATTCCGCCCGTATTCTCGATTTCAAGATTCCCTACAGCGCCGATGAGATCGACGCCGCCTGCAATGCCGTTCTCGAAAAGAACGGGCTGACCGACGCCTATATGCGTCCGGTCGCGTGGCGCGGCTCCAAGGAATTGGGGCTCTATGCGCGGAACAACCCCGTGCATCTGGCGATCGCCGCCTGGGAATGGCCCAGCTATTTCACCCCCGAGCAGCGGCTCAAGGGAATCCGGCTGACGATCTCAGACTGGCGCCGTCCGGCGCCGAATTCGACCCCCTATGCTTCCAAGGCAGCCGGGCTCTACATGATCTGCACGCTCTCCAAGCAGGCCGCGGAGGACAAGGGTTTCGGCGACGCGCTGATGCTCGATTATCGCGGGCAGGTGGCTGAGGCGACCGGGGCGAATATCTTCTTTTACAAGGATGGCGAGCTGCACACGCCGCTGCCGGACTGTTTCCTTGATGGCATCACCCGCCGCACCGTCATCGCACTGGCCAAGGCCAAGGGGATCAAGGTCATCGAACGCGCGATCATGCCCGAGGAAATGGGCGACTATGACGAGTGTTTCCTGACCGGTTCGGCCGCGGAAGTGACCCCTGTGTCCGAGATCGACCAGTACACCTTCACGCCGGGCGAGATCTGCAAGGACATGATGGAAAGCTATTCGCGCGAAGTGCAGCCCAAGCGGGCCGCTGCTGAATAGGGCCCAATTCATCCGATCCTCATCCTGAGCTTGTCGAAGGGTGGGGATCAATTTATCCCACCCTCGTGGTTCGCCCCGGTCATTGGCCGGGGCTTCCTTTTTTCCTAGGACTTCCAGCGGTCGCGGGCGGTGTCGTCTGTCGCCTTGGCCTCGACCCAGTTTTCACCTTGAGGACCCGCTTCCTTTTTCCAGAAAGGGGCGTCGGTCTTGAGCCAGTCCATCACAAAGTTGGCGCCGTCGAAGGCGGCTAGCCGGTGCGGAGACAGCGCCATGACCATGACGATGACCTCGCCGGGCTTCATGGTGCCGAAACGATGGATGGCGGCGATATCGGTGAGTTTGAAGCGCTCAAGTGCTTCTTCGGCGAAGCGGGTGATCTGGGCTTCGGCCATTCCCGGATAGTGTTCGAGGGTAAGGCTGGTCACCGGCTTGTCGGGCGTCGAGCGGACGGTGCCGACGAAGCTCACAAAGGCACCGGTCTCCTCGCGGCCTTTGAGGAAGGCATTGGTTTCCGCGCCGGGATCGAAGGGTTCGGCCTGCAGACGCACACGGGGCATGTCAGCCCCCGGTCATGGGCGGGAAGAGGGCGATGGTGCCGGCCCCGGCGATCGGGGCGTCGTGGTCAACCAGTTCCTCGTCCCGCGCCGCCCGGATGGCCTTGCGGTCCTCCAGCAGCAGAGCGAAGCTCTCATCGCCGTCTGCCAGCCAGTCGAGCAGGTCGGAGACGGTGACGACTTCGGCAGGGGGATCGACTTCGTCACCGGAGCGATTGAGCCGTTCCCTGATCCAGGCGAAATAGACGAGCTTCATACCTTGGCTCCCGAAAGATGCGGCCAGGCCTTCATGAAATATTCGACCCCCGTATAGACCGTCAGCACCGCTGCCAGCCAGACCAGCCCGTGGGCGGCGAGTTCGAGGCCAGGGACGAGCGGCACCACCAGCATGGCGCCGAGCGCGATGAGTTGGGTCATGGTCTTGTATTTGGCGATCGCGGTGACGTGCACGGTAACACCCTCGCTGCCGAGATGTTCGCGCAGGCCGGAGACTGCTATCTCGCGCATCATGATGGCAATGGCGGCCCAGGTGAGGCCTGTGGTGAAGCTGCCTGCAAAGGCGAAGGCGATCAGCAGCGCGCCGACCAGCAGCTTGTCGGCGATGGGATCGAGCATGCGCCCCAGCGGGGACACGGCGTTCATTCGCCTTGCCAGCGCCCCGTCGAAGAAATCGGTAATGGCCGCAATCACATAGAGAGCAAAGGCGAACCACTGCGCGACCGGGTTGCCGGTCAGGAACAGGAAGATGATGACCGGAATGGCGACGATCCGGCTCAGTGTCAGGATATTGGGCAGGTTCATCGGTCTCGGCCTTGGTTCGGTACCCTATCTCATTGTGATCGCGTCGTTTTTGCGAATAACCGGCATCCACTTTTCGCACGATGCTTTAGCCAACAGGAGCGATCAGGCCCGGTCAAGCGCAGTGTCACCGGATCAACTGCTCCGGTTGAAGTGATCATAGATCTTTTGCGCCATTTCCGAGGAGATGCCGCTGATCGCTTGCAGATCGGCCTGCGAGGCGCGGGACACGGCCTTGGCCGAGCCGAAATGGTTGAGCAGCGCGCGCTTGCGGGTCGGTCCGATCCCTTCGATCTCATCAAGGGGGTTCTTGACCATCTCCTTTTTGCGGCGGGCGCGGTGGGTGCCGATGGCAAAGCAGTGGGCCTCGTCGCGCAGGCGCTGGACGTAATAAAGGACCGGATCACGGGCCGGCAGCATGAAGGGCTCGCGGCCTTCCATATGGAAGGTTTCGCGCCCGGCATTGCGCTCCTCGCCCTTGGCGATGCCGATCAGGGCCACATGGCGCGGCAGGTCCATTTCACTCAAGATTTCGCGTACCGCGCCGAGCTGGCCCTTGCCGCCATCGATGAGCAGCACATCCGGCCATTCGGGCATTGTGGCGGAGTCATCGGCATCGGGGTCGACGGTCTCGGTTTCGGGATCGGTTTCGTTGATCAGCCGGGTGAAACGCCGGGTCAGCACTTCGCGCATCATGCCGAAATCGTCGCCCGGGGTCAGCTCGGTCGATTTGATGTTGAAGGTGCGGTAGTGCTTCTTCGACAGGCCCTCCCGCCCGGCAACGATCATGCCGCCAACGGCATTCGTGCCCTGGATGTGGGAGTTGTCGTAGACCTCGATGCGGCGTGGGGTTTCCTCCAGCCCGAAGGTTTCCCTAACGCCTTCGAGCAGCTTTTGCTGAGAGGCGGTTTCCGAGAGCTTGCGCCCCAGCGCCTCGCGGGCATTGGTCAGCGCGTAGTCGACCAGTTCGCGCTTTTCGCCCCGCTTGGGTGCGGTGATGCGGACCTTGGATTTCGAGCGGATATAGAGTGCTTCGGCTACGAGGTCCTGCTCCAGCAATTCGTGCGAGACCAGCACGTCGCGGGGCGCCGTCCGGCCTTCATAGAACTGGGCGACAAAGGCGGTCAGCACCTCTTCGTCGGTCAACTCCTTGTCGGCGCGGGGGTAGTAGGCGTGGTTGCCCCAGTTCTGGTGGGCGCGGAAGAAAAAGACCTGAACGCAGAACTGGCCGGCCTCGTGATGGATGGCAAACACGTCGGCATCGGCGAGGCTCTGGGCGGTCATGTCGCCCTGGCTCTGGATAAGGGCCAGCGCGCTGAGCCGGTCGCGCAGCAATGCGGCTCGCTCGAAATCGAGGTTTTCGGCGGCCTCGTTCATGTCCTTTGAAAGCTCGTCCTGCACCTTCTTGGTCTTGCCCATCAAAAAGGCGCGGGCATCCTCGACCAGCGCTTCGTAGTCGGGGATTGAAATCTCCCCGGTGCAGGGCGCGGCGCAGCGCTTGATCTGATGCTGCAGGCAGGGCCGGGTGCGGCTTTGGTAGAAGCTGTCGGTGCAGTTGCGCAAAAGGAAAGCCTTTTGCAGCGCCGTGATCGTCTTGCGCACCGAATGGGCCGAGGCGAAGGGACCGAAATAGTGCCCCTTTCGGCGCCGGACGCCGCGATGCAACAGGATTTCAGGCGCCTCATGCTCGGTGGCAATCAGGATGTAGGGGAAGCTCTTGTCGTCGCGCAGCAGCACATTGTAGCGCGGCTTGAGGCGCTTGATGAGGTTGGCCTCGAGCAGCAGGGCTTCGCCCTCGGTCTCGGTGGTCACGAACTCCATGGAGCGGGTGGCCGAGATCATCCGCCCGATGCGCAGCGAGTTGCCTTCATAGCGGGTGTAGTTATTCACCCGGGCCTTGAGGCTGCGGGCCTTGCCGACATAAATCACCTGGCCCTTGTCATCGAGCATGCGATAGACGCCGGGGGAGGCAGGCAGGGTGCGCACAAAGGCCTTGATGATGTCAGGGCCGGATTTTTGCGCTTCCTGATGCTGTTCCTGACTCATTCGTCGCCGTCCTTGCGGCGCCAATTGAGGTGCGCACCGCCATCGAGGGCCAGCATCTGGCCGGTGATCGAGGGTGTCTCAATGAGAAACAGCGCCGCCCGCGCGAAGTCCTCGAGGTCTGCTCCTTGACCGAGCGGCAGGGCACGCTGGCTTGCCTCGAACTCTTCTTCGGTCTGGTGGACGTCCTGCAGGGTCGGGCCAGGACCAATGGCGTTGACGCGGATATGCGGGGCGTAGGTGAGGGCCATATTTCGGGTGGCGGTCCACAGCACTGACTTCGACAGATAGTAGCTGAAGAATTCGGTATCGGGACGCAACACGCGTTCGTCGATCATGTTGATCACTGAACCGCTTGCGCCTTCGGGCAACTGACGGGCGAAGTCCGCGGCCAGGCGCGTCGGAACTTCGGCGTGGAGGGTGAAATGGATGTGCCAGTGGTCCTCGTCTATCGCGTGGGCGGTATCGGCGTGGAAGACTGAGGCGTTGTTGATCAGAATGGTGAGCGGCCCAAAGGGTTCGCCGGCGCGCTCGACCAAGGTACCGCGTGCCTTTGTGTCCGTGAGGTCGGCGCCAATGCAAGCGGCCGCGCCACCCTCATTGTTGATTTTCGCCACCAGGTCTTCGGCCTTTGATCGCGACCGGTTGTAGTGAACGATCACTTTGAAGCCGGCCTTGGCCAGGCCGCGCGCCATGGCCGCGCCAATGCGGTCGGCTGCGCCGGTGATCAGGGCGACACCGCTCATATCGAGTTTCCCGTATCCGTTTTCCGTTTCCCGTGCCGCACTATGCGCCGGGAATCGTCACCATGTTCATGTGATAAACGAAATACACATAGCCGAGATAGGCGACAGTCATCACGGCGCCTTCAATCCTGCCAATCTTGCGACCCATCAAGACGAGAGGCAGCAGCAAGGCCGAGGTCGCCAGCATCACCCAGAAGTCGAAGCGCAGGAAGTTCTCCGGCACGCTGAGCGGAAAGAATGTGACGATGAGGCCGAGGATGAACAGGATGTTGAAAATGTTCGATCCGACCACATTGCCTATGGCGACAGCATGCTGACGCCGCATGGCGGCGGCCATGCCGGCGGCAAATTCGGGCAGTGACGTACCCAGGGCAACAATGGTCAGGCCCACGGCGCTGTCGGCCACCTGCCAGGTTGCGGCGATGGCGAGTGCATTGTCAGTGGTCAGCTTGGCGCCAAGCGGCAGGCCGATAAGGCCAGCCACGAGGAACAGGACAATGCGCTTGGTGTCGTCGGGTGCTTCTTCAAGCTCCTCAAAGGCTTCAGCGGCATCGCGATTCTTCATGTCCCGGCGGGCATGATGGAAGGAATAGCCCACGAAAATCGCGAGAAACGCCAACAGGACGACGCCGTCCATGGCCGACAAGGAGCCATCGAGAGACAGTCCGATGAGGATCACCGAGATCGCGATCATGAACAAGGTCGAGCGCCGGATGCCGTTCTGCCGGCAGTCTATGGCGCAAAACAGGGCTGGTACGCCGAGCACGAACAGCACATTCGTGATGTTGGAGCCGACCACATTGCCCAGCGCCAGGCCGGCCGCGCCCTTTTGTGCCGCATCGAGTGACACCACCAGCTCCGGGGCGGATGTGCCCATGGCAACGATGGTGAGGCCGATGACGAGCGGGGGAATGCCCACGCGTTTGGAGAGGCCCACCGCGCCGCGTACAAGCAAATCACCCGCCAGAATGAGAACAGTCAGACCAACGAGCAGCAGCACATAAATCATATCGGCCCTTGTTTCGGCGGGTAGTCAGCGGGAAGGCGCTCCGGAACCGGGCGCAGATCACGCCAATATGGTGAGGACAATCAGGATTTAAAGGGGGGCACATTCGGGTTTGTGAATGGCGCTATGGGGGAGACCACACTATTTTGACGTCATGAGGGGCGGTTCATGCTGACAACGACGCATATGCTGGTAGCCGGGGCGACGCTTTCGCGTCCCAGCCAGCGCTGGTATCACATCGCCGCCGCGTGGTTCGGGGGTTTCTTCCCCGATATGAGCGTGTTCGTCATGGTCGGCTATGGCCGGGCGATGATGGACAATGCCAATCTGTGGAGAAAGCCGGAGGGCCTCTACTGGCAAGAGCCATGGCAGACCTTTTCGGCGATCTCGAATTCGATGCCACTGTATGCGTCGCTGATCGCCCTCGGCTACTGGATCAGCCGCGCCAGCGAGCGGTTGCGTGGCTGGGGTGTCGGGCTGATGCTTTTTGCCGGGGCGGCCATGACCCATGTGGTCCTCGACTTCCCCGTTCATACCGATGATGCCCATATTCATTTCTGGCCCTTGACTGACTGGCGTTTCCATTCGCCGGTCAGCTATTACCAGCGCGACCATTATGGCGGCCTCGTCGGCACCGTGGAAATCGTTGTCGGGGTCATTCTGGCGGCACTGGTGATCTGGCGGTTCAGGCGCTGGCCGCTCACGGTTCTCGCGGTGCTGCTGGCGCTACCCTATTTCCTTTCCATCGGCCTTATCTTCTTCTGGGACCCGTTCTGATCAATCGGTGTGATAGATCTGTTCGGTTATCTCCCAGGTCTGGTCGCTGCAATTGTCATCGATTCCAAACGAGTCGGCCACGAAGCCGTTTTCGACCAAACGCCAAACTCCGATCGCTCCGCAGTCGTAGTAGCCGTAACGGGGCACCCAATGAGCGGTCAGCGTGACCTGATCCGGATCAAAATCAACTTCCGGCAGCCGGTCGGTCGCCCACCATCCGCTCTCTCCGTCGGTGATTGCGAAGTATTTTTGATTGAACTTACGAAGGGTGTCGTCCCTTTCAATATAGATACGAAATGTATAGGGAACGTGGTGACCGCCGAAACAGGGAACGAGGTACAGGTTAGTGTCCCCGTCGAGAAGGTAAGTCAAACCCCAGAACTGTTCTTCATCTTCCCGTGGCAGAATACACGTACCGTCGCCCTTGTGCTGCGCGAGAAGGGCATCAGGGATTGTATATTTCGGCTCGTCTGGCTGAGGTGCTTCGGGTGGCGTGTTGGCGACCTCTTCACGCCAGCGCTCAACCGCCTTGTTGAGCACGGGACCCCAATCGACGTCCTGCTGGGCCGGTTCGACGGCGCTCGACGGCGCCGCCAGTAACAACGCGATCAACGCCGCTGAGAACCACTTCCGCATCTCGCCCATCCCTTCGGCCATTCGTTGGTTGACCTGACGTGGGGTCAGATCGGTCGGCTTCAAGTCGGGGCTTTTCTCACCGGCTGCGAAATCTCACGGGTAGACCTGCGGGAACTCGCCGCCGAAATCGCCGTCGCATTCGTCCTTGGCGTAATAGCTTTCGAGCTTGAAGGCGTAGTCGCTCCAGACCCAATTGCCGGCCGTGCCACAATCGGCAAGACCGCGGCCCTTATAGAAGGCGCTCAGCCTGTTCGTTTCCGGTTCGAAAGCGATGTTGAAAAGCCGGTCGGTGCCGGTCCAGCCCAAGGCCTCGGAATAGTCCGCGAAATAGAGCGGCTCGAAGGAAGTGAAGGGTGCACGGGCGACGTAGAGCCGGAATGTGACATTGTAGGCATGGCTGGTGCAGGGGACGATATAGAGCTTTGTTGTTTCGCCGAGATCATGCACTTCACCCCAATCGGCATGGACGACGTCCTGCATGGGATCGCAGGTGCCGCTGGCCGCGTGTTGCTGCAGGAGGGCGGCGGGCAGGCTGCCATTGGGCCCGGTCGCCTGCCCCACGCGCTCCAGGCCCTTGGGGTCGGCACCGGCCACGCGCTCGGCGCCTACACGGCGCTGCTGTTCGTCGATCCAGAGCAGAGATGCAGCGAGGCCGCGTAGCGAGAACGCGGCTTCATGGGGCGTGCCCTGATCGTCGGTGAAGGCGAAGCGGGCCGTGTTTCCGGGCACGAGGTGATCGAGGGTGAACTGGGCGGCGTCGCCCATGAGGAAATAGTCGTTGATCGCGCCAAAGGCGGCGTAGTCGCGTCCCGGCTCGGCGTTCAGTTCGGCATCGTCGATGGCGATGTTGAGCACGGAGGTTTCGGCGGGCATGGCGATGACCGCCGTGAACGAGACTTCCCAATAGGGCGCATCGGGATGTCGACCGACCCTGAGGATATGATCTGCCACGCGGCCACCCGCCCCGACATTCACATAGGCGGTTGCCGAGCAATAATCGGTGGTGGGCCGGCAGGCCGCCAGCCAGTCATCGAAATAGCGCCGTGTCTCGCCGAATGGCTGGGCGAGGCCCGGCCATGCCAGCGCGAAAAGGCAGGCGATGGTGAGGGCAAATCGGGTCAGGGGGCGGAACATGTGCCACTCCATGTTGGGTGCACCTGGCGATAGCGCCACAAAATGCCCGGTTGATGACATCAATCAAGCCATTTCGGTAGGGCCCGGTTCGCGGTAACTTTTTTGTGCGCTCCGCTTCCGGAGTCGCAAATGAGGAGGGAACAATGGAAACCATTATTGCCCTGATTATCCAGGCGGTGGCGGGCGGTGTCGGCGGTGTCGGGACCGGACAGGTCGCCAAGAATGTCAGCCTCGGCCAGACCGGCAATATCATTGCCGGTGTGATCGGCGGGGTTGGCGGCACCTGGCTTGCTGGCATCATTCCGGGGCTGGAAGGCCTTGTGGGGGCCGGCGGGCTTGACGCGGGCGCCATCGTCGGGCAGGCGGTCACCGGTCTTGTCGGTGGCGGCATCCTGACCGGGATTGCTGGCTTTGCGAAGAACGCGATGGGCGGCAAATAAGGTTTCATCCACGCTGCGAACTGGCGCTCCGATCCAGCCGGACCGGGGCGCCGATGCTTTTTGGAGAGAATGATGGCCGGGGAAACGGCGGCGAACGGAAACAGCAATGGACGCGGAATCATGCTCGCCCTCATGGCGATCATGGTGTTCGGCGGGCAGGATGTGGCCGGCAAGATCCTGGTGCAGGACTATGCGCCGGCCCAGATCGTGATGATCCGCTATTGGTCGTTCGCCGCCTTTGCGCTGTTTCTCGTCATGCGGCAGGGCAAGCTGCGCCATGCCTTCCGCGCCAGGCGGCCGCTGGTGCATGTGCTGCGCGGGGCATTGCTGATCGCCGACGTGCTGTTGTTCGCGCTGGCGGTGCAGACGCTGCCGCTGGGTGAACTGCACGCGGTCCTGTTGCTGTTCCCGATCCTTGTGACCGTGTTCTCGATCCCGCTTCTCGGGGAGACGATCGGTCCGTTCCGCTGGGGGGCGGTGTTTGCCGGGTTTGTCGGCTCGCTGATCATTCTGCGGCCGGGCTTCGGCGAATTCGATATCGGGCTGGTCTATGGTCTCGCCGCGGCGGTGGTGTTCGCGCTCTACAATGTGCTCACGCGATTGACCGCACGGGACGACAGCACGGCGACGGCGATGCTCTATGCGGGCGTGGTGGGGCTGGTGGTGTCGGGCGCCATCGGCATCTTCTACTGGGTGCCGCTGACGCTTGAGGCCTGGGGGCTGATCGCGATCACCTGGGTTTCGACGGCTCTCGGGCACTTTCTGATGATGCGTTCGCTGCATTTTGCGCCGGCAAGCCTGCTGCAGCCGTTCAACTTTTTGATGCTGCCCTGGGCGATTCTGATGTCACTGATCTTTTTCGGGGTGGGGATCGATCCGATTTCGCTTGTGGGCGCCACGATCATCATTGCGGCAGGGCTGACCGTGACCTGGCGCGAGCGGGTGAAGGCGCGGGCTGTGACGCCGGCCATGTTTGCCGCCTCGGCGGGGGAAGCGACGACCCGGCAGCAGGTCAGCGCCGCAGAAATGCCCAGAGATAAAACCCCAGCGCCATGAGGGCGATGATCAGCCCGAGCGGGCCGACGCCATAAGCGAGAAGGATCGGAATCGGGCCGAGCAGGCCGGGGAACACATAGATTGCCAACAGGAGCGGGCCGAACCCCACAATGGTGAGGACGGCGGCCATCAGGGCGAACATGTGGGCGGAGCGCCAGAGATTCATGCGAATGCCTATCCTTTGGTCAGGTCCGCAATGCGGTTGCGCAAGGCGGGGAGAAGCTCGGCTTCGAACCAGGGGTTTTTCTTTTGCCAGCCGAGGGTACGCCAGCTCGGGTGGGGGAGGACAAAATAATCCGGTAAATAATCACGCCAGGCGGCAACGGTCGCTGTCAGGGTCTTGTGACGGCGCGAACCCAGATACCGCTTCTGGGCGTATTGCCCCACCAGCAGCACGAGATCGAGGCCCGGGAAGCCCGCCATCATTCGCTCATGCCAGAGCGGGGCACATTCGGGGCGGGGCGGCAGGTCGCCGCCCTTGTCGTTGACGCCCGGGTAGCAAAATCCCATGGGCATGATGGCAATCCTGCCTTCGTCGTAGAAGGTGTCCGTGTCCATCTGAAGCCAGTCGCGCAGGCGCTCGCCGCTGGCGTCGTTCCATGGCACGCCGGATTCATGCACCCGCGTACCCGGCGCCTGGCCGATGATCATCACCCGCGCTTGCGCTTCGCCACGCACGACCGGCCGGGGGCCGAGAGGCAGGTGGGCGGAACAATGAGTGCAGGCGCGGATCTCGCGCTTGATCTCGGCCAGAGCCGCGTCGGGCAAGTCGGCGTCAGGCATCGTTTTTGCTAGTCGTTGAGAACGAAGGTGACCTTGAGGTTGACGCGATACTCGATGATCTTGTCGTCCTTAACAACGACCTTCTGGTCCTGCACCCAGGCACCCTCGATGTTCTTGAGCGTCTCGGTGGCGCGTTCGATGCCCTTGTGGATGGCATCCTCGAAGCTCTGGGGCGAGCTGGCGATAATCTCGGTAACACGGGCGACGGACATGATGTCCTCCTTTTGTGCCGCAACGGGGAAGGGCCGGCGCAGAGTGGCAAAGCGTCGGTGCGGCGAATGCCGCGACAGAACAATGCCAGCCTTTGCGGGAAGTTCCAAATCCGGCAACGGGTTGCGGGGAAGGCCCGGACACCATATCTCAGGGGCAGCAATGGAGGATCGATCTTGGGTTTAGGCATTCTGCTTGTCGTGGGGCTGGTGGCGGTAGCGCTGATCGGCGGTGTGGGCTTTCTCGAACAGCGGGACAAGACCAAGGCGCTCGACAAGGCCGTGCGCGAACGGGCCATCGCCTATACCGACCGGCTGCGCAGGGCGGACGCGACCGGCTATTTCCAGCACATGACCCCGGCGGAAATGAAGGACCATGTGGCCCAGAACATCCGCATCTTCCGCAACAAGACCCGGGCCCGGCGCCGGATGATCGCCTTCGGGGTCATCCCCGCGGCGGCGGTGTGCATCTACTTCCTGACCCAGAACGGCCCGCTGGGGCTGGCGATCGCCAGCCTGGCCTGCGGCGCGACCCTTTTCGGGGTCAACGAGGTGCTCAAGCGCTATACGCGCCGGGAGTTCCTCAAGCTGGGGCTCGACACACGGCAATTGCGGATCGACTGACCCTGGCTTCCCTGCTTTTCCGCTGAACGGCAGATGAACCGCCCGCCCAGTACCGGTTCAAGCGGGGTGGGGCATGCTCTTTCTCAACGCTGAAACGCGAGGAGGAGACAATGACCCATATCGCCCGTGACATCACTGCCCTGATGCTCGCCGCAGAGGCGCTGCCCACCGAGGTGCCGGAAATCAAGCGCCGGCCGGACAATCCCGAAATCGACGATCTGATCGCCGCCATGCTGGCGATCGCCCATCTCAAGCAGGAAAAGGCGGATGCCGCTCCAGTGGAGCCGGACTTTCCCGAGCACCTGTTTTCGACCGACGGGCTCGATATTACCCACTGAGCCCGTCAGCCAGATATCCCGCCGGAACCTGTTTGCGTCGTGGTCGCGTGTCCGAACCGGAAAACCGCATGACACTTTTCCTGGACACGCTCCCGATTACTCGGCGGTGATCGTCCCCTTCATCGAGCTGTGGATCTCGCAATGATAGGGGTAGCTGCCAGCCTCGGTGATAACGATCTCGCCCACATCTCCGCCCGAGAGGCGCCCGGTATCGAAGGCACCGCCATCGGCGGTCGCAGTGTGGGGGGCGCTGTCATTGTTGGTGAAGCGCACCGTATCGCCGACCGCGACGGTCAGGCTGGCCGGGGCAAAGGCGAAATTGGCAATCGAAACCTCATGCACCGTGCCGCCTGTCGCCTCTTCCTCAGGCGCAGGCTCTTCCTGCGGCGCGGGTTCGGCTTCCATCTCCTCCATCGCGGGTTCTTCGGCGGGCTGTTCTTCAACCGGTGCCGGGGTCTCGGCCTCGGGCTCGGGGTCGGCCTGATTGTTGGAGCCGGAATTGTCGCAGGCGGCGAGCACAAACGGGCTCGCGGCGACGGGGATGAGGGTCAGAAAATGTCGGCGGTCCATGGCATTATTCCCTTCTGCTTGAACGCGCCACGCAGTTTTCAACCTGAACAAGGCTAATTCGTGTCAGCGAAGGGGGTGGCCGCCGGGCCCCGAGAATGAGGGGTAGGGGGCTGAGCCCGGCGGCCGATGCCGGCTAGACCAGATTGGCCAGCCGGGCAAACCATACGCCCGCGGCGGCCGACGCGGCGGTGAGCGCCGTGCCCCAGGCGATATCGACAATGGCGACGGCGGGGGTGAAGCCGCGCATGGTCGAAAGGTTGGTGAGGTCATAGGTGCCATAGGCGACGAAGCCGAGAACCGCGCCCAGCAGCGCTGCGCGCAGAATGTCGTTGCCCGCCGGGGCGGTCACCAGGATGGTGAGGCCGACCAGATAGGCCAAGTAGAACAGCCCCGCCACCGCCAGATTGGGATTGTCGAGCAGGAGCGAGCCGATCTGGGGCCGGTAGAAGGCCTTGCTCATGGTAGAGAGCCAGACGAAATCGGCGGCGAAAAACACGATCGCACTGCCGATATAGAGCACCAGATATTTGGTCATGTTGCCTGCCTTTGCCCTTTGCTTTGGCCGCTCGGTCGGGCCGTGTGTGACTTGCCGTGTGTGTCTTGCCATGTGTGTCTTGGCGTTAAGGGTGTTACGCGCGAGGGTGGAAATCGGATTTGTAGGGGTGGTTTTGTCGCCCTCTCCCTTCGAGGCTCGCCCTTCGACAAGCTCAGGATCGCCTCGCACCTCAGAGTGAGGCGGAGAGGGTGGGGGTGAACTCTTGGCACAGTGCAGCCCCGATTTCATCGTCACCCTCGGGCTTGACCCGAGGGTCCATGAGGCATCGCATGTGGTTCGGCGGTACTAACTAGTGACGAGCGGTTCCCGCGTGGCATCTCATCATGGATTCTCGCGAGTCTGACTGCCTCACGCCGGCAGGCTGCCCGAGCATGACGAAGATATGTGGGGCATCGCTTTCCTCCATTCGCTGCTTCCTTGTTTCGATCAGGCATCCCAACAGGCCCGGCAGGCTGTTGCCTCCGGGGTTTGCGAAAGAGCGGGAGTGGGACGCGGAACGTCTCATCCGAAACTAGTAAAAGCGAGGCACACCGCGTCCCACTCATCCGGGGTTTTGGGCTTGGACTGCGTCAACGGGCTGGGGTCAATCCCCGCTCTCTTTCGAGAGTACACCGCCGCCGTAACGGCAGCCGGCTCCGGCGCAGTTTTGGCCTCCGCTGGAGCGACCTCCATCGGACCCGGACCGGTCTATGAAGTTGGTCGGTTGGCGAACCGGACCCGAAGGGCCGCGCCCCGCGAACACCGCTTCACACTTTTCCTGCCAACCTCCCGCCGGAGCTCGTATGCATCCGCGCCCTGTTTGCGGGACCGTTCACAAAGGATAATTGGGTTCGAGAGGGCGGGGATAAGTTTCGTTGGCGGAGCGCCATCCCAACCTCAAACCTCATCCTGAGGCGGGAGCGCCACCGGCGCGACCCTCGAAGGACGCCCTCGCCCTTCGAGGCTCGGTTTCACCTCGCACCTCAGGGTGAGGGCTTGAGGGTGCATCCTACCGGGCCGCCCCGCACGGGCTGTGTTTCACTTCGCCGGCACGCGGTCCGCACCGCGCCAGTCGTGCCGGGTGCTGGCGATGGCGGCGGCGGTTATGGCCTCGATATCCGGGGTTTCACCGCGCTTGATAAGGGGCAGGGCGAGGCGGATGGCCTCGGCAAGCCCGGCGGTGACGCCCTCGTCGATGTGCTCGTCGATCCGGCGGATGAGGCGGGCGCGCAGCTCCGCCATGTTCTCGAATTCGGAGGCGGGTTCGGCCGGCTTGTCATAGCCCCTGGCCGCCCCATGGCGCGCGAGCGCCGCGCGGGCCTGGCCGAGGGTGACAGCGAGCATGGGGTAATCGGCGTCCGGGGCGAGGCGGGGGAGAGACTGGCGGGGGAGGGACTGGCGGCCACCACTGCCGGATCTGACGGCTCGCGTCACCTCCCGCAACAGGCGCTGCGCCAGCTTGAGGGTTTCGGGCGGCACGGGCACGGGCTTCGCCGCGCGGGCAGGGGCGGCGATGTCGGCGCCCAGCGCCTCCACCCGCGCCATCAGGGTCTCATAGGCTTCGCGGTGATCTGGGGTCTCGCGATGATCGGGCATGGCTCTCTCCTGTCTCAGCGCCGCCGGTGAGGCGGCTTGGGTCAACAGGAGAGTATGGGGCTTGTGGGGAGGGGCGGGGATTTCGAGGCGTTTCATCAATCGATCCGGTGGATCGATTGAAGCCGAGAAAGCCATGAGAGCTACGCTCGAGTGGCGGAGGCGTGAGGCCTCGCCGCGCAGGAAGGGCGGCAATGTCGGCGCCCGGCGCCTATAACCGCGGCAGCAGGTCTCACAATGATCGGGTGTATACGGCACCTGACCAAGACCTTATGTCGTGAAGTGGTTCGGTGCATATAGGTGCTTCGCTATCACCAAATGGCGATAAGCGATCGTTGAATAATAGGGGGCAATTACTCAGCAAAACGCCGTCATATCAGATGGGGTTTGTTTGACGACTATTTCCATTGTGCTAAAATTAAAGGCTTGAAGACCGGAGGCGGTAATGGACCTGATTGACGAAAAACAACTCGGTACCAAACTCTCGCAAAGAGCGCTCGACAAATTCCTAAGTATCGTTGGAGCGGAAATATCAAAGAAGTGGGCGTCGTATAGGAATTCGTTAGAAAAAACTTTTTCGATTTACATAGAAAATAAATATACATGGTGTAGTATTGTTAGAAACATACCTAATGATTTGCACACAGTGCCAATTGAGGACATATATGTTAGAAATTTTGTCTTAAACGGAGAGTCGCTATCAACCGAAGCAGATGTGATACGTGATCTTTTAGAGAGAAAAGATGGCCAACCAACCGTTCCTCAGGGCAAACTACAACTAGAATCGCATCGAAGGGCCAGAGCCATATTTGTCCAAGGCAGAGCTGGGGCTGGAAAGTCGTTTTTGCTGCGGCACATCTATATTCAAATATGTAAATCAGACATCGATAGGATACCTGTACTAATTGAGTTGAGAAACTCGAATAATATTAAGCTAACAGATATATCCAATATTATTCAAAAAGAATTTGAAGATCATGGCTGTAGTATATCATTAGCTCAAGTGCACGATGGTCTTGAGAATGGATTATTTGCTGTCCTTTTGGATGGATTTGACGAGCTAAAATGGAATATTCAATCTCATTATTCAATTGAGATAGATAAATTTTCCAAAAAATTTGGAAAATGTCCAATTCTGGTAACCGGTCGACCTCAGCATGAGGTCTATTCGTGGTCTCATTTTGAGATTATGAAGATGTCACCTTTCGATATCGACAGAGTCCAGGAGCTTGTTTCAGTCCAAAATATTGACGATTCAATAAAGGATAACTTTAAAACTCAATTGCGGGAATCGTTATTTTATACTCATAGAGAATTTTTGGAAATACCGCTTCTGGTAATTGTTATGCTAATAACATTTGGTGAAATTGGTGCAATATCTAGCAAAAAGCATGAGTTTTTTGATGATGTTTTAGGCGTACTTTGGCGAAAGCATGATGCACGTAAGAATGGCTTCGAAAGACAGAAATACACTGGTTTAGAACTTCATGATTTCAGAAAATTAGTTGCTACTTTCTCGATATCTTCGTACCTAGGTCAGGATTTTTCGTTTACCGATCGGAAGTTTCGGGAGCATTACCAGGCCGCGTGTGGGTTGGCTGGTCTGGATGTTGAGTTCGAATTGTTCTTTAAGGATATGACTATATCGACATGTTTGATCGTAGAGGACGGTGATTACTTTAAGTTTATACATCGGAGTTTTCAGGAATTTTTCGCGGCGGTATATATTTGTGAATGTATGAATGAAAGTCCTGCGGAAATTTTAGATCTCGTGGCGAGAAGATTTGAGACAGATAATGTCATATTTATTGCGCATTCTATAAAAAGAACACTCGTTGAAAATATTTGGTTACTTCCAATACTATCAGAGATTGAAGGTATCGATGACGGATCACATAGGCTTGTCGAGTATGCATCGAAATTTGGTGTTGTAGCAAATTCTAAGAGTAGTCGTATTAGTCTCGCAGTACGTATAGTTAGGGCGCTGTATGATCTTGAGCCGGGAGATGATTTGCTACGTGCTCGATGGGATGCGCTATGGTCTTCCAAGCCGCAGCTTATTCAGGCAATGAATATGCAGCGGGAAATGGTGGGTGACTGGAGGGTATTCTCGAAAGACCTGTCTAATATTCTTTCAAAAATAGAGGCTATGAAACAGCGTGTGGAACAAGAGGCCGCTGCAAAGTTAGCACTTTTGGGAAAAGCTTCCCGATCTTGAGCTGGAATGAACAGCTCGAAGCGTAATTTTCTATTTGACTACGGCATGTGATCTCGTGTCAGGCCCGGGACGGCGCGAGGAGGTGGCGCCGCTCGTTTCGCCCCCACAGCGTCACCACCCGACTTGTTCGGGGGTCCACTCATCAACAGACGGTGTTCGCCTTTTTTGGATTGCCCGGATAAACCGGGCAATGACGAGGGAGGATGCCGGCAGGCTGGTCGGGAATGATGAGGGAGTTTGTGTATAAGGCTCACCCTCGCCCTTCGACAGGCTCAGGATGAGGGTTCGCTTGCTGGCCGGGGATCCCGTTGCCCTAGGCAACTTCCCGGCGTTCGAAACCTGGCTGCCCTTCAAGCGTAGCTTTCAGGGCGTTCGTGCACTTGATTTGATCCACCGGATCAAATCATGCCTGCGGCACCGTTTCTCACTCCCCCAAAGGGAGAGGTGTGGTCGGTGCCAGGGGGAACGAGGTCCCGGATCAAGTCCGGGACGGCGCGAGGGTGGGGCACTGCATCCCCAAAGAACGGGCGTCACCCCGGTGAAAACCGGGGTCCAATCGCGGGCGCTGGGATGAAAGGCGCTGGCGTTTTGCCTTGTTGCTGATGCGAGTGGATCCCGGGTCAAGCCCGGGATGACGTCGAGTATGTGGCAGCTACTCGCCCAGGTGACTTTCCAGCGTATCCAGTTCCATTTCCTTTAGCCGTTTGACCTCGTCGCGAAGTCTTGCCGCCTCCTCGAACTCGAGGTTGGTGGCGGCGTCGCGCATGCGGGATTCGAGGTCCTTGATGGTGGCGGCGAGGTTGTCGCCCACATGCACATCGGTGCCGCCGCGGCCGGCCTTGCCGCCGATGCCGGTTTTCACGGTCACATGGTCGCCCTCATAGACGCTTTCCATGATGTTCTTGATGTTGGATTTGACCGTTTCCGGCGTGATGCCGTGTTCCTGATTATAGGCGAGCTGCTTTTCGCGGCGGCGGTTGGTCTCGGCCATCGCCCGCTCCATGGAGCCGGTGACGCGGTCGGCGTAAAGGATCACCTTGCCATCGGCGTTACGCGCGGCGCGGCCAATGGTCTGGATCAATGAGGTTTCCGAGCGCAGGAACCCTTCCTTGTCGGCATCGAGAATGGCGACGAGCGCGCATTCGGGAATGTCGAGGCCCTCGCGCAGAAGGTTGATGCCGACCAGCACGTCGAACGCGCCAAGCCGCAGATCGCGGATGATCTCGATGCGCTCGACGGTGTCGACATCGGAGTGCATGTAGCGCACGCGGATGCCCTGTTCGTGCATGTATTCGGTCAGATCCTCGGCCATCTTCTTGGTGAGGACGGTGAGGAGCGTGCGGTAGCCGGCCTTGGCGGTCTGGCGGACGGCGTCGATGACATCGTCGACCTGGTCCTTGGCGGGGCGGATCTCGACCGGCGGGTCCATGAGCCCGGTGGGGCGGATGACCTGTTCGGCGAAGACGCCATTGGTCTGCTCCATCTCCCAGGCGCCGGGGGTGGCCGAGACATAGACCGATTGCGGGCGCATGGCGTTCCACTCCTCGAAGCGAAGCGGGCGGTTGTCCATGCAGGAGGGCAGGCGGAAGCCATATTCGGCCAGCGTCGCCTTGCGGCGGAAGTCGCCGCGATACATGGCGCCGAGCTGGCCGATGGTGACATGGCTTTCGTCGACGAAGACCAGCGCATCGTCGGGCAGGTATTCGAACAGGGTCGGGGGCGGCTCGCCCGGCAGGCGGCCGGTGAGATAGCGCGAATAGTTCTCGATGCCGGCGCAGGAGCCGGTGGCCTCGATCATCTCGATGTCGAACAGGGTGCGCTGTTCGAGGCGCTGGGCCTCGAGGAAGCGGCCCATGCCGTTGAGCTCCTGCAGGCGGGCGGCGAGCTCGAGCTTGATGTCCTTGACCGCCTGGATGAGGGTCGGGCGCGGGGTCACATAGTGCGAATTGGCGTAGACCCGGACATAGTTGAGATTGGCGGCCTTCTTGCCGGTGAGGGGATCGAACTCGACGATTTCCTCGATCTCGTTGCCGAACAGGGTGATGCGCCAGGCGGCGCTGTCATAGTGGGCGGGGAAAAGCTCGATGGTGTCGCCGCGCACCCGGAAGGCGCCGCGCACGAAGGCGCTTTCATTGCGCTTGTATTGCAGCGCGACGAGGGATTTGAGCAATTCGTCGCGGTTGATCGACTGGCCCTTTTTGAGGTCGAGGATCATGGCCGAATAACCCTCGACCGAGCCGATACCGTAAATGCAGGAGACCGAGGCGACGATGATGACGTCGTCGCGCTCCATCAGGGCGCGGGTCGCCGCATGACGCATGCGGTCGATCTGCTCGTTGATGGTCGATTCCTTCTCGATATAGGTGTCGGTGCGCGGGACGTAGGCTTCGGGCTGGTAGTAGTCGTAATAGGAGACGAAATACTCGACGGCATTGTTGGGGAAGAAGGATTTGAACTCGCCATAGAGCTGGGCGGCGAGGGTCTTGTTGGGCGCCAGGATCAGCGCCGGGCGCTGGGTGCGGGCGATGGTCTGGGCGACGGTGAAAGTCTTGCCCGAACCGGTAACGCCGAGCAGCACCTGGTCGGTCTCGCCATTGTCGATGCCCTCGACAAGGTCGGCGATTGCCGTGGGCTGGTCGCCGCGCGGCTCGTATTCGGTGACGAGGTCGAAATTCTTGCCGCCCTCGAGCTTTTCGGGGCGTTCGGGGCGGTGCGGCTTCCAGGCTTCTGTGCCCTCGACCTCCTTGCGGCCATACTGGATGAGGTTTTCGAGTGCCTTGACGGTGGCGGAAACCCCGCCCGAGCCTTCGCCGGGGGAGGAGGCGATATCGGCGGCGCTGGCGATGCCGCGGCGCAATTGCTCAAGGGTCGCGGGATCCTTGGCGGCGGCGCGGGAGATATCGCGGGCGGTGAGCTCGCCTTGCGGCTTGTGGCCGAAGCCGGCCTGGGGCGGTTCCTCGAAGCCGGGCAGGTTGGTCGGGCGCTCGACGGCATTGGCCTTTGATTTCGGCGCCTTGAGCGTCATGCCGGTGGCTTCCGAGCGCCCGGCCTTCTTGGCTTTCTTCGCCTTTTCGGCCTTGGCTGCTTTGGCGAGGCGCTCGGCCTCGGCCTTTCTCGCCGCTTCCGCGTCTTCCCGGTCCAGCCGGCGCTTGTTCTTCATGCGCTGCTGGGGCAGGGGCTTGGACGCCTCGATATCCTCTGCCTTCTCGATCTCGGAGATGAAATCGTCGATGGAAAAGTCGGGTTTGGACGGGCGCTGGCTAGCGGGGTTCTTCTTGTCGGAAGCCATGATGTGACCTTTGGCGTGACCCTTGGTGTCGGCGCGTGAGACATAAGCACGAGCACCCTTCTCCTAAAGGAGGAGTGTGTCAGAATCTGTCAGGAGCCTTTGATATTCAGGCTAGCATGGCGGGAACCAAAGGGGAACAGGCGCGTGTTGTTCGTATCGCGCCTCGCCCTTCGTGGTTCGACAAGCTCACCATGAGGGCTCAGGGTGAGGGCTTTGTTTTGGGCAGTTCAGGTTGAGGCTTGGGAAGAGCCGGTTGCGGGTGGTGGTTCATGTAGCAATCAGCGCCAAGACCGCGTCGTCGAAGCTTTCCGCCTCGGCGGCAAGCCAATCGCGGAAGCGGGATTGGAGCGGAGAGAGGGGACGACCGGCGGTGCTGACCAGGCGGTAGCGATAGGCGGTGGGCAGGTTCTTTTCATAGCCAAACGGGGCCAGCAGCAGGCCCCGATCGATTGAATCGAAGGCTTCCGTGATGCCGCAGAGTACCAGCCCCTGACCGGCAAGGGCCGCCTGCAGGCCCGAGCTGATGCGGGAATAGCGCATGCCGGTCTCGGGCAGGGCGTAGGCCATGCCGAAATGCGGGCACCAGGTATCCCAGTCTGCCCATTGCGGATCTGGCGTGCGGTTCTCGAGCCTGACCAGGGGGACGCCCAGTACAGAGCGCGTGCTGGGCGAGAGGCCATGGCGCTGGGCAAAGCCCGGGGTGCAAAGCGGCAGGACGGCGTCGCCGAACAGATCGATGGCGCTGAGACCGTCGGCGGGTGGCGCGCTGTAGCGGATGGCGAAATCGAACCCTTCCGCGGCGATATCGACGCGCCGGTTGGCTGCTTCGAGCCGCAAATCGGCGCGGGGATTGTCGCTGTAGAACCCGGCAACGCGGCGGGTGAACCAGTTCTCGGCGAAGGATTCGGGCAGGGTCACCGCGATGCGCAGGCCCGAGTTTTCGTCTCTGAGCTCGGTCAGCGCCTCGGTGATGGCCGCGAAGCCGGCGGTCAGCCCGGCCTTGACGCGAAGGGCCTCCTCGGTCGGCTCGGCGCCGCCGGCGGTGCGCCGGAACAGCTTGCGTGACAGGAAGTCCTCAAGCCCCCGGATCTGCTGACCCACGGCGGCGGGGGTCACGCCGATCTCATCGGCGGCGGCCTTGAAAGAACCGGTGCGCATGACCGCTTCGAAGGCGCGCAAGGCGTTGAGGTGGGAAAGCTTCACGGCGCCAGACTAAAGATTTTCTATTGTCATGGCGAGGAAAACTGACCTGACTGGCTCGGATTTGTGACGCATCCTGTTTGCGAACACGCCCCTTGGAATAGATTTTGTTTCATAAGCCAGTGTATCGAACTGAAAGGAGGCCACATGTACACGCTTTACTGGGAGCGGTTGTCGGGCGCGATAGCCCCGCAGGTCATCATGGAGGAAATGGGCGTTCCCTATGACACTGTCTGGATCGACATGGCGTCGGGCGCACATCGGCAGCCGGGCTATGCCGACATCAATCCCGTTCGCCGTATTCCGGCGCTCAGGCTTCCCGAGGATACGGTGATTGGCGAGACCGCGGCGATCACGCTGGTGCTCGGGGAGCGCCACATCCAGCAGGACATCGTTCCGCAACCCGGCGACGATGACCGGGCGGTATTCCTGTTCTGGTTGTCGGCGATGGCGGCCAATGGCTATCCGCTGTTCACCCGGTCCTGGCACCCCGAACAGATCACGTTTGACGAGGCCGCCAACGAAACGGTGCGGCAGCGCGCTGAAGCCGATCTTGCGGATTTCTTCGCCATGATCGACCGTTCGATCTCCGGCGATCCCTATTTCCTGCCGCGGGGCTATTCGGCGCTCGATATCTATCTGACCATGCTGACGGAATGGTCCGCGGACCGCGATGCACTTTTTGCCGCCAATCCGCGGATTGCCGCTGTTTGCCGCGCGGTCGCCGACCGGCCAAGTTATCGCAAGGTGATGGCACAGCATCGTGAATGACTTCCCGAAGGGCCAACCCAGTGTGTCAATGCCTGAACCCTAGGTGGCTTGGCTTACCATTCGCCCTCGCCTTTCGAGGCTCGGCCCAGGGGGCCTTGCACCTCAGGGTGAGGGCGGGGGAGAAACGATCCTCGGTTCGGGTGGGGAGCGTGGTTGGCCTGGCTCGACGGGGTGGCTTGACCAGGGACGGGCGCTCGTCAAGGGTGGCGCTTCTGTGCTGAGTTGAGGGACGGCGGTCTGCCGGGCTGTAATTGCTGCATACACTTGCCATTTCCGGCTATCGCTCCATTCGCGATCTCGTGCTGCCGCTCGACCGGCTGACCCTGGTGACCGGGCGCAACGGGACGGGAAAATCGAGTTTTTACAGGGCTTTGCGGCTTCTGGCTGAAGTGGCCCAGGGCCGCGTGATCGCCTCGTTGGCTGCAGAAGGCGGACTCACCTCAACGCTCTGGGCCGGGCCGGAGAAGTTCTCCCGCGCGCTGAAGCAAGGCGAAGCACCGGTTGAGGGCTTGCGGCGGAAGGACAGTGTCAGCCTCAAGCTCGGCTTCGCCAGTGAAGACTACGGCTATGCGATTGACCTCGGCATGCCGAAGCCTCCCGCTGGGGCTTTTATGCTCGACCCCGAGATCAAGGCGGAAGCAGTGTGGGCTGGCGACGTGCTGAGCCGCCGCAATGTGTTCGCCTCACGCGCGGGCCCGAGCGTCACGGCGCTCGATCCCAGGGGGTATCGAGAGGTGATCACCGCCACCATGCCACCCTTCGAAAGCATGATGATGCACGCGGCGGACCCCAAGGGTTTGCCTGAACTGTTACACCTGCGCGAACGGATGCGATCCTGGCGGTTTTATGATCACTTCCGCACCGATGCCGAGGCGCCCGCGCGCCGCACCCGGGTCGGCACACGCACACCGATGCTTTCGGCTGATGGTGGCGATCTGCCGGCGGCGCTGCAGACCATCCGCGAGATCGGCGATCCCGATGGACTGAATGCAGCGATCGAGGATGCGTTTCCCGGTGCGTCGCTGGAGGTCCGGTCTGATAATGGCCGGTTCGAGTTGCTGATGGGGCAGCATGGGTTGCTGCGGGCCCTGGGCCCGGCCGAACTCTCGGACGGGACCTTGCGCTATCTGCTGCTGGTTGCTGCGCTGCTCACGCCCCGACCGCCTGAACTGATCGTGCTCAACGAGCCCGAAACCAGCCTGCACCCTGACCTGCTTGCGCCGCTTGCGCGCCTCATCGCGCGGGCAGCCAAGGAATGCCAGTTGGTCGTCGTGACCCATGACGACGCCTTGAAGCAGGCACTGTTGGCTGAAGACGCGCTGCACCATGAACTGGTCAAGGAACTCGGTGAGACGCTGGTGCCGGGCGCCGAGGAATTAAGCTGGACCTGGCCAAGCCGGTAGGGAAGGCGGTTCACCATCCGGGCAGGTCACTTCGACTGCGGGGCCAGCACGATTTCTACCGCAGCTGGCCAGTGAGGCTCATGATGGCGGAGAGGGCATCGCCCGGTTCCCGCCCCGCGGTGAAGGTGAGGACCGGTGTTTCCGGGTTGCCCTTCGGCCCGAGGGGCAGGGAAAGACTGGCCGACAGGCCAAGGCCGCGGGTGCCGTCTGACCCGAATTCGACGCTACCGGCGAAGCGCGATTGCAGACCTCCGGACCAGTTGAGATTGAGCGCTGCCTGCTTGGTCAGTGTCAGCTCGGGCACTGCGAAGGCGGGCAAACCCGATTGCAGGATAGCCCATTCCAGCCCGATCGTGCCTTCGAACCGCCCAATGGGGCCGGTGGCCAGATCACCCAGCAGGACAGGGTGACTGACAGTCGATTCAAGGATCAGAAGTCCCAGATCGAATGTGGACGGCGAAGACTTGTCGAGCGCGCTCCCGCTGGGCGCATCGCGTTTGGTGTGGCTGTAGGTCAGCCTGCCCGATTTGACGAGACGCCAGTCCCCGGGGAGGTCGAAAGCCTTGGCAAGGCCGGTCGAGGCGATGAATGTGCGGTGGCCAAAACCGGTGTCAGTGCTCGCTTCCACGATACCTGTGGTGCCAGCCTCGTAGCCCAGCATCACGTCCCAGATCAGCCCGCCTTCGCTCGTGAATTCGCTGAAGATTGCGCCACCGCCCAGTACGGTCTCCGAAGTGGTGTCGAGATCGGGTGCGGTGAGCGACGAGGCCTCCAAGCGGACAGCCGCACCCATTCGCGTTCTCTCGTTGACGGGAGCGAGAAAACCGGCAGCGATATTGGCGCGCAGACTGCTGTGGCCGGCCACCGGGCGGTCGACGCTTTCCCAAGTTATGTCGCCTTGGAGCCAGCTCTCGAAGCCATTCGGCTGGATATGGCGGAAGCCGAAATCGCCCTGATCGGCTGTCGGTGTCGGATCGAAATAGGCGAAGGCGGTGCCGGGCAGAGAGTGAGACGGACCATCAGCGATGTTGGATCCGGCCGGTGCGTAGTTGGACAGCAGGTCGGGCGACATGCCAACGCCGTCCAGTTGGTCCTGGATCAACAACAGGTACAGCAACTGGTCTCCGCCGAAATCCAAATGGCCCTGGTTTTCGGTGTCGTTGATGAATTGCCTGTTCTTATCGATTTCCGCCTCGAGGCGTTGGCGTTCGCCACGCGCCCAGTCATCCTCAGGGATTGAACCGTCAGCTATGCCCTTCTCCAGCGCATCGAGTTCTGCTTGTGCCTGTTCAACGGCCTTGAAGGCCAGGAAGACCCGAAAAACCATGTCGGCGACAGGCTGATTGGCGAACAGCGGGTCGTCTCTGAGCGGGTTGCGGACGAAGTAATTCTCCGGGAAGTTGCGCGTGGCGTCATGGGCAATGGTGCCGGTGACATAGTCGGTGCCAGAGCCAGGATCGGCGCTGCCGCCGCCGCCGCTATCGAGATCAGAGCAATCGACGAAGCCGTCGAAATGGCTGCCGCCAGCGGTGAAATTGAAGGAGAACGACTCCCCGGGAGCGAGCGAAATGTTGGTCTGGTTTCCGTCAATGCCCAAACCGAGTACGTCGAAGCTGTTCGACTGACCGGTATTGTTGGTGATCGTGATGTTCGCGGTGTCGCCCGGGTTGATGCGGAAGCCTGTGGCATCGCCGCCGCAATCATCGTCATTGGTGATCGAGATATTGATGTTCACCGGGGCTGCATGGGCCGGCGTTATCCATAGCATTGCCATTGCCAGCCCTGCGAATGCCGCCAGGGCAGGCGGTCGAGTGAACAGTCGATTGAAAAGCATGGCATCCCCCCAGGCCGTGCGTTCGCACGGTTGAGGCGAGCCTATTGGATGGAGATCGGCGGACAATCCGCACAATTGTGCGGGGGCAAAACCCGACCGGAAAGGGCGGATGTCATATCCGGATTACCTTGTATTTGAGCGCCTGGGCGATGGCCTGGGGCTGGGTCGAGGCATCGAGCTTGGCCATGGCGGAGCGGAGATAGGAACGTACGGTGTGAACGCTCAGCCCTTCAATATCGGCGATGTCGCGGGCCGACTTTCCCAGCGCCAGCCAACGGAGGCAATCGCGTTCGCGAGCCGATAGCTTGTATTTGCGGCCATGAGTATCGGGGGTGGCCAGGGTGTTGCGGATGACCCCGGCCATATCCGTTTCGGGAGCGAAATCGACAATATGAGCATGGAAACAGGTGCAAAGGAGGTGGAGAAGCGGTGTGTTGACTGACAGGGTATCGAGGTCCGTATCCGAGGCGCCGGCAAAGACCAGAACTGCCCCGACATAAGGTGGTCGCGACGTGGGGAAGACGACACCCCGATCGAGGCCGGCGGCAGACAGGGCCGCCCAGCGTGGCTGCGCCGAGGGAAGAGGGTTCCGCCAGGCCTCCTGATGGCTGAAGGGCCGGACAACACCCTGATGCAAGCGAGCCATGATCGGATCGTCTGCCCACCAGGCACTGTCAGCATCCAGACGGGCAAAGGGCTCTCTTTGCGAGGCGTAGAGCAGCATCCGGCTGCTGTCATTGGCCAGATAGGCTGTGGCGACGAAGCCGATGCCCCCAAATCCGGCGATGATGGAGTCAAAAGCGGCAATCAGCGCGACGGTGCCCTCGGCTGACTCGAGACGGCTCAAAAGCCTGTCGAAGAGCTGCTGGTCCATGATACTCCCCCGCGCCGCGAACCCGGCGGGCTCATGCGGCCATGCTCGTGGTGCAAGGTTGCCTCCGGGTCCACCGAACGGCAGATGGGATTCGAGCCTCCCGCCCGAAAACTAGCCGTCCGCGGCGCGATCCGCTATTGGCCTTTGGCTTCTTTCTTTGCGGCCTGCGGCTCCGTTGGCTATCGGCCTGCGGCCTGGCGGGCATATTCCTCAGCGTCGAACCAGCCGCGCGAGGATTTAACCTTGAGATCGTCGCCGAGCTCCCACTCCTCCCAGCCGCGGATATGGAGCGGATTGCCGGAACCGGCGTCGTGGCCGGTGAATGTCCAAACATAGATGACGTGATTGCCCGAAGCCCGGACATCGTCGCAGGTCAGCGACAGGTCGGGCACATCCGCGTAAAAGCCCGAGGCCATGTCGGCGACGCGGGACCGGCCGTTCCAGGGATCGCCCCTGTTGATGATGATATCGCCGTCCTCCGCATAGAACGAGGCGACCGCCTCGGCCGATCCGGAGTTCCAGGCGGCTGTGTAGTCGGCGGCCATTTTCTCGATGGCCTCAACCGGGTTCGTCATGGTCTTCCCCTCCCTCAACGACGTGGTGAAGCGCCGATTGTGGCCGGTTGGTGCCGAAAAGGCCAATTTGAGGGCCTTTCGGCGCGGTAGAGGGTTACACCGAGCGGGTAAGCCCGCCATCGACGCGCAGGTTCTGGCCGGTCATGTAGCCGCCTTCGGGCGAAGCGAGCCAACCGATCAGAGAAGAGATCTCCTCGGTGCGCCCATAGCGGCCCATGGGCACACGGGCGCGGCGCTCTTCGGTCTCGGGCAGACTGTCGATGAAGCCCGGCAGGACGTTGTTCATGCGGATATTGTCGGGCGCATATTTATCGGCAAACAGCTTGGTGAAGGCGGCGAGCCCGGCGCGGAAGACACCCGAGGTGGGAAACAGCGGGTCGGGCTCGAATACGGCAAAGGTCGAGATGTTGATGATCGCGCCGCCGCCTTGTGCCTGCATCAGCGGCGTGACGAGGCGCGTGGGGCGGATGACGTTGAGGAGGTAGACATCGAGGCCTTTGTGCCAATCCTCATCGGTAATCTCGAGAACGGGGCCCTTCGGGCCGTGGCCGGCGGAATTGACGAGCACATCGACCCGGCCCCAGCGCTGCCTGGCACCCTCAACCAGCGTTTCGAGATCGCTGGGCTCGAGATTAGAGCCGGTCACGCCGAAACCGCCGAGTTCCTTGCCCAGCGCTTCGCCCTTGCCGGACGATGAGAGAATGCCCACGCGAAACCCGTCGCTTGCAAGGCGGCGCGCAGCGTCTGCGCCCATGCCCGAGCCGCCTGCGGTGATGAGGGCAACCTTTTGTTCGCTCATGATTTTCTCCGGTCTGGTGGTCTGGTTGGGGCCGAGCCTATAGCGGGACAGGTGGCGTTGGCCATGCCGGGCGACACCAGATTCGCACCCGCGACATGCCGCGACCAGCCTTTCGGGTGTCGGGCTGGACAATTGGCGCATGCCGACGAAAGGCCTGCCGGGGCGTGAAGAACAGGGCTATTATTGGCGCGTTCAACCGGAATTGGAGGGAACGATGCCGGATCCGACACTATTGATGTGGAGCGCAGTGCTCACATTCGTGATGGTGCTTGCCGCGGGGTTGATCAAATACCGCGCCTGGACGCCGCAGGGGCTCAACACCATGATGGGCAATCGCGAGCATGTGGACGAGCCGACCGGCCTTGCGAGACGGGCCGACCGAGCCGCCGCCAACATGATCGAGAACATGGTGCTGTTCACCGCGGTCTTTGCCGCGGTGCATTTCAGCGGACAGGGTGATGCCCAGGCCAATTGGGGCGCGACCCTGTTTTTCTGGGCGCGGCTGATCTACTGGCCGGTTTATCTCGCCGGCATCCCTTATCTGAGGACCGGGCTCTGGGCCGTCGCGATCGTGGGCATAGGGATGATGGCCCTGTCCATGATTTGACAAGCATGGCGGCGGCAATGGCGTTGCCGCCGACCTTTTCCTCGGTTAGCGTTTTGCCCGGTTTGATCAATCTCCGGGGACAAGATGCTGAAAAAACTGGCTTTTGGAGCGCTGGCGCTGGCGATGGGTGTGGGCTTCGGTCTTGCTGCCCATGCGCAGGATGGCTCAGGCGAAGACGGAATCAACGCGCTCGCATTTTCGAATGGCACGGTGCTGCTGGGCTATTCGGACGAATATGGCGGCCGCGCCTCATCCCAATGGATTGCGCTGGCGCTGATCGACGAAGATCCGGCGCTTGGCTGGGCCAGCGCGCAGGGCGCACCAAAGCCGCATTCCTTCGTTTTCGAACTCAACACGGTTTATTCGCTGCACCGGTTCGGCTTTGACAGCGCGCAGGCCGAGGAAGGCGGGTATCCGGGCATCTCTGCGGAAGAGGTCAGGATTTCGGTGTCGACGGAAGGGGCGGACGGCCCGTGGACGATTGCCTATGAGGGCACCATCGATCCGGGCATGGCGTCCGCGCTCGACATTCCCGAGCCTGTCGAGGCGCAGTGGGTGAAACTGGAGATCACCGATAATGGCGGTCGCGACGATTATACGGAATTGATGGAGTTCAGCGCCTGGGGCCTGCCGATGGAGCCGCCGGCAACACCTGCAGCGGTGTCGGGAACCTATGACACCAATTGGGGCCGGTTCTATGTGAGCTACAAGGATGGCGCGCTGAGGGGCTGTTACAATCACGATGAGGGCAAGTTCTCCGGCTCGCTGGTGGGAAGCTTCCTCAATATCGAATGGCGCGAAACCGGCGACCAGCACGGCAAGGCGGTGATTGCGATCACGGCGGATGGCCGGTTCCTCAACGGCTTCTGGTACGAAAACGGGGCGCGGCAGGGGACCTGGTTCGGGCCGCTGATGGAGCCGGGCAGCGAGCCGGAATGTGCCGCCGACCTGATCGAGCCGACCAAAACCGCGATCGAGCAGTCGCTTGAGGAAACCGGGCGTGCGACGCTTTACGGTATCTATTTCGACCTCGATTCAGATGTGCTGAAGGCCGAATCCGAACCGACGCTGAGTGAGGTGCTGGCCTATCTGACCAACAATCCGGACAAGGGCGCGCTTTTCGAAGGGCATACGGATTCCCTTGGCGCTGATGATTACAACCTCGACCTGTCAGCGCGACGTGCGGCGGCGGTTGTGAGTTGGCTGACGGACCGAGGCGTCGATGCCGGGCGGCTTTCAGCCAGCGGTCTCGGCGAAGAACAGCCGGTGGCCGACAATGACAATCCGTCGGGCCGGGCGCTCAACCGGCGCGTCGAAGTCAGCCTGCAATAGGACGCCTGAATCGGACACGCCGCACTGCTGCGGGGCAGTGCGGCGTGCCAGGGAACCGGTGGACGCCGGGGATGGTGTGTTGGAGCGGTATCCCCGAGGACAGGCGAAACACGTCCGCCGGTTCCAAGCCTTGTTTGGTGACTAGCGGCCCAGACAGGACGGATCGCTGCGGATCGAGGAACAACATTCCTTGTTGGCGCGACAGATGGATTTGACCCATGCCTCACCGCCCTCGGTCCAGCGGAACTGGGCGCAGCCCGCGCTGAGCGAGGTGGCCATCAGCGCCGTCACGAGGAGGGCGGCGTGTAGCGCAGAATATCGCCGGGCTGGCATTCGAGGTACTCGCATATCTTCTCCAGGGTTTCGAAACGGACGCCCTTGACCTTGCCCTGCCGCAGCAAGGACATGTTGGCCTCGGTAATCCCCACATGTTCGGCCAGGTCCCGCGAGGTGACCCCGCGCTCGGCCAGGATGACGGCTAGCTTGACTTCTATCGGCATCAGACAAACTGCCTGTTTTCGTCTTCGAGACGGGCGGCTTCGGCCAGGATCGCGGCGATGACCCAGAACAGTCCGGCGGTGGCGATGGCGAAGAGTTCGGTGGTGCCGAACATGATCGCGACCGCCCCTTTGCCCGTGAGCCAGAGCGAAAGCATGATGCTCGAGACGGTGTTGCCCACCACATCGACGATGACGGACAGCAGGAGCGCGATGGCGAAACCGCGCAGGGCCACAAGGCCGTCGCGCCCGAAGAAATCGCCCTGCGAGAAGGCCCGGAACGCGGCAGAGAGCCGCCACAGCGCATAACCGGTCAAAAGAGACGCCGGCAAGTTGACCGCCAAAAGCGCCAGCCGAAGACCATTGTCTGGTGCCTGGGTTTCGCCAGCGGGCTGCAGGCCGGCCGCGGTCAACAGGGTCTGTGCATCGGCGAACCACAGCACCAATATTCCGGTGATGACCGCGAAGGCGGCAAACACCAGCGCCACCCACGACATCACACCACTCAATCGTTCGATCCGGGCCCGCTCTTGCCCTGTCACCTGTTCTTGTCCGGTCACCTGCGTTTGCCCGGTCACTGTCTCATTCATGTCGTTCTCCTCAAAAGGCTTGATTTCGTCATAATCCAATGATTATTGTTTTGCAATAAGTTTTATGCCCAAAACAGAAAGGAATATGGATATGACGATAAGGCGTACCGTGATCGCAGGGCTTTTGCTGGTGGTGGCCGGCGGCTTCGCGCTGGCCGATGTGGCCAGGGCCCAGGATGCCGGCATGACACCGGACGGGCAGGTGAGTGTGGCGGCCGTTCTCGACGGGATCGAGCAGTCCCCGCGCAGCCAGGAGGCCAACATGATGCTCAACACCTATCTGATCGCCGCCATCGAGGGCGCGATCGCCATGAGCAAGCGGTTGCCGACGCCGGTGCTGTGCCCCGAACAGTCTTCAGGCGAACTCGACGGAGCGATGCTGGTGGCGCATTTCACCCGCGCGGTGCCTGATCCGCGGATGCGCGACCAGGTGGCGGCAACCCCGCTGCTCGTCGGGCTTTTGACCGAGAAGTTTCCCTGCCGGTAGGGCGTCGCGCCTCCTGCCTCCCGAAAAGGCCGGTCCGCTTCTGGCGTGCCGGCCTTTCGGCTTTTCGGGCTCTCGAAAAATGGTGGCGAACGAATTGGAACTTCGTCCGGCGGGTCTCCGTTTGGCGGGCAGAACACCACAGAAAGGAGGACCGTCATGACGATGTTCACCACGACATCCAGGACTTCCAACACAACCTTGACCCGTGCGACTGCCAAGACCCCGTTCAAGCCGACGGTTCGTGCTTGGCTTGGCGCGGTGACCGGGACCCTGGCCGGCGCAATGCTGTTCGCCGCACCGTCCATGGCACAGGATGCGATGGCACCGGACGCGATGGATCAGAATTTCATGGCGCCCACGGTGGAACTGGGCGTTGATGCCACTGCCGCGGCCAGCGGCGAGGCGAATTCGTCCCGCATGACCAGCGGCGCCGATACCTATGGCGATGTGATCGCCGAGGTGCAGACCAATGTCGGCGTGACGCTTAACCTCGACGCCTTCGCCGAAGCAGACGAGGTGGATTTCGTCCGCCTGTCCGAGCTGAAGGCCGATCCGGATACCGCGACTCCGACCCTCGACTCGGTGCTTGAGGGTAATGCCGAGGCCATCGACCGGCTGCAGGCCGATGTCGAGGCCAGTTCGGCGCTGAGGGCCGAAATCGAGGAGCAGGACTTCTCGATCGAGGACGTGATCGCCATTGATGCGGCCACCGATGGTACGCTCGATGTCTATGTCGATGACCGCGCCTAGGCGAACCAGGCCCGTGTAAACACGGCACTTCCGCATCGCCGCCTCTGGCGGCTTGTGTTAGGGTCCCGTCCTTCTCAGGACGGGGCCTTTGATTTTGGACACATTGAACAAGGCAGTGGCCTTCGGGCTTGAAATCGCCGTTGTGGCGGCGGTCGCCTATTGGGCCTATGGCGCCGGCGGCAGCCCGGTGTGGGGCATCGCCTCGGCGGTGGTCGGCGCGATGCTGGTGATCCTGCTGTGGGGCGCGTTCGCGGCGCCGCGTGCCGAGCGGCGATTGAGCGGCGTGGCGCTGCTGGTGTTCAAGGCGGTGATCTTCGGGGCCGGGGCGCTTGCCCTGATCGCGGTGTCGCAATGGATTCTGGCGATCATTCTGGCGGGGCTCGCCGCCGGGCATCTCTGGTATTCGGCCGCCAACGATACGCTCTAGGCAAGGGGCGGGGTCTTCAGACCCGCGCCCTTTAGCCCTCCCGCGTGCGAGCCTTTCCTAAGCCTTTGAATTTCCGCGAAATTGTCACATTTAACTCGGGAACGACAGGGCGTGGTGCCCGTTTGGCTGTCACGGACGCAGCGAGAAAGGAGCACCACATGCTTACCACCAAGTCGACCACTCTTCGTGCAACAACCTTCGCCGCGGTTGCCGCGCTGATGACCGCGCCGGTGATGGCGCAGGACCTTGAGATCGGTACCGATCTCGGCCTTTCCGGTGATACCGGGGTCGAAGTGAGCGAAGACGGCGTCAATATCGGTGTCGATGCGGATGCAGGGGCCGGTGTCAACGCTTCGGCGGATGACGAAGACGGTGACAGCGAAGCCGATGCCGGCGTGAACGCGGATATCGGTGGTGACCTCGACGCCGGTGTCGAAACCGATGAGACACAGATGGCCGACGGCACCCACACCTATGGCGAGGTGATCTCGGACATCAATTCCGGCTTCGATGCCGAACTGTCGGACGCTGACGACGGTATCGATGTCGATTTCGTGCTGATGTCGGAGCTTGAAGGCAATGCGGCCTCGCATGCCGAAGCGCTCAGCGACACCATGCAGAGCCGCTCGGAGCTGATCAGCGATGTGCAGGCCGATTTTGAGGCCAATGCCTGGCTGATGGCCGAGCTCGACGATGAAGGTTTCACCCTCGACCAGGTCGTATGGGTGGAAGAGGAAGCCAGCGGCGACCTCGATGTCTTCATCGACGACCGCGCCTAGAGCACAATGCGTTCTGATTGAACCAGAACGCGTGCTCTAGCTTATTGTGATCGCATCGTTATTTGCGAAAAACCGGTACCCACTTTTTCGCACGATGCTTTAGCCGGACCTGACCTCCGGATCAGCCGAATAAGGGCTGAGGGCCGCCTTGCAGAAATGCAGGGCGGCCTTTTTTATGCCGCGCAACAGAGTGTGTTGACAAAGGGCCGGGGGTCTGTGATCGCATATCGGTCATGAGCGAAGACAAGATCAAAGGTCCGGCGTCCTATTTTCCGAGCATTGAGAAGAAATATGGACGCCCGATTTCCTACTGGAAGGAACTGGTTCGCGCGGCGCGCCCTGCCAGGCACATGGAACTGGTTGCCATGTTGAAGGACCAGCATGGCATGGGGCATGGCCATGCCAATGCGATCGTTGCCCATACGCTTGCCGAGGACGACGCCTGACCTCGTGACCGTGTGAGTTCCCGCAATTGCCGGGGGCAAGTCCGGTCGCCAGATCGATGTGGTTCAGACGCCGATCTCGTAATAGCCGAGCGCGTCGCCGATCGACTCCTCCTCATAGCCGAAATGCGAGAGCAGGACCTTTTCCAGCGCGTCATAGACCTCGCGGGCGGCGGCGAATTCTTCGGGGCCCTGATGGCGGATCAGGGCGACGAGGCTTTCGATCAGCCGCTCGAGCAGGGCGTGAACAACCACATGCTCATCGACGAGGCGCTGGGTGACCTTGCGGAAGGCCTCGGCCTTTTGCGAGAGGACCGGGAAGATCGCCTGATCCTCGATGCCGTGATGCATCTCGATGATCTGGCAATGCTGGCCGCAAAGGTTGCCGAAGCGGCGTGAGTTCTCGATGAAATGCAGATCGCTTGCGCGCTCGCGCAGTTCCTCGGGCGTGATGGCCCCCTGGGCGGCAGCATCGATCAGCCCACGCAGAACCTGCATGTTCTCGCGGAAGTGATTGTGGATCATGCGCAAATGCCGGCCCGGCGCGCGCTGTTCGAGGGTCAGGCCTTCGAGCCTGGGCGCCTCGGGGCGGGTGTCATCGTCAAGAAATTCGATATCCGAAAGAACGGAGGAAGGGGAGTGCATAGGGCCAGCGCGATTTTGGGGGATTGATATCGCCCTCAAGATGCGCACAGCGCCGCGCCGGTGCAAGGGCGGTCACACGGGTGTGCGTGGGGGCCGTCCTCACAATGCGTCGCAGACCCAGCTTTGCCATTGCTCCTCGGGGCGGCCGCCGAGTTTGGCGTAAAAGAGCTTGGCCTTCTCGTTCCAGGGCACGACGGTCCAGATCAACTGACCGCAATCGCCAGCGGCGGCCCTGGCCTTGACGGCGTTGAACAGTGCCTCACCGACTCCGGCCCCGCGGGCCTCTTCGGTGACATAGAGCTCCTTGAGCACCATGGTGGGTTTGAGGCTGTAGGTGTAGGGAATGAGATAGGTCACGGCCATGCCGAGGAGCATGTCCGAACCCTCACGGTGAGCCACCAGTGCCTCGAATTGCGGGGATGTTCCAAGCCCGCGCTTGATGATGTCGTCAGGCGTGACGGCAAGGTCGTAGCCCTCGAAATCGGCCAGCGCCAACATGAGGTCGTGGAGTTGTGGCACGTCCGGCCGCGTGAAGGGGCGAACGGCGATCGCGGTGGCGGGCATCAATAGTCTCCGTCCGGCAGCGTGTCGGCGTGCCAGGCGGCGGGATCGGGCGCTGTGGTCAGCATGGTGCGGATAAAGGCCTGGCGCTCATGCTCGATGACGACGCTTTCCCACACGCAGGCGTTGATGCGGGTGTCGGTAAGCCGCGTGAAATCATGGCTGCCCGCCGGGGCGAGCATGAGGATGTGGCAGTTGATCTCGCCAAATGCCCACCAGTGCAGCAGGAGCCAGGTGCCGTCCGCCCCGCTATGAACGATGGCATAGCCGAGCCCGTGATGACCGCCGAGATCGTGGATTTCGGGCACCTGGCGGTCGATCTCGCGGCGGAGCGCTTTGACGAGGGCGTCAGGTGCGACGGCCTCATCATGGCCGGCGTTGATCCAGTACATCTTGACCGCGATGCCCTGTGTCTCGTGCAGTCCGAGATGGCGAAAGGCGCGGTGGCGATAGGGTGTGGTGCTGCCGTCGATAGCGCCCGGCGGCGAGGCGAGGGGCTTGCCGGAGGCGGGGTATGTCTTTCGAAACCCGTCCTTGCTGGCGATCTTGCCATCGCGGAAGGTGAAAACGTCATAGCCGCGCGCCGTCATTTCCGGGCCATCGGCTCCGTCGGTCGTCCAGGACCAGCCGGCATAAGCCGTGTCGCCAAAGAAAACGCCCGGCTCGGCGGTGGCTTTTCCGGTGTCGAATGCGAGGAACTGTGCGAACCCCTTTCGTACCGCCTCGCGCCCGCGCCAGGTTTCGCCGGGTTCGGGGCCGATGGAGCCGGAATAGACCACATCATCGGTGACTAGCGCCATCAGCGCTTCGATGTCGCGGTCGCCCCAGGCCTTTTGAAACCGGGCAAGGACGGCCCGATTGATCTCGGTTTCAGGGTCAACAGTTTCTCTCTCTCCCGCGGTGGTCGCGGGGGTGTTGTTTGCAGCGCTCATGCCGGTCTCCAAGATTGCTCCCGGCACGAGGCTACTGCCCGACTGGCCCATGCTCTACGTCCAGTTCGGAGGTTTTGGATAAGGCCAATTATTTGGGGGAGTTGCGACCCCGACCCGCCTTGCCCTTTGCCCCCTGCGCCGGTTAGCTGAAGGCGGTTGGCGGGGAGAGGTTCATGTCCATCATTTTCGGGATCGTTCTGGCCGGGATCTGCGTGCTCATTCATTATGAGGCGCTCAGGTGGCTTTCCGGGCATCTCGACCGGCTGGAGCGGATTGCAAGGCGGCGCCTGCTGGTGGCGATTGCGGTCAGCTTTGTCGCGCATCTTGTCGAGATTGCGCTGTTCGCGGCAGCGTTCTGGCTGATCGCAGCGACCGGATTCGGGGCGCTCACCGGCGAGATCGACCATGATTTCTCGGATTATCTCTATTTCTCGGCCACGAGCTACACGACCCTGGGGGTCGGAGACATCACGCCCACCGACGGGATGCGCATGGTGGCGGGGATCGAGGGGTTGACAGGGCTGGTGATGATCACCTGGTCGGCATCCTTCACCTATCTGATCATGCGCAAGTTCTGGAGCTTCGACGAGGAATAGGCGCCTGGCGGATTGATTCAGCGTGCTTTGGCAAGCTGCTGTTTCCGCAAACAAAAAGACCGCCGGGCGGCGGTCTCAGAAGTCAGTGGTCAGGGTTGGGGTTATTGAGGGCGGCACCGGACTGGGGGGAAGGGGGCTGAGGAATGGCCCGGCCCGGCGCCTTTGGGGGAGGTCAGGAAAGGATGGTTGAGTTGGAGGTCAGTATCCTTTGCAAAATCCTGCCGAGTTCCCTTGTGGGGAAGCTTTCGGGGCCGATCAGGCCAGACCACCGCTGAGGGTGAGGACTGTGCCCGCAATGCCGGTCATGAACAGGCCGGCGACGGCGGCAAGGCTCATCTTGTAGATCTGCATCATGCGATGGTCGGTCATTGTGGCCTCCTTTCGGCCCGTTGTGGCCTTTCGGCTGGGGCGCCGTGGCGCCCTGTTAAAGAAGAAACGCCGGGACGGGGGAAAGGTTTCAGAAAGGGTCGCAAAAATTTGGGTGGCGGAGACAAAAAAGCCGCCCCGGGAGGGCGGCCTTGCCGTTGCGGGGGCCGGACAGAACCGTCCGGCCCGAAGGGTCCTGGTCTTACTTGTAGACCTGCAGCGAGCCGATCGCATTGTCGACCGGGCCAGGCAGCTGGTTGTGGCTGCTGTTGTAGACAATGCAGCCGCCATTGTAGTTCCACTTGTCGCAGACGCGGACCTTGTAGCCGGCAGCGAGGTAGAAGGAGGAGATATTGTTGTTCCTCCAGCCCTGCAGCTTGGGCCGGTTGCCCGAGCCCTGGATGCAGAAGCTCTGACCGGTGTAGTTCTTGCCGGTGTAGAAGCAGGACTGGCCCACATTCACGTTCACATTGGCGCCGTCGGACCCGAAGGTCACCGAGAAGTTGGGGCCGCCAAAGGTGATCGAGACGTTGGGCTTGTCTTCTTCTTCCTCGAAGCCGCCGCCACCGCCGCCGCCGCCATTGTAGAGCGTCAGGTAGCTCTGGGAGGCGAAGTAGCCATCACTGAACTTGCACCAGCCGCCCGAACAGCCCACGGTCTCGCGGACCTGGCCGGGATAAAGCACATAGACCTTGGAATAGCCGCCGCCAGGGCCGGTGCGCACATTGAGCGGGACGGTGGACGTCACCTGATCCGCATAGACCGCGCCGGCGGTTGCCAGCAGGCCGGTAAAGGCGAGGATGCCCGCCATAAGCCATTTGGAAAGTTTCATGTCTGTCTCCCTGCGAAAATCTGGATTATTTCCAGTGTCAGCACTTGATCATTTCGCGAATGAACCGGTGCTGAACGAACCTGCTGCAGGGCGAGCCATGGACGCCGAATAGCGTTGGCGCTTGCTCGAGCCGGCCGCACGGCTCGTCTATCCAGTGCATAAAGTCTAGCCCCATCAGGGGTTTGACGCCAGAAAAAAGCGATTCGGACCGGTCGAGCGGTAAACGAATTGCGCCGGACCATCGGCCCGGCGCATTTGCGATGTGTGGCGAGACGCCCTCCGCCCGCGTCCCCGGCGGTCCGCCGCATGGCGGGCGGACCATCAGCCTCAGAGCGGGGGCGCCCCATTCGGGGCCTCGGTCCCGGCGCCCGCGATTACCGGTCGCGAAGCACGCGGAAGGAGGAAATCCGGTCGTTCCAGTAGCGGCCGACATTGGGGGTGTTGCTGTCGATCACACGGCAATTGCCGCCATAGCTGGCATGTTCGCAGACCTGCACCTTGTAGCCGCGGTTGACCTTGATCGAGGAGATCTGGTCGTTCCAGCGATTGCCGACATAGCGGCGGCTGTCGCCCCGGTCGGCGCAGAAGGAATTGCCGCGGTAGCCGACATGTTCGTAGAAGCACACGACGTCGTTGCCACGACCGCCCCAGCCGCCATTGCCACCACCGTAGCCGGGCCGGCCCGGACGATTGTAGCGGTCATCGTCGCAGTTGACGCCGAATGAGAAGTTCGGGCCGTCAATGCAGAAGCCGACATCGGGGTCGTTGTTGCCACCCTGGTTGCCGCCATAGCCGCCACCCTGATTGCCGCCGCCATTATGGCCACCGCCATAGCCACCGCCATAGCCACCGCCATTGTTACCGCCGCCATAGCCGCCGCCCTGGTTGCCGCCGTAGCCGCCGCCATTGTTGCCGCCATAGCCGCCGCCATTGCCATAGGCCGGGACGAGATAACGGTCGGACGCGTAGCCACCGCGGTCGAGCTTGCACCAGCCGGAGCCGCAGAAATCAACTTCGACCTTCTGGCCAGCATAAAGGGTGTAGATCACCGGGTAGCCGGTCGACGGACCCGAGCGAACGTTGAGCGAGGTGGTGGACTGCATGGGGGCGGCATAGGCCGCGGCAGCGCCGGTGAAAGCGAGGCCGAGAGCGGCAGCGCCGGTGATGAAAAGCTTGCGAAGCGACATGGTGAACTCCTTGATGGTGAACCCCGGTGCCGGGTGTTCGTGTTGGTGTGAGCGGAATTCAACATTTGGCGGCTGAACGGTAGCTGAACAGCGTTTTTAGTTTTGTTTCAGACAACTAGGGGAGGCAGGGAAGGCCGGATTTCCGGGCTTTCCAGTCTGTCCGAGGCGAAAAAAAAACGCCGCCCCGGAGGGCGGCGTTGATCGTTTCAGGCTGTGGCCCGGCTACTGTCTCCAGCGCGGCCGGATCCGGTAGGACGAGATTTCGTCGTTCCGGTTCAGGCGGCGGCGGTCGGCATTGACGATCCAGCAGCCCTGATAGTTGACGTCGCGGCACACGACCGCGGAGGCGTTACCCTTCACGTCGATCGAGGAAATGCGGTCGTTCCAGAACGGGCTGAGGCGATTGTCGCGATCGCCGGGACGCTCACAGAAGGACCGGCCGCGGAAGTTGACGTGCTCATAGAAGCACACCTCGCCATAGCGCGGGTGGTTCGGACGGTTGCGGTCGCCCTGGTCGGGATCGCAGTTGACGCCGAAGGAGAAGTTTTCGCCTTCGATGCAGAAACCGACATCGGGATCGGGCCGGCCGCCGGTCTGGGGCGGGTTGTTCCCGCCGCGATTGCCCGAAACCGGGCGCAGATAGCTGCGCGAGGCATAGTTGCCATCACCGAAACGGCACCAACTGCCGACTTCGGCCACGCAATTGCGCACGTCGCCCGGCCGCATCACATATTGCACGGCATAGCCCGTGGACGGGCCGGAGCGCACGTTAAGAGTGGTGGTGGAGGTGACGTTGTAGGCGAAGCCCGCGGTCACCGTGGCCAGAAAGCCGAGCGTTGCGAGCCCGGCAGCGGCCATCCATTTTCTGAGCATCATGGTATTCTCCTCGCTCTGTTCGCCCCCCGTTTGACTAGAAAACACACGGATAAGCCTTTGGTTCCGTGAGCGCAGTGTCGCGTCTGCAGTTGACCCATCCGGGCGGTCGACGGCTTAATGGCACGGGAGTTGGGCAATCAAAGGGAATGGTGCCTCATGTTCGGGACGCAAAAGACGCTGGTGGCGCTGGCCGCCGGGCTGGTTTTCGGTTTGACGGCGGTGTTGGCGAGTGCGCCGGTGCAGGCGGGCGAAAAGGTGATGGTTGTGCTCGACGGGTCGGGCTCGATGTGGGGACGCATCGATGAAGAGCCCAAGATCTCGATCGCGCAGCGAGTGCTCAAGGATGTGCTGGGCGGCATCGAGGCCGATGTCGATCTGGGGTTGATGTCCTATGGTCACCGCGAAGAGGGCAATTGCGCCGATATCGAAATCATCATCGAGCCGGGGCCGGGGAACGGGCCGGCGATCGGGGAGGCGTCCGACAAGATCAACCCGCTTGGCAAAACGCCGCTCTCGGATGCCGTGCGCATGGCGGCGGAAAGCCTCAGCTATACCGATGAACGCGCCAGCGTGATCCTGATCACGGACGGGATCGAGACCTGCGACGCGGACCCTTGTGCGCTGGGGATGGCGCTCGAAGAAGCCGGTATCGACTTCACCGCGCATGTGATCGGTTTCGGGCTTTCGGCGGAAGAAGGCCAGCAGGTCGCCTGCCTGGCGGAGAATACCGGCGGTCTCTATCTGCCCGCAGGCGACGCAGACCAGCTTGAGCAGGTTCTGGGCGAAACCGTTGAGGATATTGCCGAGGCCGAGCCCGAAGTGATCGAGGAGGCTCCCGAAGCAGTCGAGGAAGAACCCGAGGCGTTGCCGGAGGCGAGCGTTGCTGGTCCCGAGAGCGTCGAGATCGGACGGACCTTCACTGGCACATGGGAAGGCCCGGGCGAGCGGCGTGATGCGCTGGTGCTGTGGGATCCGACCGCGAACCAGGGCGAGGGCCGGGAAGTGGCCGGCCGGCGGCTGATCAATGGGGACATGGACAACCAGGCGGTCGACCTGGTGGCGCCGGTGCATGTGGGCACCTATGAGCTGCGCTATGTCTGGGGCAGCCGGCGGATCGTTTTGGCGACGACCACGATCGAAGTCGTTGACGCACCGGTTTCGCTCGATGCCCCGGCGACGGTGGCTATCGGCAAGCGCTTCACGACCACGTGGGAAGGCCCGGGTGGCCGCCGCGACACCATCGAGATTATCGATCCGACCGGTGATGGCGGCGAAGGCAGCCGGGTGCGCGGCAAGCGGCTGGTGAATGACGATTTCGAAAACAATCAGGTGACGATGGAGGCGCCGGCCGAGCCCGGTTTCTATCGCCTGCAATATTGGAACGGGGACAATCGCGAAGTGCTCGCGACCCGCGAAATCGAGGTGCTCGACGCGCCGGTTTCGCTCACCGCAGAGGACACCGTGCCCATGGGCCGGGTGTTCGATGTGACCTGGGAAGGGCCGGGCGCGCGGCGCGATGCGGTCGAGATCTTCGATCAGAGCGCCAATCAGGGCGAAGGCAAGGTGATCTCCTCGCAGCGGCTGGTGAATGGCGATTTTGACAATGCCAGCGTGCGGCTGACGGCGCCGGCAGAGCCGGGCGACTACCTGCTGCGCTACTGGAATGGTGACAACCGCACGGTGCTCGCCACCCGCCCGATCAGCGTGGCGGAAGTGGCCGTCTCGCTCTCGGCTGACGATGCGGTGCCCATGGGCCGTCCGTTCGATGTGACCTGGCAAGGCCCGGGGGCGCGGCGCGACGCGGTCGAGATCTTCGATGAGAGTGCCGATGCGGGGCGTGGCAAGGTGGTCAGCGCAATGCGGATTGCCAATGGCGACTATGACAATGCCATGGTGACGCTCAACGCACCGGCGGAGCCGGGCGAATACCTGCTTCGCTACTGGAATGGCGACAGCCGCACGGTGCTGGCGACGCGACCGATCACGGTCGAGGCGGTGGCCGTCTCGCTCGATGCTGCCGAGACGGTGAAAATCGGGCAATCATTGACGGTGACCTGGGAAGGCCCGGGTGCCCGCCGGGATGCGATCGAATTGTTCGACCCGGAAGCCGATGCCGGGCGCGGAAAGGTGCTCGTCAGCCAGCGCATTACCAATGGCGATTATGACAACAGGACCGTCGAACTGACAGTGCCGGTCGCACCGAAGACCTATGAGCTGCGCTACTGGAACGGGGACGGGCGCACCGTGCTCGCAACCCGGCCGGTAACGGTGGAGCCGATGGATGTCTCGCTTGACGGGCCGGCAAGCGTGGGGGTCGAAGAGACCTTTGCAGTCACCTGGGAAGGGCCGGGGGCCTATCGCGATGCGGTCGAGGTGTTCGATCCGCGTGCCGCTGGCGGGCAGGGGCGGACGGCGACCTCCACCCGGCTGGTCAATGGCGACTACGACAACAAAAGCGTCAATGTTCGCGCGCCGAAGGAGCCGGGCAACTATCTCCTGCGCTATTGGAACGGAGATTTTGGCGCGGTGCTGTTCGAGGCGCCGATCATCGTCGAATAGGGCGAAGGCGCCAAGGCGGGTTGATGCCGGGGCGGGTTGCCGCCCTGGCTGCGAAACGGAGAGCGGCCGCGGCTCCGATTTGTTGTTCGACTTTGGCAGGGGGGAAGACTTGACTGACGAGACCATACGCAAGGCACAATGTTCCTGCGGGCAGTTCAGCGTGACTGTCCGCGGCGACCCTGAATGGGTGAATCTGTGCAACTGCCACGATTGCCAGCGCCGCACGGGCAGCGCCTTTCAGATTGCCGGCTTTTTCCGCGAAAGCCAGATCATCGAAAACACCGGCGAGCGAACCGAGTTTCATCGGCCGACCCAGGAGGGACGTACCATGGATCTTGAATTTTGCCCGGTCTGTGGCGTTTCAGTTCTGTTTCGGCTCAAGCTGCGGCCCGGCATGATGGCGATTCATGCCGGATGTTTCGCCGATACCGGGTTCCCGGCGCCCGACCGGATATGGTTTGCACACCGCGCCCACCCATGGGTGGTGCTGCCACCCGGCAAGAACATGACTCCGGCACCTGACTGAAGGCTTGGCTCGACCGGCCGGGAGACGGACAGGTTGCCACTCATCCAACCTTTTGATGCAGGTTTCGAGAAGCTCCCGGATGCAGCGGGGCTGGGGTGAATCCGCAGGTGTCGCTCACCCCTACTCAATCTTCCGCTTCTTCCCTTCATCGTCCAGCGCGACATAGATGAACCGGCCATCGGTGACCTTGACGCGGTCGGGGGAGCCGCGGCGGCGGACCCAGGCTTCGAGATCGACGGTGATCGAGGTGGTGCCGATGCGGGCGATGGTGGTGTAGATGCACAAAATGTCGCCCACCTTGACCGGGGCAATGAAGGTCATCGCTTCGACCGCGACGGTGGCCACGCGCCCCTTGACCCGTTCGATGGCGGAGACCGCGCCGGCAATATCCATCTGGCTCATCACCCAGCCGCCGAAAATATCGCCAGCGGCATTGGTATCGGCGGGCATGGCCATGGTGCGGATGGTCAGTTCACCTTTGGGCTCGGTGTTGTGGGCAGGCTCGGCATGGGTCACGGGATATCCCCTCGCAATCAGATTCAAGGGGCGAGTCTAACCCTTTGCCCATGTGGCGCAATTGACGATTGTGCCACGCTGCTATGCAGGCTGACCCTTGAAGGCCAACGGCTCGAACCGGAAAGGCGATCTGCATCCCCGTTCGGGGCTGAAGACATGTCTTTACCAGGTGTGCGCAGGTTCTTTTTGTGGTCGCGTGCCCGAACCAGAGAACCGTTTCACACTTCTCTTGGGCACGCTCAAAAAAAAGAAGGCCGCTGGCGGAGCGGCCGAGACGCGTCCAAATTGGGGGAACCTGGCGCGTTGGGCGGATGGGGCTCCGCCGATAGGCGGAACGGGGCGTTCCGCAAGACCAGCGCTGGCGTTAGGCGGGTGCGCCGGTCAAATGCACGCTAGGGGCGCTGTTTGAACGCCGGGTGAAGCTTGGGTGACGGTTCGATGACAATCCACAGGGGCGGGGGCACCCGAGGCTTGACACAAGTGGCGCTAGCGCAAGCCGCGAATTCCAGCCACATTTTCAAATGCCCGATGTCGGATCGGCGGGTGCCGGTTCGTCCTAGTGGGGCGAAGGATGCGCTTCGCGCAACAGGAGACAAGAGATGCAATACGCCATTCTGATTTTCGGCGCCGACGGGGTGTTTGACGATCTTCCGGAAGACGATCAGCGGACCTATATGCAGCAGCACCGCGACATGCAGACGAAATATGAGGATCGGTTAGGGGCCATTGCCCGGCTGATGCCCTCGACCAGTGCCATGACGGTCACCAGCAAGAATGGCTCTGTGATCGTGACCGACGGTCCCTATGCCGAGAGCAAGGAACAGCTTCTGGGTCTCTACATCGTTGAAGCGGACAGCATGGAAGAGGCCATCGAGGCAGCGAAAATGCTGCCCACCGGATTCAATTCCATGGAGGTGCGGCCGGTGGCCCAGGCGCCCGTGCAACGGGAAGCCGCAACGGCATGAACACAGGCGGCAGCGCGGCCATTGCCGCCCGGTTGCGCGCGGTGCGACCGCGCGCACTGGCTGCGCTGACCCGCATGTTGCGCGATCTCGATCTGGCCGAAGACGCCCTGCAGGACGCGTCCCTGGCGGCATTAGACACCTGGAGCCGGAATGGAATACCGCGCGATCCCTTGGCCTGGGTACTGACGGTGGCGCGCAACCGGGCACGCGATGCGTTGCGGCGGCGGCAACGTGTCGATGACACCCCGGCGGAAGAGCTTCTCGAGGCAGGGCTCGGGGCGTCGGACCGGGATATCGAGGCAGAAGAGGTCCAAGCCCTGGACGAGGCTGTCTACAAGGACGATGTGTTGCGGCTCATGTTCATGTGCTGCCACACCGAACTCTCCCCCACCGATCAGCTCGCCCTGGCGCTCAAGGTGATCGCCGGTTTACGGGTCGAGGAAATCGCGCGGGCGTTTCTGGTGTCGCCCAGGGCGATGGAACAGCGCATCACACGCGCCAAGAAGCGCGCCGGGGCCGTGGCGGCAAAGCTGGATGCACCTTCTCTTGCCGAGCGGGCCGCACGGCTCGATGCGGTGGCGGCGATGATCTATCTGATGTTCAACGAAGGCTACCAGACCCGGGGCGGGGAGGCGCCGATCCGGGTGGATCTGTGTGCCGAGGCGATCCGGCTCGGGCGATTACTGGTGAGCCTGTTTCCCGGTCAGCCGGAGGCGTTGGGGCTGCTGGCGCTGATGCTGCTGCAGCATTCGCGGCGCAGCGGGCGGACCGACGGTGAGGGCCAGCTTGTGCCGCTCGACCGGCAGGTCCGGAGTTGCTGGGACCGGCCGATGATCGATGAAGGCACGGTGCTTGTCGAAAAGGCGCTGCGGCACCGCCAACCCGGGCCCTATCAGGTGCAGGCGGCAATTGCGGCGGTGCATTGCGCGGCCCATCGGGCCGAGGACACGGACTGGGCCGAGATCGAACGGCTCTATGCCGCGCTGATGCAGATCCAGCCGAGCGCGGTCGTTGCGCTCAACCATGCGGTGGCGGTGTGGAAGCTCGAAGGCGCCGAAGCGGCGCTCGAGCGGCTCGCCGCCATTGAAGACGAACTCGGCGATTACCTGCATTTCCAGTCGACCCGCGCGGCGCTGCTGGCGGAGGCGGGCAGGATGCCCGAAGCGGTGGCCGCCTATCGGCGGGCGCTTGGGCTGGGACCCAACAAGGCGGAAGAAGCCCATATATTGCAGCGGCTTGCAGAGATCGGCGAAAAAAACTGAGACCGGTGTCGGATCGGCGGTCTGCCAAGCGTCCTTGGATCAGCCGGGAACGGCTCAACTCAAGGAGGACATCATGGACAAATATACAACCGCAGGCGCACCGAGCTGGATCGAACATTCGGGGCCGGATGGCGCAGCTGCGCGCAAATTCTACGAGGATGTGATCGGCTGGACGGTCAAGGAAATGCCGATGGGTGACGGGAGCAATTATCCCGTTCTCAATGTCGGCGAAGAATCTGTGGGCGGTCTCAATCCGCGCCCGGCAGAAGCGGGGCTCTGGACGGTCTACATCACGGTCGACGATGTCGATGCGACCCATGCCAAGGCGGTGGCGAATGGCGCCAAGAGCCTTGCCGAACCGTTCAACGCGCCGGGTGTCGGGCGGATGGCCCATATCCTCGACCCCTTCGGGGCGGCGATGGCTTTCATCACCTATGAGAGCCAGAATTGATCCAATGCCGCTTCGCCCTTTCCGGGCGGGGCGGCGTAAACGGAGAAGGGTGGAATGGTCGACAAATCGAAGGACCCGCAATTGCAGACCGAGCTGCGGGCAGCGCTGGGGCATCGGTCCGATATCGTCGAGAAGCGCATGTTTGGCGGGCAGGCCTTCATGCTCGATGGCAAGATGTTGTGTACGGCGGGCAAGGGGCGGTTCATGTTCCGGGTAGGACGCGAGACCGAGGCCGAAGCACTGGCGCTGCCCGGCACGACACTCGTCGAAATGAAGGGCCGGCCCATGCCCGGCTATATCGTTGTGCAGCCGGATCAAGCGCATGAGATCGGGCTCGAAACCTGGATCGCCATGGCGGAGCGCTACGTCCGCGCGCTGCCCGAAAAATGAGCAAGGCCGAGGAGTGAACGCAGATGTTTGCCGGATTGCCCAAGGATTTCACCGGGTTCCTCAAGGACCTCTCCAATAACAATGACAAGGCCTGGTTCGATGCCAATCGCGAGAGATATCAGGCATCGATCGTCGATCCGCTGATGGACCTGATTGTCGGGCTTGCGCCGGTTGTCGAGGCGCTCGACCCGCCGCACAAGGCGGTGCCCAAAATCAATGGCTCGATGCGCCGGATCTTTCGCGACACCCGGTTTTCCAAGGACAAGACGCCCTATCACACCCATGCGCATCTGGTGTTCTGGTGCGGGGATCACCCCAACCGGTCGCCGGGCATCCATCTTGTGTTTCATGCCGACGGGTTCGCGTTCGGGGCCGGGCAGTGGGGGCTCGATGCCGATCAGCTCCTCAAGTTCAGGCAGGCGGTCGAGGCCGATGGCGGCGCCGGAATCGAGGCTGCGACGGCTGGTGCCAGGGCACTGGGCGCCTTGCCGGACCAACCGGAGCTCACACGCGTGCCGAAAGGCTATGATTCGGGGAGCGAATCGGCGGAATGGCTGCGGCGAAAGTCGGTCGTTTTGCGGACGCAACGTATGCAATATCCGCAGGAACTCTTTGGAAACAAAGCAATTCCCTATCTATCTCGCATTTGTACTGGTTTGGCCGAGGTGAATAAATATATGTTCAGCGTCGTGGCTTGACATTTGGCAGTCGAAAAGGCGCCATAAGTGGGTGATAGGTCGCCTTTGCGGGGTGGCTGATGGGAAGAGGTATGTTCAGAACGTTCAAGCAATGGCTGGCGGCGCTTGTTTTGGTTTTGACCGGGGTGCCGGCTGCTCAGGCAGAGAATTTCAATCCGCATGGCATCTGGGAGCCTCCGGGCAAGGAGGCGCGCTACCGGGTAACCCTTTGCGGTGACGGGAGCCAACTCTGCGCCCTCGTAGTCTATATCCGGCCCGACCAGCAGACCGAAAGAAACAAGAAATATATCGGCACCTATCTGTTCGAGAAGCTGCCGCGGACCGGGCCAAACCGCTGGCGCGGCCAGGTGACGCTGGAAGACACCACCATCAACGGGACGGTGGAGATGGTCGGACGAAACGAATTGAAGGTCACCGGCTGCGTGTTGCTGGTTCTGTGCGACAACCTGGTGATGACGCGCCGCTGACCGGGGCGAACAGGAATGATCGAAAGAAGGGCCGCATGCGGCCCTTTTTTGTTGCCCCGGGACGGAAAATCAGCCGGTGGCGGCTGGCTTTCTGCGCAAGAGGGGCAGCGTTTCAACAGCCACGATGGCGATGAAGATCAGCGCCGCGCCGAGATAGCCGATCAGGGGAAGGCGCTCCCCGAGGAACAGGGCGCCACCCAACGCTGCGAAGAGAGATTCTGCCGACAGAATGATTGCCGCGTTGGCGGGCGGAACGTGTTGTTGGGCAATGGCCTGAAAGGTGAAGCCGACCGCGGTCGACAGCAGCCCGGCATAAAGGATTTCGCCCCAACCGAGGCGGAAGGCATCAAGGGTGACCGGCTCGGTGGCGAAGGCACCCACAGCGGCGAACAGGCCGGCCAGCAGGAAGATCACCGAAGAGATGAAGATGGGCCGGGCGGTCGAGCGTGCCAGGTAGCCGAGCACCAGCACATGAACGCCCCAGAAAAACGCGCTGGCGATGATCAGATAATCGCCGGTGACCATGGAGGTGAAGCTGGCGCCATTGAGCAGGTACAGACCGGCGACGGCCATCGGCATGCCGATCCAGACCACCGGGTGCGGCGCGGTGCGCAGGAGCACGAGCAGAATGAAGGGCACGAAGAACACATACAGCCCTGTGAGGAAGCCGCCATTGGTGACGCTGGTGGACATCAGCCCCGCCTGCTGCAGCCAGGAGGCGATGAAGAACGCGACCGAGACCAATCCCATGACCTGCCAGTCGCGGCGCGAAATGGGTTCGGCGCGGCGGCGGTGTTCGATCAGCGCCAGGGGCAGGATGACAAGGCCGCCCAGAATGTAGCGCGAGGCGATGAAGGTGAGCGGCCCCATGGCTTCCATCGCGGTCTTTTGCGCAATGAAGGCAAAGCCCCACACCATGGTGGCAATCAACAATACGCAAAGCGCCAGCGGGCGAGGCATGGTGGGCGACATGGCAGTGTTCACCTGATCGAGAAACCGGGAAGGGTCCGGCCCAAAGACAGCCGGAAAGGGCACCCGTCAGGGCGCCCGTTTTCCATGCCAGTGAATTGCAGAATTAGCAACCCGGAGCAATACGGGGCCACGGTGTTCAATCAGGCCAGTTCGACCTCAAGCGCTGCGATGAGACGTTCGATCTCTTCGGGCTCGGTGTAGTGGAGGAAGGACAGCCGCAGCACGCCGTGGTCGGGATCGATGCCCATCGCCTCCATCAGGCGCACGGCATAGAAATGGCCGCCCGAGGCCATGATGCCATGTTGAGCCAGGCCCTTGGCGATCTCGCCGCCCGGCCGATCGGCGATGACCGAGATGGTCGGTGCGCGGCTCTCGGGTTCGGCGGGGCCGACAAGGCGAATGTCGTTGCGGTCGGTGAGGTAGTTGAGGAGCGGGGCCATCAGCATGGTCTCTTGCGCGCGCATGGCCGTGTGGGCGCGGCGGAAGGGTGTGGCGTCTCCGGTCTGATCAGCGGCAAGGCCCGCGACGGCTTCGAGGTAGTCGACAATGCCGGCAGCGGCCGCGATCTGGGCATGGTCCGGGCCGGCAATGGTCAGACGTTTGCGCAGGAACCTGTCGTTGAAATAGTGACCCTGATTGGCCAGCACCCGGCCGAGCTCGGGGCGGATCATCATCACGCCGAGATGGGGGCCATAGGTCTTGTAGGCCGAAAACAGGTAGATATCGGCACCGAGATTGCCGAGATCAGGCAGGCCGTGGGGAGCATAAGCGACGCCGTCGACAATGCTGAGAATGCCGGCCTCGCGCAGCCGGGCGCAGATCTGGTTGGCCGGATTGATCTCGCCGACAATGTTGGAAACATGCGGGAAGGCGACAAAAGCGACCTTGTCGTCGAGCAACTCTTCAAGGTCGTCCGGGTCGAGGCGGCCGGTGGAGGAATTGACCTTCCACTCGCGGATTTCATGGCCTTCGGCGGCGAGGCGGCGCCAGGCGCCCGAATTGGCCTCATGGTCCTGATTGGTGACGACGATGGCGCTGTTGGGCCGGATATGGCCGGCAAGCGCATGGGCCAGCATATAGGTGTTGGCCGAGGTCGAAGGACCGAAATGGACGGCATCGACGGGCACGTTCAGCGCCGCGGCGAGGCGCGCATAAGCGAGGTCCATCGCCTGGCCCGCCTCGCTGGACGCAGGATAGGGGCTGTAGGGCTGGACCTTCTTGGTGAGGTAATAGTCGTTGAGCCGGTCGATGACCTGGCGGCAGGGATAGGCACCGCCGGCGTTCTCGAAAAAGGCCCAATCGCGCAGTGAAGGCTCTTCGAATGCCGGGAAATGCGAGCGCAGTTTTGCCGGGTTGAGGGGCAGGTCCTTCTGGGTTTGCCGGGACGGCATTGAATTGCTCACGGTGGGTCCATCTCTCTGCGGGGGCTTCGAGAGACGCTAGACCGCCAAAATCGAGCCGACAAGGGGCGTATGGGCAGTGACGCCGCAAATATGACGGGCCTGCACCCCCTGGGGGAGCGCAGGCCCGGCGGAGAGGCCGGTGGGCGGACAGGCAAGTACTTCAACGAACGCCACGCTGTCCGGCTCGTGATTGGCGGGGTCAGCTGCCCCGGCGGCCAGACTGCTCAGGGCCGCCCCGGTCGTTGTCTCCGCCGCGATGACCGTGGGCCAAGCCGTGGTTGTTGGGGGCCAGTTCGGCCTTCTGGTCATCGGTCAGGCTGTCGAAGAATGCCTCGAATGCCGGCAGAACGCTGTCAACGGCGGTGAGGCGCGCCTCACCAAGGCTCTGACGCAGGCGGATATTGTCGACCGCGTCGCCGGGCTCTTCGGCATTGAGCGCGGCACACACCGCGGCATAGTCGGCCTGGGCGGCAAGCGCGGCATCAGACAGCGCGGCCAGAAGCGGCTCCTGGTCGGGAGTCAGTTCGACCCGGTCGCCGGTGTGCTCGATCATGGCGGAAACGCGCATGGCGCCATTGGCCTCGCAAGTGAAAGAGAAGGGACCACCGCCGCGCATGCCAGGGCCATCGCGCATCTCGGGCCCGCCGCGCATGCCGCGCTGATGGTCTCCCCTGTGCACGGCCTGGCCGCGCTGCATCTGATGCGCCTGGGTGACGGGCGTGCCGTCGGGCGTTTCCTGGGCATAGGCCACCATCGGCACGGCGGTAGAGGCCATGGTTGCGGCGAGGGCGAGGGGCAGGGTGAAGGTTTTCAAGAGGGTCATTCGATCAGTCTCCATTGGGTTGGTTGCGGCGCCGCCGGAGGGCCACTGTGTGCCGGCGACGACATGGAGACTGACAGGAGGCGCCTTGCCTCAACTTTGCGGTGAGATGAAAAAACGGCAAGCTTGGTAAGGTGCGGCAAGACGTTGAACACAAAGCAAAAAGGCCGACCCAAAGGGCCGGCCAGATGTTCGCTTAGACTGTCAAAGGGGGGAGGTCAGTCAAATCGCTGAGGATTGTCAACTTCGCGAACCCGAACCGCCTGCTTGCGCAACAGACGGGACGTCTGATTCATCACATAGGCAGTGATAAATCCGGATACAAGGAGGGCGCATACGAACACCGCGGCAAAGGCGCCGCCCTCGGGCTGCGCGCCTGTGGGCGCCGCCAGGGCCGGTGCCGACATGGCCGGAACGGCAACAAGCAGGGCGGAAGTCAGCGTCGCGGCAATGTGAACAACGCGGGAAGGCATCGCTATGGTCTCCTTGAGTAGCTGCGATTAGGCTGATTAGGCGCTTTGAATGCGCAAAGATTTTGAGCGGGTTGCGGTTTCATCGTCGCGATTTTGCGGCGGTTCCATGACGAGGGGCATGACGGGTTACCTTTCGGTAACCCATTGAAAGGGGCTGAGCGCCCCTTGAGGAGGTGCACATGTTCATTCGCCTGAAACTGATGTTGGCGGCCATTCTTGTCGTGGCGTTCGCCGGTGCCGGCAGCGCCCAGGACGCCACAACCACCGACCCGGCCACCGAGGCGCCCTGGCAGGCCTCGATTACCGGCCAGATCGAAGCGTTCCGCGCGGGAGACGGGGCGGGCGCGCTCTCGTTCGCCGGGGCAGGGTTCCGCGCCGCGTTCGACGATCCGGCCGTCTTCGTCAATGCGCTGAGCGGCGGCTACAGCCCGATCATCAATTCCCGCACGCATTCCTTCGGCGATTTCCGGATCGTGGGTGAAGGCGTGGCGCTGCAGGAAGTGAATATCGTCGGCCCCGACCTCAAGAATTTCGAGGCGCTCTACCAGATGCGGCTCGAAGAAGAGGGCTGGCGGGTCTGGGGTGTGCAGATGCGCGCCGCGCCCGGCGTGACGATCTAGCCGGGGCGACGATTTACTCCGGGCGCGGGGTCGGGACTATTCCGCGTTGTCGCGACAGGTGAGATGGACGCTTTCCCCGAACGGGACGCGCTGCTGTTTCACCCGATCGGCGCAGGCGTACTCGATCTCGAACATGACGGGCTGGTTTGACGCGCCAGGTTGCCCGCACATCTTTTCGTCTGCCGTGAAGCTGCATTTGTCAGGAAAGATGGGCGGGTCGGCCGAAGCGTCGCCGCCATAGCACTTCCATTCCACAAAGTACTTCGCGTTGCATTCGCGCGCGGGATCCGAAATCTGGAACAGGCGTGCGGAATTAATGCGGATATCAGGATAACTGCGTCCCGCCAGTGCGGCCTGATGGGCGGCGATTTCCGCATCCCTGAACGCTTCCGCGGCTTCCTTGTAGTTCGTGGCTGCAGTTTTGTAGTCGATGGCGTTGGCCTTGCGCTTCGCTTCGACCTGGCCGCGCAAATTCTCCACCATGAGTTCGTTCTGAAGGTCCCTATACTCGTCGGCGAGGGCAGGCGGCAGACCTTCCGGTGCATCTTGCGCGGATGCCGGAAAGCTGTTGAGCGCTGCTACCAGAGTGATTGCAGGCAGGAGAAGACGCATCATTCCACCTGCTCCAGAAGTTGCTGCTGCTCTTCGGCGCTGAGCGAGAAACCGGGAACGTCGATGGTTTTCAGGTCCTCGGTGATCTTGCGCTGAACCTGCAGAGAGAAATCCATGTCTCCGCGTGGGCTGAGAGTGGGCAGGACAACGACATCAAGGTCGACCGTTTGCAGGGTTACTCCTGTGCCGCCGCCACCGCCAAAGTCGCCGGCACAACCGCGCGGCTCCGGCTCGTCGCCCGCGCACCAACACACTTCGGCGCCTCGCGAAAACAAATCGCAGGATGCAGAGTCGACCGCGTTGATCGCCGTGTACGACAGGCCCGCGACCTCACCCTTGCGGTTGGCAAAATACTGGACAAGCAGATCAGCCTCTCCGCCATTCTCAAGCACCGGCAGGTTGGGAATGCGGGACAGGAATCGCGTGTATTGCTCGCCGGTTCCTGCTGCGGGAAGTTCGACCGCGGGAGCATCCGCATCTGCATTATCCTGCGCCAGAATCACGATCGGGTTGAAAGTGCCGACGACCAACAGCGCTACCAACAGGTGTTTCATGAGCATCTCGGATAACCTTTCTGAGTGGCGTTCTTGCCGATATCGACCGGGAAGCTGAACCCTTCATAGCCAATGGCCACCGGGCGGTCGTAGGTCTTGGAGAAGGTGATGCCGAGGGCGTTCCAGGACTGAAAATTGAGGCTGGTGCCCTGGGTATCGCCCGTCGAAAAACTATCGATCTTGGTCTGAAGGTCTGTCAGTTCGTCATCGGTCGAGCCCGCCACCTTGGCCTCCCCCGTCGCCTGATTGACGTTGACGGTAATTCGCGACGGTACCGGCGCGGCAGGGGCGGTCTGGCCTTCTTCTGCCCGCCGCAGGCCGGCGGCGATGATGGCAGCGTTGTAGTAGGTGAAGTTGATTTGCCGAGTCAGGTACACACGCGTGACGACGACTGCAGCGGTGCATCGGGTTTTTGATATGTCGCGCCCCGCAAGTTCCTCGATGCGTTCGCGGTCTTTCAACGAAGTATATATGGGATTGGTTGGTCCCAACTGCTTGGGAATGATCGTCCCGGTGAGGAGGCGATTTCGGATATCGACCTGGTCCAGCTTAACCGGTTCGACCCAGTAGGTGCGGACATCGTTGAAATCCAGCCGAACCAGGGTTCTGTCACCGCCGCCGATCCCGAGCGACTGGAGGGCTTGCGAAATTCCAAGTCCTGCTGTGAACCCGGCATCTGCGGTAATACTCGGAAACGCCGAGATCGGCAGCGTTTCGATGTTCACCGCCTTTCGCCGCGTCAGCTTCCGACCGAACAAATCGGGAGTGTTGGCGGCTGCGTCCCCGTCTTCTCTCTTGCTGGTGGTTCCGGAACGAAAAACGATGCGCGATCCCATGAAGTCGTCGGCGGCGTCCGCGACCTCAGGAAAATCAGCGACCCAGACGCGGGCGGAGTCGTTGATGTCGACCTGCCTGCTGCCCGGTTTCATCCCGAATGAAGCAACGAACACGTCACCGATCTGGAATTCCTCGCGGGGCGGGTAGACCGGTACGATGCCGAGTTTGCGAACCGTCTGTGTATAGCTTTGCTGGATATCAGCGGTCTCCAGCGTCGTGCAGGCGGCGACGACGAGGCAAAAACCGAACGACAATAACAGCTTGAGCGCAGTCCCCATGCGCTTGCCCCCGCAGATCAGCCTCTTTTTGCCGCGGGCTCATTGTTGCATTTCCCATAACGCCGAAACATAAAATTCGAATTATTGATTGTTATGTTGAAAAGCTGTGAATAATAACTGTATATTCGTGTTGTTACATCTGATATTCTAAGTAATTATACTTACGTATATCAGTAGGATTGGGCGTGGCGCGGATCCAGCATTCCGTCTCTCGCCCAGTCAGGCGAACATTGCACCGTAATTGCCCTTTGGTTGGTGGGGCCCCTTGCTTGCCCTTCAACAGGGGTTTGAAGGGGTCTGAAAGGCTGGCGCCTTTGCAGCGCCCTTGGTGCGCCCTTGCTTCAAAAGGGGCGGGGGTGTAGACCCTGCGCGTCAATCAACCCCAATCTCCCGGATGTAAAATGTCCCAGATTTCCGAAGCGCTGCAACGTGTTCGCCCGTCCGCCACGATGACCATTTCTCAGTTGGCACGGGACAAGAAAACATCGGGTGCCGACGTTATCGCCCTGTCCGCGGGCGAGCCGGACTTCGACACGCCCGAGCATGTGAAGCAGGCGGCGATCAAGGCGCTTGCCGAAGGCAAGACCAAATACACAGCCGTTGACGGCATTCCCGAGCTCAAGCAGGCCATTGTCGACAAGTTCAAGCGTGAGAACGGGCTCGATTACACCCCGGCCAACATCACCGTCGGTGTGGGCGGCAAGCAGATCATCTTCAATGCGATGGTCGCGACCCTCGACCCGGGCGACGAAGTGATCATCCCCGCGCCCTATTGGGTGAGCTATCCCGAGATCGTGCGGCTGACCGGCGCGACCCCGGTGGTCGTCGAAGCGACGGCGGAACAGAAATTCCGGATCACGCCCGAACAGCTCGAAGCGGCGATCACGCCCAAGACCAAATGGCTGATCCTCAATTCGCCGAGCAACCCGTCGGGCGCCGCCTATTCGCGCGAGGACATGAAGAAGCTCGCCGATGTGCTGATGCGTCATCCGCAGGTGATGATCCTGACCGACGACATCTATGAGCACCTGATCTATGACGGCAACGAGTTCGTGACCATCGCCATGGTCGAGCCGGGCCTCAAGGACCGCACGTTGACCATGAACGGCGTCTCCAAGGCCTATTCGATGACCGGCTGGCGGATCGGCTATTCGGCGGGACCGGAATGGCTGGCCAATGGCATGCGCAAGCTGATGGGGCAGTCGACCTCGAACCCCTGCTCGATTGCACAGTGGGCTTCAGTCGAAGCGCTCAATGGCGACCAGACCTTCCTCAAGGACTGGGTCGAAACCTTCCGCGGGCGCCGCGACATGGTGGCGGAAAAGCTCAATGCCATTGACGGTATCGAGTGCCTGGTGCCGGAAGGGGCGTTCTATCTCTACCCGTCCTGCGCCGGCGCGATTGGCAAGACCGCGCCCAATGGCAAGGTGATCGAGACTGACGAGGACTTCGTGCTGGCGCTGCTCGACTGCGAGAACGTGGCCGCGGTGCATGGCGCGGCCTTCGGGCTGAGCCCGCATTTCCGGGTCAGCTATGCGACCTCGACCGAGGCGCTCGAGAAGGCCTGTGAGCGGATCGCGAATTTCATGGCGTCGCTGAAGTAGCTGCCGGTTTCATTACGGAATTCAAGGGCGCCTGTGGGCGCCCTTTTTTGTGCCGTTCGGGCTTTGCTGAAGGCGGGCACCAACTTCGCTCAGGCGATCGCGCAAAAAAAAGGCCCCGCGGAAGCGGAGCCTTGAGAAGGGGAAACCCCTTTTAGTTCGATCGGCACGCGAGGGAGGAGGGAACGAGCACCGATCTGACTGCTTGACAACGAGGGAGGAGGGAACGTGTCAAGCAATGTGAGTTCTATATGCGCCTTGACCGTCTGGTCAGCAAGATGACCTTGGTCATAGCGGCCATGCTGTTTTTGCATGGCTAAGGTCCGCATCTCTTTCGGACGCGGACCCCGGTCCGCCGCAACTCCCACCCAAAAGAAGAAGGCTCCGTCGCAATGACGGAGCCTGTCGCAAAGGGAAAACCCTTCAAGTGGTGGACCGTGCCCGAGGGAGGAGGGACAGACATCGGTCCGATCGCGCGGCGGCGAGGGAGGAGGGAACACCGCCGTGCGTCATGGGTGCTATATGGCTGTAACCCGGGTGATCCGCAACCGGTTCCCGCACATGTCAGCCATGCATCCCGCGCATTACTCAGGAGCCTCAAAAACGCAGGGCTCCAGACAAAGAAAAAGGCTCCGCTACAGGGTCAAGCGGAGCCTAGGAAGAAGAGGTATCCCTCTTCGGGATGAGGCGCTGTCCAGGGAGGAGGAAAAAACAGCAACCGCATCGCTGGGTGGGTATATGGGGGAGATGGCCGCGGAGCGCTAGGGGGTGGTGCGCATAGCAGGCATGCAGATGATGCATATGTTAAGTAAATTGCGACGCAGCTGTTCTTTGCCGGATTTCGATAATGACATCAGGAGTTTAGAAGGTTGGGATTTTTGAAAGTCGTGCGTGTGCCGGTGGGCAGTGGACGCCTAGTATGCCCATTCCCGGGCCTTGGCGACCAGGAAGTCCCGGAAAACGCCGACTCGTTTCGAGTTCTTGAGCGCGGGGGGATAGACGAAATAGGTCTCGAACAGCGGCAGCTCGACCTGGGAGAGAATCCGGGTCAGTTCAGGCTGGTTCTCGGTGATGTAGTCCGGGAGCATGGCAATGCCTATGCCCTGCTTGGCGGCCTGCATCATGGAATAGATCGCATTGACACGCAGGGTCGGCTGGCGGGGCGTGCTGTCGAGCCGGCCGACGCGCTCGAGATAGTTCACATCGCCGAGGAAGGACGGTGTCGGATCGCCGAAGGTGACGATGGAATGCTGGTCGAGTTCCTCGACGGTCTTGGGCTCACCGCGGTTCTTGAGATATTCGGCCGACGCATAGATGTGGAAGTGCACATCGAACAGCTTGCGCTGAATCATCTCGGACTGGTTGGGCCGATGCAGGCGGATGGCGACATCGGCCTCGCGCATGGCCAGGTCGAGCTCGGCGTCGGAGAGTTTGATGTCGAGCTGGATAGTGGGGAACATCTGCACGAATTCATGGATCCGGGCGGTCAGCCAGGTCGAGCCGATGCCGACCGTCGTGGTGACGCGCAGGGGTCCCGAGGGCATGTCGCGGCTCTCGGACATCTGCGCTTCGACGGATTGCAGTTCCCACGCCATGCGATGGGCGGTGCGGAAGAGCTGCTCTCCAACCTCGGTGAGCACGAGCCCGCGCGCGTGGCGGATGAAGAGCTTGAACCCCAGATCCTCTTCGAGCGCGGAGACCTGCCGGGAAACGGCGGACTGGCTCATATTCAGCCGCTCGGCGGCATGGGTGAAACTGCCGGCCTCTGCTGCGATATGAAATATGCGCAGCTTGTCCCAATCGAGCATTGACGGGTCCCCCTCCTCAAAAGCCGATGCCGCGGTCGCAAGGACCGCGGTCAGCCTAGCCTCTTTGTCGGTGCGGGCAAGCCGCTCCGTTATTTATTCCGCCGCTTCGGTGCTCGCGCCTTCGGCAAGGCCGATCTCGGCGAGATAGCGTTCCGCCTCGAGCGCCGCCATGCAGCCCATGCCGGCAGCGGTCACTGCCTGGCGGTAAATATCGTCGGTCACATCGCCGGCAGCGAAAACACCGGGGAGGGAGGTCGCGGTGCTGTCGGGCTGGGTGACGAGATAGCCGCCCTGCTTGGTTTCAAGCTTGTCCTTGAACAGTTCGGTCGCCGGTGCGTGGCCGATGGCGACAAAGATGCCGTCGACGGTTTTTTCGATGATTTCGCCGGTCTTGAGGTTCTTGAGCCTGGCGCCGGTCACCGAAGGCGGCATGGCATTGCCGGTCACTTCTTCCAGCGCGGTATCCCACATCACCTCGATCTTGGGATGCTTGAACAGGCGGTCCTGCAGGATGCGCTCGGCGCGCAGCTCGTCGCGGCGATGCACCAGGGTCACCTTGGAGGCGAAATTGGTGAGGAACAGCGCTTCTTCGACCGCGGTATTGCCGCCGCCGATCACCAGTACTTCCTTGTCGCGATAGAAAAAGCCGTCGCAGGTTGCGCAAGCAGATACGCCGAAGCCCTTGAATTTCTGCTCCGAAGGCAGGTCGAGCCATTTCGCCTTGGCGCCGGTCGCAATGATCAGCGCATCGCAAGTATAGGTCTCGCCGCTGTCGCCCTTCAGCGTGTAGGGGCGGGAACCGAGATCGACCTCGGTGATGGTATCGGACACCATTTTTGTGCCGACATGCTCGGACTGAGCCTTCATCTGTTCCATGAGCCAGGGGCCCTGGATGACATCGGCAAAACCGGGATAGTTCTCGACATCGGTGGTGATGGTGAGCTGGCCACCGGGCTCGAGCCCGGTGATCAACACCGGGTTCAGCATGGCGCGGGCAGCATAGATGGCGGCGGTGTAACCGGCCGGGCCGGAACCGATGATCATGACGGGTGCGTGCATGGGGCACTTCCACAGCAAGGAGATTTCAAAACTTTCGCCTAGATAAGGTGACCCACCCCCCGGGCGCAAGGTGCGGGGTGGTCGCGGCTGGGTAAAACCGGGGTGAAAGCGACCCAAAAGAAACAGGGCCCCGAAGGGCCCTGCAAAGCGTTCGACTGTGAAGCGCGTCGGTCAGACGTAATTGATCTCGAGGATCTCGTAGCCGCGCGCACCGCCAGGGGCGGTGACTTCAATGGAATCACCGACTTCCTTGCCGATCATCGCACGGGCGATGGGCGAAGAGATCGAGATTCGGCCAGCGCTGGCGTCCGCCTCAGGGTCGCCGACGATCGTGTAGGTCTTTTCCTGATCGGTGTCTTCGTCGACGATTCTGACGGTCGCGCCGAATTTCACCGTATCGCCGGACAGCTTGGTGACATCGATGATGTCGGCCAGCGCCAGCAGGGTTTCGAGCTCCTTGATGCGGCCCTCATTGTGGCTCTGCATCTCCTTGGCGGCATGGTACTCCGCGTTTTCGCTGAGATCGCCATGGGCACGCGCTTCCGAGATCGCCTCGATGATGCGCGGGCGCTCAATCGCGACGCGGCGTTCCAGTTCTTCGGTCAGTTGCACGTGACCGTTTTTCGTCATGGGGACCTTTTCCATTTTCCGTCCCTTCCTTGTAGTTCAACAACAACATCCAACCGCCGCGGCCGGTTGGCGCGGCGATACAAAAAAGCCGACCTTCGCGCTTCGCGCCTCAGGCCGACACAGCAAAACTCATCACCGATCTTAGCAAAAATCCCAGCAGGTTTAAGCGAAAAGTTCGAAACGCCCGGTCAGCGGGGATCAAGAGGGATAAGTAGGTGTCGCAATCAGCGTTTCAAGGGGCACGCAGAGGGAGCGATCACGGATTGGTGTTGGCCCCGAGGCGATCCAAATCGAATGCGAAGTGGTTGAATGCATAATGACGATCACGACGGCGACAATGCCGATCAAGACCGGGAGGCCGAGATGAGCGTAACCGATGATGCCAGGATGAAGACCGCACGCCGAACGCCGTTGATGCGCGCCTTGGGCGTGGTGGCGCTTGTCACCTTCATGAGTGCGCCGGTGGCGGCGACGGGACAATCCCGATTTGAGTCGAGCGCGGGGCCGCTGAAGGCAGAAACGCTTGTCGACGGCCTGAGCTATCCGTGGTCGGTGGCGTTTCTGCCCGCGGGTGGATACCTGGTGACCGAACGGCCCGGGGCGCTGAGGATCGTGCGCAACGGTAAGATTTCCGAGCCGGTTGCCGGTGTGCCCGATGTCTGGGCCAATGGGCAGGGCGGCTTGCTCGATGTCGTGCTTGCCCCGGATTTCGAGAATTCCCGCCGTCTTTATCTCAGCTACTCCAAACCCGGCGACGGCGGCGCCGGCACGGCCGTGATGGCGGCAACGCTGATCGAGGATGCCGAAGGTGCGCGGCTCACTGGGCAGCAGGATATCTTCGAGATGAACCGGTTCACCTCGCGCGGACAGCATTTCGGTTCGCGCATCGTGGTGGCGGACGATGGCAATCTGTTCGTCACGCTGGGCGAGCGAGGGCAGGGCGAACGGGCCCAGGATATCGAGGATCTGGCGGGTGCCGTGGTGCGCATCGCGCCGGACGGTTCGATCCCGCAAGACAATCCCTTTGTCGGTGAAGCCGGTCACGACGCGCTGTGGTCCATTGGCCATCGCAATCCGCAGGGTGCGGCCAAGCGGCCTTCGGATGGTTCGCTCTGGACGGTCGAGCACGGCGCACAGGGCGGCGATGAGATCAACAAGCCGCATCCGGGCGCCAATTATGGTTGGCCGGTTATCGCCTATGGCGAAAACTATGGCGGCGGGCAGATCGGGGAAGGCAATGCGAAACCCGGCATGGAACAGCCGGTCTATTACTGGGACCCCTCGATCGCTCCTTCAGGGCTGGCGTTTTACGATGGCGAGATGTTCCCCGAATGGCAGGGTGATCTGCTGGTCGGGGCGCTCAAGTTCCAGCTCTTGTCACGGCTCGACATGCAGGGCGACGAAGTCGCGGGCGAGGAGCAGCTTTTCAAGGGCGCATTCGGGCGCATCCGCGATGTGCGGGTGGGGCCGGACGGCGCGATCTACCTGCTTACCGACAAGGCAGATGGCGAGCTGATCCGGATTTCCAGAGCAAATGATGCGTAGGGGTTAGCGCCCGGACATCGGACGCACAAAGCAAAACGGCGCCCCGAAAAGGGGGCGCCGGAAATCAATCCGCCGATATCATCCCGGTTCAGTCTGCGGGCGTCAGATTGTCGGCAGCGGATTTGCCGGTGCGACGGTCGGTCACGATTTCGTAGTTGATTTTTTGGCCTTCATCGAGCTTCTGCAAGCCCGAGCGCTGGACGGCGGAGATGTGCACGAACACGTCGCTGCCGCCTTCATCCGGCTGGATGAAGCCATAGCCTTTTTGGCCGTTAAACCACTTAACGGTGCCGGTAGCCATATCAGGGTATCCTTCGAAGTTACCTAGTGTTCCGGGCCTGCCGGCGAACCGGCAAAGCAAGTTTCACATCGAAAATTGGGGGAGAACGTCAGCAGTCGCGAAACAGCAGGTCGCGGGGCCAGGTCGATCGGCCCTCAATATCGATGGCGAAAGGATAGGACAATTTGCCGCAACGCGCAATTGATTAGTAGATGAAGCCCCTTGCCCACAGGGGGATGCGGGTATTTCGCGGGTGATCGCCCTGGTCCCAAACGGCAGTCGGTGGGCACAAAAAAACCGCCCCGGCGCGTATTGGCGGCGGAGCGGTAATCGTTCCTGAAGACCGTTTCCGGCCCTGAAGCCTGTTCGGGTCAGGCGGCGAAATAGTCCTGCAGCGCCTTCACCGAAGCCTGGCCGTTTGCATAGGCGATGATCCCCTCGACGGCGGCAACCGCGCCGGGGATGGTGGTGTAGTAGGGGATCTTGCCCATCAGCGCGGTCCGCCGCAGGTCGCGGCTGTCGATCAGCGCCTGGCGGCCTTCGGTGGTGTTGATGACGAGCTGGATATCGCCGTTCTTCATCGAGTCGACGATATGCGGCCGGCCCTCGAGCACCTTGTTGACGCGGGTGGCGGGAATGCCCTCGGCCACGAGGTGGCGCTGGGTCCCGGAAGTCGCAACGATGTCGAACCCGGCATCGGCGAGCTTGCGCGCTGCCGGGGTGATGGTTGCCTTGTCGCCGTCGCGCACCGAGATGAAGACGGTGCCGGTAAGCGGCACGCCGGTTCCGCCGCCAAGCTGGGACTTGGCAAAGGCCATGCCATAGTCGGTGTCGAGGCCGATGACCTCGCCGGTCGAGCGCATTTCCGGGCCGAGCACGGTGTCGACGCCGGGGAAGCGGGCGAAGGGAAAGACCGCTTCCTTGATGGCGATGTGGTTGATCGGCTTTTCCGAAAGGTGGAAGTCGGCCAGCTTCTCGCCGGCCATGATGCGGGCGCCGATCTTGGCGATGGGCACGCCGATCACCTTGGCGACGAACGGCACAGTCCGCGAGGCGCGCGGATTGACTTCGAGGACGTAGATCTCGCCGTCCTTGATCGCATATTGCACGTTCATCAACCCGCCGACATTGAGCGAGAGGGCCATTTCCCCGGTCTGGCGCTTGAGCTCCTCGATGGTGGCAGCATCAAGGTTCTGCGGGGGCAGGGAGCAGGCGCTGTCGCCGGAGTGAATGCCGGCTTCCTCGATATGCTCCATGATGCCGCACACGAACACGTCAGTGCCGTCGGCAAGGCAGTCGACGTCGATCTCGGTGGCGCCCTGAAGATAGCTGTCGAACAGGAGCGGGTTGTTGGCGATCACGGAGTTGATCTGCCCGGTCTTGTCGTTGGGGTACTTCTGCCGGATGTCGGGCGGCACCAGTTCGGTCAGCGTGCCCTGCACATAGTCTTCGAACTCGTCGGCCGAATGCACGATGACCATGGCGCGGCCGCCCAGCACGTAGGAGGGGCGGATGACCAGCGGGAAGCCGAGCTTTTCGGCGACCATGCGGGCCTGCTCGAGCGAATAGGCGATGCCGTTCGAGGGCTGGCGCAGATCCAGCTTGTTCAAAAGCTTCTGGAAGTGGTCACGGTCTTCGGCAAGGTCGATGCTCTCCGGCTGGGTCCCGAGGATCGGGATACCGGCCTGCTTGACCGCTTCGGCGAGCCGCAGCGGGGTCTGGCCGCCAAGCTGGACGATGACGCCGTGAAGCGTGCCGTTCTGTTGCTCGGTCTTGAGGATCTCGAGCACGTCTTCCTCGGTCAGAGGCTCGAAATAGAGCCGGTCGGAGGTGTCGTAGTCGGTCGAGACCGTCTCGGGATTACAGTTGACCATGATGGTCTCGTAACCCGCATCGGTCAGCGCAAAGGCGGCGTGGCAGCAGCAATAATCGAACTCGATACCCTGGCCGATCCGGTTCGGGCCGCCGCCGAGGATGACGATCTTCTTGGCGTCGGTCGGCCGGGCCTCGTCTGCCGGCGCGCCGGCAAAGGGCGTCTCATAGGTCGAGTACATATAGGCGGTGGGCGAGGCGAACTCGGCCGCGCAGGTATCGATGCGCTTGTAGACGGGCCGCACCCCGAGGGCATGGCGCGCCTTGCGCACATCGGAGACCTTCTTGCCGGTCAATTCGGCCAGCCGGGCGTCGGAAAGGCCGAGTGCCTTGAGCCGGCGCAGATTGCCTTCGGTCTCGGGCAGGCCGTATTCGCGGACCTTGTTCTCCATCTCGACGATGGCCTCGATCTGGCGCAGGAACCACGGATCGATCTTGCAGATGTCGTGCACCGCTTCCACCGTCATGCCGAGACGCAGCGCTTCAGCCACCTGAAGCAGGCGGTTCGGCGTGGGCACCGCGAGCGCGGCGCGAATGGCATTCTTGTCGTCACCCTTGCCGAGGCCGGGAATGCCGATTTCGTTGAGGCCGGTCAGGCCGGTTTCGAGCGACCGCAGGGCTTTCTGAAGGCTTTCGGCAAATGTCCGGCCGATGGCCATGGCTTCGCCGACCGATTTCATGGCGGTCGTCAGGCGATTATCGGCCCCGGGGAACTTCTCGAAGGCGAAGCGCGGGATCTTGGTGACCACATAGTCGATGGAGGGCTCGAAACTGGCAGGAGTGGCGCCACCGGTAATGTCGTTTTCGAGCTCGTCGAGCGTGTAGCCAACCGCCAGCCGGGCGGCGACCTTTGCGATCGGGAAGCCGGTGGCCTTTGAGGCCAGCGCGGATGACCGCGACACGCGCGGGTTCATCTCGATGACGGTCATGCGCCCGTCTTCGGGGTTGACCGCGAACTGAACGTTCGAGCCGCCGGTTTCGACGCCGATCTCGCGCAAGACGGCGATCGAGGCGTCGCGCATGCGCTGGTATTCCTTGTCGGTCAGTGTCAGCGCGGGGGCGACGGTGATCGAGTCCCCGGTGTGGACCCCCATCGGGTCGATATTCTCGATGGAGCAGATGATGATGCAGTTGTCCGCCTTGTCGCGGACCACTTCCATCTCGAATTCTTTCCAGCCAAGGACGGATTCTTCGACAAGGACTTCGTTGGTGGGCGAGGCGTCGACACCGCGCAGCACCAGTTCGTAGAGCTCATCGAGGGTGTAGGCGACGCCGCCGCCTGTACCGCCGAGGGTAAAGGACGGCCGCACGATGGCGGGCAGGTTGGTGACCTTGTAGGCTTCAAGCGCCTGGAGCTGGGCGGTCAGCCGGTGCTCTTCGCGCCGGGCGCGTTCGCCCTCGGCCCATTTCTTCTCGAAAGCCTTGCGCTCGGCCTCGCCCTCGATCTCGGCGATCAGGGCATCGTGCTCGGCCTGGAAGCGCTGCTTGAGTTCCGATGTGTTGACGAAGGCGGCGTTCGGAGTTTCGAGGCCGATCTTCTCCATGGCGGAGCGAAACAGCTCGCGGTCCTCGGCCTTGTCGATGGCCTCGGCCCTGGCGCCGATCATCTCGACGCCGTATTTTTCCAAGACGCCCATCTTGCGCAGCGAGAGCGCGCAGTTGAGCGCGGTCTGGCCGCCCATGGTGGGCAGCAACGCGTCGGGGCGCTCTTTTTCGATGACCTTGGCGACGAATTCGGGGGTGATCGGCTCCATATAGGTCGCGTCGGCCACATCCGGGTCGGTCATGATCGTCGCCGGATTGGAGTTCACAAGGATGATGCGGTAGCCCTCGGCCTTGAGGGCCTTACAGGCCTGTGTGCCCGAATAGTCGAACTCGCAGGCCTGGCCGATAATGATCGGCCCCGCGCCTATGATCAGGATCGAGGAGATGTCGGTGCGCTTGGGCATATTTTGGCTCGGTCTTACCGGCCGCGCGGAACATGGGGGTTCCGGGCGGGAGTGGGCGGCGGCTGGATTCGAAGTTTGCGGGTGTTTAGCCCAAGCAAAAGCCGAATGCCAGTGTCATCTCGTCTCAATTTTGGTGGAAGTTGACAGGCTGTGGAACCTCTGAGGCATCCAGCACTTGATCGGCAGGCGGGGTCTCAGCATATGATGAAGGTCATGCCGCATACCGTCGGCGCTCCATTTCAATCAATTGATCCCGATATAGCCGGTTTTTCGCGCTTCGGCGCATTCAAGACTTTGTTCGCTTCGCGACGAGGAGGATTTCATGACCAGTGTACCGCTTCTCACTCTCAATGACGGCTTGACCGCCCCCCAGCTCGGGCTCGGAGTGTGGCAGGTCGAAGGCGAGAAGGCTGCCGACATCGTGCAGACCGCGCTCGATGCCGGGTACCGCGCGGTCGACACCGCTGCGATGTATCGCAATGAGCCCGGCGTCGGCGAGGGCATCCGCCGCTCGGGCGTGGCACGCGAGGACGTTTACCTCACGACCAAGCTCGGCAATGGAGACCATGGCTTTGATGCGGCGATGAAGGCGTTCGATGCCAGCCTCGAGCGGCTCGGGACCGACTATGTCGATCTCTATCTCATGCACTGGCCGCTGCCGATGTTCGACAATTATGTCGAGACCTGGAAGGCGATGGTGCAGATGCAAAAGGACGGCAAGGCGCGCTCGATCGGTGTCTCGAATTTCGAGAAAGAGCATCTTGAGCGCATTATCGGCGAGACCGGGGTGGTGCCGGCGGTGAACCAGATCGAACTGCATCCCAAATTCCAGCAGAAGGCCATGCGCGCCTATCACCAGACCCACGATATCATCACGGAAAGCTGGAGCCCGCTTGGCAGTGGCCGGCTGATCGAGGATCCGGGAATCTCCAAGATCGCGGAGAAGCACGGCAAATCGGTGCCGCAGACGATCATCCGCTTCCTGTTGCAGGAAGGGCTGATGGTGATCCCGAAATCGGCAACGCCCGAGCGCATTCGCGCCAATTTCGATGTCTTCGACTTCACACTCGACGAGGCGGATGTCGAAACGCTGCGCAAGATGGACAGCGCCGACGGGCGCAACGGCCCGCATCCGAGCGAGTTCGACTGGAAGCCTTAAGTCCCGGTTGCCGGTTCTGAAGTGAAATGCAAGGCGGCGCCGGGTGTGCCGCCTTATTTTTTGCGCCTTGCGGGCCGGCCGGCAGCGAAGCCCGCGCCGATGGTGATCAAAAGTGCGGCGGCGAGCACAGTCCAGGTGAAGGGCGCAAAACCCGTCGCCATCAGGATGAGGGTCGACAGGAGCGGCGCCGCATAGGCCGAGGTGCCCAAAAGCTGGATGTCGCCGTGCTTGACCCCGTGATCCCAGACGAAAAAGGCGAGCCCGACCGGTCCGAGCCCCAGGCCCAGCACCGCCAGCCACTGCATGGTGTCGGCGGGCATGACGGTTTCCTCAAGCGCCAGATGGCAGCCAAGGGACAAGAAGGCCGTCGCCATGCAGAAAAAGGTGACGATCGGGGTCGGCACGGATTTGAAGCCGCGGGACAGGACCGAGTATCCCGACCAGGTGAAGGCGCAGACCAGCGCCATCAGATAGCCGAAGCCATATTCCGCATTGAACGAGATGCCCTGGCCGCCGGTGACGATCAGGGCTGCGCCGAAAAGCCCGAGCACGGCGCCGATGACATGGCGGGGCTTGAGGTGCTCGCCCGGCAGCAGTGCCGAGAACAGCACGATCAGCAGTGGCCAGAGATAGGCGATCAACCCTGCCTCGACCGGCGGGGCGTTTCTGAGGGCGGTGAAATAGAAGAAGTGGTAGCCGAACAACCCGCCAATGCCGAGAAGCCAGACCGGCCAGGGTTGACGCAACATGGCCCAACGGCCCGGCTGGCGCTGCCAGAAGATGAGACCGATGGCGGTGGCCACGGTGAAAGCCATGGCATTGAGCTGGAAGGGGGGCACCGCACCGCTGGCTGCGGTGAACAGAGCCAGAAGTGCCCACATCAGCACAGCAGTGAAACCGATCAGGGTGGCAGGGGACATCAAGCTTCCGGTTTGGGGACGGGACATCCCATCCTTGGATGGATTGTGCGGCGGCAGCCGCGGGCCTAGCTTTCCCGAGACAGGGCGGCGGCGATCAACCCCGCCCGCGAGGAAAAACCAAGGGTGGTCAGCACTGCATGGACGTGATCCTTGACCGTTGCCGGGGAGATTTCGAGTTCGCGCGCGATCTGCTTGTTGGAGAGGCCGCGGATCACAGCCTCGGCCACCGCGCGGCGGCGTGGGCTCAGGGGGGCGAGCAGCGTGGCGACGCCATCTTCGGCGCCCGCCAGGATAACCGGTGCGCCGAGCGCGGCGCTGGCTGCGTAGTCGATGGTCAGCTGACGGTCGCTGTCCGCCAGTTCGCCGAGGGGCCCGAGGGCTGCGACCGGCACGCAACCGTCCGGCGTCTCGAGGGCGTCGAGCGCCTGCTTCAGCCGGTTGACCGTTTTGTCATCGAGTTTCGTCATTTCCACTCCGGGCTTGCCGACCGCGAACCTGAATTCATCTCTGCGAGGACTTCATGAGCACATCAGACCAGACTTTGCCTGCCGAGATCAGCAATTTCTTCCTCGCCATGCAAGCGGGCAAACCGGCAAGGGAGCGGATGGCGGCCTTGTTCGCGGAGGATGCGGTCTATGTCGAGCCGTTTTCGGGGAGCGAGCAAACCCATGAAGGCCGCGATGCAATTATCGGCACCATGGCGCAGGGCTGGGAGCAGCCCCTGCCCGAGATGAGCATTGCCATTGACCGGGTCGAAACCGGTGGCGGCCGGGTCAGCGTCGCCTGGACCTGCTATTCTCCGGCGTTGCCGGGCGGCCGGGGCAGCGGGGTCAACGAGTTCGAACTGGCGGGCGGGCAGATCACCCGGCTGGTCACGCGGTTCACCTGAGAAAGGGCAGTGAAATGGGCATGAAAGCCGATGAGGTCGAGGCCTGGATGGCCGAATATGAAAACCCGATGAAGCCGGTGGTCGAGAAAGTGCGCGAGATCGTGCTCGGGGCTGACGATCGCATGACCGAATGCATCAAATGGAAGACGCCAACCTTTGCCTACAAAGGCAATCTGATGAGTTTCAATCCGCGCTCGAAGAAGCACGCCAGCCTGCTGTTCCACACGGGTGCGGAGATCCCCGGCGATTTTCCGCTGCTTGAAGGCGACACGCCGACCGCGCGCACGGCCAAGATCGAGAACGTCGAAGACGCCGAGGCCCGAGCCGACGAACTGCGCCAGATCGTTGTGACCTGGTGCGACTGGAAGGACGGGAAGTGAGGGGGAATGAGTCGACCTAAAACTAATCAGTTGATGAAGGATCGAAGAACTCTATTTGATTGTCTAGTATTCGTGAGCGCCACTCAATGCCTCTAGCCATCAAGCATCCATTCGCAGATTCCACTATCTCTGGGTTTGGATTGAAGACTACAAAGTTAGCTTCCTGTTCCGACAGATTCAGGTCTTCGATCAAGGTTCTTGTGAAGAGTTCGAGGCGAGGTTCATAACCTGGCACCGCTCCACCACGGCCAAAAGATGCCATGAAAGGGTCTACGGGCGCTCCTTGCGCTTCCTGCATTATCTGAAACCCACTTTTTGCCGGCGCTGGCCAAACCTTCCCGTTTCCAACACTTCCACCAGCACCACCTACCCTTACGCCATCGCCGGAAACGACAGCGTTTCCGCCACGCCCCCCACTTGCCCCCGCCGCGTAACTACGGCCTCCGGCACCTCCGAGTGCCATGCCCCCGCCATTCGTGTGGGCATCCCCGCCTTTCCCACCCATGCCACTTCCGGTCGAGCTACCGCCGCGACCGCCAATTGCAATTCCTCCTCCCACGGCTTCAGCATTTCCGCCTGAACCACCGACGCCTGTTGCCGCGGTTTCGGCTGGATTTTCAGAGATCAGTATGTGTTGGATGAGCTTGGATACTGGCTTCGGTATGGTGGATGGGCGCAATAGGTGGACAGTTAGGGTGCCAAGCAAAAGAAGGCCAAAAACAAGTAGCAGGCCGCCCGCTACGGGTTGGATTGCGGCATAAATAGCGCTGGCAAGAATGCCTACAAGGAGGCTTATGATGATGGCTTTTGGGCTAATTGAGCTTTTTCCAAAGAAACTAATCCTAAGTTGCGATTTTAGGTTTTTGGATAAGTGAACTCAATATTTTTGCGCGGATATCAACAGCAAGAACCCCTAGCGCTGCGTCACATACCCTTCGGGCACGCCGCGGGTCGAGAGGACGAACTGCCAGACCTGGATGATGCGGGAGCGGAAGCCGCCGGCGCAGCACAACAGGTAGTATTCCCACATCCGCTTGAAGCGGTGTTCGTCATCGGTCTTGGGCGCGGGCCAATTGGCCTGGAAGTTCTCGTTCCAGGCGACGAGCGTCTTGTCGTAATGCGGGCCGATATTGTGCAGATCGATGACCACGAACAAATCTTCGATGGCCTTGCCGATCTGGGTGAGGGATGGCAGCACGCCGCCGGGGAAGATGTATTTCTCGATCCAGGGATCGATCGTTGTCGTTGAATCGGGTGAGCCGATGGTGTGCAGCATGAACAGCCCGTCATCCTTGATGGCGCGGCGGGCGGTTTCGAAATAGGTGCGATAGTTCTTGTAGCCGACATGCTCGAACATCCCCATCGAGACGATGTGGTCGACCTTTTCGTCGAACTCCCGGTAATCCTTGACCTGAAACTCGACGCTCAGATCCTTGTAGCGCTCGCGGCCATAGGCGGCCTGATCGGGCGAGACGGTGACACCGACGCAATCCGCACCATACTTCTCGGCGGCAAAGCCCATGAAGGCGCCCCAGCCACAGCCGATATCCCAGACCCGGTCACCGGGTTTCAATCCGACCTTGCGGCAGACCATGTCGAGCTTGGCCTCCTGGGCCTGGTCGACATTTTCGACTCCTTCGGGCCAGTAGCCGCAGGAGCCGGTGACCCGCGCATCGAGAGAAGCAAGGTAAGCTTCGGTCTGGTTGTAGTGCATCTGCGCCACCCGCTTCGAGCGGCCAAGGTTCTGCATGTTCAGCAGCCTTGCCTGCAGGTGCTGCCAGATCAGGTTGGGCGTGATACGCAGCCGGTCCTGAATGCCTGCGCCAATCACCCGGTTGAAGAACTCAGCGAGATCCTCGCATTCCCACCAGCCATCCATATAGGCCTCGCCGAGACCGACGGACCCGTGGGCATACAGTCTGCTCCACACATCGGGGTTCTTCATCTGAGGGTCCCAGGGGTTGGACCCGTTCACCGTAATTCCGACGTCGGCCAGCAGGCCGGTGATGAATGCTTCCTGTGTCATAAGCCTTGGATCCGTTGGCAGGGATGCAGTTGGCGGGAATGGCAAGTGGCATGAATTTCCTGGGCCTAATACGCAAAATCAAGGCCGGGCGAACCCGGCCTTGTCAATGGTCGAAAGCATTTTTTTGATACAGCAGGGCCGGTTAGGAGCCCAAAGGCCGGGGCGGCGTCAAGTTGGACTGCCTTGCTCGCCGGACCTCTTGGGTTGTCGCGTTTCCGAACGGTGAAGCCGATTCCATCCCCGTTCAGGCCGGGGACATGTTTCACCTGGAAACGCTTTGGCGCTTCGGATCAAACGATGTTGGTGGTCACTTCTATATTGCCGCGGGTGGCATTGGAATAAGGGCAGACATGGTGTGCCCGCTCGGTGAATTCCTCGGCCTTGGCCTTGTCGACCCCGGGCAGGTTGACGTCGAGCGTGACCGCGATCTGGAAGCCAAAGCCGTTGGGATGATCGCCGAAGCTGACATGAGCCGTCACGGTCGCATCGTCTGCAATCTTGACGTGCTGTTCGCCTGCGACCTTGCGCACGGCGCCGAGATAGCAGCCGGCATAGCCGGTGGCGAAAAGCTGTTCGGGGTTGGTGCCGTCGCCGCCCGGTCCACCCATTTCCTTGGGTGGCACAAGATCAACATCGATCTTGCCATCGTCCGTGCGCGAATGACCCATGCGGCCCCCGGTTGCGGTGGCGTGAGCGGTATATTTGGCTTCCATGTCGGAACTCCATTTGCTGGCGGGGAAGGATGCCCTGTCAACGCGGTGATAGCCCGCCCGGTTCACTGAACCAATGAAAAAGGGGCGCCGGGGCGCCCCTCACATAGTTACCTCGGGTCCGGCTACAGCGTGATGCGGTAGATGCCGAAGCCGGCTTCGTTGGTTTCGCCGGTCGGTTCGATATCGACGGCGGTGACGTCGGAAACGTGGTCGGCGCCCTTGGGGCCGGTCTCGAACAGAACGGTGGTCCCATCAAGCGGAGCCAGCGACCAGTTGCTGTCGGCGCTGGGGTTGATGGTGCCGTTTTCGACGATATAGCGCACGATGATGTCGCGGTTGGTGTCGGGGCCGACAAAGATGATGGTCGAGCCATCGGCACCCGGGAAATGGCCACCCCCACCGGCGCGGTAGTTGTTGGTCGCGACGACGAATTTCTGATTCGGATCAATCGGTTCGCCGTTGAACTTGAGATCGACGATGCGGCTGGCATCGGCATTCACAACATTGCCGTCACGGTCATATTTGGCCGGCTGGGACACGTCGATCTGGTAGGTCACCCCGTCGATGACGTCGAAATTATAGGACGGCATGTCCGGGTTGATGAGAGGCTGATCGGTGCCGCCGACCTCGACCTGGTTGAACATGCCGGCCGAACGCTCGAGCCATTCCTTGACCAGGCCACCGTCGATCAGCACGGCGCGGATGGTGTTGGGATAGAGGTAGAGGTCGGCCACGTTCTTGATGGCGACCGGGCCGACAGGAACGTCGGTATAGTAGTCCGGGCCACCGCGGCCACCGGCCTTGAACGGCGCGGCTGCGGACAGGATCGGCAGGCCTTCCCACTCGGTGCCCTGCATCATCTGTTCGATGTACCAGGTCTGGGCCTTGGAGACGATCTGAACGGACGGATCGTCGGCGACCAACGCGAAGTAGGAATGCAGCGGGGCCGAGGTTTCGCCGACTGCCCGACGGACATAGGCGAGCGTCTCTTCATGGGTCTGTTCGACCGACGCAAGGACCGGGGCGACCGATTCAACGAGCGCGATGGTCTGGCCGTCTTCACGCTTGGAGATCGGGCGGGCCTCGGAAACGTGGCTTGCGACGGCCCATTTGCCATCGGCATTGCGCTCGAGCATGAGATCGATCAGGCCCATATGCGAGCCCCAGAAGCCGCCCATGACAGCGGGCTTGCCCATCAGGGTGCCGGCTTCGTTGTCGACGCCTTCGATATCGGGGTAATTGCCCGGGAAGACCAAGTGGTGGTGGCCGGTGAACACGACGTCGATACCGTCAACGCCTGCCAGATAGAGCGAGGCGTTTTCCATGCCGTCGGTATGGCCGCCGCCGGCGATGCCGGAGTGGGAGAGGGCGACGATCAGGTCACAACCTTCTTCCTTCATCTGCGGGATATAGGCCTTTGCGGTTTCGACGATGTCACGGGTGATGACATTGCCGGTCAGGTGCTGGCTGTCCCAGGTCATGATCTGGGGCGGCACGAAACCGATGAAACCGATCTTGATGGTCGAGGTTTCGCCGGCACCATCGGTGATCTGCTTGTCGAGAATGGTGTAGGGCTTGATCAGGGTCTTGTCGTCTAGCGGGTTGCTGGCCAGCGTGTCGCCGACCGCGATATTGGCGCAAACGAAGGGGAAACCGGCGCCGGCCAGAGAGGCGGTCAGGAATTCGAGGCCGTAATTGAATTCGTGGTTGCCCAGCGTTGCCACATCGTATCCCAACGCGTTCATGGCCGCGATGGTGGGGTGCAATTCGCCGTCCTTCACACCCCGCTCATAAGCGACATAGTCGCCCATCGGGTTGCCCTGGATGAGGTCGCCATTGTCGAGCAGCATCGAGTTGGTGGCTTCCGCGCGAATGCCCTCGATCAGCGCGGCGGTGCGCGCCAGGCCCATGGTGTCGTTGGGGGCGTCGGCATAATAGTCATAAGGATAGATGGCAACGTGGATATCGGTGGTTTCCATCAGGCGCAGATGCGCCTGACCGGCGGCGGCGTTGGCCGAAAAGGGATGCAGTGCGATCAGCGCGCCGGCGCTCGCGGTGCCGGCAAGAAACGTCCGGCGGGAAAGATTTTTGTGAAACAGCATGGCCTCATCCTCGGGGGCAATTGATCGAGTGGGTTCGCGGCGCGGAACGCCGGTACAAGCTCGACCGTGTGGCCAACCCGGATGGACAAGGTGTGGTCTCGGTCGCGCTGTGACGCGCTTTTCCCGCTACCGTGTGAAGAGCGTATGACGCCGCGTGCCCTTGCTCAATGAAAATTTGTCCAAGCGGTCAAAGATAAAGCTTGAAGCCCTCGTGTGACGGCTCGAATCCGAGGCGCCCGTAAAAGCGGTGGGCCTCGGTACGTTTCTTGTTCGAGGTGAGCTGGACGAGGCGGCAGCCACGCCGTTGCGCCAGTTCGATGGCGTGGCGGATCATGGCGCTGCCGATACCCTTGCCGCGCCGGCTCTCGCGGACATGGATGTTTTCCAGCAGGGCGCGGGTCATGCCGCGGCGCATGATGCCGGGAATGAAGGTGATCTGCATCGTGGCTACGACTTCGCCCTCCATTTCGCCCAGAACGATCTGATTGTTCGGGTCGGCCTCGATGGCGGCAAAGGCGGTCTGGTACTCATCGCTTTCCCAGTCCGCCGGATCGTCGGCCAGGGTCATCACGGCCCCGCCCAAAGTGAGTTCGATTATCGTGCGCACGTCTTCGCGCCGCGCTGCGCGGAAGGTGAGCTCAGGCATGGGCAGTCTCCGGTCTGTGCGTGACGCGCATGAAAGGGCTGGATTGGTTTGACTTTCTTTGCCGGTTGCGGTCAATCAGATATCGGTCGGAGGCGGCGTGTGAGGCGCAGATGAAATGGCGAGGGCGGGCGCGTAGCGCCAATATCGAGGACCGGCGTCGCGGTTCCGCCGGATGGGCGCCGGGCACCAAACGCCGCCGCGTGGCACAGGGTGGCGCCGGCGGTATCGTCGTCATCGTCATTGTCATCTTCGGGGCTATTGCGCTGGGAATCGACCCCAGTGAAATCCTGCGCAGCCAGCCGGACCTGTTGCGCGATATCGGGGGTGGACAGGCCACGACCACCGGTCGCCCGGCTCCGGATGCGGGAGAGGAGGAGCTGGTCGATTTCGTCGGCGTGGTGTTGAAGGAAACCGAGACCCTGTGGAGCGAAGTCTTCGCGCAGAACGGGATCGATTACTCGGCGCCGACGCTGGTGCTGATCGACAGCCGCGACCGATCAGGCTGCGGCATTGCCGATCCCAACACCGGGCCGTTCTATTGTCCGGCGGACCAGAACATCTATCTCGACCTCGGGTTTTACGAGCAGCTTCGCGCGCGTTTCGGCGCGCCGGGTGATTTCGCCCAGGCCTATGTGATTGCGCATGAGGTGGGACACCACATCCAGAATCTCGTGGGGACGCTTGGGGACTTCAACCAGGCGCGGCAGAGCATGCGGCCGGAAGAGGCCAATGCCTATTCGGTGCGGGTCGAACTCCAGGCCGATTGCTATGCCGGCATCTGGGCCTCCTATGCAGGGCGCGAAAACCTGCTCGAACGGGGCGATATCGCCGAAGCGTTGAACGCGGCGGAGCAGATCGGGGACGATGCGATCCAGATCCGGACCCAGGGTTATGCGGTGCCGCGGACCTTCAGTCACGGCACGTCCGAGCAGCGCCAGCGCTGGTTCCGACGCGGATTCGAGGCGCGCGAAGTCGCCGAATGCGATACGTTCGAGGTCGCCAATCCCTGAGGTTCCTGACAGCCCGGGCATTCCCAGACGGCTGCATCTTGTGTGGTCGGGGCCGCGCATGCCGGAGAAGTTTGCGCGCATCTATCGGGCATGGCGCGAATCCCATGCGGATTGGGAGATCACGCTTTACGACGCCGAGGCCATGCGGGCGATGGTCGAGATGCAATACCCGCAATATCTCGCCATCTATGATGCCTATCCGACATGGACGCATCGGGGGGATGTGTTCCGATATTGCGTGCTCAGCGCAAAGGGAGGTGTTTATGCCGATCTCGATGTCGAACCGCTCGGTCGCCTCGATGATCTGATTGCGCAGAGCGAGATCTTTCTGGGGTGCGAACCGGCCTCCCACGGACACCGGTCGGGTGGCCTGCCTTACAATCTGGCGACGGCCTTTATGGGATCGGTGCAGGGGCACACGTTCTGGGATCATGCGATGTCCCGGCTTGAGCGGTGCGTCGGGCCGGATGTGGTCTGGTCCACAGGGCCAGGCTTTCTGTCCGGCGCGGCGCTGACGGCGCCGAGGGAGAGCCGGCCCGATGTTGTGGCACCGCGCTATTGGTCGCCGTTCGATGCCGCGGGCAAGCCGGTTGAAGACACAGAAGACTATCTGGGACGGGTGGAAGAAGCCTTCCACGTGGTGGGCGCGGGCCGGGAGCCGATTGTGTCCCATCTCTGGTTTGGCAGTTGGATGAGCGTTTCATCGGATTACATGGATCGCCATTGGCTGCGGGCGCCCTCGCGCCTGAAATGGCGGTGGCGCGAAACACGTCATCCGGAACTGGCCGAGCGCGCCGGGCAGTTTCTCGACGGGCCGCGTGACTTTGACCGGCAGACCGGCGTTGCCGATACGGCTTTGGACGGCACTCTGGCGATCGCCGTGACCGTCGGGGGACAAATTGCGGATGCCGAAGGATTTGCCCGGCAATTGGCGGCGCTCAAGAGCCCGGTGCCCGTCAAAGGCGTGGTCCTGGCTGTGGACGACGCCCAGGCCAACGGGGACGATGAGCACAGGCTCGAACGCGCCCTGTGCGCAGAGAATTTCCGGGTTGAGCGCGTTGGCATTGCCGGGGTGATGGGCAGGTTGGAGAGGTCGGCCGTGCTGGCTGATGCGGCGCTCGGTAAGGCTTCGGCGGAGGCAGACAGGGTGCTGCTCGTCGATGCCAATTGCAGCGATTTGCCTGCGTCGCTGATTGGCGATCTTGCTTCTGCGGGTCGTGATATTGTCGCTCCGCGGGTCGAGACCCGGCAAACCGGCGAACTCGATCCCGGCAATGCGAGATACGGCATGGCGCCCGGCTTCAGGTCTCACTACCGGAACAGAATGGCGAAGGGCCTGACAGCGGAAGCGGTCGAGGACTACCGGATTGTGCTGGGCACCAATAAATCGCTCGACGTTTTGCCCGTCGACAGCGTTTCGCCGCGATGTTTGCTGGTCTCCAGCGAGGCGCTACGCAAGAGCGGAGCGGTTTTTGCGGGAGAGCCGATCGCCGGAACGGTGGGCGGGCTGGGTTTCGTGCAGAAATTGTTGCGGGGGCAGGGCACCGTGGCCGGTATGCCGAACGTGGTGGTGACCCATGCGGGATCCTGATGTCATCGTGATCGGTGCCGGCGCGGCGGGCATGATGTGCGCCATCGAAGCCGGGCGCCGGGGGCGGCGTGTGCTGGTGCTCGAGCATAATCGCGAGCCCGGGGAGAAGATCCGAATTTCGGGCGGTGGACGCTGCAACTTTACCAATCTCGGTGTGGCGGCGAACCGGTTCATCTCGGGCAATCCGAAGTTCGCCCTGTCGGCGCTCAAGCGTTTCGACCAGCACGATTTCATCGCCATGGTCGACGCCCATGGCATTGCCTGGCACGAAAAGACCCTAGGTCAGCTGTTCTGCGATGGGTCATCGCGCCAGATCATCGACATGCTGACCGGCGAACTGAGGGAAGCGGGCGTGGAAATGCGGACCGCGATCGAGGTCGAAAGCGTCGAGCGTATCAAGGACAGGTTCGTCGTTTCGACGAGCGAAGGAGTCTTCATGGCTGAGGCCCTGGTGGTGGCCGCAGGGGGCAAATCGATCCCGAAAATGGGGGCGAGTGGTTTTGGCTACCGGATCGCACAGCAATTCGGCCTGAAGCTTCGTGAAACCCGTCCGGGCCTCGTGCCGCTGACCTTCGAGCCGGGGTTTCGGGAGTTGACGGCGGACCTTTCCGGCGTAGGAATCGATGTGTCCATCTCGGGCGGCGGTGTGCGCTTCCGAGAGGCAATGCTGTTCACCCATCGCGGGCTGAGCGGGCCGGCGGTGCTGCAGATCTCGAACCATTGGCGTGAAGGTGAAGAGATCATCATCGATCTGATGCCGGACGGCGACCCGCTCGAGGCGCTGAAATCGGCGCGCAAGGACAATCCCCGTCAACAGTTGGCCACGGCGCTATCGGGGGTGTTGCCGAAGCGGCTGGCGCAGCATTTTGCGGAGGGCGAAGCCCGGCGGATCGGCGAGATCGGGGACAAGGACCTGATCAGGGTCGGTGCAAGTCTGAGGGAATGGCGCGTGAAGCCGACCGGGAGTGAAGGCTACCGGACAGCGGAAGTGACGCTAGGCGGTGTCGATACCGATGGCCTTAATGCAAAGACATTGCAGGCCAAGGCCGTGCCCGGACTCTATTTCATCGGCGAAGTCGTCGATGTGACCGGCTGGCTCGGCGGATACAATTTTCAGTGGGCCTGGAGCTCTGGTTGGGCCGCCGGACAAGTGGCCTGAAGCCCACTGAGTTTTTGATGGCGTTTCGGCTTTCGCGCGGCGGGGCCGCGCGGCCTCACTGTGGGCCTGGAGCTCCGGCTGGGCGGCCGGACAAGTGGCCTGAAGCCCACTGAGTTTTTGATTGCGTTTCGGCTTTCGCGCGGCGGAGCCGCGCGGCCTCACTGTGGGCCTGGAGCTCTGGTTGGGCCGCCGGACAAGTGGTGTGACGCTTCTTACCCTCCCCCTTGCGGGGAGGGTGGGCCGGTGAAACCGGTCCGGGTGGGGGTCATAAAAAAGCCCCAACTTCTTCCGGCGTGCAGTAATCCAGGGTTACCCCCACCCTGTCTCGCGACAGACTTGGCTTTCGCCAAGCCTTGCTCGCCGTCCCTCCCCGCAAGGGGGAGGGAGGGCGCTGTGCAGGACTTCCCGCCTCAGGATGACGATGGCGGGATCAGCGAGCGGTGGCGTGGGCTCGTCAGCCGGCCTTGTCGAACTCGGCGACCGGCTCCATGCCCTTTTGCTCGCGCACCAGATTGATGAAGCGGCGGAACAGATAGTGGCTGTCCTGCGGGCCGGGTGAAGCCTCGGGGTGATGCTGGACGGAGAAGACCGGCTTGTCCGCAAGCCTGAGCCCGCAATTGGTGCCGTCGAACAGAGATTTGTGAGTCTCTTCAACGCCCTCGGGCAAAGAGTTGGTGTCGACCGCAAAGCCGTGATTCATCGACACGATCTCGACCTTGTCGGTGGTGAAATCCTTGACCGGGTGATTGGCGCCGTGATGGCCCTGATGCATCTTGACGGTCCGGGCGCCGAGCGCGATGGCCAGCAGCTGGTGGCCAAGGCAGATGCCGAAGACCGGCTTGCCGCTCTCGACCAGCTTTTGAATGATCGGCACGGCATATTCACCGGTCGCGGCCGGATCGCCCGGACCGTTGGACAGGAAGATGCCATCGGGGTTGAGCGCCAGGATGTCTTCGGCGCTGGTATGGGCATTGACCACGGTCACCCTGGCACCCTGATCGGCCAAGAGGCGCAGAATGTTGCGCTTGGCACCATAGTCGATGGCGACGATATGCATGGGCGCATCGTCATTGGCACCGAAGCCTGTGCCCCACTGCCAGCTTGTCTGGTCCCAACCATGGGTCTTGGCGGTGGTGACGGTGTCGGCGAGATCGAGACCCTCGAGGCCCGGAAACGCGTCGAGCTCGGCCTTGATGGCTGCGTCGTCGAACTTGCCATCGGGCGAATAGGCGATCACCGCGTCGGGCATGCCGGTCTCGCGGATGAGGGCGGTCAGGGCGCGGGTGTCGATGCCCGAAATGCCGATAATGCCGCGCGCCTTGAGCCAGGCGTCGAGATGGCTGACGGCGCGGTAGTTCGAGGGATCGGTGATATCGGCGCGGATCACGCAGCCGCGGGCGCCGGGCGCGCCATCCATATCAACGGTCTCGATGTCTTCGTCATTGGCGCCGACATTGCCGATATGCGGGAAGGTGAAGGTGATGATCTGGCCGGCATAGGACGGGTCGGTCAGGATCTCCTGGTAACCGGTCATCGCCGTGTTGAAGCAGACCTCACCGGCGGCCTGGCCGACAGCGCCTATTCCGAAGCCCTCGAGGACCGTTCCGTCTCTCAGGATCAGGCGCGCGGTGAATTGGGGCTCGGTCCAGCCAGTCATTTGCAATGCTCCTGAAATGGGGTCGCGCGGAAACTAAGCGATGCCTCGGCTGTGGTCAATCACTCCTGTGAAAGTAAAAATCGTTGAATATCAACGAGTTAAACATAAAGGAGAACGCGATTGGCTTTGCCGGTACGCTTGGGTATATGTGTGGTTCGCTCCAACTGCACAAGGAACGCTTTATGCGTGACAGGATCAACGCGGCGCTGAAGCAGGCCGTGAAAGCGCGTGAGACGCGCCGGATGGCAACGCTGAGGCTGGTCAATGCGGCGATCAAGGATCGGGATATCGACGCTCGCGGGGAGGGACGCGAAGCGGTAACCGACGAGGAAATCCTCGCCATCCTGCAAAAGATGATCAAGCAGCGCGAAGAAAGCGCGCGGATCTATGCCGAAAACGGCCGGGCCGAACTGGCCCAGCAGGAAAACGAAGAAATTGACATCATCCAGGAATTCCTGCCTCAACCGCTGAGCGATGAGGAGGTGGAGGCCGCGATCGACGAGGCGATTGCCGAGACCGGGGCCGAGAGCCTTCGCGATATGGGCAAGGTCGTCTCCGCGCTCAAGGCGAAGTTCCCCGGCCGGATCGATTTCGGCAAAGCGTCCAAGGTCGTCAAGGCGAAGCTGGCGAGCTGATGGCCGGTGAGAGGGTGCAGGGCAGGGCAACACTGCGCCCGATGACCGAGGCCGAATTCGAGGCCTGGAAAGGGCCTGCCATCAAGGCCTATGCGGACGACAAGTCCCGGTCGCTCAATATCAGCGACCAGGAAGCCATGGCGCTTTCGGTCGACTCCTTCGACAAGGAGTTGCCGCAGGGCCTTGGAACAGAGAACAACTTCCTTTTCACGGCAAGGAACGAGGACGACACGCCGGTTGGCATGGCCTGGATCGCGGTCGACACCGCGCGTGGCGTCACCACCGCGTTTGTTTTCGACATTCTGATCGAGGAGCCCTATCGCGGACACGGTTATGGCGGGTCCGTGATGTTGGCCCTCGAGGAAGAAGCCCGCAAGCATGGCGCGACGCGCATGGGCCTGCATGTCTTCGGCGACAATCCGCGCGCGCAGGCGCTTTATGAACGCATCGGCTACAAGGTGACCGACGTTTCCATGGCCAAGGAAATCGGCCTTAGGGGACGCTGACACTTGCCCGCTGCGCGTCCCGAGGACTGCGTCGAACCATGTTCTCGCCATACCGACCGACCAAAGTCCGGTCGCGGCGAGGAGCGGAGTTCCGTGCGATGAAACCGATAGCCCTGATTTTCTGCGTCTTCGTCATGGCCGGACCTGCGCTGGCCGGACCTGCGCTGGCCGCGGACATTATTCCACCCGCCGCAAGGCAGGTGTGGCAGGACTTTACGAACGAGCGATTTGGCGCTTCGGCCAAGGTCCCCACGGTCGGGTTCACGGCGGAGGCGCCGCCCGCCAATGGCGACGGGCAGGCCTGGACCGGGCAGGACGGCACGGTCCGCATCGCGGTCTATGGCAGCTACTGGACGGTGTTCGAAACCGACTTCCCGGGTTTTCGCGACAAGCTCCGGGAATTTCTCATTGAAGACGGGGTGACGCTTGAATCTGAGCAGACAGGCGATACCGAGTTCGGGTTTGCCGGTACGCTGCCTGACGGGCGGAAGTTCCGCGACCGCACGGTGATCGTGCCGGGCTGCGACATCGCCGCCCACACCCATATCGAATACCCGGCGGCCCAGGCGCCAGTGATGGATGCCATCGCCAACGAAGTGACCGAAAGCCTCGTGATTGCCGATGGGTATTGCTGAGGGGGCTGTCCCTGGTTCCCCAATTCGACCCGACAAGCCCATTGCGCTAGGCTCCCCGCGAGGAGGGCTGGCGAATGGTGGAGCAGGCTGGCGGGTGTCTTTGCGGGTCGGTGCGGTATCGGGTGACGGCGCATCCCAATCACGTGGTGATCTGTTTTTGCCGGTTCTGCCAGAAGACAACCGGTTCGGACCATATGGTCGAGCCGCTTTTCGACGTCTCCGAATTCGAGATCACCAAGGGTGAACCCTCGGTCTTCACGCTGATGTCTGAAGGCAGTGGCAAGCCGGTGCATGTCCATTTCTGCCCGACCTGCGGCACCAAGCTGCGGCTGACCTTCGACCGGTTTCCCACGAGCACCGGGGTGTATGCCGGCACATTCGACAATCCGGGCTGGTTCGAGCGCAGCCCGGAGAACACCGATTATTTCTTTGTCAGCGCCGCGCCGCCGGGCGCGATGGTGCCGGCGGGCTTTCCGCGCTTTCCCGAGCACGGCCTCAATCTCGACGGTTCGGCACGCCAGCCGGAGATCCTCGACCATCATCTGCTGATCGGCTTGCCCGGTTCTGCTTGACCCGAGCGGTGGATTAGCGGAATAAGCCGAGCCTTTGATTGCGGCGGGGGCAGGCGCAGCCTACATTCATAAAATGCGGTTTTCCGATCAGTTCCTCGACGAGATACGCGAGCGGCTTCCCATCTCCTCGGTGGTCGGCCAGTTCGTGGCTTGGGACAAGCGCAAATCCCAGCCCGGGCGCGGGGATTTCTGGGCCTGTTGCCCGTTCCATGGCGAGAAAACCCCGAGTTTTCATGCGGATGACCGGCGCGGGCGCTATCACTGCTTTGGCTGCGGGGTGTCGGGCGATCATTTCCGGTTTCTGACCGACAAGGCCGGGATGAGCTTTCCCGAAGCGGTCGAGCAACTGGCGCAGCAGGCCGGTGTGCCGATGCCGGCGCGGGACGAACGCGAAGAGAAAAAGCAGCGCGCCCGCAACACGCTCTTTGACGTGATGGAACTGGCGACGCGCTATTTCGAGGAAGCGCTGGCGGCCAATATCGGTGCCCGCACCCGCGGCTATTTGATGGAGCGCGGGGTTGCGCCGAAGATGCAGCGCCGGTTCCGGCTCGGTTTTGCCCCCGACAGCCGCAACGGGTTGAAGGAGTATCTTGCCTCGAACGGGGTGAGCGCGGCGCAGATGGCGGCCTCTGGCCTGGTTATCGAGCGCGAGGACGTGGCGGTGCCCTATGACCGGTTCCGCAACCGGCTGATGTTCCCGATCCTCGATATGCGGGGGCGGGTGATCGCCTTTGGCGGGCGGGCGATGGCCGAGGATATGCCGGCCAAATATCTCAATTCGCCTGAGACCGAGCTCTTCTCGAAGCGGCGTGTGCTCTACAACGGCCAGACCGCCCGGCAGGCGGCGCATGACGGCAAGCCGCTGATCGTCGTCGAAGGCTATATGGACGTGATCGCGCTGGTCTCGGCCGGGTTCGAGGGGGCTGTGGCGCCGCTCGGTACGGCGATGACCGAGGAGCATGTCGAGATCCTTTGGCGGATGTCGGAAATGCCCTATCTCGCCTTTGACGGGGATGAGGCCGGGCAGCGCGCGGCGGCCCGGGCTGCGGATATGGTTTTGCCCAAGCTGCAGCCGGGGCATTCTGTGCGGCTCATCACGCTGCCACCGGGGCAGGACCCGGACGATCTGATCAAGGCCGGCGGGCGCGACGCCTTTGCGGGCCTGCTGGAGACCGCGCAACCGCTGGCCGAGGCGGTGTGGGCGCGCGAGACGCGCAGTACTGTGTTTGAAACGCCGGAGGCGCGGGCGGCGCTTGAAGCCAAGTTGAAAGGCATTGCCCAGCAGATCGGCGACCAGTCGGTGCGCCGGCACTATCTGCAGGCGTTCGAGGAGAAGCTCAGGGAGTTTTTCCGGCCCCAGCGGCGCGACCATGGCGGCGGCGGACGTTATGACGGCCGCGGCCGCGGCGATTATCGCGGGCAGGGCCGAGGGCCTAGTGGTAGGCCGGCTGGCGGACGAGGCTACAATGTCAGCGAATCGCTGATGAAGACCCGGCATCTGCGTGACCATGTGACCCCGCAGGCGGTGATTCCGCGCGAGGCGGTAATCGTTGTCACACTTGTGAACCATCCGGGGCTGGCGGAAGCACGGCTCGAAAGCCTGGCCCATCTCGACCTGGTTTCGAGCGCCGGCAAAAAGGTTCTGGCCGCCGTGATCGATGCGGTGGGGAGCCTCGAAGCCCCTGATCCGAAAGCCATTCGCGACCATCTCGAGCGGCGCGGGCTCAGTGAAGCGCTCGGGGCGATGGAGAATGTGCTCATTCGCGAAAGAATTTGGCAGGCGGGTCCCGACATTAACGAAATCGATGCGGAGACCGGTTTAAAGCACGCCTTGGCCTTGCATAATAAGAAGGTTCAATTAAATAGAGAACTCAGAGCAGCCGAATTGGCGCTGGGCGAAGACCCGAGCGAGGAATCATTGGCGAGGCTGCGCGACATCCAGAACCAGATTTCAAGTGTCGACGGCACGGAAGCGCTGATTGAGAAATTTGGTTCGTTATCCGGCCGTACGGCGCGCTCCTTCTAGGGGGTGGGTGCCGGCGGGGCTTTTTCGTATTCGGGCGCGAATCACCCTTGAATGCGGAGCGGAGAAACGAACCCTTGTCCAGTCACCGCAACAGGCGGCAATCGATAAGCGGCGGATAACCGCCGGCGACCAGGAGCAGACGTTGAATGGCGACTAAGGCCTCTGAAAAGACCGAGAAGCCCGAAGCTCAGACCGAAACCCAGGACAGCCCGCTGCTGGATCTCTCCGATTCCGCAGTCAAGAAGATGATCAAATCCGCCAAGAAGCGCGGATACGTCACCTACGAGCAGCTCAATGAAGTGTTGCCCTCCGAAGAGGTCAACAATGAGCAGATCGAAGACGTGATGGCCATGCTTTCGGACATGGGCATCAATGTCGTCGATGAGGACGAGGTCGAAGACGAGCAGAATAGCGGCAGCGACGACGAGGAAGAGAGCGAAAGCACGGCGGTTGCAACCCGCACCGGCACGGCTGTCGCCACCAACTCGAACGCCAAATCGGGCTCGGACCGGACAGACGATCCGGTGCGCATGTATCTGCGCGAAATGGGCTCGGTCGAATTGCTGTCCCGCGAAGGCGAAATCGCCATCGCCAAGCGCATCGAGGCCGGCCGCGAGACCATGATCGCGGGGCTGTGCGAAAGCCCCTTGACCTTCCAGGCGATCATCATCTGGCGCGACCAGCTTGCAGAAGGTGAAATCCTTCTGCGCGACATCATCGATCTCGAAGCGACCTATGCCGGCCCTGACGCCAAGGCAGAGGCGCCCGCACCGGCACCTGCGGCGGAAACGCCCAAGCCCGAAGCCGAGTCCAAGCCCAAGGAAGAGGGCGAGGAGAATGAGGGTGAAGACGACGAAGAAGACGATGATGACGACGAGTTCGAAAGCAATCTCTCGCTCTCGGCGATGGAAGCCGAACTCAAGCCGCAGGTTGTCGAGACCTTCGACCGGATCGCCGGCACCTACACCAAGATGCGTAAGCTGCATGACGAGCAGGTCGAAAGGCGTCTCAACGCCGACGAGATTTCGAACGCTCAGCAGAAGAAGCTCGATACGCTGCGCGGCGCGGTGATCACCGATGTGAAATCGCTCTCGCTCAACAATTCGCGTATCGAAGCGCTGGTCGAACAGCTTTACGACATCAATAAGCGGCTGGTACGGCTCGAAGGCCGTCTGCTTCGCCTGGCGGAAAGCTATGGCGTCAAGCGCGAGGATTTCCTGTCGAACTATCATGGGCAGGAGCTGGCGCCGGACTGGACCCAGACCGTTGCGACCCTTCCGGGCAAGGGCTGGACCGACTTCGCCACCCGCGAGATCGACACCATCGAAGAGCTGCGCAACGAGATCCAGACGCTCGCAACCGAAACCGGGCTCGATATCGCCGAATACCGGCGGATCGTTCACAAGGTGCAAAAGGGCGAGCGCGAGGCGGCCATCGCCAAAAAGGAAATGGTCGAGGCCAATCTGCGCCTGGTGATCTCGATCGCCAAGAAATACACCAATCGCGGCCTGCAGTTCCTCGACCTGATCCAGGAAGGCAATATCGGGTTGATGAAGGCGGTCGACAAATTCGAATACCGTCGCGGCTACAAGTTTTCGACCTATGCCACCTGGTGGATCCGACAGGCGATCACCCGGTCGATCGCCGACCAGGCCCGCACCATCCGTATCCCGGTGCATATGATCGAGACGATCAACAAGATCGTTCGCACTTCGCGCCAGATGCTGCATGAGATCGGTCGCGAGCCGACCCCGGAAGAGCTGGCCGAAAAGCTGCAGATGCCGCTCGACAAGGTGCGCAAGGTCCTCAAGATTGCCAAGGAGCCGATCAGCCTCGAAACCCCGATCGGGGACGAGGAGGATTCAAACCTTGGGGATTTCATCCCGGACGTGAATGCGGTGCAGCCGATCGATGCGGCGATCCAGAGCAATCTGCGGGAGACCACGACCCGCGTGCTCGCCTCGCTCACCCCGCGTGAAGAGCGCGTGCTGCGCATGCGCTTCGGCATCGGCATGAATACCGACCACACGCTGGAAGAAGTCGGCCAGCAGTTCTCGGTGACCCGCGAACGTATCCGCCAAATCGAAGCGAAGGCGCTCAGAAAGCTCAAGCATCCGAGCCGGAGCCGCAAGCTGCGCAGCTTCCTCGATAATTGATCAGTCTGTCGGTTTGGAATTCAGGGGCGGCCTCAGGGCCGCCCTTTTTGTTGGCGGATGGAATCCGGAAGCGCCGCTAAGCGGTTGACGTGAAGTCGTTTTCGACCCGCTTGACGATGCGGTTGAGCCCGACCGGCGTCACGCCGAGATAGGCCGCGAGGTCTTTTTGCGTGATGCGTGCGATGAGGCCGGGATTGGTCCGACGCAGGGTGCGGTAGCGGGCCTCGGGCTTGAGCGTCAGGAAGTCGCGCTCGCGCGCCTCCTTGCGGGCGGCATAGGCGAGCAGGAGCTCGGTCAGCATCCCGGCCCAAGCGAGATCGTTGGCGGCGAGTTCCCTCAGGACCGAGAAGGGCAGGCTCTCGATCTCGGTGGGCTCGAGGGCGACGGCGTCGAAACCCGCGCCACCTTCGCCCATATGCGCGGTGATCGAAGTGAACAGTTGCCCCTCGGGGATGAAGGATTTGATCCATTCATCGCCATCCGCCAGCACATAGCAAAGCTTGACGAGGCCCGTGCGCACGACCTGAACCGAGGTCAGCGGATCACCGGCCGCGAAGATCATGGAGCCCGCCGCATGGGAACGCATGATGATCCGGCTTTCAAGCGCCTCAAGGCCGGTCAGAGGCGCGGGGGCGAGCGACTGGAACAGGGTGAGGCTGGCAAAGGACATCGGCTTAACCCGGGTTAATGCGGCATGGCCTCAGGTGACAAGAATGGCGCCATCACCAACAGGAGATGGCTCCATGACCACATTCAACTCCAAGCGTATTCTGATCACCGGCGCAAGTTCGGGCATTGGCCGGGACCTGGCACTCAAGCTCTCGGCTGACGGTCACGAGGTCGTCGCGCTGGGGAGAAGCCCGGAGCGGCTGGCGGCATTGCGGGCTGACGACAGCCGCATCGAGACCGTGATGCTCGATCTGTCGAACACCGAAGCGGTGCTCGACTTTGCGGCGCAGCCGGGGATCGGCGAGATCGATGTGCTGATCAACAATGCCGGGGTACAGGACCAGCACCGGCTTGATGACGTAGCGGTGAGGGGCCGGGTAATGGCCGAGGAGACGGTCACCAATCTGATCGCGCCGATGGTGCTGACCAAGGCACTGCTGCCGGGGCTCACAAGGGGCGGGCTGATCGTCAATCTGGTGTCGGGGCTGGCGCTGGCGCCCAAGGATGTGGCGGCGACCTATTCGGCCACCAAGGCGGGGCTGAAGATGTTCTCGGCCGGTCTCCGGGCGCAGTTTCCGCGCGAGAAACTGCGGGTCATCGATATCTACCCGCCGCTGGTAAACACAGCGATGACCGCCGGGCGCGGCAGCGGCAAGATGAGCGCAGAGGCGGCGGCGGATGCGATCATCAAAGCCATGAACGGCAAGAAGGACAGTGTCGCCTTCGGCACAATGAGAGTGATGGCGGTGATCGCCAAATTGGCGCCGGGTCTCGCCACGCGAATGATGAGCAGGTGATCGGCGGGTAGGTGTTGTTCCCGTATCCAAGCGCGCGCCTCCCCGCTAGGCTTGGCCCGTCGAGGCCGAGAGCAGGGGGGCGCCATGGCGACGGCATCGGGAGAACCGAATCAGATTTCATCACCCGAAGAGCTTGCCAAATGGCTCTCGGACAAACCGCCAGCCTGGGCGCAAGTCATTGCCATGCGCATGGCGCTGCGGGTTTTGCCCTTCATTACAGCCGTGCCGAGAGGGGGCGACCCTGATGATGACTTGGCGCTATTGCCCCGGATTGGCGCAGCAGTGCTGGCCTGGACCGGCGCGGCTTATCCGGAATGGCTAGATCGGATCGCCCTAACAGCGACCGAGGTTGCCTCGCATGCGGATCCGACAATGGATAATTGGCGAGGAGGCATTGCCTACGCGTCCGCGATGGCCAACGTTTCCGCCTGCGCGGCGGTCTATGTGCTTTCCGCCCCCGATAAAGCCCACAAAAGTATAGTGGATCGTGCCATATCAACCGCAACGTTTGCCTTCGAATCCTACTCTTCCGCTTTTGGACAGGCAACGCAACCGATCGGATTTTGGTCACAAGTTCGGCAAGATACGCTTGAACTGGAATCGTCCGGGGATACCGCGTCTCTCGCGCGATCCCGCCTTTGGACACTGAGAACGCCGCAACGGTGGCTCGACATAGCTGATGGTTTTCGCGCCTATCTCCGAAGGCGAGAGGCTGGTCTTTCCATTTGGGGCGAGTGGTATGGGAGCCGAGTTAGAGGTCATCCAAGTTACAGGCTCGACTCCGTACGTGCCGAATCTATTGATCAGCGAATTGGCTCCCAGGCGGCTGAATGGTGGAGAAGAGATCCGCAGGAAGTCGCCATTGAAACGAATGCTTGGCTTAACCAGATTCGAAGCGCGAGTTCACCAACATCCACCACCCGCCACGAGGCCGATACGCCAAACAGCTTCATCCATGACGATGTCGATGGCACGGTCGATTATCTCGGGCGGTCGAAGCTGGCCTTTGTGCTGGCCGGGCGGCTCAATCAGATATGGGACGATCTGGCGGCGGGGAACGGGCATGGGCGGCCCTTGCCCGGGCATGAGCGCGACCCCAAGCCCGGTTTCGTGGTGCACGTCGATGCGCCCTGGGGTGGGGGCAAGACCAGTTTCGTGCGCTATCTCACGCGCATCCTCAATCCCTATCGCCATGCCGGAACGCCGCCCGACTGGCTGCGCGAATTGCCGATGGCGGACCCCGACTATTGGCCGGAGGGCTATCGCCGGCCCTGGCGGATCGTGTGGTTCAACGCCTGGCAGCGCGAGCATGTCAGCCCGCCGTGGTGGGTGTTTTACGAGACGATCCGCAAGCAGATCACCCATGCCGCGGTGACCGAGATCGAGGCCGTGAAGCCTGCGCCGGGGCTGCCGGAAAGCGAGCCGCCCAAGCCGGATGTGCCGGCGCCCGTGGGCAAGGATTATCGTTACGCCAGCGGTTTCGGGCGCTGGGCACGGGGGCCCGAAGGCTGGCTCGGGGAAATGTGGTGGCGCTTGCAGCGCCCGGCCATTCTGGTGAGTGCCGGGGTTGCAATCTTGTCGGTCGCCATCATCTGGGTGATGAGCCTGTTCGGACTTTCGACCGTCGTTTTCGATGGTGGACTGCCGAAATTCGAGTTCAAGGACAACCCGTTCGGGTTACTCCTCTTGCTGTTCACCGGGGCCGGGGCGGTGACCACCATTGTGACCGCGCTCACACGGTCGCTGTTTCCCGGCACGCCGGATGCGGCGACGAATTATTCGCTCGGCTCAGGCGACCCGCATGAGCATTTCCGCCGGCATTTTGCGCGGCGGATGAAGGGCGCGCGACTGCCGGTCCTGGTGGTGGTCGACGATCTCGACCGCTGCCAGCCCGACTATGTGGTCGAGATGATCCGCGGCATGCAGACGATCCTGCAAAGCGAACGCGTTGTTTTCATCCTGCTCGGGGACAGAGACTGGATCGAGCACAGCTTTGCCGGGGCCTTCAAGGCGATGAACGGCATCGATGTCGGCCCCGAACACAGCTTTGGCGGGCGTTTTGTCGAAAAGGCGATTCAGCTTTCGCTGATGCTGCCGGATATCGATCCCGAGGTGCGGCGCGATTATGTCAACGCGCTGATCGATATCGAGCAGCCCGAGGAGCCGGAAGGCGGCGCAGAACTGCGCGCTGACGGCGTTGACCTCAATGCGCTGACAGCAAGCTTTGTCGCGCAATCGCAGGCCGCGCTGCGCAATGACGATATCCGCGAGCGCGATACCCAGATCGCGGCTGCTCGGGCGCCGCTCGAAGCATTCAAGGCCGACGCGAAGGTGGCTGCCGCCATAAGGCAGGTCAGCACCCAAAGGGCGCTCAGATCGGCGGGGGACAAGACGCTCGAAAAGGTCACCAAGGTCCGGCTTGCGGGGCTGGCCGATTATCTGCCGGCCAATCCGCGCCAGATCAAACGCATCATCAACGCGATCTCGCTGTGGCAACAGGTGGCGCTGATGGAGGCTGATATGGAGCCGGGCGAAGCCGAATGGCAAAAGCTCGTGCGCTGGATCGTGATCATGGTGGAATGGCCGAAAAGCTGGTTCACCCTCAGCCACTATCCGGACCTCGTGACGTTGGTCTATACGCCGCAGGCGGAAACCGAGGGGCTGGAACTGCCTGAAAAAGCAACGGAAATCGCCAGGCTGATCCGCGAGACGGACAATGTGCGCGACCTTCTCGACCTCAAACGGCCCGGCCCCGGCTGGTCGCACACAAGGATCGAAAAGACCGATGTCGACCTCTTCAAGCGCATCCTGCCGCCGACCAGCGGGTCGTTCCTGGCTCCTGCCGGCGACGGGGATGCTGGGGATGCGAAACAGGACCGGGACGGTCAGACAGGGCACAAAGGTGAAAGCTGAGATATCCGCCTTCCCGCAGCCGACCAGTAACTGATGATAGCCGCGCCGATCATGAGGGTGCTTCAGGACGTGCTAGCCTCGTCCGGGGCAATGGAATGACCGTGTCAATTTGCCGGGAGGCGTGTCGGGCAGATCAACGACTCATGGCTTTGAACAGGGTTCAAATGCGTTAGACTATCTGGTGCGGCAGGGCCAAACCGGGCGTCAGGCGGCTGCACGGTCCGCGTCATGCTGCGGGACGGCACCGGCCGGACGGTGGCCAAGCCGAAACCGGATATCGCGGAGCAGAGATGACCCTCAAACACACCGAAGTGCGCGAAAGGCTGATCGAGGCGACGCTGAGCGCCATGGACAAGGCCGGGCTCGAGGGCATCAAGGCGCGCGATCTGGCGCGTGCGGCGGATGTTTCGGTGGGGACGGTCTATAACCTTTTCGGCAATGTCGACCGGCTGATCCGCGAGGCGAATTTGAGGATCTATGCCCAGCTCAACGCGTTGGGGCACAAGAACCTCGAAAAGCAGGCGGCCGCCTTTGTCGATGCTGTTGCCGCGGGCAAACTCGAAAATGCCCCGCGCGACAAGATCCGGTTTCATCTTTTGGGCCTGGCGCGGCTCTATCTCGGTTTTGTCGAGGACAGTGCCAAGCGCTGGTCGGCGCTTCTGGCATTCAACCGCAGCCGGGCCGCGGCGTTTGAAAGTATGGAATATGCGGAAACGCCCGAGGTGCTGATCGGTATCGTCGCCGATCTGCTGCAAGAGGCGGTCGAAGACGAAGACCAGCGCAAGGCCACCGCCTGGGCGCTGTGGTCCTCGGTGCATGGCATCGTCACCATGAACTATGTCGGCCAGTTCACCGAAGAGGCCCGCGCCCGCGCCTGGGAGCAGATCGAGATTATCGTCACGCTCGCTGTCGAGGGCATGTTTGCGGGCCCCCGCGGGACATGATCAGGCGGGCAGGCGGGGCGAGCGGTGGTTTAGCGCCAGTCCCCATAACGCCAGGCCCGACAGCACGGCAAAGATGATCCATTGCGGCAGCGGCCAGGGCGAACCGAGCCGGGTCGTGCCGTAAAACAGGAACAGACCGATAATCGCAATATTGAGGGCAGTGACGGCGAGCACGGCGCCGCTGCCGATATCGGGCCGCCATATGCCAAGGGCGAAGCTGGCAACACTGATCAGCATGAAGGCCGAGACCATGTGCCAGAGAACGGCATAGAGCGCCTTGCCATCGGCGGTGAGGTCGCTGGCGAGGGCGGGGGCGAGGAATTCCGGGCCGCCGCCAAAGACATGCAGAAAGAAGGTGAGAAAAGCGATCGCGGCAGCGATCAGCAAAGGGATTCGGGGTGACATGATCTGGTCTCCATTTCCATACGGTACCGTATGTTAGAGGTGCTGCTTGCGCGCATCAATACGGTGCCGTATGGATGTGGCGATTGACCGCACAAGGCGATTGGCGCCGTGCAGCATGCGGAGTTGAACGATGGCAAAAGCCGGCAGCCTTGCCCCTGAAGACTGGATCAGGGCCGGGTTTCGCGCGCTGTCGCGTGGCGGACCGCAGGCAGTGCGTGCCGAGGCCATCGCCCGCGACCTGAAGGTCAGCAAAGGCTCGTTCTACTGGCACTTCAAGGATCTGCCGGCGTTCAAGCAGGCGATGCTCGATCATTGGCAGGGACAGGCGACCGAGGGAATTATCGCCGCGGTCGAGGCGGCGGGGGAGAATGCCCGCGAACGACTCAGCGCGCTGGTCGCCCTGACCACCAGCGATCTCGATCTGCCCTATGGCGGAGTGGTGGTCGAGGCCGCCATTCGCGATTGGGCGCGGCACGACCCCAAGGCCGCGGCGGTGCTGGCCGGCGTCGAGGATCGGCGACTCGGCTTTGTGACCGGCTTGTTCGCCGAGTCCGGAGTTGCGGACGCGGCACAGGCGGCGCGTTTGCTATATGCCGGGCTGATCGGTCTCGATCAGCTCGGCGTTTTCAATCCAGCGTCGCGCCGTGAGGATCTTGAGCGGTTGGTCGCTCTGCTACTCGCGGATGCGCCCCGGTGACTGTCAGTCAACCGATTTGACGGGCTGGCGCAGAATGGTGCGGCGTTTTTCCGGCGCGGTGCGATTGGGATCGTTGAGATAGATCTCGTGATGCGGCCCTGCCGGCGCCAGACCGTGCGCCGGCAGGTATTCACCGTGCAGCTTGTGCATGATCGGTCCCTGCTCGGGATAGTCGCCGCGATGCAGAATCTGCACGCAATCCCCTTCCTCCAGTTTCTCGAGCCGCAGGGTTTCGGGCGGCGGACCCAGGCGTGTTTCGGCCTGACTGACAGCCGAGGCCAGCATCTGCTCCGTGATCCAGGGCGGGGCGACGATCATGATCCGCCATTTCCATTTGTCGAGATTGGCGTTGACGAAATCGGCAGGGTCGTCTGCCCAGTAAAGGGCCTCGACCGGTGGCTCGACAAACTCCGCTCCCATACGCTTGCGGGCCTCTACACGAACGGGAAACACCACGGTCGAGAGATATTTGAGCGCCCGGGCGTAGTCGGGGCCTTGCGGGCTCCCCGCACCATCGACCATGAAATAGGTCAGTTCCGGCACGCTCACGCGCGCGAACTGCTCGGCGGGAGGCTGATAAAGCCGTTTCATCGTATCCCGGTCAGCAAGCGGATCCATGGTCATCTCCGTTTTCGGCCCGGCACCTGGCGATCATTTCGGCCATGGCCTGGCTTCCATATAAGCAAGGGTCTCTTCGACCCATTTCAGTTCCGCCCGAAGCTGGCCGAGCGAATAGTCGAACAAGGCATTGACGAAATCGGGCAGGGGTTGCTGGTCATACTGGATCGCAGCGAGGCGTTCGATCTCGGCACCAACGGCCCTGGCCCGGTCGGCGAGGGCGCCAAGGGCCGTGTCACGGTCCAGAACCGGCCAATGGGCCATGCCCAGAAGCACCGATGAGGGGCGGGGGCGGACCTCGCGCAGCGCTTCAACCGTCTGTGTCCTCAGGGTTTCCTCGCCGGTGGCGGTGAGCGTGAAGATCTTGCGCGACTTGGCGCTTTCCGGCGCGCGGGCGGCGATCAGCCCAGCCTTCTCCAGCTTGCCGAGCACGAAATAGATCGAGGAGAAGCCGATCTGGGTCCATTCGCGCATTCCCCGCTGCTCAATGACCTGTTCGAGCTCATAGCCATGCCTTGGCATTTCGGCGATCAAACCGAGCAAAAGCAGTTCGGCATCGGTTGTCTTGTGTTCCATATTCTAGTACTAGAATAACAAGTGATGCTTGGCAAGGGATGGGTGCCAGGGCGCGCGAATGCACAGGGAAACAGACAAGGCAGAAGGGCAGGCGATCGATATGGACAAGGTGGACTTCAAGAAGACGCTCAAGCATCTCTATATGCCCTCGGCGAAGGCATTCGAGATTATCGAAGTGCCGAAGATGCAGTTCCTCAAGGTGGATGGCGCGGGCAGCCCCGGCGGCCCGGCCTATGCGAAGGCGGTCGAGTGGCTCTATTCGGTCAGCTATCCGGTCAAGTTCATGTCGAAGAAGGAGCTGGGGCGCGACTATGGCGTGGCCCCGCTGGAAGGGCTCTGGTGGGCCGAGGACATGGATGCCTATATCACCGGCGACAAGGATCAGTGGGAATGGACCATGATGATCATGCAGCCGGACTGGATCACCCCGGAGATGGTCGAAGCAGGGATCGTGAAGGCCAAGGGGAAACTCGGTGATCCGCCAGCCAGCCTGAGACTGGAGCCCTATGATGAGGGGCTAAGCGTACAGATCATGCATATCGGGCCCTATAGCGAAGAGGGACCGACAATCGCAAAGCTGCATCACGAGTTCCTGCCCGCCAACGGATTGACCGAAACCGGGCATCATCACGAGATCTATATCGGCGATCCCCGGCGCACGGCGCCGGAAAAGCTCAAGACCGTGCTGCGTCAGCCGGTCAGGCGGGTTTAGTGGAGATCAGTCCAGAAAAGCGAAATGCCTGAGCGCCGTGCCCCCGCGGGTGAGGGGGAAGGCATCGGGGGTGGGTACATCGAGACGGCTGGCGACGACGCTTTGGACTGCAACCACACCGGACGGTTTGGCCGGGTGGGGGATGCCCACAATCCTGAGATACATCGGGCCCTTTTCCGAATCGACGTATTGGCCCAGGACTTCGACGGCCGGATAACCCGAGATCTTGGTCGAGCGGACCACTGCGCGGGCCGATTGCTCGGAGCCTTCGACAGCCATGTTGAACGCGTCATTGCCGAGGGACTGGGCGAGGTTTTCCAGCCGGTCGCCTTCCATGGAAAGGCTGAGCGGCACGATCTGCAGATCTTCAATCAGGCCGCGCTGCTCCGTGACGAAGCTGACCTTCACAAAAGCAGTGCCAGGTCTGGGTGCAGGCTCCACAACCGCGTCCACCAGCCGTTCCGTCGGCACGAGGAACGAGAAAGGGGTGGGCACTTCGATATCGTTCTGCTCCGCAAATCGTGAATCGACGCGAACAGTATCGCCCACAATCAGCCCGGTCTCGGGCAGCAGGTTGAAAGTGGGAATCGAATCGCTCGATCCGGACTGGGCGAACGCAGTGAAAGGTGCCGACATGGTCAGGCCAAAAATCAGGACGAAAGACAGGATCTGACGCATCGGGCTTCCCTAGTTTGCGGTGGTGCAAGTGTTGACGCTCGAGGTGGCGGCACTATGGCAAAGCCCCGTGAAAAGTGCCAGCGCAGGCAAATGTTTGTTGGGTATAGTTGAATTCGAAACTCGCGGCATTTCCCGTGGCCGGGGATTGAGATAGGAACACGATACGGTAAGGATAGAGCAATCCGGGTGGCCTGGCCGCCCCGACAGGGAGAGAGTTATGTCATTTCTCAAGAAACTGTTTGGCGGCAAAGGCGATACCGACGGCGTCGAAGTCACCCTCGAGCAGGAAGACTACAAGGGCTACACCATCAAGGCGCTCCTGATGGCAGCAGGGCGCGAATATCAGCTTGCCGGCGTCATCGAGAAGCAGGATGGGGACAATGTCCGCAGCACCCGTTTCATCCGTGCCGACCGGTTGCAGACCAAGGACGATGCGGCTTCTGCAGCGCTGGCCAAGGGGCGTCAGATCATCGATGAGCAGGGCGATTCCGTCTTCGCTTCCACCCAGAACTAGCGGGCGCTCCTAGAACGCCGCCAATACACCGGGCCGGGCCGGGGTCCAGCCCAGCTCATCGCGGCTGCGCGGGGCTTCCATGGTCTGGTCGAAGGTCAGGCATTCGGCCCAATCGCCCAGTTCAGTCATGACGTTCTCAAGCGGTTCGCGCACCGGTGCCGGCGCGCCGAAACGGTTGGCAAGATGCTCGGCGATCTCGCCCGCTGCCACGCCCCGTTCGGCGACACCGTGATAGTCCTGACCGTGGCGACCTGCCTCGAGCACCTTCACATAAAGCGCAGCGAGATCATCGGCGTGCACCAGCGGCCAGCGGGCCTTGCCTGAACCGATCAAGCCCGGTGCGCGCCCGGCGCGAGCCGCGCGCAGGATTCGGCCGATGGCGCCGCCATTGTCGTGCCATACCCCGGCAGGGTGGATGGTGGAGGCGCGCAGATGCGGGGATTCATAGAGCCAGTTGCGGTGCAAGATGGTGTGGCGGAAGGCGGCGGGGGGATCGAAGCGCGAGCCTTCGATGGCGGCGTCGTCACCTGTTTCGCCATAAAGCCAGCAGCCGCCCGTGTAGATCACGGGCAAACGGTCGCCGAGCCGACGGGCATGGCCTGGGGCTGTTTCGATCACGGCGCGCACCAGGGCGGCATCATTGGCGGACATATCCGGCCCGAAGCTGGCGGCGATGTGGATGATGCCGTCGAGATCGCCGAGCTCGCGTATCCACCGTGCCGCGTCGGCCAGGTTGCCATGAACCGGGGTAGCGCCGGCAACGGCCACGGCATCGGCAGCATGAGGTGTCCGTGCCAGGGCGGCGACATGATGGCCCTGCCTGACCAACTCGGCCAGAACGCCGCGGCCAATGGATCCGGTTCCGCCTGTGAGAAGAATAGTCATGTCAGATCCGTGCGTTGGCGATCGTGGCGGGGTTGGGCAGGCGAAGGGCGGTGAGCCCGGCCAGACCGACCACCGCTGCCCCGATGATGAAGATCTGCGGCGCGGTGGCGAGCACCGCCTCAGGAGCGACTACGCGATCGACAGGGGCGCCGTCAAACAGGCCGAGCGAAAGTGCCAGAAAGCCGGCGAATGCGGCGCCCAGGGCGCGGCCTGTGGAATCGACGGGCGGCATCATGCCCGAAACGCGGTCGCGCTCCGTCTCGCTTGCCGACGCAATCATGAACTTGTCGAGGAACAGGGTGTGGGTTCCATATCCATATCCGATCATCGCAATACCGGCGGCCATGACCCAGGGTGAAGGCATCGACAGCGCCAAGGCGCATATGGTCATCCCGACAGTGATGAGAAAGAGCCCCAAGCGCACAATCCGCAGCTGGGTGTCGGTGTTGGCGATCCCGACGACTGTCAGCGACCCGGTGGTCCAACTCAGCGCCAGCAATGTGCCGTAATACCCCGCCTGGGTCGGGCCGAAGCCCCAGACCGACTGGGCGATGGACGGCACCAGCACGCCGGTGGCCATGGTGCCGAGCGGGGTCAAGACCGCGATCAGAAAGCCCAGCCGCACCCAGCTTGCCGGTTTGAACAGGTCGGCGGGCAGGAGCCGCGCCACGGCGCGCCGGTCGAGCCCGGCCATCATGGCCAGCAGGACCACCGCCACGGTGATGTAGAGGGCGATGAGGCCGGGTTCGCGCGACTGGCCGACCATGCACAAGGCAAGTACGGCCGCAGCCAGCGATGCCATGCGCAACAAAGGCGGGCGGAAGCCGGGGGAGCGGGCGGTTGTGCGGTCCTGCGCGGGAATGGCAGTCAATGCCTGAACCAGCATGAGGGCCGCCAGGGGGAGATTGACGAGGAAGGCGGCGCGCCAGCTCACCAGCTCGGTGAGGGTGCCTGCGGCCAGGGGGCCGAAGCCTGCCGCCGCTGCCCAGATGACGCTTTGGGCCGAGAACATGCGGGGCATCAGCCAGCCGGGATAGCTCGCGGCGATCAGCATGTGGGAGACCGAGATGATGAGCCCTTCGCCCACGCCCTGCAGGCCGCGGCCGATCAGCACCGCGGTGAGATCACCGGCCGTGCCGGCGATCACCGAGCCGATCGCGACCAGGCCGATGCCCACAAGCATGGTTTCGCGGGCCCCGATGCGCGCCTTGATGGCGCCGGCCAGGGTGCCGGAGATGATGGCGCTGATCTGGAACAGGGCGAACACCCAATACATGACCTCGCGTCCGCCGAGCTCGGCGACCATGGAGGGGACGATGGTGAGGGTCAGGAACCCGTTGAGTGCATGCGAGCCAATGGCCACGACCAGCGTGGCGGTGAGGGGCAAGCGTCCGTCCCTGGCGAGATCTGCCCATGTGGAGTGGCGGGGTGTGGCGGGGGAAGGGGTTTCCGGCAGGGCGGTATTGGCGGATTGAACGGTCATGGCGGCACACGGAATCGAATTAAAAAAGTTTTTCCTTTCTTTTTTGCTAGTACGTGTTATTTGACAAGTCAATCCTTGTTTTATTAATTGTAGCCATGACCAATCAAACCGACATGACCGAGCATCCCGAAAACACCAGCGAGCGCGGCGGGCATCGCCTGCTGTTCGCGCTCAAATCGCGTGGCGAATTGACCGCGGCAGATCTGGCCAGGCTGATGAAGGTGACGACGGTGGCTATCCGCCAGCAGTTGGACCGGCTGGAGGGGGAGGGTCTGGTTGACTTTGAGGACCGCGCGGAAGGGGTTGGCCGACCGCGCCGCTACTGGCGGCTGACCGAGGCCGGGCATGGGCGCTTTCCCGACCGCCACTCGGACCTGACGCTTGAAGTGCTGACTTCGGTCAAGTCGCTGTTCGGGGAAGACGGGCTCGACAAGGTGATCGCGGCCCGTGAGGCCAGGTCACGCGAGCTCTATGGCGCTGCAGTCGACACGGATTCGCCGCTCGCGGATCGGGTCGCGACGCTGGCGGATTTGCGGCAGCGCGAAGGCTATATGGCCCAGGTTGAGCCGGACGGTGAGGGGGGCTTCTTCCTGCATGAAAACCATTGCCCGATCTGCGCAGCGGCAACGGCCTGCCAGGGGCTGTGCAGGGCGGAATTGACGCTGTTCCAGGCCGTGCTCGGTGCCGATACCGAGATCAGGCGCGAAAGCCATATCGTCTCGGGCGCCCGGCGCTGCACCTACCGGATTCGCGAGCGCCAGCCCGAGACGGCATGACGCCTCATCCTCCACCCCGAACGTGAAGCGCCCCACCCCGGGGACTGGGGCAGGGCGCTCACCGCAACCGGCGGGACGCTAGCTGTGGTGCTCAGGACCGGTGCGGTGTTCTTTGCTGGCAGATCTACTGGACGTTATTCTCACCCGGAGCGGTGGCCGGCTCTTCAACCGGCGCCGTGATTTCGGGCGGCGCCTCGCTGCCATTGGCAGGCGGGGTGGAGATATCGAGGTCGACCGGGGCTTCACCTTCCGCCGGAGCGGGCGTTGTGGCGGGCTGCTCCAGTTGAATGTCCACATTGCTCGGTGGGGGGTTCTGGTTGCCGGGCAGCATGAACAGGCCCAGCAGCACAAGCGCCAAAACGACGACGCCTGCGAAGACCCATACGCCCGGATGTCCGCCGCCGCTGTCTCGCACATAGTGGCGCTCGGAATAGCTCCGGGTGGGGCGCGCGTTATGAAAACCAGTCTCGTCAGTTCTAGCCATGATCCTGTGTCCTTTCCGAACAAATCATGGTCTATGAACGCTAGGGCATTGGCCCCGGTTCCCGGTTAATTGGGGAGATTTCGGGGCAATATGGCGGCCAACCGGCCGCAATGCGAGATGAGGGGTTGTCCGATGAGCATCGAGTTTCTGCTGACATCGCTTGTGGTGATCATTCTGCCGGGAACCGGTGTTGTGCTGACGTTGGCGGCGGCGTTGAGCCGCGGCTTTGCATGGTCTGTGATGACGGCCCTTGCGTGCACGATCGCGATCCTGCCGCATGCGGCAGCGGCGATCCTGGGCCTCGCTGCCCTGCTGCATGCGAGCGCACTGGCGTTTGAGATCGTGAGGTTCGCCGGGGTCGGATATCTGCTTTATCTCGGCTGGCAGACGCTCAAGGAACGCGGTGCGATGACCATCAACCCCGATGCGCCCCGCGCCTCGGCGGTCCGCACCTTCATGGTGGCGATGGGCGCCAATGCGCTCAATCCCAAGCTATCGGTATTCTTTTTGGCGTTCCTGCCGCAGTTCATCTCCCCGCAAAGCACGGCGCCAGCGCTCGACATGGCGGCGCTGGCGGCGGTGTTCATGGGCATGACCTTTGCGGTCTTTGCCGTTTATGGCGCGCTGGCCGCGCTGTTGCGCCAGCGTGTGTTGAGTTCGGCCCGTATCATGGCCTGGCTGCGGCGCAGCTTTGCGGCGGCTTTCGGTCTTTTGGCCGTGCGGCTGGCGCTCGCGGAGCGCTGACCGTCAGCCGGCAAACAGGCCGGAGAGAACGAGCGCGAGCCCGATCACGCCCAGGATCACCGCAAAGACAATGATGCCCTTGCGCGAGCGTCCGGCGATGGTGCGCTCGGTCTCGACCACGCGGCGGGCGCTATTGTCGCCATGTGTCGGCTGTTTGTGCGGCTTGTCGGGATTGGGGTCGGACGCATCCGGCTTGTCCCGGTTTTCGGGGCGGAGCGGCTCGACGCCGGGTTGAATGCGGTTCATGATTCACTCCCGTTCCTTGGTTGGACTACTGGCCATCGGGGGTCAGCGTGTCGGGGACCTCGATGCTGACGTCGACGGAATCCTGGGTGGTGAAGGTGCCGTTGTAAAACAGGTAGCCCACGAAAATGAGGGCGATCACGGCGATGATGGCGACGAACCAGCCGGCACCTCCGCTGCCACCCGAGACGACGACGGTTTCACGATCCTGATCTTCGGCCATTGTGATCTCCTTCATGCGCGGCGATGCCGTGATTGTTCAATGTAATCAACGCATGGCAGGGGATCGGGTTCCGCTTGGAGCCGGCCGCGGAGCGGTGCTAGGCTTGCCGTGTCACACGAGCCCGGGAGGAACCAGCCATGATGGCACAGCGCGAAATCACGGTTGAGACCAATGGTCAGGGGCTCTACGAGATCACCGGTCAGATCAATGAGTTCCTGCTTCGGCGCACGCATGGGCCGCGGCTTTTCGTAGCCTTCGTCAAGCACACGTCCTGCTCGCTGATCATTCAGGAGAATGCCGATCCGGACGTGAAGGCGGATCTGCAGGAATTCTTCTCGCGCATCGCCCCCGAGGGCATGGACTGGCTGCGCCACACGGCGGAAGGACCCGACGACATGCCGGCCCATATCAAGGCGGCGCTGATGCAGCCCAGTGTTTCAATTCCGGTGGCTGAAGGACGGCTTCAACTGGGCACCTGGCAAGGGATCTATCTGTTCGAGCATCGCTCGCAACCTCATAGCCGCACCGTCGTCCTTCACCTCACCCACTAGTAACTCGATCGACGCAAAAAGGCCGGACCCAAAGGCCCGGCCTCGTCTGTTCGGTGTGGCGAAGACCGCCTAGTTGCGCGCGATCGGGGAGATCAGCGGCGTAATCCGGCGGATCGTTACCCGGCGGTTGTAGCGGTTCGCTTCCTGGGTCTGGACCTTGAGATAGCGTTCGCCATAGCCCTGAGTGGCCAGGTTTTCGGCCGGAATATCGAAATATTCCGTCAGAGCGATCGCGACGGAGGCCGCGCGACGGTCCGAGAGCGCCAGGTTGTAAAGGTCCGAGCCGGTGGCGTCGGTGTGCCCTTCGATCAGGAAGGTGTGGCCCGGATAGCGGTCCAGCATGTCGTGCATCGCATTGGCGACACTGGCCAGCTTGGCGATCTGGTCCTGCGAGAGGCTCGCCGAATCGAGACCGAAGGTCAGCGTGTCGATTTCAACGCGGCGGACCTTGTCGCGAATTCGGGCAGAACGCTTCACCTCGTCGACCGAATAGAGGCGCTCGACGCGTTCGACCGGCGGACGTTCCCAAAAGTCCACGAGATCATTGCTGCGCGAATTCGCGGAGACCGAGAAGATGTACTCGCCAACCGGAATATCGAGCTGCAGACGGGGCAGGTCGCGGCCCGGATCACTCCAGTCGAGGAGTTCCTCCTCGCGGTCTTCGGGCAAATAGACCAACACAACCTCGCGGCCGTCGGGCATGATCCGCGAGCGGCGGATCACGTCGCCATTACGGTTGTAGATCGTGACGATCTGCACCCCGTTGGGGCGGGTGATGGTTTCGCGCAGATTGCCGCCACGCAGACGCTCGTAGAAGACATCGTCTTCATCTTCGTCATAGAAGCGGTTTTCGTCCCCGCCACGAATGACGATCTGGTTGTTGATCTGGAAGATGATGCGATTGCCTTCCTGCTCAACAACCTCGGCGTTGTCCGGGCGACGGTCGCGGCGTTCGCGGCGCGCTTCCTCGGCGTTCACGGTCTCGCCTTCCTCGGCGGTGGCGCTTTCCACCTGCTGCGGCACGGCATCGGCCTGGGCATCTTCGTCAGAAGTGGGGGCCGGGGTGTCATCCGCAGGCTGTTCTTCGGCCTGCTGATCTTCTGCGGTTGCCTGCTGGTCGTCGCTTGCGCCAGATTCCGCTTCGGTTTCAGCTTCCTTGGCGCTGTCGAGCACCGGCGCAGCTTCTTCCTCGGGTACGCTCTCGGGCAGCGGCTCCACGTCCGACTGCTCCAGGGCTTCCTCGGAGACCGGCTCTGGCTCTTCCGCTTCTTCGGTGGCGGCCTGTTCCTCGCTCGTGGCCGGTTCTTCAGCCGCTTCGCCACCCTGTTCCTCGGCCGTCATTTCCTCTGGCTGAGGTTCGGTGTTGATGGCGGCCTGAACGCCGGTGCGGCAGGTCTCGATATCGGCGAAACCGGCGTCGGTGCACATCCCGCTCAGATTATCGATGGCATCGCGCAGACGCTGTTCTGCCCCGGCGACGTCGCCACCGGAGGCTCGGGCCATCTCGTAATCGTCACCTGCTCGGCTGACAGCGGCGAAGGCGTCGATCAACCCGGCGGGCAAACCGGCAGCCTCAAGTCGCGCCGCGGCATCGTCGGTGAGATCGAGTGCGGTTTCGGGGATGTCGATGGCAGGCGCCATCTCTTCCATCGCCGGTTCTTCAGCCATCGGTTCTTCGGTGGCCGGTTCTTCTGTCGCCTGCTCCTCTGCCGCGGGTTCCTCGGCCGCCTGCTCCTGCTGAGCCGGCTCTTCTTCCATTGCGGGTTCTTCAGCCGGGGCGGTTTCTTCTTCCATTACCGGCTCTTCTTCCATCACCGGTTCTTGGGCAGGTTCTTCGCTGGCCTGCTGTTCTTCGGGTGCAGGTTCTTCGGCCGCAGGTTCTTCCGCAGCGGGTTCTTCGGCAGCGGGTTCTTCGGCAGGGGCCGCTTCTTCCTGAGCTGGCTCCTCCTCCATCATCGGTTCTTCGACCGGCGCGGCTTCCTCCACTACGGGCGGCGGGGCAAGTTCTGCGGCGAGCGCCGCATCGATTGCTGCCGAGCAGCTTTCAGCGTCATCAAAGCCGGCGGACTGGCACTGGGCTGCAAAATTGGCCTCGGCATCAGCAAGAGCCGCTTGCGCAGCTTCTACGTCGCCGCCTTCGTTTTCGGCTGTGGTCAGCGCCGCCTCTGCGGCGGCAACGGCCTTGCGGGCGTCCAGAAGGCCGACGGGAAGGCCGGCCTGTTCGAGCTTGGCTGCGGTGTCGCCGCCGGACTGGGCCAGCGGCGCCGAGACGGAGAGCGCGGCCGTCAGGGCCAGGGCTGTGCCCGTCATCAGAATGGATTTCAATCGCATCGGTATTCCTTTCCTCGCTGCGCCGGAACGCCCCCCGCGCATGCATTGGCCGCGACCACAACTTCCGGACCGGCAGCATTGTCGGCTCGCAAGCTGGATCGCGATTGCAGCAAATTAACGACCGGCAAGGCAAAAGGTTCCCTATTTGTGGGAAAGCGGGGCCGGCCCTATAGTGAAACAAAGCGGTGAGCCGCGATTCCCGTCGGAGGGAAGATGGGCTTTGTTCATGCTGGACTGGTTCTGGGTGCCATGCTGGCACTCGCCACGGTTTCGGGCTGCGAAAGGCCGCCGCCCGATCCGCCGATCGCTCGTGATGTCCGCAATAATGACGTCGAGGCGGTGCGCGCCTATCTGGCTGAAGGGGGCGATCCCAACGCAGAGGATGGCGACGGAGATTCGCTGCTCTACATCTCGGCCGGGCCGCGCGGCGGCGCTGCGGTGATGGCGCTTCTGCTTGAAGCGGGCGCCGACCCGGAAAAAGGCTCGGGCGAGCGGCGTTCGGCGTTGCAGAACGCGGCAGGCTGGTGCACGCCGCGCCAGGTGCAGATGCTTGTCGATGCAGGGGCCGATCCGCTCAAGAAGGGATGGAACGGCAAGACCCCGCTCGATGAGGTTTGCGCCGCGCCCGAAGATCGCCGACAAGAGGTGATCGAGATTCTCGAAAGAGCAATCCTCTCACGTCGTTAAATCCTTGCTGCAGCGGTAAATCATGGACATCGTTCTGGGGTATCTCCCCTTCATCGCCACGCTTGCTGTCGCCGGTGTGGCCGCAGGGATCGTCGCCGGCCTGCTGGGCATTGGTGGCGGCACCGTCATGGTGCCCGCCATGGCGCTGGTGCTGGGCATTCTGGGCTATGACCCTGCGGTGGTGATGCATGTGGCGGTGGGGACTTCGCTTGCCGTGATCATCCCCACCGGGCTGCGCAGCGCGCAGGCGCATGCCAGGCGTGATTCTGTCGACTTCACAACGCTGTGGCTCTGGGCGCCGGTGATCGCGGTCGCCTCGCTGGTCGGCGGTCTGATGGCAGGGCTCTATACCGGCGATGTCCTGCGCCTGGTGTTCGGGGTCGTGGTGCTGCTGATCGCGCTCAACTCGGTGTTTCCGGTGATCGAGAGACTGACCAGGGGCGTCGCGGGAAAACCCGTGGCGCATCGCATCGCTGCGGCAATCGTCGGCTATATCTCGGCGCTGATGGGGATTGGTGGCGGTGCGCTGAGCGTCCCGACGCTGACGAGTTTCGGGCTCACCATGCACCGGGCCGTGGGCACGGCCTCGGCCATCGGGGTGGTGCTGGCCGTTCCCGCGGCGCTTGGTTTCGTCGTTTCGGGCTGGAGCGTCGCCGGTCGGCCGCCCTTTTCTTTTGGCTATATCAATCTGCCCGGGCTGGTCGTGCTCGGGGTCATGGCGGCTTTGTTCGCACCGGTCGGTGCCGCAATTGCTCACAAACTGCCGGCGCGTACGCTCAAGATCGCCTTTGCGGTCTATCTGCTGATCGTCGGGGTCAGAATGCTCTGGCAGGTGGTTTCGGGCTGAGGAAAGGGCGGGTCGTGTGACCCGCCCGATGCAAAGTGTCTACTGTTCGAGCGCCCACTGGATGGTCACCGAGACATTATAGGCCAGTTCGCCGGCTTCGACCGGCACCGCGGCCGCTTCCGCCATGGCGTAGCGGCGCATGTCGGCCACGGGCTGGGGCGCACCGCCGCCACCCTGTTCGGTGATCATGCGGATTTCGCCCAGCTCAACACCGGCGGCGGTCGCATAAAGCCTCGCCTTGGCAATGGCGTCCTCGACCGCGGATTTGCGCGCATCATCGAGCAGGGCCGCCGGGTCGGAAACCGAGAAAGCGACATTCGAGATGGTATTCGCGCCAACGGTCACGGCCCGATCGAGCACGCCGCCGAGGCTGTCGAGGTCGCGCACGCGGACCGTCACATTGTTGGAGACGCGATAGCCATTGATCTTGGGCGGCAGCTGGTAGCCGTTCTCGTCGCGCTTGTCGGTGTAGACATAGTTGGGCTGCACCGAAAAGCCCGATGTCTGGATGTCGCGCGATTCGATGCCGGCGCCCTTGAGCACATCGATCAGTTCGGCCATGGCAGCGTTGTTGGCATCAAGCGCCTCTCGGGCGGTTTCGCCATCGGCCACAACACCCGAGGTGATGGTCGCCATGTCGGGGGTGGCAAGCGCCTCGCCCTGGCCGGTGATGGTGATAAGGCCGGCGTCTTGGGTGTCCTGCGCCATCGCGGGTGTGGCAAAAGCCAGCGCGAGCGCGGCGGCGAGCGGGAGGAGGGAGGAAGTCCGCATCAGTCTGTCTCCAGTTTGGGTATTGTTCATGTCTGCGAACCGTTTGCGACGGATTTGCGGCATGGTTCGATAGCTAGGACGACTGCGCCCGGGAAATCCTTGGCGATTTTTCAGAGTTTTTTGCGGATTTCCCCCGGCATATTCCTTGGTAGAAATTTAGGAGAAATGCGATACAACCGCGTCGACGCCGCTTGCCACGGCAAACGGGCCCGTAGCTCAATTGGTTAGAGCTGACCGCTCATAACGGTTAGGTTCCAGGTTCGAGTCCTGGCGGGCCCACCATTTTTCTTTCGACATCACTTCCTCCGCCGTTTCCCCCGCTCGACCTCCGTGGCGAGGGCCTCCAGGCGGTGGGTCCAGAAGCCGCGGAAGTGGCCGAGCCAGGCGTCGACTTCGGCCATCGGGGTGGCGTCGAGGGTGTAGATGCGGCGGGCGCCTTCGGGGCGCACAGTGGCGAAGCCGCTGTCTCGCAGGACCTTGAGGTGCTGGGAGACCGCGGCCTGGGTGATGCCGAATTCCTTCGCGATCACCGCGACCACGTCGCCCGAGGCGCGTTCGTTCTCGGCCAGCAGTTCAAGGATCCGCCGGCGCACGGGGTCGCCCAGCACATCGAAGGCGTGCATGGGGTCAGCCCTGTTCGCCGGTATAGAATTTTCGGCAGGCTTCGGCGGCTTCCCTCGCCTTTTGTGGGTCTTCGCCGTCCGCGATCGCGGCTTCTGCCCATGCTGCGCTGGCAGCGGCAATGAAATCCTTGCCTTGTTCGGTGAGTGGCCAGGCCTGAGCATCTTCAGGATCGACCGGTGCGCCTGTCTGAAGGTGCAGCATGAGCCCAAGCGCAATCAGCAGGTCCCAGCCGATGCCCGCAGCGCCGGGACCAAACTGATCCCAATGCGGGCCGACCGGTGAGATATGCTCAAGCTCCAACTGTGTGCCATCCCCGTCGGGGGTGAGGGTGACGTGGACCCAGCTCACCGCTCCGCCATACTCCCAGGTCACGGAGAGCGCCTGTTCGGGTACGCATTTGAGGATCTTGCCGCCCGCATTGCCCTCGAGCTGGAAGCTGCCGCCCTCAAAAAATTCGCCCCTGATCGGCAGGAACCAGCGCGGTATGCGGTCGGGATTGGTTATCGCGTTCCAGAGGTCTGCCGGCGTGGTGGGGTAGCGGCGGGTGGCGATCACCGCCTTGGCGGGCTTGCCCTCATGTTCGAGGCTTTGAACACTGCGGGTGACCGCGCCGATGGCGGTGGCGACATCGATTTGCATGATTTTCTCCGTTTGCAGCGGGGAATTCCCGGTTCTGTTCCACGAATATCAGTGCTCACTTATATAAGTCAATGCTTGTATGGCTGCCGAGCTCGACGAAGTACTTAACAGATTTAGTAAACGGATAAGGATTTGTAAGCGATGAATCTTCTTATCCCGGTATTGCGCTGGTGAAGCGAGTTGTCTTTACGACTCTTCAAAGTCTAGCGAGTCTAATGGCCAGCGTTTTTCTGCCAGGGGATGGGCACGATGAATGCAATACGCCGGATCGACATCGCACTAAGCCGGATGGTGCCGGCCCATCACGCCTTGCGTCAGCATGAGCGCCGGCGGATCAAGAATTTCCTGATCAGCAGCTTCGTGGCGCCGTTGTGTGCGCTGCCCACCATCATCGCGCTCGCCATGCTGGATCCCGATCCGGTGAGCCATCTCGGCATACTCGGTCTCGCGGTCATGCTCTACTGGCCACTCGCGGCGGTGTTTCTCAAATGGCCGCAGACCTATGTGCCGATGGTCGTGAGCGCGTTGGCCACCTTCACCTTCACCGTGTTCTGGACCGCCTATCACTATGGAGGGCTGACTTCGCCGCTTCTGGTGTGGACGGTTGTCATCCCCGTCATGACCTTCTTTCTGCTGGGCGACAGGCCGCGGGTGCGCTGGCTGGTGGCGCTGCAATTCGCGGGTGGCTTCGGCGTGATGGGCGCATGCGGGTTGGCATTCGGCTATCCTGAGAGCGTGCCCACGGAAGCGCTGGTGTGGCCGGGGCTGATGTCGATCGTAGCGGCGGCCGGCTATGCGGCGGTAACCTCTGCCTTCGATGCGGCAATCGTCGAATCGCAATCGACATTGTTGAAGGAGATCGATCGCAGCCAGGACGCGATGGCGGCGCTGACCGCGGCCAAGGAGATTGCCGAGCGCGCCAATGGTGCCAAATCCGAATTCCTCGCCAAGATGAGCCATGAACTGCGTACGCCGCTCAATGCGGTGATCGGCTATTCGGAAATCCTGCTCGAAGACGCGGAGCTCGACGGCAATACCGAGCAGATCCCTGACCTTCAAAAGATCAGCGCCGCCGGCAAGCACCTGCTGGCGATGGTCAATGACATCCTCGATATCTCCAAGATCGAGGCCGGGAAAATGCAGCTCAATATCGAGGAAATTTCGCTCGGCGGATTGCTCGACGAAGTCGAAGCCACCGGCCGCCCGCTCGCAGACAAGCACAAGAACAAGCTGGTCATCGAACGCGGCGCCAATCTGGGCGAGATGTATTCGGACCCGACAAAGCTGCGCCAGGCGATTTTCAACCTTGTCAGCAACGCCGCCAAATTCACTCACGAGGGCACGATCAGCGTCACCATGCGCCGCAATGCCTATGAGGACGGTGAGCGGGTGAGCATCACGGTCTCCGACACCGGGATCGGGATCGACAAGGAAGACCAGAAAAACCTGTTCAACAATTTCACCCAGGCCAACAATTCGATCTCTGCCAAATATGGCGGGACCGGGCTTGGCCTTTCGCTCAGCCGCCGGCTTTGCCAGCTCATGGGCGGTGACCTGACGTTCAAGAGCGCCAAGGGCAAGGGCTCGACCTTCACCATCGATATTCCTGCCCATTGTCCCGGCTATTCGGCGGGCGAAGCGGGTCTCGATGCAGCCATGGAGGCCGCGGATCCGGGGCGCCGGGCGCCGGCCGTGGTTTCGGCAATCACCGATCGGGGCGAGGCGCCGCGTGTTCTGATCGTCGACGATGACCCGGCATTCCTCGATCTCGCGGAACGGCTGCTGGTCAAGGAAGGGCTGCGTCCGATCATGACCGACAGCCCGCAAAGCTGCGTGCAGGTAGCGCGCGCCACGCGGCCATCGGTGATTTTCCTCGATGTGCTGATGCCCGGATACAATGGCTGGGACGTGCTCTCGATGATCAAGGCAGATGATCAGCTCGCCGACACGCCGGTGGTGATGCTGTCGGTCGCCGAAGAACGGCTCAAGGCGATCGAGAACGGGGCCGACGGATGTCTCGTCAAGCCGCTCGACGCCGAGAAGATTCACACCCAGTTCGCGCGTCTCGGCATTCATGTGCCGCAAGACGAAGAGATCGAGATCGAGACAGCTGTTGTAGTCAATGGTTGAACCTGGGCTGACCCGAAGGGAGGGAACGAAATGACACGAATCCTGATGGTCGAGGACAATGAGATCAACCGCGACGTCCTTGGTCGCCGGCTGGTGCGCCGCGGCTACGAGGTCGAGTATGCCGTCGATGGGCCAAGCGGCGTCGCGGCCGCCGCATCGGTGAGACCTGACCTTATTCTCATGGATATCGGGCTCGGGGAAATGTGCGGCTGTGAGGCGACGCGCCGGATCAAGGCAAACGGGGAGACGGCCCACATCCCGGTGATCGCCTTGACAGCCAGCGCTTTTGAAACCGACCGGCAGAATGCCCTCAATGCCGGCTGTATCGATTTCGATACCAAGCCTGTCGATCTGCCACGGCTGCTCGAAAAGATCGAGAAGGCGCTGGCGGCGCGCAACGCTGCCTGAGATCCTTGCCTGAAACAGGTGTTTGAAAGGCGGGCCGGCACTGGCCCGCTTTTTCGTGTTTGTGGAGAGACGCGTCTGGCCCGGAGGGCCGCGGCAGACTAGGACGCCCGGCGCGCCAGGGCGGCTTCGGGGTCTTCTGCCTGGGCCTTCAGCATCGAGCGCAGGGTGCCGAAATCGAGCGGTTTCTGCTGTAGCCAGGGCACCGAGAGACCCAGCGATTCCGCGGTGCGCTTTGCGTCGCGCAGAACAGCTTCATCCTGACCGCTCACGATCAGGATGCGACCCTTGAAATCGCATTCGGCCAGAAGGCCGAACAGTTCGATCGCATCGATATTGGGCATGCACATGTCGAGCGCGATGATGTCGGGCTGCAAAGCCTTGGTCAAAGAGATCACGCCGCGCGAATCCGAGGTTGCGAACGCCTCGAAGCCGCACCGTTCAGCAACACGGACGATCAGCTCGGCCGAGGCCGCATCATCGTCGACCGCGAGGAGCCTGAGTGGCTGGGCGGTATTGGCAGGCATACACTCACCGTTTCCTTTTCTGGAACCCGGTCCATGATTGGATCCAGGTCCTTTTGCGGTGCCAAGTCCAAAAGCGGTATAGAGGAGTTTGCTTTCCAAACCGTTATTATCCGGACAGTTGGTCGCAGCCGTCAAGACACGCGAAATACGTGCAAATACCGCGAGCTAGATACAATAGTTCATGTGCTCACATGATATGGCCGTCGCCTGTATCCTCCGGTCAGCCCCGTTTAGAGGCAGGCAACGGGCAGGGCTGCCGGCTGCCGCTTTCACATTTCCGAAAGCCCGGTAACACCTTGCTAACCCTTCTGAAAATCTTTGTTGTTTCTAGTGCTTAAGAGGGGGAGCCAAACCGCTCCCATTACGCAAATTTAAGCGTTGGGGCTCACAGTTTCGCCCGGGAATGAGCAGGAGACGCAGCCTTGCGCTTCTTATGGGATTTTTTGGATGGCACGACTTCCGGGCCGGATGGCGGCCAGGGGGTCAAGCAGAATGCGAGGGCATTACTGCGCTTCGAACAGGTGCGCGCCATCGTTCGGATGACGCCGGCGGCGGTGGCGAGTTCCGCCTGCGCCTCACTGATTTTGCTTGCGGTGTGTTTCCACACCGGGCTGTTGCCGACGCTGTTGATCTGGATCGGGGCGCTGGCGGTCATGCAGTTGATCGGGCTGCGCGCCTGGTGGCGATCCCGCCAGATGGCGCACAAGCCCGAGAACGCAAACAAAGCGATGCGTCATGCGGTCGGCAATGCCTTCGTGCAAGGGGCGATCTGGGGTTTCGTGCCGATCCTGTTCTTCGCCGAACCGGATGTATCGATGCGGATCGCGGCGTGTATCGCGGTGATCGCCGGCATGTGCGCGGCGGCCATGGCATTGATGACCGTGCCGCGCGCGACGCTCGCCTTCACCGTGCCGGTGATCGCAGCCACCGTCTGGGCCGCGCATACCAGCCTGGTGCCAAGCGAGGCCAATGTGGTGACGATTCTCGTCATCGCTTTCGGCGTGATCGTCAATTTCATCTCGCTGGTTTATGCGCGGGGCTTCGTGCGCAATCTGATTTCGATCTATGAGGTCAAGGAGCAAAAGGACATCATCGGTCTGCTGCTCAAGGAATTCGAAGAGAACTCGAGCGACTGGCTTTGGGAATTCGACCGCACGGGCCGGATTGACCGGGTGTCCAACAGGTTTGCCGCGGCTGCCGGCTGCAATCGCTCGAGCCTCGTCGGGCGTGATTTCGGCGGTTATCTCAATTCGATTACCGAGGAAGACGATCCGCATGTGGCGCGCATCCTGAATGCGATTGCGCAGCGCGCGACCTTCCATGACATCGAAGTCCGCATCAAATCCGAACAGTCCGAGCGCTGGTGGAAACTGACCGGCAAGCCGGCCTTTGACCAGTTCGGCGATTATGTCGGCTATATCGGTACGGGCTCGGACGTGTCTGCGCGCAAGCTTGCGGAGCGCCGCATCAACATGCTGGCGCATAATGATCCGCTGACAGGGCTTTTAAACCGCGCCAAGTTCACAGAACAGCTGGCGCATGCGGTGGCCCGGCTCGAGCGCTATGGCTCGCCATTTGCCGTCCTCTATCTCGATCTCGACCAGTTCAAGCTGGTGAACGATACGCTGGGTCACATGGCAGGCGACAAGCTGCTGCTGCAGGTGGCAGACCGTATTCGCCAGGTGGTGCGCCAGACCGATTGCGTGGCGCGTCTCGGTGGTGACGAGTTCGCGGTGATCATGGGTGATGATTGCACCAATGATCAGGCGGCCTTGGTGGCCACCCGGCTGATCGAGCGGATTTGTGAGCCCTATGAGATCGAACACGAAGTCGTGCAGATCGGGCTGAGCGTCGGGATCGCCATGGCGCCGATCAATGGCACGCGGCCGGACCAGCTTCTGCGCAATGCCGACCTGGCGCTCTATCGCGCCAAGGATGAGGGCAGGGGAACGTATCGCTTCTTCGAAAGCCGCATGGATTCAGAGGTGCGCGAGCGCCGCATGCTGGAGCTCGAACTGCGCCAGGCGGTCGAGGATGGCCAGCTCACACTGCATTACCAACCGCTCGTCACTGCCCGCAGCGGTCGTACGATCGCTTTTGAGGCGCTGATGCGCTGGCATCACCCGATCCGGGGCATGGTGCCGCCGATCGAATTCATTCCGATTGCCGAGCAGTCGGGTTTGATCATGGAGATCGGCGACTGGACGATTCGTGAGGCCTGCCGTACCGCATCGCGCTGGCCGGAGGGGCTGTCGGTTGCCGTCAATCTCTCCGCGAAGCACTTCAAGATGTCGGACATCGTCCAGGTTGTGACCGATGCGCTTGATGACACAGGACTAGCCTCGGAACGGCTTGAACTGGAAATCACCGAGAGCCTGTTGATCGAGAATCCAGATGAGGTGATCGGCAAGCTGCGGCAGCTCAAGGATCTGGGCGTCACCATCGCCATGGATGATTTCGGCACCGGCTATTCGAGCCTCGCCTATCTGATGAAATTCCCCTTCGACAAGATCAAGATCGACAAGAGCTTCATCGACCGGTCGGGGGGCGACCCGGTGGCCCGCGATATCCTGAGGGCGGTCGCGACACTCGGGAAGTCGCTCAAGATCGAGATCACCGCCGAAGGCGTCGAGACCGAAGAACAGGTCGCCTTCCTCAGAGAAATCGGCTGCGATCAGTTGCAGGGCTTCTATTTCGCCAAGCCGCTCAACAAGCGGGACATGGCGCGCTACCTGCTGCGCCGGTTCACCACCGACCGCGCCGAAGAAATGGAACGCGCCGCCGCCACGCCTGCAATCCGGAAGGTGGCGGGCTGACCCCAAAACACCAATTCGACCTCCAATCGAAAAGGGCCGGCGCAAAGCCGGCCCTTGTTTTTTGTCGGTTTTTCCGTGGTGGCGCCAAGCCTATTTGGCGGTGATGGCGCGCAGCATCCAGATCGCCTTCTCGTGGAAAGTGATGCGTGCCGTCAGCATATCGGCGGTCACGATATCTTTCTGCTCCTCGGCGAGTTCGGCCGTTTCGCGAAAGCGGCGGGCAACGGCCTCATGGTCGTTGACCAGGGTCTTGAGCATCTCGGCGGCCTCGAGTGTGTCGTCTTTTTCCTCGGTGACGACGGATTCGTCGAGCATCTTCGAGATGCTGCCCGGTGCCGGGTGCCCCAGGGCACGCACGCGCTCGGCAAGATCGTCGGCAGCCTCGAACAGATCCTGATAGTGCTCTTCGGTCAGGTTATGGATCGAGAAGAACAGCGGACCCACCACGTTCCAGTGGAAGGCCTGGGTCTTGATCATCAGGACATATGTATCGGCTAGGCAGCCCTCGAGGGCATGGGCCAGTTTGGCCGTGCTGTTGATACCGGTTTCCGGTTCGGTGACGGTGGCTTCCGTGCGCAGAACGCTGGTCGACATGTTTGCCTCCTTATTTGCGCTGAATTGCTGTCGGATGTCGTGCCCGGGATGGGCACATGGATCACCACCACAACGCGCCAGCCGCGAAGGGGTTGCATGAAAATGCGCGGCTGACCCTCATAATCTGCATGTGACAAACTACGGGCACTATTGCAGTATTGGTGTCAGGGAGGCCCCATCCGTATTCAAGGAGGATGCGATGGCCAAAAAACCGGTTGTACTCGATGCACCCCGTCCGGAGCCCCGGGCGAAGGATGCTGACACGCTGGCTTCGGAGATTCTGGAGCGGTTGACTTATTCGGTCGGCAAGGACCCGATCGTTGCACGGCCCCATGACTGGCTGACGGCGACCATTCTCGCAGTGCGGGCGCGGATCGTCGACAAGTGGATGGAGTCAACGCGCGCCACCTATGCGCGCGAAGACAAGCGGGTCTATTACCTGTCGCTCGAATTTCTGATCGGGCGGCTGTTGCGCGATGCCATGTCCAATCTGGGCCTGATGGACCAGATCAAGGATGCGCTGTCGCGCTTCGATGTGGAATTCGAGGCCATACTGGAACTCGAGCCGGATGCGGCGCTCGGCAATGGCGGGCTCGGTCGTCTGGCGGCTTGCTTCCTTGAATCGATGTCGACCATCAAGGTGCCGGCCTATGGCTATGGCATCCGCTATCAGCATGGGCTTTTCCGCCAGGAAATGGCCGATGGCTGGCAGGTGGAACTGCCCGAGGAATGGCTGGCGCATGGCAACCCCTGGGAATTCGAGCGCCGCGAAGCCGCGTATGAAATCGGCTTTGGCGGTACCGTCGATGCGCATACCGATGATGAAGGCGAAGTGCATCATCATTGGCGCCCGGCCGAAAAGGTGCTGGCTGTCGCCTTCGATACACCTGTTGTCGGCTGGCGGGGGGCGCGGGTTAACACGCTGCGGCTCTGGAGCGCACAGCCGATCGATCCGATCCTCCTCGACAAGTTCAACTCCGGCGATCACATCGGCGCATTGCAGGAAAGCTCGCGCGCAGAGACGATTACCCAGGTTCTTTATCCTGCCGATTCAACGCCTGCAGGCCAGGAATTGCGGCTGAAGCAGGAGTTCTTCTTCTCCTCCGCTTCGCTGCAGGACATCCTGCGCCGGCACCTGCAGCAATATCCCGATCTCACCAATCTGCCCGACAAGGTCGCCATTCAGCTCAACGATACGCATCCCGCGATCTCGGTGGCCGAACTGATGCGGCTGCTGGTCGATGAGCACGATCTCAAGTGGGAACAGGCCTGGGAGATCACCAAGGGCGTATTCTCCTACACCAATCATACCCTGATGCCCGAGGCGCTCGAGACCTGGCCGGTGGCGCTGGTTGAGCGGCTATTGCCGCGCCAGATGCAGATTATCTACGCGATCAACGCCGACCTCCTGCGCACGATCCGCAAGTCCCACAAGGCCGACGAAGCGCATATCGCGCAGATTTCGCTGATCGACGAACATGCCGGGCGGTATGTACGCATGGCGCAGCTCGCCTTTGTCGGCTCGCATGCGATCAACGGGGTGTCAGCGCTTCATACGGAGCTGATGAAGAAGACCGTTTTTGCGCCGATCCACGCGATCTTCCCCGACCGCATCCAGAACAAGACCAACGGCATCACTCCGCGGCGCTGGCTGTTCCAGTGTAATCCGGGGCTGACACGGCTGATCGAGCGCCGGATCGGCGACCGGTTCATGGATGATGCGGAGGCGCTATCTGCGCTCGCCGACCACGCGAATGATCCGGGCCTGCAAGAGCAATTCGGGCGGGTCAAACGCGAGAACAAGCAGCGCCTGGCCGATCTCATCCGCGAAAGGGTGGGGCTGAGCGTGAGCCCGGACGCCCTGTTCGACGTGCAGATCAAGCGGGTGCATGAATACAAGCGCCAGCTCCTCAACATCATCGAGACAGTGGCGCTTTACGACGCGATCCGCGCCCATCCCGAAAAGGATTGGGTGCCGCGGGTGAAGATCTTCGCCGGCAAGGCAGCCCCGGGCTACTGGAATGCCAAGTTGATCATCAAGCTGGCGAATGATGTTGCGCGGGTCATCAATTACGACCCGGCGGTGCGCGGGCTCCTGAAAGTGGTATTCCTGCCCAACTACAATGTGTCGCTTGCCGAGACGATTATTCCGGGCGCCGATCTCAGCGAACAGATTTCGACCGCCGGCATGGAAGCGGCGGGCACCGGCAACATGAAGTTCGCGCTCAATGGCGCTCTGACCGTCGGAACCCTCGACGGGGCCAATGTCGAGATCAGGGAACGGGTCGGGCCCGAAAACATCTTCATTTTCGGCATGACCGCAGACGAGGTGGCCTCCCGCCGGGCCAACGAATATGCGCCGCGCGAAGTGATCGAGGCGTCGCCCAAGCTTGGCGAGGCGCTTGACGCCATTGCCACCGGTGTGTTTTCGCCGGACGATCCCGATCGTTATCGCGATCTGATCGGCGGGCTCTATGATCACGACTGGTTCATGGTCGCTGGTGACTTCGATGCCTATTTTGCGGTTCAGCGCCAGATCGACGATGTTTATGCCGATGCGCAGCGCTGGCAGAGCATGGCCATCCGCAACACGGCCAATGTCGGCTGGTTCTCCTCCGACAGGACCATCGCGCAATATGCCGAGGAGATCTGGGGAATTCCAAGGACAGAAGGGTAGCTCATGGCCTCAAACTGGCGCAGTGCAGACAGCGAGATCATCAAGGTCGTCTCCGGCGAACATAATGATCCATTCGCGGTTCTGGGGCTGCACGAGGTCGAGGGCGGTTTTGTCACGCGGGCCTTTGTGCCCCACGCGCAGACCCTTGAGGCGCGACGCATGGACGGCAAGTCGCTGGGCGAATTGACCCGGCGGCATGATGCGGGCTTTTTCGAAGGAAAAGTGGCCCTCCAAGACTACCAGCCGATCATGTACCGGGCCGCAAATGAGGGTGGCGAGTGGGATGTGGCCGAGCCCTATTCGTTCGGGCCGGTGCTCGGGCCCATCGATGACTATTATCTCGGCGAGGGCTCACATCTGCGCCTTTTCGACAAGCTCGGCGCCCATTTCATGGAATTCGAGGGGGTCGAAGGCACGCATTTCGCGGTCTGGGCACCCAATGCCAAGCGGGTCTCGGTGGTGGGCCCGTTCAATGACTGGGACGGCCGCCGACACGCCATGCGCTCGCGCCTCAATACCGGGGTCTGGGAAATTTTCATTCCCTGGATCGGGCCGGGCACGATCTACAAGTTCGAGATTCTCGGCGCTACGGGCAAGATCCTGCCGCTCAAGGCCGACCCCTTCGGCCAGCAGGCGGAGCTGCGCCCCGGTAACGCCTCGATCGTGGCGGATCCGACACCGTTCGACTGGACGGACAAGGACTATCTCGATGCCCGGCGCGAGCGGGACAAGCGGCGGGTGCCAATCTCTGTGTACGAGGTGCACCCGGGCTCATGGCGCCGCCATGAAGACGGGCGCATGCTGTCCTATGACGAGATGGCGGATCAGTTGATCCCCTATGTCCGGGAGATGGGCTTCACTCATATCGAGTTCCTGCCGATCTCCGAGCATCCCTACGACCCGAGCTGGGGCTATCAGCCCATCGGCCTTTATGCGCCGACATCGCGCTTCGGCGACCCAAAGGGTTTTGCGCGATTTGTCGATGCCGCCCATGCGGCCGATATCGGGGTCATTCTCGATTGGGTGCCGGCGCATTTCCCGACCGACGAGCACGGGCTGGCCTGGTTCGACGGGACCGCGCTTTACGAGCATGCCGATCCGCGACGAGGGTTCCACCCCGACTGGAACACGGCGATCTATAATTTCGGGCGCCGGGAAGTGCGCTCCTTCCTCGTCAACAACGCGCTATTCTGGCTCGAGAAATTCCACATCGACGGGCTGCGCGTCGATGCTGTCGCCTCGATGCTCTATCTCGATTATTCCCGCAAACAGGGGGAATGGGTCGCCAACGAGAAAGGCGGGAACGAGAATCTCGAGGCGATCGAGTTTCTTCAGGCCTTCAACAAGGAGGTCTATGCCCTGCATCCGGGCACCTTCACCGTGGCGGAGGAATCGACGTCGTGGCCCGGCGTTTCGAAGCCGGTTCATGAAGGCGGGCTCGGGTTCGGCTTCAAGTGGAATATGGGCTTCATGCACGACACGCTCGATTACCTGAAGCGTGATCCCGTGCATCGCCGCTTCCACCACAACAACATGACCTTCGGGTTGATCTACGCATTCTCGGAGAATTTCGTGCTGCCGCTCAGCCATGACGAAGTGGTGCACGGGAAGGGCTCGCTGCTCAACAAGATGAGCGGAGACGATTGGCAGCAATTCGCCAATCTCAGGGCCTATTACGGTTACATGTGGGGTTATCCGGGCAAGAAGCTGTTGTTCATGGGTCAGGAATTCGCCCAGCGGAACGAATGGAACGAGAGCCGGGCGCTCGATTGGTGGCTGATGGACGCGCCCGCCCATGCCGGCGTGGCGCACCTGATCGCAGACCTCAATCGCGTCTATCGCGACAATCCGGCACTGCATGCGCGCGATTGCGAACCGGACGGCTTCGAATGGCTGATGGCCGATGATGCGGACCAGTCGGTCTTCGCCTGGCTTCGCAAGGCCGATGGCGAGAAGCCGGTGGCAGTTGTCGTCAACATGACGCCGGTGGCGCGCGAGAATTTCCAGGTGCCTGCGCCCAAACCTGGACGCTGGCGCGAAATCCTGAACACGGATTCGGAGCGTTATGGCGGCTCCAACACAGGCAATCAGGGTGTGATCGAAGCCAAAGCAGAAGCGGGGAGAGGCTGGCCGGCCAGCTTCACCATGACCCTGCCGCCCCTGGCGACGGTCTATCTCGAACCGGAAGAGTAGGCGACAGGGAGGACGAACATGCCAGAGAACAGAAATACCGCGGCGCCATTGGCGCGTGACGCCATGGCCTATGTGCTGGCCGGGGGGCGCGGCAGCCGCCTGATGGAACTGACCGACCGGCGCGCCAAGCCTGCGGTGTTCTTCGGGGGGAAGTCGCGGATCATCGACTTCGCGCTGTCCAACGCCATCAATTCGGGTATCCGCCGCATATCGGTGGCGACACAGTACCAGGCGCACAGCCTTATCCGGCACCTGCAACGGGGCTGGAACTTTCTGCGGCCTGAACGAAACGAAAGTTTCGATATTCTGCCCGCCAGCCAGCGCGTGGCTGAGGACAAATGGTATGCCGGCACCGCCGATGCGGTCTATCAGAACATGGACATCATCGAAGATCTGGCACCGCGCTATATCGTCATTCTGGCCGGCGACCACGTCTACAAGATGGACTACGAACTCATGCTGCGCCAGCATGAGGACACAGGCGCCGATGTGACCGTGGGGTGCCTCGAAGTGCCGCGCGAGGAGGCGAGCGCCTTCGGGGTGATGCATGTCGACGGGCGTGACCAGATTGTCGATTTCGTCGAAAAGCCTGCCGATCCTCCGGGCATTCCCGACAAGCCTGAATTCGCTCTGGCCTCGATGGGCATCTACGTGTTCGAGACCAATTTCCTGATGGAGCAGTTGCGACGCGATGCCGAGGAACCGGGCTCGAAGCGCGATTTCGGGCGCGACATCATTCCCTATATCGTCAAGCACGGTACCGCCTGGGCGCACCGTTTCCCGCGCTCCTGTGTGCGCTCGAGCATGGAGCCGGTTTCCTATTGGCGCGATGTGGGGACGATCGATGCCTATTGGGAAGCCAATATCGATCTGACCGGGGCTGCCCCGCAGCTCGATCTTTATGACCGGGATTGGCCGATCTGGACCTATGCCGAGATCACCCCACCGGCCAAATTCGTGCACGACCTCGAAGGACGGCGCGGGCAGGCGGTGTCTTCACTGGTTTCGGGCGACTGCATCGTTTCCGGCGCCAGCCTGCGCTCAACGCTGTTATCGACCGGCTCGCGGGTTCATTCCTTTTCCGAGCTCGATCAGGCGGTGATTCTGCCCTATTGCACCATCGATCGTGGCGCGCGGCTCAAGAATGTGGTCGTCGACCGTGGCGTCGACATTCCGGAAAACCTCGTTGTCGGTGAGGATCCGGAATTCGATGCCAAATGGTTCCGGCGCACTGAAAAAGGCACCGTCCTGATCACCAAACCCATGATTGACCGGTACCTGGCGTCCAAATGATCGAAATCCTGTCGGTGACCTCCGAGATCTACCCGCTTGTCAAAACCGGCGGGCTGGCCGATGTGGCAGGCGCGCTGCCGATGGCGCTCAAGCCGCATGGCCACAAGATGCGCACGGTATTGCCGGGCTATCCCAAGGTGGTCGACAAGATGCACCGGGCGAAGGTGGCCGCCGAGATCAAGGACCTGTTCGGCGGACCGGCGCGGTTGTTGACCGGGCGGCTCAAGGGGCTCGACCTGATCGTGATCGATGCGCCGCATCTCTATGCCCGCGAGGGGAGCCTTTATACCAATGGCAGCGGCGGTGACTGGCCGGACAACTGGAAGCGGTTCGCGGCGCTCGGCTGGGTGGCCGCCGAACTCGCCCACGGACTGATCGAGGGCTATGAGCCCGATATCCTGCATGCCCATGACTGGCAGGGTGCGATGGCCTGCGCCTATTTGCGCTACCATGAGGGCAAGCCCGTGCCCTCGATCATCACCATCCATAACCTTGCCTTCCAGGGACGGTTTTCGGCCGAGATCTTTTCCGAGCTGCGCCTGCCGGATGAAGCGTTTTCGATGGATGGCGTCGAATATTATGGTGGTGTGGGGTTCCTCAAGGCCGGGCTCGCCTCGGCCTCCGCAATCACCACAGTCAGTCCCAGCTATGCACGCGAGGTGCGTACCGCTGAAGGGGGCATGGGGCTACAGGGCCTTCTCGACATGCGGTTTGCCGATCTTCACGGCATTACCAACGGGATCGACCTGACCGACTGGGACCCGGCCATCGACAAGGCGCTGAACACGCAATTCACCGCGGCTCAGATTCAGCAGCGGGCGGGCAACAAACGGGCGCTGGAGGTCGAGTTCGAGCTCGATTCCGACGATGGCCCGCTCTTCGGCGTGGTCAGCCGGCTGACCTGGCAGAAGGGCATCGATGTGCTGGTTGAAGCTGCTGACCGGCTGGTTGCTCTGGGGGGACGGCTGGCGGTGCTCGGGTCGGGGGAGAGTGCGCTGGAGGGTGCCGTCAAGGCTGCCGCTCAACGCCATGAAGGGCGGATCGGGGTCAAGATCGGTTATGACGAAAACCTGTCCCACCTGATGCAGGGCGGTGCGGATGCCATGATCGTGCCGTCGCGGTTCGAACCGTGCGGGCTCACCCAGCTTTACGCGCTGCGCTATGGCTGCGTGCCGGTGGTCTCCCGGGTTGGCGGACTGGCCGACACCATCATCGATGCTAATGACGCGGCACTGAGCGCAGGGGTTGCAACCGGGATCCAGTTCGCGCCGTTGACGGTGCAGGCGCTTGGCGATGCACTGGCGCGGGCTGTCGAATTGTATGAGCAGCCCAAGATCTGGCGGCGGCTGCAGCGCTGCGGCATGAAATCCGATGTATCCTGGAGCCACAGCGCGTCGCGCTATGCTGCGCTCTACGAAGACCTGCTGGCTTCGAAGGAAGGGTGAAGATGACCAAGACCGTTTCAACAACGCCCTATGACGATCAGAAACCGGGGACGAGCGGGCTGCGCAAACGCGTGCCGGTCTTCGCCCAGCCCAACTATGTTGAGAATTTCGTGCAGTCGGTGTTCGATTGCCTTTCCGGGATCGAAGGACAGACGCTGATTATCGGCGGGGACGGGCGCTACTACAATGCCGAGGCGATCCAGAAGGCGATCCGCATCGCGGCGGCCAATGGATTTGGCAGGGTGATCGTGGGGCAGGGCGGGTTGCTCTCGACTCCGAGCGTCTCCAACCTCATCCGCACCACCGGGGCCTTTGGCGGTCTTGTGCTCAGCGCCAGTCACAATCCGGGCGGCCCGGATGGCGATTTCGGCATCAAGTACAATATCGGCAATGGCGGGCCGGCGCCCGAGCGGCTGACCGATGCGATCTACGCCCGCACCCAGATCATTGACAGTTATCGCACGATCGACAGCGAAGACATCGATCTGGGGACCCAGGGGGTTCACCGGGTTGGCGAGATGACCGTCGAGGTCATTGATCCCGTTTCGGCCTATGCCGACCTGATGCAGGAACTGTTTGACTTCGATGCGATCCGGGCGCTGTTCGCCTCGGGCTTCAAAGTGAAGTTCGACGCCATGCATGCAGTGACCGGGCCTTACGCCAAGCGCATTCTGGAGGAAGAGCTGGGAGCGCCTCCGGGAACCGTCTTGAATGGCGTGCCGAGCGAGGATTTCGGCGGGCACCATCCTGACCCCAATCCCGTGCATGCCGCCCATCTCATCGAGATGGCGATGGCCGCGGACGGTCCGGAACTCTGCGCCGCCTCCGACGGGGATGGCGACCGGAACATGATCATCGGCCGCGGCTGCCCGGTCTCGCCCTCGGATTCCCTTGCGGTGATCACTGCCAATGCGCATCTGGCGCCCGGCTATCGCGATGGCATTGCCGGGGTGGCGCGCTCGATGCCCACCAGCGGTGCGGCCGATCGCGTTGCCGAGGCCCTGGGCATCGATCTTTACGAAGTCCCGACAGGCTGGAAGTTTTTCTGCACGCTGCTCGATGCCGGCCGGGTCACGATCTGTGGCGAGGAAAGCGCCGGCACCGGTTCCAACCATGTCCGCGAGAAAGACGGTTTGTGGGCGGTGCTGATGTGGCTCAACATTCTTGCCGCCCGGCACCAGAGCGTGGCCGAAATCCTGGAGGATCACTGGCGACGCTATGGCCGGAACTACTATTCCCGGCACGACTTTGAAGAGGTCGACAAAGGGGCTGCCGAGGACATGATGCAGGCCATGCGGGACCGGTTCGGTGAACTGACCGGCGCCGAATTCGACGGTCGCCGGATCGCCCAGGCCGACGATTATGCCTATCGCGATCCGATCGATCGCTCGGAAACCAGCTCGCAAGGGATCCGGTTGATCTTCGAAGACGGCGCACGGATCATCTTCCGCCTCTCGGGCACCGGCACTGTGGGCGCGACAGTCCGGCTCTATGTCGATCGATTCGAGCCCGCCGATGGTGATCTCAGTCTTGAGACCCAGGCTGCACTGTCCGGCCTTTTCGCGCTCGCGGATGAGATTTCCGGGCTCAAACAGCGCCTCGGGCGCAGCGACCCCACCGTCATCACGTGACCATGGTCAATCCGCGTTTGGTTCCCGGTTCGGGGTCTCCGGCACGGCTGGGGGCCGATGTGCATGCCGACGGCGTCGATTTTGCCGTCTTCTCCGCCCATGCCGAGTGGATCGAGATCTGCCTGTTCGACGAGGCCGACCATGAGACCCATCGTTTCATTCTCGACGGGCGCGAAGGGGACATTCATTTCGGGCGCGTTGAAGGGATCGGCTCGGGCGCGAAATACGGTTTGCGCGCCGAAGGGGCCTATGATCCGGCCCGCGGATTCTGGTTCGATCCCGACAAGCTTCTGGTCGATCCATGGGCCCAGCGGATCGATCGTCCCTTCGAACTCGACAAGGTGCTGAGCGCGCCGAGGGGAGAAGCAGGCGACACTGCGCCGGTCGTGCCAAAAGCGTTTGTCTGCAAGCCGTTAGCCGGATTTCGCCCGAAACAGATTCAAGCGCCCGGCCTGATCTATGAACTCAATGTGCGCGGCTACACCAAGCTGCACCCGGATGTGCCAGAGCGGCTGCGCGGCACGGTTGCGGGGCTCACCGAACCGGCGGTGATCGAGCATTTGCATCGCATCGGGGTCGATACGGTCGAACTGATGCCGATGGCGGCCTGGGCCAATGACCGGCATCTGCCGGCGCTCGGGCTGACCAATTCCTGGGGCTACAATCCGATCACCATGTTCGCGCCCGATCCGCGGCTTTGTCCCGGGGGCATGGGGGATGTGCGCGAACTGACGGCTGCCTATGCGGAGGCCGGCATCGCCGTGGTGCTCGACGTTGTCTACAACCATACCGGGGAGGGCGATGACCTCGGCCCGGTGCTGAGTTTTCGCGGGCTCGATGCGCTGAGCTATTATCGCTATCGCGAGACCGAGAAGGGACTCGCGCTCGACAATCTGGTCGGGACCGGCAACGCTCTCGATACCAGCCACCCCATCGTCCAGCGTCTGACGGTCGAAAGCCTAAAGCATTGGGTGGAAGCCGGGGGCATATCCGGGTTCCGGTTCGATCTGGCGCCCGTTCTGGGGCGGACCGAACATGGATATGATCCCCATGCCCCGCTGATTGAGGCGATCCGCAAGGACAAGCTGCTGGGCAAATGCCTGTTGATCGCCGAGCCCTGGGACCCGGCGCCGGGCGGCTATCAGCTGGGGCATTTCCCCTCGCCCTTTTACGAATGGAACGATCAGTATCGCGACACGGTGCGCCGGTTCTGGCGTGGTGATGAGGGGATTGTGGGGCGTCTCGCCGATGTGCTGGCGGGCAGCGCACGCCAGTTCCGCGACACCGGGCGCCACGCGGCTGCCAGTGTCAACTTCCTCACCGCCCATGATGGCTTCACCCTGGCCGATCTTGTCTCCTATGAGCGCAAGCACAACGCGGCCAATGGCGAAGACAACCGCGACGGGCACGACCACAATTACGCCTGGAACAACGGGGTTGAAGGGCCGAGCACGGACGAACAGGTCAACTCTGCGCGGCGGGCTGACATTCTGGCATTGCTCGCGACGCTGTTCGTTTCGCGCGGCACACCCATGTTGCTGGCCGGAGACGAGTTGGGCCGTAGCCAGCAGGGCAACAACAATGCCTATGCCCAGGACAACGCCTTGAGCTGGGTGGACTGGGACAGTGCCGATGGGGACCTGGTTGCCCATGTCGCGGCGCTTGCCGAATTGCGGCGCAATCACCCAGCACTGCACGCTCCGGAATTTCTCGACGGGCATGCCGATGAGAGCGGGCGGCGCGACTGCATCTGGTACAATGCCGATGGCCGCGAGATGGAAATCGCCGACTGGCAGCTGGCCGAAGCCGATATTCTCGGTTTACGGTTGCTGGAAGGGGATGATGCGGTGCTGATCTGGTTCAACCGCGCTCACGAAACCCGTTTGGTGCATCTGCCGAAATCACCGCTCGGGCGCTGGCAGGCGCTGGCGCCGCTCGATGGAGATGTCGAAGTCGGGGGACGCGAGCTGACGCTGCCGGCCCGGTCAGTGCGGGCATTGGTTGCGGTCGCCGAAGACGTCAGGTGACGTTGGGGCCGAGATGTTCGGCGAGGAAATCAATGAAAACGCGGGTCTTGAGCGCCAGCTTGCGCCGGTGCGGGTAGAGCACGTGGATCGGGGTGCGTTCGGTTGCGATATCGGGCAGCACGATTTCGAGCTTGCCGTCTGCGATCGACTGGTCGGCGAGAAAGCGCGGCATATAGCACAGGCCGAGGCCGGCCTCGGCCATGCCGATCAGCACATCGCCATTGTTCGACCGGATACGGTCATTCGCGGTGAAACTGCGCGCGCCTGACCATGGCGGCGGGCTCGTCCGCAGGGTGTAATTGAGGATCGGCCAGTTGCGCAGTTCCGCCTCCGAAGATGGCGGGCCGCCCATGCGCTTGATCAGGGCCGGGGCGGCGGCGAGTACATGCACGGTTTCTCCGATCTTGCGGGTGATCAGCGAATCCTGTCCTGCCGCACCGATGCGGATGGCGAGATCCAGCCCGTTCTCGACGAGATCGACGAAGCTATCGGTCATCTCGAGGTCGATCTGGACCTTGGGATTGAGTTCGAGAAATTTCGGCAGTACCGGCCCAAGATGACGGATGCCGAAACTGACCGGGGCAGTAACGCGAAGTCTTCCTTGCGGCTCGAGCGCGCTGGCGGCGAACCGGCTCTCGATCTCGTAGTTCTGCTCGAGCATGGCCCGACAGTGGTCGAGATATTCCTGTCCTGCTTCAGTCAGGGACACCTTGCGTGTGGTGCGGTTGAGCAGGCGGACATTGAGCCGGTCCTCAAGCAGGCTGAGGGTACGGCTGACAATGGCCTTGGAACAGCCAAGCCGTTCTGCCGCCGAGGTGATGCCGCCGGTTTCAGCTACGGCCACAAAGACCGACATGGCGTTCAATACGTCCATTCTGCGCTCCAAACCTACGGGAAATATCTAATGATTGTCTCAATTCGTCAAACGAACGTCACTGCGACAAATGGGCTGGCGGCGGCACGGAGTCGAGTCAAATAAAGGTCAGTAACACTCACTGATACCGTCTGAACATGTTAAGTAATTAGGTATTTTTACTGGCACACGCGGCCGGGACTGGATGCATTTCCTCATCGGGAACAATACGCATACATGTCGATTGTCGCATAAGTTAAGTAAATAACGCTTTGAATCGATTGGCATTTTGGTCGAAGACTTGAAAGTAATGTTGTTTTGTTTCAATTGAGTCTTTGAGGTTTATTACTATACAGGAAAATGGAGTCAGGCTTCAGTTAGCGATTGTTCGCAAACGGGAGAACTGACATGCGTTTTCAATATTTGAAGTGGGCTTTGGTCCCGGCGTTTGCGGCGCTGGCGTTTTCGACCGTGCCGGCCCAGTCCCTCAGCCTCAATGTCGGTGGTATCGGTGTCGACGTCCTGGAAAATGACGACGACAACGACGTTGATGCCAATGTCAGCCTTGGTGGTTCGGGCGGCTCGGGTGGCACCAACACCAGCGTCAACGTCGGACTCGGCGGCGGATCGAATGGCGGTGGTGGCGGGGTTAACGCCAATGTCAATCTGGGCCTCGGCGGCAACGACAGTGGCGGGGGTACCGGCATCGGCGTCAATATCGGTCTTGGCGGCGGTGGCGACGGTTCCGGCGGCAACGGCGGCAATGGCGGCAACGGCGGCAACGGCGGCAACGGCGGCAGTGGCGATGTCTATTCTGGCGGCGGCAGTGGCGGCGGCGGGGGCGGTGGCACCATCCGCACCGGCAACAGCCGCATCGACTACCTGCTCTATCTGATGCAGTCGCGCGGCTGGGCCAATATCCAGCTGGCCTCCTACGGCTATGTCGATGTTCAGATCGTCGATGTGCGCCGCTGGCTGGGTCGGCGTGGCTACACCCAGCTCTATCCGATCCTCCCGCGCTATTCGGGTTCCATCTATTCGGTGCAGCAGGCGCTCCGCACGAGCGGCATTGCCAACCGGGTCAGGGTCGACATCTCCCGCGTCATCGCGATGGATGTACAGCGCAACCGGATCATCCTCTACGTCCTGTAATCCTACTCCACTCATTCCCCTCCCAGGGCCAAATACCGGATGATACCGTGAAGAACCGGACCGCAAGGCCCGGTTCTTTTTGATGGGACTGGGGGGCTCCCGGGAAGGGCCGGGTCCTCAGGGCCCGGTTCTTCTGGCTCAAAACAAACAAAAGGCCGGGCGTGAAGCCCGGCCCCGTTCGCGCGGAGGAGGAAGAGGTCGCGCGCCGGGCCCGGTCAGCGTTCCAGGGAAGCGCTGAACGGCCCCGGTTTTCTTGTTGTCGCGTTTCCGAACGGTGAACCGGTATCCACTTCACCTGGAAACGCTTTAGCCGATCAGGTTGTCTGCCGGCACATAGTCATAGCCGAGGTCGCGGGCGACCGGGGCGCAGGTGACCTTGCCGTCACAGACATTGAGACCGTTCTTGAGGTGACGATCATCCTTGAGGGCCTGCTTCCAGCCCTTGTTGGCGATGTCCATGGCAAAGCGCAGGGTCACATTGTTGAGCGCATAGGTCGAGGTGCGCGCCACTGCGCCCGGCATGTTGGCCACGCAGTAATGGACCACATCGCCGACCATATAGGTCGGTTCGGCATGGGTGGTGGCCTTGGAGGTCTCGAAGCAACCGCCCTGGTCGATGGCGACATCGACGAGCACCGCGCCGCGCTCCATCGTGCCCAGCATGTCGCGGGTCACGAGCTTCGGGGCGGCAGCGCCCGGCACCAGTACGGCGCCGATGACGAGATCGGCAGCGGCAACCTGCTCGGCGAGCGCTGCGGTGGTCGAATAGAGCACCTTTGCGCTCGACTCGAAGTGGTTCTCGAGCTTTTCGAGCACGTTCGGGTTGCGGTCGAGAATGGTGACGTCGGCATGCATGCCGACGGCCATCTGGGCCGCGTTGAAGCCGACGACGCCGCCACCGATGATGACGACCTTGCCCGGCAGCACGCCCGGCACACCGCCCAGCAGCACACCGCGGCCGCCATGGGCCTTTTCAAGCGCGTTGGCGCCGGCGTGGACCGACATGCGGCCCGCAACCTGGCTCATCGGCTTGAGCAGCGGGAGCCCGCCCTGGTCGTCGGTGACGGTTTCATAAGCGATGCAGACGGCGCCGGACTTGACGAGGTCGGCTGTCTGATCGGGATCAGGAGCGAGATGGAGATAGGTATAAAGGATCTGGCCGGGCTTCAGCATGGCGCGCTCGACGGCCTGAGGTTCCTTGACCTTGACGATCATGTCAGCGGTGTCGAAGACCGACGCCGCGTCCGGCAGGATCTTGGCGCCTGCCTCCGTGTAGCGCGCATCATCTGCGCCAATACCTTCGCCGGCTTTGGTTTCGACGAAGAGCTCGTGGCCCGCGCCGACCAGTTCTGCGACACTCTCCGGTGTCAGGCCGACGCGGTATTCATGGTTCTTGATTTCCTTGGGTACGCCGATGCGCATTGGGGGATCCCTCCAACTTGAGATTAGGGGAGTGCGTATAACCCAAATCCCGGCGAATTGGTTTGCATTCCCTGTCCTGATTGTGTCATCTGCGGGATGAAACTGCACGGATGGCGGATTTGTTCGAATGAGCGTTCTCGACGATATCGATCGGCGAATCCTGAGGGTTCTGCAGCGCGACAGCCGGCTGTCGATGATCGAGCTGGGCGAGCAGGTGGGATTGTCGGCCTCGTCCTGTCACCGGCGGGTCAAACAACTCGAAGACAGAGGCATCATCACCGGATACAGCGCCGGGCTCGACGCGGCCAAGGCCGGCTTCGGCATGATGTTTCTGGTCGAGGTGGGCCTGACCAACCAGTCGGAGGCCACGCTCGAGGCCTTCGAGAGCGCGGTGAGGGCGGCGCCCGAAATTCTCGAATGCACGCTCCTGGCCGGCCAGTATGACTATTTGCTCCGGCTCGTGTGCCGGGATGTTGAAGACTTCCAGCACATTCACCGCGAGCGGCTGTCCCGGCTGCCGCATGTGGCGCGGATCCATTCGAACATGGCGATCCGCATCGTCAAACCCTTGTCGGGCTACCCGGTCTGACACCGCCTCGGGCGGGATAGGGACCGCTCCCGTCCTGTGAGGTGGCGCCACATCCCGACCGGATAGCCCGACCGGGAGGTCACGGCGCTGAAGACGACGCCGCGAACGCAAGGGCGCCCACAAGGGCAGAGTTGTAATAGATGGTGACTTCATTGCCGATATAGTCGGCGATGTCGTCTTCATAGCCGGCTTTGGTCACGTCCTCGGCTTCCTCGGTCGGACCGCCAACCATGGCGCCGGTCAGCTCATAGGCCATGGGCGTCTCATTGGAGAACTTTTCCCAGTCGCCATCGTCGACCCCAAGCGTGTTGGCGTGGTGGGGATGTTGGGGCGGATTGTGGCCCCAACCGACAATGAAGGAGCGGTCATATTCATTCTGACCCAGCGCGTAGTCGACCTGGGAGACCGCGAAGTCCCGATATTTCTCCTCGCCGGTCAGCTCAAAAGTGAGCGCGGCCGAGAAGGCGGCGGAGAGGGCCGAGTTGAGGCTGCCCCAGGGCATGTAATAGGCGAGGCCCTTCACATTGGGGCTGTCGCTGACAAGGTCGATTGCCCTGTCATTCGCCGTCTTGAGAAGCGCGATCGCCGCCTCGTCGCCCGCCAGGGCAAGGGAATGGCGGCAATAATCCTCGTTCTGACCCCAGCCGACTACCCAGCCATGATCGTCGAGTTCGGCGCTCAAGGCGCTGGCGCGGTCGAAATAGGTCGTCTCGCCGGTGGCGCGATACAGCTCAATCGCCCCGCACATCTCCGCGTCACGATATTCCCCATCGGTCCAGTTGGCCGCGCACCGTCCATTCTCGTAATAGTCTTCGTCATAAGTGACGTCTTCGCCCTCCGGCGTCTCGCAGACCCCTTCGGGGTAATAGCCATCGGCGACCGTGCCGGGATGGGCCTTGGCGAATGCATCCAGGCGCTTCGCCTGGGCAAGGGCTGCCGCGGCGTAATCCGCGTCATAGGGCATGTAGAGTTTCGACATCAGCGCCAGCGCGGCTGCGGCGATGCCCGCGGTATTCGCCTTGCCGTCCGCATAGACGGGGCGGGGGTCGCCGCCTTGCTCTGCCGGCAGGGCGCTCATCGTCGGGCAGGTATAAAGATTGTCGTGATCCTGGTTGCCGCCGACCCGGGCGATGACCGTGTCGTCGTCCGGCATAACCTTCAGCAAATAGTCGGTCGCGATCTTCACCTCGTCGAGTATATCGGGAATGCCGTTGGGCACGCCCGAATAGGCAATGTCGTCAAGATCCGCGAAGGCATCAGGCCAGACCTCATAGGCCTTGAGCAGGGAATGGGCGGTGAAAGCATTGTTCTGGGTGAATTTTAGGAAGTCACCGGCGTCCATCCAGCCGCCCGTCAGATCATAGCCGGACGCATAGGCCTCGCCATCCCCGAGGTGGCACGTGCTGCCAGCCGGGTTTCTTGCCAACAGCCAGTTGTGATTGTCACCCGAGCGCTGGGCGCCGAAAAACTTGACGGCGAGGGGCAGTGCCTCGGCATAGTCGCTCGTGGTGATTTCGGCGGCATTGGCGCTGGCGATCAGTCCGAAAACAAGGCCGGTGGCGAGCGCCCCGGCCACTAGGCCGTTCAATTTCATCATGTATCCTCCCTCGATCATCACACCATTCCGACCCGGATCGGCATTCATTGTGAGATCGTTCCCATAGTGGTAACGTTCCCACAAAATACAGAGGGACGCAATGCGGGAAATGCGCAATGTAGAGGGGTGGGGGGCGTTCAGGCGGTCAGTCTTCGGGAAACTCGACCTCGGTGGCGATGATGTCGCTGAGCCGCTTGCCGGTGCCCGTCGCGGCATAGATCGAGCGCGGGGGACGAGCGGTGTCGTCGATGGTGCGGGTCACCCATCCGCGCTCCTCCATGGCCTTGAGCGATTGTGACAGGGCGCGGTCGGTGATCGGGGACAAGGCCCTGGCCAGATCGTTGAACTGATGCGGCGTGTGGAGAACGGCGAGGACCGGCAGGGTCCAGGACTTGCGGAGAAGCTCAAGGTCATCGTCGCTGACCGCTTCTCGAATCCGGTGAGCGAGGGGGGCGAAGGCCTTGCCTTTTGCGGTCAGCCGGAATTCCGGACGCAGGGGATGTCCATAGCCGGGATTGCGTTCCATCAGCCCGGCATCGATCAGGTGATCCATGCTTTGTGCGAAGGCGGTTCTGCCCGCGCCCGTCGCCGCCACCAGGGGCGCCTGCCGGCCCGCGACCCCGGCATGAAGGCTCCACAGAATGGGCACCGCCCAGGCCCGGGAGGTGACGTTGACAAGGGAATTAATGTCCATTAAATATAGTTAGCATAATTTTTGACGAGAGGGAATCCATGTCCTTGATATCGCTAAAAGACACCATCACCATCGCACTGTCGGTCAAGGACCGCCATGCCAGCGCGAAATGGTATGAAGACATGTTGGGGTTCGAGACCGTATATCATGCCGATGAAGCTGGGTGGTCGGAGCTGCAAACCAAGACTCACGGAGTGACGATTGGACTTGGTGAACATACCAAGCCGGCCCCTGGCAATTGTGTACCGGTATACGGGATTGCCGATCTCGATTCCGCGCGGGCGAAGCTCGAAGGCGCCGGCGTGACGTTCGACGGGGAGACCGATGTCGTCGAAGGCATGGTCAAGACCGCGACCTTCTACGATCCCGATGGCAACGCCATGATGCTTGCCGAAGATCTCAAGGAAGGCGCATAACCATGCGCCAATTGATCCTGGCGTCGGCCTTGTTGGCGGGCTGCAGCGGTGTTGCTTCGGCAGAACCTTTTGGTGAAGTGACAGTCGGTATTCCGGTTCCGTCCCTTGCCGAGGCGGAAGCCTGGTACGGTCAGCTTCTGGGGGGCGGTGCGGAGAAATTCGAGCCCGCTCCCGGCGTTGTCGAGTTCAAGGCCACGCCTAATGTCTGGCTGCAGATCTTCGAGGTGGAAAACCACCAGCCCACCGGCGCCGTCGTGCGGTTCCTGGTCGAGGATATGGCAGTCGCGCAGGCGGCCCGGGCCGAGGCCGGTATCGACACCGGTGAGGCGATCGAGGTTCCCGGCATTGTGACCTATTCCGAATTTGCCGATCCCTTCGGCAATGCTCTGGGGTTTTACGCCCTGCCATAGCGGCTTCCATTGAACCGATGTAAGTACGCACCACCCGGTTTATCCGGGTGGTGCATGATACGCCTTGCCGGGACGCCACGGCTCGGTCGGCTGTTCGGCCGAACCTTTGGGCTGGTTGCACCAATCCACCGAATGCCATAAACCGCCGCGACGACAGAATTTGCGGGCGGCCGGCGCGATTCCGGCCGCATTTCATGAGAGGTGCTTATGGCGCGTCAGTTCATCTATCACATGCATGGTCTCACCAAGACCTATTCGGGCGGCAAGAAGGTTCTCGACGGGGTCAATCTCAGCTTCTACCCGGATGCCAAGATCGGTGTGCTCGGGCCCAATGGCGCGGGCAAATCCACGCTGTTGAAGATCATGGCCGGGATCGACACCGAGTTCACCGGCGAAGCCTGGGCCGCCGAAGGCGCCAAGGTCGGTTATCTGCCGCAGGAACCGCAGCTCGACCCGAGCCTCGATGTGCGCGGCAATGTCATGATCGGGGTCAAGGAAAAGCAGGCCATCCTCGACCGCTACAACGAATTGATGATGAACTATTCGGACGAGACGGCAGAGGAGGGCGCCGCCCTTCAGGACCAGATCGATGCCGAAAACCTGTGGGACCTCGATTCCAAGGTCGAGATGGCGATGGAGGCGCTCAGGTGCCCGCCGCCCGAGGCCAGTGTCGAGAACCTGTCGGGCGGTGAAAAGCGCCGGGTGGCGCTGTGCCAGCTTCTTCTGTCCGCACCGGACCTGCTGCTGCTCGATGAGCCGACCAACCATCTCGATGCGGAGACCACGGCCTGGCTTGAAAAGCATCTGCGCGAATTTCCCGGCGCGGTGCTGATCATCACCCACGACCGTTACTTCCTCGACAATGTCACCGGCTGGATCCTCGAGCTCGACCGGGGCCGGGGCATTCCTTACGAGGGCAATTACACCGCCTATCTCGAGCAGAAGACCAAGCGTTATGCGCAGGAGCAGCGCGAGGACGAGGCGCGTTTGAAGGTGCTGCAGCGCGAAAAGGAATGGCTCGGTCAGAGCCCGCAGGCGCGGCAGACCAAATCCAAGGCGCGTATCCGGGCCTATGACGAACTGGTCAAGATCAACGAGGCGCGCAGCCAGTCGGGCAAGGCGCAGATCGTCATTCCCGCCGGTCCGCGGCTCGGCCAGAACGTCATCGATGCGGAAAACCTGCGCAAAGGCTATGGCAACAAGCTGTTGATCGACGATCTCACCTTCTCGCTGCCGCCGGGCGGCATTGTCGGCGTGATCGGGCCGAACGGCGCGGGTAAAACCACCTTGTTCCGCATGATCACCGAGCAGGAACAGCCCGATGGCGGCACCATCACCGTTGGGGAGACCGTCAAGCTCGGTTATGTCGACCAGAGCCGCGACGCGCTCGATCCGAAAAAGACCGTCTGGGAGGAAATCTCGGAAGGCAATGACGTGATCACGCTGGGCAAGCGCGAGGTGAATTCGCGCGCCTATACCTCGGCCTTCAACTTCAAGGGCGGGGACCAGCAGCAGCCGGTGGGCACGCTTTCAGGCGGTCAGCGCAACCGCGTTCACCTCGCCAAGATGCTGAAATCGGGCGCCAATGTCCTGCTGCTCGATGAGCCGACCAACGATCTCGACACCGAGACCCTGGCCGCGCTTGAAGAAGCGCTCGAGGAGTTCGCAGGCTGCGCGGTGATCATCAGCCACGACCGCATGTTCCTCGACCGTCTCGCCACCCACATCCTCGCCTTTGAGGGCGACAGCCATGTGGAATGGTTCGAAGGCAATTTCGCCGACTATGAGGCCGACAAGGTCCGCCGCCTCGGCCCCGATGCGGTCAACCCCAAGCGGGTGAGCTACAAGCCGCTCACGCGGTAGTTGCAGGCCGCTGGCGCGGCTGGCAGTCTGTGGTCCATCGAATTGAAAAGGCCGGGCATTTGCCCGGCCTTTTTTATTGGTCACATTTCCAGCTTGAGCTGGGGTTCGCCGTTCGAGGTGCGCTCTTTCGAATGGCCGCTGGGGCCGACCACGGCGCGCAGGCGTTTGCGGAAGTTCGAGAAGCTTTCGAAGGTCACCACGTCGACCGCCTCATCCAGTTCCAGTTCGAGCCGGAACCAGCCCGGCTGCAGGGCCGCGACAGCGACCACCGTCGCCTTGAAGGGCTGGCCGAGATAGCTGCCCGCGACCCGCCCGCCCGGCGTCCACCCATCGGGCGGGCCATTGCCGATGGCCGCGTGGAGCGTGTTCCAGTCCCGAAACCCGAGCTGATGGGCGGTGATCTCGAGCGACTGGGCGTGTCCGATCTCCTGTCCTTCTTCGGCCAGCCGGGTGCGCAGGCGTTTGGCCTGCGCCTTGGCCTCGGCGATGGTGGGGAGATGGCGGGTCATGGCCGGCCTCCTTCGATCATCGGCGCGGGCGACGGTGGGAGCCTGTTCGCCCGCGAAAGCTGGACCAGCACGATGAACGTCAGCCCGAGCAACAGCACTTCGGCTGCCGGGCCGGCCATCCAGATGCCCCATTCCCCGATCCATGCAGCGAGCGCGAAGGTGAGGGGAATGCCGAAGGCGTAGGGCTTGGACAGACCCAGCAACGCAGCCCGCCCGGCATCGCCAATGGCCTGGAAATAGGTCGCGGTCATCATCAGCGGCCCCGCGAGGAAGAACATGGCGGTGATGACGGGCAGGATGCGGCCAACTTCGGCGATAACCAGCGGGTCGGCGACGAAAGCCGCGCCGATCTGCGTGGCAAAGACCGAGAACAGGATCTGGATCGTTGCCCCGTAGCTAAAGGCCGCCACCAGCGCGATTTTCAGACTGGTCCGGGTCCGCGTGCGGTCCCCGGCGCCGAAATTCGAGCCGGTGATGGTCTGCATGGCGTGGCTCAGCCCCAGCATGGGCAGAAAGGCGAAGGTCATCACCCTTGTGATGATGCCATAGGCGGAAACGGTCGCCGCATAGTCCGCGGTTTGTATCCATTGCAGGGCAATCAGGATCGCCGCGGAGCCGAGCGCCAGCCCGATAAAGTTGAGGCTTTGCGGGGCACCGAGCGCCAGAATGCGGGTCCAGCCGGTGGTCAGCTTGTGTTGCCATAGCGCCGAAGGCCGCAAATCGGTGCGCCCCTTGAGGCGGAAGCCGAGGATGATCGCCATCGCAAGGGCTTGCGCCAGGGCGGTGCCATAGGCGGAGCCGGCGACCCCCATATCGAGTATGGCGATCAGCACATAGTTGAAGCCGATATTGGCGAGGGAGACCAAAAGGCTCATCGCCGCCATGAAGCCCACGCGCCCCTCATTGCGCAACGCGTCGGAATTGACCGCGAGCATGAACAACAGGGGCGAAAAGGCGATGGTGATGCCGAGATAGATCAGCCCGAGATCGGCCAGCTCTTGCGATCCGCCCGCCGCGAGCAGGGCGACGGGACGGCCAAGGGTCATGAACAGGGCGATGAGGATGACGCCCACCACAAGCGCCAGTCCATGCGCGCCGGCATAGATGGCCTGCGCTTCGCCGGTGGCACCGGCGCCGAGGCGCCGGGCGAGAATGCTCGACATGCCGGATGAAACGAGCGTCGAAAGCGCCACGACGAGCATATAGAGCGGGAACATAAGGGTGACAGCGGCGAGCGCCTCGGGGCCGACGAAATGCCCGAGGAACAAGGCGTCGGCGACGGCCAGCAGGCCGTTCATGCCCATCACGAAGATGATCGGCAGCGCCGTTCTGGCGTAGATCGGGCCGAGTGGCCCGGCAAGATACGAATTGGCTGGGGTGTCAGACATGCCCCGTTCTCCTTTGGCCAATGTCGCAATGTGAAGGAAGGGGCCCGCGTTGCCATCCATGCGACTGGCGTCAAGGAAGACGGATTGGTCTGTGTCAGAACTTCACCGGACAAATGTCTGCGGGCGGCTGGCGTCTGCGGCCAGCGGTGCTTCTAATGGGCGGGCGCGGCGGCGTCAAGCGAAGGATCGTTGGTGACAGTCCGTCATTGCCGGTGTCAGGATTGTGCCTGCGCGGGATATGGAAGGTGACCATGGGCGAGAAACATATGCTTGAAGGCACATGCCTTTGCGGCGATGTGCGGTATCGGGTCGAAGATGCGTTCGAATACGCCGCCAACTGCCATTGCTCTAAATGCCGGCGGACAACCGGGTCGGCGTTCAAGCCCTTTGGCGGGATCGAGCGCGACGCGCTGGTGCTGCATCAGGGCTGCGGGCATCTGCTGATCATGGGCGATGGCGTCGATCAGGATGTGCATTGCGGGCGGTGCGGCTCGCTCCTTTATTCGGTGGTTCGCGAAGGGGCCTATGTCCATGTGGCGCTCGGCACGCTAGTCGACACGCCCTCCATCCGGCCGACCGAGCATATCTTTGTGGGGTCCAAGGCGCCGTGGTTCGAGATCACCGACGACCTGCCGCAATATCTCGAATTCTCCGACGGAGAGCCGATCAACGGGTGAGGCCCCTGTCCCGAGATGCGGGTGGACCCTCAGCCTGTCGGCGAGAGGCCAAAAGCGTCCGGGACGACACGAGGGGATGATTGCGCCGCACGTCCTCACCCTGAGGTGCGAGGCAAGCCGAGCCTCGAAGGGCGAGGGCGGGATGTGCTTTGGCAAGTCCACCCTTCGAGGGTCGCGCCGGTGGCGCTCCCGCCTCAGGGTGAGGCGGGGTTTCGGGTTTATCGGTCGCCCTCAGACCAACCCGAGTTCCTTGTCCGTCGCGCTCACGTTGAACTTGTCCCTTGGCGGCATGGGGCGCGTCGTCCAGTCGGGATCGAATGTGAAGCTCGATTTTTCCCGGCCCGGCAGCAGGCCGCCATTCCCCGCGCCTTTGGCGTAATCGTAGTAAAGCTTGACGATCTCATCGTAACTCGTCTGCTGCGCGGCGGGGTGTTCTATAGCCGCATCGTGCCAGCGGCGGACGCGTTTCAGCTCAGCGGGGATTTCGTAGTTCTCGTAGTAGTCGAGGAACCAGAAGCGCTGGAAGAACGGGGTGTAAACCGCTTCAGCGAAACCGAAATCCTCGAACAACCAGGTGTCGTGCCGGGCATTGGCGACGAGGAAATCGTCCAGCTTCTTGTATTGGGCATCCATCCGATCGCGGAATTCCTCGCGCTTCTCGCGGTCCTGGTTCATCACCATCATGTAGCCGGCAGCCACGAACCCGCCTTCCATCGTGACCATCAGGGCTTCCAGGGCTTTCTCATAAGGGTCGGTGCGCTTGACCGGGCGATCGGGGTAAAGGTCCTCGATATAATCGAGCAGGACGAGGCTTTCCTTGAGCGGGCCCTTGTCGGTTTCCATGACGGGCAGGGCGGTCGTGCCGCCGGTCAGGCCCAGCAGCCATTCGGGGCGCGGTACCGTGATGTCGACGACGTGGAAATCGACCGCATCGCGCTTGCCCTTCAAATCCAACATCACCTCGATGCGCTGGCAAAAGGGGCAGACCGGGATGTGATAGACCGCGGGCCGGCCGTTGAAAGGCGGCTTCTCGGTCGTGGAGACGGGTGAGTTCATGGTGTTGCCTGACAGTTCGGTTTCGGCCGCAGTCTATGCAAACGGGGCGGCGATTCCAGCCTCGAAATCTCGATGGGCGCCGCGACAATCGCGGAATTCCTGATCGCCTTCGCGGCCCAAGCTGTTAAACTCGGCCTGTGGGGAGCTGCAAAGGAGGACGCTGTGGCATCAACAATCGCAAAACTGGCGCTGGCCGGACTGTGCGCCTGTGCTTTTTCGGCGCCGGTGCTGGCCGCCGAACTTGGCCGGGTCCAGCTCAATGGCCGTACGGTCGTTTTGAATGATGATTTCACCTGGGCATATGACAAGTCTTCAGCCAAGCAGGCAGCCGGTGGCGAATGCTCGGCCGGCGCAGAAGTCATGGACAGCCAGAACGTGGCACTTACCGCCTGTCTCGATGCCGCCATCTGGCAGGAAGTCGAGCAGTTGCCTGAGCATGAGAAAGACTATTTCACCAAGGACGGGGCGCTCGGTTTGGCCTTCATCAACGAGAAGATCACCGTGGGCAATGAAGCCCTGCGCGAACAGATCGTGCTCAACGCCGCCGCCGGTCTCAACGTGTCGGTAGAGGACGTTGATATTCGCCGCGAGGAAGACCTGGCAATCGGCGGCGCGGAATGGCGCGTGATCGAATATGGTGCCAATTTCAACGGTGTCGACGTGGTCTTCGTCAATCATTTCCGTTCGGTCAACGGCTTCGGCACGGCGCAGATCGTGTTCTACACCAATGACAATCTGCTCGAGGAAATGAGTGGCGCCATCGACAATGTGCTCGCGGGCATTTCGGTCGGTCCGTAGCGTGCATGAGGCTTTGCGAAAATTGATGGATCCATCAGCAAACATCATTCGACGGGCCGGGCTGGCAGGGCTAGCCTTGTGATGTCCCGGTTCACGCCCCTTGAGGGGCGTGTGCCGCCTTTCCTGCCGCATCCCGGCTCGGCGGGTGTCCCACCCCGCCCCGGGATGCCTGAATCGCTTGGCCTGCGGTAACCGCTCGAGCACTTCCGGAAAAGCGCCATGTCCCCATCGGCTTCCACCCCTTCCTCCGTCGAGGCCGGTGAAATCCGTGCCGGACTGATCGCGGCGCTGTTCTGTTATGGCGTGTGGGGCGTGTTTCCGCTCCTGTTCAAGCTGGTCGATCATGTCGATTCACTGACCATTGTCGCCCACCGGGTGGTCTGGGCTCTGATCTCTGTTGCGCTCTTTCTTGCCATCAGGAACCGGCTCGGCGAAGTCCGTGCCGTCTTCATCAATCGCCGCGTGCTGTTCGCGCTGATGGCTTCGGCGCTGTTCCTGGCGATCAACTGGCTGGCCTTCATCTGGGCGGTGACCAGCGGCAATGTGCTCGAATCGAGCTTTGGCTATTTCATCAGCCCGCTTGTGAATGTCGCCATGGGCACGGTGCTGCTCAAGGAGAAGCAGAACCGCGTCCAAACGATCGCCATTGCCATCGCGGTGTTTGCCGTCCTCATCCAGGGTTTCGGGCTCGGCTCGATGCCCTGGGCGGCGCTGGCCATGGCGTTCGCTTTCGGGTTCTACGGCTATTTCCGCAAGACCGTGGTGGTTGGCGCGGCGCCCGGCCTGATGGTCGAGACCATGATCATGCTGCCGGTGGCGGCGGCGTTCATCGGTTTTGTACTGGCCACCGAGGGGCCGGGACCGATCGGCGATCCGCTCACCTATTTCTACATCATCATGGCGGGGACGGTGACGTCCGGCGTGCTGGTCCTGTTCGCTTTTGCCGCGCGGCGGCTGCGCCTTTCGACCATCGGCATGTTCCAATACATTCCGCCGAGTCTCCAATTCATCATGGCGGTCTGGCTTTTCGGCGAACCGCTGGGCATCTACAAGCTGGTCAGCTTCGCGCTGATCTGGCTGTCACTGTCCATCTTCACCTGGGACAGCTGGCGCCGTCAGCGCGCGGTGCCACCGGTTGAAACACCGCCCATTCCGAGGAAACCCGCATGAGCGAAATCGGTGTCCAGAAACTCAAGGCCCGTGTCGTCGGGCTGTTTGTGGCCGATGGCGGAGACTTCGTCACCCGGCCGGCGGAAAGCCTTGATCTGGGTTTCGAGGGAATTGCGGGAGATGTGCATGGCGGGCCGATCCGGTTGTCGGGCGGGCGCGAACCCCGGTATCCGCGCGGCACCGAAATCCGCAATGAGCGGCAGCTCTCGATGCTGTGCCCCACAGAACTGGCGGACGTCGCGGATGCGCTTGGCCTTGACGAGCTCAGGCCCGAATGGATCGGCGGCAATCTGCTGATCGAGGGCATTCCACGCTTTACCCAACTGCCGCCGCGCACCCAGCTTTTTTTCGAGGGCGGAGCGGTGATCCGCGTGGATGGCGACAACGCCCCCTGCAAGGTTGCCGGCGGCAAGATCGCCGAAGCCGTCGGGCGCCCGGAGCTGACGCTCGATTTTGTCAAGGCGGCGCGTGGACGGCGCGGGCTTGTCGGTTGGGTCGAAAAGCCCGGCATGATTGCTCTGGGCGAAGCGATTTCAGTGCGGGTCTGGCCGCAGCGCCTTTATGTGGCCGACGGGCAGGAGGCGCTGCTTTGAGGGACCGCAAAATCGACGACCAGGCGTTGGCCGACGCCTATAACGCGGCTCTGGCGCTTGAAAAGGCTGGCCGGATCGATGCAGCGGTCGAAGCGTACACACGCGTGCTGACGCTTGATCCCGCCGATCATGGCGGGGTGGCGGTCCGGCTCGCCGCGCTCAGGCGCGGGGAGGTGCCGGCCAAGGCACCGGATGCCTATGTGGCCACTCTGTTCGATCAGCATGCCGAAGACTTCGAGGAAATTCTCGTCGATGCACTGGGCTATGGCGTCCCCGGTCTCGCAAGGGACCGGCTCGATGCGCTGGGGCTTGGCCCCTTTGCGCGGGTGCTCGACCTTGGTTGCGGCACCGGGCTGATGGCCGAGGCACTCGGGGAGAGGGCCGGGGAGATTGTCGGGCTCGATTTGTCCGAGGCCATGGTCGACATGGCTTTCGACAAGGACATCTATGACGGGCTCTATGTGGCCGAGGCGGTTGAGTTTCTCGAAGACAATGACGAGCCCGCCTTCGATCTGATCGCGGCGGCGGATGTGCTGCCTTATGTCGGTGCGCTCGATGCCTTGTTCGCCGGCATGGCGGCCAATCTCAACCCTGGCGGTGTCGTCGTTTTTTCATCCGAGGCAGATGAGTCCGCGGATGCCGGATTTGCGGTGACCCCGCATCAGCGCTTTGCACATTCGCGTGGCTATATCGAGACGCAGCTAGAGGCCAGTGGCTTCGCGCTTGTGGAGGCCACCGATATCAATGTGCGCATGCAGGATGGCGCGCCAACGCCGGGCCAGTTGATCCTGGCCCGGCACCGATAAGCGTTATTGATCGAAATCGACGGCGACCTTGGCGCGGACGCTGAGCGCGCGCAGCTCGTTGCCGGCGAAGCCGTGCTCGTATGCCCCTTCGATTTCGAGGCGCTTGCCGTCTTCGGTCAGCCGGTCAGCCCCGATCTCGATGCGGCCATAAGCGTCCCGGGTGGCAGCACCACCATTGAGTGAGGTGTAGTCGGCGATCAGTTCGGCTTTGGCGCGGAACTCGGTGTCGCCGGTTGCGGAAGGCTGCCTGACCCGGATCCCGGCGCCAAGCCCCGCTTGCAGCAGGTCGACCGTTTGCTCCGGAATCACCGTCGCGGTGCTGTCGGTATAGCTGTGCTGGGTCTGGTGGTAGTAGCCGAGCCGCGCTTCGGGCGCGAAGACGAAGTTGCCATCGGGTATCTCGCCCTGCAGGGCGGCGCTCACCAGCCAGTCGGTGGTGTCGTAATCGTCGGTATAGGTCCCGAGCGGGGAGATCGTGTTGGCGGAGTGCCCATAGGTGGCGCGGGTGTCGAGGAACAGACCGTCGCCAAGCCGGAAGGTCGCATAAGGTCCGATCGCCCATCCGGTCGCGGTCTGGGCGGCGTCGGTTCCGATATCGGTTTCGGAGAAGCGGTCGATCTGGATCAGGCCGCCGATCAGGGCGCCATCGCCGACCAGCTTGTCGGCGCCGACATAGCCGATGCCATACCAGCCCTCGATATCGCCCTGCTGGTATCCACCCAGCGTGCCGTCGGTCCAGATGTCCCATGCCTCGGGCGTGCCGCCAGCAGGTGACATGACCGGGTCTTCTGACAGACCGGCGAGCTCGCGGGCATAGGCGAGGCCGATCGCCTCCTTTGAGCCCGGAGGCGGCGCACCCGGGTCGCCGATCGAGGCCGTTACAGTCGGGTCGTAGACCGGCCGGGGATCGCCGCCGTTCGCGGGATCGGTCAGGCGCTGGATGCGGCGTTGCCGGTCCGGTTCATGCGCAAGCAGGATCGTGCCGCGGCGTTCTAGGAAGTCGAGGATCATCGGCGCGGTTGCCGACGGGGCATCGACGATCTCGAGATCGTCCGAGACCGGATCGACCGTGAACAAGGAGGGGCCGGTCGTCCCCGCGACTTCGCCACCCAGGCTACTGGTGGTGTTTGTGTAGGAGCCGGGTGTTGCGGAGCCGGGGATGGAAACCTGGATCGAGAATGTGCAGGTGGTCTCCGCCGGCACATCGATCCCGGTCACTGAAATGATGCTCGTGCCGGTCAGTGACGATCCCGCGCCGCAGAAGCCGGTCTGGGGACCGGATGCATTGACGAGGCCGGAGAGGGTTGCGTCGAGATCGTCGGTGAAGCTGGCATTTCCGATATCGAAGCCGGTAGACGGCGTCGCCGTATGATCGATGGTGAATTGCAGGGTCACCGTGCTGCCCGGTGCACCGGCGCTCAGAAAGGATTTCGACCAGCTCGGATCATTGAAGATGTTGGCGAAAGCGGGTGTGGCGGCGGCGAACGCGGCGATACCAAGCGCTGAAGCAAGGGCAAAACGGACCAAGCCGGTCCAATGGCGGCGCGGCGCAACGAAAACGTGGCGGGCGGTCATCCCGTCCTCCAAATCCAGGCGCATCGCCGCAAAACGCGCGTCTAGTGAAACTGATAGCATCCTCAGCGCCGGAGTTAATCAGCCGTTAACGGTCAGGGCAACTGCGAAGCGTGACGAATCGGCAACAGTCGGGGGGCAAGTGCCCGTCATATCGTGACTTTTACGTATTGCAGGTCCTCACGCCGCCGGCAGGGCTTCGGAGAGACGCGTGATCCCCACCTGCTGGAACGCGGCGGCAATCTGCCGGTAGGTGCCGGCAAACGGGCTCGACCGGCGCCAGGCGAGGCGGATCAGGCGGCCCGCACCCGGCGCGGCCAACGAGAGGATACGGATGCGCGGATCGGCGGCTTCGCGGGCCAGGGCGATGGCCGGCAACAGCGTCACGCCGTGATCGAGCGCGACCATCTCCATGATCGTCGTCAGCGAGGTAGCGGCGAAGGCGAGACGTGCGGCCTCGGCCTCGAGCCGGCAGGCATCCACCGCCTGATCACGCAGGCAATGGCCTTCTTCGAGCAGCAAGAGGCGCTTTTGCGGCAGGGCGGCAAGCGCCGCCGGTTCCACCTGCTCGGCCTTTGCCGAGACCGCGAGCACGAAGGGATCGGCGAACAGCACCACGGACTCGATACGGTCGGCAAAGCCTTCGGGTGCCGTGGCGATGACCGCGAGGTCAATTTCGCCGGTGTCGAGCTCGGTCAGCAAGGTCTCGGTCTTGCCCTCGGAGATCGCGAACTCGACCTCGGGATGCGCGTCCCGCAAGGCCGGAAATGCGATCGGCAGCAAGTAGGGGGCAATAGTCGGGATGAGCCCGAGCCGGATTGGTTGCACGCCGCCATGGCCGGCGCGCTGGACGTAGGTTTCAAGCTGTTCGGTGGCTGCAACCACTTGCCGGGCGTGGGCCAGGAACTCGATGCCGAAAGCGGTGGGGCGGGCAGATTTGCGCCGCCTTTCGAAGATCGGCGTGCCGCAGGATTCCTCGAGCAGCTTTATCTGCTGGCTGAGGGCCGGCTGGGTGACATGGCACTGCGCCGCGGCCTGACCAAAATGGCCGGTACGGGCGACAGCGAGAGCATAATTAAGCTGTTTGAGGGTCGGCGACATGATTAGGCGATCTTATCGTAATTGAAGGAACAATCAATTTGAACGATGGCTAGCGGCTACCTATGTTAGAACCATTCCAAAATTGGCTAATCATGGGAGGCCATCATGGCAGATCGGCGCAAGATGACGACGTCGGCGGGCGCGCCTGTGCCCGACAATCAGAATTCGATCACGGCGGGCGAGCGCGGCCCGGTCCTGATGCAGGACTACCAACTGATCGAAAAGCTTTCGCACCAGAACCGCGAGCGCATTCCCGAGCGGACCGTGCACGCCAAGGGCTGGGGTGCTTACGGCACGCTCAAGATCACCGGTGACATTTCCAAATACACCAAGGCCAAGGCGCTGCAGCCTGGCGCCGAAACCCCGATGCTGGCGCGCTTTTCGACCGTCGCCGGCGAGCAGGGTGCAGCCGATGCCGAACGCGACGTTCGCGGTTTCGCGCTGAAGTTCTACACCGAAGACGGCAACTGGGACCTTGTGGGCAACAATACACCGGTGTTCTTCGTGCGCGATCCGGTGAAGTTCCCCGATTTCATTCACACCCAGAAGCGTCACCCCAAGACCAATCTGCGGTCGCCGACCGCGATGTGGGATTTCTGGTCGCTGTCGCCCGAAAGCCTTCACCAGGTCACCATCCTGATGTCGGACCGCGGTCTGCCCACCGATGTGCGGCACATGAACGGCTATGGCTCGCACACCTATTCGCTGTGGAACGACAAGGGTGAGCGGTTCTGGGTCAAGTTCCACTTCAAGACCGAGCAGGGCCACCGCCACTGGACCAATGCGGAAGCCGAGGACGTCGTCGGGAAGACGCGCGAATCCACCCAGGAAGATCTCTATGGATCGATCGACAAGGGTGAGTTCCCGCGCTGGAAGGTTCAGGTCCAGATCATGCCGGAAGAGGAAGCGGACAAGCATTCCTACAACCCGTTCGACCTCACCAAGGTGTGGCCGCATGCGGACTATCCGCCCATCGATATCGGCGTGATGGAACTCAACCGGAACCCGGAAAACTATTTCGCCGAGATCGAGAACGCCGCGTTCTCACCTTCGAACATCGTTCCGGGTATTTCGTTCTCGCCGGACAAGATGCTGCAGGCCCGCATCTTCTCCTATGCGGATGCGCACCGTCATCGCCTCGGCACGCATTACGAGAGCATTCCGGTCAACCGCCCGCATGTCGAGGTCGCGCACTATCACCGCGATGGTCAGATGAACACTTATGGCGGCATCGCGACGGGCAATCCGGACGCCTATTACGAACCGAACTCTTTCAACGGCCCGGTGCAGGACGAAAGCGCGCAAGAGCCTCCGCTCAAGATCTCGGGTGACGCCGACCGGTACAATCACCGTGAAGGCAATGACGATTTCTCGCAGCCGCGGGCGTTGTTCAACCTGTTCGATCAGGGTCAGAAAGACCGGCTGTTCGCCAATATCGCTGCGGCAATGGGCGGCGTACCCGGCGAGATCATCGAGCGCCAGCTCGCGCTGTTCGACCAGGTTCACGCTGACTATGGCAATGGCGTGCGTGCGGCCCTCAAGGCTGCGCATGGGTATGAGGCCAACGCCGTGCCCGTGACCGGGAACACGCCCCAGAACGCGGCCGAATAAGACCGCTTCTGTCTTCATCCCGATTGCCCCGGAACCCCCAGGTTCCGGGGCTTTTTCATGGTTATGGCGGGGTTAATACCCACGTCCCGATTTGACTTAAAACCGATCTTCGTGTTTCACGCCGCGTGAAACGGGCGTCCGCATACTGTCTCCTACGGCAAAGCGCCGGGAGGTGAATGAAAATGATGGACGATCAAGGGACAGGGCGTGCGTTCGAGAATTTTCGCGCGCTGAGCGGCACCCCCAATATCGGTGAGTGTGACGTTCTGATCCGCAACATGGCTCAACTGTTCAGCCATGTGTCAGACCGCTGCGACGACGAACAGGTCGCGCAGTATGATGAAGTTTTGTGCCAGTTGGCCGATCTCGTCGAGGAAGAGGCGAGGGCGCATGTCGCCGATCTCCTTTCCAGGCTAGAACGGGCGCCGGGAACGGTGGTGGTCAGGCTCGCCAATGATTCGATTGAAGTGGCGCGTCCGCTACTCGAATTTTCCAACGTTCTGTCGGACGACGATCTGATCGACGTGGTCAAGGAACGCTCGGAAGAGCATCGGGTGGCCGTGGCCGGCCGCAACGGCGTGACCGACCGGGTGGGCGATGCCATCGTGACCCATGGGGGTCAGGCGTCGGTGCTGCGGCTCGTCAATAATTCCAATGCGGAGCTGGGTGAAAAGACCCTGCCGAAGCTTGTCGAGCGCGCATCCAAGGATCCGGCGATTGCCGGCGACATGCGGATGCGCCGCGATGTCGACTGGCAGGCGCTGGGCAACCGGATTTCGCAGGCTGGTCAGCAGGCCCGTTCACGGATGCCGGGCAATCCCGGTCAGCCGCAGGCCGACAATACTATGCTCGGCAAGGCCCAGGCCGTTGTCTACAACCGCATCAAGAACCGGATCGGTTTCGATGCCGGTGAGTGGCGGATCGCCTGGAACCAGGTGAAGGCGCTCAACGATCGCAAGCGGCTCGATTTGCGCGCCATGGACCGGTTTGCCCGGTTCGGCTACGGCCATCACACCGCAGCGGGCCTGACGGTCATGCTCAATGTGAAGCCGGAGGTCGTGGTGCGCTGGCTCGCGACCCAGGACTATGTGGCCCTGACCGTGGCCTCCCGGGCGCTCGGGCTCGACCCGGTTCTGTTTGAGAATGTGGTTGCTGTCATGCCCTGGCGCGACATGCCGACCAAGGAAGACCGCGAGAATGTGCGCAAGCGCTTCGAGGCGCTTTCCGCGGACGAGGCACGCAACATCTTCGATCTGTGGCGGGCGCATTCTTTCCGCCGCCGCCCCGAACCGGGCCAGCAGGCTGTCGGCGCCGCCTGAGGCAGCGCGAATTTCCAAAACGGACTGGCGCGCGGCGTCCCTTACGGGGTGTCGCGCGCGATCTTGTCCATGAAAGTGCAGGCTTTCATCAGCGGGGCGCGATGCAGCGAGCAGATGCGCCACTGGCGATCCACGCGGCGCTCGATGAGGCCGACGGTTTCTAGCACCTTGAGGTGACGGGAGATCGCGGGGGCGGTTATCGCAAAGGGTTCGCTCAGATCCCCAACCGTCAGTTCGCCCTCTTGTGCCAGGCGGGCGATGATCTCCAGCCGAACCGGATCGGAAAGCGCCGCAAACAGAATCGCAAAATCGTTGAGACTTTGCTCGTTGCTGTCGCCCTTCGATTCAGACGGGGTGGTCATGGCAGCACCGGTCCTTATTTAATTATTGATTTAATTAGGTTTTTTGCCCTGCCCGGCAAAACCAGGTTGAATTTCCTGTAACCCGAAATGTTGCGCAACTCCCGAAAAAGGATATAAAGATATCTTTATATCAAGGAGTCATCGCGTGTCCGGATTACGCGAATTTGTCGATGTCCTGCGCGCGGCAGGTGAGAACACAAGGCTACGCTTGTTGGCGTTGTTGGCCAATGGCGAATTGTCGGTCAAGGACCTCACCGAGATACTTGACCAGAGCCAGCCGCGCATCTCGCGGCATCTCAGATTGCTGTGCGAAGCCGGTCTGGCCACCCGCCATGCGGAAGGGGCCTGGGCCTATTTCCGGTTGTCTGATGACCCCTGGTCGGCAGAACTGGTCACCGCTCTTCTGGCCCGGCTCGATGAGGCTGACCCGATCCTTAAGGGCGACCGCGACAGGCTCGAGGCGGTGCGTATCGATCATCAGAACCGGGCGTCTGCATACTTCGCCAAGGTTGCATCCAACTGGGACCGGATACGCGGATTGCATCTGCCTGAGGCAGACGTGAATCGCGCCATTTTCTCCTTGATCGAAAATGTGGATATCGACGATTGCCTCGATCTGGGGACCGGTACGGGTCGCATGCTGGAGGTTTTATCGCCTCACTTCAAAAGAGGCGTGGGAATCGATTCGAGCCGCGAGATGATCGCGGTGGCCCGCGCCAACATTGAAAAGGCGGGTATCCGCAACGCCCAGATCCGGCTCGGTGACATCACTGCGCTTGATGCGTTTTCCGAAACCGCTGATCTCGTGGTGTTGCACCAGGTGCTGCATTATTTCGACGATCCCGGCCGTGCCCTGCGCTATGCGCGCGCCACGCTCAAGCCCGGCGGTCATGTGCTGATTGTCGATTTCGCCCCCCACAATCTTGAATTCCTCCGTGAGCAGCAGGCGCATCGGCGCCTGGGTTTGTCCGAAGCGCAGATGGCGCAGTGGGCACGCCTTGCCGAAATGGAGGTGAAAACCGTTGAAACCCTTCCGCCGGTCGAGGGCCGGGAAGGGCTGACTGTTTGTGTTTGGCTACTGGCCGACAACCGATAGGACCCCGTTTGTGAACATTCCGACCCCCGTCGAAGACCGTGCCAGCCATCAGAGCGGCGAGAGCCTGCCGAAGCTCGAACTGAGTTTCGAATTCTTCCCGCCAAAATCCGATGAAGCGGAAGCCCGGTTCTGGCGCACCATCCGCCGGCTGGCACCACTCGAACCGCGCTTTGTCTCGGTGACCTATGGGGCTGGCGGTTCGACCCGCGAGCGCACCTTGTCGATGGTGACCCGCGTCAAGGCGGATACCGGGGTGAATGCGGCCGCCCATCTCACCTGCGTCGGCGCCAGCCGGGCAGAGGTCGACGCGGTCATCCGGTCCTATCGTGATGCCGGGATCAACCAGATCGTGGCCCTGCGCGGCGACCCGGCGGAAGGCATCGACCGGCCGTTTGTGCCGCATCCTCAAGGCTACCAGAACGCCGCGGATCTGGTCGCCGGCATCCACCGCTGGGGCGATTTCGACATCTCGGTTGCCGCTTATCCTGAAAAGCATCCGCAGAGCGCCAACTGGGACGAGGAAATCGACAATCTCAAGCGCAAGCTCGATGCCGGAGCCAACCGGGCCATCACCCAGATGTTCTTCGACAACGCCGATTACTGGCGTCTGCTGGAGCGGGCGCAAAGGGCGGGGATCGAGGCGCCGATCGTGCCCGGCATTCAACCCATCCATAATTTCCAGCAGATCTCGAGATTCGCCGGCAAATGCGGCGCGAAGATTCCGGCCTGGCTCGCAGACCGGTTCGAGGGGCTCGAAGACGATGAGGAAACTCACGCGCTGGTCGCTGCCGGCATCGCCGCAGAACAGGTCTTCGAACTGCTCGATCATGGTGTGCGTGAGTTCCACATCTTCACCATGAACCGCTCAGCCCTGGCCTATGCGTTGGCAAGAGTTCTCGGCAGGCGCGGCGAATAGCGTCGCGGTCATCCAATTTCCGCCTGAATGCCCCGGTTAATGCTAGGTTAACGGGGGACAGGCAGGTGTTATGTGCGCGTACTGGTAGCGTTTTCTGGTTTAGTGGTGAGTATGGGATTGCTGGCAGCAACGGCCAGCATGGCGCCGGGCGCGGGGTCCGGGGCGACCGCTGATTCATTTCACGATTCCAATGAATTAAGCGTTCTGTCGCCGTGGCAGATGGCACCTTACGAAGCACATTTCGAGATCCCCGAAACTGTCTCTCCGGCCGGCAAGTCATTGGCGCGCCTGCCACAATCGAGCAAAGCGCTGCCGCTCGTCGAAGATCTCGACAAAACTGGAGGCGGAGATATCGCCGCCACGCCCGTTCCCTTCGTGGAAGCCGCGGCCTCCGAGGCTTATCCACAGAACGGCAGCGTGCCTGTGGATAACCCGGCGCTGCGGGCGGCGACGCTGATGGCGGGCGAGCGCTTCGAGTTCATGCCTTTTGCCTTTGTTGCGAACGGCACGGCGCTGATCACGGATTGATCGAGGACGGTGATGGCGCCTGCTTCCATGCGTCCGGTTTTCCCTTTGGATATGCGCGATAGAATGCATCTCCGCCGAGCGTGATTCATCCCGTTGGCGGTTTCGAGTGGCGCTTCAATTGTGCGCCGGGTCAGCAATGCCAGCGGGCAGGGGGCAGGGATGTCGGTTTGGGACCGGATCGTCGAGCTTGGCGGATCGCTCGCCAGCCTGTTCGATCCTGATAGCTGGTTGCCCGGCGGGCGCGATGCGGCCTTTACCCTGGCCCTGGTGTCGCTGTCGGCCAAAATGGCGGCTGCGGACGGGGTCGTGACCGCGGACGAGATCCGTGCCTTTGCCGAAACCGTCGATATTCCCGCCGGGGCCGAGCGTCAGATCGAGCGCATGTTCGACCTTGCCCAGGGCGACGTTGCCGGCTTCGAGCACTACGCCCGCAAGGTGGCACGGCTGTTCGAAGGGCGGCCCGAAACCCTGGAGCACGTCCTTGACGGCCTGTTTCATATCGCGGCAGCCGACGGCATCATCCATGAAGACGAACTCGCCTATCTGAAGACCGTCAGCGACATTTTCGGCTTCGATGAGCTGCGTTTCGAGCATATCGCGGCGCAGCACGTGCTCGGGCAGGGCGAAAAGGACCCCTATCTGGTGCTCGGCCTCGATCCGCGCGCACCGGATGACGAGGTGAAGCGCGTCTATCGCCTGCTGGCCGCCGAGCATCACCCCGACCGGCTGGCGGCCCGGGGGGTGCCCGAAGAACTCACGTCGATGATGAGCCGCAAGATGGCCGCGATCAACGCCGCCTATGAGCGGATCAAAGAGATCCGCGGGCTGTGAGCGGCACCCCGCGCCAGGCCGAAGCAGTGATTGTCTTCGATGGCGTCTGCAATCTGTGCAACGGCGCGGTGGATTTCGTCATTCGCCGGGACAAGGCGGGTGTCTTCCGCTTCACCGCCAATCAGGGGGCGATGGGTCGCTCCTTGTTGGCCCGCTACGGGTTCGAGGGGCAGGGCGACCGCACGATCCTTCTGATTGAAGGCGGAACGGCCTATACCCGCTCCGAAGCCGCCTTACGGGTTCTCGGGCATTTGGGGTGGCCATGGAAGGCGATGACCGTATTTCGCGTGGTGCCCAGACCTGTGCGTGACTGGGTTTACAAGCTGATTGCCCGCAACCGATACCGCGTGTTCGGGAAACGTGAAACCTGCCGGCTACCGACGCCTGAAGAACGGTCGCGATTTCTGTGAAGCGCTGCAGTCGCTTGACGGGGTGCCCCCGCACCCTTAAGCCAGCGCGGCCAGTTGGCCGGGCAGCCGCTCCGCGCAAGCGGGGAGGAAAGTCCGGGCTCCATGGAAACACGGTGCCGGGTAGCGCCCGGCGGGGGTAACCCCAGGGAAAGTGCCACAGAAAGCAAACCGCCGGGCCTTCGGGCCCGGTAAGGGTGAAAGGGTGCGGTAAGAGCGCACCGCGCCGCCGGCAACGGGGGCGGCATGGTAAACCCCACCGGGAGCAAGACCGAATAGGGATGACGCGGGGGCGACCCCAGCCAGTTTCCGGGCCAGTCATCCGGGTAGGTTGCAGGAGGCGTCCGGTAACGGGCGTCCCAGATGAATGGTTGCCACGTCCTCCGGCTTCGGTCTGAGGGCCTTACAGAACCCGGCTTACAGGCCAACTGGCCCTTTCTTTTCGCTCTCGCCCCTGACTGCTGATTGCCCTGATTGGGAAACAGAATCTTAAGCCTGAAGGCGCAAATTGAACGGCAAGGACAGGCATACTGGCCCGGCAATTATCCGGCGCCGCGCCTTTTGTCCGAAAAGTTCCACCGGTTTCAATGCGTTAGGCCGGTGTTATGCGTATCCCGGCGGGACGCCGCCGGCAGGGAGTATGTGGTCAGTGCCGAAGTCCGGGTCCGATCTTGCGCGCGATGCCCATGAAGGGGCGCCGCATGTGCCGGTTCTGATCGGTGCGGTGCTCGAAGCGCTTGGTGATATTTCCGGCAAGACGATTATCGATGGCACCTTCGGGGCCGGCGGCTACACGCGCGCTTTCCTCGAGGCCGGCGCGCATGTCACCGGCATCGACCGCGACCCTTCCGTCACGCCGCATGTGGCTGCCGTTGAAGGCGAATTCGGCGAGTCCTTTCAATTTGTTGCCGGCCGTTTCTCGCAACTTGATTCACTGATCGAAGGCACCGCGCCCGACGCGATCGTGCTCGATATCGGGGTCTCCTCCATGCAGCTCGACCAGGACGAGCGCGGCTTCTCCTTCATGAAGGATGGGCCGCTCGACATGCGCATGAGCCGCGAAGGGGTGAGCGCCGCCGATCTGGTCAATGAACTCCCCGAGCGCGAACTGGCCGACCTGATCTTCGGACTTGGCGAGGAACGCAAATCGCGCGCCATCGCCAAGGCGATCTGCGCCGCGCGCCAGGACAAGCCCATCGAGACCACAGGCGCGCTTGCCGCGATCATCGAAGGCGTGGTGCCGCGCCGGCCCGGTGCTGCGCATCCGGCCACCCGCACGTTCCAGGCACTCAGGATCGCGGTGAATCGCGAGTTCAACGAGCTTGTCGACGCCCTGTTCGCCGCCGAAGCGCTGCTCGAAGAGGGCGGAGTGCTGGCGGTCGTCACCTTTCATTCGCTCGAAGACCGAATCGTGAAGCGGTTTTTCAAGCCCCAGGAGGCCGGGTCGCGTCATCTGCCGGTCAAGGATCAGGCGGCGGCGTGCTGGGACCCGGTCGCCAAGCCGGTCAAGGCGTCCAAGACCGAACTTGCGGACAACCCGCGCGCCCGTTCGGCAACGCTTAGGGCCGCAAGGCGTACCGGCGCGCCGGCGCGCGCGATTTCATACAAGGGGCTCGGTGTCCCCGGCTATGCGCTCAAGGAGGTGCGGACATGATCCGGACCCTCAACACGATCATGGTGGCGGCAACCGTCCTGCTGCTGGTGGCTGTCTATGCCCAGAAATACCGGGCCGAAGAGATTGCCTCTGAAAACGCCCGGCTCGAGACCGAGATCGACCGCAAGGTCGAGCGTCTGACCGGGCTCAAGGCCGACTGGGCCTATCTCAACCAGCCTTCGGCCATCGAGCCCATTGTGGTCCGTCATGCGGAGGCGCTGGGCCTCGCACCGGTCGATGGCAAGCAGTTCGCCAGCATCGAGGATATCCCGATGCGGCCTGCGACCGACATCAATTCCGACGCGCTCGAAGCGCTGTTGTTGTCCCTCGATGAGGGCGTTGATCCCGGTAATCCGGAAGTTCTGGAGATTCAGTGAAGTGAGCGACGCGGCATTCTCTGCATCCGGCAGCCCGATTACCATCGAAGGCGTGCAAAAGGCGCGCGGTGCGCTGACGCGTAACCGCATCAAGCTGGCGCTTTTGTTCGCCTCGCTCTTGTTCGTCGTCATTCTCGGACGCCTGGCGCTCTTGGCGATGGAGACCGTCGAAGACGATTTCGTCGGCCAGGAACGCCCCGCGCTGACGGCGTCGCGCCCGACCCTGCTCGACCGGAACGGGCAGCAGCTCGCCATCGATATCCAATCGCCGTCGTTGTTCGCGGAGCCGCGCAATATTGTCGATCTCGACGAGGCGGTCGAAAAGATCTCCCGGGTGCTGCCCGATCTCGACCGCAAATTCTTGCGCGAGCGCCTGGATGGCGACGAGGGTTTTGTCTGGCTGCAGCGCGAGCTGACCCCGGCGCAGCAGGATTCGATCATGCGCCTTGGCCTGCCGGGCATCGATTTCGTGACCGAGACCCGGCGTTTCTATCCCGGCGGACCGGTGGCTTCGCACATCCTCGGAGCGGTCAATGTCGACAATGTCGGGATCGCGGGTATCGAGGCCTATCTCGACCGCGAGGAAGTCGCGCTCCTGCAGGATCTCGGCCTGGCACGCGACCGGACCCTCGAGCCCAAGAACCTCTCGATCGACCTGCGCGTGCAGCACGCCATGCATCGCGAACTCAAGGACGCGCTTGAGCGCTACCAGGCGATTGCCTCGGCCGGTGTGATGATCGATGTGCGTACCGGCGAGATCATCGCCATGGCATCTTTGCCCGATTTCGACCCGAACGACCCGGCTTCAGCGCTTGAGGAAGGTCGCTACAATCGCATCACCGCGGGCACGTTCGAGCTCGGTTCGACCTTCAAGACCGTGACCATTTCCGGCGCGCTCGACAGTAGCGCGGTCTCCATCACCGACCGCTTCGACGCGACCTCGGCAGTGCGGTTCGGGCGCTTCTCCATTGGCGATTTCCACGGCAAGAACCGGGTGCTTTCGGTGCCCGAGGTCTACAAATATTCCTCGAATATCGGCACCATCAAGATCATGCAGGCCTGGGGCAAGGACAATTACCGGGCCTATCTGCACAAGCTGCATCTCGACGGGACACCGACCATCGAATTGCCGGAGAAAAAGACCGCCAACGTGCCGAAAACCTTCTCGGAGGTTGGCGCGGCCACGGCCTCGTTCGGACACGGGCTTTCGGTGACGCCCCTGCAGCTGGTGGCGGCCTATGCGGCGATTGCCAATGGCGGGACCTACATCCCCCCGACGCTGTTCAAGCGCGACCCGATCGATGCGCAGATCCTGGGCGAACAGGTGATTTCCAAGCGCGCGAGCGATGACATGCGCTATTTGTTGCGGCTTAACGCGCTCGAGGGCTCGGGCCGACGTGCCGCGCCGGATGGCTACATGGTCGGTGGCAAGACCGGGACGGCCGAAAAGGTTGTTGACGGGCGGTATTCCTCTGCCAAGAGTCTCGCTGTATTCGCCTCGGTGTTTCCAATGGATTCGCCGCGCTATGCCATGGTCATTCTGGTCGACGAACCGCAACCGGAAAACGAGAGAAGTGGCCGCACAGCCGCATGGAACGCGGGGGATGTGACGGGCCGCATCATCGAGCGGGTCGCGCCGATGCTGGGCGTGTTGCCCGATTTCGACGAAAACCGCGATGTGGCGCTGGTGCCGGCGGCACTGCAATAAGTTGGGGCAGGGGCAAGAGTGGGGATCAGGGATTGAGTTTCGAACTGGCTGATATTCTGGCCGAAGACGACAAGAAGCAGGTGCCCAAGGGCCTGCATGTGACCGGCATTCGTGCCCAGAGCAGTCATGTGGCACCGGGCGAAGCTTTTTTTGCGCTGCCGGGCACGCGGGTGCATGGCAACCAGTTCATCGCTGATGCCGTTGAGAACGGCGCGGCCATGATCGTCACAGACCACAAGCCGGACATCGAGCCGGTTGTGCCCGTGGTGGTGGTCGAGGATGTGCGCGCAGCCTATGCCCGCGCCGCCGCCTCATTGTTCGCGCCGCAACCCGAAATCAGCGCTGCGGTCACCGGCACCTCCGGCAAGACTTCTGTCGTCAATTTCCTGCGTCAGTTCTGGGCCCATGCCGGGATCAAGGCGGCGAGCGTCGGCACGCTCGGGGTCATTGTTGAAGGCGAAGAGATGATGGGCGGTTCCACCGGCGACCTGACAACGCCGGATGCGCTCGACCTGCATCACCAGTTGCGCAATCTGAAGACGCTCTATGACGTCGACCACGTGGCGCTTGAAGCCTCAAGCCATGGCCTCGATCAGCGCCGGCTCGACGGCTTGGCCTTTGACGCGGTCGGCTTCACCAATCTCAGCCACGAACATCTCGACTATCATGGCGAGATGGCGGCCTATCGCGATGCCAAGATGCGGTTGTTCCGCGACCTTCTTAAGGAAGGCGGGACGGCGGTGGTCAATTGCGACGATGCCGAGCATCCGCCGTTCATGTTCGCGGCCCTCGAGCGCGGCGCCACGCTGATGACTGTCGGTCGCGAAGGTGCGCATTTCGAAGTGGGCGAAGTGATCCGCGAAGGCTTTGGCCAACGCGTAACCGGCAAACTTGTCGGGGAAGATGTGAGCTTCCACCTGCCGTTGACCGGCGAATTCCAGGTTTCGAACGCCGTTGTCGCCGGGGCCATGGCCATGGCGACGGGCGTGGAAAAGGAAGCCATGATCGAGGGCATGAGTGCCCTCCGCGGCGCCAAGGGCCGGCTCGAACACGTCGCCGATCACAATGGTGGTGGAATCTTTGTCGACTACTCCCATAAGCCCGCCGCACTGCAGTCTGCGCTTGAATCACTGCGTCCCTATGTCGACGGCCGCCTGATTGTCGTCTTCGGCGCCGGTGGAGACCGCGACAAGGGCAAGCGCCCGATCATGGGGCAGATCGCAACCCAGCTCGCCGATGCAGTGATCGTCACTGACGACAATCCGCGCAGTGAGGACCCCGCCGAGATCCGCAAGGAAATCCTGGCCGAGGCTCCTGCCGCGCGCGAGGTTGGTGACCGGGCCGATGCGATTGCGCTCGGGATTGGCGACATGCGCAAAGGCGACGTGCTGCTCATCGCGGGCAAGGGGCACGAGGATTATCAGATCGTCGGGTCCACCAAGCACCATTTCTCTGATCATGAAGTCGTGGCGCAGGCCGTTTCGGCCCAGCGCGCTGCCGGGTGACCGTGGCCTGTCTGTGGACCCTTGCCGCTGTCGCGGAGGCCACAGGCGGCCGCATTGCCGGTGATCCGGCGCCCGAATACTCCGGAATTGCCATCGATTCCCGCACTGTCGGGCGCGGCGATCTGTTTGTCGCCATCGCAGGCGACCGGTTCGACGGGCATGATTTTGTCGAGAGTGCTATTGCTGGCGGCGCCGGGGCAGGGCTGGTTTTGGAAGACAAGGCAGAAGCGCTTGAGCGCAAGGGGTTGCCGCTTATCGTCGTGCCGGATGCCTTCGAGGGACTTCGCGATCTGGCCAGGGCTGCGCGGGCGCGCACCAGCGCCAAGGTCGTGGCGGTTACTGGCAGTGTCGGCAAGACCTCGACCCGTGAGGCGATCCGCCATGCACTCTCCGCCATCGGCCGGACCCACGCTTCGGTCAAGTCGTTCAACAATCATTGGGGCGTGCCGCTCACTCTGGCGCGCATGCCGGAAGACACAGAGTTCGCGGTTATTGAGATCGGCATGAATCACGCCGGTGAAATCACCCCGCTCACTCAGATGACCCGGCCCCATGTGGCGATGGTGACAACGGTGGCGCCGGCGCATCTCGAGTTCTTCGACAGCGTGGCCGGGATCGCCCACGCCAAGGCGGAAATTTTTGAGGGTCTAGGGCCAGGCGGCATGGCGTTGATCGGGCTCGGGCATGAGCATGAAGCCATTCTGCGTGACGCAGCAGCGGCCCATGGCGCAACGATCCTTACCTATGGCCGGGCCGACAATGCTGATATCCGCATCGTTTCCGAAACGTCGGGACCAACTGCCTCGGGCCGGATCGACGTGCGCGGAGAGGCGGTCGATGTGACACTCGACCAGGCGGGCGGGCATGCGCTTTTCAACGCTGCCGGGGCTTTGGCCGTGGCCAGTGCGGTCGGCGCCGATGTCAAACGCTGCGCTGAGGCACTCTCCGCCATGAAAGCCGTCGAAGGGCGAGGGGCGGTGCATCAGCTCGGCCGCATCACCCTGATCGATGAAAGCTATAATGCCAATCCCGCTTCGATGCGGGCGGCGCTCTCGGTGCTCCACGACACACCCGCTTCGCAGGGCCGCCGGATCGCCGTGCTCGGCGATATGCTTGAGCTCGGTCCGCAAAGCGCCAAGCTTCATGCAGAACTTTCACAGGCCGTCATAAACAGCGGTGTACAAAAGGTCTATCTGGTGGGGGGGCACATGGCCCGCCTGGCAGAAGAACTGCCGGCTCCTCTGGTCGCCGCACATGCGAACTCGACTGCGGAGATCTCTCCCAAGGTCCTCAATTCGCTTGCTTTTGGCGATGTGATTATGGTCAAAGGGTCGCTGGGCGTTGGGCTCGGGGGGCTGGTCAACGACATCCGGGCGCGGTTCGCTTCCGAACCGGGCAAAACGCCACCAGCAAAGTGACGCGAAGTCTCCATGCTCTATTTTCTCGGTCAGTTCGGCGACGTCTTCACCCCGTTCAACGTGTTTCGGTATCTCACCTTCCGCACTGGCGGGGCGGTGATCACCGGTCTGTTTTTCGTGTTCCTGTTCGGTCCTGGCCTGATCCGGTTCCTGGGTTTGAGGCAGGGACGGGGACAGCCGATCCGGGAAGACGGCCCGCAATCGCATCTTCTGACCAAGAAGGGCACGCCGACCATGGGCGGGCTGATGATCGTGTCAGGACTCGTGGTTTCGACTCTCTTGTGGGCGAATTTGTCGAATGCCTATGTGTGGGTGGTGCTGGCGGTGACGGTCGCTTTCGGCATGATCGGCGCTTATGACGACTATCTCAAAGTGTCTTCGGGAACCCATCAGGGCTTTGGCGGGCGTCAGCGTCTTCTGATCGAGGCGATTGTGGCGGCCTTTGCCTGCTTCATCGTGGCCCAGGTCGGGGAACCCGACACCTCGCACTCGCTGGCCCTGCCATTCGTCAAGGATTTCATGATCGACCTGGGCTGGTTTTACCTGGCATTCGGCGCCTTCGTGATCGTGGGGGCGGGCAATGCGGTCAATTTCACCGACGGGCTGGATGGCCTTGCCATCGTGCCGGCCATGCTGGCCGCTGGCTCCTTCGGGCTGATCGCGTATCTCGTCGGCAATGAAGTCTTCGCCAATTATCTCCTCGTCAATTTCGTGCCCGGCACGGGCGAACTTGCCGTCATCTGCGGGGCGATGATCGGGGCAGGGCTCGGTTTTTTGTGGTTCAATGCCCCGCCGGCTTCGATCTTCATGGGCGATACCGGCTCGCTGGCGCTTGGCGGGATGCTCGGCGCTATCGCCGTTGCCACCAAGCACGAGATCGTCCTGGCCATCATTGGCGGGCTGTTCGTTCTGGAGGTCGTTTCGGTGGTGGTGCAGGTGGTCTCCTATCGCACCACCGGCAAGCGCATTTTCAAGATGGCGCCGATCCACCACCATTTCGAACATCTGGGATGGACGGAGAGTCAGATCGTGATCCGGTTCTGGATCATCTCCTTCGTCCTCGCCATGATCGGGCTGTCCTCACTCAAGCTGCGGTAATCCACAGGCTGGTGGAATCGCAGCGCGCGGCCACTCACGGTTAAATCTTGGTAACTTCATGCTGGTAGATTGCACCAATTGCGTGTGCGTATCTGCGTGAGGCCCCTCGTGAACATCTTCTCCCGTGACCGGAAAACCCTGATCGCCGAATGGTGGTGGACGGTCGACCGTGAACTGCTCGGCGCCCTGTTTGCCCTGATGGGCATCGGGATCCTGATGAGTTTTGCCGCCAGTCCGGCGGTCGCGGAGCGGCTCAAGCTCGGGGAGTGGCACTTCATCATCCGTCACATGCTGCTGCTGATCCCCACCATCGGGGTCATGCTCGGTGTCTCGTTGATGACGCCTCGACAAGCGCGGTTCCTGGCACTCGGGGTTCTGGGCGTATCGATGGTGCTGCTGGCGGCGACGCTGGTCGTGGGCACCGAAATCAAGGGGTCGCAGCGCTGGCTGAGCTTTGCTGGCCAGTCCCTGCAGCCATCCGAATTCGTCAAACCCGCTTTTGCGGTGATCGCGGGCTGGTTGATGGCGGAACGCATGCGACGCACCGATGTGCCGGGTCATGCCATCACGCTCGGTCTTTTGGGCATGATCGTTGGCATGCTGATCCTGCAGCCGGACGTGGGGCAGACGGTGCTGATCCTTCTGACCTGGGCGGCGCTCTTGTTCATCGCCGGCATTTCCTGGTGGGTGATCGCAGTGCTCGGCGGTCTCGGCATTGCCGGCATTACCTCGGCGTATTTGCTGTTTCCGCATGTGAGCCGGCGTATCGACACCTTTCTGGGCGGAGACTCTGGCGACAATTACCAGGTCGAAAAGGCCTTGCAGTCGCTGGTCGAAGGCGGCTGGTTCGGACGCGGCCCCGGGGAAGCGGTGACCAAGCGGTTCCTGCCTGACGCCCATGCGGATTTCGTGTTCTCGGCGGCAGCCGGGGAATTCGGGATCCTCTTCTGCATGGCGCTTGTGGGCCTGATCGGGTTTGTGGTCTGGCGCGGACTGAGCCGGGCGCAATTGCTCAATGACCTGTTCGCCCGCCTGGCAGCGAGTGCGCTCGTCATCCAGTTCGGCCTGCAATCGGCGATCAACCTGATGGTGAACATCAATCTGATCCCGCCCAAGGGCATGACCTTGCCCTTTGTCAGCTATGGTGGCACATCCATGATCGCCGTGGCGTTCGGGATGGGAATTCTCCTGGCGCTGACACGGCGCAAACCGCAGGAAGCCATCGCCTCAGGTCTGCCCCTCGAGCGCGAGGCGTTGCGGCACGAGGCTGCATGAAGACTTTCACACTGATGGCAGGCGGTACGGGCGGGCATCTGTTTCCCGCCCAGGCGCTCGGCCAGGAACTCAAGCGCCGCGGACACGCGATCTCGCTGATGACCGACCGGCGCACCTCGCGCTATCTCGATGTCTTTCCCGCCAACCGGACCTATGTGATCCCTTCGGCCACGCCGCGCCTGCGCAATCCGATCAAGGCGATCGAGGCCGGGTTCACCATTCTGCGCGGCATGGCGACGGCGCGCTCGACACTCAAGAAACTTCAGCCCGACGCGGTGATCGGCTTCGGCGGTTATCCGACCTTTCCGCCGTTCCTGATGGCCTCGCTGATGGGCATTCCAGGCCTACTGCATGAGCAGAACGCGGTGATGGGCGCGGCCAACCGGGCGCTGGCGCGTTTTGCGGACGGGCTGGCGCTCAGCTTTGACGACACCCGCCACGCGGACAAGTTCGCCATCGCCAGGACCGTCACCGGCAACCCGGTCCGCGACGCGGTGCTGGCGGTGGCCGATCAGCCGCTGCCGCCAATCGGCGAGGGCATGAAGCTGCGGTTACTGGTGTTTGGCGGCAGCCAGGGCGCGCGGTTCTTTTCCGAGGTGATGCCCGGCGCCATCGAGGCGCTGCCCGAGAGCATCCGCAGCCGGCTGATCCTGACCCAGCAGTGTCGCGAGGAAGACCTCGAGCGGGTGACCCGCGCCTATGCCGCGGCCAAGGTCAATGTGGAACTCGCGACGTTTTTCGACGATCTGCCCCAGCGCATTGCCGGCAGCCACCTGGTGATCGGCCGGGCAGGGGCGGGCACGATTGCAGAGCTGGGCGTGCTGGGCCGTCCTGCTATCCTTGTGCCCTTGCCCGGTTCGCTCGATCAGGACCAGAGTGCCAATGCGAAGGTCATGGAGGCCGCCGGCGGCGCGCTTGTGTGGCGGCAGGACACGATTTCACCGCAATCGCTTGCGACCGAGCTGGAAAGGCTGCTGCCCGACAGCGACAGGCTGACGACAATGGCCGCCAGGGCCGCTACAATCGGGCGGGCCGATGCGGTCGGTGCGCTTGCGGATTTCGCCGAGGCCATCGCCGAAGGTGCCGCTGCCCCATCAACTCCGCGCTCGACGGAGGAAGGAGAACGCTCATGAAAATGCCATCCAATATCGGCCCCGTGCACTTTGTCGGGATCGGCGGGATCGGCATGAGCGGGATCGCCGAAGTCCTGCACACCCAGGGCTATGAGGTGCGCGGCTCGGACATCAATGCCAATCCCAATGTCCAGCGCCTGCAGAAGATGGGCATCGAGGTCGAGATCGGCCAACGCGCCGAAAACCTGCGCAACGCCGCTGTGGTCGTCGTCTCTTCGGCCATCCGCAAGGACAATCCGGAGCTGATCGCGGCGCGGGCGCGCTCGCTGCCGGTGGTGCGCCGGGCCGAGATGCTGGCCGAGATCATGCGGTTCCGCAACGCCATCGCCATTGGCGGCACCCATGGCAAGACAACCACCACTTCGCTTGTGGCGGCGCTGCTCGATGCCGGGAATTTCGATCCGACCGTTATCAATGGCGGCATCATCAATGCCTATGGCACCAATGCCCGGCTCGGCGCCGGGGACTGGATGGTGGTCGAGGCGGATGAGAGCGACGGTACTTTCGTCAAGCTGCCGGCCGATGTCGCCGTCGTGACCAATATGGACCCCGAGCATCTCGACTATTACGGCTCGTTCGAAGCGGTGCGGAAAGCGTTCCTGCATTTCATCGAGAATGTGCCGTTCTACGGCTTCGCCGTGATGTGCACCGACCACCCCGAGGTTCAGTCTCTGGTGGGTGAAATCGAGGACCGCCGGGTCATCACCTATGGCGAAAACCCGCAAGCCGATGCGCGTCTGTTGGGCCTCACAACGAAAAATGGCGGCAGCGTCTTCTCTGTGGCGATCCGCGACCGCGTCAAGAAAACCGACAAGCTGATCGAGGGGCTCGAACTGCCCATGCCGGGCACGCACAATGCCCTTAACGCGACAGCGGCGATTGCCGTGGCCGACCAGCTCGGCATCGACGAAACCGCGATCCGCGAAGGGCTCAAGAACTTCTCTGGCGTCAAGCGTCGTTTCACCCGCACCGGCCTTGTCGATGGCATCAGCGTGATCGACGATTACGCCCATCACCCGGTCGAGATCGCTGCGGTGCTGCGGGCCGCCCGGTCGGCGACCGAGCGCGACGTCATCGCGGTCGTCCAGCCGCACCGCTATTCGCGCCTGCATGATCTGATGGATGATTTCGCGGTCTGCTTCAACGATGCGGATACAGTGATTGTGGCGCCGGTTTTCAGCGCCGGCGAGGCCCCTATCGACGGGGTCAGTCACGATGAACTGGTGGCCCGGCTCCGCGCCAAGGGCCATCGCGATGCCCAGGCCATCGACCGGCCCGAATTGCTGGCATCGGTGATTTCAGCGCGGGCCAAGACGGGCGACTATGTCGTGTGTCTGGGAGCAGGCAGCATCACCCAGTGGGCGGCGCATCTGCCCGGCCAGATCGAAAGCCTGCGCCAGAACAACCAGGACCATCAGGATCACAAGGAGTCCTGATTTTGCAGGACGTCGTTTCGATAATCCCTTGTCCTTCATTCTTAATGTATTGATTCAAGTGGGGTTTTACCCATGGCTACTGACAATGTGTCTGATGAAAGCGTGACGTTTCCCGATATTCTGCCCGATCTCGGCGCCTGGACCGGCGATGTGCGCGGGCGGCTGGTGCCGAACCAGTCGCTGGCGGAGATCACCCGGTTTCGCGCCGGGGGACCGGCACAGCTGTTTTTTGCGCCCGCTGATGAGGACGATCTCGCCTTCTTCCTCAAAAATCTCGACCCGGCGATCAAGGTGACCGTGATCGGCCTTGCCTCCAACCTTCTCGTCCGCGATGGCGGCATTGAAGGGGTGGTCATCCGCCTGTCCGCCAAGGGGTTCGGGCAGCTCGAAGTGCTTGGCGACAGCAAGATCGCCGCCGGGGCGTCTTCGACCGACTTCCGGCTGGCCAATGCCGCTGCGGAAGCGGGGATTGACGGGCTGGCCTTTTACCGGGGCATTCCGGGCGGGGTTGGTGGCGCGCTCTATATGAATGCCGGCTGCTACAAGACCGAGACGCGCGATCGTATGGTGTCGCTGCGCGCGGTGACGCGGCAGGGGGAAGTCATCGAACTCTCCAACGCCGATATGGGCTACGAGTACCGCAAGTCGCATGGCCCTCGCGATGTGATCTTCACCCGGGCCGTGTTCCAGGGCGAGCCGGGCGATCCCGACGCGATCAAGGCGCGCATGGAAGAGATCACGTCCCAGCGCGAGCAAAGCCAGCCGATCAAGGCCAATACCGGGGGCTCGACCTTCAAGAACCCGCTGCCGCAGTCGAGCTGGAAGGTGATCGATGCCGCCGGCATGCGCGGCTACCGGGTCGGCGGTGCGCATGTGAGCGAGAAACACTGCAATTTCCTGATCAACGATCAGAACGCCACCGCCCACGATATCGAGACCCTTGGTGAAACCGTCCGGCAGAAAGTGCGCGCGCATTCGGGCATTTCGCTCAAATGGGAAATCCGCCGCATGGGCCGGTTCGTCCCGGGCCGCGAGGTGCGCGAATTCCTTGATGGCGAGGTCTTTACCGGCGCGGTGTAGGCGGGTGAGGGGCGGCCCGGGAGGATGCGATTGCCAACAGCCCTCATCCTGAGCTTGTCGAAGGACGAGGGCGCAATGTGGGTGATCACGAACTGTGCGGCCCATCCTTCGACGGGTTCAGGATGAGGTCGAGGAACTAGGTTGACGCCCACCATCAAAACTTATCCCCGCCCTCTGCACTTCCCTTATCCTCCCCTGACCAGCTTGCGATTGAGCGTGGTCGCGACGAACGGTCAGGCAGGTCTGGGTCCGGGTTCCATGAGGGTCGCCTCAGGGAAGGCCAAAACTGCGCCGGAGCCGGCTGCCGTCAAGGCGGCGGTGTACTCTCGAAAGAGAGCGGGGATTGACCCCAGCCCGTTGACGCAGTCCAAGCCCAAAATCCCGGGTGAGTGGGACGCGGTGCGCCTCGCTTCTATTCGTTTACGGATGAGACGTTCCGCGTCCCACTCCCGCTCTATCGCAAACCCTGGAGGCAACCGCCTGCCGGGCCAGGAGGCATGTCCGATGGAAACAAGAGAAGCGATGCGAGGGAAAAGGAGGAC
>NZ_KE386977.1:0-119042 GCF_000429865.1 Cucumibacter marinus DSM 18995
CGGATCAAGTCCGGGACAGCGCGAAGATTGCAGCTGTTCAACCCTTCGAGCGGCCTTTCGAGCATAGCTCTCAAGGCGTTCCTTCGCTTCCAAAGGTCCACCGGACCTTTGGATCAGGCGTCGCCCGACCGCTCCTCACTCTCAGGGTGTTCGGGCGCTGCCAAGGCTCCACCGGAGCCTTGGCTTGGGCTTTGCCCAACCGCTTCTCACTCCCTCGCGCCGGCAGGCTGGACCGAGCATGACGAGAGTGGCGAGGCGACGTTCATCTCAATCCACAACCATCTTCCGTAGAGCGGAGTATCGCACCGGCGTCCTCAATCAATCGCTTGATGGAGAAGGTGTGCGGCGGTACAAGGGAACAGAAGCGATTGATTGACGAGGTGGATTGACCGGCTGGGCACCAGATTTCTCAGGGCACAGCCTGGCCAGGGACGGTCCGAGAGAGCGGCAAGCCTGGCGCTTTGCCCGGCCCTCTGCCTGGTCCTTTCCCTCGGTGCTCGGGCCGCCGTCATCGATCGCCATTTGGTTTGGCAAGGGCAGGGCGGATCCAGTCTCCCCGCCGGTCCTTGCACATCGCGCGGATGGACCCGCCGGCAAGAGGTTTGCCGGTCCCCTGCCGGCACCGCCGCGGGCCCATCCGGACCTTGCCAGCCCGATGCCTGGCTGCAACGCTCAACACGCTGGATCACCCATGTCGGATATCGCGGCTCCCGTTGGACCGAAACGCCTTTCGAGCAAAGACCGCCGCAAGGAAATCGCCGAGGCCGCCCGTGCGCTCATCACCGAACACGGTTTTGAAGGGCTCAAGACCCGCGCCATTGCCGAACGCGTCGGGATCAATATCGCCACGCTTCACTATCACGTCTCCACCAAGGCCGAATTGCTGACCCTGGTTGCCCAGTCCCTGCGCGAGGAATTCGTGGCCCAGCGGTTGGCGCGGCCGCGTGATCTCGCCGATCCCGTCGACGCGCTCAGGGCCGAGTTCGAGGATTACCGCGAAAAATACGCGGAACGCCCGCAGACCATGGCGTTGCTCGACCGCATGCACGCCAAGGCCATGCGAGACCCCGCGGTCGATGCGATCATGGCCCCGCTGGTCGAGAACTGGTACGGCGCGGTGCGCGAAGTATTGGAAAAGGGCGTCGAGACCGGCGCCTTCCGTGCCGATCTGGATATTGAGGCCGCTGCCCGCATGATCGTTGGTGCGCTGCTGGGCTTTCGCCGCCTGCCGGGCGCCAATCCCGACATGCTCGATCGCGTGGAGGCTGAGATATGGCGCTCCATCCGGCCCGTTTCCGCCGACTGATCATTTGCTTGAAGAATTGCCGAATACGGATTTGAGATGACCGATACCGCCGCAAAACCGATCACCCCGCGCGGCAATCGCTGGGTCGCGCTGGCGATCCTGCTGATCGCCTCCTTCATGAACCTCATCGATGTCACCATCGTCAACGTCGCCCTGCCCGCCATGCAGGAGGGGTTCGATGCGACAAGCGCCGCGATCCAGTGGGTTGTCGCCGGCTATATTTTTGCCTTTGCCCTGGGCCTCTTGCCCTTCGGCCGGCTGGGCGACCGCTTCGGGCGGCGCAAATTTTTCGTGTTCGGCATTGCCGGCTTCACCTTTGCCTCGGCGCTGTGCGGTGTCGCTCCGAATATGGAAGTGCTGATCGGCGCCCGGCTGACGCAGGGGCTGTTCGCCGCCATGATGATGCCCCAGGTGATGGCCCTGATGCAGGTCATGTATGCCCCCCATGAGCGCGGCATGGCCTTTGGCATGTTCGGGACGGTGGTGGGGCTGGCCGCGGTCACGGGACCCGTGATCGGTGGCATCCTGGTCAGCGCCGATCTGTTCGGCCTGTCCTGGCGGCCCGTCTTCCTGATCAACATTCCGATCGGTATCACCGGCGCGATCCTGGGCTGGAAGATCCTGGCGAGCACCGGCGGCAACCCGGCGATGAAGGTCGATATCGCCGGGATCGCCCTTTCCATGCTGGCGCTGTTCCTGATCATCTTTCCGCTGATCGAGGGCAGGGAGATGGGCTGGCCGCTCTGGTCCTTCGTGATGCTCGGGCTCTCACCCTTAGGCTTTGCGGCGCTGCTTTACTGGACCCATCTGCGCCACAAGGCGGGGCGCTCTCAGCTCTTGCCGCATATCCTGGTTTCGAGCCGGGGGTTCCAGGTCGGCACCATCTTGTCGCTGGTCTTCTTCTCGATCATCCCGGGCTTTTTCATGATCATGGCCCTGTTCCTGCAATCGGGCTTCGGGCTCTCCCCGCTCGCCTCGGGGCTGACCAATATCCCGTTTCCCATCGGATTGATGATCGCCTCGACACTTCAGGGGCAGCTCGGCGACCGCTGGCTGCGTCAACGCCTGGTCGTCGGCATCGGCGTGATGTTCGTGGGCGTGATCCTTTTGCAAATGAGCATTGCCGGCATCGGGGACACCATCCCCGAACATGCGATCCTCGTGCCGCTGCTGATCATGGGTCTCGGATCGGGCACCTCGATCGGGGTGATGTTCCAGACCATCCTGACCACGGTGCCGGCAGAAGATGCCGGGGCCGCCTCCGGCACGCTGCAGGCCATGCAGCAGGTCGGCGGGGCGCTTGGTGTCGCCATGCTGGGGCAGATCTTCTTCTCGATCCTCGGGGATGCCGGCCCGGGCGAACACGCCATCTATGTCGAGGCGGCAACCGCTTCGATTACCTATCAGCTGGTGGCGCTGGTGGTCGTGGCGCTCCTGGTGCTGGCGCTGCCCCGCGCCCGGCGAAACCATGCCGCAAAGGGAGCGGCGGCCCGGGCGGAGGCCGCCGGCTAACCTAGTCTTTAACCTGGGGGCAGCATCCAGACCCGGGCGGCGTCAGACGGAAATGCCGAACGGATCCTGGCTCTGGTTCTATCGCGTTTCCGAGCGGTGAACCGGCATCCGTCTCAGCTGGCAGCGCGTTAAGCGCTGTCGTGACGGATCAGCGTGCCCGCGCCATGCTCGGTGAACAATTCGATCAACACCGAATGGGCGACCTTGCCATTGAGGATGACGACGGCCTGCACGCCACGCTTGAGGGCGGCGATGCAGGTCTCGACCTTGGGGATCATGCCGCCTGAAACGGTGCCGTCCCTGATCAGTGCCTCGGCCTCCGAAATCGTGAGCTCGGGAATGAGATTGCCCGATTTGTCGAGTACCCCCGGCACATCGGTCAGGAACAGCAGCCGCCGCGCGCTGAGCGAACCCGCGATGGCCCCGGCAAAGGTGTCGGCATTGATATTGTAGGTGTGTCCGTCGCGCCCCGGCGCCACCGGCGCGATCACCGGGATCATTTCGGACTTGGCCAGCAGGTCGAGGAGAGTGCGGTCGATCTCGACCGGCTCGCCGACATAGCCGAGATCGAGAATGCGCTCGATATTGCTGTCGGGATCCATGACGGTTTTGCGGGCCTTTTCCGCAAACACCATGTTCCCGTCCTTGCCGCACAAGCCGATGGCCCATTCGCCCTCGGCATTGATCATCGCCACGATTTCCTTGTTGATCGAGCCGGCCAGCACCATTTCGACGATCTCGACGGTCTTGGCATCGGTCACCCGGAGCCCGCCCTCGAACTTGGATTCGATCCCCATCTTTTCGAGCATCTGCCCGATCTGCGGCCCGCCGCCATGCACGACCACCGGGTTGACTCCCGACTGCTTCAAAAGCGCGACGTCCTGGGCAAAGGCGCGGCCGAGCTCGGGATCGCCCATGGCATGTCCGCCATACTTGATCACGATGGTCTTGTGCTCATAGCGCTGCATATAAGGCAGGGCCTGGGCGAGGATCGCGGCCTGGTTGGACTTGTCGTCATTATCGAGATTGGAGGGGTCAGACATGGCGGGCTCCGGCATTATTCATTGGAACTGATAGCGAAATCGGGCACCAAAGTCTCGCCTTGCAATGATTGCGCAAATCCGTTTTCCCCGCTCGCCCGTAAAATCCCGTTGAAGGGGTAGTTTGGACAGACGCAGCACATGGCCGATCGCCATGCGGTTGTGCTGTCGCTGCCTCCATGTCAGCATGACCACGGCAAGAGGGGCGCGGCAGAATATGTCCACCGAAGAGATTTCCGACCTCATTAAACGGGTGTCGCTGCGCGACCGCCGCGCCTTTTCCGCGCTTTATGACCGCACGAGCGCGAAACTCTTTGGCGTCTGTCTCCGTATTTTACGCAGTAGAGCCGAGGCGGAAGAAGCCATGCAGGAAGTTTACATCAAGATCTGGCAGCGCGCCGACCGCTATGTCCCCGGCCGCAACAGCCCGATCTCCTGGCTGGCCGCCATCGCCCGCAACCACGCGATCGACGTGGTGAGGGCCAGAAAGCCGGTCGCCGACGGCATCGATGCCGCGGTGGACCTGCCCGACGACGGTCCCGGCCCCGAACAGGCCGCGATCATGAGCGGCGAGGCCGGCAGACTGGGCGATTGCCTTGGCAAGCTCGATCAAAACAAGGCGGAGGCGGTCGTCTCTGCCTATATGGAAGGATATAGTTATCAGGAACTGGCGGACCGCCATGCCATCCCGCTCAACACCATGCGGACCTGGCTGCGGCGCTCCCTGATCCAGCTACGGGAATGTCTCGAACGATGAACGGCGACGAAAACACCAAGGCGGGCAAAGGCGAAGACGACAACTTCGCGGCGGCCGAGCATGTGCTCGGTCTGGCCGATGCCGAGACCCGTGCGGCGTTTGCCCGCCGGCTCGAGACCGACCGGGCGCTTGCCGAGGAAGTGGCCGGCTGGGAAACCCGGCTTTCGCCGCTCGACGGCGGCTATGAACCGGTGACCCCGCCCCCCGCGCTCAAGGCCGCGATCGAGGAGCGCCTGTTCGGTGCCGCCCCGGAAGAGACGACCGGCCTGGCGCGGCTGTGGAACTCTCTCGCCATCTGGCGTGGGCTGGCCGCCGCTACCTCCGCCGCGGCGCTGGTTGCGGTTTATCTGGCCGTCTTCCCCGCCACCACCCCGGCGCCGACCACGGTGCAGCTCGTCGCCTCCCTTGAGGCCGAGGGCGCCGCCACCCAGTTGCTCGCCCTGTTTGACCCGGGCACGGGCCAGTTGAGGGTCACACCCTTGAGCGTGCAGCCGGTCGAGGACCGTGATTTCGAAGTGTGGTTCATCGAGGCGGATTCAGCGCCGATCTCCGTCGGCGTGATCTCCCAGCACGAACACAACACGGTCGATATCTCCGAGGCGCTGCAGCGTGCCATCCATGAAGGCACCACGATTGCCATCTCGCTCGAACCGCTGGGCGGTTCGCCCACCGGGCAGCCGACCGGGCCTGTGGTGGCCGCGGGTCAGGCTAACCTGATCTGATCGAGCTCATCTTTTTTGCATCGTTGCGGGCGGTTTCGGAAAAAATCTGAAACCGCCCGAAACTTTTCTGAACCCGGCTCCGTAGCTCCAGCTGCATACCCGGAAACAGACCGGGAAAGCATTCAGAGACGCAAACAGAGACAAAGAACCAAGGAGCCCCCATCATGTTCATTCGTACTCTTGCGATCGCCTCCACCCTGGCCGTTGGCGCCACTGCCGGTGCCGCCTATGCCCAGGACAATCCCATGGTCGGCGGCGCGCCGATGTATGCGGACAAGAACATCATCGAAAACGCCGTGAACTCGGCCGACCACACCACCCTGGTTGCCGCCGTCAAGGCTGCCGGCCTGGTCGAGACCCTTTCCGGCGAAGGCCCCTTCACCGTTTTCGCGCCGACCAATGCGGCCTTCGAAAAGCTGCCGGAAGGCACTGTCGAGAGCCTGCTGCAGCCTGAAAACAAGGATCAGCTGGTCAAGATCCTGACCTGCCACGTGGTTGCTGCCGACGCCATGTCGGATGCCATTCGCGGCATGATTGACGATGATGGCGGCGCCCATCCGGTCCCCACCGTCGGTGGTTGTGAACTGACCGCCACCTATTCGGGTGACGACATCATGATCGAAGACGAGCAGGGCAATGTCGCCAATGTCACCATTGCCGACGTCGACCAGTCCAACGGCGTGATCCACGTGATCGACACCGTGCTGCTGCCGGCTGCCGACGACGCGATGTAATCGGGTCGAATTCGAACCGACCGGCCGGGCGGTAACGCCCGGCCAACGCGACGGTGGGCCCGAGTACCCGCTTGTCGGACCCGCCGCAAAGGTCCCGTGTGCCCGCATTTCAACTGCCCCTCTGCCTGAAGACGGGGACACGGGGCCGCCCCTCAACACCAGATTCGATCACGAAACCGCTCGCGCCCTCGTGTTTTTCTGTTCATCGCCGTCTTTGCTAGAGCATTGAACGAGCAATCCTACGGGAGACAGTTATGAAACGCCGAAATCTACTCCTCGCTGGCAGCGCGTTCGCGACCCTGGGCATTGCCGGGCTTGGCCTGCGCATCGGGTCCTCCGGCGAAGCGCTTGCCGAGGAATTCGAGATCACCAAGACCCCCGAGGAATGGCGCGCCATCCTCACCGACTTCGAATATCGCGTGCTGCGCGAAGAGGCCACCGAGCGCCCCTACACCTCGGACCTGTTGAAGGAAAAGCGTGAAGGCACCTTCACCTGCGCCGGCTGCGACCTGCCGCTTTATGCCTCGAGCACCAAATATGACAGCGGCACCGGCTGGCCGAGCTTCTGGGAAGCACTCCCCAATGCCGTCGGCACCAAGGTCGACAACAAGCTCTTCATGACCCGCACCGAGGTGCATTGCCGCCGCTGCGGCGGACACCTGGGCCACATCTTCGACGATGGTCCCGAGCCGACCGGCAAACGCCACTGCATCAACGGCGTGTCGCTCGACTTCGTGGCGGCCTGATCCGGATCAACCCTCCTCCTCCCTGACCCTCCACGACGTCGAAAGCGGGTGGCATCGCGCCACCCGCTTGGTTACATAGCGCTCTGGCACTCTCAGCCACAGGGCAGACATGAAACTCACAATTCTTGAAACCGGCCATGTGCCCGAACCGCTCTTTTCCCGGTTCGGCGCCTATCCGAAAATGTTCGAAACCATGTTCGAACGGGCCGGCCAATCCTTCGATATCGAGACTGTGCGCGTGATCGACGGCGCGCCGTTCCCCGAGCCCGATGAGGCCGGCGCCGTGATGCTGACCGGTTCGCCCGCCGGGGTCTATGAAGATCACCCCTGGCTGCCGCCATTGCGAGAATTCATCCGCAAGGCCTATGCCGGACGGACCCCCATGGTCGGCATTTGTTTCGGCCACCAGATCATCGCCGATGCGCTGGGCGGGGATGTCCGCAAGTCGAAAAAGGGCTGGGGCATGGGCCGCCATGTCTATCGGCGGCGCGCCAGTCCCACCGCGCTGGGTGAACTGCCGGAAACGCTCGCCATCGCCGCCAGCCATCAGGACCAGGTTCTGACCCCGCCCGCGGAAGCGACCGTGATTTATGGATCCGACTTCGCGCCCAATGCCTGCCTTTTCTATGCCAATGGCCAGGTCCTGAGCCTGCAGCCGCACCCCGAATTCACCCCTGAATTCGCCATCGGCCTCGCCGAATTCCGGCGTGGCACGGTGGTGTCCGAGGAAATTGCCGACAAGGCCATCGCCTCATTCAGCGAGCCTCTCGACAATTCATGGGCAGCGAAGTGGATCGGCCGCTTCCTGAGCGAACGCGCCTGACGTCAGGCTAGCCCATCTCGGCGATGGTGGCGCGCAGCTCTTCGAGCCCGTCGCCTTTCTCCGCGGAGGTGACAATCAGGCCGGGAAAGGCCGCAGGACGCTTTGACAGCGTCGCATCGGTCCGGGCGATGACGGTCTCGAGTTCGCCGGTCTTGAGCTTGTCGGCCTTGGTGAGAACGCCCTGATAGCTGACGGCGGCGCTGTCGAGCTCGTTCATGACGGTCGCGTCATTGGCCTTGATGCCATGGCGCGCATCGATCAGCACGAACACCCGGCGCAGCGAGGGGCGGCCCTTGAGGTAGGCGTGGATCAGCTTGTTCCACGCCGTAACTGCAGGCTGTGGCGCCTTGGCAAAGCCGTAACCGGGCATGTCGACGATCCGGAACGGTCCGCCTTCGGCCTCAAAGATATTGAGTTCCTGGGTGCGCCCCGGCGTATTCGATGTCCGCGCCAGGCCGGACTGGCCTGTCAGCGCGTTGATCAGCGAGGATTTGCCGACATTCGAACGCCCGGCAAAGGCCACTTCCACCCGGTCGGCGGGCGGCAGGTCCTTGACCGACACGCAGCCCTTCACGAACACCCAGGGCCGGGCGAACAGCAATCGCCCGGTCTCAACCGTTTCAGGATCTTTCGGGGTGTCGTTCATGCGAACCGGCCTTGGAGAGAGGGCGCTCAGACCCTCAGCTCTTGGCACCACCCTCGTCAGGCTTCTTGCGCTTGAACGCGGAGGCGATGTTCCCCAGAAGGTTCACCTCGACACCGTGCCGGCGCATGATCACATATTGCTGGATCACCGACAGGAAGTTGTTCCACGCCCAATAGATGACCAGACCCGCGGGGAAGCCGGCCAGCATGAAGGTGAACACCACCGGCATCCAGGTGAAGATCAGCTGCTGGGTTTCGGCATTCGGGCCACTCGGCGGCGGGTTAAGCCGCATCTGCACGAACATGGTGATACCCATGATCAGCGGCCATACGCCCAGCGACAGGAAGCCGCCAATGACCGGCACAACGCTCGGATCATAGGGCAGCAGCCCGGCCAGGTTGAAGATCGAAGTCGGATCGGGCGCCGCCAGATCCTGAATCCAGCCGAAGAACGGAGCGTGCCTCATCTCGATGGTGATGAACAGGGTCTTGTAAAGTGCAAAGAACACCGGAATCTGGATGAGGATCGGCCAGCAGCCGGCCAGCGGGTTGATCTTCTCCCGCTTGTAGAGCTCCATCATCGCCTTTTGCTGCTCGGCCCGGTCGTCCTTGAAGCGCTCCTGGATCGACTTCATCTCCGGCTGCACCTTCTTCATCGACGCCATCGAGGCGTAGGACTTGTTGGCGAACCAGAAGAACAGGATCTTGATGATGACGGTCACGGCCAGGATCGACAGGCCGAAATTGCCAAGCACGCCGTAGAGCGCCTTGATCAGGTAGAACATCGGCTTGGTGATGAAGTGCAGCCAGCCCCAGTCGATCAGCAGTTCGAGCCGGTCGACACCGATCTCCTGCTGGTACTGGTCGAGAATTTCCTCGACCTTCGCCCCGGCGAACACGTAGCCAACCGATTTGGCTTCGCCGCCACCCGGCACAACCACAGGCGAACGACCGACATAGCTGGTCTGGTAATTGTCGCGCGCCCCGGTACCCGAATAGGAAAAACGTGCATTGATCGCGGATTCGGGGTCGGGAAACACGGCGGTCGCCCAGTATTTATCGGTAATCCCGAGCCAGCCGCCCGTGGCCTCGACATCGATCTGGCTGTCATCCTTGACGTTGCCATAGGTCAACTCCATCAGGTTCTTGTCGCCAAGAACGCCGATGGGGCCTTCATGCAGGATGAAGAAGCCGGAGGTGCGCGGCGTTTCCTGCCGCATGACCAGCGAATAAGGGAACAGGGCGACATCGCCCCCGGTCGAATTCGCGACCGATTGCTCGATGGTGAACAGATAGTCCTCATCGACAGAAATCGTGCGCGAAAAGGTCAGCCCCTCGCCATTGTCCCAGGTCAGGGTCACCGGCGAAGAAGTGGTCAGCGTATCATTGCCCGAAACCGACCAGACCGTATCCGCGCCGGGCAGGCCGTCGCGCTTGCCGCCCGCACCGATCCAGCCCTGTTCGGCATAATAGCCATGCGGGGACCCGGCCGGCGACAGCAGCGTCACGGTCGGGCTGTCGTCCTCGATGGTCTGGCGGTACTTCTTGAGTTCGAGGTCGTCGATCCGTCCGCCGGTCAGATTGATCGAGCCGGACAGCGACGGCGTGTCGATCTTTACCCGGTCGCTCGCCGCGATCAATTCTTCGCGCGTGCCGGCGACAGCACTGACCGCACCCGGCTGGGCCGTGGTGGTGGCGTTGGACTGAGTGGACCCGTCAGGCGTCGGTAGAACAGATTCCCCGTTTGCCGCCGCTTCAGCCTCCGCCTGCGCCTGTTGCTGCTCGGCCTGCTGTTGCGCGCGCTCGAGCTGCGGGCCCGAAATGAAGAACTGCCATCCCAGAAGGACCGCCAGAGACAGGGCGAAGGCGAGGATGTAGTTGCGGGTTTCGTTCATGATCTGCCTGTCGGTTTACCGGATTTCCGGTTGGCGCGCGGCGCCGTGATCTCTGTGAGAGCGCCTGCAAGACCGTCAACCAGCCGCTCGAAGGGTTCATGTAGCGTTTCCCGCCGGCCGATCAACACGAACTCGAAACCCTTGGGAAAATGGAGCGCATTGGCCGCAGCCGCTGCGCGAAGGCGCCTTTTGACCCGATTGCGTTGCGGCGCGTTGCCGACCCGCTTGGAAGCGGTGAAGCCGAGCCCGGGCTCGATTTCGGCGCTCTCTGCTGCCGGCAATCTGACCGCCTGCAAGACAAAGCCGCGCCGGACGATTTTCCGTCCACGCGCGGCTCGAAGAAATTGTGCTCTGGCGGTCAGGCGGCGCATCGGCGTGTCTCCTCTGAGGAGCACCGGCCCGCTCGCTGCCAGGCCTTAAGCGGAGAGCCGCTTGCGGCCGCGCCGGCGGCGGGCATTGAGGACCTTGCGGCCATTCTTGGTGGCCATGCGGGCCCGGAAACCGTGACGCCGGCTGCGCACCAGGCGGCTGGGCTGGAACGTACGCTTCATCGTAAACCTTTCGCCGCCTCGATTGCGGCGCCTCTTAGAAATCTCAAAGGCGGTGGAGCCCGGCGACGGCACAATTCATGCACGCCTGGTGACCGGAGCCGTGCCAAGTTGGGCGGCTTATAGGCAATCGCGCATTTCAAGTCAACGCGTCCGGCGCCTCCGATCGCGGAATTTGCATCGGATTTCACGCCGCGTCACAACTGGGCGAGAGGGATATCGGATGCGCGGTCAGCCGACTATCGTTCTGCCGCAACATATTAACCGCGATCCGGACCTTTCATGATCGAGAACGAAACCGTCAGCCAGCCCGATACCGGCACGCAAAAAGCCGGCCGGACGCCGCTTTGGAAGCGGCTTTTGCCTCTTGGCGTGCTGGTTGCCATTGTCGCTGTGGCGTTCTCGCTGGGCCTGCATCGCTACCTCTCGGTCGATGCACTGATCTCGAACTATCTCGATATCCGTGCCTTCGTCGCCGAACAGGGATTTGTCGCGCTCTTGATCTTCGGTGCCGTCTACGCCGTGGCCACGGCGTTGAGCTTCCCCGCCGGCTGGCTGCTCACGGTGATGGCGGGGCTGTTGTTTGGTTGGGTCGCCGGTACGCTGACGGTGATGGTGGGGGCGACGATCGGCGCCTGCGCCATCTATTGGGTGGCGCGCACCGCGCTGTCGGACTTCTTTCGCGCCCGGGCGGGCAAGACCCTCAACCGCCTGCGCGAAGGCTTCAAGGCGGACGAAGTCAGCTATATGCTGTTCTTGCGCCTTGTCGCTGCCTTTCCTTTTTCGGTCGTCAATTTCGCGCCGGGCGTGCTGGGTGTCAGTTTCTCGACCTATGCCTGGACGACATTTGTCGGCATCGCGCCGGGCACTGCCGCCTATGCCTTTGCCGGCGAAGGCCTGGCAAGCGTCATCGAGGCCCAGGCGCGCGCCAATGAAGGGTGTTTCGACCTCGGGCAATCGAGCTGCGATTTCTCGCTCGATCCCTCGAGCATCGTCACCCCGCAAATCCTGATTGCCTTCGCCGCGCTCGGGGTGGTGGCGCTGATCCCGGTTGCCATCAAGCGCCTGCGTGGGGCAGGAAAATAACCGGGATCGAAACCGACCGTTTCAACCAACCGCGACCAAAATGGAGCCTGCCGGCATGGCCGACCCCCTGACACCTGATATCTGCGTCATCGGCGGCGGGTCCGCCGGGTTGACCGTGGCGGCTGCGGCAAGCCAGCTCGGCGCCGATGTGGTGCTCGTTGAAAAGGCCAAGATGGGCGGCGATTGCCTCAATTATGGCTGCGTCCCCTCCAAGGCGCTGATCGCAGCGGCCAAGCATGCCCATACCTTCACGGCTTCCGAGGCCTTCGGCATCAAGTCCATGACCCCCGAAATCGATTTCGAGGCGGTCAATGCTCATATCAAGGGCGTCATCGGCCACATCGCGCCGCACGATTCCGTCGAGCGTTTCGAGGGGCTGGGCGTGACGGTCATCGAGGACGAAGCGGTTTTCACAGGCAAGACGACATTGATGGCCGGGGAGACCGAGATTCATGCCCGCCGCTATGTGATCGCGACGGGGTCGCGTCCGGTCGTGCCGCCCATCGAGGGGCTGGGTGATGCGCCCTATCTCACCAACGAGACAATCTTCGATCTGACCGAAAAGCCCGAACACCTGGTGATCATCGGGGGCGGGCCGATCGGCATGGAAATGGCCCAGGCCTATCGCCGGCTCGGCTCGAAAGTAACGGTGCTCGAGGCCGAGAAGGCGCTCAGTCGGGAAGATCCTGAATTGCGCTCGATCGCCATCGACCGGGTGCTGGCCGAAGACATCGATCTGCGCGAGGGCGTCAAGGCGACCCGCGTTGCCCGCAAGGATGGCGGCATTGCCGTCACCATTGCCGGGCTGGATACCGAGGAAACGGTGACCGGCAGCCATTTGCTGGTCGCGGTGGGCCGCGCGCCCAATGTCGAGGGGCTGGGACTCGAGGCGGCAAAGGTGAAGACCACCAAGGCCGGCATCAAGGTGAGCAGCGGTCTCAAGACCTCCAACCGCCGCATTTATGCGGTCGGCGACGTCAATGGCGGTCCGCAATTCACCCATTCGGCGGGCTATGAAGGCGGGCTCGTGGTGCGCAACGCGCTCTATCGCCTGCCGATCAGGCGCAATCCCGTGATCATTCCGCGCGCGACCTACACCGACCCCGAAATTGCCTGGGTCGGGCTCGACGAGGCCGCAGCCCGCCGCAAATACAACAATCGCTTCAAGGTGCTGCGCTGGGACTATGGCGACAATGACCGCGCCGCTGCCGAACGGCGAACGGACGGACTTTTGAAGGTGTTGACCGACAGGGGTGGCACCATCATCGGCGCCGGAGCTGTGGGCCCGCTGGCCGGGGAGATGATTGCGCTCTATGCGCTGGCCGTGGCCAACCGCCTCAAGGTCGGGGCCTTTACCAGGATGGTCGCGCCCTATCCCACGATCACCGAGGCGGCCAAGCGCATTGCGGTCGAATTCTACCGGGACAAGCTCGACAATCCCTGGCTGCTGCGGCTTCTCAAGCTTAACCGTTTGTTGGGCTGAGCATTTCCGGCTAACACTAGCCCCATGGATGAGAGAGCCGCGGTCACCGAGACTTTGCCGGCCGACGCGCCTGTGGCGCGGCGTGGCTTTGGCCTGTCCGTCAAGCTGATCGCCATGATCATCGTCACCATCCTGGCGGTGGAAGTGCTCATCTATCTGCCGTCGGCCGCCAATTTCCGCGCCAACTGGCTCGATGACAAGATCCGCGTGGCCGGGGTCGCCGCCCGCGTGCTCGACATCGTGCCCGACGCCATGGACGTGCCCGAGGAACTGGCCGACGGGCTGCTGGCTTCCGCCGGGGCGGCGGCGTTGATCGTCAGGCGCGACGGACAGAGCCAGCTTGTCGAAAAGACCGACATGCCCATGCCCAAGACAGCGGTCGAGGCGGATATGCGCGATGCCGGGCCGATGAACCTGATCGGCGGCGCGCTGGACACGCTTTTCCGCGGCGGCGACCGCACCTTGCGCATCATCGGCACCCCGCCCGAAGACGCCGACGCCATTGTCGAGATCCTGGTGCCCGAAGCGCCGCTGCGCGCCGAACTGCTCGACTATTCGCGCAACATCTTTCTTTTGTCGCTGATCGTCGCCGCCTTTACCGCGATCGCGATCTTCCTGTTCCTCAACCGGCTGCTCGTGCGCCCGATCGGGCGCATGACCCAGAACATGGTCGCCTTCCGCCGCACCCCGGAAAATGCGACCCGCATCATCACGCCGTCATCCCGCAAGGACGAGATCGGCATTGCCGAACGCGAGTTGGCGGCCCTCGAGACCGATCTGTTCGAGATGCTGCACCAGCGCAAGCATCTGGCGGATCTGGGCCTGGCGGTGGCCAAGATCAATCACGATCTCAGGAACACGCTGACCTCGGCCCAGCTCCTCTCCGACCAGGTGGCAACGCTCGACGATCCCAAGGTGCAGCGGCTTGCACCGCGGCTGGTGCAGACCCTCGACAAGGCGATCAACTTCGCCCAGTCGGTGCTCGATTATGGCCGCACCGCCACCGCCGCGCCCAAGCCCCAACCGGTCGATATGCGGGCGCTGATCATCGAGGCCGCTGCGGAGGCGGGCCTGTTCGGCCATCCCGAGATCACCTTCGAGAACACGGTGCCCGACGATCTGATTCTCAGCCTCGACCCGGATCAGACGGCCCGCATCTTCGTCAACCTGATCAAGAACGCCCGCGAAGCGCTCGAAACCCGTCATGGCGAGGAGCCGGCCCGGATTGCCATCCGCCATCACGAGGCAGGGGATTGGGTCACGATCGAGATTGCGGACAATGGTCCCGGCCTGCCGCCGCGCGCCCGCGACAATCTGTTCCGCGCCTTTGAAGGCTCGGGCCGGGCAGGGGGCACGGGGCTAGGGCTCGTCATCGCCCGCGAACTGACAGAGGCGCATGGCGGGCGCCTGCGGCTTGTGGATACCGAAAAGGGCACGTGTTTCGCCATCGACCTGCCCGCTGACCGGCTGGTCTGAGGCCTCGTCCGGCCCTGGGCAAAAATCCTTCAGCCTCGCCCCTTGCATTCACCGCGCTGCCGGTATAAGCCTCATCGCCGCGAACCGGACCCGCACCCTTTCGGGCGTCAAACGGTCCATCGCACTGCGCGCTCGTAGCTCAGCTGGATAGAGCACCAGACTACGAATCTGGGGGTCGGGAGTTCGAATCTTCCCGAGCGCGCCAATACTTACCCGCTTCTGGCGTGTCGTGATTTGCAGCCCGTTTTGCAAAATCCGTTTCCAATACGTTCTCGTATTTGGCCATGGCGCTATCCGCCATCGTGCTGGTCCGCGCCAGATACTTGTCGAGGATTTCCTGCGCGCGGCGCAGGGAGTGGCCGGTCACAGCGACGATCTCGCCAAGGTTGCAACCCGCCTGAAAGAGCATCGTGACCGCGGTTCCGCGAAGATCATGAAAATTGAGACCGTCAATCCCGGCTGCCTTGCATGTCTCTTTCCACTGGCGGGCGAAATAACGTTTCTTGAAGGCGAGGCCCGTCTTGGTTGACAAGATGAGCGTCGACCGACGTTCCGCCTTATCAAGGGCAGACTTCAGGGCGTTAGTGCACTTGATGCGGACCTCCCGGCCGGGTTTGCCGTTGCGGGCCGTCTTCCCTTGCCGGAGTGTGATATGCGTGCCGCTGTAATTGCTCCAAGCCAACCGAAGCAGGTCGCCCTGGCGCTGGCCGGTGTGAAGAGCCAGCATCATCGCGAGCTGCATTTCTGGTGATGCGACAGACGTGAATGCATCGACATGCTCGGGCAGCCAGATCTTGTCCGACCGGTCACCAGAATAAGCGCGATCAAAACTCTCAAGAACGTTTTTGCGAAGCGGTCCGTCCTTGGCGCCCCACGAAAGGACCCGGGCAAGGATGGTGAGGCGGTTGTCGGCCTCGCGCGGCTTGTCCTCCGAAAAGCTGTCATGCCAATTGAGAACATCGCGCCGGAACTCTTTCTCCTCGAGCGCCGGATAGGGAACGGATCCGTATTTGCCATCCCAAAAAGTCAGGACGCGCCGGTATTCCTTTTTTGTGCTGGTAGCGAGTTTCCGCCATTTGTTGGTCTTCTCAAACTCACGGATCAAGCCCGCGAGTGTGCCTGCCAAACGATCGCGGTTCTTGGATTCAGCTGCTGCGATGCAGGTCAGGAACTCCGCGGAGCCGGGCTCGCCGTGCAGCCGCGTTCCGGTCGCGCGATGATAGTAGTAGGTTACGCTGCGACCGTCGGCGAGTTTGCGCGTTGTCCGGTTGATGCCCTTAAGCCTTGCCCGCATGTTCCGCCTTCCACTTCTCGAAATTGGAAATACCACTTTGATTGTTGTGAGCCGCAGTGCGGCTCGACAATCCACTGGACTGGTTGAGAGACTGGTCAATGGCGTGCTTGTCCCACCGACGAACCCGGCCATAATCATCAATGGGCGACGGGAGCTTTCCCCGGTTGACCAACTGGCTGAAGTGGCCTGGGCTCACACCAACATAGCTGGCTGCTTCTTTGCGGTTCAGCACGCGGCGTAGCTCCGGGGGGAGCGCGTGAATGACCTTGGCGGTGATGAGCATGGGGCGGGTATCCTTCGCAATTCGACGTTCAATTGCGTTATAGCGTTCGCGCCACGGCATGCGCCGAAAAATGAAAAATATTTTTCTACGACGGCAATTCATCGACCAAGATGCGACGGACTTCGTGCCGGGTCACAAGCAATTCTATGAGGTCATCAAGCAGCTCTACTCGGCTGGACGCAAAGCAACTTCCTGCTATGGTCCTCAAATCGCAGTCGATTGTGCCTGACCATGCAAACGCCGGAACAAAAAGCGCGAGAGACAATAAACCAGGCGCTCGAGGCTGCCGGCAGGGTGGTCCGGTCGCCGCGCAGACCTGAATGCAGCTCAGTAGTTTGCGGCGCCTCTAGATGCACCGGGGAGGCTACTGTTCAGCATGGATAAGCGAAGCCTCTCTGAACGCGATATCTGCACGAAGTTCATTACTCCGGCCCTTCGCAAGGCGGGCTGGGATGAGATGCTGCAGATCCGGGAGGAGGTGAGCTTCACCAAGGGCCGCCTCACAGTGCGCGGCAAGATGGTTTCCCGTGGCAAGGGAAAGCGTGCCGACTACATCCTATACTACAAGCCCAACATCCCGATCGCGCTGATCGAGGCGAAGGACAACACCCACAGTGTGGGCGATGGCATCCAGCAAGCGCTTGACTATGCAGAGACGCTGGATATCCCGTTCGTATTCTCCTCGAACGGCGATGGTTTCGTCTTCCACGACAGGACAGGTGCCAGCGATCCACGCGAAACCACATTTTCGCTCGATGGCTTTCCCGCGCCAACGGACCTCTGGGCACGGTTCAGCAATTGGAAAGGCCTGGATAGCGAAGCCGAGGAAACCGTGCTTCAGGATTACTACGACGACGGTAGCGGCAAGGCGCCTCGCTATTACCAGGTTAATGCGATCAACAGGACGATTGAGGCCATCGCAAAAGGGCAGGACCGTGTGCTGCTCGTCATGGCGACAGGCACGGGCAAGACCTATACGGCATTTCAGATCATCTGGCGCCTTTGGAAAGCGGGCCGGAAGAAACGCATCCTGTTTCTCGCCGATCGCAACGTTCTGATCGACCAGACCATGGTCAACGACTTCCGTCCTTTTGGCGGAACGATGGCCAAGCTGTCGACCAGTGCAAAGACCATCGAACGGCAGGACGGCAGCACCGAAGATGTGACCCTGGCTCTCGACAAGAAGCGGCGCATCGACACCGCCTACGAGGTCTATCTCGGACTCTATCAGGCCATTACCGGGCCGGAGGAGCGTCAGAAGCTTTTCCGCGAATTCTCGCCCGGTTTCTTCGATCTTATCGTGATTGACGAATGTCACCGCGGCAGCGCAGCAGAGGACTCTGCCTGGCGCGAGATTCTCGGATACTTCTCCTCGGCGACCCAAATCGGCCTGACGGCGACGCCGAAGGAAACAAAATACGCATCCAACATCGCCTATTTTGGTGATCCGGTGTTCTCCTACTCCCTCAAGGAGGGAATCCAGGATGGCTTCCTAGCACCTTACAAGGTGGTCAAGGTGCATATCGACCGGGATGTAGAAGGCTATCGTCCGGAGAAGGGCCAACTCGACCGCGACGGCTTGGAAGTTGAGGATCGCATCTACAACACCAGGGACTTCGATCGGACTCTCGTCATCGACGATCGAACAAGGCTTGTTGCCGAAAAGGTCACTCAGTTCCTCAAGGAGAGTGGCGACCGCTACCAGAAAACGATCGTGTTTTGTGTCGATCAGGAACACGCCGCTCGAATGCGACAGGCACTGATCAACGAAAATGCGGACCTGGTCGCCGAGAATCCGCGCTACATCATGCGCATCACCGGAAGTGATGCTGAAGGCCAGGCGCAATTGGGAAACTTCATCGACCCAGAATCCAGATGGCCGGTGATCGTCACCACGTCCCGGCTATTGTCGACGGGCGTGGATGCCCAGACTTGCCGTCTGATTGTGCTGGATCGAGAAGTCGGCTCAATGACAGAGTTCAAGCAGATTGTCGGCCGCGGCACGCGCGTGCATGAAGATACCCGGAAGTTCTATTTCACCCTTATCGACTTTCGAGGTGCGACCACACATTTCGCGGATCCGGATTTTGACGGCGATCCGGTCCAGATCTACGAACCCAAACAAGGAGACCCGATCGACCCGCCGGATGACGGTTTGGACGGCTTCGGTGAAGGCGACCAAGAGCCGTTTGAACCTGACGGCGATGAGGTCATCCTCGATCAGCCGGGCCTGCCACTTCCACCTACGGGCGGGCCGCAGAAGAAAGTCTATGTTGATGGGGTTGGCGCGACGATCGTTGCCGAGCGCGTGGAATATCTCGATGGAAACGGCAAGCTCGTCACGGAGTCACTCCGGGACTTCACCAAGCGCGCCATCCGCAAGCACTTCGCCAGCCTCGACGACTTCCTGAGACGTTGGAACAGTGCCGAGCGCAAACAGGCCGTTCTGGAAGAACTCGAAGCCGAGGGCCTGCCGCTCGATCCTATCGTCGAGGAACTCGGCCGCGACCTCGACCCCTTCGACCTGATCTGTCACGTTGCCTTTGATGCCAAGCCATTGACCCGGCGCGAGCGTGCGGAGAACGTCAAGAAGCGGGATGTGTTCGCCAAACATGGCGATCAGGCCCGTGCCGTTCTCGACGCACTCCTGGCCAAATATGCTGACGAGGGCGTGTTGAACCTCGATGACACGAACGTCCTGCGCATCGCGCCCTTCTCCGCCATCGGCACACCGATCGAACTGGTCAAGGCATTCGGCGGGCGACCCGGCTTCGAGCAGGCCGTTCGTGAGATGCAATCGGAAATCTATCGGAGCACCGCAAGTTGACGTCAAGCTTGACCATGCCCGAAGCGCTATCGGCACTCGTCATGGATGATGAGGACCTGAGCGAACTCGAGGCGCTGGTTGCGAAGTTCAACATGTTCCGGGTCCTGAAAGCTGGGCAGAACGAGCTGCGTCACTCGAACATGCTGGTCTGGCTGTTTAAGCCGACCGAAAGCCACGGTCTGGACGAACAGTTTCTAAGGCGTTGGCTGATGGAGGTCATGCATTCTGCCAATCAGAACAACGACGCAGTTCCTAAGTCACGATCTCCGGTTTGGATTGACGCGGCCACCATCTCAAATGTTGAGGTTCATAGAGAGTGGCACAACATTGATATCATTTTGGAATTCTCTCTTTCGGTTCTGGGTAAGCAGACAGATTGGGTCATCGCCATCGAAAACAAGGTCAACGCAAAGCAGGGCAAATCCCAGCTGCAGGGCTACCGAAGGAGGATTGATGAACACTTTCAGGGAGCAGACGAGCGCAGCTTCGTCTTCCTCACCAAGAATGAGGAGCCGCCGGCGGATCCGGCCTGGCTCACATCGACCTATTCGGATGTCCTTCGTGCCCTGGAGCGAAGCGTCGCCGCGCAAAGGGACACGATCGGACGTGAGCCTCTATTTCTGATCGAGCAATATATGGAACTTTTGAGGGAGGAATTCTTGGAAGACACCGAGGCCGTCGAACTTGCGCGTGCCATCTACAAGCGGCATGCCGCAGCAATCGACTTCATTTTTGAATGCAAGGTTGACCCCATTTTCGAACTCTCCAATCGCTTGGAGGACCGGCTCAGAAACAATGAGGAACAGTTGGGCATCGCCATGTCCAAATCGGGTAAGGGCCGTGTTCGCCTCATTCCCAAGGCATGGGACACCATGGCAAACGCTGCAGGGCGGGCCTGGGGCGAAAACGGTCACTTTGTTGTCCTCGAGCTTGATTTCTACCCAAAGGTCGTTGAACTGAACATTGTCGCGGGGGACGGCCCAGAAGACTGGAGGGACAAGCTTTGGGAGCGTTGCGGCGAACCGCCGCTGCAGAGATCGCAAAGGACGATACCCCGTCGTTTTCTGAAGGCATATCGCGGAAAGTCAAACATTCGCGTCAATGGCGTCGCCGACCTCGATCTGGATCTCGAATCCATTGAGGACGAGATATTCGAGTGGGTGAAGGCACATCTGAAGTCGCACAAATTTCAGGAAGCGCAGAATGTAATCACGGGTTTCATCAAGGAACTACCATAGCCTATGTCGGTCCGCACTCTCGTCAAATCCATCCAGGACATCATGCGCCAGGACACCGGCGTGGATGGCGACGCCCAGCGCATCAGCCAGCTGTGCTGGATGTTCTTCCTCAAGATCATGGACGACCAGGATCAGGAACTCGAACTCCTGAAGGACGACTACCGCTCGCCCATCCCCGACCGTCTACAGTGGCGGTCCTGGGCGGCAGACCCGGAGGGCATCACTGGCGATGAGCTGCTGGATTTCATCAATGGCGATCTCTTTCCGACCCTCAAGGAATTGCCGATCGCGAGACCTCGCGCGCGCACCGTCCGCGACGTATTCGAGGACGCATACAACTACATGAAATCCGGGCAGCTGATGCGCCAGGTGGTCAACAAGATCAACGGTATCGACTTTAACAACCTGACCGAGCGTCAGCATTTCGGCGACATATACGAGCAGATCCTCAACGACCTGCAATCGGCCGGCAACGCCGGCGAATACTACACCCCGCGTGCAGTGACTTCATTCATGGTCCAGATGACCGACCCGAAACCCGGTGAGACCTTGTTCGATCCGGCCTGCGGCACCGGCGGGTTCCTCACCTGCGCCATCCGCCACATGCGCGAGGCATATGTCAAACGGCCGGAAGATGAGGCGGCGATGCAGGCGAGCCTCCGGGCCGTAGAAAAGAAACAGCTCCCGCACATGCTGGCAGTCACCAACATGTTGTTGCACGGGGTCGAGGACCCTTCTTTCCTGCGCCACGACAATACGCTCGCCCGGCCCTTCATCTCCTGGAGCGCGGACGAGCGAGTCGACGTCATCCTCACCAATCCGCCTTTCGGTGGGCGTGAGGAGGACGGGATCGAAAGCAACTTCCCGCCGCACTTCCGCACCCGCGAGACGGCGGATCTTTTCCTCGCACTGATCATCCGTCTGCTTAAAGCCGACGGTCGTGCGGCGGTGGTCCTGCCCGACGGCTCGCTTTTCGGCGAGGGCGTCAAGACCCGGCTCAAGGAGCACCTGATGGAGGAATGCAACCTCCACACCATCGTGCGCCTGCCGAACTCGGTGTTTCGGCCCTATGCCTCGATCGGAACGAACCTGTTGTTCTTCGAAAAGGGCGCGCCCACACAGGACATCTGGTTCTGGGAGCACCAGGTGCCGGAGGGACAGAAAGCCTACTCCATGACCCGGCCCATCCGGCTGGAGCACCTCGCCGACTGCGTCGCCTGGTGGGGAGGTGCCAAGCGGGAAGGGCGGCAGGAGACCGAGCGCGCCTGGAAGGTGAGCGCCGAGGAGGTGAAGGCCCGCGGCTACAACCTCGACATCAAGAACCCGCACAAGGTCGAGGAGGATCACGGCGACCCCGAGACACTGTTGAAAGACCTGACCAGCGCCGAGGCCGAGGTGGCGGCGCTCCGCGACCAGGTGAAGGCGATCCTGTCCGAGGCGCTCGCAAGATGAATGCGGAAAGGCTGCTTGCCCTCTACGAGAAGGTGGCCGAGGCGCCCGACGTGGTTCCCCGCCTGCGCCGCTTCGTGCTGGACCTCGCCGTGCGGGGGAAACTGGTGCCGCAGGAGCCGGGAGACGAACCGGCATCTGAGTTGCTCAAGCGGATCGCGGCGGAAAAGGCGCGGTTGGTCAAGGCGGGGGAGATCAGGAAGCCAAAGGCGCTTCCCACGGTTGACGATCAGCCCTTCGCCCTGCCGCCGAATTGGCAGTGGGTCCGAATCCGTGAAGTCACCAGCGACCGAGGGCAGCGCGTTCCGGACGGGGACTTCACCTACATCGATGTGACCGCCATCAACAAGGAAGCTGGCGTCGTCGCAGAACCAAACGTGCTGACCAAGGATGAGGCACCGAGCCGGGCGCGCAAGGTCGCTGCAAGAGGGGATGTGCTCTATTCCTGTGTTCGCCCTTACCTGCTGAACGTCGCGGTGCTGGATCAGGAATTCGATCCTGCTCCGATCGCTAGCACCGCATTTGCCGTTCTTAACGGTCACGACTTGGTGTTGCCGTGGTATCTCTGGATCGCCCTACGCAGCCCTTTCATGATCGAATGCGTGGAGGAAAACCAGCGCGGCCAAGCCTATCCGGCGATCAATGACAAGGATTTCGCGCTGCTGCCGTTCCCTCTCCCACCCCTCGCCGAGCAGCGGCGGATCGTGGCGAAGGTGGACGAACTGATGGCGCTGCTGGACCGGCTGGAGGCGGCCCGCACCGCGCGCGAAGTCACCCGCGACCGGCTCACCGTCGCCAGCCTTGCCCGCCTGACCGAACCCGAGGTGGGTGCGGCCGATTTCCCGGCCAACGCCCGCTTCGCCCTCGCCACGCTCCCCGCCCACACCACCCGCCCCGACCAGATCAAACCCCTCCGCCAGACCATCCTCAACCTCGCCGTCCGCGGCAAACTGGTGAAGCAGGACCCGACCGACGAACCGGCGTCAGAGTTGTTGGAGCGGATCGCGCCGCAAATTGAGGGTCAAAAAGGTGGTCGCGGACGCAGAGCTAAACCGCTTCCCGCTCTCGATCTTGCCGATGCTCCGTTCGAACTGCCGGACGGGTGGGTCTGGGCGCGCTTCCCCGAACTCGGCAAGTTCGGCAGAGGAAAGTCCAAGCACCGCCCGCGCAACGATCCCGCGCTATACACGGACGGAACCCATCTGATGATCCAAACCGGCGATGTGGCTCGATCAGGCGGCAGGATCACGACCTACACGAACAAATACAACGATGTCGGTTTGGCGCAGAGCATGCTCTGGCCCAAAGGGACGCTCTGCGTCACCATTGCCGCCAATATTGCAGACAGTGGCATCCTCAGTTTTGATGCTTGTTTCCCCGACAGCGTCGTTGGTTTTGTGCCGGCTTCGGTATTCGAGAACGCACGATATTTCGAATACTTCGTGCGCACCGCGAAAGCGAACCTCTTGGAGTTCGCGCCATCGACGGCACAAAAGAACATCAATCTCGAAATCCTTACATCAGTCCTGATCCCCATCCCACCCCTCGCCGAACAACACCGCATCGTGACCAAGGTCGATGCCCTCATGGCCCTCTGCGACCGGCTTGAGACTGCCCTCACCACCGCCGACACCACACGCGCCCACCTCCTCGAAGCCCTCCTTCACGAGGCGTTGGAACCCGCCGCATCACAACGCGAGGCAGCGGAATGAGTTCGACGACCGAGCGATTTCTCCGTTTGTTTGAGGAGATGGTAGGCGAGGTGAATACGCGTGCCGGGGACGAAGAGTCTCATTCGTTTCTGATCGAGCGCGCAGCCAGCCGCGATGGGGCAGTCAAGAAACACCAGGGCCTTCTCAAATACATCCGAGACGTCCGCAACGCTCTGCAACATCCCAAGCACCGGTCGGAGGGGCACGCGGTCCTGATCACCGAGCCATTTCTGGAAGAGGTCGCGTCCCTTCTGAACCACCTCCAAAATCCCGTCCGCTCCCGTTCTCTGGGGGTGCCGCGCAAGCAGATAAAGACCGCCCAACTGTCGGACTGCCTTGGCGACCTGGCCGACGACATGAAGACGCGAGGCTTCAGCCATGTGCCAATTCTGGACGATAGCGATGTGCTAATCGGCGTTTTCAATGAGGCCGCGGTGTTTGCGTATCTTTGGTCTGATGACGCGGTGATCATCGAGCGCAGCATGCGCATTGAGGAAATCCTTCCGCATTGTCGCCTCGATGCGCAACATACAGAAACGTTCCAGTTCGTCGGGCCCAACCGGCAGCTTGAAGACGTGATCGACATGTTCCTCGCGCTGAAATCCCCAACGACGCGAATAGGCGCGGTGTTCGTGACCGCATCCGGAAAGAGCACTGACAAACTGCAGGGTATGATCACCCCCTGGGATGTTCTTCATGGGGCCACATCGTGAGCGACAACGTGGATTGGGAACAGGTCGCTCGCTACCTCGATGACCTATACATTGCCACCGACGGACTAGAGCGGATGTTCCCCGGCCGCAGATTCACGCTGGATGGCCATCTTGTCGGCAGCATTAGGGAGGTGGTCGCGGCCTATGTGTTCGACCTCGAACTTTGCCCTGCCTCCTCTCGCGGTCATGACGCCAGGTCGCGCGATGGCAGGATGGTCGAGATCAAGTTGACTCAAGGGAAGGCAATAGCAATGCGGCACGAACCGGAGCACTTGATCGTCCTTCACCGTTCAAAGGGCGGACCAATACGGATCGTGTTCAATGGACCGGGCGCACTTCCGTGGGCCAAGGCCGGAAACATGCAGTCGAATGGCCAGCGGCGGATTTTGCTGTCGCGCCTGACCGATATGGCAACAAAGGTTTCGGCCAGTCAGCAATTGCTTGAGATACGAAGACCTCCTGTGTGATCAGGTCGCGCCTCTAAGAACCCAACCCGCCTGGCAGTCCCGAACATGGAGGTCAGCAAATGAGTAAATCCGGAAAAGACTCCCCCGAAGTCGTGGAGTTCATGGCTCTGTTCGCGCGCTTGAAGCTCTACTCCGACGACATGCCTGACGACCTTGCTGAACAGGCTGCCTCTGACACAAGTGTGAGAGAATTGTGCATACAGCTTTCGATGGCGGCACGTTCTCTCAAGATGAACGAGCGCAGGGCGCGCGTGCTGTTCGCCGCACCGGTCGATCCGGCATTCCTGGCCGCATGGCGCGACTATGAAGAACGCTAAGAAAGTATCCTGTCAGGCATTTGGCTGTCCGACCTGCTTCCTGAACTTGGCAGGTCCGAGCCTTCCCGCGTTCCGAAGGCGGATCTTCAATGGGAGAACGCCGATGAGGAAGCGGAAGAGCAGGCGAGAGGCATTGAGGAGTCGATCAACTTCGCGCAGTTCAACATCGATCAGGAAGAGCGATGGGTTGATCAACCGGAATTCAGCGAACGGATTCAGGAGGGGATCTCCGCCTGGGAGAGATTGAGTCAGGATACGGAGTTTGATCTTCGGAGCGTTTTTCGAAGGCGGGCCCTTGTTCCCTTCGTGCTCGTCCCTCGGCACGTCGCAGCCAAGACCGGAAGCGCGGATAAGCTGTCGATGCTGACGAACCTGCAACAGGCACACGACGCTTTCGTTTTCGGTGCGCCCCACGCCGCCATTGCTCTCATGCGGTCCATCTTGGAGGCCGTGCTGCGTGATCACTACGCAGCAAAGGGGAAGGATCTGGAGGAACGCATCCGAAATGCGCGTAGACGACTTCCTCCCGGCGCGAACGAGGGTGCTCTGCATCGACTGCGAAAGCTCGCAAACGTGATCCTGCACCTTGATCGCCAGAAGGATGAGGGTCTGATCAAGATGGACGAGGTGCGGCTGGAAAAGGAGGTCGTATCACTGCTCTTCGTGCTGCGCGCCCTCATCGAAGGGGTAAAGTGATCGTTGACCCGGTGGAACCGTGGGATGTTTGAGAAACGCTTGGAAGTCCGAACCAAGTCGTCCCTTCAGGTTCCTGCCATTTGACAATAGCGTTTCGACAGGAGGCGTGGCCCACCTCAAAGGTAAACAAGAGATGGCAGATGAACTCAAACACTCCCGGGCAGTGACAGCAGAACTGGAGAGCGAATGAAACGTCCGAATTCGGTGAAGGCGCTGGAGGACCTGGGGCGGGTCCGGCTGTCGAAATCCTTCTTCATGCGCGACATGCTCTATTCCGAGGTGGGCAACTTCTTCGGCGTTCCCAACATCCCGGACGATCCGGACTTGGCGATTGAGGCTGCATCCAGGCTGTGCACGGAGCTGCTGGAGCCACTTCAGGATCGCTTCGGACGTATTTCCATCCGTTCTGCCTTCAGATCCTGCGAGGTCAACCAGCTCTGCAACGAAAAGCAGCTGGGCTGCTCGCGGAACGAAGCCAACTACGCGGCCCATATCTATGACCGCCGGGACGCGGATGGCTTCATGGGGGCCACAGCATCAATCGTCGTCAACGGCTTCATCGACTACTATGAACGCACCGGACACTGGCAGGCCCTGGCGTGGTGGATCCATGATCACCTTCCACCCTGCAATACCTATTTCTTCCCCAAGCTTGCGGCCTTCAACATCCGTTGGCATGAAAGGCCAGGCCGCACGATCAAGAGCTATGTGCCACCCAAGGGTGTCCTCACCCAACCGGGAATGGACAACTTCGATGGTTCTCACGCCAGTGAGTATGCAGACTTCATTGCGGAGTTTGAGAAGGGTTCGAGTTCTATCTAGCTAGAAGCCTGCCGGCATCAGTAGTGAACACTCGCTTCGCTCGTCTGCGCGGCCTTCGGCCTTGCGGGGCGCCTGCGGCGCCCGCCGACTTGGTTGCTATTTCGAATATGTCTGCAGCCATATCTTTCAACTGCCGCCTGAAACAGGCAGCATTGAAACGACTCAAATCCACCCATAGGTTACTAGCCGCCCCCGCTTGGCGGGCGACAGCATCGCGGTCCCTAGGACTATCCCCGAACAAAGGCATCCGGAAGAATATAGTTCTCGAAGTTTAGCTTAACGCCAAGTGATTTTGCAAGGTAACCTATTGCATCTTCTTGATTGATTATGGGCCTGACATCGACATTGCCGCTCGGCACCAGCGTTTGCCAATTTGTGTTAGCGAGTGTATCGAACAGTCTGGCTTGTCGTTCCAGCTCATCGCCTTCCGCCTGATAGAATCGAATGAGTCCATGCCAATGTGGATTGGTTGACGCCTTTTCCAAGGTGTAGACGTAGAATAGCCGGCGATGGTGAAGATTTGCCCACTCCCTGCCAAAAATCCGGCGGTTCATACGAGCGTCCCATTTCCGGAGCTCACGTTTTTGCCGACTGATCTCGTTGTCGGAGTAGTGGCCGGTTGATTGTCCATCGCCAGGTTGGTTGAAAGCTAGCGTAACGGAACGGTCCCATTTCCATTGGCCGATGAATTCCTTCCAGGCGTCAATGGTATCGTCGGATGGTGCCGTGCTGGGCGTATGTGTGTTTGCCATGCGCTCTACATACGGCGATAGGCCGGCATTTCAAGAAATTTGTTTAATTTTCACAAGAGGTTGGTCAGGGCCGTGGGTAAGCCGAAGCAGGAGGTGGCTTGCGGGATGTGTAGGGTCGGTGAACCTTCGGATATGGCTCCGGGACCGGATCATGAGATCCGTTCCTAGTATCTTCCCGTTCCGTCTCTCTACCTTATTTGTATATTTTCTTAAGAGTAGTAATAAAGGTAACGAGACGGAACGGATGAGAGGTCGGACGCTCCGGATTCGATTTCCATCTCCCGGGACCAGATCTAAGCATACCGGTTCAAACCGGCTTACCCCAAAGAGTCGTGATTGGCGGAGGCCGGGCGATAGGTTCCGGTCAGATCGTTTGCTCGGTTGTCCGCCGATGATTTCCCGAAACGCAGATTGTGCAACATAGGAGGCCGCCGGGCGGGGGATTTGAACCGTTGTGATCCATGGCGCGCCCCATCCAATCGACCAGCCCTTCTAACCCTCTATCCTTTCACTCACCAACTCACACACTCACCTGTCTACGCTCTCTATGCCTGGCACATGATAATGCGTCTCTCACCAGTTTTCAGTATCCATACCCATTATGAGTTAGATGCTCATTCCCGGGTCTATGCGAATATCTATCGGTGTAGCTGTGGCCTTGCGATTGCGCTCAGATGCTCAGGGGTGCTCGCTGGCGAGAAGGGATAGTGCGTCAAGTCTATCTGCTCTTCGAACGCTGCGGGCGCTCTCTGTGCGCTTCTATGTTGTTTGGGTGTGCCCGAGCCAGGCCTGTCTCGGGACCTTTTGAGTTTGACACTTTCCCGAAAAACGCGAATTCGGGCGCTTTTGTCAACTTAGTGTAAAACTCTGTCAAACTCGGTGCCGGGAATCCGGGCCTTTGTCGCCTTTCTGGTTGGCATCATGTCAAACGAGATAGGCTCAAATTTCGGCTGAGTTTTACACTTTTGGCGTCCGAGTTTGACACAATGTAAAACTCACGTTGACACAATGTAAAACTGATAGGGGAGGATAGGGCGCCGGGTGCCGGCTTACACTCGACTGATCCCCATCAGTGATGAAACCCGCCCTAGGACTTCGCTTCGGCAGGCTGGAGGGCGTATCCTGGTCGCTTTCGATCGCACCCATTGCAGTTTGTGTTGGGTGTGGGGAAACCTGTGGCGGTCAGTATCTCGACCGAGACACGGCATCCGATTCGTGGCGGTCGATCCCTTGGAAGTGAGCCATTCCTAATTGGCGCGGTATCGCGTTCAGTTGCCGTCCTTGTGCCTGAGGTCACTGATCTGGGTGAAGGCATTGAATGCGCTCCTCAGGGTCTTTGGCGTCGCGTTATGGCCATATCCGTGGACGGTGGCTCCATCTTCTTTCAGTCGAAGCACGAGTGGTGTGAAGTCTGCATCGTTGGTCAGGATGGCATAGTTGGGTTGCGGACGCGTCAGGTGAAGCTCCATCGCATCGATGGCGAGACTAATGTCGGCCGCGTTTTTTCCCTGCACCAGTTTGGGCAAATGACGAAAGAAGACGCCGCGCTCCTTCGCAACGTGAGACCAGGAACCAACGGATTTGCCATTCAGGTTCCCGTGCACGCGCACCGCGCAGATCCGATGCGTTGCCTGAATTGACCGCAACACCCGGTCCGCGTGGTTCGGACCGATGCTGTCTCCGTCAACGAAAATCGCGATGTCGGTTGCGGACCTTCTCCCAAGAGCGAGCGAGCCTTGGTTCCATTTCAACCGCGAAGGAATCGACCTGCTCATTGACTTCAGCCCGTGTGTTTTCGGTGCCATGCGCTTCTCACTTTCCAAACAGACCACGGATAAGGGACCTGCCCCTTGTCGTCACGGCCGGATCGGAATGATCCGAGGCATCGCGGATCTCGTGAATCCACATGGCTTCATTGCGTGACACGACAGTGTGGAAGATTTCCCCGAATACGCGCGATGCAGCAGAGCCATCCCATTGTTCGAGGGTGAGCTGGAGCAACCTGGCCGGATCGACATCGAGGGCCTTCGCGAGCGCGGGCACCCGGTCAAGGGGAAGGCGGGTCGCGCCCGACTTGATCATCGAAAGCATGTTCGAATTGATGAAGCCCGCTTGGCCGGCGATCTCCGCCTGACTCTTGGTGTGCCTCAGTTCCAGGATCCGCTTCTCAAGGAAGCGGGTCAATCGGGTGTTCGAGTAGGGCTTTTTGGCCGGCATATTCGGTCTTTCAGTTCGCTCAGTTCAAATGATGACACTTCATTTGTAGCGTTCTGATAGTCGGGATGATCTGGGGAAGCGACACAACCTGTATGACCTCCTCCGGCGGTCGTCGTATGGATCATTTGTCAGTGCCCTACTGCCATACTTAACGGTTTCTCGTGTAGGTTTTCGATTTTATCGCCATATTTGAATCGATTTTCGATGACGATGATGGATTTTCGACATGGGTTCGATTAGGGTGTTTTTCGACTTTGAGCTTCAGATTGCTCTGATCATCGACTCTAATGAAGGGTTTTCGACGTGGAAGACGATGCCAGAGATGCCGCTTATTTCCAGGGGAAGGCATTGTCCGCCGGACACAAACTGGCCGGTTGGGCGGCGTTGGTGCAGAGACTGAACCTGAAGGCTCCGGTGCGCGCACCGAGTTGTATATCCGCAAAACACGTCAGCGGGAGTGTGCGCCAGGATGGAGACTGGCACATCTACGACAAGCGCTATGATGCCGGCGACAACGTCACAGATCACCTGGCTTTTGCATTGCGCCATGAGAGCATCGATCTGCTCGTCCTGAAGCGCGCTCTCGATGCCGTTCCGGGACGGGAAATCGAGCAATACGTTCGCGCAGCGCCCACGGGCAAGACCGCTCGTCGTCTCTGGTTCTTCCATGAGTTGCTGACCGGTCGGGAACTGCAGCTCGAAGATGCACCAAACGTCACCGCCGTCGATGCGTTGGATCCCGATCACTATTTCACTTCCGAACCCAAGCTCTCTCAACGTCACCGGGTCAGGGACAACCTTCTTGGCAATGCCGGTTTCTGCCCTACGGTTCGCAAGAGCGATTCAATTCTCGACTATCTCAAGCTCGATCTCGGGAACAAGGCGCGGGAGACAATCGGCAAAATCGGTGCAAGTCTGACTGCACGGGCGGCCAGTTTCATGCTGTTGGCAGACAGTCGCGCCAGCTTCGAGATCGAAGGCGAGCGACCGCCGCAAAGCCGTATAGAACGTTGGGGAAGGGCCGTGCTGGAAGCCGGGAAGCGCCCGCTCAACCAGACCGAAATCGTTCGGTTGCATCACGTTCTCATTGGCGATGACCGGTTCACCAAAATCGGCTATCGCCAAGACGGCGTATTTCTGGGGGAGCGAGATCACAACAATGATCCGATCCCAGAGTTCATCGGCGCGCGGCCCGGCGACTTGATCGACCTCATGACTGCATTCAATGAATGCAACAACCGCATGCGGTCCGCCGACCTGGATGCAGTCGTTCAGGCAGCGGCAATCGCCTTCGGCTTCGTCTACATTCACCCCCTGGCAGACGGGAACGGACGGCTGCACCGTTGCCTGGTCCACCACGTGCTGGCTGAGCGGGGGTTCACGCCACCAGGAATGGTGTTTCCCGTGTCTTCGGTCATGCTGGAAGAAATCGAGGAATATCGCGATACGTTGCAGACTCAAACCTCACCCCTGATGCCCTTCATCGAGTGGAAAGCCACGAAGGACCACAACGTTGAAGTCACCAACGATACGGCAGATCTCTATCGCTTTTTCGATTGCACTGCCGAGGCGGAGTTCCTTTACGAATGTGTTCGCCGCACCGTCGAGCACGATCTGCCTCGAGAAATAGATTACCTACAGCGTCACGATGCGGCGATGCGCCGGATCATGAACGAGATCGAGATGCCGGATCGATTGGCGCAAAGCCTGATCATGTTCATCCGTCAGAACGACTTCCAACTGGGCCGACGGCGGCGGGAGAATGAGTTCGCGAAACTGACGGACGCTGAAGTGACGATCGTAGAGACGATCGTGGGTGAAGAATTCGAGGGTCTTGAAGGGGCAACGCCGTAGCTACCGCGTTTTTGCCTGAAGCGATCCACAAAGGCCACGTGGGCGATCAAACACCGCCGGGGTTGTATATTCTAGCTGCAAAGCAGCGCAGCATCCTTGCTGACTTCTCTGAATGCCGTCAGTCTTGCACAGGAAATCCTGTGGGAGAGTGGCCATGGAAACCATCCGCGAAGGACAAGTGGGCAAAGCTATTGTTCGGTTGCTGAGAACCAAGGATGGATACGCAACCACCGTATTCGTAAACGGCGAGCGGAAGTTCTTGGAGTTCGGTGCTGACAGCGAAGACATCTGGAGGCGGGGACATGACGCAGCGGCCCGGCTCAATCCGGTTTTCGTCGGCTATGATGGAGCGCGTCGGCGGTTCCTCAGTTTCTTCCCACGTGGCTTTCGGGATGACGACTACATCAAGCAGGAGCGCTCCAAGAAACTGGTCGCCAAGGCGTTCCTGGATTCCGCGGCACCGCTAGATCGAGCACGGCAGCATCCGGGTTGTGCCAAGGCCGCGCTAAAGGCCTACCAAAAAACAGAAATTGTGGCTGCCCAGGACAGAATTAAGCTGACATCAGTGCTTTCGGGCTCCAATGCTGACAATTTCGTTCAAGCCGCTGCCGCCTTTGCTGAGAATGATTGGAAGCCTGCACTTGCGGCGCTGAATGCCATTCTGAAGCCAGAAGGGTGTGCTAGCTGGTCGGTGGTGACCTATCTGCCATTTCTTTGGAAGCCCGAGACGCATGCGTTCTTGAAGCCCAACATGACTTGTGAGTTCGCCGAACGGGTGGGGCATGCATTCGCCGACAGATATGAATCGGCACTCAATTCCGCTGTCTACGATGCTTTTCTGGAGCTTGCGGAAGAGGTGAAGGCGAAAACGCTCGACCTCGGAATCGAGGACATGATTGATGTCCAGAGCTTCATGTATACGGCGGTCAACTACACGGAAGACGATCGTCCCGACCGGTGAATGCCACCGGCCGGATTGGGACTACGCTGCTGTTCGGCGTCCAAAAATCAGTTGGCAATTTGCCTGTAAGTCATTGATTCATAACACCCCATAATGACCGCAGTTTGCAAATTTCTCCTTATATTTCAACGAAAAGCACCAGACTACGAATCTGGGGGTCGGGAGTTCGAATCTTCCCGAGCGCGCCACTTCTTCTCGCTCACGGCAATTTCGCTTCGCTCAATGCCTCCGCGGGGGCGGCCTGACCGGCCGGCTCGCGCTTCGCTCGCTGGCGCGATCAAGTTGCACGCCGTGGCGCGCCATTTTCCCTCATGATGATTTCGATGGGTCCACGGCGCTCGCCGCACCGCCCCTATTCCGTGGTGCGGCCGTCGAAATGCTCATGGGCGGCGTCGGCATCCGCCTTGGTGGCGTGGACCGTACCTTCGATATGCTCGGGCGGGCCATAGATCGTGTAAAGGCGCAGCGGTTCGGATCCGGTATTGATGACATTGTGGTTCGCACCCGCGGGCACGACCACGCCGTCATCGGCCTTGACCGGGTTGACATTCCCGTCGATCAGCACCTCGCCGGTTCCCGTTTCGAAGCGGAAGAACTGGTCGCGGTCGTGATGGACTTCCTCACCAATCTCTTCCCCTGGTTGCAGCGCCATCAGCACCAGTTGGAGGTTGTGGCCGGTATAGAGCACCCGTCGGAAATCATTATTCTGTTCGGTGAGCTTCTCGATATTGTCGGCGAAGCCTTTCATGGCGGCGGTCTCCTGTTTTCTGGTGCGCCCCGCAAGGGATGCGGGTTCACAACAAGCTAACAGTTGACCGCGCCACAGACCTTGATGCCGATCAAGGAGCGCATCGGTGCTAATGGTCGAGCGGCTTGCCCAGGTTCTGCTTGATCTTGAGGAGCCCCTCGAGAAGGCCGACGACTTCGTCGCCCGGCAGATTGCCGAGCAGGTCTGAGAACAGTACCCGGGCCTCGATGGTCATGGCCTCAAAGACCGGTGTGGCCCCTTCGGCGAGATAGATGCGGCGCACGCGATTATCCGCTGCATCGGACCGTCTTTCGATCCAGCCCTTTTGTTCCAGCCGCTCGAGAAGCTTGCCCGCCGGTGCCCGACCCATCTGCATCAGATTCGCGAATTCGCTTTGGGTGGCGCCTTCGTTTTCCCCGATATGCATCATCGCCCACCACTGCACATGGGTAATGCGGTGGCGCACCATCGACTGGTCGAAACGGGTACTGATCAGCCGGGAGACCTCGTGAATCACATAAAGCAGGCTCGATTGCGCATTGAGGGAGGTGTCGTCCCGCACCTGGTCGAATAGCTCCTGAACTCTATCTGATTTCAATGTCGGATCCCCCGGAATGCACGGTCCTATAACGCGTCAACGCCGCAAGGGAAACGGTCAGAGCGATGTTCTCCCCTGCACGCGCGGGGTGAAAGGCCGTTTGCATGCGAGATTTATGTATGCATAAATACTATTAGATTGTATGTATAATTACAGTCTCAAATCGGGAGCCGGGAGGAGGAACCCATGGCGAGGAGTTCGTTGGATATCGAGCGGGACACGCCCGCTGAAACCGGGTCGCGCATTTCGCGTCGCGACTTTTTCAAGGCAGCAACCGCAGGCGCCGCCACGGTGACCGTCGGCGTCGCCACGGTCAGCAGTGCCCAGGCACAGGAGTGGGACGAGGAAACCGACATTGTGGTTGTCGGCTCCGGTTGCGCGGCGCTCTCTGCCGCTGCGGCCGCACTGCAGAATGGCGCTAGCGTCAAGATCTTCGAAAAGGGACCGGTTGCCGGCGGCACCACCGGCAAGTCGGGCGGGGCCTTCTGGATCCCCAACAGCCCCTACATGCAGGAACAGGGCATGGACGATCCGCGCGATGATGCGATTCGTTATATGTGCCGGCTGTCCTTCCCCCATCTCTATCGTCCGGACGATGAGCATTTCGGCATGGACCAGCACACCTATGACATGCTGGCTGCCTTTTACGACAATGGCGCCCGGGTAACCAAGACGCTTAACGATACCGGGGCCATGACCTCGCTGATGAGCATGTCCTGGGATGGCGGGCCGACGCCCGACTATTTTGCCCATCTGCCCGAGAACAAGGCCAATCACGGCCGTACCACCAATCCCAAGAATGCCGAGGGCGGCTCCGGCTTCGGCTTCGATATGGTACGCCAGCTCTCCGCCTATACGGAGGCCAATGGCGCACCGGTGACCACCGAAACCCAGGTGACCAAGATCGTCAGAGATGACGAAGGTCGCGTGGTCGGCGTGGAAATCTCCGATCCCGACGGCACCCGGATGGTGCGTGCGAACAAGGGTGTGATCTTCGGCTCGGGCGGCTTCACCCAGAATACCGAGATGCGCAACAACTACCTCCGCGTGCCGGTGCGTGGCGGTTGCGCGGTGCCCACCAACCAGGGTGACCTGGTGAATATGGCCATCGAGATCGGGGCCAAGCTGGGCAATATGAACGAGGCCTGGCACCAGCAGGAAGTGCTCGAGGAAGTGCTCGAATTCTCCAGCGTGCCGTCCGGCACCTGGTTCCTGGGCGGAGACAGCATGGTCGCGGTCAACCGCTATGGACACCGGCTCTATGACGAGAAATTCGTCTACAACGAGCGCACCCGGACCCATCTGACCTGGGATGCCGTGAAGGCCGAGTACCCGAACCTCTACCAGTTCATGATCTTCGACGATCATGCCATCGGCTATGGCGGCATGCTGATGCCGCCAGCAGGTTCGGACATGCCCTCCCACATCATCAAGGGCGACACTTGGGAAGAACTGGCTGCCAATATCGATGCACGTCTGGCTTCGCTGGAAGACAAGATCGGCAAGCACAGCCTCGACAGCACCTTCCTCGAGACGCTGGCGAAAACGATCGAACGGTTCAACTCCTATGCCGAAACCGGCAAGGATCTGGAGTTCAACCGCGGCGAACAGCCCATCGACAAGCATTTCCACAAACCGGGCGACAACAATGACAAGCCCAACCCGTGGATGTATCCGATCTCGGATACCGGTCCCTATTACGCCATCATCCTGTCCGCGGGTACGCTCGACACCAAGGGCGGCCCGGTGACGACCACCCATGGTCAGGTCGTCGATATTTCGGATGAACCGATCGAAGGTCTCTACGCGGCGGGTAACTGCATGGCCTCACCGACGGGACAGGCCTATTTCGGGGCCGGCGGTACGCTGGGACCTGCACTCACCTTCGGCTTCATGGCCGGCGAACACGCCGCAAAGGCCTGAGTTCTGCGGCGGGCGCAGCGCGCCCGCCGTGTCATCCATGAAGGACGACCTATATGAACAGACTGACTGCCGCCGGCTTTGCCGGCCTTCTCGCCCTGTGCGCCCCCGGCATTGCCCTGGCCAGTGAATCCTGCGTCGAAACCTGGGACAGCGACCTGCAGCCACTGGTCAATTCGCGTTGCGTTGCCTGCCACCAGAATGCGTCTCCCGCCGGCAAACTCACCCTTCAGCGTGGTGGGCCACCCGAAAACCTCATCGGTATCCAGGGGGAGCAGACCGACATGGCCTATGTGACCCCGGGGGCCCCCGAAGAAAGCTATCTTTACCGCAAGCTCGAAGGCACCCATGTCGATGCCGGCGGTACCGGCGAGCGCATGCCACTCGGCGGTGCGCTGACGGATGCAGACCTGACCGTGTTCAGGGAATGGATTCTGGGCTGCGAGGATCATCCGGGGGAGAAAGGATGACCGACGCCTATCGCGGGCCGCTGATCACCTGGACCGAAGGGCCGGCGGATACCACGCCGGTCCTGCTGCTGCACGACCGCTACAAGGACCAGGATGAACTGCAGGCCCTCGGCGACACGCTCAAGGCCGCCCGGCGGGTGATCAGGGTTCGCGGCGCACGCACCCAGATGGAAGACACCTATATCAAGGGTTATTACTGGTTTTACGGGCCGATCGAACGGCCAGAGCTCTCGACGCTGGGCGATGCCCTCTATCATCTGCAGAACCTGGTGTTGCACCTCTCCAGCACCGCACCCGAAGGCCGGATTTCCCTGGTCGGAAAGGGCGAGGGAGGGGTGGTTGCGCTGCTGCTGGCGATGGTCTGGCCCGACCGGATCCATCGCCTCGTTTCGATTGACGGTGTTCTGCCGGATAATCGCGACAGTTTCCCCCTCGATATCCGCCAGGCGACGGGCCTGCCGGCCCTGCTCATCGGCGAGCCGGCGCAATTTGCCGACACCACCACTTTTCTTGACGATCACGGCTGGTCCGTCGAGACTGACGAGAAGGTCGATGCTGTCGCGCCCTGGCTGCTTTCGGATCAGCTCTGAACAGGCTGAGTGCGCGTCAAGACATCGCCCCCGGCAGTGGACGTCATGGTCCGCTTCCGTCCCGTTCGATTAGGGCATCGAGAACCGACCGGCATGCATGACGACGAGCGAGCTTCGAGCGGCGATCAGGACGCACACGGCGCCAGCGGCGGGATCGATCCGCTGGCCTGGGAGGAGGCTTCGGCCTTTCGCAATGCCGAACGCGAGCGGCTCTATGCCGAGCGCCGGGCGCTCGATGGCAAGGCGCGCCAGACCATCTCCGCGCAGATTGCCGAAAACCTCGAGAGCCTTCTCAAGCTGCCGGATGCACGGACGATCGCCCTTTACTGGCCCATCCGGGGAGAGCCCAATCTCACCGGCTTCATGCGCAAGGTCCATGAGAGCGGACATCGTGTGGTCCTTCCGGTTGTGTTGGAAAAGCGCAGCCCTCTGGCATTCCATCTCTGGGCGCCCGACGCTGAAATGGAGCGCGGCATCTGGAACATTCCCGTGCCCCGGGACACGGCACGCGCCGTGCCCGATATCGTGATCGCGCCCGTCGTCGGATTTGACGACCACGGCTACAGGCTCGGCAATGGTGGCGGCTATTATGACCGCACCCTTGCCGGAATATCGGCCGACACGCTGGTCATCGGCGTCGGATATGCCTTCTCCCGTCTCCCCACCATCCATCCCATGCCCTGGGATGTGCCGATGGATGTGATGGTGCTCGAAGACAAAATCATCGACCACCGGGTAGACTGACACCTAAAAGGCGGATGGCTTGCGCCACCCGCCTTCGATTGTGGAGGTCTTTTGGCTCGTTACGCAGCCTGGGCGGCAAGGCCAGCAGCCGATGCGGCGCTGTCTCGCGGGCCGCGGATGATCAGCCAGAGCGCGAAGCCGACTTCGGCCAGGGTGACGATCACGAGCAGACCGATCCTTGTGTAGCCGAGCAGGGTGAAATCCGGGGCGGCGAAGGAAAAGATGCTGTCGGCGAGGTAACCGAAGGCGCCGAGCGTCATGGCGTAGCCGAAGAGCTTGGGGAACCGGCCGGAGGCGGCGACAAGCCAACCGAGCAGGGCAAGGTGCAGGAAGAAGAACAACTGCCAGATCCAGACCCCGGCATCGTGCATATGCAGCATCACCCCGGCGAGATCGATGCGCTGTTCGGCAGTGAAGCCGGAAAGGGTAACGCCCGGATCCGCGAGCATCAGCGCTCCGGCATGGAAGAACAGCATCGCCGCCATGATCGCGACCATGGTCAGCCGCGCCAGTGCGGCGGATGCCGACAGGGTGACGTTGACCGGCTTGAACATGAAGAACAGCATCGCGGTGGCGAAAATCTCGGCCAGCATGACAATGGCGTCAGCGCCGATGCCGGCATTGAACAGGCCGCGCCGGGTCAGAATATTATCGAAGGTTGCCGCCATATCCCCGGCGACATGAAGCTGGGACGGCACGAAGCCGATGGCAAAAGCGCCGGCCACGGCGATGGTGAAATAGGCAATGCCGGTCATCCGGGCGTAACCGCGGGATTGGGGATTGTCGAGAAGAGCCATGATGCGTCCTTTCAGGCAATAAGGGGTGGCCCCGCAAAAACACTGCGGGCCGGAAAAGGTGTTGTTTCGGGTTCGGTTGCCGCGTTCCGTGCGGCGCAGGATTGGTTCTACCCCTGGCTCCGTCCAAAGAAAATTGACGAATACCGTTATCGAAATATGCAAATTCGCATGGATTGGTTCGGCGCGGGCCGGTGCGGCGTTGCGGGCCAAGATTTGACGGGCGATAAATACGGGCGGCGACTGGCGCCGTTTGCGGATAACCAGGGAAGGAATATCCACCATGGGACTGTTTGATTTTGTCGGAGACGTCGGCAAGGCCCTGTTCGGCGGCGGTGAGCCGGAGACGCCCGAAGATCACGCCAAGGCGCTCAAGAAGGAACTCGATTCCATGGAGCTGGGCACAGAAGAGGTCGACGTCGAAGTGGAAGGCGACACCGTCGTGCTCAAGGGTAATGTGGCCGACCAGTCAATATTCGAAAAGGCGGTACTGGCGGTCGGCAACACACTCGGGATCTCCCATGTGAAGACCGACGATGTGAAAGTGGCCGCAGCCGATGCCCCCGAAGCGCGCATGCACACGGTCCAGAAGGGCGAGACCCTTTGGGGCATTGCCCAGGAAGCCTATGGCAATGGCGCCAAATACAACGAGATCTTCGAGGCCAACCGCCCCATGCTCAGCCATCCCGACAAAATCTATCCCGGACAGATGCTGAGGCTGCCGCCCCTCGACTGACCGGCTTCACTCCCGAACATGATTTGAGCGCCGGCGTGAAGCAGCGCCGGCGCTGCCCGTTTGGCGCCATTCCGGCCGGATTTGCGCTGCGGCGATGTCTGTGCAACCACCTGTAGGGTGGCCCGTTCTGTCCCCCTGAACGGATCCTTCCCGGCCCGCCAGCCCCGGCGGGCACTCGCATCGCTCAACAGGAGGCCCCCCATGCAACCCCTAATCGACCAGTTCGGCGCCTTTGCGCCGCTGATCGTCAGCGCTGTTCAGGCGCTCATCTTCCTGATCATTGGCTGGATCGTGGCCAATGCCGTTAGCGCCTATGTGAAAGCGCGCGTCACCAAGTCCGAACGCATCGACCAGACCTTGGGGGCCTTTTTCTCCTCCATCGTCAAATGGCTGATTCTCATCGCGGTCTTCATCGCCGTGCTGCAGCTCTTCGGCTTCGAAGCCACGAGCCTTGTCGCCGTGCTCGGCGCCGCCACCCTCGCCATCGGCCTGGCCCTGCAGGGCACGCTGGCGGATCTCGCCGCGGGCGTGATGCTGATCATCTTCCGCCCTTACAAGCTCGGCCAGTATGTCGATATCGGCGGTACCTCCGGCACGGTGAAAGACCTCAACCTGTTCATCACCGAACTGGCGACCCCCGACAATGTGCAGATCGTGGTGCCCAACGGGCAGGCCTGGGGCCAGATCATCACCAATTATTCGACCCACAAGACCCGCCGGTGCGACCTGACCTTCGGGATCGATTATGGCGACAGCGCCGACAAGGCGATCGACATCATCCTCAAGACCGCCAATGCCGACGAGCGCGTGCACAAGGACCCCGAACCCTGGGTCCGGGTCGTCAATCTCGGGGATTCCTCGGTCGATCTCGGTGTCCGGCTGTGGTGCAACGCGGCCGACTACTGGGAGCTGAAATGGCACATGACCAAGACAGTCAAGGAAGCCTTTGACGCCGAAGGCATCTCGATCCCCTATCCGCATTCGGTGGAAATCCAGAAGGCGGGCTGACCGCCAACGCCCCGGGGCGCCAGCCGTTCCGGGGCGTCATCCCCACGCTTTTGCCCTGTCGGGAGAACTGGCCATGGCTTTGTTGGCCCAGTTGGGGCAAGTCATAGCGATGCGGGGAGCAATCAACAAAAACGGCGAAGCACGAAGAATGGGGGCCAGCTGGCTGAAGCCGGCGGTCTTCCTCGTCCTTTTCCTTGTGTCGGCCTGGATGAATTTCAACTTCATCCACCACACCTTCGAGGTGCGGGGCTACCTGCTCGACATCGGGTGGTTTGCCACCCTGTTCGAGCGAACGGGCTTCGATCTGGCCAACCCCCGGGCGATCAATGATCTGAGCTATTTCACGGTTCATCTCTCGCCTTACATGCTGGTCTTTTCCAATCTCCTGCATGGCGGGTTGGGCTTGTCGGGAGTCAGTGTTTTCGCGCTGCACCAGGCGCTGTCGGCCGGGGTCATCTCGGTCTCCTTGCTGGCGCTGGTCGCCAGCGCGCGGCCGGCCGGCAGCCGCCGCGTCTGGCCGCTGGTCCCCGCCGCCATCCTCATCCTGCTCAACAATGTCGTGCTTGCCGCTTTCGGCTATCCGCATTTCGAAGTGGTGCAATATGCCGTGTTGCTGGCTGCTCTGGCCCTTGCGGCCCGCCAGCATTGGCGCTGGGTTGCCATGCTGATGGTGCTCTCCTGGGTCATCCGGGAGGATAGCGGCCTGCTATGCGCAGCCCTCGTCACAGCCCTGGCGCTGGAAGGCTGGCTGCGGCGGGACAAGGCCGTGCCGGCCAAGGGGCTGTTGGCATTGGCGGGACTGTCGCTCATCGTTGCGGCAGCGGCGATCACGATCAAATCGACCTATTTTTCCGAGGTCTCTCCGCTCGCCGATAATTTTCTCGGCCATCCCGCCTTTGCGCATCTCAATGCCGGCTTCGTGGCTGAACGCCTGGCGGGACTGTCCCGCCGGATCGACCTGATGGCGCCGCTGGCGGCCTGCCTCATGGCTGCAATCATCTGGCGGCGCCCGGGCACCCTGCTGGTGCCGCTCGGCCTGTCGCCCCTGATCGCACTCTATCTGATCGCGGTACGGGAAGAATTGGGCGCATTCACGCTCTATTACGCGCTGCCATTTGTCCTGATAACTGCCTGGCCATTCTACATGCTGGCAAAATTGCCGAACCGTCGGTGGCGGTCATTCATCGCCATGACGGTCATGCTGTTCGCGATGACGGCGCCTGTCGTGTCCTTGACCGATGTGCGTGCGACCTATTTCCCGCTGATCGGAATCATTCCGGCCCAGTATGATTCCGCGCAAGCCCGCGCCGCGCTCGAGGAGCGGTTGGACCAGCTGCGAAGCGAGGACCCGGGGGCCGATATTTGTGCCAGCCAGGGTGTTGCCGCCCTGTCACCGGACAGCTTTGCGAACCGGGAAGTGTTGCGGTTCCGCGGTGCAGAGCCGTGTGATTTTGTTCTTTATTTCCAAAGTGAGTGGCTTGGTGCTGACTACCAACTACCTGACGGTGCCGCTCCGCCCGAACAAATCTATGACGGCCGCATTCGGCTCTACCGCCCCTAGAAGCGCGGCTCGATGCGGGCGCCGCCCTTGGTCTGCTTGGGCGCTTTGACCTTTTTCTGCTTCTCCGGCTTTTTGGCCTGCTCGGGAATGGCCCACGCAAACTGCTCGGCCTGACGCTTTGCTTCTGCGATGTCGCCAATATTCACAAACGGCAACAGCCGCCTCAGATAGTCGAGATTGCGTTCGATATAGGCGAAGGGGTCGGTGTCGAAATCGATCTGCGGGGTCTTGTAGCCATGCCGCCCGAGACGCGCCTCGATCGCGGTCATGTTGCGCCTGAGCATCTCCAGTTCCCCTCGCGTCGGCAGCAATTTGCCGGTCTCGATCGCCTCCGACATGAAGGAGAGCTGGTCGGCCATGGCTTGGATGTCTTCGGTCAGCGGAAGCTTGGGGCCATTATCGCGTGCCGGGCGCTGTTTGGGTCGCGTCAGGCGCGCATAGATGATCGCGATCGTGAGGCCGGCAAAAAAGGCGGTGAAGAGCCCGGGGTAATAGTAGCTGTCGACAAGCGTAGCCAGGTCCGCCGGCAGCAGTCCCTGCTCGGCGGGCAGATGTCCGAAACGCGGCGCGAGATAGAACTCGACCGCAACGGAGACCAGCAATGCTCCGATCGCCCTCAACATGTCTTCGATGTGCGTCCTCGAATTTCGTGCCGTTAGACCAGAAAACAGCACTGATTTCCAAGGTTTTCGATCAAAATGGTGGATGCGGATGGCTAACGGCCGTTCGCCGCCAGGACAAATACGGGTCGCCAGTTCAACCGGGAATCAATAGAAATGGCGCAGCGGGCCGGCGTGGGGCTGTTCGCCGTAAATCGAGGAATTCGATGATGACCGACAAACCTGCCGGGCGAATCCGCATTGGCATCGGGGGCTGGAACTTCCCCGAATGGCGCCAGACCTTCTACCCCAAGGGCTTGAGTCAGAAGAAGGAATTGGCCTACGCCTCCGAACGGCTGACCGCAACTGAGGTCAACGCCACCTTCTATCGCGGCCAGAAACCGGCAACGGTCCAGACCTGGCATGACGAAGCCAGCGACGATTTCGTCTTTGCTCTCAAGGGCAACCGGTTCGTCTCGAACCGCAAGGATCTGGCTGATGCAAGCGTGATGACGACGTCAATCGGCAAGTTCTTCGATTGCGAGTTTCAACGGCTTGGCGCCAAGCTTGGTCCGATCAACTGGCAGCTCGCCGGCACCAAGAAATTCGTGCCCGCGGAAATCGACGGCTTTTTCAAATTGCTGCCGCGCGAGGTCGACGGGGTTGCAATGCGCCACGCCATCGAACCGCGTCATGAGAGTTTTTCAGATCCCGAATTCGTCTCCATCTGCCGCGCCCATGGCGTGGCGATCGTATGCGGCGCGGATGCAGCCGAATACCCCCAGGTCTCCGATGTGACGGCGCCTTTCGTTTATTGCCGGATCCAGGGCACGCGGGCGGAGGAACCGCTCGGCTATTCCGAGGCAGAGCTCGACCAGTGGGCCGGCCGGCTGAAGGCCTGGGCAGCGGGCGGCCAGCCTGAGGATTTCGCCCTGACCGATGGTGCGGACCCGGCCCCTCGGGAGCCGCGCGATGTGTTCGCCTTCTTCATCGCCGGGCACAAACGGGTCAACCCGCTCGCCGCCCAGGCGCTGATCGAGCGCCTGAAGGATTGAACGCCATGCATCCGACCCCGTTCAGCGCGTTGGCCGACGGACCGACCCTGGGCGTGTGGCTGGCCGAGGATCAGTCGCGGACCGAAGGGCTCGATCCCAAGACCGGCTGTGCCTTTCTGGCGATCCGACTTGCGGGTGCCGTGGGCGCGGAGATCGGCGCCCTGGCGCTTGCCGGTCGGCCCGTGCCGGCGATCGGACCTGAATCCGTGGCCGTGTCGGGGGACATGCGACGCTGGAGCGCCGGCGGGCAGAACGGTGAGTCGCGCCGCTACCAGCTGCATTGGCTCACGCAGGATCAGCTTGAACGCGAGGAAGAAGGTGTTTTCCCCAATCTCGCCTGCGCGCTTGGGCGGCTCTTTGTTCCGCCCGTCGAGGGATTGGCGCGGCTGGGTCCGTTCTCACCGCGTGGGCTGTGGCGGCTGATCGCCGATGCGTTGGCCGATGCCATGCTGCTGGCCGGGGAGAGCCTTGGTGATGCCCGGGCCGGTATGGCCTTTGCGCAACGCATCCTCACCGATCCGCGCACCCCGCTCGCCAACGGTTTGACCGGGTTTCGGGAGGTTTCGGCGCCGTTGGAAGACGGCACCAGCCGGGCGCGCTGGTTTCGGGTTCGCGCCGCGTGTTGCCGCTACTATCTGCTGCCCGGTGGCACGCTCTGCGACACGTGCGTGCTGCATCCTGAAGAAGAGCAGATTCGCCTTCTGTGCGAGCATCTCAAGGCGAACGAGACACCGGCGGATGCAACCCGGACGGGAATAGCGGGCAACTGACCCGCCCATATTCCTGTTGACAGGGCCACCGGCTGGTTACAGTCTACACCTGCCCAAAAAACGGGGCATCGCCGGCGATAGCGTCGGCAAATGACATGATGGCGAAGAAGCCTCCAAAGGAACTCGGCACAGTGCCGGGCTCTTTTGGAGGCTTCTTCGTTTTTGCGTTGGGGGCTGAAGGCAGCGGGGCGGATCTCGAAACGCGGCGTGAGGCACTGGTCCACAGAACCCTTGTTTTTCAAGGGCTTGGGCTGGGCTGTGTTCAAGGCCACCAACCGGGTTTCAACGGGGAGGTTGGAAATTGTCTGAAGTAGCAAAGAATGTGGAGGCCATCGAAGAGGAGGCCGACCACCTTTTGGGAGCGGAATACGAGCATGAGCCCGTGCCGCTTGCCGCGCGCCGCTCGATGTTCTCGGTGATCACGATCTGGATCGGGTTCCCGATGATCATCACCGGCGCGATGACCGGCTCGATCCTGGTTCTGGGCATGGGCTTCACCAATGCCGTCTGGGCCATGGTGATCGGCAATCTGATCATGTTCGCCTATGTCGGCGCGCTCGGCGTGCTCGGCACCGACAAGGGCATGAACTTCGCCCTGCTCGCGAGCATCGTGTTCGGCCGCAAGGGCTACATGCTGGCCTCCGGTCTGCTCTCGACGCTCTTGTTGGGGTGGTATGCGGTGCAAACCGGGATCACCGGGGCGCTCGTCTCGACGGCCTATGACCTCAACTACGTGGTCATGACGGTGATCGCCGGCGCGCTTTATATCGGCATCACCTTTGTCGGGGTGAGGGGGCTCCATTATATCGGCCTCATCTCGGTGCCCCTGTTCGTCGTTCTCGGCCTCTGGGTCGCATTCGACGCCGCCGGCACCACGTCCTGGGAGGCGATCTGGGCCTATCCCGGCAATAATGGCGTGGCCACCATGTCCATGGGTGTGGGGCTGACGGTCGTCATTGCCCTGTTCATCGATGCGGGCACCGTGTCCGCGGACTTCAACCGCTGGGCGAAAGACCGGACGAGTTCACTGCTGGCGACGGCCAGCGCCTTCCCGCTCGCCAACCTCGTGGCGATGCTGGTCGGCGGCATCATGACGGCCGCACTGGCCGTGCCGGACGCCAACCCGTTCGGGGCCGACAACATGTTCGGCTACATGAACTCCAAGCAGCTCATCTTCCTTTCGATCCTGGCCGCGCTGTTCCTGTACTGCAATCTCGGTTCGGTCTGCGCCCACTGCCTCTATAACGCCGCCACCGGCTGGTCCCGCATTCTGGGCAGCCATATGCGGCTGTTTGCGGTGATCCTGGGTGCTATTGGCATCATCATCGCCGCCACCGAGGTCTGGGGCCTGTTCGTGCAGTGGTTGACCCTGCTGGGCATTCTGGTGCCGCCCATCGGCGCCATCATCCTGGTCGATCAGTACATGTATCGCCGGAATTCGGAGGTCACCTCTGACTGGCGGGCCAATGCCTTTATCGCCTGGGCCATCGGCTCGGCGGTCGCCCTCCTGGTCGAATTCTACGCACCGCAATTCTCAACCGCCATTTCTGCCGGCCTGGCAGGCGGTATTGCCTATGCGGCGATCTCGAGTTTGCGCCAGGAAAGCTGAGCCCAACGTTCCCAGCGGCCGTCTCGCAGCAACGCGCCGCATCTGATGCTCAGCCTTGGGGGGTGAGACCTGACGGTCTCGCCCCCTTTTTCATTTTTCGGAATCTCATCAAAAGCCCGAAAATGAAGGCAGATTCACCCATTGTGGTGATTTCGGCGCGTTTTGTGCAAAAAATCATGTTTGCAATCGATTACAATCGTGATTACGCTCTCTTCAGTTTCTAGGGAGGAAATCATGAAACATCGTCTAACCGCCGTTGCCGCGGCGGCCACCTTCATCGTCGCGGGCGCCACCGGTGCCTTCGCCCAGAGCTACAAGATCGGCCTCTCCAATGGTTGGATCGGCTCCGAATGGCGCACTCAGATGATCGAGGAAGCCGAAGCCGCAGCCGCTGCCTGGAAAGAACGTGGCGTCGACGTCGAAGTCGTCGTTCAGTCGGCCAATGTCGACGTGCCGGGCCAGATCGCCCATGTGCGCAACTTCATGAACCAGGGCGTCGATGCGATCATCATCAACCCCAACAGCCCGACCGCCTTCGACCCGGTGTTCCGCCAGGCCGCGGCGCAGGGCATTCTGGTGATCTCGACAGACGCTGAGGTCTCCTCGTCCGACGCGATCTATGTCGGCATCGACCAGACCGACTGGGCCGCAAAGTCCGCCCAGTGGCTCGCCGACACCCTTGGCGGTGAAGGCAAGGTCGTCGCCATCAATGGCGTCGCCGGCCACCCGGCCAACCAGATGCGCGTCGAAGGCTACACCTCGGTGTTCGACAATTATGACGGCATTGAAGTCCTCAACGAGGTCAACGCCAACTGGGATCAGGCCCAGGGCCAGCAGGCCATGCAGAACCTGCTTGCGACCTATCCCGATATCGACGGCGTCTGGGTTCAGGACGGCATGGCCGCCGGTGCCTGGCGCGCCATCATGGATGCCGACAAGACCGCGGATATCGCGGCCACCGGCGAGATCCGCAAGGACTTCCTCGACATCTGGGCAGAAAACGATCTGACCTCGGGCGCCTCCGTGAACCCCCCGGGTGTCATGGCCTCCGCGCTCAATGTCGCTGTCTTCATGCTCGAAGGCCGTGAACTGAAAGAGCCCGCGGATGCCGGTCAGTATGGCAATGCGCTGTACCTGCCGATCCCGTTCATCGACGGATCGAATTTCGAGGAAGTGCACGAGGCTGTCGAAGGCAAGCCGGGCTACTATTCCTACACCAGCGCCCTTTCGATCGACGACGCCGAAGCGCTGTTCAACTGATCGAGCACGTCCTCCGGGTGTGATGCCCCTCTGAGCACCCGGACTCCCGCGAGCGGGCGGCGCCTCATGCCCGCCGCCCGCTCTCCCGGAGACAGGATCATGACCGCCATGCCCAAGCTACAGCTCAATGGTGTCCGCAAGAGCTACGGCGCCACCAAGGCCCTGCGCCACGGCGACCTCAGCCTCGATGCCGGCGAAGTCCATGTGTTGATCGGCTCGAATGGCTCGGGCAAATCCACTCTTTGCAAGATCGTCGCCGGCTCCGTACGCCCTGATGGCGGCGAGGTCATTCTCGATGGCCAGCCCGTCGAGATCGGTGGCCCGCAAGATGCCAAGGCCAAGAGTATCGGCATCTTCTACCAGGAACTCAGCCTTGCCGCGCATCGCACGGTCGAGGAGAATATCTGCCTGCCGAGCCTGCCGCTTTCCGGACCGTTTGCGGATCGCCGCGCCATCACCGAGCGCGCCAGCCGTTACCTCAAGCTGTTCGAAGGGGTGACCGGCGAAGGCTTTGCGCTCGATACCCCGGTCGGGCATCTGCGCGAGGATCAGCGCCAGCTCGTCGAGATCATGAAGACGCTCGCGACCGAGGCCGCGATCCTGATCTTCGACGAACCCACATCATCCCTCGACCGCTCGCAGGTCGAACGCTTTTTCGCGGTCCTCAAACAACTCAAGACCGAAGGCCGCTCGGTCGTGTTCATTTCCCACCGCATGGACGAGATCTTCGAGATCGGCGACCGCGTCACCGTGATCCGCGACGGTGAGACCGTTGGCACGCTCAAGATCGGCGATACCGACCAGGCAAAAGTCATCGCCCTGATGGTCGGGGAGGGGGCAACCCCCCGCTCCGGGGCCGAGGCCAAGAATCCTGCCACCACGATCCGGTCCGACATCACGCCGCGTCTCTCGGTGTCGGGACTTTCCGGCAAGGGCTTCCGTGATATCGGCTTCGACGTCGCACCCGGCGAGATCGTCGGCTTTGGCGGCCTGCACGGCCAGGGCCAGTCCTCGGTGCTGCGGGCCCTGTTCGGGGCGGCCGAGGTCGCCGCCGGTTCGATCGCCCTCAATGGCAATTCCGTCACGCCCGCCGATCCGCGCGCCGCGATCCGGCTCGGCTTTGCCTATGTTTCGGGCGACCGGGGCCGCGATGGCGTGATCCGCGGGCGCTCGATCCTCGAAAACGTTACCCCCGTGCACCTGCTGCGCGCCGGACAACGCTTGCTCGATCCCGCCGATCTCAAGCAGAAGGCCCGCCCCGCGCTCGAGGCCCTGAAGACGGTTTTTGCCGGCTACGATCAGCCTGTCACCGCGCTGTCCGGTGGCAATCAGCAAAAGATCGTCATTGCCCGCTGGTTAGTCGACGCGCCCCAGGTGTTGCTGCTCGACGACCCCACCAAGGGTATCGATCTCGGTGCCAAGGCGGACCTGTTCGCCCTCATCCGCAAGCTCGCGGAAGACGGGCTGGGGATCGTGCTCTATTCGTCCGAAGACAATGAGCTTTTGCAGAATGCCGATCGCATTCTGGTCTTCAATGGTGGCCGCATCGCGCGCGAGCTCGCCGGCGACGAGCGTACACCCTACAATCTCTATCACGCTGCATATGAGGCTGCCTGAGATGACGGACCAGACCGCCTCCAACTCCCTTTCCGTCGCCGGTCAGCGGCTCATCGCCCGCTTCCCCTTCGTGCCGGCGGCGATCATCCTGGTCGTTCTGCTGGCGCTCAATGGCTGGTTCGAGCCGCGCAGCCTGTCATTCGGCGCACTCAGAGGTCTCGTCAGCACCTATCTGGCGCTGATGCTGCTCGCCATGGCGCAATCCTATGTGGTCTTCGCATCCGACCTCGACCTGTCCGTTGGTGCCATCGTTTCACTGGTCAATGTGGTGATGGTCACCGTGATGCAGAGCCTGGGCGGCGACCCCCTGATGGTGCTCTTCGCCTGTGTTGTCGGCATCGCGGTCGGAGTTGCTTGCGGACTGTTCAACGGTTTCGTGGTCGCCGCGCTGAGGCTGCAGGCGATCGTGGCGACCTTCGCCACCTCGATCTTTTTCACCGGTATCGCGCTTTACGTGCTGCCGGTTGCCGGTGCGCCGGTGCCCGAGGCCTTCTGGCTCACCTATGCCTCGAGTTATTTCGGCATCCCCTTTGTCTTTTATGTGCTGGCGCTTGTGTTGGTGATCCTGACGCTGCTGGCGCGCTCCGGCCTGGTGATACGCATTCTCACCGTTGGTGACGATGCCATGGGCGCCTTCCATTCCGGTCTGCCGGTCACCGCGATCCGCATCAAGGGCTATGCGCTGTGCGGCTTGTTTGCCGCTCTGGCCGCCATGTGCCTGACCGGTGACACGGCCAGCGGCGACCCGCTGGTCGGCGGACAGATGACCCTCAATTCGGTCGCGGCCGTCGTGCTTGGCGGCACCGCGCTGTCGGGCGGCAAGGGCAGCGTACTCGGCGCCGTCATCGGGGCGCTGATCATCGGCCTGATCAATTCCCTCGTCTTCTTCGTGGGCACCCCGTCCGAATGGCAGAACCTCGTTCAGGGGCTTGCCATCCTCGGTGCGCTGATGATCGGCGTGCTGGTGAGCCGGAGGGCGCAGAAATGAGCGAGGTGACCCGCACCGGCACTGAGACCGGCAACGCCAACCCCACCCTCGGGCGCGCCCTGGCGCTCATCCGCCAGCCGATCGTGGTTGCGCTTGTGCTGATCGTCATCTTGCTGGCGCTGGGTGAGACTCTCTCACCCGGCTTCGCCTCGGGGCAGCAAATCATGCGCCTGCTGATCGTCGCCGCTCTGCTCGGCATTGTCGCCGCGGGGCAAAACCTCGTTATCCTCGGGGGGCGCGAAGGCATCGACCTATCGGTCGGTGGCGTGGTGTCACTGGCCGCGGTGCTCGCCGGCAATGTCATGAACGGCGCCGATATCGGCATCATCCCAGCGCTGTTGGTGGCACTGGCAGTGGGCGGCTTCTTCGGCGCCTGCAACGGCATCGGGGTGACCCTGTTGCGCATCCCGCCGCTGGTCATGACCCTCGGCATGCTCGGGGTCATGCAGGGTCTCCTGGTCGTGATCCGCAATGGCATTCCCTCGGGCAGCGCCGCACCGCTGCTTTCGACCTTTGTCTCCAAACCCTTCCTGTTCGGTATTCCCGGCATTCTCTGGCTCTGGGTTGCGGTCGGGCTGTTGATGGCGTTCATGCTGCGCCGGACCGTCTTCGGTTACCGTGTCTATGCCGTGGGTTCGAACGAACAGGCCGCCTATATGGCCGGTGCGCCGGTCAAGCGCATCCGCGTCGCGCTGTTCACCCTGTCGGGCATGTTCGCCGCGCTTACCGGGGTCTGCCTGCTGGGTTATTCCGGCACCAGCTTCTCCGGGGTGGGCGAGCAATATATGCTGCCCTCGATTATCGCGGTGGTTCTGGGGGGAACACCATTGTCAGGGGGCAAGGGCGGCTATACCGGCACCATGGCGGGCGCGGTGCTGCTCGTGATCCTGCAATCCATCCTCGTGACCATCAATATCGACGAATCCGGTCGCCAGATGGTGTTCGGGGCGACCCTGCTCGTCCTGATGCTGTTCTATGGCCGCGGCCGGACCATGCGGGGATAGGCCAATGGCATCGCGGGCGCGCATCAGGGACATAGCGGAGCGGGCGGGGGTTTCGACCGCCACGGTCTCGCGTGCACTGTCAGATTCTTCGCTGGTTGCTAAAGCCACCCGCGACATGATCAAGAAAACCGCCGAGGCGCTCGACTACCGCCCGAATGTGACGGCGCGCAATCTCCGGATCCAACGTTCCATGTCGGTGCTTCTGGTTGTGCGCGACATGTCCAACCCCTTCTATCTCGAAGTCTTCAAGGGCGTGGAAGCCACGGCCCGCGCCGCCGGCTATTCGGTCTTGATGGGCAATACCGAGAACGACGCCGAGCGCGAACGCGACTATTTCAACATGCTGCAGGACGGTCACGCCGACGGCATGATCCTGATGACCGGCAAGCTCCCCGCCGACAACGAACCCTGGGAAGCGGGCAGCCCGCATCCGCCCATCGTCGTGGCGCTCGAAATGATCGAAGGCGCCGGCCTGCCCCATGTGCAGATCGACAATGTCTCGGCCTCGCGCCGCGCCACCGAGCATCTGATCGAGCTCGGGCATACGCGCATCGCGCATATCGCCGGGCCGATCCCCGAACAGATGAGTGTTCGCCGCCGCAAGGGCTATCGCGAGGCGATGAAGGCGGCGGGGCTTGCTATTCCCAAGGGTTTCGAGGTGAAAGGTGACTTCTCCCTCGCCTCAGGCCGCGCGGCCTGCAAGACGCTGTTTTCCGGCGCTGAAACCCCGACCGCGATTTTTTGCGCCAACGATGAGATGGCCTTTGGCGCCATCAACGAACTGCGCCAGATGGGTCGCTCGGTGCCCGAAGACGTATCTGTCGTCGGGTTCGACGACATCATGTTTGCCGAAGCGTTTTATCCGCCGCTGACGACCGTCAGCCAGCCCCGCGCCGAAATCGGGGCGCGGGCCATGGCCGAATTGCTGACGGTGATGAATGGCGAGGCGATGCCCCCCCGCACCATCGAAGTACCGGCGACACTGACAATTCGCGGCTCGACCGCTGCACCTGGCGGCGCCTGAGCCGCGCCCGAAACAAGAGACAAGATTTCAAAGGAGAGGCCCATGCCCGATCTGCCTGTCAAAACCCTGCGTATCGGCTTTGTCGGTTCCGGCTTCATCGCCAAGTTTCACCTGCAATCCCTGATCGGGGTCCGCAATTGCGAGGTCACAGGCGTCTATTCGCGCTCTGCCGATAATCGCCAGAGTTTCGTCGACCTCGCCCATGATCTCGGCTTCGGGCCCTGCGAGAGCTTTGCAAGTCTCGAGGAGATGGTGCGTTCGGACACTGTCGATGCGGTCTGGATCCTGTCGCCGAACCACACCCGTCTCGGCATCATGCAGGTGATCCATGACGAGGTGAAAGAGGGCCGCTCCAAGGTCTTCGCGGTTGCCTGCGAAAAGCCGCTCGCCCGCACGATCGGGGAAGCGCGCAAGATGGTCGAGCTCGCCAAGGATGCCGGGCTCAATCATGGCTATCTCGAAAACCAGGTGTTTGCGACACCGGTTATCCGCGGCAAGGAAATCATCTGGCGGCGCGCGGCCTCGACCACCGGCCGGCCCTATCTGGCCCGCGCCGCGGAGGAGCATTCCGGCCCGCACGAAGCCTGGTTCTGGCAGGGCGACAAGCAGGGCGGCGGTGTTCTGTCGGACATGATGTGCCATTCGGTCGAAGTGGCCCGGCATCTGTTGACGGCACCCGATGCGGATCGGAACTCGCTGACCGTCAAACAGGTCAACGGCACGGTCGCCAATCTCAAATGGACCCAACCGAAATATGCCGACAAGCTGCGCGATACCTATGGGCCCGAAGTCGATTATCGCAATCACCCATCGGAGGATTTCGCCCGCGCCGTGGTCTCGCTCGAAGACGAGAACGGCCAGACCGTGATGATCGAAGCGACGACCTCATGGGCCTATGTCGGGGCGGGGCTGCGCATTCAGCTCGAACTGCTGGGGCCGGAATACGCCATGGAGTTCAATTCGCTCAATACCGGGCTCAAGGTCTTCATGTCCCGCGAGGTGACGGGGTCGGAAGGCGAGGACCTGGTTGAAAAGCAGAACGCCGAACAGGGCCTTATGCCGGTGCTTGAGGATGAGGCCGGTGTCTATGGCTATACCGACGAAAACCGCCACATGGTCGAGTGCTTCCGCAAGGGCGAGACCCCGATCGAGACCTTCGATGATGGCCTTGCCGTCGTCGAGATGCTGATCGGGCTCTACTATTCCGCCGAGACCGGCAAGGTGGTGAACTTCCCCGCGCCGGAACTGGAAGACTACGTCCCATTGGTCGCCCGCCCGCGATAGGGGGCGATGGGCGCTCTTGCCCCCACCATCGTCGCCACCCGGTTTATCCGGGTGGTCCGGACCGGGTCGCCCGACAAGCCGGGTGATGACGAATGAGTGTGGGGCAGGCCCCTTCAATCACTGTCACCCTTCGAACGCCGGTGCAGCGAGGCTGCGGGCATAGTCGCGGATGTCCGCCGGCCAGCCCGCGCTGCGTGCCTCGAAACCTGCCTTGTCCCGCGCATAAAGCGCCCGCGAGGCGTCTTCATAGCCGGGCCGATCGCCGGCCATGAGCTGCATGAAGCGGTCCGCGGCAGCCTGGGCATTGCGGATGCGGTCGACATCGCCTGACTGTTTGCGCGCCGCATCAACCAGCCGCCGCAACGTGCCGGATGCGCCACCGGGCTGGGTCGCCAGCCACTCCCAGTGTCGGGGCAACAGGGTTACCTCCTTGGCGACTACCCCGAGCTTGGGGCGGCCGCGCGACGGCTTGGTGGCAGGGGATGAGGGACGGGCAGGGGCATCGAAATAGCCGCCATCGTCCCGGGTGAGGTCAAGGAGTTGGACCCGACCGTCGCTGTCCTCGAAGATCAGGATTTCGGCATCCGGGTCTTCGGCCTGGGCCGCGCGGACGGCCAGAACCACCTCGGAAATGGCGCCGCGGGCGAGCAAAACCTCGCCGGAAAAGGCCGTAAATCGCGGGTCGGACATTTGTCGCTCCTCAGGGTGAAGAGCGCTATTTATACCCGGGTAAAAACAAAGTCAATATTACCCGGGTAAAAACTAGTGTTCACGCCCCGCGTTAAACGCGGCGATTGCAGCGGTGAAGCGTTCGGCCTCATTGGTACCCGGATCGAACCGGCCCGGCTCGGTTGTCACAAGGGTCAGGCTGCAGGCCAGCGATCCGTCAATCTCGGTGATCGCCCCGCTGATTGCGGCAAGGCCCGGCACCAGCGCGCCTTCGATATGCGCCACCCGTGTTTCGCGGATCGGGGCCAGGATGGCTTCGCGCTCCGAAGCGCTTATCGCCTTGTCGGTCTTCTCCTGCGCGACGAGTTCGGCAGTCGCGCCTTCGGGCATCAGCGCAACGAACACCCGGCCGGTCGCTGAACGCAGAAGCGGCACGCTGGCCCCGATGCCGAGGCTTGAAACCACCGGCGTGCCCCCATGGGCGAGCTTGATGATCACCGGTCCCCTATCGCCCCACACGGCCAGATGCCCGGTGGTCCCGAATTCGGCGGCCAGCTTTTCCAGCAGCACCCCGGCGCGCTCGACCAGCATGTCGCGGGCGATTGCCGCGACCCCCAGCCGGCGGGCCAGGGGGCCGAGATCATAGTGACCGGTCGCGGGGTTCTGGGACGCCAGCCCGATGCGCACAAGGCTCGCCATATAGCGATGCACCTTGGCCGCGGGCATGCCCGCCTCGGCAGCGATATCCTTGAGCGGTGCGGCACGGCCGAGCGTGCACAGCGCCTCGAGAATGACCCCGCTCATATCGACTGATTGCACGCCCTTGGCGCGGGCGGGGGTGTCGTTGGCGGGGTCGGTCATCACATTTCCCAAAATTATGTATTGCATGATGCATATCATATAACGTAACACGGGGCCACAGGAGGAGCCGATGACAACCGAGGATTTCAACAACTCGCTCGCCGCCGCGGATGTGTCGCCGCTGTGGAACGTGATGGCGAATCTGGTCACCGAGACCCCGCGGCCCGCGGCCCGGCCCCATCTCTGGCGCTATGCGGATATGCGGCCATTACTGGTGGCGGCAGGGGAGGCGATCACCGCTGAACAGGCCGAGCGCCGCGTGCTGATCCTCGAAAATCCCGGCATTCCCGGCGGCCACCGCACCACCGATTCGCTTTATGCCGGTTTGCAGCTCGTCCTGCCCGGCGAAGTCGCACCCGCCCATCGCCACACCCAGTCCGCCATGCGCTTCGTGTTCGAAAGCGAGGGGGCCTGGACCGCGGTCGATGGCGACAAGGTCGTGATGCACCCCTTCGATCTGGTGCTGACCCCCAATTGGCGCTGGCACGAGCATGGCGGGGAAGGGGCGCCGGCCATCTGGCTCGACGGGCTCGACATTCCGATCATCTCCCATTTCAGCGCCGGCTTCGCCGAGCGCGAGGGCAATGCGCCGGCGCCGGATAGTGTGCCGCCTGGCATCTCGGCCGCACGTTGGGGATCGAACCTGAAACCGATCCACCCGGTCGGCGTCAAATCCGACCACCCGCTCTTTCATTATCCCTTTGCGCAATGGCGCCAGGCGCTGACGGCTCATGCCGGGGCATCAGACCCGGATACTCATTGCGGCCACGTCATGGAGTTCGTCAATCCGGTGACCGGCGGCGCGGTCATGTCGACCCTTTCGGCTTTCGCCCATCACTTGCCCGCCGGCATGAAGACGCGGCCCTATCGGCAAAGCGCCGGGGCGGTGTTCACCCTTGTCGAAGGCAGTGCGACGCTCACCATCGATGGCACCGCCTATGCTCTCGAACCGCGCGATGTCATCGCCGTGCCGTCCTGGGCAGCGCTTGAAATCCATGCCGGAAGCGAACCGGCCGTCCTGTTTTCCTATTCCGACCGAACCTGCCACGAAAAGCTCGGCCTCTGGCGCGAGCAAAGAGACTGATGATGCCCATCTTCCCCGTCACCGCCCCGACCTTTCTCAAAACCACGACCGGAGAAGATTTCCCGGTCGCCCGGGTCTTCTGCGTCGGGCGCAATTATGCCGCCCATGCCCGCGAAATGGGTCACGATCCCGACCGCGAGCCACCCTTCTTCTTCACCAAGTGGGCGGAGACGGTGATCAATGCCGATCCTTCGGATGAGGCGGTGATCGCCTATCCGTCCGAGACTGGGAACTATCATCACGAGGCCGAATTGGTCGTTGCCATCGGCAAGCCGGGCTTCCGCATCCCGGTCGATGAGGCGGCGGGGTATGTCTATGGGCTTGCGACGGGACTCGATATGACCCGGCGGGACCTGCAGGCTCAGGCCCGCGAAAAGGGCCGGCCCTGGGATACCGGCAAGAATGTCGAACAGTCCTGCCCCACCGGCCGGCTGATGCCGATTGGCGAGAACGGGCTGATCGAAAGCGGTGAAATCAAGCTGACCGTCAATGGCGAAACGCGCCAGCAGGCCGATCTTGATGAGCTCATCTGGTCTGTGCCCGAGGTGATCGCCGATCTCTCCCGCTTCTATCATCTGCGGCCCGGCGATCTCATCTATACCGGCACGCCCGCCGGCGTGGGACCCGTTCAGCCCGGAGACACCGTTTTTGTAACAATTGCAGGCCTGCCTTCGCTTGCGGTAGCCATTGGTGACCACACCCGATAATCGCGAAGGGCAGAAACCGTGCTGAGCCTGAAAGACGCCGTCTTTTACAACTATTTCCGCTCATCCGCCGCCTACCGGATGCGCATCGTCATGGCGCTCAAGGGGCTGACCCCCCGTGAGACGGTCGATGTCGATCTGCGCAACGGGGCGCAACGCGGCGAGGACTATCTCAAGATCGCGCCGTCGGGTCTCGTGCCGTCCCTCGATTTCGGCGATCACCCGCATGGCCAGTCGCTGGCCCTGATCGAATGGATCGACGCCACCTATCCCGAGCCCCGCATCATCCCGGCCGATCCCCATGACGCGCTGGCGGCCCGCGAGATCGCCTTCTCGATCGCCTGCGACATTCATCCTGTCGACAATCTGAGGGTCCTCAACCGGCTCACCGAACAGTTCGGGGCCGACAACGATGCCCGTACGGCCTGGTATCATCACTGGCTGAAACTCGGTTTCGATGCCGTCGAGACCCTTTTGAAGCGGCAAAAGGATCATGGCGGCGAAGGACCTTTTGCCCTCGGTGATACGGTCAGCATCGCCGATGTCTGCCTGATCCCGCAGGTCTACAACGCCGAACGCTTCAATTTCGATCTGACGCCCTATCCGTTGATCAGGGCGGTCAATGACCATTGTCTCGGCCTGCCGGCCTTCTCGGACACATCGCCCGACGCCGGCTGACCGGACACAACAGGGAGGAAATACACCATGAAGACCATGAAACGCCTGATCCTCGGCGCGACCGCGCTTGCGGGCCTGATGGCCGCAACGACAGCCGGTCACGCCCAGGAAATCACACTCAAGATCAGCCAGTATCTGCCTGCCGTTCACGGCTTCCAGGCCGACTTTCTCGAACCCTGGGCCGCCGAGCTCGAAGAGCGCAGCGAAGGCCGGGTCGCGGTCGAGATCTTCGACGCCTCGTCCGCCTTCGGCAAGGTCGAGCGTCAGGCCGACCAGGTCCGCGCCGGGGTGATGGACATCGCCATCGGCCTCAACGGCATTCCGCGCGACCGTTACCCGTCTGCCGCCATCATCGAAATGCCATTCCTTGTCGACCATGCCGACAGCGGCAGCCGTACCCTGTGGCAGCTCTACAAGGAAGGTGCGCTCGGCTCCGATTATGAAGGCTTCAAGGTGCTGGCGCTGTTCACCCATCATGGCGGGCTGTTCCACACCGTCGACAAGCCGGTGCGCGATCTCGGCGATCTGCAGGGGCTGCGCATGCGCACACCGAGCCCGGCGGTCTCCGCCATGCTCGAATATCTCGGCGCCTCGCCGGTCGGCATGCCCCCGGCAAATATCTATGAGAACCTCGAAAAGGGTGTCCTCGACGGCGTGGTCACCACCTGGGATCTGGTCGGCGCCATCAAGGCCAACGAAGTCCTCAAATACCACACCGATGCCGGGGCCTATGTTGCCGGGTTCCATGTCCTGATGAACCAGGCCAAATACGATTCCCTGCCCGACGATATCAAGGCGATCATCGACGACATGTCGGGCGACAATCTCGTCGCCAAGTTCGGCGACTGGTGGGACAAGTGGGAAGCACGTGGCTATGAGGACGCGGTTGCCCGCGGCAATGAGATCATCGAGATCGATGATGAAACCCGCGCCGCCTGGGAAGAGGCACTGCAGCCCATGATCGAGGCCTATCTCGACTCAATGGCCGAGCAGGGCGTTGAAAACCCGCCCGCGCTTTATGCCCGCGCCAAGGAACTGGTGGCGCAGTATGACGCCGAACGCGAAGAATAGGCGCTGATGACGCCTGCTTCCGCCAATGATCATGACGCATCGCCGCTGCGCGCAGCGGTGCGTCGGTTTGCCCGCTGGGTCAACCGGCTCACAGAGGCGCTGGCGCTGTTGGGGATCACCGCCCTGGTCGGCGCCATTGTGGTCGTCGTGCTCGATATCGTCTTGCGGCGGCTGGGCGGGCGTTCCTTCATCGGCACCGTCGATCTGACGCAGCTTTGCCTTGTCGCGGCCGCTTCCTGGTCGATCCCCTACGCCTTCTCGCGCGGGGCCCATGTGACCGTCGACCTGATCTCCGGCTGGTTGCCTCGTGGTATGCCGCAGGTACTCGATGCTATTGCGCTGGTGACGGGCGCCGCCCTCCTTGCCTTCCTTTTCTATCTTTCCTGGGGCCGCGCCATGGAACAGCTCGCCTATGGCGACGTCTCCCAGGATCTTGCCATCCCGATGATCTGGTACTGGGTGTTTCTGCTCAGCGGATTGGCTGTTTCCGTGCTCGCCGCGCTGACCGTGGCTTTCGAACACGCCACGGGTCTGAGGCACGAACCATGAGCCACCCATCATGAGTCTTGAATGGGCCGGGGTTGCCGGCTTCCTCGTCACACTGGTGCTGGCGCTGTTGCGCGTGCCGGTTGCCCTCGCCATGGCGCTGGTTGGCACTGTGGGAACATTGCTGATCATGGACTGGACCTCGGCAACCTATGTCATGGCCAGCCTGCCCTTCGAGGCGATCTATCCCTATTCGCTGTCGGTGGTGCCGCTCTTCATCTTCATGGGCGTCTTCGCCGCCCATTCCGGCCTGTCGGGCAATCTCTATCGCGGCATTGTCGCCTTTGCCGGGCATCGGCCAGGCGGGCTGGCTGTCGCCACCGTCGGCGCCTGCGCCGTGTTCGGCGCGATTTCGGGCTCATCGCTGGCAACGGCCGCTACCATGGGCCGGGTCTCCCTGCCCGAAATGCAGTCGCGCGGCTATGCCCCGAGCCTTGCCGGCGCGTCGGTCGCGGCCGGGGGCACGCTCGGTGTGCTGATCCCGCCCTCGATCATGCTGGTCATCTACGGGCTGATGACCGAGCAATCGATCGGCGCCCTGTTCGCCGGGGCCATGCTGCCCGGCCTTTTGGCGACGGCCCTTTATGTGCTCGCTATCGTCATCCAGGTGGTGCGCAAGCCCGACCTTGCCCCGCCTTCCGACCGGGTGCCCTGGCGCGAGCGGCTGGTCGCGCTCGGCGGCATGTGGGACGCCGCATTGCTGATCATTCTGGTGATTGGCGGCATCTATGCCGGCATCTTCTCGCCCACCGAGGCGGCGGCGGTCGGGGCAGGGGCCTCGATCCTGTTCACGGCCCTGCGCGGCAAGCTGAGCTTCAAGGTACTGCGCTCGGGCATGACCGAAACCGCCTCGATGACCGGAATGATCTTCCTCATCCTGATCGGCGCGGCGCTGTTCAATTTCTTCATCGAGGCCAGCGGTCTGACCCAGGCGCTCGTCGCCATGATTACCGAGGCGAACCTGTCGCCCCTGATGGTGATCGTGGTCTTGCTGATTTTCTATCTGGTGCTGGGTTGCTTCATGGACAGCCTGTCGATGATCCTTTTGACGGTGACCCCCGCCTTCGGCATCGTCACCGGGCTGGGCTATGATCCGATCTGGTTCGGCGTGCTGCTGGTCTCGGTTGCTGAAATCGGACTGATCACCCCGCCCATCGGCATGAATCTGTTCGTCATCCAGGGCGTATCGAAGGGGCTGACATTGGGCACGATTTCGCGCGGCATCCTGCCCTTCATGGCCGCCGATATCGTGCGCATCGTCATCCTCGTCGCCGCCCCGGCGCTGGTGCTGTGGCTGCCCGGCGTGCTCGGCCTCGGGCAATAGGACACCGATAAAGCCCTTGTGCCGATTGCCGAATCCCCGCTTATTGGCGGGCGATGGTTCCCGCTTGTCCGAAAAGGGCTGCGGGATGAAAAGGGAACACGGTGAGGCGTACCCAAAAGGGACCGAAACCGTGGCTGCCCCCGCAACTGTGAGCGGAGAGCCAACCCCGTTTTGACCACTGGCCGAAAGGCCGGGAAGGTCGGGCAAGGCGACGACCCGCAAGCCAGGAGACCTGCCATCGCATTTCAACTCAACCGGCCGGGGTGTGCCGAGGAGACGACGATGGCATTGATCCATTTCGGGTCACATACGACCGACATCGCTGTTCCATGCCTGTCCCGCCAAACGGGGGACGGACGCCATGGATATGGCCCTTTCGGCAGGCACAGCGCAGACCGGACTTGAAGACCTGACGGGATCGCGCCCGGCCGCCCTGACCATCGACAGCCTTGACTGGGGACCCGCACGGGACCGGCTGCTGCTGCGCGGCATCGGCGTCGATGTGAAACCCGGCGAGATGCTGGCGATCGTCGGCCCCAATGGCGCGGGCAAATCGAGCCTGTTGCGCTGCCTTTACCGGTTCCAGCGCCCGCTCTCCGGCCGGGTCTGTCTCGATGGCGAGGACATCTGGGGTCTGAACCCGCGCGCCTGCGCCAAACGCATCGCAACGGTTGTGCAGGAACCGGCCTCGGATATGGGGCTGAGCGTTGCCGAAGTCGTCGAGATGGGTCTCACCCCGCATGCGGAACGCTGGGGCAGCCGGCCCGATGACTATCGCCGGATCGAGCAGGCCCTCGATCTGATGGGGCTTGAGGTGCTGGCGCCGCGCAATTTCGCTTCGCTTTCGGGGGGCGAGAAACAGCGCGTGTTGATCGCAAGAGCACTGGCGCAAAAGCCGGACCTGTTGATCCTCGATGAGCCCACCAACCACCTCGACATCCGCCATCAGCTCGAACTGCTCGAAATGCTGTCGGCCCTGCCCGCAACCGTGATCGTCACTCTTCACGACCTCGCACTTGCCACCGCTCATGCTGACCGGGTGCTGCTGCTCGATGGCGGCGAGGCGGTGGCCCTTGGCTCGCCGAAAGAGGTGCTGACCGCCGCCCGCATCCGTCAAAGCTTTGCTGTCGAGACCACCACCGACTGCCATCCGGTCACCGGGCGGCCCCGTTTTTCATTCCACCTATCGCGCTAATCCAAAAAGGACTCCGCCATGCGACACCTTTCAATTGCCGCCATTCTTCTGGCTGCCAGTACCGCCGCTGCCGCCGGCCATGAGAGCGGCGAACATGAGAACGCCGACCACTACCCGGTCACCGTCACGAGCTGCGACCGCGAGGTCACGTTCGATGCGGCGCCGGGCCGAGCCGTCTCCAATGACGTCAATCTGACCGAGATGATGCTGGCGCTCGGTCTTGCCGACCACATGGTTGGCTATACCGGGATCTCCGACAGGCGGTCGATCGATCCGACGCTTCGCGATGCGCTCGGAGATTTGCCTGACCTCTCTCCGGACTATCCCGGCAAGGAAGTGCTGCTGGGCGCCGACGCCGATTTCTATTTCGCCGGCTGGAATTACGGCCTGCGCGTGGGTGGGGACGTCACCCCCGAGACCCTCGGTGAATTCGGCATCGCGGTCTATGAACTGACCGAGAGCTGCATCCACATCATGGAGAAGTCGAAATCCACCATCGACGACATGTATGCGGATCTTTTCAATCTCGGCGCCATCTTCGGCGTACCCGAGCGGGCCGAGGAACTCGTCGCGGGCTACAAGGCGGACCTCGCCGATTTCCAGGCGACGCTGCCGGCGCGCGAGGAGCCGGTAAAAGTCTTTGTCTATGATTCCGGCGACCAACAGCCCTATACCGCGGGCCGCTATGCCATGCCGACCGCGATGATAGAGGCCGCAGGCGGCAACAACATTCTCGACGATGTCGCGTCAAGCTGGGTGCAAATCGGCTGGGAGCCGGTCATTGAGCGCAACCCGGAAGTGATCGTCATCGTCAATTATGGCGAGGTCACCGCCGAGCAGAAGGCGGACTTCATGCGCAACAACCCCGCCTTCGCCGATATCCCGGCGGTCAAGAACAACCGTTTCGTGACCCTTCAATATGTCGAGGCCACCCCCGGTCCACGCAATATTGCGGCCATCAAGCGGCTCGCCGCTGCCTTCGCAGCCGAATAGACAGGATCAGACCGCATGTCGCACCGGCATCTCGTTTCCGGCCCCCAGCACATCATCCTGCATCACATGCCTGCCGTGATGGCGGGGCTTGGACTGGTGCTCGGTGCGGTCATGCTGATCTCGGTGGGGGTGGGCGCCGTTGCCATCCCCATCGACACGGTCTGGGGCGTCATCCAGTCAAAACTCTTGCCCGGCAGCATCGAAGGTGACTGGTCCGCCGGGCGGGAGAACATCGTCTGGGAGGTGCGCGCGCCACGCATCATCCTTGGGGCGCTGGTCGGCGCCAGTCTCGCCATTGTCGGCGCGGCCCTTCAATCGGTCACCCGCAACCCGCTTGCCGACCCCCACCTACTCGGGGTTTCGGCTGGCGCCGCCTTTGGTGCCATTCTGGCGCTCCTGCATGTGGGCATGGTGCTCGGCCCGCTTACCCTGCCGGTCTTCGCCTTTGCCGGTGCGCTCGGGGCGACAGCGCTTGTGTTGATGGCAGCCAACCTCACCCGCGCTCAATCCGCCGACCGGCTGATCCTTGCCGGCGTCGCTGTCGGCTTCATCATCACCGCGCTCGGCAATCTCTTCATCTTCCTCGGCGATCCACGCGCAACCCATACGGTCATCTTCTGGATGCTCGGCGGGCTCGGGCTGGCGAGCTGGGACCAGCTCATCTTCCCCCTCCTGGCGCTGGGGGTCGGCTCGGCTTATCTGATCGTGCGGGCGCGGGCCTTCAACGCCATGATCCTTGGTGATGAAAGCGCCACGGCCATGGGCATTCCCGCCCGCCGGTTCCGTCTCGCGGTCTTCATCGTCTGCGCGCTGCTGACCGGCTGCGCCGTCGCCTTTTCCGGCGTTATCGGCTTTGTCGGGCTGATGATCCCGCACATCGTGCGGCTGGTCGTCGGCGGCGATTATCGTCGGGTGCTGCCGCTTTCTGCCATTGGGGGCGCATTGTTCCTCGTTTTGACCGATATGGCGGCTCGCTCGCTGATGCCGCCTCAGGACATGCCGCTCGGCATCCTGACCGGGCTGATCGGCGGCGGCGCGTTCATTGTGCTGATGCGCAGGCGGGCTGGCGCGGGATCGTGATCAGGCGGTGCCGGTCTCGAGCCATTTCGCCACCCCGTCGCGCACCATTTCGCGCAGCCGGGTAAGCTTGTCGGCGAGCGCGTCACGGTCTCCGGCATCCCCGTCATCCTCGCCGGTTTCCGCCAGCACGAACTCGCCGGTGCGGATCACATCGCGCCAGCGCGGGTTGGCGGGCAAGGTGTCGACCAGCATGTATTTGTCGAGCGTGCGGGTCTGTAGCGAAGACCGGTCGAGACTGACCCGCCAGACCCCGGAGCGTTCTGCGAGATCGAACTTGTTCTTGCCCTTGGCGTGCCGCCAGATTTCGAGCGAGAGATTGACCACATCGACAACTGTCTGGCGATAGGCCTCGCGGTCGTCGCCGCTGGGCATGTCGTCGGTCAGCACGTCTGCGTCGCCCGTCTCGGGTTCGGAAAGCGGCCCGACACTGTCGAGTGCCCCGCGCACCGATTGAACCAGCTGCTCACCCTGTCCAGTAGCCTCGAGTTCCGCCCCGGCGATGATGACGGCGATGCCGCCCCCTGCCTCCGGCTCGAGTTCGAAAGCCGACAGGCTCACCTCCGGCAGACCCTCGCCAAGCGATAGCCGTTCGCCGTGATAATCGCCATCCGCCTCACAGGCTGCCAGCATCCGCTTGAACAGATCGCCCGGCAGCAGGGTGGCGATGGCCTGACCGGTTTCGACCGGCTGGCCCAGTACGGTTTCTGCCTGTTTGTTGGCGTAGCTCACCCGGCCCGAAGGCTGGACACACACAAGGCCGACCGCCAGCGTGTCGAGGAGGCTGGCCATACGGCGCTGGGACAGCCGCAAGGCATCCTCGATCTGGATGCGGCGGTCGATCTCTTCCTGCAATTCGGTGTTCTCGATGGCCTGTCGGCGCCCGCGCGCGGCTTCCAACAGCGTGGAGATGCGCGCCAGCAATTCGTCCTTGATGAAGGGTTTGACCACATAGTCGTTTGCCCCCGCCTCGAGCCCGGCGATCACGTCTCGGGTGCGCGAGCGCGCGGTGACCATGACGATCGGGAGGGAGAGCCGGTCGTGGTGTTGGCGCAGCCGGCGGGCGACATCGAGCCCGCTCATATCCGGCATCATCACATCGAGAATGATCAGGTCGGGGGCGTGCTTGTCGACCGCATCGAGAGCCGCACCGCCATTCTCCGCCACATGCACGGTATAGCCCTGCGGGATCAGCACATTGCGCAAGACCTGGATGTTGATCGGTTCATCGTCGACCACCAGAATGACCGGCGCGCTGCCATCGTCACTGGCGATCGCGGGGCGGGTATCGACTTCGAGTGTGTTGAGCGTCTCGTGATAGCCCTCATCGGTGACTTCCATCCGGCGATGGGTCTTGATCATCCCGTCCGCCCCGGTCTCGGCGACCGGCAGGGTGAGGGTGAAGCGCGAACCTTCCCCGAGCGCGCTCCTGGCGCTCAGCTTGCCGTCGAGCGCGGTGGTCAACTGCCGGGCAATGGTCAGCCCGAGCCCCGAACTGCCCGACTTGCCCGAACTGTCGATATTGTCGCCCTGTTCGAGCGGCTGGAACATGCGTTCGAGCGCATCCGGGGCGATGCCCGGCCCGGTGTCGGAAATGACGATGTCGACGAGGTCGTCATGCCGTTCGGCGAAGATCTGGATCGAGCCCTGCTCGGTATATTTGATGGCGTTGCCAACAAGGTTGTAGAGGATCTGCTCGAACCTGACGGGATCGGCCAGTACCAGCGGAATGTCCTGGGGGATATCGACCCTGAGGGTGATCGGTTCACCGCGCAGGAGCGGTTCGGCGAGCTGCAGAACGTTGCGAAGGCTGGTGGCCACATGCACCGCCTGCATGTCGAGCCGGAGCCGGCCCTGACGGATGCGGTAAAGATCGAGCAGATCGTCGACCAGCCGTGACAGCCGGCGGGCGGAGAAGGTGATGAGCTGGAGCTGGCTGCGCTGTGCCTGGCTCAACTCCCCCGCGGCACCGGCGGACAGCGTTTCGGCAATGCCGACAATGCCGTTGAGCGGGGTCCTCAGCTCATGCGAGGTGTTGGCGAGGAAAGTGTCCTTCAGCCGGTCGGCCTCTTCGAGCTGCTGGTTCTTCTCGGCAATCGCCTTGACGTTTTTTTCGAGTTCCGCCGAGTTCATCGAGATCAGGGCAAGCTGGTCGCGCACCGCATCGCGCATACGGCGGAAACTGCCTGCCAGCCGCTTGAGTTCGATAGGGCCCTGAATGTCGGGCATCGAGCGGTCGAGATCGCCGTCAGCAATGGCCTCGGCGGCATCCGTCAGGCGCACCACCGGGGCCGTCGTCGAGCGGGCGAGCGTGGCTGCCAGCAGCAGAAGCAGCGGGACGGAGACGACGGCCAGCGTCAACACGGTAACAAACAGGGCCATCGAGCTGGCATAGGCGATGGCGGCGGGCACTTCGGACACCAGCAGCCAGGGCACGCCCCAGGCATCGATCCCCGCCGTCGCCATCAGCGCCGCTTCTCCGCCCATGCCTTTTTCGGGGCGGGACATGCCCGGCCGCAAATCGTCCGGTCCGGCATGGGGGGAGGCATCGCCGGGCATTAGCCCCGAGCCTTCCGGCGCGGCGATGATCAACCCGGCCGATGACATGAGATAAATTTGCCCGGTCGATCCCGCCTCGGATTGCGAGAGGGCGTTGAGCCCGCCCGGCGGCAGCCGGAAAACGATCACCCCGCCGGCACGCCGGTAATACTGCACCCGGATCGCGACATAGGCGGCGAATTCACCGGTGACCGGGTCGCGCTCGAAATCGCGAAAATAGACGCCGGTGTCCTGCGGCGCGTCCTGCAGCGCCGCCTGGATCTGGCCGAGTGGAGACCCGGCAAGTTCTCCGGTCAGCGAGCGGGCGAAATAGGCGTCTTTGCCGACCGAATAGACCACCCGGCCCGAAGACCCGATCAGATAGAGATTGTCGAACTCGGAGGATTCGACAAAGGCTGAATAATCGTCGTGAAACTGGCCATGCATATTGGCATAGACCACGGCCTGCCTGAGCAGCGCATCGCGGTCGGCCTGGCTCGCTTCCGCATCGTCGGCGCCATAGCCCTGGCGCAGGATCGCCTCGGCCGCATCGGGCTCGGCCTCGATCTGGCGAAAGCCGTAGCTGAACCCGTAGAACTCGCCGATCGAATAGCGCACCGTGCTGGTCTGGCTGAGATTGCCCGCCTGCCGTCCCGCAAAGGTGAGATATTGCCGGATTTCGGAGCGCTTGGCCTCGGTGACGAAACCGAGCCGCGCGAAGGTTTCGCTCTCCACATTGGAGACAAGAAAGTAAAGAAAGGTCGCCCCGACAATGAAAAGCGGCGCCAGCGAAATCACGAAAAAGATCAGCAACAGCCGACCTCGCAATCCGCGCGGTTTGAGCGCCATCATTCCTCTCCTCCGTGTCGCGCTGCCCCCTTTGCGCGCTGATATAGCTCTAGCGGACCCGCAGCGCCCGGTCGAGACCTGCACTGGCTTCCGATTGGCGTTGTGATTGGTATCAGAGTGGTCCGCTTGTCGGGCCCAATGGAAACTTGCTGTTGAATCAAGTGTTTATGATCGGGATTGTACGGTTTATCGACGCTTTGGCGCGACGATTTGTCGATTTTTCAGGTGCTTTTTCAGTACGAGCCGGATGACATCAGGGGGGTGCTGCGAAATGGTCGCCCAATGCCCGGACAGCCGGAAACGGACCAATTCGGGCGGGTGGCGGTACCGTTCCCATGGCCAAATCGGCCAAAGTATTGAACAGAACCGCCGGGAGAGGACACGCTAGATAACCTTAGGGGAGGTATCCACGCCATGCGTCGATCTACCATTCTGCGCGCTGTTGCGACAGCGCTGGCTCTTGCACCCTTGGCGGTGCCCGCGGCCTACGCCCAGGAAGAGGGCGATTCCGTCCTCGTGGCCCTGCCGCAGCAGGTGACCGCCTGGACCGAGAACTTCAACCCGTTCAACCAGACCACCACCGTACCCTCGATCCGCGACTTCGCGTATGAGCAACTGGTGATCTTCAACCGCATGCAGGGCGGTACCGCCGAATACCGGCTCGCCGATTCTTACGAATATGGCGACGACCTCAAATCGGTCACCTTCCACCTGCGCGATGGGCTGAAATGGTCGGACGGCGAAGATCTCACCGCCGATGATGTGATTTTCACCTTCAACATGATCAAGGATCACCCGGCGCTCGACCTGCGCACCGTGTGGGACCGGATCGACGGCGTCGAGAAGATCGATGACCAGACCGTCAAGTTTGACTTCAAGGAAGTCGATACCGGCCTGATCTTCGACCTGGTTCGTGTTCACACCGTTCCCGAACATATCTGGGCCGACGTGGAAGACCCCGTGTCCTTCACCAACCCCAATCCGGTTGGTAATGGTGCACTGACCGAAATCGTGCGCTTTACACCGCAGGAATATGTGCAGTGCCGCAATCCCTACTTCTTCCAGGCCGACGATCTGGAAGTCGACTGCATGCGCTTCCCGCAGATCGCCAACAACGACCAGGCCCTGACCGCCGCTGCCCGCGGCGAGCTTGACTGGTTCGGCTCCTTCCTGCCCGACATTGAGAAGACCTATGTCGCTCAGGACCCCGAGCACCACAAATACTGGTTCCCGGGCGGCTCCCTCGTGATCTTCAACATGAACCTCGAGAGCGAAAATGCCGGCAACGCGGAAGCCTTTTCCGACGTTGCGTTCCGCCGCGCCTTCTCGATGGCCATGGACCGTCAGGCCATGGTGGACATCGCGGGCTATGGCTATCCGACCATCAACCAGTATCCTTCCGGCCTGGGGCAGGGCTACCACGCCTGGAACAATCCTGAAGTTGATGCTGAATACGGCCAGTACACCGAGTACAATGTCGATGGCGCCAAGGCGCTGCTCGACGAAGCCGGTTATGCCGACACCAATGGCGACGGTTTCCGCGAAACCCCCTCGGGTGAGGAAATCTCGTTCGACGTGATCGTGCCGAATGGCTGGACCGACTGGGTCAACACCGTCCAGATCGCCATCGAAGGGCTGAACGAAGCCGGCATCAACGCCCGCGTCGCCACCCCGGAAGCAGCCGCCTGGACCCAGGAACTGATCGACGGCTCCTATGACGCCGCCATCAACGCCCTGGTCGTTGGCGTGACCCCGCATATGGCATTCGACACCTTCCACTCGCGCAAGAAGGGCACCACCCGCTTCTCCGCGACGCGCTGGACCAATGCCGAACTCGATCCGCTTCTCGACAGCTTCTTCAAGACTGCCGACCGCGACGAGCAGCAGGCGATCATGGATGACATCCAGATGATCCTGGGCCGCGAGATGCCGCATGTGCCGGTGTTCAACAACCCGTACTGGTACCAGTACAACACCGCGCGCTTTGAAGGCTTCTTCTCCGCCGACAATGCCCAGGCCGTTCCGGTCGTGCATGACGGCAACCCCGAGCGTGTGCTGCACCTGCTGCAGCTGAGCCCGAAGTCCTGAGCCAGGGCCTCGTAAAGTCGAACGAAGTCCTCTGACTTCGAGACGCTAATCCGGACCGCGGGCGGCCAGCCAAGAGCCGCCCCGGTCCTCGACCCCGGGGGAGATCATGGCGTTCATCCTGAGGCGCATCGCCTTCTACCTCGTCGCCTTCCTCGTGGCGGCAATCATCAATTTTCTCTTGCCCCGCCTGATGCCGGGCAATCCCATCGACATCATGTTCGCCTCGGCCAATGTGATCATGCCGCCGGAGGCCAAGAAGGCCCTGGCGCTGACCTTCGGCTTTGTCGACAGGCCCTTGTGGGAAGAGCTGCTGATCTATTTGAGGTCGGTCTTCACCTTCGATCTGGGTGTCACCATCCGCTACTATCCGCTGACCGTCACCGAAGTGCTCGGGCGCGGATTGCTCTGGACGCTTCTTCTGGTCGGCACCTCGGCGGTGCTGTCCTTCTGCCTGGGCTCGCTGCTCGGCATTCTCGCCGCCTGGCGCCGCGGCAGCGCGGTAGACAGCACCATCTCGCCGCTGGCTCTCGCCATGCAGTCGATCCCCGCCGTGGTCGTGGCCATCACCACACTGTTCATCTTCGGGGTGGCGCTGAGATGGCTGCCCGTGGGCTATGCCTATGAGCCGAGCCTTGATCCCGAATTCTCCTGGGAGTTCATCTCCTCGGTCCTGACCCATGCGCTGATGCCGCTGTTCTCGCTGATGCTCACCTCGATCGGCGGCTATCTCATCACCATGCGCAACAACATGATCGGCCAGCTCGGCGAGGATCACGTGGTGATGGCGTCGGCCAAGGGGCTGTCGGACCGGCGCATTCGCTACAACTATGCGGCGCGCAACGCGCTGCTGCCGTCGGTCACCGCCTTCGCGTTGAGCCTTGGTTCGGTCATGGGCGGTTCGCTGATCACCGAGATCGTGTTCAACTATCCCGGGCTTGGAAACCTTCTGTTCCAGGGCATCATCAACCGCGACTACCCGCTGATCCAGGGCCAGTTGCTGATCATGACCCTCACCATGCTGACGGCCAATCTGATCATCGACTTCGCCTATGTCTTCCTCGATCCGCGGCTGAGAAAGGCCTGAGCCATGCGCAACGTTCTCAACATCATCCTGCGCAACCGCAAGGCCACCATCGGGCTCGCCATCGTGCTGTTTTACGTGGTCATCGCCATCGCTGCGCCGCTGATCACCACCCACGATCCCAACAAGCGCGTGGCCCGGCCGCACCAGCCGCCGAGCCAGGAACACGTTATGGGTTCGACCCGGATCGGGCGCGACGTCTACACCCAGGCCGTCTGGGGTACCCGCACCTCGCTGATCGTCGGCTTCTCCGCGGGCCTGATCGTGACCGTGATCGGCACGCTGATCGGTGTGACCGCCGGCTATTTCGGGGGCTGGATCGACGAGGTTCTCAACTTCATCACCAATATCGCGCTGGTGATTCCGCAATTGCCTCTCTTGCTGGTACTCGCCGCCTTCATCGGGAAGTCCGACCCCTTCATGATCGCCATGATTATCGGGTTAACGTCATGGGCCTGGGGCGCCCGCGTGACGCGGGCACAGACCCTGACCTTGAGACGAAGGGACTTTATCGAGGCCTCCGAACAGATCGGCGAGCCGAGCTGGCGCATCATCACCGTGGAATTGCTGCCGAACCTTCTCTCGATCATCGGCTTCAACTTCATCGGCTCGGTGATCTACACCATCATCACCGAGGCAACGCTCGAATTCCTCGGGCTTGGCGATCCGCTCGCAGTGAGCTGGGGCACCATGCTCTATAATGCCCAAAATTCCTCGGCCATCACCGTCGGCGCCTATTGGGAGGTCTTCGTGCCCTGTCTCGCCATCGCGGTGATCGGGGTCGGTCTGTCGCTGCTCAATTTCGGGGTCGACGAAATCTCCAATCCGCGGCTGCGCACGCTCGGGGCCATCAACCGCGCGGTCAAGGCCCAGAAGAAATACGACGCCAAGTTCCGCGCCCGTTCGACGGAGGCCGGGGCATGACCGACACAAGCATGAACACCGCCCCCCGGCGCCTTGTCGATGTGAAGAACCTCACGGTCGACTACATGACCCTTGAAGGGCCGTTTCGCGCGGTGAAGGGCGTCGACTTTCACATCAATGACGGCGAGGTGCTGGGCCTTGCAGGGGAATCCGGCTGCGGCAAGTCGACAATCGCCTATGCCCTGATGCGCCTGCATCGCCCGCCTGCCTTCATCTCCGATGGCGAAATCACCATCGATGGCGAAGACATCCTCGCCTTCGATGACAAACGCCTGTCGAAATGGCGCTGGTCGACGACTTCGCTCGTCTTCCAATCGGCCATGAACGCGCTCAATCCGGTGCTGACGATCTTCGAGCAGTTCCGCGACGTCTATGTCACCCACACCGGCAAGAGCCGGGCCGAGGCCCGCGCCCGCGCCGAGGAGCTGATGCGGCTCGTGGGTATCCCCGAAAGCCGGCTCGACGACTACCCGCACCAGCTTTCCGGCGGCATGCGCCAGCGCGTCGTGCTGGCCAATGCACTGGTCCTCGATCCCAAGCTGATCATCATGGACGAGCCGACAACCGCGCTCGATGTGGTGGTGCAGCGCGAAATCTTGCAGGAGATCGCCGGGCTCCAGAAACAGTTCGGCTTCTCGATCCTGTTCATCACCCACGACCTGGCGCTGATGGCGCAATTCGCCGACCGCATGGCGATCATGCTCGAGGGCGAAATCGTGGAGACCGGGTCGACCGCCGAGATCGTCGACAATCCCCAGCACGACTACACCGTCAAGCTGTGGCAATCGATGCCGACCCTGACCGAAGACGTCAGCTATGGCCCGACCGGAGGCGCCCAATGAGCGAGACGACCAGAACCCCGCTGCTTGAAGTGCGAGACGTCAAGAAGACCTTCGTGGTCCGCCCCATGCTCGGTCGGTCCAAGGAAGTGCACGCCCTCAAGGACATCTCCTTCACGATCGAGGCCGGCAAGGCGCTGGCGCTGGTGGGCGAATCCGGCTCCGGCAAATCGACCTGCGGTCGTGCCATCGCGCGCATGTTCTCGATCGATGACGGGCGCATCCTCTTCAAGGGCAAGGACGTGGCCGCCGCCCGCAATCCGGCGGAACGCCGATCCAATGCCCGCCATATCCAGATGGTGTTTCAGGACCCGTTCGCATCGCTCAACCCCACTCACACCATCCGCCACCACCTGTTGAGGCCCTTGCGCTTGCACAAGCGGGTCGAGGCCGGGCAGAGCGAAGACGAGGCGCTGCGCCAGGTGCTCGCCGATGTCGAACTCGATGTCGATAATACGCTCGACAAATATCCGCATCAGCTCTCCGGCGGTCAGCGCCAGCGCGTCAATCTCGCCCGTGCATTGGCCGTGGGTGCGGAATTGATCATTGCCGACGAACCGACCTCGATGCTCGATGTGTCGATACGCCGGTCGGTACTGCAGTTGATGAAACGGCTGAAGGAAGAGCGCGGCATCGCGTTTCTTTACATCACCCACGATCTGGCCACGGCCCGTTATCTGGCCGAGGACACCGCGGCGATGTTCGCGGGGCGGATCGTCGAATTCGGGCCGTCCGAAGAAGTGGTGCGCGATCCGCTGCACCCCTACACCAGATTGCTCCTCTCCTCGGTCTCCGACCCGCACGTGAAGATCAATCCCTCCATCGAGGACGCCAAGGCCTTCTCCGATTATGCCGATGGGGTGCGGGCGCAGACCGAGATGAGCGATGCGCCCATCGAGACGATCCGTCCGGGCCGGCAGGTGCGCCCGGTGGCCGTTTAGGGGCGGTCGACTTCCCCGGGTGGGTGTTACATATTCGAACAGTTTACGGGGGCTGATGCCGGATTGTTGATGTATCTCAAACGATACGTTGCAATCCGGCCGGCTGCATTCACCTCGATGACTGCCTATCTTCGCTCTTAACAGGCCCGCACCATCATGGTGGGCCGGAAAGGGGCGAACTCATGTCCATCAGACCCGTCAAACAGCTTTCCGCAGCGTCTCCGACCCTCGAAGGGGCGGGCGTCAAACTCCATCGGGCTTTCGGCTTTCACAATCCGAGCCTGCTCGATCCGTTCCTGTTGTTCGACGATTTCCGCAACGAGCACCCGGAGGACTACAAGGCCGGCTTCCCCTGGCATCCGCATCGCGGCATCGAGACCATCACTTATGTTCTCTCGGGCTCGGTCGACCATGGCGACAGCCTCGGCAATGAGGGCACGCTCGGCGCCGGCGACGTCCAGTGGATGACCGCCGGCTCCGGCATCATGCACCAGGAAATGCCCAAGGGTGACCCGAACGGGCGCATGCACGGTTTCCAGCTCTGGGCCAATCTGCCCTCCTCGCTGAAGATGACCAGCCCGCGCTACCAGGACATCAAGGGCAAGGATATCGAAGAGCTGATCGATGATGACGGCACCCGCATCAAGGTGATCGTCGGCGACTATCTCGGCAAGAAGGGCCCCGTCGACGGCATCGCCGCCGATCCGGTCTATCTCGATGTCTGGGTGCCCCCCGGACGCAAGAAGACCCTGCCGGTCGATACCTATGCCAACGCCTTCGCCTATATCTTCGAGGGGTCCGGCATCTTTGCCGACGCGTCAAAACCCTTCGGCGTTCTGACCGAAAAGGAGATCGCTGGCGAGGAAGTCCATATCCGCGATATGAGCGGGGACCGCACGCTCGTCGTTTTCGATACCGGGGATTCGATTACCGTGCAGGCGGGCGACCACGGCATCCGCTTCCTGCTGGTCTCCGGCAGGCCAATCAAGGAGCCGGTCGCCTGGCACGGGCCGATCGTGATGAACACCCGCGAAGAACTGATGACCGCGATGCGCGATCTGCAGGGTGGCACCTTCATCAAGGAAGGCGCCGACTTCAAATAGGGGAGGCTACTCCTCTGCCGGCTGCCCTCGCCCTTCGAGGGTCGTCCTTCGGCAAGCTCAGGATGTGGGCAGGACCAATGGGGCTTGGGGCGCAACCATCCCGCTGGGCTGCCCCGGACCAGATCCGGGGCCTGTTCGCATGGGGCACCTTGCCATTCGAGCATAGCTCTCATGGCCTGCTCACCTCCAATCGATCCACTGGATCGATTGGCTAGGCGGTTCGCAGTCCCGGCTCAAGGCCGGGACAGCACGGAGCGTGTGACACGCGCCACAAACCAAAAGGGCCGCCCTTTGGGGGCGGCCCTTCCGTGAGTTCATGACATCGCGTGGCGGGGGTCGAAGGACCCACCGGATGCCGGACTTATGACGAAGGCTGCTCCATCACTCGAGCGCACCATCCAAAGCCTCGCGACACCACAGAAATCTCACTCGACATTGGATCACCTCCTTTCGTCAGTTGCTGTTGGTAAAACTCTGCCGCAATTCTACTGATTTGGCAATTCACTCCGCGATGATTTTGCGAGCCCCGCAAATATCCGATCACTGCGCGCTCTTGCCTCGATTTGGCAAACCTGCATTATGCCTGTGCGGGGAAGAGTTTGTGGGACGCGATGCTCGGAAACCTGATTGTTGCAGCGCTGCTGGCGCTGGCCATTATCTTTGCCATTCCGGCGGTCAGCCCCTATGGGCTCGAGAACTGGCTTTCACTGACCGCATCGTCGCTGGCCTTCACGGCCATGGGGATCAATCTGGTTCTGGCCATGCGCCTCAAGCCCGTCGAGAAGCTGTTCGGCGGGCTCGATCGTCTCTACTTCACCCATAAATGGCTCGGCATCTCGATCATCGGCCTGATCGTCATCCACTGGTACATCAAGCCGAATTTCTCGGGCCTTGCCCTGTCGACGACGTTCAACACCACCGCAGCCTTCGTCGGCAAATGGACCTTCTACGCGCTTTTGATCCTGCTGCTTTTGAGCGCCATCAAGCGGCTGCCGCGCACACGGATCGAATTCCCGTATCACATCTGGCGCTGGACCCACCGTTTCATCGGCATCGCGTTCATTTTCCTCGCCTTTCATCAGGCCTTCATCAAGCGGCCTTTCGGCGGCGAGGCACTGCTGTCGAGCTATCTGAACCTGTGGGCGCTGATCGGCATCGCTGCCTATCTCTATGTCCAGATCGGGCCCTATCTCAAGCGGCGCGGTTACACCGTGACCGATGTCGACAAGCATGACTTCGCGACCCTGATCACCGCCAAACCGGACGGGCGTCCGGTCAAGGCCAGACCCGGCCAGTTCGCCTTCATCAAGGTAAAGGGCAAGGGGCTCGAAGAACCGCACCCTTTCACCATTGCCGGGCCGGATCCGGACGGCACGCTGCATTTCGCGATCAAGCCCCTGGGCGACTTCACGGCCCGCCTGCGCGAGCGGATCGAGCCGGGCGACAAGATGGTGATCGAGGGTGGCTATGGCGGCTTCAACCATGGCCGCGGCGGCAAGAAACAGATCTGGCTGGCCGGCGGCATCGGCATCACGCCATTCCTGGCCTGGGCCCGCCATCTCGACGCTGCGGCGCCGGGGCGCTATCATCTTATTCATTGCGTTCGTGGCCCGGCCGACGCCGTGGGGCGTCAGGAGCTTGAAGCAAAGTCTCAAGAGCTCGAGAACTTTGCATTCACCCTCCATTCATCTGAGAACGGCAATCGTCTCACGGCTGATAAGATACTGGGCTATGTGGATTTTGAACCCGCCGGCGTGGACCTCTGGTTCTGCGGTCCGCCGCCATTACGCAAGGCCATCGAGGCGGGTCTGAAACAAGCGGGGGTCAACCTCGCCAGGGTGGAGTTCGAACGCTTCGAATTCCGCTGACAATGGGAACAGCGGGTGCGGGGGGCCGCTCACGCTAGAGAGAGGGACGATGAGGACGCATCCGATCAGCAAACGCACCAGGGGGCAGGGGGGCACACTCCTGGCCCTTGCCGCCGTTCTGGGCCTTACATTCGTGGCACCGGCCACGGCCCAGGAAACCTTCGATCAGTCGGCTTTCGCCAATTACGAGGCGGATACCTCAAATGGCGAATACATGTTCAAGGCCGCCGGTTGCGCGGCCTGTCATGCGTCTGAAGCCGACGAGACGGTCATGTCCGGCGGCAAGCGGATGGATTCGGCGATCGGCGTCTTCTACGCCCCCAACATCACCGCCTCCGAGGCGGGGATCGGCGGCTGGTCCAATGCCGACTTCCTCAATGCCGTCATGCGCGGCAAGGCCCCCGACGACCGCCACTACTACCCGGTTTTCCCCTACACGGCCTATGCCGGGCTCAAGCCCGAAGACGTCCTCGACATCAAGGCCTATCTCGAAACCCTGCCCCAGTCCGATTTCCGCCCGCCCGATCACGAGATCGGCCTGCCCTGGAACCAGCAATGGTTCCTGGCGGTTTGGAAGTTCGGCAATATGGACATCACCCCGCATGTGCCGGGCGACAATTCCCAGCATGCGCGCGGCGAATATCTCGTTGAGGCCGCAGGGCATTGCGGCGAATGCCACACCCCGCGCAACCTGACCTATGGTCTCGATGAAGGCCGAGCCTTCCAGGGCGAACTGGGCCTGACCGGCGCCTTCGCCCCCGATATTTCCAAGGCGCGCCTCGACGGCACCACGGCTGAAGACTTCTGGGGCGCCGGCCTTTTGCAGGGCAAGACCCTGTCCGGCTCGCCCATCAACGACAAGGCCATGGCTCATCTCGCCGAAGGCTGGGCCGACCTGACCGATGAAGACCGCCGGGCCATGTATGCCTATCTGGCCGACAAGGAGGTGACCCCGCCACCGCCGCCGCCGGAGCCCGATCCGACCAAACCCGCCTGCGGACTTGAGGAAGAGGCTGCGCCCGCCCAGGTCGCGACAACCGATTACGCAAGGGCCGCGGACGATTTCGTTGGCACCTATTGCCGGAACTGCCACGGCCCCGGCCAGTCATCCGCCGGCAGCTTCCCGGCTGGCGACCTCGCCTCCATCGCCCGCAATCCGGCCTTTGTGACTCCGGGCGATCCGCAGAAATCGCTGCTCTATCAATCGGTGAAATCCGGTCGCATGCCGATTGGCAAGCGCCCGAGCGCCGGCGAACTCGACGACCTCGCCGCCTGGATCACCGCGCTCGGTGAAGTTGACCGCGCCGAACTGGCCGTGCCCGAGCAATCCATGGCCCGCACCCGCGACATCCTCACCTATGACGGGGAGGTTGCTGCGGCGCTGGCGGACATCAAGCAGGTCGACGAACTCGACCGGCCCTATATCCGCTACTTCTCCTATCGCAACCAGTATAACGGCGTGTTCCCCTGCGAGAGCCCCGAGACCTTCGCTGACCGCATGAAGTTCTATCGCGGCGGCTTCGTGAAGCTTCTCAACTCGCTGAGCTACGCCCCGCGCCTTGTCGATCCCGAAGTGGTCGCCAACACCAACGATACGCTGGTGCGCGTCGACCTGCGCGATCTCGAATGGGAGTTCGACGATTACGACCGGCTGGCCGTCGAGTATTTCTATGGCGTTGACCCGGACGATGATCCGTCACTCGCGGCCCTGGCGCTCGAAACCGAAACCCTGCTGCCGATCATGCGGGCGGACTTCTTCATGTCCTTTGCCAGCCGACCCGACATCTATGCCTATCTGCTCGATCTCCCCGACAATATCGAGGTGCTCGAGCGGCGGCTGGGCGTCGATGCGACCCGCAATATCGAACGCCGGGACGTGGTCCGCGCCGCCTTTGACGAAGGGGCATCGGGGGTTTCCGATCATAACCGCCTGATCGAACGGCATGACCTGCCTCAGGGTGGCTATTACTGGAAGAGCTACGACTTTGCCGGCTCGCGTGGCGAGCAGAGCCTCAGGCGATTCCCGCATGGTCCGGGCTGGATTCCGCTCAGCCTCGGGCTCGAATCCTTCAAGCATGACGGGGGCGAAATGATCTTCTCGCTGCCCAACGGCATGCAGGGCTATTACCTCTCGACCGCGCCGGGCGACGCGCTGGAAGTGGGGCCGACGCAGATCGTGTCCTTCCGCCAGCGCCCGATCGGCAAGGGGATCGAGATCCGCAATGGCCGGTCCTGCTTCGACTGTCACGCCGATGGCATTCTCGCCAAACGCGACCAGTTGCGGAACCACATCGAAACCTCGACCCTGTTCTCGCTCGATCAGCGCGACCTGTTGCTGCAGATGTACCGCAGCCAGGATGAGCTCGACGAGGTCTATGCCGAGGACAAGGAACGGTTCCTCGAGGCCCTTGACGAGATCAATGTGACCGAGGTGACCAGCGATGGCGCCGTGCGTTCACTGACCGGCCCGGGTCGGGCAGGGGGCACCGAGATCATCACCTTCTATGCCGACCTGTACGAAGAGGATCTCACCTTCGAAAAGCTCGCCGCCGAGTTCGATTTGACCCCGGAAGAGTTCGAACAGCACATCCAGCGTGTGCCGGACGAATTCGCCCGCCGTCTTGGCCAGGACTGGATCAACCAGTTTAATGCCGGATTGACAGTGCCGCGTGACGAGCTCGAGGAGCAGTATGCCTATCTCCTCGAGGCGCTGACCCAGCGGGCACCGCTGGTCTTCGCGCCTTACGACGAGCAGGGCGGCTTTGCCGACGCCGACGACTATGCCGGTGAAGACCCTGCCGATTATGAGGAGGAAGCGGCTGAGGAATATGCCGCCAAACCCTACAAGGAGCGTGTCGAGGTCAAGCACGAGCCGGTCAAGCCGGCCGAGCAGCCGGCCTATCGCGAGGACGCCTATAACGAGGCGAAGCTCAAGCTCGGCATCGAGGTTGATTCAACCAACAAATATGTCGGCGATGAGCTGCATTTCTCCATCACCACCAATCACGACTGCGAACTGCAGATGTTCTATGTCGAGACCAGCGGTAATGTGGAAGTGTTCCCCGATGCGATCCTGGGCGGCACCACGCTCAAGGCTGGCGAATCCAAGCGCATCCCTGATCCGAGTGCCGGGCGGCTGGTCTTCGACGAGCCGGGCTATGACGAAGCGCTGGTGGCCTATTGCGCCATTGGCGGTCTCGGCGACAGCCGGCTCTCGATCGACGAAGTGCGCTCCTATGTGGCCGAAAATGCCGGCCAGCCGCCGACCCGCGGCATCGCCATCGAGGTCTTCGAGAAATCGAAGGGCGAAGGCGGACGCACCGCGACCCAGATGGTGTCGTTCAACGTGCAGCCTGCCGAATAAACATGCGGCGCCGGCGGCTTCAGGCCGCCGGCATCGCCTCCGGGGGGACGGAGACGCAAGAGGAGGACGCTATGCCTGTGGCCAGAAACCAGAAACTTCTCGGATTTACCGTGGCCGGCACGCTGCTGGCGTTCACCGCCACGCCGGCCTTTGCCGTATGCTCGGCGCTGTCCGACAGCTATGCCGCGTTCGAGGCGGATGATGTCGAGGCCGGGCGCGCGGCGCTTGCGGCCGCCGAAAGCCATGATGACTGCTTTGCCGAAGACGTTGCCATGGCCCAGCGCATGATCGGTGTCATCCAGTTCAATGCCATTGCCGACCAGGTGGTGGCGGGGGCGCCACTCGAGGATTTCGCTGAAGAACTCGACGCCATCCGCAAGCAGGGCGCACCCTGGCAGGTCTATGACGCGCTCGGCGATATCGCCAAGGGCCGCAAGGACTATACGAGCGCCGGAGAATTCTATCTGATCGCGCTTGAAGAAGCATCGGACCCGGCGCGGACCCCGGATTTCATCGCGCCGGACGAGGCCTATATCCTGCATCTCGACAAGGCCGCGACCGAGATGCGGCTCGCCGCAGACACCCCGCCGCGCCTGTCGATCCGCGGCGGATGCAAGGTCAATTTCCGTGGTGTGAAGATCCAGAAAAAGACCACCCCGATCCGGTTTGAGTTCAACGACACGGCCTTCACCGAACAGGGCCTCGTTGCGGCGGACGAATTGCTGACCTGCCTCAAGACAGCGGATGCGGATTACATCACCCTGATCGGTCATACCGACCCTTCGGGTCCCGACTACTACAATCTCGACCTGTCGCTCCGGCGTGCCCAGGCCACAGCCGACTATCTCTACGAGCACGGCTTTGCCGGACACATCGATGTTGAGGGCAAGGGCGAAACCGAACTATTCCAGCCCGACGACCCTACTGCCTATACCCAGGATCAACTGTTTCAGATGCATCGCCGCGTCGATGTCATCATGAAGTAGATCGATGCGCTGGCTCCCCTCGGCATTCGCCGCCCTTTGCCTCGCCGCCAGCCCGGTGCCGGTCTGGGCTGCAACCTACGGACTGGTGATCGGTATCGACAATTACGATGCCGCGCCTGACCTCGACGGGTCGGTCGCCGATGCCGAGGACATCGCCGCCGCGCTCGATGCTTATGGCGCGGCAAGGGTGGTCAAACTCACCAATGCAGATGCCAGCCGCGCCCGCATCGTTTCCGAATTCGACAGGCTGGTGGCCGAGGCAAGCCCGGGCGATACGCTGATCTTCACCTATTCCGGCCACGGCACCCAGGCGCCTGCCTTCGTTCCTGAAGCAGAACCGGACGGTCTCGACGAATTCTTCCAGCTCGGACGGTTCGATCCGTCGCGCATGGAAGAGACCAAGAACGAACGGATCTTCGACCAGGAAATCCGCGCCTGGCTGTTGCGTGCACAGGCCAAGGGCATGCGTGTGGTTTTCGTCGCCGACAGCTGCCATTCCGGCGGCATGGACCGGGCGCTGGGGCTCAAGACCAGGCTGGCCCCGCGGGTCGAGGTTCCTTCCGAGCCGCCCAGCGCCGAAGCGCTGTCCGGCGAACGCATCAAGGAAGACGAGTTCAAATCGGTGGTGTTCCTGGCCGCCTCGCTTGAAAGCCAGCCGACCCCGGAAGTGATCATCGACGGGCAGTCGCGGGGCGCCCTGAGCTATGCATTTGCGCGCGCGCTGGAAGGCAAGGCCGATCTTGATGGCGATGGGGTGATCACCCGCATCGAGCTCGAAGACTACGTGCTGCCGATCGTCAAGCAGGAATCCGAGGCCCTGCAGACCCCTGAATTCAGGCCGCGCAATGCCGAGGCCATGCGCTCCACGGTTTTGGGGGACGTCAAACAGGCGCTCGACAATCCGCTCAAGACAGAACCGCCCGCCGATGTGCACGACCTGCCTTTCATCGTTTCGGGCGGTACACTGCCGGTCAATCTTGACGGGGTCAAAAATGGCGGCAACCGGCCCTTCCGCTACGATGTGAACGAGCAGCGGCTCTATTCGCCCTTTGGCGATGTCGCGGCCGAGCGATTGCTGCCCAACCAACTTCAACCGGCCATCGACAAATACCGCCTGTTGTCGGTGCTCAAGGACGAAAGTCGGCTCAATACCGGCGCCATCATCCTTTCCCCCGCCAGGCCGCTTTACAAAAGCGCCGAACGGCTGAGCCTCTCCGCGCGAAGCTGGACCAAGGGCTATGTGCTGATGTTCAACCTCGCCAATACCGGTGAGGTCCAGTATCTCGGCGCGTACCCGAACGGGGCCGGCGAGGCCGTCGCGCTGGGGCAGTTTGCGGTGACCCCGCCCTATGGCGCCGATCATCTGATCGTCATGTCGCTCGAAAAGGACGGCAAGGAGATCGACGACCTCCTGCAGCAGCGGGGCATCAAGCCCGGAGCCCTGATCGAGCGGTTCAAGGACCTGTTCTCCCATCAGAACGCCAAGGTGGCGATCCAGCCCTTCTATACCGAAAGTCTGTGACCATGATTGCGCGCGTCAAAGCCCCGCTTCGTTCCGCCCTTTTTGCCCTTTCGGCAACGGCCTGTCTCACCGTCCCCGCTATCGCTGCGGACCGGGCGCTGCTGGTCGGGGTTGGCGACTATGCCAACCTGCCGGCCGAACTGTTCCTGCCCGGGCCGAAAAACGACGTCGAGGCGGTGAAGGGCCTGCTCACCGGTTCGCTCGGCTATGCGCCCGAGGCGGTCAAGATCCTGCGCGGCCCAGACGCGACCAAGGCCGGCATCACCGCCGAATTCAAGAACTGGCTGGTTGCCGGCACGGAGCCGGGCGACCGCGTGTTCTTCTATTTCTCCGGCCACGGGCTTCAACTGCCCGATGATAATGGCGACGAGAACGACAATCGCGACGAAGCCATCGCGCCCTATGATATCCGCCCCACCGACACCAGCTGGGAAGATGCGCTACGCGATGATGATCTCGATGCGCTGATCAAGGACCTGCCGGGCCGGGTCGTGACCTTCCTGGTCGATGCCTGTCATTCGGGAACGGTCACCCGGTCGCTGGGCGGCGGCAATGCCGCACCTGCCGGTGCGCGGTTCCTCACCCACCCCTCGGTCGCGGGCAAGCCGGCAGCGGCCAGCCGCGGCATCCGCATCGAAATGAATGTGGTCGACAAGCCCGAGACGCTGGTGAGCTGGAGCGCCGCTGCGCCTTACCAGCTGGCCTGGGACGATCACCGCGAGCCCGAGGATCAGCGCCACGGCGTCTTCACTTCGGCCTATGTCGCCGGGATCGGCGAGGGCAAGGCCGACACCAATGGCAATGGCACGGTCAGCCATGCTGAATTGCTGACCTATCTGCGCAGCGAGTCCGACACCTATTGCGCCGACAATCCCGAATGCCAGAGCCTGACCCCGCAGCTTGAGGCGCCCGATGATGTGATCGGCTATTCGGTGGCTCCCGCCGTCTATGATGTCGAGGCGGACACCTATGTGCCCCCTGCGCCCGAAGAGGCCTATGTGCCCGCCGATCCGGCACCCGAGAAATATGAGGACCCTGCGGTCTATGAACAGGATCCGGGCTACGCGATCGAGACCTATTACGAGGACAACCACTACGAGCCCGAAGAGGCGCATGACGCGATCTCCGAGATCATCGGCAAGCCCAGCGACGGACGCGTGCGCATGACCATGACGCCGTCGACCACGCTCAATTCAGGCGATGTCTTCAAGATCGAGATCGACAGCGATGTGCCGGGCAATCTGGTGCTGTTCGACATTGCCGAGGACGGCACGGCGCTTCAGCTCTTCCCCAATGATGTGGCGCTGAAGAACACCCGCCTTACCCCGGGCTCGCTCTTCGTCTTCCCCGATGACGACTATGGTTTCGACATGGAAGCCGAAGGGCCCTCAAAGGGCTCGCTGCTGGCGATCGTCGTCGATGAGGAGTTCGACTACGATAAATACGCCCCCGCGTCGCGCGGTCTTGCGGTCGTACTCGAGGACGCCAAGCACACTGCCGCCGAAATCGTCACCGAACTCGACGACTACGTGATCGAGGAACCGCCGGCGGGCTATGATGAACTGCCGGTCGAGGATTACGTGGTGCGCGAAAAGCGCTGGAGCTATGCGCTGGTCCCCTATGTCTTCTACTAGGCCAGGTTTCTGAACACCGGCGTGATCCGCCGTTCATTCCCGTTTCACCTTGCCTGCGCACAATCGGGCGAGGCTTTGAACCGCCCCTTGCACCCGGCCCGTACCGGCGTAGGATAGCGGCCCGAAGCGGCAGGGGGACGTAACGGGAGGACGATGATGACGAAGCGGTGGGACGCTTTCGCCAATCCGGCACACACACGGGTGATCGCCGCTCTGTGGATCATCGCGGCAGCGCTGCTGATGGCCATGCCGGCGCACGCAGCGGGCGACCGCGTCGCGCTGGTGATCGGCAATTCGGCCTATGACCACGTCTCCCAGCTCCCCAACCCCTCCAACGACGCGCAGGATATGGCTGCCGCGCTCGAGCGTGTCGGCTTCGAGGTCGATGTCGCACTCGACCTTGGCTATGAGGATCTGCGCCGCAAGCTGTTGAGCTTTGCCGCCACGGCCCGCGGCGCGGAATATGCGCTTGTTTTCTATGCCGGGCACGGAATCGAGGTGGACAACCAGAACTACCTGGTGCCGGTCGATGCCGAACTCGCGACCGATATCGCGGCCCAGTTCGAGGCCGTCCCGCTCGATATGGTGCTGCAATCGGTCTCCGGTGCCACCAAGCTCTCCATGGTGCTGCTCGACGCCTGCCGCAACAATCCGTTCGCCGCCAGCATGGAACGCACCTCCGCCACCCGCTCGATCGGGCGCGGGCTCTCCCCGGTCGAGCCAGGCTCGGGCACGCTGGTCGGTTATGCGGCGGAAGGCGGCTCGGTTGCCTCGGATGGCGATGGTCGCAATTCCCCTTATACCGAAGGGCTTCTGACCTATCTCGAAAAGCCCGGTCTCGAAGTGAACATGCTGTTCCGCCAGGTCCGCGATCATGTGATGCGCGAAACCGCCAATGAGCAGCGCCCCTTCGTCTATGGCTCGCTGCCTGGCGAAAGCCTCTACCTGGTGCCGCCGGATGATAGCGGTACGGCCGATACCGAAACAACGCCGTCACCGCCCCAGGCCAACCCGGCGACCGCCGAAGCGCGGCTCGCCTGGGAGGCGATCAAGGACACCGAGTCCAAGGCCATCATCCAGGCCTATATCGACAATTACCCCGACAGCATCTACGCGGTCTTTGCCAGGGCGCGGCTGGTCGAACTCAGCCAGACCGAGCGTGAAGACGTTGCCGAAGTCACGCCTGAACCGGAGCCGGAACCCGAACCGCCGGTGACCCCGACCCCGGCCTATTCCTATCCGCCGATCGGATCGGGCGACAGTTTCGTGTTGCTCGGCGCCTTCTCGCTCGACCAGCGTGCCAAGGCCGAGGAACGCCTGTCCTTCGTTTCGGGGCGCGGAGTGCCGGCCTATATCATCGAGACCTCGAACTATTCCGGCATGACCGCCAATCTCTATGCGGTGGTGCTCGGCCCGTATTCACGCAACATCGCGGAATCGGTCCTGCCCGAGGCGCGGCGCTATATCTCCGACGCCTATGTCCGCAATGCCACGCGCAAGACGGCGTCGACCAATCCGTCTGCCAATTGCGCGGCCTATGACGGGTTGTGGCGCGTGACCGGCATCCGGTCGGATGACACGCTCAATGTGCGCTCCGGTCCCTCAACCAGTTATGCGATCCTTGGCGAACTGCCGCCCGATGCCACCGGCATCCATGCCCGCGGCTGCGTCAACGGCTGGTGCAAGGTGCAATGGGGATGCCTGTCGGGCTTTGCCTATGACAAATACCTGGCGACCGCCGGCGTGTCGCGCACCTACAAGGTGATCGATCACCGGCCCGACGACATGCTCAATGTCCGCACCGGCACCAGCACCGATTATGCGATTGTCGGCCGCATTCCCCACAATGGCACCAATATTGTGGTGCACCGTTGCGTGGAAGCGAGCGGCTACATCTATAATTGGTGCGAGGTGAGTTATGACACGGTGCGCGGCTGGGCCTATGCCCGCTATCTGCAGGATGCGGACGGCAATCATCCCCACTGAATTCGAGTGCGCCGGGGAATAGTCCAGTGATCAAGCGTTTTGCCCTGCTCGCCGCCTTTTTGGCGACTCTCGTGCCTGCAACGGCCCAGGACTTGCCCGAAGGTTTCGTCTACCTGCGCGAGATCGACCCCAGCATCGCCCAGGATATCCGCTACGCATCCTCGCATAATTTCATCGGCCGGCCGGTGAATGGCTACGAGGCGGGCGAATGCATTCTGTTGCGCAGCGCCGCCGAGGCGCTCAGCGAAGCCCAGGCCCAGTTGCGCCAGCTCGGCCTGTCTCTCAAGGTCTATGATTGTTACCGCCCGCATCGCGCGGTGGAAGATTTCACCGCCTGGTCCAAAACCCCCGAAGACGGCGTCACCAAGAACGAATTCTATGCCAGCTATGAGAAGTCCAACCTGTTCAAGGCCGGCTGGCTGGCCTCGCGCTCGAACCATTCGCTGGGTTTTGCCGTTGACCTCGGCATGATCGAGGCCGGGTCGCCCGAGGCCGAACGCCCCATGGGCAACACCTATGGCCCCTGTTCCGCCGACAAGGCCGACCGCGCGCCCGACAATTCGCTGGATTTCGGTACGGCTTATGACTGTTTCCATGAGAACAGCTACACCGCCGCCAGCGACATTCCTCCCCAGGCCAAGGACAATCGCGGGCTGCTCAAGAGCGTGATGGAAAGCGTCGGCTTCGAGAACTACCGGCGCGAATGGTGGCATTTCTCCTTGAAGGACGCGCCGAGCCGCCGTGAGCCCTATGATTTTCCCGTCGGGCCCTATGCAGGCGGCAGTGGCGAAACGGGAGAAAACGCGCCCGCAAATGTCGCGACAGGGCCGACCGTCCGCGTCGTTTGCGTGCCCGAAGACAACATGCTCAATGTTCGAGATGCACCCGACACCGAGGCCAATGTGGTGTCCCGCCTGCCGGCCGGACAGGATGGCGTGCCGCTCATTGGCTGCAATCGCGAAGTCGGGCTTGGTGCCTGGCACGAGCTTTCCCGCGCCAGCGGGGTCATCGACGATGCGCCCTGGTGCACCGTGGCCCTGCCGGACAATCCTGAAACCACCGGCTTTGTCTCCGGCGCCTATATCTTCCCTTCTTCGGGCGGAGCCGCCCGCTGCGAATAGCGGCCCGCGTTTACCGCAAGAACAAAGACCGGGCGGCACACGCGTGATGTGATTGATCTCGGCCGGTCGGCTCCATTATGATTGTATTAAGGGAGCCGGCCCGCCACCCGAAAACGGGGGCATTGGAGCCGGGGTGCAAACATGGACGCCGCGATCGCACAAAAGGCTGGCAGACTTGCCGGCGGTTTCGCCGCCATGGCCATGCTTGTGCTTGCGCTCACCCTTGTCCTGGTCGGCCGCGCCGCAGCTGCCACGGGTGACAGGGTCGCTTTGGTGATCGGCAATTCCGCCTACAGCCACGTTTCAGCCTTGCCCAATCCGGCCAATGACGCCGCCGACATGGCCTCGGCGCTCGAACGCGTCGGCTTCGAGGTCGATGTTGCGCTCGACCAGGGATATGACGCCTTGCGGCGCCGGCTGCTCGAATTCGCGGCCAAGGCCCGCGGTGCCGATTTCGCGCTCGTCTTTTATGCCGGGCACGGCATCGAGATCGACAAGCAGAACTACCTGGTACCGGTCGATGCCGAATTGGCCACCGACATTTCGGCCCAGTTCGAGGCCGTGCCCCTCGATATGGTCATGCAATCGGTTTCCGGCGCCAACAAGCTCTCCATGGTGCTGCTCGACGCCTGCCGCAACAATCCGTTCGCGGCCAGGATGGAACGCACTTCATCGACCCGTTCGATCGGGCGTGGCCTGTCGCCGGTCGAACCCAGCTCGGGCACACTGGTCGGTTACGCCTCTGAGGGGGGGTCCGTCGCCTCGGACGGGGACGGGCGCAACTCGCCCTATACCGAAGGGCTGCTGACTTTCCTCGAACAGCCGGGGCTCGAGGTGAACATGCTGTTCCGCCGCGTGCGCGATCATGTCATGCGCGAAACCGGCAACGAACAGCGCCCCTTCGTCTACGGCTCGCTGCCGGGTGAAAGCCTTTATTTCGTTCCGCCTGCCGATGGCGGCGGCGGGGTGACACCCGATCCGACGCCGACGCCTTCGCCCACCCCGGCGCCCAAGTCCCCGGACCAGCTCGCATGGGAAGGCATCAAGGATACGGAGAGCGAGGCGATCCTGCAGGCCTTCATCGATACCTATCCCGACAGCATCTACGCGGTCTTTGCCCGCGCACGGCTGGTCGAGGTCCAGCAGACCGAGGTGGCGAGCCTGCAGGATGATCCCACGCCCGAACCCGAGCCGGAGCCCGAACCGCTGCCCGAAAGCTGGTATGTGGCGATATACAACAATATGGATTTCTATGGGGGCGACCTCGTCGCCAAGGGGCTGCCCGCCAGCACCATGCAGCAATGCGCCCAGCTTTGCGCGGACAACACCTCGTGTAACCTGTTCACCTTCAACGACAGCGCCAATCGCTGTTTCGTCAAACGTGACTTTGCCTATACCCAGGCGACAGATCTCGGCACGTCGGGCTTCATGTTCCGCGACACCACTGGAGAATCCCGCCCGCGTTTCACGGTGGACTGGCAGCTTTATACCCAGACCGACATGCCTGGCGGCGATGTCGACACGCTAAGGGTCAATACGCTCGATGAGTGCTTTGCCGCCTGTGACGGCCGCTCCGAATGCAGGGCCTTCACCTTCTCGCCTTCAAGCGGCAAGGAATACTGCTTCATCAAAGGCGATTTTGCCGGTGCCCCGGTGCCCTATAACCGCACCAAGGGTGTGATCTCGGGCAAGAAGATATCGAGAGTGGTCTTTCCCGATCGGGTTTTCCCGGCCTCACGCCAGTAATCCCGGGCACAAGGCGCGCATCCGGACGCCGGGTAAGGCGATCTTCATCAAAGTTAACCGCGAATTAACCGCTGTCTCCTAACGATACATCCCAACAAGGGGATTGCGAGATGACGATTCGCGTTGCGACTGCCTTTGCCGCCACCGTGCTGGCGCTTTCGCTTTCAACGTCTGGTGGGCTGGCGGGTTCACCGCTCAGCTGCGCCGACGCCGGATTTACCGGACCGACACCGGCAAGCTGGGACGGCATGATGCGGCTGGCCGACATTGCGGGAACCGATCCGGCGACGACTGCGTCAATCCCGCCCGATGCGGGGCGCATGGGCGCCAGCTTTTCCAATTCGGAACTCATCACGCCGGGCATGCCGCTGCTCAACCGGCGCGATGTAGCCTTGACTATCGATTTCGGGGCCTGAGCAACCCCAGGGGGCAGAACGGACGGGCGCCTTTTTTCCTATTCGGGGCGCCCGTTCTCCCATTTGGCATCCGCGCCATAAAGCGGCACCGTTGAAATCGCCATCTTGGCCGAGCCTTGCTGCATTTCGCGGGTATGGGCGAGATAGATCAGCGTGTCGTTTTCCCGGTCATAGATCCGGTTGATGACCAGCGTCTTCAGGATGATCGACCGGCGCTGCTGGAACACTTCCTCGCCATTGCGGTCGAGATCGATGTCTCCGATGGTGATCGGCCCGGTCTGACGGCAGGCGATCGAGGAGTTGGACGGGTCCTCGAACCAGTTGCCCTGTTGCAGGCGATCGATCAGCCCGCGCTCGAAATAGGTCACATGACAGGTCACGCCTTCGACCTCGGGGTCACCGATGGCCTCGACAACGATATCATTGCCCAGCCAGTCGACCCCGACCTTGCCCACTTCCTCGGCGCTTGCGGTTCCGGCCCAAAGGCCTGCAATCAAAGCACCGGCCAGCGCGGCAGCCTTTGTCAGCGTCATGATATCAGCTCCTGTGCAGTCTCGACCGCTGATATGGGGCCCTGCGGCGGCGATACAAGCGCGAGAAGACTATTCGCTGTCGCTGCAATGGCTCATGAAGTGCCGCGCCGGCGAGACAATGCTGTCATCGATATTGTTGACGAGATCGCCGTCGCGCCCGGGATAATCGAGCTTTGAAAGCACCACCTGCATCGCCGCCAGCCGGGCTCGGCGCTTGTCATTGGCCCGGATGACGGTCCAGGGCGCAAAGTCGGTGTCAGTGGTCTCGAACATCACGTTGCGCGCTGCGGTGTAGTCGTCCCATTTCTCCAAGGCCTTCAGATCGACCGGTGACAGTTTCCAGACCTTCAGGGGGTCGTGGCGGCGGTCATGAAACCGCTTGAGCTGGGTTTCGCGTCCGATGTTGAGCCAGATCTTGAACAGGTGCACGCCATCGTCGGTCAGCATGCGTTCGAACTTCGGCGTCTCGTCGAGGAAGTTCGCCGTCTGCGCCGCGGTGCAGAACCCCATGACCGGCTCGACCACGGCCCGGTTGTACCATGACCGGTCGAACAACACCTGTTCACCGCCGGCGGGCAGGGTGGGCACATAGCGCTGGAAATACCATTGGCTCTTTTCGCGGTCGGTCGGCTTGTCGAGCGCCACCACGCGATTGTGCCGGTGATTGAGATTGCGCAGATAACGCGAGATCGTGCCGCCCTTGCCCGCGGCGTCGCGGCCCTCGAAGACAACAGCAACACGCTCGCCGCTGTCGAGCAGATGGTGCTGGAGCTTGACCAGTTCGATCTGCAGCGCCCTCAATTTCCGCTTGTAGTGCTTCGACCCCATGCGCTTGTCATAGGGGTAATTGCCACTGGTGATGGCGGCATCCTCGACCCATTCGGGCAGATCGGGATTGTCGAGCTCAAAGCGCGGTTCAGACATCTGTTTCTCCACATCGCGGCGGGAACCTGCGAGCCTATCGCAGCCGGCAGTCGGCGAAAACAGCGCGCGGCCAACAGGGTAACCAGATCTTGCGTTTTTGCGCAGTTGTGAACTCGACAGTGACAGCGAACAGCGAAATCGGTTATGACCCGGCCAATATCAGCGGCCGGAGCAGGCCCCCTTCCGGGCCGGGGCGAAGGGTCAAGAGACCGAAGTGAACGACAAGCCAGTCGACAAGGACGTCATCACAGGTGCCCCGGCTCGCGCCAATCGCTGGCGCGAGCGCCTTTATGCCGGGCGTTGGGTACTAATCGCCACCGCCGCGGTCATGGCCGGTTTTGTCTATTATGGCCGGTTGTCCGTGCTCGAAGCACTGCTGGGCTTTGCGCTCATCTTTCTGGCCGCGCTGGTGGTGCCGCGCCGCGCCCGCATCATCCTGCCCCAGTCGGGCGACATGCAGCGCTCGCCGGAACGCGCCGACAATTCGACCCAGCGCTTTGCAGATGCGCTGCGCGATCCCTGCATCATCATCGACAGGCGCCGCAACGTCGTCCACATCAACCCCGCGGCGCGGCGCGACTTTCCCTCGGTCCAGAACGATACCCCGCTCGCCTTCGCCATGCGCAACCCGGCCTTCCTCTCGGTTGTCGAAAAGGCCGTCACCGGCGGGGCCACGGCCGATGGAGAATTCTCGGTCACCGTGCCGACCGAAACCTGGTACGGCGTCACTGTTGCACCGCTGGCCTTCAGGGCCGGCAGCGAGGCACAGGCCCCCGATCTGTTTGTCATCTCGCTGACCAACCAGTCCGAGCAGCGTCGTCTCAACCAGATGCGCGCCGACTTCGTCGCCAATGCCAGCCACGAACTGCGCACACCGCTGACCTCGCTGATGGGCTTCCTCGATACGCTGATGGGGCCGGCGGCCAACGATCCCGAGGCGCGCGAGAAATTCCTCGGCATCATGCGAGCACAGTCCGAGCGCATGGCGCGCCTGATCGACGATCTCCTGTCGCTGTCGCGCATCGAACTGCGCCAGCATATGCGGCCTTCCGGCACGGTGGACCTTGTCAGCCTTGTGGGCGAGGTCACCGAACAGATGCAGCCCCAGGCCCGGGATGCGGAAGTCGAGCTGAAGGCCACGATCGCTGTCGATGCCGCCGAAATCACTGGCGACCACAATGAACTGGTGCAGGTGTTCGAGAACCTCATCGACAACGCCATGAAATATGGCGGTTCCGGCGGCGTGGTCGAGATTATCCTCGACAGGGCCACCGATCGGCGCAATGCGGCCTTTGTCGTCACCGTCCGCGACAAGGGGCCGGGCATCGCTCCGGAAAACGTGCCGCGCCTCACCGAGCGCTTCTACCGCGTCGATGTGGAATCGAGCCGCCGCAAGAAGGGCACGGGGCTCGGACTGGCGATCGTCAAGCACATCGTCAACCGTCATCGCGGCGAGCTTTCGATCTCCTCAGAACCGGGCAAGGGCACAGCCGTTTCGGTCTATTTGCCGGCCTGAGTCTCCCTGCGTACCGGTCCCTATTGGCCAATGACTGTCACCTCAGTGTGGCATGTCCACAGTATGATTGCCGTTTCAGCCTGGAAAGTTTCGTTTTTTCAAGGTGTTAGGCTGTCATGCAAGTGTCATTTCAGTGACATAAAACCATTAGCACAACGCTTTAAGGCTCCCTGCGTCCGGGCAAAAGGAGCGGGACTTTCAAGGCGCATCCCTGCCGCCGTCGCGCTGCCGGACAGGTTAAAAACCAAGATTTCTGAGCTCTGAAAGGGAGACATCATGAAATTCGCTTCTTACGCCAGCGCCGCAGTGCTGCTGGTCGCCGGCGCCCTCGTTGCCACCGGTGCGCAGGCCCAGTCTCGGGATACCATCCAGATTGCCGGTTCCTCGACCGTTCTGCCTTTCGCCAGCATCGTGGCCGAAGAGTTCGGCAACGCTTTCCCTGAATACAACACCCCGGTCGTGGGTTCGGGCGGCTCCTCTGGCGGCCTGCGCCAGTTCTGCGAAGGCGTCGGTGAATCCACCATCGATATCGCCAACGCGTCGCGCCGCATCCGCGCCTCGGAAATCGAAGCCTGCGCCGAAGCCGGTGTGAAGGACATCCGCGAAATCCGCATCGGTTACGACGGGATCGTGTTTGCTGCTGACGCCTCCAAGGCGGACTTCGCTCTCGAGCCGGTCCATGTCTACAAGGCAATCGCCGCTGAAGTTCCGGTCGATGGCGAAATGGTCGCCAACCCCTACACCAACTGGAACGAAATCGACGCCTCGCTCCCCGATCAGGCCATCTCGCTCGCGATCCCGGCTTCGAACCACGGCACGCGTGAAGTGTTCGAGGAAAAGGTCGTTCTTCCCGGTTGTGAAGAAGCCGGCCTGCCGGAAATGGACGAAGACGCCATGGAAGCGTCCTGCCTGACCTTCCGTCAGGACGTGGTGGTCGAGATCGCCGGTGACTACACCGAGACCCTGGCCCGCCTGCAGTCCAACGCTGACACCATCGGCGTGTTTGGCCTGTCCTTCTATGACCAGAACCGCGACACCCTGAAGGTTGCCACCGTTTCCGGTGTCACCCCCTCGCTCGAAACCGTCGCCTCCGGCGAATACCCGGTTTCCCGCCCGCTGTTCTTCTACGTCAAGGGCGAGCACATCGGCGTCATCCCCGGCATTGAAGACTATGTTGCCTTCTTCCTGTCCGACGCGATCGCCGGCAATGGCGGCACCCTGGAAGACGCCGGCATGATCCCGGCTCCGGATGCCGAACGTGAAGCCGTCATGGCGGCCTTCGACGAAGGCAAGGCCATCATGGCTTCCGACCTCTAAGGTCAGTACCAGGATCGGGGGCTCCTTGCGGAGCCCCCGGACCTTTCAAGGCGGCCCTGTTTCGACCAGAGAAGCCGTCACCCAGTTTTCTTCCGGCGCGGAGGCGCAGACGCCGTGAACAGTACCTTGATCATCGCAGCTCTGCTGTTGATCCTGCTCTCGCTGGCCTATCAGATCGGCTGGTCGAAGAGCCGGACGATCTCGTCCTCCAAGCAGGAAAAGCTTCATTCAAGGCCGGTTTATCACGGTGCGCTGGTCGCCATCTGGGCGCTGGTGCCGGCCCTTCTGATTCTCGGGCTATGGGTTCTGCTGGGCGACACTGCCACCCGCCAGTTCATCATGGCGCAACTTCCGCAAGAGATCGTCACCGAGGGCGGTTCAGGGCTTGTCACCGCCATCCAGCGCGTGCGCTCGATCGCCTCGGGCTTTGGTGTTGCCGGCGAGATCCAGCCCTTTGAGCAGGCTGCCGCCGACGCCCTGCGCTATTTCACCTTCATCACATTCATGGTTGTTATTGCCGCTGCTGCCGGCACCGGGTTGCTGGCGCTGCTCTATGCACGCCGCCGCATCCGGGCCCGCCTTCGCGCCCGCAACGAAGTCGAGACGGTGCTCCGCATCGGCCTGATCGCCTGTTCGGCGGTTGCCATCCTGACCACCCTTGGCATCGTCGCCTCGCTCCTGACCGAGGCGATCCGCTTTTTCTCCTTCATCAATCCCCTGTCGTTCTTCTTCGGCACGGTGTGGAACCCGCGCTTTGCGACGGTCGGCACGGGCGGGGAAGGGGACTATGGTCTGCTGCCGCTCCTGTGGGGCACCATCATGGTTTCGGCTATCGCCATGCTGGTCGCGGTGCCTGTCGGGCTGATGTCGGCAGTCTATCTCTCGCAGTACGCGTCCAAGCGCGTGCGCGACATCGTCAAGCCGATCATCGAGGTGCTGGCCGGCATCCCGACCATTGTCTACGGCTTCTTTGCCCTTGTGACAGTCGGCCCGTTCCTGTCTCAGCTCGGCGGCTTCATCGGCATCGAGATCCGCGCCACCAGCGCGCTGACGGCCGGGCTCGTGATGGGGATCATGATCATCCCCTTCATCTCGTCGCTTTCCGAAGACATTCTGCAGCAGGTGCCGCGCGCGATGCGCGACGGTTCGCTCGGCCTTGGCGCCACCCAGTCGGAGACGATCCGGCGGGTTCTTTTGCCTGCCGCCTTGCCGGGGATTGTCGGGGCGTTCCTCTTGGCGGTCAGCCGCGCCATCGGCGAGACCATGATCGTGGTGCTCGCCGCCGGCAACAGCCCGGTGTTGCGCGCCAATCCTGCCGAGCCGATTTCCACGGTGACGGTAACGATCGTCAATCAGCTGACCGGTGACACGGACTTTGCCGGTCCCCAGTCTCTGGTCGCTTTTGCCCTCGGGCTTACCCTGTTCGCGATGACCCTGCTGCTTAACGTGGCCGCGCTGTTCATCGTCCGCAAATATCGGGAGCAATACGAATAGTCATGACTGACACAACCGCATCTCCCGGGACCGGCACCGTCTCCGCCGAAGAAAACCGCGCCCGTATCCGCAAGGGTCTGGCCCGCCGCCACCGCCAGGAAGCCATCTTCCGCGGAATGGGGGTCGCCGCCATCGCCGCTGCGCTGGGCTTTGTCGCCATCCTGTTCGGCATGATCATCTTCAAGGGCGCCCCCGCCTTCTGGCAGGCGACCCTGACCGCCGAGGTCTATTTCGACCCCGAGGTCATCGAGAGCGATCCGCGCCCCGTGCAACAGGAAGGCCAGTCACCCGCCGACTACCGGGCAGAGTTGCTGCGCTGGGAACGTGCGGTGACCTTGTCGAACTGGAACGCGGTCGTCGCCGACAGCATCCGCAAGCTGGCGCCCGATATGGAACTCGAGCGCAAGGACGCGCTTGAGCTGGTGACCAGCTCGGTGCGTTACAAGCTCCGCGACATGTTCGTCGAAAACCCCGACCTGCTCGGCCAGACCGTTTCGGTCAGCATGCTCGGCTCGGCGAACACCGATGTCTGGCTCAAAGGCAATATCGACCGCAGTCTGGCCGATGACAGGCAACAGCTCTCGGCTGCGACCCGCGAACTCGCAGACCGGCTGGCCGAAGAGGGCGTGATCCGCTCCGCATTCGCCTGGCACATCTTCACCAACGTGGACTCCCGCTCCGCACCGGCCTCTGCGGGTCTCGCCGGGGCCTTTGTCGGCTCGCTTTACATGATGCTGGTCGTCATCGCCCTGGCGGTGCCGATCGGGGTGGCAAGCGCCGTCTATCTCGAGGAATTCGCGCCCAAAAACCGCCTGACCGACCTGATCGAAGTCAACATCAACAACCTCGCCGCAGTGCCCTCGATCGTCTTCGGCCTGCTCGGCGCGGCGGTGTTCATCAACTATTTCAAGCTGCCTTTGTCGGCCCCGCTGGTCGGCGGCATGGTGCTCACACTGATGACCCTGCCCACGATCATCATTGCAACGCGATCGTCGTTGCGGGCCGTGCCGCCCTCGCTGCGCCAGGCCGCGCTCGGGCTCGGTGCGTCCCAGACCCAGACCGTGTTCCATCACGTTCTGCCCCTGACCTTTCCTGGCATCCTGACCGCGACCATCATCGGTGTCGCCCAGGCTCTGGGGGAGACCGCGCCGCTCCTGCTGATCGGGATGAATGCCTTTGTGGCCAATGTTCCCGCCACGCCGATGGACCAGGCGACCGCACTGCCGGTCCAGATCTATCTGTGGCAAGGCAACGAGAACCGCAATTTCTTCGAGGCCCGTACCTCTGCCGCCATTATGGTGCTGTTGGGACTGATGATCATGCTCAACGCACTCGCCATTTTCCTCAGAACCCGGCTCGAGAAGCGCCAGTAGGCGCCCCTTGCCCAAAGGAGGCTGATCCATGGATACCACCTCTCAGGAACAGACCAAGAAGTTCGAGCCGCCCGCCGCGACCGCTGCCGCCGCCGTCGAGACGGCCACGCAAACCGGTTCAAAAACCCGGGTTTCCGCCCGCGATGTCAATGTGCACTACGGTGAGAAGCAGGCGCTTTTCGACGTCTCCATCGACATTCCGGATCGTGGCGTGACCGCCTTTATCGGCCCCTCGGGCTGCGGCAAGTCGACTTTCCTGCGCTGCCTCAATCGCATGAACGACACCATCGAGGGCTGCCGGGTGACCGGCAAGATCTTGCTCGACGATGTCGATATCGCCAATCCGGACCTCGACGTCGTTGAGCTGCGGGCCCGTGTCGGCATGGTGTTCCAGAAGCCGAACCCGTTCCCCAAATCAATCTATGAGAACGTGGCTTACGGCCCGCGCATCCACGGCATGACCAGCTCCAAGGACGAACTCGACGAGATCGTCTATTCATCGCTGCGCCGCGCCGGCCTCTACGAAGAGGTCAAGGACCGGCTCGACCAGCCCGGCACCGGGCTCTCCGGCGGCCAGCAGCAGCGCCTTTGTATTGCTCGCGCCATCGCCACCAAGCCTGAAGTGCTGCTGATGGACGAGCCCTGCTCGGCGCTCGACCCGATCGCGACCGCGATCATCGAGGAACTGATCGACGAACTGCGTGAGAACTTCACTATCGTCATCGTGACCCACTCCATGCAGCAGGCCGCGCGTGTGAGCCAGAAGACGGCGTTCTTCCACCTCGGTAAACTGATCGAGGAAGGGCCGACCGAGCAGATCTTCACCAATCCCCTGGACAAGAAGACCCAGGATTACATCACCGGCCGTATCGGCTGATCATTGTCCCCTTTGCGGAGCCTGAGCGATGGTTGAACCCTCATCCGAACACATCGTCTCGTCCTATGAAGACGAATTGAAGGAACTCGCGCGCCTCATCTCCGAGATGGGCGGGCTTGTCGAACAGGCGGTCACCAATTCGGTGAATGGCCTTGTGCGCATGGACGACGAACTGGCGCGTGGCGTCGTGAAATCCGATCAGGAAGTCGACGACATGCAGCGCCGGATCGATGACCTGGCCGTCTCCATGATCGCGCGCCGGCAACCCATGGCCTCTGACCTTCGCCAGATCATCTCGACCATTCACGTGGCGACCGATCTCGAGCGTATCGGCGACATGGCCAAGAATATCGGCCGTCGCACCATCGAGATCGGTGACCGGCAAATGTCGGCCCAGCTTTATTCGGGCCTCAAGCACATGTCGGAACTGGCCTTGCGGCAGATCGACCGTGCGCTCGATGTCTTCAACGCCCGCGACGAGATCGGCGCGGTTGAGGTTTGCCGGCGCGATGACGAACTCGACAGCCTCTACATGTCGCTGTTCCGCGAATTCCTAACCTATATGATGGAAGATCCGCGCAACATCTCGGACTGTACGCATCTGCTGTTCTGCGCCAAGAACCTCGAGCGGGCCGGCGACCACGCCACCAACATTGCCGAGGCAGCCTATTATCTCAAGACCGGCAAGAGCCTGGTGCTTGAAAGCGACAGCATGGGAACGGTCGGCTGAACGGCCGGCGTCGGACACCCGATTGCGCAAATCTGCTAGCATGCCGCTGGTTCGGACCCCGGAAGGGGTCCGGCCTGCCGGCGCGATGGAGACCTGAGCCGTGGCTCCCCTTGTCCTGATCGTCGAAGACGAAACCGATCTCGCCTTGATGATGCGCTACAATCTCGAGGCCGAAGGCTATCGCGTGCAATGTGTGGAGAGCGGCGACGAGGCCGATCTCCAGATGCGCGAGGCCGTGCCCGATATCATCCTGCTCGACTGGATGCTGCCGGGCCTCTCCGGGATCGAACTGTGCCGCCGCTGGCGCACGCGAGAGGCAACGGCCCGCGTGCCGATCATCATGCTGACGGCCCGCAGCGAAGAAGAAGAACGGGTACGGGGTCTCGCCACCGGGGCCGATGACTACATGGTCAAACCCTTCTCGGTCCCCGAACTGGTCGCCCGTATCCGGGCGCTGCTGCGCCGCACCAATCCGACCCTTTTGAGCGTGACCCTCAAGGCCGGCGATATCGAACTCGATCGTGAGACCCATCGGGTCCGGCGCGGGGGCAGGGAGGTTCATCTCGGCCCGACCGAATATCGCCTGCTTGAATATCTCATGCAGAACCCGGGCCGGGTCTATTCGCGCGAGCAATTGCTCGACGGGGTGTGGGGCCATGACGTCTATGTCGACGAACGGACCGTCGATGTTCATGTGGGGCGGTTGCGCAAGGCCATCAATCGCGGCCGTGTGCGCGACCCGATCCGCACCGTGCGGGGCGCCGGCTACGCGTTCGACGAGAACTTCACGGTTGTGAGCTGAGCGCAGCACCACCCGCCGGACAAACAAAACCCCGCTGAATGGCGGGGTTTTTCATCTCCGGTGGCGGTCTCAAAAAAGAGAGGCCGCGATCGTCAGCGGCCCCAGGACGCCACAGGGAGAAGCCTACTTTTTCTTGCGTTCAACCGCGTGATAGGCGCGGCGGGAGTGGAATTCGCAATAGGGGCGGCCTTCATCCGAGTGCCGGCCGCAGAAATAGAAATCCTCGCTCATCGGATCGCCGATCGGCCATTTGCAGGTGTGCTCGTTGAGCCCCATCAGATCGACCCGCTTTTCCGGCTCGATGTAAAGTTCGGCCGAAGTATCCGCGACCGCCAGGGTCTCGGCATCGGTCTCCGCGTCATATTTGAGGGCCGTGGCCCCGATCATCGGCGCGCTGGTCATCTGCCGGCGCTTGGCGATGGCGCTCGCCGCGCTCGAGGAGGAGGCGCCGCTTGGCCGCCGGGGCGCCGGATTGGACGCACGCGGCTTGCGGGCACGCGATGCGGTCGAGGCGGGCTTGGCCCGGCCAGACAGCTTGAGCCGGTGGACTTTGCCGATGACAGCGTTGCGGGTGACCCCCTCGCCAAGCTCGGCGGCGATCTGGCTGGCGCTCAGACCTTCCATCCAGAGCTTTTTGAGAAGTTCAACTCTTTCGTCTGTCCACGCCATGGTGATCCCCTAAAGTGTTCGTCTGGAGGATTCCTGGATAGAATCCCGGACCCCTCCGGATGTCGAAATCCGGAAAAACACAATCTGTCGTGTGCTTAGTGGGTCCGCCGCACGAGATGTCGTGCTCCCATACCCTTACTGTACATGAGCGCCGGAATCCGTGACAAGAGTCGCTCTCCAATATCCCCGCAAAATGTTGCGAGGGGGCAACGTCGGTAGTTGCCGGGTTGAAATGCCCGGGCAGACCGGCTATTCCGCCCGCCTTTTGCCCCTTTGGCCGGGGCAATTGACATGCTCACGGCTTGCCGCCATACAGAAACGGACAAATGAACGTGCCGTCGCGTGGGAAAAGCCCTAGACGGCGCGTTTTTGGTTTTAGGCCCCCGTTTTGCCGTGCCCCGTGCTGTGGTCGGCAAACACAGCTAGGATAGTCGACATGTCAGCGCTTTATGGCTCGTATGCCCGGTCCGAACTCGCTTTCGAGCGGGGCGAGGGCGTGCGACTGTTCACCGCTGACGGCTCGGACTATCTCGATTTCGCGGGCGGCATCGCCGTCACCGCGCTGGGCCACGCACATCCGCATCTCGTCGAACGGCTGAAGACACAGGGCGAAAAGCTCTGGCACGTCTCCAATATCTTCCAGATCCCCCAGCAGGAGGAACTGGGAAGGCGCCTCGCCGAGGCGACTTTCGCCGACCGGGTGTTCTTCACAAATTCGGGTGCCGAGGCGATGGAATGCGCGATCAAGACCGCGCGCCGCTATTTCCACGACAAGGGCGAGCCCGGCCGCTACGAGGTCATCACCTTCAAGGGGGCCTTCCATGGCCGGACCCTCGGCACGATCGCGGCAGGCGGCAACCCGTCCTATCTCGAAGGCTTCGGTCCCGCGCTTCCCGGCTTCGTCCAGGTCGAGCCTGGCGATCTGGCCCTCGTCAAGAACGCAATCAGCGACAAGACCTGCGCCATCCTGATCGAGCCCGTTCAGGGGGAGGGTGGGGTCACCGCATTCCCGGATGAATTCCTGCGGGGCCTGCGCAAGCTGTGCGACGAGAACGGGCTCTTGTTGATCCTTGACGAGATCCAGTGCGGCTATGGCCGTACGGGCAAGTTCTTCGCTCATGAATGGGCCGGTATCACTCCGGATCTGATGGCCGTTGCCAAGGGCATTGGCGGCGGCTTCCCGCTTGGTGCTTGCCTGGCGACCGAGGAAGTCGGCAAGGTCATGGTGCCCGGCACTCATGGCTCGACCTATGGCGGCAATCCGCTTGCCTGTTCGATCGGCAATGCGGTGCTCGACGTGGTGCTGGAACCCGGCTTCATTCCGCATGTCGAGGAAATGGGGAAATATCTCGCATGGCAGCTGCAGCAGCTCATGCAGAAATATCCCGATCACATCACCGAAATTCGCGGACGCGGCCTGATCGCCGGCTTCCGCCTGAGCCCGGAAATCGCGACCCGGGACTTCGTCGCCCGCCTGCGTCAGCACCATCTGCTGACCGTGGCTGCCGGCGAAAACGTGGTGCGGCTCCTGCCGCCCCTGATCGTTGAGAAGGCCGATATCGACGAGGCGATCGAAAAGATCACCCAGGCCTTCGACGAACTCGACGCGTAAGGCAGCACCCTGCCCGAATGCCCTGACTGAAAGGACAGTCTGAGATGACTGCGACCCCGAGACATTTTCTGACGCTCAGCGATTTCACCGCAGACGAGCTCCGCGCCCTGCTCGAGCTCTCCAAGCGCCTCAAACAGGCCTATGCCGAGGGCGACCGCCCGCGCCCGCTCGCCGACAAGGTGCTGGCCATGATCTTCGAGCGCCAGTCGACCCGGACCCGTGTTTCTTTCGATGTCGGTATGCGCCAGCTCGGCGGCCAGACCCTGATGCTGACCGGGCACGAGATGCAACTCGCCCGCGAAGAAACGATTGCCGACACCGCACGGGTGATGTCGCGCTATGTCGATGCGATCATGATCCGCATCCTCGAGCATGACGACCTGATGGAACTGGCCGGCGCCTCTTCGGTGCCCGTCATCAACGGCCTGACCCGCCGGGTGCACCCTTGCCAGGTGATGGCCGACATCCAGACTTTCGAAGAGCATCGCGGCCCGATCAACCAGGCCCGCGTCGCCTGGGTCGGCGACAGCAACAATGTGCTCGCCTCCTGGGTCAAGGCGGCGCGTATCATGGGCATCAAGCTCTCGATCGCGCACCCTGAGGAATACGGACCGGACCAGTATCTCGCCGCGGAGATCGCCGAAGCCGGCGACCTGGTGGCGACGACCACGGATCCCCACGCGGCTGTCGAAGGCGCCGACCTGGTGCTGACCGACACCTGGGTGTCGATGGGCGACGAGGACGCGGACGAACGCCGCCAGATCCTCGCTCCCTATCAAGTGAACGCCCGTTTGCTTGAAAACGCCGCCAAAGATGCGATCTTTATGCATTGCCTGCCCGCTCACCGCGGCGACGAAGTGACCAATGAGGTCATGGACGGTCCCCGATCGGTGGTGTTCGACGAAGCGGAGAACAGGCTGCATGCCCAAAAAGCGATACTGTGCTGGGCACTAGGGGTTGAAGACATCTGATGACCGGACTGCTCGAGGCCGTGGGGCTCAACCGCCCCGAAAGCGGCGATGATATGCTTGTTCCTTTTTCCCTCGACCAGCTCGATGCGCGTGGCCGCATCGTGCGGCTCGGGGATTCGCTCGACGAGATCCTGTCCCGGCACGATTATCCGGTGCCGGTGGCAAGGCTGCTTGGTGAGGCGATGACCCTGACCGCCTTGATCGGCTCCTCGCTCAAATTCGAGGGGAAGTTCATTCTCCAGACCCAGACGGACGGGCCGGTCAGCCTGCTGGTGGCCGACTTCCAGGCGCCTGACGGCATGCGCGCCTATGCGCGGCACGATTCCGAGGCGCTGAAAAAGGCTGCCGAGGAAGGCCGCACTGCGCCGGCTGATCTGCTTGGAAAGGGCGCGCTGGTCATGACCATCGACCAGGGGCCGCATATGGATCGCTATCAGGGCGTGGTCGAACTCGACGGTTCCTCGCTCGAGGAAATCGCGCATCGCTATTTCGCCCAGTCCGAGCAGATCCCGACCCAGGTCCGCCTGGCAGTGGCCCAGCTCTCGACAAGGGGCGAAGACGGTCCGCGGTGGCGCTCGGGCGGCATTCTCCTGCAACACCTGCCGGAGGGCGAGACCGGCCGTTCGATGCCTGACCTGCCCGGCGACGGCGATTTCGACAATGACGAGACTGCCGACAAGAGCTTTGTCGAGGCGGACAACTGGACAGAGGCGAAATCGCACCTGTCGACCGTCGACGACCTCGAACTGGTCGACCCCGAGATCTCGCCCGAACGACTGTTGTTCCGGCTTTATCACGAAACCGGCGTGCGCGTGTTCGAACCGAACCCGCTCGAAGCCCGGTGCTCATGCTCGGCAGAGCGGGTCGAGACCATGCTGATGGGGTTCGACGCCGAACAGCGGGCCTCGATGGTGGTCGATGGCGAGATCGAGGTGACCTGCGATTTCTGCTCGACGGTCTACAAGTTCAATCCGAACCAGTTCGGGTTCGAGGACGATTGAGGCCTCGGGGAAGAAAAACAACAAGAAAGCCGGTAGCGATACCGGCTTTTTTGTTGTCTGGCAGGCCATTGCCTCAAATCCGCCGGGGAACCTTTCCAAAGTTTCATTTGTGGCCGATTCCGGGCTCACTTAAACTGATGCGACCACTTGAAAGGACGCGATTTGGACAAGACGCCGCAATCCGCAAGCGCGGGAGACGACTTTGCCCATGACCGCCATCACGCCGCATCGCGCCGGGCGAAGCCGCGCGCGAGCTTTTTCGCCGTGTCCGCTCGCCTGCTGGTTGCCGTTGCAATCCTCGCAGGGGCCTGGTTCGCCGCCAACCAGATGATCGCTTCGCGCCCGGAACCGGTCGAGCGGCGCGCTTTCGAGCGCAGCTTCACTGTGACGGCGGTGGATGCGCAACCCGTCACCGTACGCCCTTCGATCACCGCCTTTGGCGAAGTTCTGGCATCGCGCGCCGTGGATATTCGCGCCCAGGTCGGCGGGCAGATCCAGTCGGTGTCGCCGAACCTTCTGCCCGGTGGCGAGGTCGAGACCGGCGAGGAACTGGTGACCGTCGATCGCTTCGATTATGAAAGCACCCTCGCCGACGCGGAAGCCGGACTGGCACAAGCCAGGCTCGGGCTCGTTGAAAGCCGCGAGGCCTTGAGCCGCGAGCAGGTCAATCTCGAACTGGCGCAAACCCAGCTCGATGCGGCGGAGGCCGATCTGCAGCGCGCCGAGACCCTGCTTGAAGGGGGCTCGATCACCGAGCAGGCCCTTCAGGAATCCCGCCTTATCGTGGCCCAGCGCCGCCAGGCCGTGCGCCAGAGCCAGAGCGCGGTTGCGACACAGGAAACCGCGATCGAGCGCCAGCAAAGCGCCATCCGTACCGCCCAGCTTGTCGCTGAGCGTGCCCAGCGTTCCCTCGATAATACCACCATCACCGCACCTTTCGACGGCGTGGTCGTGTCAGCCAATGCAGCGATGGGTGGGGCCGTCACCACCAACGAGGTGATCGGCCGGATCTATGACCGCGACGCGCTCGAAGTGCGGTTCACCCTCTCGGACGATGAATATGGCCGGCTGACCCGCGACGGGCTGATCGGACGGACCATCGAGGCTCGTTGGGACATCGAACCCGACCCCGTGGTGCTGACCGGCGCCATCACCCGCACCGGCGCAGAGATCGATGCCGCGACCGGCGGCGTTACCGTGTTCGCCAGCCTTGAAGGCGAGGCCGATGCCGGGATCCGCCCGGGCACCTTCGTGGCGATCTCGGTCGAGGGACCGGCGCTCGAAGGCGTACTGCGCCTGCCCGAAATGGCGGTCTATGACAATGACCACGTCTTCATCATCGTCGATGGGGCCCTGCAATCCGTGCCGGCCACCGTCGTGGCCCGCGATGCCGGCCAGGTGCTGATCCGCGCCGATATCGAGCCGGGTACCCGCATTGCCACGACCCGGCTGGCCCAGGCCGGCGATGGCGTGAAGGTTCGCGTTGAAGGCGATGAACCACAATTCGGGCGTGAAGGCGGACCCGGCAGGCCGGGCGCTGAAGGTGGTGATGCGGGCGAGGGGTCCGAAGCCAGCGACGGCGGGAATGCGACGACCAACAGCACTGGCGACCGTGCCTCGCGCCGTCCGCAGAACAACAATGCCGGCTCGGTCAGGGGCGGCACGCGAGCCATGACCGGCTCCAGCGGCGGACCGGGGAGGCGCGGCTGATGCGCCCCGCCATCGAGCGCAGCACCGGGCTGCTGGCGCGCTTCGTGCGCCACCGCAATGCGGCCAACCTCCTGATGATCCTCATGATCCTGTTCGGCACCTGGGGGGTCGCGCAGCTCAACCGTCAGATTATGCCCACGGTCGAGACCCAGATGGTCAATATCTCGATCTCCTGGAGCGGGGCCAGCGCGTCGGATGTGACCGAGAATATCCTGCAACCGATCGAACCGGCGGTGCGCTTCCTCGACGGGGTAACGCGCATGAGTTCGCGTGCTTTTGAGGGCCGGGCGCAGATCCAGCTCTTCTTCCAGAGCAGCACCAACATGCAGGATGCGGTCGATCGCGTTCAGCAGGCGGTGGATGCGGTGCCCAACCTGCCCGAAAGCGCCGAGGATCCCTCGGTCCAGGAGCAGAAATTCTTCGATCCCGTGGCGTCCGTAGGCATTTCCGGTCCGTTCTCCGAGACGGTTCTGCGCCGTTATGCGCGCACCATCCGCGACGGCCTGCTCGACAAGGGCGTCGACCGGGTGGAAATGACAGGCTATCGCGACCGCGAGATCTTGATCACCGCCGACGACGCGCGGCTGCGTCAGCTCGATCTGACGCTCAACGACATTTCGACCGCCATCAATGCCAATATCGCCGACCAGCCCTCGGGCTCGCTGCCGGGTGAATTCAACGCTCAGATCCGTGCCGTTGCCCGCGATGTGACGGCTCATGATCTTGCCGCGACCGAGATCCGCTCGGATGCCGCCGGCAACGCGCTGACGCTGGGTGATGTGGCCACCGTCGAAGACACCTATGCCGAAGGGCAGGGGGTCGGCTATCTGCGCGGTGAACCGGGAATACGCCTGCGGGTTTCCCGCTCCGCTGAAGACGACACCATCGAGGTCTATGAGACCATCAAGTCCTATGTCGAGGAGGTTCGGCCCACCCTGCCGGCCACCCTCAATATCGTGGTCTTCGACGCGGCCGCCGAACTGGTCGACGACCGGCTCTGGCTGCTGATCTCCAACGGCGCACTGGGCCTCATACTGGTTCTGGTGATCCTGTTCGCCTTCCTCGACTTCCGCATCGCCTTCTGGGTGGCGGTCGGCATACCGGTCTCGATCCTGGCGACGCTGGGCATCATGTTCCTGACCGGGCAGACCCTCGACATGATCTCGATGTTCGCCCTGATGATGACGCTGGGGATCATTGTCGATGATGCCATTGTGGTGGGCGAACACACGGCGACCCGATACGCCATGGGCGACAGCCGGTCGGACGCTGCGATCAACGGCGCCGGACGCATGGCCGCGCCGGTCATCGCCGCCAGCCTGACCACCATGGCCGCCTTTGGCCCCTTGCTGATGATCGAAGGATTTGTCGGCGCTTTCATGAGTGCCATTCCGATGGTCGTCATGGCGGTCCTGGTGGCGAGCCTTGTCGAGTGTTTCCTCATCCTGCCCGGGCATCTGGCTCACACCCTGCCCAAGGAGCGCCGGCGGCCCTGGTGGTTCCGTCGCCATTTCGACCGCGGCTTTGCCTTTTTCCGGGACCGGATATTCGGCTGGTTCTCCGATCTCACCTATCGGTGGCGCTATGTGACCGTATCCGCCGCACTCGGCGTGGCGATGGTCGTGGGCGCCTTGTTGCCCTCGGGCATGATCGGCTTTCAGTTCTTCCCCTCGGTCGAGGGCGAGGTGATCCGGTTGTCTGCGCAGTTCCAGCCGGGCATTCCTGAAGAGCGCATGGCCGGCATCATGACCGATTTTGAAGGTGTCGTGTCCGGCATCGAAAGCGATCTCGCCCCTGAAGGCGAGAAGCTGTTCGTCACCACCTATGCCAGCCTCGATGTGGCGGATTCCAACGCCTGGCTCGAAGTTTATCTGACCCCCAGCGAAGAACGCAGCGTGCGCTCGGATGCGATCCGCGCTGCGATCGAAGAGGCCGTGCCCAACATTGCCGGGGTCGAGCGCATGAATGTGCGCGAGTTCCGTGGCGGCCCGCCGAGCCGCGCCATCGATATTGCTTTGTCGGGCGGTGATATCGCCACCCTCAAACAGGCCTCCGAGGACGTGCAGGAAGTGCTTGAGGGCTTTCCCGGCATCAACTCACTATCCGACACCTTGTCCTATGGCAGCCCCGAGATGACCATGACGCTCACCGATCGGGGCGCGGCGCTGGGATTCGATCTCAACTCGCTTGGTACCCAGATCCGCGATGCCTTCGAAGGCCGCACCGTGCGCCGGGTCGCTGCCGGCGAAGAAGAAATCGCAATTCGCCTGCAGCGCGGATCGGAGGCTTCGGGCTCCGATGCCCTGCGCGGCCTTTGGGTGCGGGCGCCCTCGGGCGGCTTCGTGCCGATCTCCTCGGTCGTCAGCTTCGACGAGGAACAGACCTTCCGCCGCATCTTCCGAGAAGACGGCAAGACCACGATCAATGTGCAGGCCGATGTCGATGAAGGCGCCGCCGACACCGATGAATTGGTTGCCCAGCTCGACGCCAGCTACCTGCCCGAAATCGCGGGCCGCTACGGCATCACCTATTCCTTCGAGGGGACGCAGGCCGATCAGGAGGACGCCTTCGCCGATCTGCGGCTTGGCGCGTTCGTGGCGCTCGGGGTGATGTACATCATCATCGCCTGGATCTTCGCCTCTTACACCGCCCCGCTGGCGGTGATGCTGATCATTCCGTTCGGGGTCGTCGGGGCGATCTGGGGCCACTATGTCATGGGCTTCGATCTGACCTTTATCTCGGCCATGGGCCTGCTGGGCCTGTCCGGCATCCTGGTCAACGACTCGATCGTGCTCATTTCCCGGCTGCAGGACCGTCTGGCCGAGGGCGACAGTCTGCGTGAGGCGGCAACCGGCGCCGCGCGGGACCGGCTTCGCGCCGTGCTTCTGACCTCCCTGACAACAATCGGCGGGCTGACCCCGATCCTGTTCGAGACCAGCCTGCAGGCGCAATTGCTGATCCCCATGGCGATCACCATTGTCTTCGGGCTGGGTGTGGCAACCGCGCTGGTGCTGTTCATCGTGCCGGCCTTCATGGGCATCGGTGCCGATGTCGGTGCGCTGTTGCGCTGGATCTTCCTCACCCCTGGTGCGCCGAGCTTCCGCGAGCTCATTGCCGGCGCCCATCACGACCGGCCGCGCAGCCCCGAGGCAGCGGAATAGTTCCGAGGTCTGTCAGGCCCGCCAGAAGCGCGGCATGAACACGACCAGCACCGTGAAGAGTTCGAGCCGCCCGAGCAGCATCCCGGCGGTCAGGATCCATTTCGCCGTATCATTGACGCTCTGGAAGGTGCCCGCCGGCCCGATCCGCTCGCCCAGCCCCGGCCCGACATTGGAGATCGAGGTGGCCGCACCCGAAAGCGATTCCAGTGGATTGAGCCCGGTGAGGCTGAGCGCCAAAGCCAACAGGAAGAACGCAACGAAATAGACAAAGACGAAGCTCATCACCGAGGCGGCGACGCTGTCGGGCAAGACCCGGCCATTGTATCGCCTGACGAAGACCCCGGAGGGGAACAGGATCTGCCGCACATGCTGGCGCAGTTCGATATAGAGCACCTGCAACCGGAAGGTTTTGATGCCGCAGCTCGTCGACCCGGCGCAGCCGCCAAGAAAGGTCAGGACGAACATCAGCGCGATCGCGTGATGCCCCCAATTGTCATAATCCTCGGTGGCGTAGCCGGTGCCGGTGATCACCGAAACGGAGTTGAACAGGGCCTGCCGGAAGGCCGGCTCTCCGGTGTGTTCGGTATTGGTGAGCTGGATATAGAACAGCACCAGCGTCGCCACCGCCACGATGCCAAGAAAGGCCCGAACCTGGCTGTCGCGGAAAAGCGGCATCAGCGAGCCCTGGGTGGCGCGGATATAGAGCAGGAAGGGCAGCGAACCCAAGATCATGAAGGTAACCCCGACATAATCGATCGGCCCTGAATCATAGTGCCCGATCGAGGCATCATGGGTTGAATAGCCCCCGGTCGCCACAGTGGTCATCGCATGCACAACCGCATCGAACAAACCCATCCCGGCAGCCCAGTAGGCAGCGGCGCATACCCCGGTGAGCACCAGGTAGATCGCAGTCATCGTTCCGGCGATCTGGGCAGCGCGGGGCAGGATCTTTTCCGGCGTGTCGAAGGCCTCGGCCTTGAACATCTGCATGCCGCCGATCTGCAACATCGGCAGGACGGCAATCGCCATGACGACGATCCCCAACCCTCCGAACCATTGCAGCAACCCGCGCCATAACAGGATCCCCGGTGGCGCCACATCAAGCCCCGTGATCACCGTCGAGCCGGTGGTGGTGAGCCCCGACATGGCCTCGAAATAGGCATCGGTGAAGGACAGGCTGAGTTCGGAAAAATACAGCGGCAGCGCGGCAAAGAAAGCGAGAACGATCCACAGCGTCGCGGTCAGAAGGAATGCCTGGCGCGCATTCATCGTCTGCTCACCGCCCGAAGAGGCGGTCCACACACCGGCACCGACAAAGGAGGTGATCAGCCCCGCGGACACGAACACCATCCAGTCCGGATGCCCGACCATGGCATCTGCGATCGCCGGCAGAAACATCGAGCAGCCGAGCGTGGCGGTCAACGCGCCGGTGATCATGAGGACAGGCCGGAGTTCCATATCCCAAGCCTATAGCCGGTTGGCGAAGCGCTGGCGAGACGCTTTGTTAGGGCTCGCACAACCGGTTGCGCTCGCGTATCCGTCACGAACAAATGACGCGCAGCGCCGTCTGGCTGTGCTAGTCAGATTGCGGGAGAAACCATGTTCGACAAGCATTTACGCCCCTATATCGACCCGCCCCTGAACCGGGCCGGTGCTGCGCTGGCCAGGCTCGGCATCACCGCGGACGCCATCACGGCGCTGGGCCTGCTCCTGGGCCTGGCGGCGGCCGTGAGCATCTCGGTGAGCTGGATGGCACTGGCGCTGGTGCTGATTCTACTGTCGCGCATCGCCGACGGGCTCGACGGGGCGGTGGCCCGCGCCACACGCAAGACCGACTTTGGTGGCTATTTCGATATCCTCGCCGATTTCCTGTTCTACGGCGCGGTGCCGCTGGGATTCATCCTTGCCGATCCGGCGCGCAACGGGGTGGCGGGAGGCTTTCTGCTGCTCTCGTTCTATGTGAACGGGGCGAGCTTTCTCGGCTATGCGGTGCTGGCCGAACGCCATGGGGAAGAGACCGAGGAGCGCGGATCGAAATCGCTCTATTTCACCGGTGGCCTGCTCGAGGGCACCGAGACCATCGCCTTCTTCGTGCTGTTGTGCCTGATGCCGGCCTACTTCCCGCTCCTGGCTATTTTGTTCGGCATCGGATGCTTCATCACCGCCGGCGCACGGCTGATGCTCGCGCGCCAGCGTTTCTCGGATACTGGACCCGAAAGCGGCCTAGACCGCTGACAGGGCGAAATCGAGATCCTTCAACAGATCGTTCGTGTCCTCGAGCCCGACCGACAGGCGCAGTAGTCCAGGCGTGATCCCCTGCTCGAGCCGCACCTCTTCCTCGAACCGCTGATGGGTCGTGGTGGTGGGGTGGGTGATGATCGATTTGGCATCCCCGAGATTGTTCGAAATGCGGATCACCGCCAGCCCGTCGGCAGCGGCAAAGGCGCCCGCCTGACCGCCCTTCACCTCGAAGGCGATCATGGACGAGCCGGCCTCCATCTGCCTTTTCGCAAGCTCGTATTGCGGGTGGCTCTTGTGATGCGGGTAATAGACCCGCTCGATCTTGGGATGGTCGGCAAGGAATTCGGCAAGCCTGGCAGCCGAGTCGGTCATGGCGCGAACGCGCACCGGCAGGGTCTCGACGCCCTTGGCCAGCACCCAGGCGTTGAACGGGCTCATCGAGGGGCCGGTCTGCCGGATGAAGGCGTGAATGTCGCCGCCGATCAACTCCTGAGATCCCAGCACCACGCCGCCGAGAACCCGGCCCTGCCCATCGATGTGCTTGGTCGCCGAATAAACGACGAGATCGGCCCCGAGCTCGAGCGGGTGCTGCCACAGCGCGGTGGCGAATACATTGTCGACGATCAGCACGGCGTTGTGGGCATGGGCGATATCGGCCACAGCCGCGATATCGACCAGGGACAGGGTGGGGTTGGTCGGGCTTTCGATAAACACGGCCTTTGTATTCGGCTTCATCGCCCGGGCGAAATTCTGCGGATCTTCGCCATCCACCAGCGTGGTCTCGACGCCCCAGCGCGGCAGGAAGTCCTCGACCACATAGCGGCACGACCCGAACAATGCCCGCGCTGCCACGACGTGATCGCCGGCCCTGACCTGGCTCATCAGAGAGACCGTGACCGCCGCCATGCCGGTGGCGGTGCCGCGCGCTGATTCCGCCCCTTCCAGCATGGCCATGCGGTCCTGAAAGGTCTCGACCGTGGGATTGGAGAAACGCGAATAGATGTGACCCGGGCTGTCGCCCTTGAACCGCGCCGCCGCATCATCTGAATCCGGATAGACATAACCCGAATTCAAATAGATCGGTTCGGCGGTTTCTCCATGCTGGCTTCTCTCGACGCCGCCATGCACCAGCCGCGTGCTGGCCGACCAGTTGGCCGGAGAGGAAAGGGGGTTCTTGTCGCGCGCGCTCATCTCGGTCTCCAAACAAAAATACCGGCCGCGTGGGCCGGTACAGACGGTCCTTTAGCAGTTTGTTTTAGGAGCGGTTTTCAACGAACCCGGTCCATGGTGGCTGCAATCGGCCGGCCAAATCGCCACCAGGCTGTGATCTAAGGCCAATTGCGCCTTGGCGTCAATCGCTCGGATTGCTAGGGGTGAGCACCACACAGCTGAAGGGCTCCCGATGGGCGACACTTCACCCAAGGGCATTTTCTCCGCCCGCATGATCGACGATCTCGCCAGCCAGGGCGCCATATTCGATGGCGGAGGCTTCGATGCAGATCAGGTGCAGCCCGCCAGCCTGGATCTGCGCCTGGACGACCGCGCCTATCGCGTGCGCGCCAGTTTTCTGCCAGGACCGGACCACAAGGTGACCGACCGCATCGCGGATCTGCTGCTTCACGAGATTGATCTGACTGCCGGCGCCGTGCTGGAGCGCGGCTGCGTTTATATCGTGCCGCTGATCGAGGCATTGGCCCTGCCCGAAGATGTGAGCGCGACGACCAACCCCAAATCCTCGACCGGGCGCCTCGATATCTTCACCCGTGTGATCGCGGATAATGCCCGCTCCTTCGACACCATCGAGCCCGGCTATAAGGGACCGCTCTATCTCGAGATCAGCCCACGCACCTTCCCGGTGCTGGTTCGGCGCGGCTCGCGGCTGAGCCAGATCCGCTTTCGGCGTGGCCATACCGTGCTCGATGCTGACGAGCATCGCGCGCTCAATGAGAGCGAAACGCTGGTCTTCTCCGACAATCCGCAGATCGGGGACGGCGTGTCCCTTTCGATCGATCTCAACGGCGAAGGCCGGGGTGGCCTGATCGGCTTCCGTTCCAAGCGCCATACCGGGGTTGTCGATGTCGACAAGAAGGCTGCGCTCGACGTGCTCGATTATTGGGAACCGCTCTACGATCGCGGCAACCACGCCCTGACCTTCGATCCGGATGAGTTCTACATCCTCGTCAGCCGTGAGGCGGTGCACGTGCCGCCCGACTATGCCGCGGAGATGGTGCCTTTCGATCCGCTGGTCGGTGAATTCCGAGTGCACTATGCGGGCTTCTTCGACCCGGGCTTCGGCCATGACGCGGCCGGCGGCCGCGGCAGCCGCGCGGTCCTCGAGGTCAGAAGCCGCGAAGTGCCCTTCCTCGTCGAAGACGGCCAGACCATCGGACGGCTGGTTTACGAACGCATGGCCGAGCGCCCGAGGCTGCTCTATGGCAGCGATCTGGGCTCGAATTACCAGGCCCAGAGCCTCAAGCTCTCCAAGCACTTCAAACCCTTCGATACGGCATCTTGACCGCCGCCGCGCTTTGACGCACATAAGGCCCCGGCGCATCGCGCTGCGGCCATGCGGGTGTAGCTCAATGGTAGAGCAGGAGCTTCCCAAGCTTAAGACGAGGGTTCGATTCCCTTCACCCGCTCCATCTCATTGCTCGAAATAGGCCGGTATCGCGTAGCTGTCGTGGCAGAACAGGCTGCCCAGCTCGATATTGTGCAAGCAATTCCCGAGCTGCTCGGGCTCGTCGATCCAGCCGACATAGTCACCGGGCTTGCCGTTGACCAAGGTGCGTTCCGGTCCGTGCTCGAAAGAGGTCACGGCGCCTGACGGCCAGGTGAAACGACCGAAACGCGTGCGTCCCTCCATGTTGAGATCGGCACTCAGGCGGGTGACGATAATGGCGTCACAAACTTCCTGGTCGGTGACCTGGCCATCACGAACGACTGTGCAGGTTGCCTCCCGCCGTTCACGGACCTGCCAGTCGCCTTCTTCTGGCCGGCGCCCGGCGGCGAGATCCGCGAGACGCATTCCGCCGGGATAGAACATGTAACCCGAGACTTCGACGGGCTCTGGGAGCCGCACATAGTTGGCATCGACCATTCTGCGTTCGTTCTGGAACGGATAGAAATCCAGCGAACAATTGGTGTCGCCTTCATCGCCGAACCCGAAATAGACGCTCGTCAAAGTCCTGGCACCGTCATACGCATCCCTGGTGATAGCCTTGAATTCCGTCGACACATCAGTGTCAGAAAGACTGGCCGTGGTGCTGTTTGTGGCCCGCCTGAGATCGTTGACCTGCTGAAGCGCATTCTGGCAGGCGAACACGACATGCCGCGGGGTAATCGTCTCCGGCCAGTCGATGCCGGCCACCTCGATGTCCCACCGCGCCGCATCTTCAACGGTTTCGATCATCCGCATGTCGCTGAATGAAGTGGCGAGCATCTCGGTCAGCCGGTCATTGGGGAAATGCCAGTTGGCCGCGGTGGAAATGAGTTGTGCGATCGCTTCGGTGGAGACGTCATAGGCCTCGGCGACTGTGTCGGCGGAATAATTGCCCTCCGCGATGCTGAGCGCCGGCGCATGAAAGCCGAGACCCGCAGTGGCGTGCATGACCCGGTCGGGAAGAGTTACGTCCTCGCTGTCGATATGCCAGCGCCCCGCCATGAACAGAACCGCGCAGGCCGAAACACATCGGCGACCGGCCTCTATGCGGGTGCTGACACCTTGCAGCAGCGCGCCCATGCGCACCGCCTCGGCAAGTGACCCGCCCGGACTGTCAAGGCACAGCGTGCGCCAGCCCCAGGACACCTGGTCCATGGCCTCCTTGAGCTTGAGCCGGTCACCCGGTTCGATCAGGCCCTCAAGGGAGAGTGTGCAGCCTTCTTCCCGGTCAGGAAATGTCTTGATCTCCGCTGCTCCCGCGCTCCCGGGCGCCGCAAGCAGCCACAGTGCAACTGGCGCGGCCAGCGCCAAGCGAATAATCCGGATCATCCCCTCGTCCCTTCTCGCCCGTCCCGCGCTGCGTATTTGGACAAGACAGCGGGAGAACGGTCAAGCAGGGCCTGTCATTTGGCGTCGGAAGTGGGTGCCATCCGCTCAAACCCCTGCCGCGGCAAACGCGTCATGGCGTGGCGGGTCTTTTCCCATTCAAAGGGATTGGCAAACAGCTGATAGGCGGCGCGCAGCCCGGCAATGCTCGACAGGATCCAGTAGAGCGGCAAAAGCGCAAGCCAGCCGGCATGGCGCTGCCGGCCAAAGCGCCTGAGCCCGAGATAGAGGGTGACGGCATTGCAGGCATATCCAAGGAGCAGGATTGCGCCATGGATGGCGATCCATGGGTCGGCAGGCCAGATATTGAGCACCCCGAAGGTGAAGCTCTTGATGAGGATAATCGCCAGAAATGCCGCATGCACAGGGGCGGTCAACGCCATCCCGCCGACATAGATCTGGAACGCCAGAAATCCGGCCGGGCCGAGCTGGCGGAACAGCGCACCGGTGTTGCGGTTGTGAACGAGAAGGGTCTGCATCCAGCCCTTCATCCAGCGTGTGCGCTGGCGCACCCAGCCATTGATGGTGACCGGCGCCTCCTCGAAGGTGGCCGAGACCAGCGTTTCGCACCGCATGCCGAGCCGCGCCAGCCGAACCCCGAGATCAGCATCCTCGGTCACGTTGTGGCTGTCCCAGCCTCCAGCCTTCATGAGGCTTTCGGCCCGCAGATGATTGGAAGAACCGCCCAACGGAACCGGCAGGCCCGCCCCTGCGATGGCCGGCAGGATCAGGCCGAACTGGGCCGCATATTCGCTCGCGAACATCTTGGTGAGGAAGTTCTCCGCCGCATTGTCGACGACCAGTTCCGCCTGCAGGCAGTCGAGCCCGGGATCGGCCTCGAACCGGTCGACGGCCAGGCGGAGTTGGTCCGGTTCAGGGACATCCTCGGCATCGAAGACCACGAGATACTCCCCGCGGACAAAGGGCAGGGCATAATTGAGCGCTTTGGGCTTGGTGCGAGGCGCTGAATCCTGAACCACGATCAGCTCGAAAGGGCCTCTGTCGAGATGCGCCTCGACGGCCGCGATGGTCTTCGGGCTTTCCGCCTCGACCACAAACTTGATGTCCAGCTTGTCGCGCGGGTAATCGAGAGCGTTGAGCGCCTGACACAGCTGGGGCACCAGCGCCGCCTCGTCATAGAGCGGAACCAGAATTGAATACACCGGCAATCGCCCCGGATTCCGCGGCCGGACTTTCGGGCGGTTGAAGCCCCTGGTGCGCAACGCCGCCATGAGCCGAAACAGGGACGGTCCCAGATAGATGATCGCGAGCGGCGGCGTGATCAAAGGCAGCAGCATGCCGGGCGCCAGAACGGCCAGGGTGGTCACGGCCAGGACCGCGAGGGCGAAACCGAGCCGGGTTACCGGTCTGATATGGTCGGCAGCGCTGAACCGGCCCTTGAGACGGCCAAGCCTGGCGGTTGCTTCGCTCGTCAGCCACGCCTCCCGTTGTCGGGCGATACCGGCCTTGAGTGCCGCTGGCGGCACCACGCAGATGCCGGGACCCAGCGCCCGCATGGTGTCAGACCGCTTCGACAGCGCGATCAACTGTTCAAAGCCCGGCGCAACGAACAGCACATCGCGCGCGCCAAGGCGGGCTCTGAGGCTGGCTTGCTGCGCAATCTGCCCGGAGAACGGGACCTCCGCACCGAATTGCGCCTTGGCGGGAATGACATCGAAATAAGCAAGGCCCAGCCATGCCGCCGCCCGCGCATACACGCGGCCTTCCGGCAGATCGGCGATGACAGCAAGGCGCCGCATGATATCGGCGCCTTCGAAATTCGCCGTCTCGAGGATGGAAGCGGCTTGTCCGGCGCTTTCGCAGGCCGAACCCAGAATGGCGCGCACAAGAGCCGCCCGTGGATCGGACTGGTCAGTCTTGTTGGCCGGAAATGCGCGCTGATCCGGAAATAATGCGTCCATGTTACTCGGTTTTACGCAGAAATACTTATTCACTATCAATTAAAACAAATTGCGATCAAACATTCCATCGCGGCAACACTTGCGTGTTTCTCCTGTGTAGAAAGCGGGGCCCCATTGGCGGGCACTGCTATCCCCAAAATGACGATTGAGGTCTCGCCATCGGCGCGCCGCTGGGCCATAACTCGCTCGATGACGGGGATGCGGTTGGAGTTCCTCTTGAAACGCTTGTTGTGGCGCGCAGCATCGCTGGCTGCGCTGGCGATCGGCCTGTGGTCGATGCCGATGGCGGCCATTGTGGCCCAGACCCTGCCCAATCATGTTGATCCGAGTGCACGTGAGGAAGCTCCGGATCTGGCGCAAGTGCCTGCGATCCGCTTCCTGACGACCGGCGATTTTCCGCCCTTCAACTTCCGCGACGGGGTGGGTGAATTGACCGGGTTCAATATCGACCTCGCCCGCGGCATCTGCGCTGTGATCGAGGCACGGTGCACCATCCAGACCTGGCCCTGGGAGCAGGTGCAGCAGGCGCTCAGCGACAACCAGGGCGATGCGCTGATTGCCGGGCTGTCGATCGACGAGGCGACCGCTGAAAAATTCGATTTCTCTCACGTCTATCTGGCGCTGCCGGCCCGCTTCGTGACCGAGAAGTCCGGCGCCGGGTTCCGGCCGGAGGTCATGTCACGCGTTGCCGTGCGGCAGGGCTCGGTTCACGCTGACTATCTCAAGACGTTCTTTCCCTGGCATGAGGCGGTGGCGTTCGACACCGAGTTCGAAGCGCTCGAGGCGGTCGCCAACAATGAAGTCAACGCCTATTTCGGCGATGCGATGCGGGCCTCATTCTGGCTCAACGATCATCCCGATTGCTGCGCTTTCGCCGGCGATCCCTATTTTGATCGGGCCTATTTCGGGCCCGGCCTCACTATCGCGGTCAGGGCCGGGCAGGATTCGGTGCGCGCGGCGATCAACTGGGCGCTGGCACGCCTCAAGCGCGACGGCTCCCTCGACGGCTATTATCTCAAATGGTTCCCGGTGGGATTCTACTGATCAGCGCTTGCGGAAGGGCAAGCCGAGCGACCACCCCAGACGGGTCGGACCTTCGGCCTGATAATCCTCGAGCCCGATGGTCATGCCGTCATGGCCCTTGGCCGGCTGGTCTGTGTAGACCCGGAACAACCGATCCCAGAGCGAAAGCAGAAAACCGTAGTTGGAGTTTGTCTCGGCCAGGGTCGAGGAGTGGTGCACGCGATGCATGTCGGGCGTCACGATGAACAGGCGCACAACACGATCGGTCGCCCCGCTCAGCTTCAGATTGGCATGGTTGAACAACGCCGCGCCATTGACCGCGGCCTCGAACACCACGACGACGATCGGATCCGCCCCCAGCGCCAGCACCGCCGCCGATTTGAGCGCGATCGAGAGAATGATCTCGACCGGGTGGAACCGCACGGCCGTGCTCGCATCGAGGTCCTGATCAGTGTGATGCACGCGGTGAACCCGCCACAAGACGGGCACGTGATGCATCACCCAGTGCTGCGCCCAGATGACGAAATCGAGCACCACGAACGCAATCAGCGCCTCAAGCCAGACCGGCCAGCCAACCACGTTGAACAGTCCCCAGCCGCTCGATTGCGCCCAGATCGCGGTGAGCGTGGCGGTGATCGGCACAACGAAGGTGATCATGGAAACCGCCACAAAGGTGGCGATCAATACCCCGATATTGGTCGGCCAGCGCGCAAGCCGCTGATGCCGGCGCTCACGCCGCGGCAGCGCTGTCTCGAGCAGGGTCATGATCAAGAAGATCGCCACGAAGGTGGCAAAACGGAACTGACCTTCACTGAGCCCGAACAGCGCCATCGCCGCTAAAGCGCCCGGTGTCTGGCCCGCGCTGCTGTCTCGATGGCCACGCGGGTCAGGCGATCAACGCCGAGCCGTTCGCCGACAAGCTGCAGAACGCGTGCTTCTTCAGGGTTCACGACAAGGTCCGCCGCCGCCACTTCCATGGCCACCGCATAGGCGGTGTCGCCCAGATGCTGGGGCACGGCCTCGCCGATTGCGGACAGCACGCCCTGCAGCCCGGCTTCCGAATTGACGAGATCGGCGCATTGCCGCGCCACGTCCGGCAGGTCGTTTTCATCGAAGCCGGAAAAGATCGGCAGATTGCGGACAACCGATCCCATGCGGCGCAGCTCTTCGTCGGTCATCGAACGGTCCGAAGCCGAAACGGTGACCATGATGTAGATAAGGGCTTCCTGTACGGAAAGCGGCATGACGATGTCCTCAACCTTGTCGTCCCGATGCCTTTACCTAGGAAGCTCTGGGCCCCTTGGCAAGCCGTGCCGTTCGGGGGAAACCGTTGACTGCCAGACAGGAACGGTGCAACACCGGCCCGGCCCGCTTCCCGGGCCTGACAACAAACGAGAAAGAAAAGTGCCGAACACCCAACTCCCAGCCCTTGATCCCGCATTGTTCGATGCGGCGCAGACCGCGCGCGCCTGGCCCTTCGAAGAGGCCCGCAAGATCGTCAAACGGCTGGAGAAATCGGGCAAACAGGAGGCCGTGTTCGAGACCGGTTACGGACCGTCCGGCCTGCCGCATATCGGCACTTTCTGCGAGGTCGCGCGCACGACCATGGTGCGCACGGCGTTTCGGTTGTTGACCCGCGACGAAATCCCGACCCGGCTGATCTGCTTTTCCGACGATATGGACGGCATGCGCAAGATCCCGGATACGGTGCCCGATCCCAAGGCGCTCGAGCCCTATCTGCAGCTGCCTCTGACCGCCGTGCCGAACCCGTTCGGTAGCGACCATGACAGCTTTGCCGATCACAACAACGCCATGCTGTGTCGGTTCCTCGACGCTTATGGCTTCGACTACGAGTTCGCCAGCGCCACGGACTATTACAAGTCTGGCAAGTTCGATGAGGCCCTGTTGCACGCGGTCGAGAAGTTCGACGACATCATGAAGGTGATGTTGCCAACTCTCGGGCCGGAACGGCAGGCGACCTATAGCCCGTTCCTGCCGATCTCGCCGAGCTCGGGCCGGGTGCTCTATGTGCCCATGAAGCATGTCGACGCCAAGGCCGGCACAATCACCTTTGACGATGAAGACGGCACCGAAATCACCATGTCGGTCACCGGCGGCAACTGCAAGATGCAGTGGAAGCCCGATTTCGGCATGCGCTGGGCCGCGCTCGGGGTCGATTTCGAGATGTTCGGCAAGGACCATCAGTCCAACCAGCCGATCTATGACCGGATCTGCAAGATCCTCGGTGCCCCGGCGCCCGAGCATTACGTCTATGAGCTGTTCCTCGATCAGAACGGGCAGAAGATCTCGAAGTCGAAAGGCAATGGCATCTCGATCGACGAATGGCTGGCCTATGCGCCCACCGAAAGCCTGGCGCTGTTCGTCTATCAAAAGCCCCGGGCGGCCAAGAAGCTCTATTTCGATGTCATCCCGCGCGCGGTCGACGAATACTACCAGTTCGTTTCCGCCTATGACCGGCAGAGCGCAGCCGAGCGGCTTGAGAACCCGGCCTTCCACATCCATTCGGGCAACCCGCATGAAGGCGAGCACGGCTCCCCGAACATGCCGCTCACCTTCTCGCTGCTGCTCAACCTGGTTTCGGCGGCCAATGCCGAGGACAAGGCTGTGCTGTGGGGCTTCATCTCCCGCTATGTGCCGGGCGCCACGCCGCAAAGCCATCCCGAACTCGACCGGCTGGCCGGCTATGCGATCCGCTACTTTGCGGACTTCGTGAAGCCCAACAAGACCTTCAGGGCGGCGACCGACACCGAGCGCAAGGCATTCGAAGCGCTTTCGGTGGCGCTTGAGCCGCTCGAGGGGTCGACCGATGCCGAGGCGATCCAGAACGTCGTCTACGAGATCGGCAAATCCGCAGGGATCGAACCGCTCCGGGACTGGTTCAAGGCGCTCTATCAAGTGCTGCTCGGTCAGGACCAGGGCCCTCGCTTCGGTTCCTTCGTGGCGCTCTACGGCGTTGCCGAAACCCGCCAGTTGATTGCCCAGGCGCTCAACGGGGACTTCTTGTCCTAAGTCCGATTGCAGGGCAGGGCGGTCCGCCGCCTTGTTCCCGTCGGACGAGCCCTCGCCCTTCGAGGTTCGGCTTCGCCTCTCGCCTCAGGGTGAGGGCTTGGGACAGTCCTGCACCGTGCGCTCCCTCTC
>NZ_KE386977.1:119392-524853 GCF_000429865.1 Cucumibacter marinus DSM 18995
TTCAGGTGAGAAGGCCATGAGAGCTACGCTCGAATGGCGGAAACACCACCCCCACCCGTTCCAGCACTACCAAGGTTCCACCGGAACCTCGGTTTGGGCTTCGCCCAACCGCTTGTCACCCCCCGTCAAGGGGGAGGTGACATTGGGGCCACTCATTGTTCCTTCAACTCCATTGGTGAAGCGGGCACCGCCCAAACCCTCCCCCCTTGCGGGGAGGGTGGACCGGCTAGCCGGGCCGGGTGGGGGTCCCAAGAGAGACTCAGTCACGTCTCGCGCGGAGTATGCAGGGTCACCCCCACCCTGTCTCGCGACGGATTTGGCAAGCCAAATCCTGCTCAACGTCCCTCCCCGCAAGGGGGAGGGAAAGGCAGATCACAGACGCTGTCACATTCAGCCCTCGCCCTTCGAGGCTCGGCTTCGTCTCTCACCTCAGGGTGAGGGCTTGGGGTCGCATCCTCCCGGGCCGCCCCGGCCTCCTTTCGCCTCGCGCCGGCTGGATGTGGGGCGAAGGGCGAGCCCGAGCATGACGGAGGTTGGCGCCTGCGCCACTTGCACGCGCTCGCGCTACTGCAACCGGTCGAGCAGCGGTGGCAGATCGCCAAGATGCGGAATTTCGTGAAAGCGGGGGTGGCCGGAGGGCGCATCGGCGTGTTCGGCCGCCCAGGTGAGGTCATGCGGCACGAAGACCCCCCATGCCCCGGCTTCGATTGCCGGAACGACGTCGGATTTGAGCGAATTCCCAACCATCATGCCGTGTTCGGGACCATCGCCATGCCGGGCAAAGACCGCATGATAGGTCTCGACGGTCTTGGCGGAGACGATCTCGACCCCGTCGAAATAGTCGCCAAGGCCTGACTGGGCGAGCTTGCGTTCCTGGTCGAGCAGATCGCCCTTGGTGACAAGGACGATGCGATAATTGTCGCGCACAGCTTCGAGCGCCGAGACCGCATGCGGCAGCGGTTCGACCGGATGGGTCATCAATTCGCGGCCTGCCGCGAGAATCTCGCTGATCACCCGGGTTGGCACATTGCCGCCGGTGATCGTCAGGGCGGTTTCGATCATCGAGAGAGTGAAGCTTTTGATGCCGAAGCCGTAGAATTCGAGATTGCGCAGATTGATCTTCATCAGCTCCGAACTGATGGTTTCCTCGGAGGCGTGATCGGCCAGGAGCGCGGCGAATTGTGCCTCGGTGAGCCGGTAGAATTCCTCGTTCTGCCACAAGGTATCATCGGCATCGAAGCCGATCGTGGTCAGCCTTGCCATTGGGTGCTCCTACTGGCTGGCCCAAAGGATACGGGCAATCCAGTCGATCTCGCTCATCGCCAGCACGCGCGGACCATGCTCGGGATTGAGCGAATGCAATTCGACAGTCTTGGCGGTTTGCCGGTGAAGGATCTTGGCCATCACTTCCCCTTCGAGCGTGCGCACCACCACACGGTCGCCCCGCCGCGGCGCATCTGAGGGGGAGACAATCAGAATGTCCCCGTCGCGGTAAAGCGGGAGCATGGATTCTCCGCTGACCTCGAGCGCATAGCTTGCTCCGTCAACACCGGAAGGAAAGCTGACTTCATCCCAACCCTGGCCGGCCGGGAAGCCGCCGGAATCGAAAAAGCCGCCGGCGCCGGCTTGCGCAAAACCCAGAAGCGGCACCAGCCGGCTGCCCGTGGCGTGACGAAAGACGCCGCCATGGGACAGGAAGGTCTCGAAGTCTTCCCCGGTCGCCGCCAGCACCTTGGCCAGGCTCTCTGTCGAAGGCCAGCGCTCGCGCCCAAGCTTGGAAACCCGTTTCGAGGGATTGAAGGCAGTGGGGTCGAGATGCGCCAGCCGGGCCAGCCCGGATGTCGACAGGCCATGCCGTACCGCCAGCGAATCAATCGCCTCCCAGATGGCCCGATGTGAAATCATGCGATTGGCCTAAGTGGGCTAGGAATATCATCCGATAAATCGGATAATCGTCCCATACTTCCTAATTTGCCTTAACCGTGTTGTAAAGCGTCTCTATAAGGAAAAACACTTATGGGTCAAAACCCTGAGGTGCCTGATAGGCAGAATGAGGTGGCAGTCGCCGATAATCCGCATTGGCGGCCACCGGAAGGAGCGGGGCGTGAACGCGCAGGAAAAACTGATCTACAAGGTCTGTGGCGAGGCAGACTGGGAAGAGGCTTTGGCAAAGGGCGAATTTTCAGGCGCCCCCGTCGACCTCTCGGATGGCTTTATCCATTTTTCGACCGGCGAGCAGCTTGCAGAAACCTTGAGGCGCCATTTCGCCGGCAAGAGCGAATTGATGCTGGTGGCGGTCGACCCTGGCGCGCTTGGTCCCTTGCTGCGCTGGGAGCCGTCGCGCGGCGGCGCATTGTTTCCTCACCTCTATGGGGCCTTGCCCCTGTCCGCCGTTCGGTGGCAAAAGCCCCTCAGCGCCGATGAGAAAGGCGAGTTCGTTTTACCCGAGGGCCTCTGAATGATCCGACAAGGACTGTCGAACTTCCTGCGTCTCGATGGCCCGCAGCGGCTGGCGCGGGAGCTTCTTCTGTCCATGGATCCGGAGCGCGCCCACGCCGCGACCCTGACCGCGCTCAAGCTCGGAGCCGTCCCGGCGCAGGCCGAACCCGATCCGCCGAGCCTTGCGGTGACCCTGGCCGGGCTTGAACTCCCCAATCCCGTCGGCATGGCCGCCGGTTTCGACAAGAATGCGGAAGTCCCCCGCCAGCTCTGCACTATCGGTTTCGGCTTCGCCGAGGTCGGCACCATCACCCCGCAGCCCCAGCCCGGCAATCCCAAGCCGCGCATCTTCCGGCTCGAAGACGATGAAGGGGTGATCAACCGCTATGGCTTCAACTCCGAAGGCCATGACGCTGCGCTCAAACGCCTTGAGGCCCCGCGTCACGGCGCCACCATCGGGGTCAATATCGGCGCCAACAAGCTGAGCGAAGATTTCGTCGCCGACTATGTGCTGGGCGTAAAGCGGTTCGCGCCGGTCGCCGATTACCTGACGGTCAACATATCCTCTCCCAACACGCCCGGCCTCAGGGATCTGCAGACCGACGAGGCGCTCAGGCGCTTGCTCGGTGAGGTGCTGGCCGAGCGCAGCCGCGCCGTAACCCGTGTGCCGTTGTTCCTGAAACTCGCCCCTGACCTTGACCGGAACGAGCTCGATGCCATCGCGGCGGTGGTCGCCTCGGTCGATCTCGACGGGCTGATCATGTCGAACACAACTCTGAGCCGGGAGACGGTCAAGGGGCATCGCCATGCGCATGAAGCGGGCGGGCTTTCGGGCGCACCGCTGTTCAATCTCGCAACGCAACGCCTTGCCCAGCTCCGGCAGCGGGTCGGCGACACCATGCCGATCATCGGTGTGGGTGGGGTGCATTCACCCGCTTCGGCAGTGGCCAAGCTCGCCGCGGGTGCCAACGCCATCCAGCTCTACACGGCGCTGGTCTATCGCGGCATGGAATTGATGACGACCATCAAGCAGGGGCTCGATGTCGCCGCGCGCGAAGCGGGGGCGAACTCTGTCACCGCCTTGACCGGCACCGCGGTCGAGGACTGGGCTGAAGGCAAGGCCCAGATTTAGCAAAGCCAGGGTCTAGGCCGTGGCGCCCGCTGTTCGGGCGCCGGGATCGGATGGAAACAGGTCTGGCTCACGCCGCTTCAAGAGCCAGTAGAAGACGACGCCGCGCAACACGAAGAAAAGGTTGAGCGCCACCCAGAGCCCGTGCACGCCCCACAAGGCCTGAAGCGGGAAGGTGAGGGCGAAAAAGGCTGCCGAGCAGATCAGCATGCCGTTGCGGATCTCGCGGCCCATGGTGGCACCGGCGGCCACCCCGTCAAAGACAAAGGCCGCGACCCCGGTGACGGGCGCAATCGCTGCCAGCACCAGGAACTCGCGCGCGGTAGCCCGGACGTCAGGAGCCGTCGTCATCAGGTCGACCAGCCAGCCGCCGGCAAGAAGAAAGAGCAGCGAAAGCCCGCCGGCAAGTACGAACCCCCCGGCCATCGCCTTGGCGACTGCCTGCCGGTAGGCGGGGCGGTAACGCGCACCCACGGCCTTGCCGCACAGGCGCTCGGAGGCGGTCGCCATGCCGTCGAGGAAGAAGGCGGTGACCATCATGAAATTGAGCAACACGGCGTTGGCGGCAAGCACTGCATCACCGGCCCGCGACCCGGCGGCTGTGAAATAGGCGAATACCGCCATCAACAAGACGGAGCGGATGGTCAGACCGGCAGAGAGGGAATAGAGCGCTTTAAGCGCATCGCGCGCGACCAGCAGGTCGAACGGCACGATCCGCGCAAAGGCGCGCCAGCCCTTGAAATGATACCAGACGAGTGCCAGCCCGGTGAGCGACGCGACGATCTGGGCACCAAGCGTGCCATAGGCGACCCCTTCAACGCCCATGCCCGCGCCATAGACCAGCGCGACGCTGAGACCGACATTGCCGAGATTGGCAACCACGGTCAGCACCAGGCTGGTGCGCGCCGCCCCGCGCCCATAGAGCCAGCCCAGAAGCGCGAAGTTGAGGAACACAAACGGCGTCGAGAGCATCCGGATGCCGAAATAGGCCTCGAACGGCGCGCGCACCGCCCCATCGACCGAGAACAGGGTAACCCCTGCCGATCTCAGCGGCACGGTCAGCGCGATGCAGGCGACGCCGAACAGTACGGCCAGAATGAAGGCCCGCATGGCATGGGCCGCGCTGGCCGGCGCATCCTCCGCCCCTTCGGCCTGCGCCACCAGTCCCGCGGTTGAAAGGCGCAGGAAAAAGAAGACCGACAGCAACGCCTCGAAGGCGACAGAGCCCACGACCACGCCACCGAGCAAGCCCGTCTCCCCGAGCCGGCCGATGACCGTGATGTCGGTGATCCCCACCAGCGGCTCGGTGATCAGCGCGATTGAGGCGGGAAGCGCAATGCGCCACACATCGGCATGAGAAACGGTGAAGGGACGAATGGGTTTGTTCATGGCGGGTCTGCCCGGAACGGGCGCTGGAAGGGGAAGCGGTGACCGCTGGGAGGGTTCTTTCATCCGGGATCGAGCCCGATTGATACGCGCCATACCGGCAAGCGGCAACGCACTAACGCGCATGGGGACCATGTTTTTCCGAATAGCCGGCTTGCGAAGATTCCCGATTTGTTCAGGATACACCGAAACGGGATTCCCTCATGCATGACGCGCCACCGCTGGATCGGGAGAACTGGGATCTGCCGCCCGTGGTGGCCGAATGGTTCCGCGACCGCGGCTGGGCGCCGCGCGAGCACCAGCTCGGCGTTTTGCGGGCCAGCCGCGCCGGCTCCTCGGCCCTGTTGATTGCCCCGACCGGCGCAGGCAAGACGCTCGCCGGGTTCCTGCCCTCGATCGACCAACTCATCTCGGAACCGCAAAAGGGCCTGCACACCCTTTACCTGTCGCCGCTGAAGGCGCTGGCCGTCGATGTGGCGCGCAACCTTACTGGCCCGATCAACGATATGGGGCTCGATATCCGGGTCGAAACCCGAACCGGCGACACGCCCTCCCACCGGCGCCAGCGCCAGCGTTACGACCCGCCCAATATCCTGATGACCACGCCCGAACAGCTCGCCCTGCTGCTTGCCCACCGCGATGCGCCGCGCCTGTTCGGCAATCTCAAACGCGTGGTGCTCGATGAATTGCATGCGCTGGTCACCTCAAAGCGCGGCGAATTGCTTTCGCTGGGTCTTGCACGGCTATCGACCCTGGCGCCCGATCTGACGGTCACCGCACTGTCGGCAACCGTCGCACAGCCGGACATGCTGGCCGACTGGATCAGGGCGCCGGCCCCCGAACGTACGGTCGAGATGGTGGTGATGAAGGGCGGGGCAAAGCCGGAGGTCGATATCCTTGCCAGCGAAGACCGGGTGCCCTGGGCCGGGCATTCGGCGGCTTATGCCATCCCCGAACTTTACGACATCATCAAGCAGAACGGCACGACCCTTCTTTTCGTCAACACGCGCTCACAGGCCGAGATGCTGTTCCAGCTTCTTTGGGCCGCGAATGACGACGCGCTGCCGATTGCGCTTCATCATGGCTCTTTGAGCGTTGAACAGCGGCGCAAGGTCGAAAGCGCCATGGTGGCGGGCAAGCTGCGCGCGGTCGTTTGCACCTCGACCCTTGATCTGGGCATCGACTGGGGCGATGTCGATCTCGTCGTGCAGATCGGGGCCCCGAAAGGCGCGAGCCGGCTGCTGCAGAGAATCGGGCGCGCCAATCACCGGCTCGACGATCCCTCCCGCGCGCTGCTGGTGCCCGCCAACCGCTTCGAGGTCCTCGAATGCGAGGCCGCCCAGCAGGCGGTCTTTGAAGGCGCACAGGACAGCGAGGACCCGGTCTCGGGCGGGCTCGACGTGCTCGCCCAGCATGTTCTCGGCATGGCCTGTGCCGAGCCATTCGATGCCACAAAACTCCATGACGAAATCCGCCGCGCCTGGCCCTATCGCGATCTCGACTGGGAGACCTTCGAGCGGGTGGTCGATTTCGTCGCGACCGGCGGCTATGCCCTGCGCGCCTATGAGCGCTACGCCCGGCTGCGGCTGACCAAGGAAGGGCTGTGGCGCATCGCCAACCCCCAGGTCGCCCAGCAATACCGGCTCAATATCGGCACCATCATCGAGGAGCCGATGGTCAAGGTGCGGCTCGTGAGGGGCAGGGGGCACCGGCGTGGTGCGACCACCGGGCCGATCAGCCGCGGCGGGCGGGTGCTCGGGGAGATGGAGGAATATTTCTTCACGACCCTGGTGCCCGGCGACACCTTTCTGTTCGGCGGCGAGATCGTCGCCTTCGAGGCCATGCGCGAGAACGAAGCCTATGTGTCGCGCGCCCAATCGACCTCGCCCAAGATCCCGAGCTATATGGGCGGCAAATTCCCGCTTTCGACCTATCTGGCCGAACGCGTGCGCGGCACCCTCGCCAATCCGCAAGAGTGGCGATTGCTGCCCGACCAGGTGCGCGAATGGCTGACGCTGCAACGCGATGTCTCGACCTTGCCGGGCGCGGACAGCCTGTTGGTCGAAACCTTCCCGCGCGCCGACAAGCACTACCTTGTCTGCTATCCGTTCGAGGGGCGGCTGGCCCACCAGACCCTCGGCATGCTGATGACCCGGCGGCTCGAGCGCATGCGCGCCAAGCCATTGGGGTTCGTGGCCTCGGAATACGCGCTGGCGATATGGTGCGCCGCCGATCTCAATCTGCTGATTGGCGGCAACAAGCTCTCTCTCGACCGCCTGTTCGACGAGGACATGCTGGGCGACGACCTTGAAAGCTGGCTGCTCGAATCGAGCCTGATGAAACGCACTTTCAGGAACTGCGCCATCATCGCCGGGCTGATCGAGCGCCGCCACCCGGGCAAGGAGAAGTCGGGCCGCCAGCTCACCATGTCCGCCGACCTGATCTACGACGTGCTTTATGAGCACGAGCCCGATCACATTCTGATCCAGGCGACGCGGCGCGATGCGGCGCGCGGGCTGCTTGATATCGAGCGGTTGGGGGAGTGCCTGAGACGTGTCTCACGGCATATTCAGCACAAACCCCTCGACCGAATCTCGCCCCTCGCGGTACCAGTTATGCTGGAGATCGGAAAAGAACCGGTCTTTGGCGAAGGGCGCGAAAGCGTCATGGCCGAAGCCGCAGACGATCTGATCCGCGAAGCGATGCAGAGATAGGCAACCCAGAACAGTGACCGGCGCGGCGCTCAGGCACATCGAAGAAGACCCGGCCCGGATCGGGCTCGATTTCGGTGGCCAGCATTTCGAGGCGCTACTTTCCGGCGCCCTTTACTGGCCCGAAGAAGAAACGCTGCTCGTCGCCGATTTACACCTCGAGAAGATGTCCAGCTTTGCCCGCTCGCGCCAGTTCCTGCCGCCCTATGATACCAGGGCGACCCTCAAGCGCCTTGCGGCCGATATCGCGGAAACACGCGCAAAGCGGGTGATTTGTCTCGGTGACAGCTTTCACCGCGACGAAGGCACCGAGACCCTGCTCGAACCCGACCGCGAAGCGCTGGATGATCTGACATCGGGCATCGACTGGGTCTGGCTCGCCGGCAATCACGACCCGGCTGCCCATGAGCTCGGCGGCACCTGCTGCGAGAACCTCGCCATGGCCGGGTTGACGCTCAGCCATATCCCGGAAGCGGCCACACCCAACCAGATCGCCGGGCATTTGCACCCGGCGGCCCGCATCCGTCGCAATGGCCGCTCGGTCAGGCGCGCCTGTTTCGCCTTCGATACGACCCGCCTGATCCTGCCCGCCTATGGCGTCTCGACAGGCTCGCTGAACATTTTGAGCCCGGCCTTTGACGGCTTGCTGAAACGCTCGGCGCTCAATGTGGTGATGCTCGGCCAGGGCCGCGTCTATGCCGTGGCCCCGCGATATCTGGTCGGGGGCTAGAGCGGTTCCAGGTGAAGCGGGCACCGGTTCACCGTTCGGAAACGCGACAAAACAAAAAACAGGCCCGATCGACGGCTCTGCTTAATGCGAAACGGGTTTAGAGCGCGGCCTGAATGCCCTTGATGGCAATGATGGCGATCAGCAGGATGCAAACGAGCCAGGTCAGCGTTGACCGTAGCCGCGCATAAGGTTTGGGCACCGTGCCGCGGAACCCGCCCCACACATCCCAGGCGCCCTGTGCGCCGAACCCTACCGTCAGCACGGCGAGCGCCAGCACATAGGGCATGAGCAGGGTGAAGAACCCCACAATCGCCCCGGCAATACCAACAAGATAGGTGAGATCGGACCCGGCGCCACCCTGCATGCGGATGCCCCACCTTACCCCGCCGAGAAAACCGAGGATCAGCGCGCCATAGCCGATGGTCGCGCGTTCGAGCACAACCGGATCCAGCAGGGCCGCGTCCGGAAACAGCGTCAGGATCAACGCCCCGGCAAACGGGATCAGTCCGGCAATGGCGGCAAAGGTGATGGTGCGTGACCAGAAGACGGGAACCTGACTCATGGCGAAGAGTCTATCTCAGCAAGCAGTGCTGTGAAAACGGCAATCTGCTCGTCCAAAGCATGGTGTGAAGTTGGACGGGAAAGCAAACGATCCCGTGAACCGTGTGCCCGCAAACCGGATACCGGTTCTTCGCCAGGCACAATGGGTCCGCAAAATAAATGGAGCGCCATCGCGATCTGGTGAAAACGCACAGCGCTCTAGCGCTTGAAAGCGACACCGCCGAGCCAGCCGGTGAACACCGCCAGCAGGACGCAAAACGCCCCATAGACCAGCGGATAGTCGCGCGCCGCATCGCCGACAAACCGCTCGAACCCTGCCGTGCGCACCACGAAACGGTCGACCCGGCGGGCAATCAGTTCCCCGTTCTGGAACAGATGGGTCTGGGCGAGATAAGTGCCGTTCGGTGCAAAGGCTGGCAAATCGATGCGTGTCGAGTAAAAACGCGGGGACAGGAAGGACACTCCGCCTTCATTGAGCGCGAACAGTCCGCGCTGCTCCTTGAGGCGCACAAGATTCTCGGAGAACACCGGCTGCACCGCGGCGGGTTCATCGATCCGGGCGAGCTCGGTCTGGGATTCGAAGGTCAGATAGAGGCTTTTGAGAAGCTCTTCGTCGGCAATCTTGTCGAGCGGGGCGCTGGAAACAATTGAAAAGAAATTCGGGAAATTCCGGTATTCCTGCTGTTCCCGGTTGATCCAGATGCCGAACACGCTGTCCTTGCGGCGCACGACGTGATTGGCCACGGGCCCGCGCACGGCAATGACCATGTCGTAGCGCTGGGGCGCCAACGGCTCGGTGGCGCCGGTCTCCGGCTCGATGGTGCCGAACAGGGTGATCGTATCCCCGGCAAAAGTCGAGGTGATCGAGACCTCCGGGTCCGAGGTCGAGGCGACGAGCCGCTGCGCCTTGGCTGCGGACAGGCCCAGAAGGCAAAGCGCCAGCACGGACAGGGCGAGGCGAACCATCATGCGCCCCTCCCCAGAATGGCCACCGAAAAGGGATCGGCAGGAGTAAGGAAAAGCGACAGTCCGAACCGAATTGCAACGGCCAGCACCAGGATGCCGAGCAGTGCGCGCAGTTGATCGCCGCGCAGCCGCCGGCCCGCCGACGCGCCGAACTGTGCCCCGACGACCGAACCGATCATCAGCGTGAAGGCGAGAAGGATATCGACGGTCTGGCTGTTGACCGCATGCAGCACCGTGGTCGCGGCCATGATGCACAGCACCTGCAGAAGCGAGGTGCCGATGACGATCGAGCCGGGAACCCGCAGCAGATAGACCAGCGCCGGCACCAGGATGAAGCCGCCGCCGACCCCGAGCAGCGAGCCCAGAAACCCGATGGAAGAACCGATCATGACGACGGGAATGATCGACACATAGAGCCGGGACCGTTTGAACCGGACACGAAGCGGCAAACCGTGCACCCAGTTGTGCTGGCCGGGGAGGCGGGTCGGCACGGCCTGGCCCGAGCGGTGGCGCATCATGGTGCGGGCCGCCTCGATCAACATCAGCGAACCGATCGACCCCAGAAAGATCAGATAACCGAGCGAAATCGTGAGATCGAGTTGGCCCGCCGCGCGCAGCAGCCCGAAGGTCCATACCCCGGCAAAGGCGCCGAGCACCCCTGAAACGATCAGGAAGGAGGCAAGCTTGAGGTCGATCCCGCCGCGCCGGTAATAGCTCAGAGCGCCGGAGGTCGAGGCCGCCACGACCTGTCCGGTGACCGAGGCGACGGCGACCGGTGCGGGGATGCCGGAGAAGATCAACAGAGGGGTAAGAAGGAAACCGCCGCCGACCCCGAAAAGACCGGACAGAAAACCCACCGCGCCGCCCATTCCGATCAGGAGAAACAGATTGAGCGAAAGCTCGGCGATGGGCAGATAAAGCTGCACGGCTGTGCGTCCATATGGTGGGTTCGTGGGCAGTGCTTACGCCCCGCCCCCGAGGAGAGTCAATTCGCCCTGCCGGGCTAAATCTCTAAACCGGCTGACTGCCCAGAACCGCCAACAGCCGCGGATTGATCGCGCCGCTCGGATTCATGCCGATCGATTGCTCGAATGAAGAGATGGCATCGGCGGTTTTCGGGCCGATCAGCCCGTCCGCCTGGCCGGCATCATAGCCGAGCTTGTTGAGGATATCCTGCACCTGGGAGACGATGGTCGGCTCCTTGATGTTCGGGCCGGGATCGAAGCTCTCGTTCCAGGTGCCGATCGGCGCGTAATTGGCCGCCATGTCGAGCCCGGCCATGCCCCAGGCATCGACCAGGGTCTGGACATTCTGCAGTGCCTCGGGGTCGAGCGAACGGGCGATGTCGTCCCGAGCCTGTTCGGCATCCTTGTCGCCATCAAGCGCGGCAATGGCAAACCATTGATACGACTTGGAGAAATCCTGTTCGACACCCAAGCCGCGCGCATAAAGCATGCCGAGGTTGAACTGGCTGTCCTTGACCCCGAGCTGGGCGGCGGATTCGAACCAGTGGGCGGCCTTGGTGAAGTCCTGGCTGTCGAGCGCACCGCTGGCGAACAGCGACGCCAGATTGTGCATGGCCATGCGGTTGCCGGCTTCGGCGGCCCGTTCGTACCAGAGCCGGGCCTGTTCGAGGTCCTTGGCAACGCCGCGACCGTTTTCATAAAGCGAACCGAGGCGGTACTGGGCCGGGGCAAAGCCCGCGGTTGCGGCCCGCTCATACCATTTGAAGGCTTCGTCGAGATCCTGCTCGACAGTCTGGCCCTCGGTATAGATGGCGCCGATTTCAAACTGCGCGCGCGCATCGCCCGAAGCGGCCGCCTGCCGCAGCGCCTCGGGGCCGGTATCGACCGGGGGCGGCGGCACTTCGGCCGATGCGGTAATCATCGGGGCCGCACGGTTCGGCACCGGAGCCGCGGCATCGGCGGCATCATCGGGAATGCTGGCGGTGGTGATCGTGCGGTCGATGCCGAGATCCTGCGTGCCGGCTTCAGGCGCGGTGAAGGGATCGGCGATCATGTCCGCGATCGGGGTCGAAGCGTAAGTCGCCTCATTCATCACTTCGCCATCCATCACCATGTCCGGGCCGACGGCGCGGGCATTGCGCGGCGCGGGCTGCGCTTCGGTCGAGAGCTGGCTGATGTTTTCGGCTTCCGGCGTGGTGGAGGCGCGCTGGACGCCGCTGCGGCTCGCGCCGATACGTTCGTCGATCAGATTAAGCGTCATCAGCGAGATCGCGATGACAGAAGCCCCCAGCAGCAGCGCCTTGCGGTGCCGCATCAGGAAGCTTTCTTTTTCGCCTTCCTCGTCCGAATGCTCTTCGAATTCGAGCGGCTCTTCGTCGTCAGCGTTGAAAATGCTGTCAGGCTCGGGCGGCACATCGTGCTCGTCCACATGCGGTGCGCTGTGTTCTGGCTGTTCGGCTTCGCCCCTGTCGGCGGCGGCTTCAAATGCCGCGTCGTCGTCTTCCTCGACCCTTTTCTTGCCCCTCAGTCGCGAGAGCGCGCGCCCGAACAGCCCGCCTGCGGCCTGTTCTTCCTGTTCTTCGCCTGCCCGTTGCGCCGCGCGGCGCGCGGCGGCGATGAAGCTTTCGCGGCTGAAGGCGGTCGAAGACCCTTCGTCATCCTCGTCATCTTCATGATCGGAGAGCACCGACCGACGGCGCGGTTCGGATTCAGGCGCCCATTGGGTGGCGCGCTGGAGGATGTCTTCGGCCTCCCGGCCAAGCGAGGAGACCGGCTTGGGCGGGCGTTCACCGGCAAGATCGGGCGCGGGCATATCATCGCCCTCGGCGGATGCGGTCTCCCAGTCATCCTGCGCGTTCATATCGGAATAGGCGGATTGCGGCTCCGGGTCGGGCAGCCGATCGGAGGGACGCGAGGCCCCTGCGGCATAACCGCTATCCTCGGCGTTTTCCGCAGCCCAATCATCGCCTGCATGGGCGGTGGTGCCGAGACCCGCAGCGGCAAAACTGGGGGCGGGGCCTGCCTGGCCATGATCGTCCTGGTCATGATCGTCGCCAGCCGGATCGTCCTGCGCGTCATCTTCACCGAAGGCGTGAAGGTCAAGGTCGGCGGGGTCGTCGTTCAATGCGCCGGTCTGCCAGTCTGACGCAGCGCCAAGCTCGGCATGCGCCGGGGCGTCCTCGCCAGTAAGGGGCTGGCTGGCGGGCGATACGGCAAGGCCATGCGCGGTGGGCTCATCTTCCCAGCCGGTGTCGCTGTGGGCCGAGGAGGAGCCGGCGGCATCCGCAACCGGGCCCGAGGCGATCCGCGACAGGCTTTGTTCGAGCCGTTCGAGGCGGGTGTCGACCTGATCAATGCCCGAGCGCATAGCGTCGAGAGCATCATGATCGATGATCGTTGGCTGCCGGTCTTCGGTCAGCGCCGCGATCCGGCCCTCAAGGGCGGAGAGCGCATTGCGCAGGGCGCCGGTGCCTTCGCCGCCTTCAGCCAGAACGGCACCGTCGGCGCCGCCAATGCCGCGAACTTCTGCCGCCGTGCGGGTGGCGATCAGGTCGACGAGCCCGGTCAGGTCAGGGATTTCGAGTGTTTCGCGCACTTCAACGGCAGTGCGATGGGCGATCTCGCCCGCGAGGCCCTCAATATCGCGGTCGAGGCCGCTGGGCTGGTTGGCAGCCAGGGTGTCGATCCGCTCGGCAATAGCGTTGAGCCGGTCTTCGAGTGCCGGCGGCAGGCCGACCCCGGCATCGTCCAACCGGTCGCCCAGCGTGGCGATCTGTGCCTGTACCGCATCGAGGCGGCCGTCGACGATCCCGGCCAGATGACTGCGCATCGCTTCCACATCGGCGCGGATGCTGTCGGACTGGTTGGCTTCGCCTGCGATCAGCGCGACCCGCTCTGACAATTCGTCGAGCCGGTTCATCAGTGCGGCGCCGTCCAGGCCCGAATCCCGGCTCTGGTCGACACCCCGCGCCAGGGCGGCGATGGCATCGAGTACCCGCTCCATGTCCTGGGCGGAGGCGGTGCCTTCCATGCGGTCGATCTTGTCATAGAGCGCGCGCACGGATTTCTCGATCTGGCGCGTCGCGTCGCGCTGTTCGAGCGTTGCTTCGCGCACACCGTTGCGTTCGTCTTCGCGCGCCTGGTTGACCTGGAAATCCGCCAGCTTGCGAATCGTGGTGTTGAGCAGTTCCACCCGCTCGGTCAGGGCGTGAAAATCCTGGGATGCTTCGCCGGGGCGTTTCTCGCTGAGCTGCGCCAGCCGCTCCATGGCACTCCCGAGCGCATCGAGCTTGTCGCCGACAGCTGCAATCGCCGCATCGGCCGACCGGCCGGAGCGTTCCGCGATCTCGGCGACCCGGCGTTCAAGCGTGGAAGTGTCGCCGGCGCGGCTCACGACCCGGGCGAGCTGGTCGACCGTGTCGGTCAACGCCTCGATCTGGCGATGGGTCGAGACGCTGCTGCCCGCTTCGCGCGAATGGCGTTCGATATCGTTGAGCCGCTGAGACATGCGGTCGGTCATCGCCACGATCTCGGTGAGGTCGTGATCGTGCGGACGGCTGTCGCGCCGGGTGACCCCGGCCCGGATCTGCGCAATTGCATCCTCAAGCGGATCACCGGCGCGGCGGTCACTCCGGCTTGGGCGCCCGGCTTCGCGGTCGCGGATGTTCCGGGGGGCGGCATCGCGGCTGCCATGGCGGTCGAGCGCATCCTGTACATTGCGCAGCGCCTGGCGGCGGCGGGCGCTCATGCGCGGGGCCGGTGCTTCCTCGACGCGTGAAGCGGAGGAAAGGCGGGCCTTGAGCGCGTCGATCTGGTCGATGAAGTCGTCAGTGTCCCCGGTCTGGCGCCGGCTTACGCTGTCACTGTCCATATACGCGTCGATCTGGTCCTGAATCTGGTTGAGAAGCACCTCAAGGTCTTCACGCACATCCAGCCAGTCATCCGGCCGTCCCGCGCCCTGATGGAGCTGGGGCGCTGAAGATGCGGGGGAGGCTGAGCGGCGATAGGGCATGGCTGGTGTCCATATCCGGCGCGTCGCCAAGGCCTGAGGCGGTCGCGCCCATAAGGGTTCGAACCGGTCCAATCTCCGATGAACATAGTAAAGAAGCCGTTAATAGCGTTGCAAAATGGGGCAGGCAGAGTGCCCTTTTGCTTGTGCTGCACGGCCCGCCATGGCCTGATAATCGCTGGTGGAACCCGGCCAGGCCAGGCCGGTGCCGGGGGCTGCTGTTCCACAATCGGGAGTCCCGTTCATGTTCAAGGAATTCAAGGAATTCGCCATCAAGGGCAATATGGTCGACATGGCGATCGGTATCATTATCGGCGCTGCGTTCGGTGCCATCGTCTCATCACTGGTCGATGATATTTTCATGCCGGTGATCGGGCTGCTCTTGGGCGGCCTCGATTTTTCCAACTGGTTCATCCTCCTGTCCGACGCTGGAGGGCAGACCTTCGCCTCGGTCGCCGCGGCCAAGGAAGCGGGCATCGCCACGCTCAATATCGGCTTGTTCATCAATGCGATCGTCAAGTTCGTGATTATCGCTTTCGCCTTGTTCCTCGTGGTCAAGGGCATCAACTCGATGCGCCGCAAGCAAGAGGAAAAGCCCGCCGCGCCGCCGGCGCCGCCCAAGGAAGAAGTGCTGCTCACCGAGATTCGCGATCTGCTGGCCAAGCGCCCTGCCTGATCAAGGCTTCTTGCCAAGCAAAGCATAAGTAAAACGAGTAATCGGGTCGTGTCGTCCGCCAGGCGGATGCGCGGCCCTTTTTGTGTGCTGGATGGGGAGATGACCGGATCCGGGTAGCAAATGCAGCTTGCAAAATGCAACTTATAGTTGTAGAAAGCTACCTAAGTGAGAACACCTGGATTCTACGTTCAATTGCCTAGAGTTCAATACGCTGTACGAAAAATCGCCAATCAATCCATAATGTTCGTGAACTTGCGGCGGGCCCTAGAGGCAAACACAGACCAGCGAAATGCAACTCTGACGTGCTGGAAACGGACGGATTCGAGGTTGGCGCGCCAACCCGCATTGCGGGCCGGCGTTCCGGGGTGGATACGATGGCGATCGGGGAACAGGACCATCATGAACGGGATATACTATCACAATGCTTTCAATCGTGACCGGCTTGTTTATATCGTTGATTCAGAGCGCGCCAATTGTGATGCGCTCAGCGTGTTGTTCCGGCTCGAAGGCTTTCAGACAGCCTATTTCCTGACCATCGACGAACTTCTTGCCGGGCTCGAGTTCCGGCGCCCGGATGTGGTGATTGCGGATCTGACCGTTGATGGTGAGGACAGCCTGCCCGCCATCCGCCGGGTCAAGAACCTCCGGCTCGGCATTCCCATCTTCATGACGACCGGCGAAGCCGATTTGCATCGGGCCGTGGAGGCGATGCGCGAGGGCGTGCATGACGTGCTGCACAAGCCCGTCGATACAGAAAAGCTTCTGGGCGGGGTGCGCGATGCACTCCGCCGCGACGTTCATATCGGCGCGGTGCAGGGTGGGCGCCGTCCCATCGAAATCCGTGGCTTCAACCAGCTCACCCCTCGCGAACGCGAAGTTCTGCAGCTGATCACCAATGGCCAGTCGAACAAGGAAGCCGGTCGCGTGCTGGGGATTTCTCCACGGACAATCGAGGTGCACCGCGCCCGGGTGATGGAAAAGCTCGGTGCGCGTAACACGGCCGATCTGGTGAGGATTGTTCTGACCAGTTGATTGCGGGTCGCAGGGCAGCCCCGGCAACAGTGATCGGTCGTTATGATATAACGTAACCCATTGTAATGATGTAACTTATTGACTTCAGCTGCTGACGCGCCGACATAAGGGGCACCTTCCCGGCGCATACCGATCTGCGCCTGAACCCGATTTTTGGAGGCGCAGATGAGCGCCGATCATTCTCACAGTCATTCGGATCATGATCACGCGGATCATGACCATGCGGGACACGATCATTCGAGCCACAACCATGCTGCCCACGCCAGTGGCGCGCGCCTCGGCATTGCAGCGCTGCTCACCGGTGGCTTCATGGTCGCAGAAATCGTCGGTGGCCTGATCTCCGGATCGCTGGCCCTGCTGGCCGATGCGGGGCACATGTTCACCGACTTTGCATCGCTTGCACTGGCCTGGTTCGCGGTCCGGGTCGCAGCGCGCCCGGCGGACTGGAAACGCACCTACGGATTTGACCGCTTCTCCGTGCTCGTGGCCTTCGTCAACGGGTTGGCGCTTTTCGTGATTGCCGCCTTCATCATGTGGGAGGCAGTCGATCGGCTGATGAGCCCGGTCGAGGTGATGGGCCCGGTCATGCTTGGGGTGGCCATAGCAGGCCTTCTGGTCAATATCCTCGCCTTCCGGGTGCTGCATGGTGCAGACAACGACAACCTGAACGTGAAGGGCGCCATGCTGCATGTCATGGGCGATTTGCTGGGGTCGGTCGCGGCGATCGCCGGCGCGCTGATCATCATGGCAACCGGCTGGACCATCGCAGACCCGATCCTGTCAGTGCTGGTGGTGTTGCTGATCCTGCGAAGCGCCTGGTTCGTCGTGAAAGAATCCGGCCATATCCTTCTCGAAGGGGCGCCGCGCGACATCGATAATCGTGAAGTCGCTGCCGATCTGGTCGAAAACATCGAGGCCCTCGAAGATGTGCACCACGTACATGCCTGGTCGATCTCCCAGGAACGCCGGATGATGACCTTGCATGCCTGCCTTGGTGCGGCTGCGGAAGCGGACCCGCAATCGGTCATCACCGCGATCAAGGCGCGGGTGAAGGACGAGTTCGGAATCGGACATGTGACGGTCGAAATCGAGACTGGTCGGTGCGCGGATGAAGAGGCGGGGCACGGCCATGCGCATTGATGCGGCTGGATGGGGTCCGGCGTTTTGCCTCACGCAGGCGGGCTGGTCGGGAACGACGAGGGATTTGAGAAGGCGGGAGCCCCAATCTCTGGCCTCATCCTGAGCTCGTCGAAGGATGGCCACGTTCTTCGCCCTCGTGGTTCGACAAGCTCACCATGAGGGCTCAGGGTGAGGGGGCTTTCACATCCGGGCCGGGACGGCACGGTGGATGTGGCAACCGGTATCCACAACCACCGACGTCATTCCCGCGCAGGCGGGAATCCAACTGAATATGCTCAGAAATACTGGTGACCATGTTTCACATGCACTGTCGACACCATTGCCACCAGCTCTAATCCGCTGATTCACATGGATTCCCGATCAGGTCGGGAATGACGGGGGAGGGTGGGCGAGGCCCCGCCTCAATCTCTGACCTCATCCTGGGCCTCCAGAGCTTGTCGAAGGGCGAAGGATACTTACCCTCAACGCAAAAAGGGCGCCCCTGGGACGCCCTTTTTCATTCTATTGCGGTTCTGACCAGCCCTAGCCGCCGGTGGTCGGCAGGGTCAAATCCCCGGACGACAGGGCATCGACCGTCAGCCGCTCGGCGGGAATGTGGGTCGGCAGACCCAGCGTTTCCCAAACACTCAGCAGCGCGTCGCGCAGCGCGAAGATCATCTCTTCATCGTGCAACGGCGTTGGGGTGATCCGCAGTCGCTCGGTCCCCTTCGGCACGGTCGGGTAGTTGATCGGCTGAATGTAGATATTGTGCTTTTCCAAAAGCAGGTCGCTCGCCGCCTTGCAGGCGCGTGCATCGCCCACGATGACGGGCACGATATGGGTCTCGGTCGGCATCACCGGCAGGCCGGCCTCTTGCAGCACTTCCTTGGTGCGTGCGGCCTGGGCCTGGTGGGCGCGGCGTTCAACATCCGAAGATTTGAGGTGCTCGATCGAGGCCCGCGCCGCAGCGCAAAGGGCCGGGGGGAGGGCGGTTGTAAAGATGAACTCGGGCGCGTAGGAGCGGATCGCGTCGATGATCGGACGCGAGGCGGTCACATAGCCGCCCATCACGCCGAACCCCTTGGCGAGCGTGCCTTCGATGATGTCGATACGGTCCATCAGGCCGTCGCGTTCACAAATTCCACCGCCACGCGGGCCATACATGCCCACCGCATGCACTTCGTCGATATAGGTGAGCGCATTGTACTCGTCAGCGAGATCGGCGATTTCCTCGATCGGCGCCTGGTCGCCGTCCATCGAATAGACCGATTCGAAAATGATCAGCTTCGGCCGCTGCTTGCCTGCCGCTTCAAGCAGCTCGCGCAGATGCGCCATATCGTTGTGGCGGAAGATCTTCTTTTCCATGCCAGAATGCCGGACCCCGGCAATCATCGAGGCATGGTTGAGCTGGTCCGACAGGATAAGGCAATTCGGAATCAGGCGCGCAATGGTCGAGATCGCGGCTTCGTTCGAAACGAACCCGGACGTGAAGACCAGCGCGGCCTCCTTGCGGTGCAAATCGGCGAGCGAACGCTCGAGCCTGACCAGCGGGCGGTTGGTGCCCGAAATATTACGCGTGCCGCCGGCGCCGGTGCCCAGCGCGCCCGCGGTTTCCTGCATGGCGGCGACGACCTTGTCGTTCTGCCCCATGCCCAGATAGTCGTTCGAACACCAGATGGTGATTTCACGCGCATTGTCGGCGTCGTCACGATAGACTGCGCGCGGGAACTTCCCCGCAATCCGTTCGAGGTCGGCAAAAACGCGATAGCGCTTTTCCTGCCGCAAAACATCGACCGCGTCTTCGAAGATGCCGCGATAATCCATTATGCCAGTCCTGTTTCTGAAGCGGGGAGGGCGTCAGCTGATGTGCAAACTAGGCTGATCATACGCAAGGGGCGACCCGGCAACATGACGCAGATCAATTCGTGCAACATCAATGCTATCCTTTTGACAGCGGACAGGGTCTGCGCGCTAACATCACTTTAAGCATGGGGAGCGCATGCGCCAAGCGATGGACGTTTCAACATCGATAACAGACCTTCAAAGTCTGGTCACCAGCGGGCGGTTGCGCATCGCCTATGTCCTTGCCGTACCCCGGTCGAATTCGACCCTGGTGTGCCGGCTTCTGGGCGCCAGGCTCGACGGTGCCGTTTATGAACCCGCCATGCCCAATTCGCGCGATCCCATGGAGCATTACGGGCGCACCATCCTGACTGCCTATGAACAGGCGCGCGCGCGGATCGAAGAGGACCGCCCGGTAACCCTGGTGGTCAAGGATCTCGACGGCTTCATCGAGCAGGGCCATCTCGATTTCATCGCCGAGAACGCGCATGAGGTGATCTTCACCATCCGCGATCCGGGACCCCAGCACCTTTCGCTGGTCAACCAGTTCATTCATGAATTCTCGCCGCTGCAGCGGCTCTATGCCCACACCCGTTATCCGGTCGAGCATTTCTGGTTCACCATTCACACCCTGTCCTGGGTCAAGCGGTATTGGCGGCTTGCCGGGCGTGAACTGGGCAATATCTGGCGCCACCCCTGGCGTGCCGCGGTGGCCGGGTTCAACTTTTCCTCATGGCGGAATCAGTCGAACCATCTCGAGACATTGCGCGAGCGGCTCGGCAAGGATCGCATCACCATCTTCGATGCAGGCGTGATGCGGCTGATGCCAAAGGAAACCGAGCAGATGATCGATGATATCGCTCACCGGTTGTCCAACCATGCCCATCCCCCCGGCGAAATACTCGAAGTGGCGGGACATTCGCGCATGAAACGCGGCTCGAAATGGGCCGCCGAGGCGCGCTCTGCCCATGCGGTCAAACCGTTCCGGCCCGACAGGCAGGGCGTTGGCCGGGCGCGGCCCAACGCCTATGCATTGGCGGTCGCCGATGCGCTTTACCCGCAATATCTCGACACCTTTTTCGATCCGGCCCACACCCAGCGGCGTATCGCCCATGAGCGCGAATTCTCGGGCACTATCCAGCCCGAGCTGGCGCGGCTGATCGAGGCCGACCGGGCCGAGGACATCGCCGGGGACATCCACAGCCCTGCGGGACAGCCCGGGGAGCCCGCCGGCGCTTGAACCGGGTGGCACGCGCCACTAGCATGGCGGGCCGGCCAGAAGGGATCATTTGTGAAGAGCTTTTCCACCAAGACCTACACCATCGGCGACAATGCGGTGCGCGAACACGCGCCCGATCCGCTCCAGTCCTTCTCGGCGATGCAGTGGTATTTCCACTCGGCACGCAACACGGTCTATTACACCGCCTTTCTGACCAAGGAATACACGCCCCAGGTGCTCGCCGAGACGGTGCGCGAACTGGTGGCGCTCGCCCCCCAGCTCACCGAAGGCTATCGCGGCGCCATGCCCGGCCACCTCTCGGATGCCCAGCTCGAGGCGGTGACCGATCTGACCGAAGTCGACGAGTTTGACGGCTACCCGCACGCCTGGCTGCAATCTGGCATCGAGATGTATGACGAGGTCGGGGTGCCCCTGTTCCGGGTCAAGGCCCTCAGGCGCAAAGGCGGCCCGGACAGCGAGGGCCGCACCTCGATGGTGCTGGTGATTTGTTCGCACGCGCTGATGGAGGGGTCGGATTCGGCGCTTTTGGCCAGCTCGCGCGATTCGAGCCATGGTGCCATGCGCGCCGAGGAAAGGCGGTTGCCCTTTTTCGAGGCGGCGCTGGTCAAGCTTGGCGGCGTCGGCATGGCCGTTGGCCATCTCGCGCTTGCCCATGTCATGGCGCCCTCGAAGACCACCATGGCTTTCGATGCCCAGGTCTTCGCCCGGCATGATCTCAGAAAGATCGCCAATTCACTGGGCGTGGGACAGAAGGCGGTGATGTTCGGGGTCGTTCTCTATGCCCTGTTCGCCGACAAGCAGCGCAAGATCCCCGCGCTCTACACGATGCTGGGCGGATCGCGCTCGGAGGCCGACGACAACTTCTTTCGCGTTCGTTCGATCTACGCCAAGTTCCGCGCCAGCAAGGATGTCGGCGAGTTCATCAAGCATGTCGAGACCGAATCCAAACGCCTGGAATCCCTGAGCGACACCCGCAACCAGTTCGTGCTCAATGCCATGCTGGAAGTGCATCGCTCGCTGTCCAAGGTCTTTCCCTGGCTCTATTCGCGGCGGTTCTTCCGCTTCAAGGGTCAGTATGACGCGGTCCTCACCATGACCCCGCCGCACCGGATGTATGGCCCGTTGATGGATGGTGTGCTCGAGCCGGTTTATTGCGGCTCCTATCACGAAGGCACGACGCTGATCACTTATGTGCCGGCGCGCAAGACGGTGACCTTCAACTACACCATGCCGGCCGAGCATATGCCCCAGGCCGGACGTGTGCCCGAGTTGATCGCCGAATTGCTCGACAAGACCGGGAGTTAACCGCCCCGGCTTTAACTGCAAGCTGCATTGCTCAGTTGCGCCTCTTTTTCATCGCCGCTAGGCTTTACTTGCGGGGAGTGGGAGAGAGGACGAGGGTACAGTGAAGAGTTTGCCGTCGGCCGCCGCACTGGCGGACCAGACCAAGGTCGTTGAGGGAACGACCCCACCGAAGCGCGGAATCCTGGCGCGGTTCACCGATTTTCAGTGGTTTTTGTACCGGGCGCGGAACACGGTGTATTTCACGGCCTTTTCCAAGCGCCGGTTCGACGAAGAGGGGTTGATGGCGCTGGTCGAGCGGCTGGTGCTGCTCGCGCCTCAGCTTGGCGACGGGTATCAGGGCGCACGCCCCGGCGAGCCGCTGCCACGCCATATCCTCGAAGCGATTACAGACATCAAATATGTCGATGAGCTCGACAATTATCCCGATGCTTTCATGGATCCGGGGGAGGATCTGTTTGAAACTCCCGATCTGCCGCTGTTCCGCGTGTATGCGGTGGTGCGAAAGGACGGGCCTGATGCCGAGGGCCGGCAGTCCGCCGTAATGGTGCGCTCGTCCCACGCCCTGATGGAAGGCGCGGATTCGGCCTTGCTGACGCGTTCGCAGTCGGCAGCGCACACCGCCCCGCAGGTCAAGCGCAAGGTCTCGAAGCTCAAGAAACTCAGCTACGCCATGATCGCGGCGACGGCGGCACCGTTCCATCTCACGGCGGCCCATATCCTTGCGCCCGATGTGCGGGAAATGGCCTTCAAGACCACCCAGTTCAGCCGTGACCGCATCCGATCGATCGCGACCGCGCTCGGGGTCCGGCAACGGTCCTTGATGTTCGGGCTGGTGGTCTATGCCCTCTATCGGGACCATCCGCCCAAGGGCAAGGTCCGCAGCGCCTACACAACCCTTGGCGACGACAAGACCGATGCCGATGATGCCTTTTTCAGGGTCAGGACGCTCGACGCCAGTTACGTTTTCGATCCCGACCCGATCCGGTTCGTACAGCATGTCGATTCGATCATCGAGGATGCGGAAAGCCAGGATCTTTATCGACGGCAGTCGATCCTCAACGCTATGTTCGGCGCCCACCGGTTCATGTCACGCATCCTGCCCTTCGCCTATAGCCGGCGTTTCTTCCGCTATGCCGGCCCATATGATCTGGTGCTGACGCTGGTGCCGCCGCACCGGCTTTATGGCAATCTGACCGCGATGATGAAGGAACCGATCTATTGCGGCTCCTATCATTCGGGCACCAGCCTCTGTACCTTCGTGCCGGCCCGGCGCAGCGTGACCTTCAACTTCGTCATGCCGGCGCCGATGATCGAACGGCTCGAGGAAATCGAAGCGCTGATGGACCGGATCGAGGCCGATGCGCCGGCCCGGACCGGAGGCGACGAGGCCGATCTCTAGCCGGACCCGCCGGCAAGTGATCTCCGGTGCCGGTTGCCGCCATCCGAGGGAGGAGCCGTGGACGCGTTGAACGAGCAGATTGCCGAGTTCTGGACCGGGCTTCTCGCCGCGCTTGAAAGCCAGGGATTGCGGTTCGACGGCAGTTTTCTCGGCTGGACCATCGTCCAGCTCGCCATCATCGTTCTTTGCGTCGCGCTTGCGCTGGTGGCGTCGCGCCTGTTCACCCCGCGTTTCGAGACCTGGATCCGGTCGCTCACCCTCGGCCCGCGGCGGCTGCGGTTTCTCGCCACCGTGCTCAGACGGGTGCACCTCATCTTCCTGACCGTCTTCTTGTGGCTCGGCGTTGTCGCGATGCAGGCCTACACCTGGTCCTCACGCAGCTATTTTCTGTCGCTGGTGACGAGCCTCGTCACCGCCTGGCTCGTGATCTCGATCTCCTCGCGCATCATCCGCTCGCGCACGCTCGCGCGGCTGGTAGCGGTGGTCGCATGGACGCTCGCCGCGCTCAACATTCTGGGGATCTACCCCCAGACCATGGTCTTCCTTGATTCCCTCGCCATCCAGTTCAACGAGTTCCGTCTCTCCGCCCTGATGGCCATCCAGGCGGCGATCGTCTTCTCGCTTCTGGCCTGGCTTGCAACGCTGTTGAGCCGCTTTGTCGAGCAGCAGATCCAGGGCATCGACGAACTCACCCCGACCATGCGCGTGTTGCTGGGCAAGCTCGTGCGCGTGGCGATCCTCATCCTGGCCGGGCTTATCGGGCTCAGCCTGATCGGGCTCGACTTCACCGTCTTGACCGTGCTTTCGGGCGCCATCGGTCTCGGGCTCGGCTTCGGCCTGCAAAAGGTCGTCTCGAACCTTGTCTCCGGCGTCATCCTGTTGCTCGACAAGTCGATCAAGCCCGGCGACGTCATCTCGGTCGGCGACACCTTTGGCTGGATCACCTCGCTCAATGCCCGCTACGTCTCGGTGACCATGCGGGACGGGCGCGAATTCCTGATCCCCAATGAAGACCTGATCACTCAGCAGGTGCAGAACTGGTCCTTCGCCAACCAGTATGTCCGCCTCGATATCAATTTCGGCGTCAGCTATGAGGCCGACCCGCATGAGGTCAAACGCCTGGCGGTTGAAGCGGCCCGCAAGCACAAGCGCGTGGTGTCGATCGAAGGCCGCTACAATGCGGTCTGCCACGTGGTGGGTTTTGGCGATTCCTCGGTCGATTTCGTCCTGAGGTTCTGGATCAAGGACCCGGCGGGCGGGCTCACCAATGTGCGCGGCGACATTTTCCTGAACCTGTGGGACACCTTCAAGGAGAACGGGATCGCCATTCCCTATCCGCATCGCGAGGTGTTCGTGCATCAGGCCGCGGACAAATCGTCGGGACCAATCGACTAGCCTGCCACACTTAGCCTGCCACACTGTCACTTTGTGACCGGCTTGGCCGCTGCATCCGCGCGCGACTGTTTGCGTTCGCGATAAAAGACGTAGAGCCCCGAGCCCAGGATAATGGCTGTGCCGAGCCAGGTCATCGCGTCAGGGAAATCGCCAAACAGCACGAAGCCGAGCACCGTGGCGCCAATGATCTCGAGATATTGGAACGGCGCCAGAATGCCCGCCGGCGCGCGCAGGAACGCTTCCGAGATGAACAGGAAGGTGCCGACGGCGACGATGGCCAGCAGGCCGAACAGGCTCCAGCCCCACAAGGGCATTGTCTCGATGGTCGACGGCAGCAGGCCCAGCGGCTTGCCGATCACGAAGGCAAGGCCCAGAAAAATCGCTGCGAACCCGCTCGACCAGCCCTGGATTGACAGGCCCGGCAGGGAGCGACCGAGCCAGCGCATATTGATGAGATAGCCCGAAAACGAGAAGGCTGCGATCAGCGGCAGGATCGAAACCGGCCCGAAAGTCTCCCAACTCGGCCGGATGACGATCAGCGCACCGATCAGGCCGACAAAGACCGCCACATAGCGCCGCCAGCCGGTCGGTTCCTTCAGGATCACCGCGGCCATGACGGTCAGGATCAGCGGCTCGACGAAAAAGATCGCGATGGCGGTGGCGATCGGCATGACAGACACGGCTCCGATGATCCCCACCAGGGTGATCGAGACCAAAAGGCCCGCCAGCGCCAGGCGCGGCAATTGTCCCTTGTGCCCCAGCGGCATGCCGCGCAGTGTCATCACCGCGAACAGGATTGCTGTCTGCAGGATGAACCGGCCGGCACCGACTTCCACCGGATGCAGCCATTCGGTGAGTATCTTCGACAGGCTGTCGCTGACCGGAGCGAACATCACCCCGATCGCCATCATCGCCATGCCCATTTGGACATTATCCTGACGAACGCCGGCCGAAGCCTGGGTGGATGCGGTGGTGTCGGAAGTGCTGGTCATGGTGGCAACGCGGAAAACGGGGCGGAACGGAAACAGGAGCAAAGAAAATGAAGTAACGCTAAACGCTTATCACGACATGACCTTTGCGTCATCACCGTGCGGAACCGGAACGCGGTGTCTGGCGTTAGGCTTTCACCAGCCACTTTCCGGGAGACTTCAAGTCATGCTGAAATGGATCCTGATCCTTCTGATTGTTGCCGCGATCGCCAGTCTTCTCGGTTTTCGCGGCGTTGCCGGCGCAGCCGCCATGGGCGCGCGCATTCTCATTTTCATCGTCCTTCTGGGGCTGGCCCTGCTGTTGCTGTTCGGGGTGTTGGCTATCGCCTGACCGCTCAAACCGGTATCGGGCCCGGCGTGATGCGCATGCTGTCGCACCCGTTTACCCCCAGGCAGTGAATCCCCATATTGTATCGAGGCGAGGCGGCTCCGTCCCGGAGCCGCCCGCAATCAGCGGAGGGTCCCATGGAAAAGCCCGACTTCAAGCTTGAGCATGATTGCTGGGTTCTGGTTGCCGATGGCCAGAAAGCCCTGATCCTGACCAATGAGGGTGACGAGCGCTTCTTGAATCTCAAGGTGGTTCGCGAACTCGAGCAGGAAAATCCCCCCACCCGTGAGCAGGGCACCGACCGGCCCGGACGCTTCAATGATGGCGGGGGTGCGCATCGCTCGGCGGTGGCGGAAACAGACTGGCACCAATTGGCCGAAGAGCGCTTTGCCAAGGATGCCGCGGATCTGTTGTACCGCAATGTTCATCGCGGCGATTTCAAACAGGTGGTTCTGGTCGCGGCGCCGGAAGTCCTGGGTGAAATCCGCAAGAATCTTCACAAGGAGGTTGCGGCAAAGGTGGTGGGCGAAATCCCCAAGACCCTCACCAATCACCCCATTGGCGAGATCGAAAAGCATCTGGGCAGCCGCTGACGCGGCCGCCCCGGGCCTTCAAGGCCTAGTGCAAGGCTTACTGACTGCCATATCCGCCCAGATACTGCGCGACCAGCAGGATGAAGATCAGCACCCCGAGAGCCACAAGGCCCATGCGCCGCCAGCGCATGGGCGACCAGCTTTCAAGCTCGTGCTCGATTTCCTTTTCAAGAGAATCATTGCCTTTCGACGGCCCGGCGGCCTGTGTGTCCTCGTCAGTCGGCTTCTTGTCTTCTGCCATGGCCGATGCCTCCCTTTCATGCTTGCCGGGGGCAGCCTGCCCCATCGGGTTGCGAAACAGTGTAACGTATTCTCGAAATTGATGTTCCCCGATTGACCGGCCTGTGCGCAAGGGGCGCAGGGCCGGCTGCAATCTTGTGGCGCGGGTCTCGAGCGCCTGCTAGCGTTTGCAGGCGGGCGAGAGGAGAGGACGGATGCCGGGGACGATGATCTTGAAACTGAAGGGCCTTCTGGCCGCAGCGGCGTTTCTGGCGCTTGGCGGATGCTATACCGCCGATACCCCAATTCTGACCGCCGAGAATGGGGAACGGCACCCGACGCTCTCCGAGGGCGTCTATTGCCATGCGGAAAATCGCCTGCTGCCGCCAACGGTCAGCGTCTCACCCCAGATCTCCGAGGCACTGGGCGCCAATAAATGCAGGGACATCAGCTTCGATTCTGCCGAAGGCCGCTATGTCGATGCAAGGTCGTCGAGCACGGTGATGCGCTACGCACCCTTTGCCGATCTGCCGCTCGGAATCCTGCAATACCAGACCGGGCGCACTGCCCCGGCGCGATATTTGCCCGTGGCGGCGGTCGAGGGCATGGTGCTGGCCTATGACGGGCAGGGCACCTGGCCTGGCGATCTGGTCGCCGATCTCGGCCTGACGCTGAGCGATGACGGCACCTTGACCGGTGCCTCGCCCAAACAGGTCCGGGCGCTGCTATATGCGCTCAACAAGCGCCTGATCGAGACGGTGCGCGCCGATGTGGCCTTTGTCGAGGACGCGGATGGGCCGCGGCTCGAATTCCGCAACATCGATGCGTCCTATCGCTATCTCGTGCATTTCCGCGAGGACTGGTCGGGCGACACGGAAAAAATGCGCGGCGCCATGCTGGCGCTGACCGAACTGCTCGGTCTCTCAAGGCACACCGAGATGTGGACCGAAGCGCGGCCGGACTGACCGGCCAAAGGCCCATGGGGCTTGCCTTTTGTCCGGTTGCGTCCCATATCGGGCGCAGCCAGAAGGAGGCTCTAATGACACGGAAAACAAGTCGGCGAACGCCAAAACGTCCGCCCAATCCAGAAGCCCGCGCCCTGCGCTCAGGCGCCTATCGCGCAACCCGCATCAGTGACAAGAAGCGCGAAACCAGCCGCAACTGGTGCCGGGACAAACCGCGATACCGCCGGGTTCTTGCCGCCTAAATCAGGTGCGAACGAGAATCCCGCCGTGTCGCGGCTTTGGCATTCAAACGGCGATGTCGATGAAAAATGGTGCTGCCGGTCGAGCCGCTTTGGCTCGGCAGCACTAACCGTGACTGCCCGCCCCCACGGAGGCATGGAGCGAAGCGAAACTGGCGTGAACGAAAAGATGGTGCTGCTGGAGTGATTTGAACACTCGACCTCTCCCTTACCAAGGGAGTGCTCTACCCCTGAGCTACAGCAGCATACTGTGCCTTGATGGCGCCGGTCACCGTCGGGTTGACGGCTTGCGCCGGCGCGGCGCTGGCGTTACTGCCACAGGGTCATGACCGACGCAAGGCCAAACATGCCCTGCCGGTGCAAAATCGATGGGTGGCCGCCTGAGCGGGGCAAAAGTGGAGGGTCGCATGGGCACGATGAAAGGCAAATCCGAGGATCGCGCCGCCCGGCTGGCGGCGCGTCTGCGCGACAATCTCAAGCGCCGCAAGCAGCAGGCCCGTGCCCGCGCCGACGACGCCAAAGACACGGGCGCACATTCGGATAGCGCCGATTCGCCCGAAGGGGAGGCCGGGGACAAGTCCCGGCCATAACCGTGCCGCAATAGACCGTATCGTAAAACAAAAGGGCTGCGATCGAGGCCCCGCGTGCCCGCCTTTGCGGGCCTTCTTGCGGGGCGTCTCCGCTTGAGATACCAACGCTGCGCCGGGCGGCCCACGCCGCACCGGGCTCCAGAAAGGAAACCGGCATGGACCGCATCCGTCTCGTCGGCGGTAATCCGCTCAATGGCGAACTGCCCATCTCCGGCGCCAAGAACGCCGCGCTGCCCTTGATGATCGCCTCGCTGCTGACCGACGAGCCGTTGACGCTGACCAATGTGCCGCGCCTGGCCGATGTCACCCAGCTCCAGCGCATCCTCGTCAATCACGGGGTCGGCGTGGCGCTTGAAGGCCGCCGCCGTGGCGAGGACGACATGCTCGGTCAGCGCATCACCTTCACCGCAACCGACATCGTCGATACCCGTGCGCCCTATGAACTGGTGTCCAAGATGCGCGCCAGCTTCTGGGTCATCGGCCCGCTTCTCTCCCGGGAAGGGCAGGCGCAAGTTTCCTTGCCCGGCGGCTGCGCCATCGGCACGCGCCCGGTCGATTTCTATCTCGACGGGCTGCGCGCGCTTGGCGCCGACATCGAGATCGATGCTGGCTATGTCCATGCCCGCGCGCCGGGCGGCCGCCTCAAGGGCGCGACCGTCCATTTCCCCCGCGTCTCGGTGGGTGCCACCCACACCATCCTGATGGCCGCCGTGTTGGCTGAAGGGCGCACCGTGATCGAGAACGCGGCCTGCGAACCCGAAGTCGGCGATCTGGCCCGCTGCCTCGTCGCCATGGGCGCGAAGATCGAAGGCATCGACACCCATACATTGACCGTTGACGGGGTCGAAAAGCTGCATGGCGCCAAGCACGCCGTGCTGCCTGACCGTATCGAAACCGGAACCTACGCCATGGCGACCGCCATGGCGGGCGGCAATGTGCTCTTGAAGGGTGGCCGCGCCGATCTGTTGCAGGCCGCGCTCGATGTGCTCGGCGAAACCGGAGCGCATATCACCCAGGAAGAGGCGGGCATCCGCGTCACCCAGAACGGCAATGGCATCCGCCCCGTCGATGTCGAGACCGATCCGTTCCCTGGCTTCCCGACGGATCTGCAGGCGCAATACATGGCGCTGATGACCCGCGCCGAAGGGGTGACCCATATCCGCGAGACGATTTTCGAGAACCGCTTCATGCATGTGGGCGAGCTCGCCCGTTTTGGCGCCGACATCAAGATCGACGGGCAGGTGGCGACCGTGACAGGTGTGCCCGAACTGACCGGCGCCGAGGTGATGGCGACCGATCTGCGCGCTTCCGTCTCGCTGGTGATTGCCGGGCTTGTGGCCAAGGGCGAAACCCTTGTCTCGCGCATCTACCATCTCGACCGCGGTTTCGAACGCCTTGAGGACAAGCTCGGGCGCTGCGGCGCCGAGATCGAGCGCCTCGCCGGCTGACGATATTCGGGCAGGGCTATTGTGTCCGGCTCCCGGGCGCATTAGGTAGCTGAGGCACCGGGGCAGCTTCGCTGCCCGAATGTTACTCAGTTCCGGATCGAGAATGAGCGAACTCAAACTCCTCGCAATGGACGCCGAAGACCTCGAAGTGGTCTCCGCCTACACCCAGGATGCGGTTGTCCGCGTCGGCGATATGGGCTTCGTCCCCGCCGACCGCCGCTTCGCCTTTTTGATGAACCGCTATGCCTGGGAGGGCGAAAAGCCCGGCAGCCGGCCCGGCAAGGGCGAGCGCCACCGCGCGGCGATGCATTTCGACAGGGTGCTCTCGGCCAAGGTGTCCGGCATCGACCAGAACGCCAAGGACGGCGTATTGAACCTGCTCTCGATCACCTTCGATGAAGGCGAGGCGCCGGCCGGCACCGTGTTGCTGTCCTTTGCGGGCGGTGGCACCGTTCAGCTCGAAGTCGAATGTATCGAGGCTCGGTTGCAGGATCTCGGCGCCGCCTGGCGCGCCAAGGGCCGCCCGGCACACGACATTGATCAAAAGGACGCCTGACCGTGCCGGTGACCCTGTCGACCCGCGAGGCGGATTTTGCCGCCCGCTTTGAATCGCTGTTGGGCGCCAAGCGCGAATCCTCGGTCGAAGTCGGCGAAACCGTTGCCGCCATCATCGACCGGGTGAAGACCGAAGGCGATGCCGCGCTGATCGCGCTGTCGAAACAGTTCGACCGGCTCGATCTGACGCCCCAGACCCTGGCCTTCTCGCAAGACGAGATCGAAGCCGGGTATCGCGACACCGACCCGGCCATCGTTAAGGCGCTGGAGGTCGCGGCCAGCCGCATCCGCGCCTACCACGAGAAGCAGAAGCCCGCGGACCAGCTCTATACCGATGCGACCGGGGTGACGCTCGGCGCCAAATGGACCGCGGTCGAAGGCGCCGGCATCTATGTGCCCGGCGGCACCGCGAGCTACCCGTCCTCCGTCTTGATGAACGCCATCCCCGCCCGCGTGGCTGGGGTCGAGCGCATCGCCATGGTCGTGCCGACCCCCGATGGCGCGGTGAACCCCGCCGTGCTGGCGGCCGCCAAAATCGCCGGCATCACCGAGATCTATCGCATTGGCGGGGCGCAGGCGATTGCCGCGCTCGCCTTTGGCACCCAGACGGTGAAACCGGTGACCAAGATTGTCGGTCCGGGCAATGCCTATGTCGCCGCCGCCAAGCGCCAGGTCTATGGCCAGGTCGGTATCGACATGATCGCCGGCCCTTCCGAAGTGCTGGTGATCGCTGACAGCTCCGCCAACCCGGCCTGGATCGCGGCGGACCTTTTGGCGCAGGCCGAGCATGACGCCGCCGCCCAGTCGGTGCTGGTGACGCCCGATGCCGATCTCGCTGACGCCGTGGCGAGGGAAGTCGAACGCCAATTGGCGCTGTTGCCCCGCGCACAGATCGCGGGCGCGAGCTGGGCCGATTTCGGTGCCCTGATCGTAACCAGCGATCTTGACGAGGCACTTGCCATCGCCAATCGCATGGCGCCCGAACACCTTGAACTCTCGGTTGAGAATCCCGAAGCGCTGCTGGCTGGCGTACGCCATGCCGGCGCGGTGTTTATGGGACATCATACGCCCGAGGCGATCGGGGACTATGTCGGGGGCACCAATCATGTGCTCCCCACCGCCCGTTCGGCGCGCTTTGCCTCCGGGCTCGGGGTCTATGATTTCCTCAAGCGGGTTTCGATCCTGGGGTGCACGCCCTCGGCGCTTGCCGAACTGGCCGGCCCCGCGGAGACGCTGGCCGCCGCCGAAGGGCTCGATGCCCATGGCCGTTCGGTCGCGATCCGGCGGAACTGACCAAGCCCTGTGCACCACGCGCCTTGATGCTTTCACTGAAGGCAAAAACCAAGCACACTGCACCCGCCGGGGTTCCCCGTAACGAGCGGGCCGGCAAACCGTGCTGGTGGATCCCGGAGGGCCGATGACGGAGTTCGACCCGAAAACCGACAAGGTGGTGGCGGTCACCCTCGACCCCAACACCATCACGACCATTGACCCCGACGAGGTGCATGAGCGCCGCGTCGCGATCTATGACCTTCTCGAGGAAAATGCGCTGGTCCCCTATAAGGGCGGGGAACGCGGCAAGGGTCCCTTCGCACTTCACCTGTCGATTCTGGGTAATCACCTGGTTCTCGAAATTCGCGATCCCAGGAACTACGCCCCGCTGGTGGCACATCTCCTTTCGCTGGGGCCGTTCCGCGCGCTGATCCGCGATTATTTCCGCGTTCGGGAAAGCTACTATGAGGCCATCCGCTCGGCCTCACCCTACCAGATCGAAGCCGTTGATATGGGCCGGCGCGGCCTGCACAACCAGGCCGCCGAACTGCTGCGCGACCGGCTCAAGGGTAAGCTGGAGATGGACGCGAATACCGCGAGGCGGCTGTTCACCCTCATCTGCGCTATCCAGCCCAACGCGGTGAGAACCGCCGAAGGGGAGGGCGATGTCCTCACTGTCCTGTTCGTGTGTTCGATGAACTCGGTGCGCTCTCCAATCGCCGCCGCGCTGGCGCGCAAGATGTTTCCCGGCCGTATCATCGCCCGCTCTGCCGGGGTGCGCGCCGGCAAGGTGGATGCGTTCGCCCAGGAGGTGATGGAGGAGATCGGCATCGATATGTCGGTGCATTCGCCTCACTCCCTTTCCGAGCTCATCGCGTCGAGATTCGATCTTGTCGTCACCCTCTCGGATGATGCGCCCGAAGCGCTCGAAAAATGCAACTTTGCCATTGGTGCTCAGGAGCATTGGGAGATCGACGACCCGACCGAAACCGAAGGCAATCGCGACCAGCGGCGCGCCGCTTATGTGCGGGTTCGCGACGAGCTGGAAGGTCGGGTGCGGAATTCGCTTGAAGCCCTCATCGCCAAAGGTTCACAAGTCAATTGAATTTGTATAGGTTGCGCGCCGTTCCGGCCTCTGCCGTCACGCCGGCGCAGCAATGGCGCGCGGGCGGCGCAGGCCCAATTCAGGAGAAAGAATGGCAAAGGAAGAAGTGCTCGAATTTCCGGGCGTGGTCATGGAATTGCTGCCGAATGCGACCTTCCGCGTGAAACTGGAAAACGACCACGAAATCATCGCACACACCGCCGGGCGCATGCGCAAGAACCGCATTCGCGTGCTGGCTGGTGACAAGGTTCTGGTCGAAATGACCCCTTATGATCTGACCAAAGGCCGGATCACTTACCGTTTTCGCTGATCGGCCGTACCGGGCCGCGCCCTTTCCCGGAGTTATCCTTCGATCATGGCACGCCGTCCCGAACTGATCCTCGCCTCCGCATCGCCGCGCCGGCTGGCCCTTTTGAACCAGATCGGTATCGAGCCGGAACACATGGTGCCGGCCCAGATCGACGAGACCCCGGAGAAAGGCGAGCTGCCGCGCAAGCTGGCGGTGCGTCTCGCCCAGACCAAGGCGCTGACCGCCGCCCACAAGGCGCGGCAGATGGGCATTGAGGAAAACGCGCTGGTGCTCGCCGCCGACACGGTGGTGGCTGTCGGCCGCCGTATTCAGCCCAAGGCCGAGACCATGGAAGAGGCGGCGGACTGTCTGCGTCTTCTGTCGGGGCGCAATCACCGCGTCTTCACGGGGGTTTGCCTGCTTTCGGTCAATGGCCACGCCAAAAAACGCCTGGTGGAAAGCCGCGTCCGGTTCAAGCGCCTGTCGACCCAGGATATCGAGGCCTATCTCGCCAGCGCCGAATGGCGCGGCAAGGCGGGCGGCTATGGCATTCAGGGTATTGCCGGGGCGTTTGTGGTCAAACTGCAGGGGTCCTATTCTTCTGTTGTCGGCCTGCCGCTTTATGAGACCGCCAATCTCTTGCAGGCGGAGCATTATCCGCTGCATTTCAATTGGCTTAACCAGGCCAATGCCGGGAGTGCCTGATGAATGACGACAAGGTCACACCCCTAAGGCCGACCAAACCCTGCCCGATTTGCTCCAAGCCCTCGGTGAGGGCGTTCCATCCCTTCTGCTCCAAGCGCTGCGCGGATATCGATCTCAACCGCTGGCTGACCGGCGCCTATGCCATTCCCGCCAGCAGCGACGAGGATGACGAGGAAACCCCCGATTTCTCCGGTGGAGAGAACTGATATAGGTTTTTCCTAAAGCTCAATCGATTGGCTAAGCGCCGGGGTAAGCCCTGGCTGTCAGCCTGCCCGAATGAGCATGGGAGAACTGCCATGAAGTCGCCCGCCCCGCGCCGCCTTGTGCTGGCCGACCGCTTGCCTGACAAATCACTGGGGCGGCTGCTCTATCGCCCCTATACCCCGCACAAGGCCGCCCGCGGCGGCACCCAGCCCGCGCTTCTTGGCCGAATGCCGGATGGCGGGTTCACTACCCTCGGTATCGGCGGAACCAGTTTTGATGGGCAACCCATCACTCGCCGACTCGCCAAATCCCTGGTGAAGGGCGAACTGCTCGGCTGGGGTCCGCTCGCCTCCGGTGAAACCCGGGGCCGGGTTCCCGTCTATCTCGACGGCTATATCTGGATTGCCGAACAGAAGGGCGAGACCGTCAGGCTTCTGTTCATTTCCGAGGCGCGCACGGAAAGACAGCGCGGCAACCGCAAGGGCTATACCGTGTTCCTGCGCCTCAACACCGTCAGCGCCACGAGCTGGACCGAGGCCAGGGGGCTAAGGACCGAAGTTGTCACCCGCATCAATGGCGATATGGCCATGCTGATGACCGGCCGGCCTGCGGCCGTCCCCGCCGGGCGGCATGCACGGGCCGACGGACCCGGCATTGGTGTCGAGCTTGCACCTGCCGGTTTCACTCATCTCGGCCGCATCGAGCAATGGGTGCGCTACAAGCCGCGTCACGGCGATACCCCCACCCTGTTCAGAGGCGGCATAAGGTCCTACGACCGGGCCGGGGAACTGATCGAAAGCGAGGTCTATCCCCTTGAACTGCCGGTCGTCCCCTATGCCAGCACTGCCGCGCAGCAATTCGGTCGGTCCGTGGAGAGCTATATCGCGGGCAATTTCGTCGCCTCGAGCCAGCCGCCGAAATTCCTCCTGACATTTCTCGGCATTGTTCTGGGAGTTGGTGCCGCTTTCCCCAAGGATCCGTTCGCAACCGGCCTGCTGGCTGTTCTGAGCGGCGTGTCTTTCCTGATGGCATTGCTGATCGATGTGGCCCAGTGGCTGATGACCACTTACATCGCACCCGGAATTGGCTATCTGGCTCAGGAGGCTTATGACTGGTACTACCCGCCCAACGCTCCGAGCCCGCCGGGCCAGGGACCCGGCGCCCCGGCGGGATCGCTCAACAATATTCTCGACACGGTATCGGAAGCCGAGGGCGCCGGATTCGGTCAGAGCGAGTTGTGGGAGTTCATGGAAGACGCGATGAGCGATGACGGCCTGCCCTCGCTGGAATGGCCGATGAGCGGCGAGCCGAAACAGCCTCCGCCCCATCCATATCCCTGGCCCTGGCCGTCGCCGGGACCTGACGATGGGGGAGACGGGGATGGAGACGACGGCGGTGGAGATGAGCAGGAGCCGCCCCCCGATGATGACGGTGACGGTCCGATCACGGTCAGCGCGGGCCGTCGCCCGGCCATTGTGATGCTCGGCCCGGACCCGGCGCTACGGCGCTGATCCGGGGCCTGAACCCGCGCCCGGGAAAAGCTTGTGAGGAATGGGAGAAATCCTCGCAGATTTTTGCGCTTACCCGCTGGACAGCCCTCAACCATCGCCCTATAAACCCGCCACCAGATCGCCGCGTCCGCGGCAGCGCCCAGGTAGCTCAGTTGGTAGAGCAGCGGATTGAAAATCCGCGTGTCGGTGGTTCGATTCCGCCCCTGGGCACCACTTCCCTCCGCGCATTGCAGATTGATGTCCCTCGTGACCTCACGGGCGCCGGCCGGTCTTCCCTGTGATCTTGCGCAAAAGGTCCGAGGGGACTTCGCTGCCGTCATAGAGTCCCAAAAACACACCCTTGCCGAAGGCCTTGCCGCGCATGGCCTTGATCTCAGCTTCGGACAGCGCGGTGCGCTGGGACATCCGGCGCGCCCATCGGCCCAGCCGCTCATACATCAGCTCGATGATCTGCTCGTGTCCCGGTTGACCGCCGAGATCGTGCAGTTCGTCCGGATCGTTGGCGAGGTCGAACAGCATGGGCCTGAAGCCGCCTTCGGCGTGCACCAATTTCCAGTTCCGGTCCGCGACCATGAACAACCGGCACTGCCGCGGTTCGAGGCCTAATGTCTGGGCGGCACCGGTGGTTGAATAATCGTATTCGGAGATGACGAAGTCGCGCCCGGTGTCTCTGGCTTCGCCACGAAGCAGGGGCAGGAGCGAATGGCCTTCAAGAATGTGATCGGGCACATCCCCGCCCAGCCATTCGAGGAAGGTGGGTGCCAGGTCGATCGCCTCGATGAGCGCATCCGACACAGTGCCGCGCGTCGCGTCGGCAGCCGAGTCCGGATCATGGACGATCAGCGGAATCTTGACCGAGCAATCGTGGAACAAATCCTTTTCGCCCATCCAGTGATCGCCGAGATAATCGCCGTGATCGGACGTGACCACGATAAGGGTATTCTCCATCTGCCCGGTCGCTTCGAGATGGGCGAACAGGCGTCCGAGCTGGTCGTCGGCCTGCTTGATGAGCCCCATATAGGCCGGGATCACCTTTTCGCGGACCTCGTCGCGCGAGAAGGTTTTCGAAACCAGGCTGTCCATATAGGCGCCATAGACCGGATGAGGGTCGTCGCGTTCCTTCGGGTCCCGATTGACGGGCAGAATGTCGTCAGGTCCGTAAAGGGCGTGGTAGGGCGCCGGCACGATATAGGGCCAGTGGGGCTTGATGTAGGAGAGATGGCACAGCCAGGGGCGGGCGGCATCCTTGTGCGCATCGAGAAATTCGATGCAGCGCGTGGTCAGCCAGACTGTTTCCGAATCTTCGTCTTCGATATTGGCTGGCTGGTCGGCATTGGCCATCAGCCAGCCCGACGCGATCTCCCCGTCGTCGGTCGCTGCCGCATTGGCATAGACGTGCCAGGGATTGTCGGCCTCGTAGCCGCGCTGCTTGAGGTATTCATTATAGGGCGAGCGGCGGGTGTCGTAGATTCCCTCATTGCCTTCCGCCCATAATCCGTCATCGCGCAGCACGACATCGAAGCCGCACTCGGCCTGGCGCGCGCCGATGACGCTGTCAGGGGCAATGCCGAGCCGTTCGAGCCCTTTGGCGTCGGCCTGCATATGCGTCTTGCCGATCAGGTAGCAATCGGCGCCGATGGCGCGCAGATGATCGCCCAGCGTGTGTTCGCCGACCTTGAGCGGGAAATTGTTGCGCTGGGCGCCGTGGCTATGGACGTAGCGGCCGGTGTAAAAACTCATGCGCGACGACCCGCAAATCGGGGATTGCACATAGGCACGGTCAAAACGGACGCCCTTCTGGGCCAGCCGGTCGATATTGGGGGTGTGCAGCGCCGGGTGGCCGGCGCAGCTCAAGTAATCAAACCGCAGCTGGTCGAACATGATGAACAGGATGTTCTTGCGCGCGGCGGTCACGAGGCATCTCCAGCAGCTGCGCGGCGGCGGGACAGGCCAAACCGCCACAGGGAAATCAGGGATACAAGAATCAACAGGATCGCCACCGGGTGATCGATGAGGGCCGAGGGTTCGCCATTGGTGATCACCAGGGCCTGCGACAGGGAGCGCTCGAACCGGTCGCCGAGGAAGAAGGCGATGATGAAGATCACCACCGAATAGCCGAAACTCGTCATCGCATAGCCTAATGCGGCAAAGATCAGCATGATCGCCACGCCGAACAGCCCGCCGGTCGAAAGCGCCACCCCTGCGATGCACAACAGGATGGCCGAGGAAAAGACCACGGCTTCGGGGGCCCGAACCACCCGGGTCCACAGCCGCAGGCCGAGCTGGCCGACGATGAGGTTCATCACATTGGCCATGATCATCGCGCCGAACAGCCCATAGACCAGCCGGCCCTGTTGCTCGAACAGCAAGGGCCCGGGCTGAATGCCGTGAATGACCAGGGCGCTGATGATCAGCGCGGCGCCGATGCTGCCGGGAATGCCAAGGGTCAGAAGCGGAATGAGATTGGCACCCATCACCGCCGAGTTGGCGCTTTCGGCGGCGGCAATGCCCTTGAGATTGCCTTTGCCGAAGCTGTCGGGGTCCTTGTCGGCGCGTTTGGCCGCCGCATAGGACATGAAGGCCGCCGCGGTCGAGCCGATGCCTGGCAGTGCGCCCAGCGCCGTGCCGATGGCTGCGCCACGCGCCATGACGTAGCGGCAGGCCCAGTATTCGGCAAAGCTGACCCGCCGGTCAGCCCGATCCTGATCCCTCGGGATCTCGATGGCCGGGCGTGCAATGCCGCGGCTGGCAATAATCCGCCGGATGATCTCGGAAAAGGCCAGCATCCCGATGGCCACCGCGGCGAGGGGCAACCCGTCATAGAGTTCGAACCAGCCGAAATAAAAGCGTGGCGTGGCGTGTTCCGGGTCGAGCCCGACGGTTGCGCAAAGCAGGCCAAGCGCTGCAGCGATAACCCCCTTGGTCACCGAATTGCCGATGAGACCGGCAATCACGGTGAAGGCAAAAATCATCAGGGCCAGCACTTCGACCGGTCCCATGCGCAAGGCCAGCACAGCCAGCGGCGCGGAGACGGTGATCAGGACGATATCGCTGACCGTGTCACCGGTCACCGAGGCAAACAGGGCCATCTTGGTGGCTTTTTCGGGCTTGCCCTGCTTGGCGAGCGGATGCCCGTCCAGTGCGGTGGCAGCGGCATCGGGCGTGCCGGGCGTGTTGATCAGCACGGCTGGTACTGCACCGCCGACCAGCCCGCCCTTGTTGATACCCATCAGGAACGCGATGGCGGCGAGCGGCGACAGCGCAAAGGTGAAGGGGATGGCGATCGCCATAGCCATGACCGGTCCGATACCGGGAATGGCGCCCACCAACTGCCCCAACGCCACGCCGGCGAAAACGAACAGCAGATTGGTCAGGGTGAACGCATCGGCAAAGCCGGCAAGAATAACGGACAAATCAACCATGACGAAGCCTCACGGCAGGGGGCGGCCCAGAAGGACCTCAGCCGCGAGCCAGATGACAAACGGAACGCCGAGCGCTCCTACCGCCAGCCAGAGCCATGATCGCATGCCCATCCAGAGCATGACAGCAAGCGCCAGAACCGGCGCCACGATGACAAAGCCGGTCCAGTCGATGGCAAGGCAGCCAAGGGCAACCAGAGCGAATAACAGGGCAGCGCGTACGAAGGCCGGGCCGTCGGGCGCGATCCCTTCCTCGGGGCGCAGCGCGATCCCCAACCCGCCGATCAGGATCACCCAGGCCATGGCGGTGGGGACGGTTTGCGGCTTCACCCAGCCATAACTCACCTGTTCGGTGGCGGTTGGAATGATCCAGAAAAGCAGCGCGGCACCGAAAGCGGCGCAGGCCAGCCCGGATAGCCGGTTGGCAGAACGATCAAGTAAAATCATGGTCCACCCTGAATGGGAGGCCCGCAGCGTCTGGACGCTGCGGGCAGGCTCTGCCTAGTTGGCGCCGAACAGCGTGCCGACATTCACAAGGCCTTCGTCGAGCATGGTCGCAGTCCCTTCGGGCCCCAGATTGTTCACCGAGGTGATAAGCGCGTTCTCGACAATCTCGCGGACCGGGTCGGAGGCGATGGCATTGGCCAACGCTTCGGACAGGGCGGCGCGGGCATCCTCTGGCAGGCCGGCAGGCGCGGCGAAGTAGAAATAAGGGTCAACATAGAGGTTGTAACCCTGTTCGCGCAGAGTGGGGACATCCGGCGCGTAGGAATGGCGGTCGGCATTCGCACTCGCCAAAAGCTTCAGATCACCGGATTCGAGATAGGGCAGATGCGCCCCGGCCGAGAACGATGCCAGCACCTGGTCACCCAACACGAATTGAACCATTTCCGCCGAGCTTTCGGTGGAGACAGGCCTCAGACCCGCATCGTCCTGCGCGTTGATGGCCAGCACCAACAGCTCCTGCGGTTTGGCATCAAAGGCAATGGCCGCGCCGTCATTGGCCTTGGCGTAGTCGACCAGGCCCGGAATGTCGTCGAAAGGCTGGTCGGCCTTGGCGACGATGGCGAGCTGGGCGCGGGTAACCGTTCCGAGATAGTCGAAGCTGTCGAGATCGAAGGGCAGCTCGTCGCCGCGCAAGACCAGATTGATCAGAACCGGCATCGACACGCCGAGACCGATGACCGACCCGTCCGCCGGGGCGTTGACCAGACCCGTAAACATGGCGATGCCGCCGCCGCCCGGCTTGTTTTGCGGGACCACGGTCCAGCCGGTCTGCTCTTCCATCTGGTTGGCGATGACACGGCCGAGCGTGTCTGTTTCACCGCCGGCCCCGAAGCCGATCTGCAATTCGATCGAGCCGGGCGGGCTCCAGTCCTGTGCGGTGGCCGAAACGGTGAGCAAGGCGGTGGCGGCCAATGCGCCGGCGAGATGTTTGATGGTCATGGTTTCCTCCCTTTTGGGCTTTGCCGGCGTCCTCCTGTCCGGCAGCCCGGTTTATCCGGCCCGCTCCTTATCGTTTTCGAGCGGTTGACCGGCTTGACTGGCCGCAGCGGTGATGCGGCCGAGCATATCGAGAAACTGGCGTTGTTCGTCCGGGGTGAGCGCCGCGTCGATCCGCGCGCCATAAGCGCTGACAACGGGCCGCAGCGCTTCGAACCAGGCACGGCCCTGCCCGGTCATGGCAAAAAGCCGGACGCGGCGATCTTTGTCGCTCTGGCGTGCCGTCAACAGGCCCCGGTCTTCCATGCGTGCAAGGGCGCGGCTGACCTGCCCCTGTTCCATGCCCGAAAAGTCCACCAGCGCCTTTTGAGTCTGTTCTTCGTCACGCGCCAGGCACAGGCAGATGCGCCAATCCACGAGGCTGAGGGTGCCGGCCCCGGCAAGCACTTCAGCCAGCCGACCGCGCAACAGCCGCGCGGCGCGCTGGGTTGCGACCGAGACCAGGCTGGCACCAGGCGGCACCGTGTGAAGCCGCAGCAGCGCCAGACCTTCCTGGCCGGCAGCGGTGGGTTCAGTGCGTACATGCGAGCGGGATGCCGCGCTGGCATGGCGCGTTGGTGTGTGTCCGGCAGTCAGTTGATCTCTGGCGCCCATTCCACCCTCATTCCATGACCAAACATAGAATGACTAGTCATATAACTCAAGAGGAGGAAAGGGGCGCTCTGCGCATGGGCGAAGCGGGACCGTCGAACAGGGTCGGCGCGTGAAAGCGGAACGCGGGCAAGTGGCTGCCGCTCAGCCTTGCAGATCCTCGGGCAACAGGCTCTCCGGCATGTTCTGATAGCTGACGGGCCGCAGAAACCGCCGGATCGCCATGGTGCCAACCGAGGTGGCGCCAAAATTGGTCGAGGCCGGGTAGGGTCCGCCATGGACCATGGCGTCACACACCTCGACACCGGTCGGATAGCCATTGACCAGCAAACGCCCGGCCTTGCGTTCGACGATCGGCATCAGCCTTCGCGCCATGGCGGTGTCGCCTTCATCAAGATGCAGCGTACAGGTCAGCTGACCTTCGAGCGAACGCGCGACCGCCAGCATCTCATCTACGCCGGAGACCCGAACGATCAGGCCCAGCGGCCCGAACACCTCGTCACCAAGTGCCTTGTTGCCCAACCAGTCAGCCCCGCTGGTCTCGAACAGATAGGGCGTGGCCTGGCGCAGATCGCAGGTGCTGGTTAGCAATTGACGGACGCCTTGCGAACCGGCGACACGGTCGCGCCCGTTGCGGTAAGCTTTAGCGATCCCGTCGGTCAGCATGGTCTGGGGCCCGGTCGTCGAAAGCGCGTCCGTTGCGGCTCTGGAAAAACCATCGGCTTCCGGTCCGTCGACGAGAATGGCGATGCCGGGATTGGTGCAGAACTGCCCGGCTCCCATGGTGAGGGACGCGGCCCAGCCCTTCGCAATGGTGTCGCCCCGCGCAGCCACGGCTTCGGGCAGCAGGAACATCGGATTGACCGACCCCAGCTCCCCGAAAAACGGTATCGGCTGGTCCCGGCCCGAGCAGAGATCGAACAGGGCACGTCCGGCGCGGAACGAGCCGGTGAACCCGACAGCCCGGATCAGTTCATGGGTCACGAGGGCCTCGCCGACCTCGATGCCGTCCGACTGGATGAGCGAGAACACGCCCGGGTGCTGGCTGGTCGCCCTGATCGCGGCGTCTATCGCCTGGGCGACGATTTCGCCAGTGCCGGGATGAGCGGGGTGGCCTTTGACAACGACTGGGCAACCCGCGGCAAGCGCGCTGGCGGTGTCACCGCCGGCTGTCGAGAAGGCGAGCGGAAAATTCGAGGCGCCGAAAACCGCAACCGGCCCGATCGGGCGCTGCATCAGACGAATGTCCGGCCGGGGCAAGGGGCTGCGGTCGGGCAGGGCCTTGTCATGCCGCTGGTCCAGATAGGCGCCGTAAAGGATATGGCTGGCAAACAGGCGCAGTTGGCCGGTGGTGCGGCCGCGTTCGCCGTCAAGCCGCGCCTCGGGCAGGCCGGTTTCAGCGGCGCCGATACGGGTAATGGCAGCGCCGCGCTGCTCGATCTCGTCTGCAATCGCGTTGAGGAACGCAGCCCTGTCCGCACGGCTCGAATAGCCGTAGGACCAGAAGGCCTCCTCGGCGGCACGCACCGCAGCGTCCACATCCGCGGGCGTGCCGGCGGAGAAAGTCTGAGTTTCTCCGCGGGCCGGGGCGTTCGAGAACTGTTTGCCGCCTGCAACCCAGTCCCCGGCGATCAGGTGTTTTCCTGTCAGCATGAAGTCTCTCTCCTGTTCGCGGTGTCAGTATCCGGCGGGCAGCCGGAATTCGGGCTCGGCCTTGCCTTCGAAGGCGCCATCGATCAGGTAGCAAAATCCTGCACCCGGATCGGCGGCCCGCGCGGCCTCGTCCTGCCCTTCCCAGGCAGTGGTAACGGCCAGCCGGTCAAGCCGAGGCCCGACAAAGGCCGGGCAGCTGGTCTGCGCGGCAGGCACTTCATAGGTGGCGATCAATTGGCCGCCTGGCGAAAATCCCGAAACGGATCCGCCGCCCCAGGCCGCGTTCCACAGGTTTCCCTCCGCGTCGGTGACCGAACCGTCGAAGCGCCCGCCCAGCGGCAGATCATCCCCGGTCAGAAAGATGTCGCGTTCTTCAAGCGGAAGGCCGGTCTGCGGATCGAGCCGCACCCGCCACAGGATATTGAGCGCCGTGTCGGCGAAATAGCCCCATCGCCCATCGGGGGAAAAGCAGATCGAATTCGGAATGGTGATCCGGTCGAACAGGGCGCGCGCCCTGCCACCGGCGCAGTGATAGATCGCACCCGCCTGATGCTGCGCCGACTTCCCCATCGTGCCCACCCACATCGCACCCGAAGGATGGACCCGTGCATCATTCGAGCGCGTATCGGGGCGGGCGGCCTCAATCGGGGTCAGGCGTGTGAGGGTTCCGGTGGCGATGCGGCGCAGATAGAGCCCGTCCTCCATGACCAGCACGTGCCGGTCGCCATCGACCAACGCCAGCGCCGAGGCCATGCGAGGAAGGGTGTGGTGCCGCGTCGTCGCGGTCGCAAAGCGGTGCTCGAACAGGGTGTGGCCCAGAATGTCGAACCACCATAGCGTGTCGCTGTCCGGGTCATAGACCGGACCTTCGCCGAGCTCGCAGCATTCCGCGCTCAGTCTCTGGGGCGTTGCCATGGCTATCGACACCGGGGTCACCATTTTGCCTATTGGCCCCAGCGCAGGGCGAGAATGTCGAGCTCGCGCGCAAGCTGCAGGAGCCGGGTCCGAGTACGGTCCGTGATGGGCTTGAGCGGGTGGCGCACGGTGTCGCTGCCGATCACGCCGCCCTCCATCATCACGGTCTTGGCCGCCCGCAATCCGCATTGGCGGTTTTCGTGGTTGATCAGCGGCAGGCATCGCCGCCAGTGCTCGAGGGCGGCATCGGTGTTCCCGGCGCGGTATTCGGTGACAATCGGCCGGATCTGGTCGGGAAACAGGGCCGAGGTCATGGTGCCGGTCGCCCCGGCATCCAGATCGGCCAACAGCGTGACGGCTTCCTCGCCATCGAACGGGCCGACAATGTCGGGGCCGCCTGCTTCGATCAGCGCCGCTATCTTGTCGGCGGCAAAGGGGACCTCGATCTTGAAATAGGAGACCTGTTCGAGTTCACGCGCCATGCGCACCAGCAGATCGATTGGCAAGGAAATCCCGGAAAGGGGGGCGTCCTGTACCATGATCGGAATCGAGATCGTTTCGCTGACGGCCGCAAAATGCTCGAAAATGCCCTCGTGTGCCGGCACCAGACCCACGCCGTGATAGGGCGCCATCATCATCACCATGGCGGCCCCCATCGCCTCGGCAGCCCGGGCTCTGGCAGTCACCACGCCGGTCGAGAAATGGCTGATCGTCACAATCACCGGCACCCGCCCCGCCGCGTGTTCGAGGCTCAGCCGCATGAGTGTGGCGCGCTCCTCGTCCGACAGCAGGAATTGCTCTGAATAGTTCGCGAGGATGCAGATCGCGTCCACCCCCTGATCGATCATGCAATCGATCACCCGCCGCATGCCGTCTTCATCCACGGTGCCATCGGTATGAAACGGGGTCGGCGCCACGGGCAGGATGCCGGTAAGCGGAAATTTCATGGCTTGTCCTTTCAGTGGATCGCGCGGCGCGCGCCAAACTGGAATTCGCTCACCTGGCGATAAGTCTCGCCGGGGCGCAGGGTGATCGAGGGAAAATCGGTGTGGTGGGGCGCGTCGGGCCAGTGCTGGGGTTCGAGGGCGACCCCGGCATGCGCACCGAAAGGCGTCACCGCTTCCATGGCACCGTCATAGACCTGCAGGCCCGGCGCCGTCGTCAAAACCCCGAGGGAGAGGTTGCCCGCCTCAAGCCGTGCCACCTCGCGCAGATCTGTGGGCGCGTCTGACAGGCAGAAATTATGGTCGAGCGGTTCCTGGCCCGGCGCCAGAAGGGGCCGGGGAGCGCGCAGATCGAACCGCGTGCTCCCGACCGGCTCAGGCCCGCCGCAGGGAATCCGGTGTGCATCGACCGGCAGATACCGATCGGTGTGAACGCAAAGCGTGTGACCGGAAAGATCCGGTGCGCCGTCGAGCGTCCAATAGGCGTGATGGGCAAAATTGCACAGGGTCGGCGCGTCGGTCACGGCCTCGATCTCGAGCCGGAGCGCCTCATCGCCGGTTACGCAATAGGTGGCCGTAATATCAAGCGTGCCGGGAAAGCCGTCCGCACGGTGGGGGAGGCGAAGGCCGAACCGGCACGCAGATGCTGTTGCCTCGATCAGCGCCCAGTTCCGGGCGGCGCTGCCCGTCGTGCCGCCATGCAGGGTGGTGCGATTGTTTTCGTTGCGGTCGAGCGCATACACTTCGCCATCGATCTCGACACTGCCGCCGGCGATCCGGTTGGCGACGCGGCCGACAATCGCGCCGTAATAGCGTAGCGGGCCGAGATAAGCCTTTAAATCCGAACTGCCCAGAACCAACGAATGATCATGGCCTTCAATGCGTAAATCGCACAGGCTCGCACCCCAGCTCATCAGCCTTGCGCTGAGAGCGCCGCGCCCGATCTGCACCAGCGCGATCGCGCTGCCATCGGGCGCAGGTCCGAAGCTGTCGGTCGCGGCGGCAGCCGGCATAGCGCGCTCCTATTCGATGAAGGGCTCGACGCTGACCCGGCGGCCGAGCATGAAGGCGTCGGCGACATGCAGGAGAGGCGAGAGATCCATATCGGTTTCGCCACTCGCCAGCAGCCGGGCGAAATTGGCATAGAGCCGGTGATATTCGCCACCCAGCGGCGCCTTGTCCTCCCCGCCCTCATCTGCCGTTTCGTGCAGTACGGCATCGCTGGCAAGCGTTTCGCCATCGATGGCAAGCCTTGCCCCGCCATCCGAGAGCACGAGATCACCCTCGGTGGTCCGAATGTCCATCGACCAGGTCTGCTCGCCTTCCTGGCGGAAATCGAAATCGGCGGAGACCGCAGCTCCATCGGGATGGGCAAAGGTGAGGTCCGCCGCGATCGGTGTGTCGCAATTCTCGGGCACGAACAGGGTCGCCGCGCGCATATGCACCGGCACCGGCAGGATTTCGGTCAGTATCGACAGGGCATTGATCCCGGGATCGAACACGCCGAGCCCGCCCGACTTCCAGATCCAGGTCTGACCCGGGTGCCAGCGCCGCACATCCTCTTTCCAGGTGATGGTCAGCGAGGTGAGACGCTTGTTGCGCAGCCACGCCCTGGCATTGGCCACTTGTGCGGCCTCACGCGAATGCCAGGTGGCATAGATCGACAGGTCGGCCTGTTTCGCCATCGCCTCGAGTTCGCGGCATTCGCTCACCGACGCACCGGGGGGCTTTTCGAGCATGACATGACGGCCCGACCTCAGCGCCTGGGCCGCGACTTCGAAACGGGGAACCGGCGGAATACAGATGGAGACGGCGGTGACTTCGGGATGGGCGGCAAACAGCGCGTCAAGGGATTGAAAGCCCGGCACCCCCTCGACAGCACCCTCGAGCGAGGCGGTGGCCACCAGTTCGAAATCCGGTGATGCGCTGAGGGCGGGGACATGCTGGTCACGGGCGATCTTGCCGACCCCCACCAGGGCGATTTTCGTGGTCATCAGTGCGAATCCCGGCCTACGGGCGCACCTCGGCACCCTTTGAGAAAGCTCAGATCTGCCCCTGTATCCGCGCCCTCGACATATTGCTGATGCAACCAGGGATAACCCGATTGCGCCAGTTCGACCGCCGGCTTGTAGTCTGCGAGGCGCCTGGCGATCTCTTCCTCGGAAACGTCGAGCCGGATGCTGCGCGCCTCGACATCGATCTCGATCATGTCGCCATTGCGCACTGCCGCCAGCGGACCGCCGACTGCCGCCTCGGGTGAAGTGTGCAGGATCACGGTGCCATAGGCGGTGCCGGACATGCGTGCATCGGAAATCCGCACCATGTCGGTAATGCCCTTTTTGAGGATCTTGGGCGGCAGGCCCATATTGCCCACCTCGGCCATGCCCGGATAGCCGCGCGGGCCGCAATTCTTCAGCACCATCACGCAGTTCTCATCGATGTCGAGACTGTCGTCGGTGATCAGCGCCTTGTACTCGTCGATGCTTTCGAACACGACAGCCCGGCCCCGGTGCTTCATCAGATGTGCCGAGGCCGCGGAGGGTTTGATCACCGCGCCATTGGGCGCAAGATTGCCCTTGAGAACCGCGATGCCGCCATTCTGGGTGAGCGCCTTTTCGACCGGCAGGATGACGTCTTCATTGTGGTTGACCGCATCGCGGACCTCGTCCCAGATCGGGCCGCCGGAGACTGTCAGGGCATCCTTGTTCAGCAATCCCGCTTCGCCAAGATGGCGCAACACCACCGGCAACCCGCCGGCATAAAAGAACTCTTCCATCAGGTATTTGCCTGAGGGCATCAGGTTGACGATGGTCGCCACATCGCGCCCGCAGCGGTCCCAGTCGTCGAGCGTGAGATCGATGCCGACCCGGCCCGCAATGGCGAGCAGATGCACCACGGCATTGGTCGACCCGCCAATCGCCCCGTTTGTACGGATGGCATTCTCGAAGGCGGATTTGGTCAGGATGTCGGAAGGCTTGAGGTCGTCTTTGACCATCTGCACGATCCGCCGGCCTGACATCTGCGCCATGGCCCGGCGACGGCTGTCGACCGCGGGAATGGCCGCATTGCCTGACAGCGCCATGCCAAGCGCCTCGACCATCGAGGCCATGCTGGAGGCGGTGCCCATGGTGTTGCACGAACCCGCCGAGCGCGACATCGAGGCCTCGGCCTCAACGAATTCCTCGGGTTTCATCTCGCCGGCTTTTACCGCCTCGGAGAACTTCCACAAATGGGTTCCCGAGCCGACCCGCTCTCCCCGGAAATAGCCATTGAGCATCGGGCCGCCGGTCACAACGATCGAGGGCATGTCGGTCGATGCGGCGCCCATCAGCAGGCTCGGCGTGGTCTTGTCGCAACCGACCAGCAGCACCGCGCCGTCCATGGGTTGGCCCCGCATGGCTTCTTCCACCGCCATGGCGGCGAGGTTTCGGAACATCATCGCCGTCGGCCGGAACGAGCTCTCCGCCGCCGAGAACACGGGCACCTCGACGGGGAATCCGCCAGCCTCATAGATCCCGTTCTTCACCCGGTCGGCCAGTTCGCGCAGATGCGCATTGCAGGGGGTCAGTTCCGACCATGTGTTGAGGATACCGATCACCGGCCGCCCGTCGAACATGTCGTGCGGGAAACCCTGGTTCTTCATCCAGCCACGGTGATAGATCTGATCACGACCGGTACCGCCGAACCACTCCTGGGATCGCAATTTGCGGGGCCATTTGGCCGGCTGGAAACTCATGACACTTCCTCGGGTTGGAGGGCGCCGGCGAGGGCTCTTAGCCCTGCTTGCGCTTGTTGTAGACGTCGAACACCACGGCTGCGAGCAGCACCAGGCCCTTGATCATCTGCTGGTAGTCGATGCCGATGCCCATGATCGACATGCCGTTGTTGAGAACCCCCATCAGGAAGGCCCCGACCACGGCACCGATGATGCGACCGACCCCGCCCGACATCGACGCGCCGCCGATGAACACCGCTGCGATGACGTCGAGTTCGAGCGCGAAGCCGGCCTTGGGCGTGGCTGTGTTGAGCCGCGCGGCAAACACGAGGCCGGCAGCGGCGGCGAGGAAGCCCATATTCATGAAGGCAAGGAAGGTCAGCCGCTCGGTCTTGATGCCGGAAAGCTTGGCCGCCTTCTCATTCCCCCCGAGGGCATAGACCCGCCGGCCGATGGTCGTGTTCTGGGTCAGGAACGCATAGACGACAGTCAGGACACCCATGGTGATCAGCACATTGGGCAGGCCGCGGAAGGTCGAAAGCTTGTAGGTGATGAAGATGATGGCGGCGGCAACGATCGCATTGCGGGCGATAAAAAAGCCGCGCGGCTCATCGACGATGCCATAGGCGCGGTTGCGAGCTCGCTGGCGAAGACCGATCCAGACCAGCGAGGCCGCGGCCAGGATCCCGGCGGCGAGCGCCAGCGTGTTGACCTGCCGTTCGGCAAAGATCCCTGCAATCGTCTCCCCGATCACGGGCGGGAAGATGTCCGGCACGAAGCCGTTGGCGATGACCTGGAACTCGCGCGGGAAGGGGCCGACCGACTGACCTTCAAGCAGCCACAAGGAGAGGCCGCGGAACACCAGCATGCCGGCAAGGGTGACGATGAAGGACGGGATTTTCCAGTAAGCGACCCAATAACCCTGCGCCGCCCCGATCAGCGCGCCCGTGATCAGGCACACCACCACGGTCACATACATGGGTTGGTCGAAATGCACCATCATCACCGCCGCCAGGGCGCCGATGAAGCCCATCACCGAGCCGACCGAGAGGTCGATATTGCCCGAGACGATGACCACCAGCATGCCCAGCGCCATAATGATGATGTAGCTGTTCTGCAGGAGGAGGTTGGTGATGTTGACCGCGCGCAGCAGCGTGCCATCCGTCACAACCTGGAAGAACACCATGATCGCGATCAGGGCGAACAGGAGGCCGTATTCGCGAAGGTGCGAAGACAGGTATTCCCTTACGCTTTTGCCCGAATCGGACTGTTTTTCAGCGATGTCATCGCTTTGAGCCAATGCCACCGTTCCTCTCCCTATTCATTGACGATGAGCGACATGATCTTTTCCTGACTGGCCTCGCCGGCGGCGAGTTCGCCCACCAGCGCGCCTTCGTTCATGACGTAGATCCGGTCACACATGCCGATCAGCTCGGGCATTTCCGATGAGATCATGACGACCCCTTTTCCCTCTGCCGCGAGCTCGTTGATGATGGTGTAGATTTCGTATTTCGCCCCCACATCGATGCCGCGCGTCGGCTCATCGAGAATGAGGACCTCGGGGGCCGTGTTCAGCCATTTGGCCAGAACGACCTTTTGCTGGTTTCCGCCCGACAGATTGATCGTCTTCTGGAAAACCGATGGTGTGCGGATGTTCAACGCGTCCCGGTATCGCTCGGCGACCCGGGTTTCTTCATTGCGGTTGAGAATGCCGCCCGAGGACACCCCCTCGAGATGGGCGAGGGTGGTGTTGAATCGGATGGTTTCATCGAGCACCAGTCCGAGCGACTTGCGGTCCTCTGTGACATAGGAGATGCCCGCATGGATCGCCTTGTCGACGCTGCTGACATCGACCGGCTTGCCGCCGAGCTTCACCTCGCCGGAAATGTTGCGGCCATAGCTCTGCCCGAAGATCGACATGGCGAGCTCGGTGCGGCCCGACCCCATGACCCCGGCAATACCGACAACCTCGCCCCGCCGGACAGTGAAACTGGCGTTCTTGATCACCTGCCGTTCCGCGTGTTGGGGATGCCAGGCATTCCAGCCGGAGACCTCCATCAGCACTTCGGCCGGCTTGCGATGGTGTTCGGGGAAGCGGTGGGTCATATCGCGGCCCACCATATCGCGCACGATCCGGTCCTCGCTCAGCCCCTCAGAGGCATCAAGGGTCGAAACGGTCATGCCGTCGCGGATCACGGTCACGGTGTCGGCGACATAGCGCACCTCGCCCAGCTTGTGAGAGATGATGATGCAGGTGACGCCTTGCGCCTTGAGTTCGAGCATCAGGTCCAAAAGCTTGCGGCTGTCATTTTCCTGCAGCGCCGCGGTCGGCTCATCGAGGATGAGCAGCTTCACGTCCTTCGACAGCGCCTTGGCGATCTCGACGAGCTGCTGTTTGCCCACACCGATGGCATCGACCTTGGTCGTCGGCGGTTCCTTGAGACCAACCTTGGCCAGAAGCTCTTCGGTGCGTGTGTTCGTTTCGCGCCAGTCGATCACCCCGCGCTTGGCGCGCTCATTGCCCAGAAAGATGTTCTCGGCAATGGAGAGCTGGGGCACGAGGGCCAGCTCCTGGTGGATGATGATGATGCCGCGCGCCTCGCTGTCCGAGATGTCGCGGAAGGCGATGGGTTCGCCCTCGAAGGTCATTTCACCTTCATAGCTGCCGGTGGGGTAAACGCCGGAAAGAACCTTCATCAGCGTCGATTTGCCGGCGCCGTTCTCCCCGCAAATGGCGTGGATTTCGCCCTGTTTGACCGCGATGCTCACCCGGTCGAGCGCCCGGACCCCGGGAAACTCCTTGGTGATTTCGCGCATTTCGAGAAGCGTTGTCATGACGACGATCCGTTACCGGTCCCGGTTTGGTGTGCTCCTCCCCGCACTATAGCGCAGCGGGGAGGAACAGGCTTTGTCGGGAGGAGTTACTGGATCTGGTCCATGGTGTAGTAGCCGCTGCCAATCAGGATCTCTTCCCAATTGGAGGCATCCACCGACACAGGCTCGAGCAGGTAGGACGGCACAACCTTGACACCATTGTCATAGGTCGAGGTGTCGTTGATTTCCGGCTCGCTGCCTTGGAGCAGCGCATCGACCATGCCCACGGTGACTCGGGCAAGTTCACGGGTGTCCTTGAACACGGTCGAATATTGCTCGCCCGCCAGGATCGACTTGACCGAGGGGACTTCCGCGTCCTGGCCGGTCACGATCGGCATCTTCAGGTCGCCCGAGCCATAACCGACGCCTTTCAGCGAGGACAGAATGCCGATGGACAGCCCGTCATAAGGCGACAGCACACCATGCACGTTCTGGTCGGTGTAATGGGCCGACAGAAGGTTGTCCATGCGGGCCTGGGCCACAGCACCGTCCCAGCGCAGGGTTCCGACTGTGTCCATGCCCATCTGGCCGGAGGCCACATTGATCGAACCATCATCGATCAGCGGCTGCAGCACGCTCATGGCGCCGTCATAGAAGAAGTAGGCATTGTTGTCGTCCGGCGAACCGCCGAACAGTTCGACATTCCAGGTGTCCGCATCGGGGAAGCGCTCCTTGAGGCCTGCCACGAGCGAGCTGGCCTGCTGAACGCCAACCTTGAAATTGTCGAAGGTCGCATAATAGTCGACATTGCCGCTGTCGCGGATCAGGCGGTCATAGGCGATGACGCGGATGCCCGAGGCGGCTGCATTTTCGAGCGCATTCGACAGCGTCGTGCCATCGATTGCGGCGATCACCAGCACATCTACGCCCTTGGTGATCATGTTTTCGATCTGGGCCAGCTGGTTGGGAATGTCGTCTTCGGCATATTGCAGGTCGGTGCCATAACCGGCAGCCTCGAACTGCTCGACCATCGAGTTGCCGTCGGAAATCCAGCGCGCCGAGGATTTGGTCGGCATGGCGATGCCGACGGTGCCTTTTTCCTGCGCCGCAGCGGGCACGGTTGCGAGACCGGCGCCAAGGGCGAGCACGGCCATCAGGGAAACAAGTTTCTTCATGAATTCCTCCCATTGAAGCCGCACCGTCACTTCCGTTCCCTGTGACCGCACGGCAGATAAGGGCCTGAAGGACCCGGCGAGACGTTAGGGGGCGCCGAACATGCCGTTCAATTAATTAAATTGACAATCTGCATATCAGGATTGATATGTCGTCAATGCCCAATCTGGCCAACCGATTGCAGTTGCGCGACTTCCGGCTGATCCAGGCTATTGCCGAGACCGGCCAGCTGGCCCTGGCCGCCGAACGGCTGGCGATTTCCCAGCCCGCAGCATCACGCTTACTCACAGGCATCGAGCGCCAGGTCGGCGTGCCGCTGTTCGACCGGCATCCCAAGGGCATGACCCCGACCAATATCGGGCAAACGCTGGCCCGCAACGCGGCCAACCTGCTGCATGGTTATGATCATGCCATCGCGGAAACCGAGGCCACCATGTCGGGCCGCGCCGGCTCGGTCCGCGTCGGGGCCGTAACCGGCGGGGCGGTGGGTTTTGTCGTGCCCGCGGTTCAGGCGCTCAAGAAGGAGACTTCGGGTGCCGACATCCATATTGATGTCGCGCCCAGCGATATGCTGATCCCGGGTCTGCAGCGTGGCGACTACGAGTTTGTTCTCTCGCGTATCCCGCCGGGGGTCGATGCCCGCCAGTTCGACGTGCGCCGGGGGCGGGTGGAAGTGATCCGCTTTCTGGTGCGCAAGGGACACCCGCTGATCGGCAAGTCGCCCATCAGTCCGCAGGAGCTGGCGCAGTTCGAATGGGTGATCCAGGCGCCGCACACCCCGTTGCGTCAGGCGGTGGACGAGGCGTTCTTCACTTTTGGTGTCGAATTGCCGGGGGAAATCGTCAACACCACCTCGCTTCTGGTGATGATGGCGTACCTCGATTCAACAGACGCGATTGCCCCGGCCAGCCACGAGGTGGCCGACCTTGTCGCACCTGAAGGCGGTGAAAGTCAGCTCGTTGCGCTCGAACTGGCAGATCCGATCATCGTCAATCCCTATCACCTGATATCGATGCGCCATCAGGCTCTGAGCCCGCTGGCCATCAGGCTGCGCGACCTCATCCACAAAGGTCTTTCGGATTTCGGCTGAGAGCGGTGCCTATGCGCCCGGTGCTTGTGCGCCTTCGTCGGGCACCACGATGATATGGGCGTTGGCCGCGGCCCAGCGCTGGTCGCGCAAGGGACGATAGGCTTCCGAATTGTACCAGGCGAGCGCCGCCGACTTGTCTGGAAACTCGAGGATCACAACGCGCTCATAATCCGCTTCACCTTCCAGCGCCTCGAAGCTGCCTGTGCGAGCGAGATATTTTCCACCATGGGCGAACACCGTTTCCGGCGCGCCGGCCATGTAGTCGGCCATCGATTGAGCGTCTTCGATGGTTACCCGCGACACGATATAAGCAGGCATTCTCTCCTCCTTGTGCCCGGGAAACCGGACCTTGTCAGCGTTTCAAAATGTCAGCGATGGCCGCCAGAACGGCGTCATTGTCATCTTCGAGCCCGATGGTGATCCGAAACGCCGGCGTGCCGTCAGCCATGGCAAAGCCCGTCACCAGGATGCCCCGTTGAGCCAGGGCGGTCTTCATGTCGGGCACGGCCGAGGGGCTCGGCATGGCGATGAAATTGGCCGCTGTATCGAAAGGCGTGAGGCCGAGCGCACTCAACCCTCGGGCCAGCCTGTCGCGTTCGCGGGCGATGGCCGCGACATTCGCTTCCATGATTTCGCGATGTTGCAGCGCCGCGATGCCTGCGGCCTGCGCGGCAGCATTGACCGAGAAATTGGGGCGCCTGAGCCGGCAGTGCTCGGCCAGTGCTTCATCGCTGGCAATGCCATAGCCGAGCCGCAACCCCGCCAGCCCGAAGGCCTTGGAGAAGCTGCGCGTCGTCAGCCAGTTGCCCGGACGCTTTTCGAGAAGCGGCAGGGTCTCCGGACCACCGGCTTCGCGCCCGAACTCGTAATAGGCCTCATCGAGATGCAGGAGAATGTGTGCAGGCACACCGGCGATCAGTTTCTCGAGCGCGTCGGCGGAGAGCAGCCCGCCGGTGGGGTTATTGGGGCTCGGCACGCAGACCATCTTCGTCCTGGGCCCGATCGCGGCAAGCACCCCGTCGATATCCGGCACGCCATTGGCCAGCACCGGCACTGTGACGACCTTGAACCCCACATGCCTGGCGACCTTCTGATAGGTCGGGAAGCTGGGGTCCGGCACGACGATCTCATCGTCTGGCCGTAAAACGTCGCCGATCACCGGGATCAGATGTAGGATCTCATTGGTGCCTGCTGAGACGAAGACCCGGCTTTCCGGTGCCCCGGCATAGGCTGCGATTTCGGTTACGAGGGCCGGCCCGAAATCGGAAGGATACCGATTGACCGTCGCTGCCGCCTGGGCGATGGCGGCCTGCACGGGTTCGGGCACCGGAAAGGGGCTTTCATTGAGATGCATCCGCCGCGGCGCGGCGGCACGGGCCTTATCTGTGGGACCAGTCATCGGGGTCGTCCGAATTATTGGGCGAAAGCCCCAGAACATCACCATCCGTATTCACACCCAGCCCGAGCACCGTGCGGTTGGCATAGGAGAAATAGGCCGCCACCTGATTGATTTCGAGGATCTGGCCGTCATCGAACCCGGCCTCGCGGAGCGCATCGATATGCTTGGGGCCGATGGCGGAGGGATCGCGGGTCAGCCAGCGGGCATAATCGAGGGCTGCGGCCTGGCTTTCATCGAAAGCGGTGTCGAACTCACCCGAAACCAGCGCTCGGCGCATATTGTTGGCCCGCAGATCGTCGCCCAGCAGCCGTTTCATCCCGGCGAAATGATGCTCGACGCAATAAGCGCAGGCATTGAGATGGCTGACCAGCACGCCAATGGCTTCGAGGAACCATTTCGGTACGGTGTTGGCCGAATGGTGCAGCACATATTTGTAGATCGCCATGTGGCCATCCATGGTGTGCGGCCTCAGGCTATGCGCCATCATGATATTGTCGACATTGTCGTCCGGCCCCTTCACCCGGTCATAGAGCTGCTTCAGCCGGCCGGTGGCCTCGGCGTAGGGAACGGTCTTGATATAGGTCATGAGGCATCCTGTGGGGCATGAGTGGAGCCGATGGGCGAGGTGACGAGACCGGACAGCGCGCCGTCTCGCACAAGTGTCCGGGCTGTCTCGATATCGGGGGCAAAGAACCGATCCTTGTCAAAGGCCGGGACAGCATCGCGCAGGCGTGTCATGGCGGCTTCGAGCGGGGCTGAGCTTTGCATCGGGCGGTGGAATTCAAGACCCTGCGCCGCGGCCAGCCATTCGATCGCAAGGACCGCCTCGAGATTGCCGGCCATCTGGGTGAGGCGCCGGGCCGCGTAAGTTGCCATCGACACATGGTCTTCCTGATTGGCGGACGTCGGAATGGAATCGACCGAGGAGGGCGTCGCCAGCGCCTTGTTCTCCGAGACCAGCGCAGCAGCGGTCACCTGCGGCATCATGAAACCGGAATTGAGCCCCGAATTGACGATCAGAAAGGGCGGCAGGCCCGACTGGTTGGTGTCGACCAGCAAGGCTTGCCGCCTTTCCGACAGGGAACCGGTTTCAGCAATGGCAAGGGCGATGATATCGGCGGCAAAAGCCACCGGCTGGGCGTGGAAATTTCCACCCGACAGCACGTCACCGTCCTCGGGGAAGATCAGCGGATTGTCCGAGACCGAATTGGCCTCGTTTTCAAGGATTTGCGCCGCATGGGTGAGCTGGTCGAGGCATGCGCCCATGACCTGGGGCTGGCATCTGAGGCAATAGGGGTCCTGCACCCGGGTACATTCGCGATGGCTTTCACGGATCGTCGAACCGGCCATCAGGGCCCTGAGCGCACCGGCTACCGCGATCTGGCCAGGCTGGCGGCGAATGGCCGAGATCCGAGCATCGAACGGGGTGTCGGAACCCTTGGCGGCGTCGGTGGTCAACGCGCCGGCCACCAGCGATGTGCGCAAAAGGTCCTCGGCGAGGAACAGCCCCTTGAGCGCCAGCGCCGTCGAGACCTGGGTGCCGTTGATCAGCGCCACGCCTTCCTTCGCCGCGAGTTCGAACGGCGGGATGCCGGCGCGCGACAGCGCCTCGGCTGCATCGAGCGTTTCGCCATCGAGTCGGGCCTTGCCGATCCCCATCATCCCGGCAGCCATGTGAGACAGCGGGGCGAGATCACCCGAAGCACCGACCGAGCCTTTCTCGGGGATGACCGGGGTCACCCCGGCTTCGATCATCTTCATCAGTGTGTCGACAACCACCCAGCGCACCCCGGAATGGCCTTGCGCCAGCGAGGCGGCCTTGAGCGCCATCACGAGACGCACGACATCGTCGGGCAACGGGTCGCCCGTGCCGACCGAATGCGAGGCAATGAGATTGCGCTGCAGGGTGACGAGATCGGCGGGGTCGATGCGGACCGAGGCCAGTTTGCCGAACCCGGTATTGACCGCATACATCACGCGGCCATCCTCGATCATACCTTCAAGCGCCGTGCGGCAGGTCTCGACCGCCTCGCGCGCGCCGTCTGCCAGGACAACCGGCGCGCCCTCAAAGACACGCTGCCAGTCTGCAAGGCCGGTTTCACCGGGCGCAATGATTACGGTATCGCTCATAAGATCCTCGACAACGGGGAGAAACGCGGGCGGCGGAGAGAGCCGTCCGCGCGGTCCTCAGGACAGCAACAGGCTGTCGTCGGCGAGTTCTTCGCCCTGGGTCTTCTGGAACAGATCGAGCAGGTCCTTGACTTCCATGCCCTCGCGTTCCGAGCCGGCCACATCGAAGATGATCCGCCCGCGGTGGAACATGATCGTTCGCTCGCCCGTATCGAGGGCCTGCGCCATCGAATGGGTCACCATCAGCGCCGTCAGCCCGAGGCTTTCGACGATCTCCTTGGTGAGCGAAAGCACGAAGTCGGCTGTCTTGGGGTCGAGCGCTGCGGTGTGCTCGTCAAGCAGCAGGATGCGGGATTCGCCCGTCGTCGCCATCAATAGCGAAACCGCCTGACGCTGGCCGCCCGAAAGCAGGCCGACCTTGTCATCGAGCCGGTTTTCGAGCCCGAGCCCGAGCACCTTGAGCCGCTCGGCGGTGGCCTCGCGCATCGAGCGGTCGATCGCCGACCCGAAGCCGCGCGGCTTGGTGCGGCCATGGGCGAGGGCGAAGTTCTCGATGATCGTCAGGTCTTCGCAGGTGCCCATTTTGGGATCCTGGAAGACGCGGGAAACAAGCTTTGCGCGCTTGTGAACCGGCCATCTGGTGACATCGGTTTCGTGCAGCTTGACCGAGCCCTGCTCGGTGGGCGCGAGGCCTGCCAGCACGTTGAGGGCGGTGGATTTGCCGGCCCCGTTCGACCCGATCACGGTGAGGAATTCGCCCTTGGGCACCGACAGGGTGACCCCGCGCAGGGCCTCGGTCTCGAGTGGCGTACCCTTGTTGAAGGTGACGTGAATGTCGTTGAGTTCGATCATTTCTTGTCTCCCTCGCTCTTGTCTCCCTCACTCTTGGCGCCCTTGCGGCGCGACCGTCCGAAAGACGAGCCCGAATACTGGGCGATCAGCGCCAGCGCGACGATGATGGCGGTGACGAGCTGCACGTCGGAGGCCTGCAGGCCGAGTTGGTCGGCATTGAGGGCCAGTGCCACGGCGGCGCGATAGAGGATCGCCCCGATCACACAGGCGATGGTGGCGATCAGGATGGTGCGCGAGGGAATGAGGCTCATGCCGACGATCACCGAGGCGAGCCCGACAATGATCACCCCGATGCCCATATAGGCGTCGGCGGCACCGAAGATCTGGGCGAACAGCGCGCCCGCGAGGGCGGTCAGGGCATTGGCCAGCCCCACGCCCATCAGCCGCTGGCGGCCAACATTGATGCCATTGGCCTCCGCCATGGCCGGGTTGGCGCCGGCAGCCCGCATCGAAATGCCATTGCCCGTGTTGAGGAACCAGTTGACCGCCGCCAAGACCGCAACGATCACGAGGCCCAGGAAGATCGGGTTGAGCCAGATGCCGGGCAGGGGCACGAAGTCGAGCGTGTCGAAAACGGTGTCGACGCGCAGCAGCGGCTTGTTCGGCCCACCCATGATTCGAAGGTTGATCGAATAAAGCGCGATGGCGACCAGGATACCGGCAAGGATGTGCAGGATCTTGAACTGGACATTGAGGAGCGCGGTCACGAATCCGGCACCAAAGCCGACAATCGCGGCGCACACCGTGGCCAGCCAGGGGTTCATGCCGAGCCCGACCATCAGGCTCGCGGCAACGGCCGCGCCCAGCGGAAAACTGCCTTCGACCGTGAGGTCGGGAAAATCGAGAATGCGGAAGGTGAGATAGGCGCCGAGCGCGACCAGACCGAAGATGAAGCCGGTTTCGAACGTGCCGCCCAACTCGTAGGGAGAGAGGGGGAACCAGCCGAAGAACCAGGCAAAGAAGCTATCGAGAGACATTGAAGTGTTCGCCATTTCCGGTGGGCATGAGTGCCGGGATGATGGAGCAGGGGCGAGGCACCAGCGCGATTGGCCGGTGCACCGCGCCCGGAGTGTGCCCAGGCGCGGCGAAAGTTGCGATTATTCGATGACCGAGGTTGCCCGGTCGATCACCGACTGCGGCACGGTCACGCCCATCTCGGCAGCGGCGTCGAGATTGATGAGGACGTTGAAGTCGGTAAGGACTTCATAGCCGATCACCGCGTCGATCTCGCCGGGGTTCTCGCCATTGAGGATGCGCGCGGCCATTTCGCCCGCGATCCGGCCAATGCCGACATAGTCAAGTCCGACCGAGCCGATCACGCCACGTTCCACGGCGCCGGTTTCACCGGCAAACACCGGCGTGTCAGTGTCCTGTGCGATCTTCACGATCGCTTCGAGTGCGGCCACGATGGTGGTGTCGTTCGGCACATAGATCGCATCGACTTCGCCGATCAGCTTCTGTGTCGCCAGCACCACCTCATTGGTCGTGGGCGAGGGGCTTTCGACCACGGTGATGCCGCGAGCTTCCGCCTCTTCCTTGATCCAGCCCAGGGTCGCGAGCGCATTGTCGAGCCCCGGATTGTAGATGAAGCCGATGGTCTTCATGTCCGGCAGGATTTCCTGGAACAGGTCCATCTGCTGCTTGATCGGTGCCGCATCGGACACGCCGGTGACATTCCCGCCGGGCTGCTTGTATTGCGGGATCAGGCTCGCCTTGATCGGGTCGGTCACGGTCGCGAACACCACCGGAATGGTGTCAGTCGCCCCGATAATGGCCTGCGAGGTCGGGGTGGTGATCGGAATGATCACGGCCGGATCGTCACCAATGAATTTCTTCGCGATCTGCTGCTGGGTCGGCATGTTGCCGTTGGCGTTCTGGTAATCGATGGTGATGTTCTCCCCATCGACGAAGCCGGCATCTGCCAGCCCTTCAATGATGCCGCGCTTGGTGTCGAGCAGAGCCGGCACCTCGACAATGGTCGAAATCGCGACGTGCTTCATGTCCTGCGCCTGGACCGCGGAGACAGCGCCAAGGCTGCCGGCGGTCGCAAGGAGGGCGAAGCCCAGACGGGTAATCGAGTTCATGTTCTTTCTCCCTGTGCGCGCCTTTGCGGCGCTGTGAACCGTCATTTGCGGTGCACCCGGGCTGGCCATCTCTCCATCTTCAAAGACCCTTGACGGAGACCCGGTCAGTCCGGATAGTAGCTCCTACATTGTAGGACACTATGCCACATTATGAGAACATGACCACCGAGCTTGTCAATACCGAGAATGATCCTGCGCTGCGCGGCGTTGGCCTCCTGCACAAGGCGATGACCGTGCTTGAGCTGTTCTCGGCCGAACGCCCGACCTGGACCCAGGGCGAAATCGTGCGGGCAGCGGATCTGCCGCGCTCGACCGTCAGCCGGTTGGTGAGATATTTCGTGTCCCGCGGCTATCTCACCCTCAATGAACGCACCGCCCGATACTCGCTTGGCTTTGCAGCCATCGAGCTCGGGCGGCGGGCGCAGCTGCAGTTTGACCTGTCGGCCATCGCCATGGATGTGGTTGAGGATCTTGCCCGCCGCACCAGGGAAACGGTGATGCTCACCGGCTTCAATCCCGCGGCGTTGGAGGTTGTCTGCCTCGACCAGATTCCCGCCCAGCATGGCGGCCTGCGCGTCTATGAGAATATCGGCGCCACCTTCCCGCTCTATTCGGGCGCCTCGGCCAAGCCCGTGCTCGCCCATTTGCCCGACACCATGGCCCAGCGGGTGATCGATGCGCCGATGCCCCCGATCAATCCTGCTGTGCCCATGCGCCCGGCGGCGCTGGTCGAGGATCTCGATGCGATTCGGGCTCGCGGTTATGCCACATCGCGGGAAGAAACCTATCCCGGTGTGGCCGGTGTCGGTGCCGCCATTCTCGATCCCGGCGGATTTCCGCTTGGTTCGATCGCCATTGCCGCCCCCATCCAGCGCATGGGCGAAGAGGCCATGGCCGGCTACGGCACCATGGTTGCCGAGGCGGTCAAGCGCCTGACCGAAAGACTGACCGGCGAGAACGCCGACGCCATCGACCGGGAGGCGCGGGCGTGAGTGAAACGACGATCACGCGTTGGCAGTCCGACAAACCGGGTCGCGATGCGATCGGGCTCGTGACGGTGCAAGCGCCGACGCCTGGACCGGGCGAATTGCTGGTGGGCGTGAAGGCTGCAGCGCTCAACTTCTCGGACCTCTTAATGCTCGAGGACAAATACCAGGTGCGCCCGCCGCGCCCCTTCACGCCGGGGCAGGAGATTGCCGGTGAAGTGATCGCTGCAGGCGAAGGAACCGGCTTCAGAACCGGCGACCGCATCGCCGCCAAGGTCGATTGGGGCGGGTTCGCTGAAGAGGCCATTGTGCGCGCCGATATGGCGCTGAGGCTGCCTGCCGATATCGGTTTCGTCACAGGCGCGGCGATCCCGGTCTCTTTCACTACCGCCATGGTCGCGCTGACCGAATGCACAAGGCTAAAGCCCGGCGAACATATCGTCATCCATGCGGCCGCCGGCGGCGTGGGGCTGGCGGCGGTTCAGCTTGCCAAATCCATGGGTGCTGTCGTGATCGGCACTGCCGGTTCTGAGGAAAAGCGCGATCTGGTGCGTGCCAGCGGGGCGGACTACTGCCTCGATTACCGCGATGAGGGCTGGCTCGACGAACTCTTCGCCATTACCGGGCCCGACCGGGCTCAGGTTGTGCTCGACCCGGTGGGGGGCGAGACGACGCTGCAAAGCCTCAGAGCCCTCGGACTCGATGGCCGGCTGCTGATTGTCGGCTTTGCCTCGGGCACCATTCCGCAAATCCCGGCCCATCGTCTGCTGCTGCGGCGCATCGCAGCGATCGGGGTCTATTGGAACCACGACAAGGACGCCGCCATGCTGCGCCGCGTGGCCCAGCGGATTACCGATGGGCTCGAGGCCGGCACCATCAAACCGGTTGTCGAAACCCGGGCGGGGCTCACCGCGCTCCCCGCCGCGCTCGACGATCTCGCCAATCGCCGCTCCCGCGGCAAACTCGTTCTCGATCTGACGGCAAGGGAGGCTGCGCATGGCTGATCGCAACCTGCTTGAAGGTGTCCGCATTCTCGATCTGACGCGCGTGATGTCGGGACCCTATTGCACGGCCATGCTGGGCGATCTCGGCGCCGAGATCACCAAGATCGAGATGCCTGGTTTTGGCGAGGAAGGCCGCCATTTCGCGCCTTACAAAGAGGGCGAGAGCACCTATTTCATGCTGCTCAATCGCGGCAAGCGCTCGATTGCGATCGACCTCAAATCGGAAGAAGGCGTGGCGCTTGTCAAAAAGCTCGCCCGCGACAGCGATGTGGTGGTCGAGAATTTCCGCCCCGGCGTCGCGAAAAGGCTGGGTCTCGACCATGAGACGTTGCGCGCAGAGAACCCCAAGCTGATCTACGCCTCGATTTCCGGCTTCGGCCAGGACGGGCCCTACGCCAAGTGGCCGGCTTTCGACCTTGTCATTCAGGCGATGAGCGGATTGATGTCGATCACCGGCGAGCCCGAGGGCCGCGCCAACGCCGTGGGCGAGAGCATCGCCGATGTCGCCACCGGCATGTTCGCGAGCTGGGGCATTCTGGCTGCCCTGTTCGACCGCGAAAAGACCGGCGAAGGGCGCTATCTCGAAGTCGCCATGCTCGATGCGGTCTTTTCGATGCTGCTGACGGGGCTCAGCCGGGAGATGTTCACCGACAAGCCGGTGCGCCGGGTCGGCAATCGCCACCCCGAGACCTATCCGGTCGACAGTTTCGCCACCCGCGACGGCGATGTGGTGCTGGTCGGGTTCACCGACCGCATCTTTGCCGGTATCTGCGCTGCCATCGGGCGGCCCGAACTGGCTCAAGACCCGCGCTTCATCGACAATCAGGCGCGCAACGACCACGAAAACGAACTGCGTGGGATCATCGCCGACTGGGCCAAGGCCCAAACCCGTGCCGAGGCTGTCGAAGCCCTGCAACAGGCCGGCGTGCCTGCCGGACCGGTCTGGTCGCTCGGCGATGTGTTGGCCTCCGACCACAGCGCTGCGCGCGGCCTCGTTGCTTCGGGCACCAATGCGGTGCTGGGCGACATTCCCCTCATCCCCCAACCGGTGCATTTCGCCGGCGCGCCAAGGCCCCACGGCCAGCGCGCACCCACCCTTGGCGAAGACACCGATGCCGTGCTGGCCGAAAGACTGGGTCTGACGGCAGACGACATCGCGTCCCTGCGCGAAAAAAAGGTAATTGCATGAGTAACAGATCCAATACCCGCACTGTCCGGTCGCCGACCGGTTCGGACCTGAATGCACAGTCCTGGGCGACCGAAGCGCCCATGCGGCTCCTCATGAACAATCTCGATCCCGACGTGGCCGAACGTCCGGGCGAACTCGTCGTCTATGGCGGCATTGGCCGCGCCGCCCGCAACTGGGAGAGCTTCGACAAGATCGTCGAGGTTCTCAAAAAACTCACTGACGAGCAGACGCTTCTGGTGCAGTCCGGCAAGCCTGTCGGTGTCTTCCCCACCCACAAGGGTGCCCCTCGCGTGATCATCGCCAACGGCAATCTCGTGCCCAAATGGGCCGACTGGACGAATTTCAATGCCCTGGAGCGGCGCGGCCTGATGATGTATGGCCAGATGACTGCCGGGTCCTGGATCTACATCGGGTCCCAGGGGATCGTGCAGGGCACCTATGAAACCTTCTCCGAGATCGGTCGCCGGCATTTTGGCGGCAAGCTGGGCGGGCACTGGATCCTGACGGCGGGCCTTGGCGGGATGGGCGGCGCCCAGCCGCTCGCCGCAACCATGGCCGGCGCGTCGATCCTGGCGGTGGAGTGCGATCCCGACCGCATCGCTTTCCGCCAGCGCACGGGCTATCTCGACCTCTCCGCCCGCACCCTCGACGAGGCGCTGGAGATCATCGCCGAGGCGACAAGGAATCGCCGCGCGGTCTCGGTGGGCCTGTTGGGCAATGCCGCCGAAATCTTTCCCGAAATCGAGGCGCGCGGACTGGTGCCCGATGTGGTGACCGACCAGACCTCGGCCCATGACCCGGTCAATGGATATCTGCCGGCAGGCTGGTCCGTCCGAGAATGGGAAGAGCGGCGCGAGACCGATCCCGAAGGGGTCGCCGAGGCTGCCAAGCGTTCCATGGCGACCGAGGTTCGCGCCATTCTCGATTTCAAGGAGAAAGGCTCGATCGTCCTCGACTACGGCAACAATATCCGCGCCATGGCCAAGGAAAAGGGCGTCAAGGACGCCTTCTCCTATCCCGGCTTCGTCGAGGCCTATGTCCGGCCCCTGTTCTGCACCGGCAAGGGGCCCTTCCGCTGGGTGGCGCTTTCGGGCGACCCCGAGGACATCTACAAGACCGATGCCAAGGTCCGCGAACTGATCCCCGACGATCCCTATCTGCACAACTGGCTCGACAAGGCGCGCGAACACATCCGCTTCCAGGGCCTGCCCGCCCGCATCTGCTGGATCGGACTGGGGTTGCGTGACAAGATTGGCCTCGCCTTTAATGAGATGGTCGCCAATGGCGAGCTTTCCGCACCCGTCGTCATCGGTCGTGACCATATGGATTCGGGTTCTGTCGCCAGCCCCAATCGCGAGACCGAAGGCATGGCCGACGGCTCGGATGCGGTCTCCGACTGGCCGATCCTCAACGCCATGCTCAACTCCGCATGCGGCGCGACCTGGGTCTCCTTCCATCACGGGGGCGGGGTCGGTATGGGTTACTCTCAGCACTCGGGCATCGCGCTCATCGCCGACGGGTCCCCTGAAGCGGCCGAAAAGATCGGCCGCGTGCTGTGGAACGACCCGGCGACAGGCGTCATGCGCCATGCCGATGCGGGATATGAAACGGCCATCGACTGCGCCCGTGAGAACGGGCTGTGGTTGCCCATGCTCGACGGCGCGTGAGCCGCGATCAGGCGAATCGACCTGACTTTGGTGAGCGTGCTAAAGAGGGGAGGTCCAACTCCCTTTCGGCCCTTTTTATGCTCGATCCCACACCCCCGGCCAAGCGCTTCGCTGCCCTCGCGCAGCAGGCCCGGCCACAGATGCGGCTCCATACCGACGCCTTCACGCGTTTTGCCTATTCCGCCGATGCGAGCTTTTTCCGGCTGGTGCCGGCGGCCATCGCCTTCGTCAATGACGAGGACGATGTGCGCGCCGCTTTGACCGCGGCGCGGGACGCCGGATTGCCGGTCACGTTCAGGGCTGCAGGGACATCGTTATCGGGCCAGGCCGTGACCGAAGGCGTGCTGGCGGTGCTGGGCGATGGCTGGCGCCATTGGCGGATAGACGATGAGCGCGGCGAGCAAATTACGCTCGGGCCGGGCATGATCGTCGCCGAGGTCAATCGGCATCTTGCGCCCTATCACCGGCGGCTGGGCCCGGACCCGGCCAGCCAGGCAAGCTGCAAGATCGGCGGCGTTGTCGCCAATAATTCCTCCGGCATGTGCTGCGGGGTTGCCCAGAACACCTATCACACCATGAGCCGGCTCAAACTGGTGCTGGCAGACGGCAAGACGCTTGATTCCGGCGATCCCGCCTCGCGCGCAGCCTTCGCTTCATCGCGCGCGGACCTGCTGGAAGGGCTCGATGCCCTGGCCGCCAAGGTCAAGGCCGACAAGGTGCTGACCGATCTGATCCGGCGTAAATACGCGATCAAGAACACCGTCGGATATGCGCTGAACGCCCTGGTCGATTTCACCGACCCCATCGACATTCTGACCCATCTGGTCGTGGGCTCCGAGGGCACGCTCGGCTTCGTTTCGGAAGTCACCTATGAGACCGTCCCCGATTACCCCCACAAGGCCACGGCGCTGATTGTGTTCCCCGATGCGCATAGCGCGGCCACGGGGGTGATGGCGCTTGAAAGGCTGGGTGTCGCGGCCGCCGAATTCATGGAGCGGTTGGCGCTGCGCGCGGTCGAGGCCAAGCCGGCCATGGCCCCGTTCCGCCCGGTGCTGACCGACACCTCGCCCGCCGTGCTGGTCGAGATCGTGGCCGAGAGCGCCGAGGCGCTGGATATTGCGATCGCCGGCGCCGGAGAAACGCTCGATGGTCTGGGGGAGGGGGCACCGCTTTCCGGGGTCGAATTCAGCCGCGACGCCGAAGTCCAGGCCGCGTTGTGGGACGTCCGCAAGGGTCTGATCCCGGCTGCCGGTGGCATGCGGCCCGCCGGCACATCGATGCTGACCGAAGACGTGGCGGTGCCCATCGACCGGCTCGCCGATGCGGTGGGCGATCTGCGTGCCCTGCTGGACCGGCATGGCTATACCGAAGCGATCATCTTCGGCCACGCGCTTGCGGGAAACCTGCATTTCCAGATGGCCGAGGACTTTTCCCGGCCCGGTGCTGCCGAAACCTTCGATGCCTTCAACAATGACCTCGCCCAGATGGTCTCGGTCGATTACGCCGGTTCGCTCAAGGCCGAGCACGGCACGGGACGCGCGATCTCGGCCTTTGTCGAGAAGGAGTGGGGCGAGGCGGCCTATCAGGTGATGCGCCGCATCAAGGATCTGTTCGATCCAGAAGACCTGCTTAACCCGGGCGTCCTTTTGAACAGCGACGCCAAAGCGCATGCCCACGATCTCAAACCCATGCCGGTCACCGATACGGCCATGGATCTTTGCATTGAATGCGGGTTCTGCGAGCCGGCCTGTCCTTCGGCAGGACTGACCCTGTCACCGCGCCAGCGCATTGTGCTGGCCCGCGAAATCGAGCGGCTCGAACGCACGGGCGACGATCCGGTCCGGCTGGCGGACTTTGAGCGCAATTATGCCTATGCCGGTCTCGATACCTGCGCCGCCTGCAATCTGTGCGCGCTGCGTTGCCCGGTCGGCATTGAGACCGGCACAAACATGATCGCCAAGCGGGGGGAGGTTCATTCCGGCTTTGCGAACGGTGTTGCCAACACCCTGTCTGGCCACACCGGCATCGTGGAATCGGGGTTGAAGCTTGGTCTGGGTGCTGCTGCGGCGGCGCGGTCGGTGTTGGGCGACGACCTCGTCGACAGCCTCAACAAGACAGCCCGCAAGGTCAGTGGCAACCGGCTGCCCATGACCAGCCCTTCCGTGCGGCCTGGCCCCGGCCGGCCCAGGCGCGGCCGCAAGCGGGCCCCAGGCGCGCCGCGAGGCCGCATCGTCTATTTCCCGTCCTGCCCGTCGCGCATGTTTGCCGAACCGCGAACGCCTGACGATCTGTTGCCATTGCCCGAGGCCATGGCGGCCCTGCTTCGCCGCGCCGGTTTTGACGTGGTCCTCCCGGAAAAGAGCGGGCTGTGCTGTGGCCGTGCCTTTTCCTCTCAGGGCTATGCTGACGCCGCGGAGAACGTGCGGACCCGTTGGTACAGCGAAATGCGCGCCCTTTCACGCGATGGCGAATTGCCGATCGTGGCGGACACCTCGTCGTGTGTCGTCGGCTCGGCGAAGCAGGAGGGGTTGCCCCTCGACCTTGCCGACAGTGCCGAGTTTCTCGCCGCACAGGTTCTGCCGCATCTGGAGATCACCGCCCGCCTGCCGGTTCTGGCTGTGCATCACAATTGCTCGGCGCAGCGCATGGGCGAGCAAAAGGCAACCGAAGCGGTGGCCCGTGCCTGCGCGGATGACATCGCGGTTCTGACTTCGGTGACGTGTTGCGGCTATGCCGGCGATCGCGGCATGGTGGTGCCTGAACTCAACACCCACGCGCTGCGCTTCGCCGGTCAGGACCTGCCGACAGGGTGCACGCGCGGGGTGACGACGGTGACCACATGCGGTATCGGGCTCACCGATCATCTCGGCATTCCCTTTGTGCATCTGGCAAGCCAGCTCGAATGGGCGAGCCGCCCGCGTTGATCCGGTTCGGGAACTAGAGGCTCGAGAGCGACAGCCGGCTCAACAGCAGCAGCAATTCGCTTTGCCGGCGAGTGCCGGTCTTGCGCATGACGCCGACAAGCTGGTTGCGGACGGTCTGCTTGGAGACCTCGCGCTCCTTGGCAAAATCCCCAAGCGTGGCGCCGCTCAGCAGTGCCTCAGCCAGATTGGCCTCGGCATCGGTAAATCCGAAAAGCCGCCACAGCATGTCGCTCGAGATGACCGCGTCGTCGTGATCGTGATGCAGCGCCAGGATGACAAGCGGGCCGGTGCCCAGCACCGCGTCATGCAATCCGCCGGCATGCGCTTCGGAATCGGCACGGCGGGCAATGGCAAAACTGCGGCCCCCGGACGGCTCGGAAAGCTGCAACGCGGCGCTGACCGGACGTTTCGAACCGGCGGCTCTGCTGATGAGCTGCCGCAGGGCATCGTCGCCTTCCTGTTCGCAGATCCGCAGTGAATTATCCGCCGTCAAAAAGTAGTTGCTGGCCGATATCGAACGGGCAGGACCGTTCGCATACTGAATGCGCATATCCTCGGTCAGGGTGAAAACGGCGAAAGGCAAGGTTTCGACGAGGTCCTCAAGCGGTCCCGGCCGGTCGCTGCGGTGCCGCCGGACGATCTCGAAGGCGCGGGCAAAATGCGCAGTCGCTTCCGAGAGCAGACGTGTTGCCCGGTCGCGCAACTCAGGGTTGGCCTGGGAATCGAAACGGATATCGATGGTCAACTGGCGCGATCCCTCGCGCAGGATTACGGCGCCGACGCCGGCATCAAAGCGTCCCTGCTTGCCGAGCCAGTCCTTGTAGAAGGCCGAAGCAGCGAGTTCGGCCCGCTCGAGTATCTGCTCGTCCTGATAGACTTGGCAGACCGGCATTTCTGCCTGCGCGTCGTGCCAGGGGTTCTGCGCTGAATAAGTGCTCATATAAGCGGGGATCGCCTGGCTGGCCAAACCGCGATGGGCGAAAGCCAGATTGCGGCCGCTTGCAAGATCGTCGCCCGAGACCATGACAAGGCATTCCGGGCAGGTGGCCGACAATGTATCGAGAATTGAGTCCCAGCTCGCCCGGCCCAATGCCAGGTCGTAGATGCTTCCGATCAGGGCATTGTGACTGCCCACAAAGCTGCTCAGATTGATACCCATGCCTGTCAACTCCTCCCGCCGGACACATGCCGGCCGGTACTTGATCTGCCCCCTGTCTGAAAACCAAAACACCGCCCTGTCAGGCAGACGCCGTCCACGGATCCGGCATTCGCTGGGCTGTCATCCATGAATAGTCCGAATGGACTAGCCGGATGAACATGCCCGCAGCTGAACTTTTGTTCTTTTTCCCGACATGCTGCGTGCGCGCCGATCCACGATTAACAAAATACTAATTGATCGGCGCCGAAGCAATGTAAACCGTTGGAATTCAGGGCCTTGATTGCGCGTAAGGTTAACTCGCAGGTCCTTGTGATGTGGTGCTGACTGCCGCCTATTCGCGCTAGTGACAAGTAAAACCACGTATCTTTGGCTTTTTGCATTTCACCCGGACGCGCAAGGCGCGCGAAACGGCGCTGGCGCCGAATTTTGACTCAGCGCCGGATGACGTCCTCGGGAAAGGCGGAGCAGCGATGGTGCGTATATACCGGAATATGTCGCAAATTCCGTTTTGCTGTGATGCAAATGGATCGGCAAGCACCATAATCAGCAACTACATTAGTTAATGTCACTCAATTGTTGGTCAATGGGTGGAAAATTCAATTATGTTAGAGCTGTGTATGGTTAATGCTTTATTAATTCGCGCTGTTGACAACAATAAACCTACACATATTCATTTGCCGCTTTGCTTAAATAATATTTCCCTAAGCACTGGAAGGACGTGTTGTTTCTTCCTCGAGACAAGTCATTGTGCACGGGGAGTATCATGTACAAGAAAGTTTTCGTCGCTGCGGTTGCAGCAACTGCCATCGCCTTCGCTGCCGCGCCTGCCCAGGCCGGCATGTGGAACTACGCCAAGATCTACCAGGGCGGTCACGGCCATCAGGTCGCCGGTATCGATCAGGAGCACGCTTACAAGAGCAGCTCGGTTATCCGTCAGCACGGCAAGAAGCAGATCGCTGGCAGCTTCCAGGCTGGCGTCCACAACCGCCAGTACACCAGCCAGAAAGGCTACAAGCAGATCACCGGTACGGCTCAGCTCGGCCACGGCAACAGCGCCCGCACCAAGCAGAAGGGTGCGTTCCAGGCTGCTGGCACTCTGCAGCTCGGCCACAAGAACTCGTCTGACATCCATCAGCACGGCAAGTTCCAGGCTGCTGGTGTCGTTCAGGCTGGTAGCCACAACGACGCCGAAGTAACCCAGCATGGCCATGAGCAGCTCGCCATTGTGGTTCAGGACGGTCATGGCAACACTGCCGGCATCAGCCAGAACGGCCATGAGCAGGTTGCGATCATCAAGCAGTAAGTACTGCCGACCTCTAGGTCCTGAGGGCGCCTCCGGGCGCCCTTTTTTGTGTCTCCTCCCTCCCAGTGGCGACCGGAAGAGGTCTGCCTCGTGCGGGCGGGCTGGTCGGGACGGCACAATGGGTTGAGCACCAGATCATCAACTCCTTCCGTCACCAGCCGACTTGTTCGGGTGGTCCATCTGGCCACCTCACATGGATCAACCGGACGCTTTTTGCCTCGCGCCGGCGGGCTGAACCGGTTGATGACGAAGGAGAGTGTGGCAGCGCACCAGCTCGAGGCTCAAACCTCATCATGAGTATCCTGAGCTTGTCGAAGGGCAAAGGATGGGCCACTTAGGTTTGCCGTGCCCAAGCCGACCGCCCACGCCCTTCGACAAGCTCAGGGTGAGGGCTTGGGAAGTGTTGCAGGGAGCGATCCCTCTCCCCGGGGGAAGAGGTGGGCGCCGCGCCCAAGAGAGGGCACTCCTTGCCCCGCGCCGGTGGCTTGGTCGGGAATGGCACGAAGGGCAGAGGAGTGAGTTGACCAATTAATCGATGTCTTTCCCGCGGAGGCGGGAGTCTGTGTGGATCGATTCTTTGGGGTTAGGTAGCGATGCGGCCTATTGCGTCCACAAACACAAAAACGCCGGGCACGTGGGGCCCGGCGCATAAGTCATCAACGGGTACTGTCGATCAGAACTGGCCGGTCCAGGACACGGTACCCGACACATTGAACATTTCGCCGAAGCTGAGCATCGGCGTGTCGCTGGTTTCGGGGCCGGTGTAGTCGGCATCGTCAGTGGTGCCGCCGAAGTTCGAGCCAAGATAGCTGCGAGTCAAAGTCGGGACGCTCGAAAGATACTCACCGCCCAGACCGAAGCTGATCTGGCGGTTTTCAGCCGTCGGCTTGGTCCAAACTGCCTGACCGCGCAGGGCATAGGCAATGCCGCTGTCGCTGTCGGTGAGCGTGGTCGAGTTTGTCACCGTCTGATCGCCTTCGACCAGCGCGGGAACCCCGCCCGAAAGCGTGTAGCTCTGCATGCCTTCGAAGTCCGTCATCCGATTGTAGACGCCGACTTCACCCCCGAAAGAGAAGGTGTTGCCATCCTCGCTTGCAGCGACATAGCTGATGCCTGCCGCACCGCCGAGATAGTGCGAAGTCATCACTTCGTTGGTGGACTGCGTGTAGTCTGCAAAGGTTGTATCGGGCGGGACATCCGTCTCAAGCATGTTGATCATGATGTCGGAGGTGTAATCCTGTTTCAGGTAACGGTAGCTCGGCCCGACATAACCCTGGATATTGCCTTCGCCAGCCCGGGCAATACTCAAGTCGATCCCGCCATAAACGACGGTAGAATCGAGTGAGGAAGTAATCTCAACGCCCGTCAGGTCGCCGGTCGCGAGGAATACGCCGCCTTCGGTCGACGCAATCGCACCGAATGCAAACGCGAGGTCGTCAATGTCGGCGGGGTCGTTAAAGGTACCGCCACCAAACAGTGTGAATGCACTCCCTGATTGATTGGCGCCCCAACCGTCCTGAGCACCGCTGCCAGCGTTATCCAGATCTGAGCTGCCGTCGCCACCTGTGCCCGAAATAACTGCGTCCGAAGTCACGGTGCCGCCACCCGTGTAGCTCGCATTCACCTCAATCGTGCCGGTGGGGGTGGTGTAGCCCGGCAGGAAAAGGGTGCCTTGACCATCAAGCGTCACATTCATCGTGGAATTGCCGACGCCAATGGCCATGAAACCGGACTTGCCCAGGAGGGTGCGGCCATCATCACTAAGCGGGGTTGCCCAGCTGCCTGCCAGCACGCCGCCAAAAAGCATGACCTGATGGGTTGCTTCGACACCGCCGACACCGTCGGTGATCACGCCTGGCGCCTCATAGTCCGGCATCAGGAACCCTATGCCGCCTACAGTGAAACCGGCGCTATATCCCGAACCGTCCTGTGCCACCGCAGCGGTGCTGCACATCAGACCGGCGACAAGACCGCCGATGACTGCTCCGTGAAGTCTCATGAACCACCCCTCATAGACCAAATCCCGACCTGTCCCTCAGGTAGGATATTATGGTTAACGTCTCGTTAGTCGAAAGTTGGCGTGATTCACAAACAAAGTCTAGGTCGATGTGGTGTGGTCGGATTACTTGAGAGGCCCGGATTGCAAGGGGTTGGCCGCAAGAATTGCTTGCGCTTCGCGGGTAAGCGGCTGCAATTTAAAGAAAATTTGAAATGCAGTGTGTCACTGCTCTGGCCGAGCGTGCCGGAATTTCGTCACAATTTCCACAGGCTGTGACGAAATAACCACACAGGATTCAAGCGTTTCCCGGGGATTGAGCGTTTAAGGCGCGAATGTGGCAAAGTCGTTTGGCGCCGGCGGGTAGGCGGGGACCCCGCGCCAGAAGTTAAGCGCGGGATTGCCAGAGGTAACCCCCTGGACGTTTTTCTTGCGCTTCTCTTAGATGAATTCTTGGAATTCCCGAGTAAAAAGAGGCTATTCCGGGCCCGTCGCGGTCAAGCGAGGTTCGGCCACGTATCGGCGATCCGATAGCCGCCGGGCCAGGGGTCATCCGGATCGAGAAGCAAGGTTGAACGCCCGGTAATCCACGCCCGTCCCGAGATTTGCGGTACGATGGCGGGCTTGCCGCCGAGGGCAGTCAGCCCCGCGATCCGGCAGTCGAACCGAGATCCGATGATCGACAGCCCCGCAAAGGCCTCGCCCTCGGCCAGTTCGCCCTTTGCGTGCAGCACCGCCATGCGCGCCGAGCAGCCGGTGCCTGTCGGCGAGCGGTCGAGCTTGCCAGGCCGGATGGCAACGGTGTTGCGACCGGTCTTGACCCCGTCGATTTCTTCGATGGGCAGGGTGAACTGGCAAAAGGAGATATGGTCCCATTCCGGATTTTCGGGATGGGTGAAGCCAAGCTGTTCATTCGCCGCGCGGGTGATTTTCACGCCCGTCTCGGCCAGCTCGCGCGCCTCATCAGGCGAAAGCGCAAAGCCCAGTGTCCGGGCGTCCGTGAGGACAAAACTGTCCCCGCCATACGCCGTATCGACGGCCAGTGTGCCGAGGCCTTCCACCTCGAGATTGGCGTCGAGCCGGTCGGCAAAGCTCGGCACATTGGTGACCGTGATCCGCTCGGCCTTGCCGTGCCGGCAGTCGGCCAGAACCTCGATCAGCCCGCCCGGCGCTTCAAGTGTCATCCGGGTCTGCGGTTCGGACATCGGGACGATGCCGGTATCGAGCAACACCGTTGAAACACATATGGAATTCGAGCCCGACATGGGCGGCGTGTCCGCCGGTTCCATGATGATGAACCCCATCTGCGCGCGCGGGTCTTTCGGCGGCACCAACAGGTTCACATGCCGGAATACCCCGCCGCGCGGTTCGTTGAGGACAAGGTTTCGAAGGGTCTCGTCCTCGGCGATGAAGCTGCGTTGCGCCCACACCGTGTCTCCGGGAGGCGGCGCGACGCCACCAATGATCACATCGCCCACTTCACCTTCGGCATGGCATTGCACGATCTCGATATTGACGCTCGAACGCATGATCGGCCTCAGGCAAAAGTGAGAACAGGGTCGCCCAGCGCAGCCATATCCGGCGTGACGCCAAGACCGGGGCCGGTGGGGGCCTTCATGGCCCCGTTTTCCCGTTTCGGCGCGCCGCTCGCAATGTCCCGGGTGACATAGGAATTGAAGTCGGTCGCCGAGAACACGAACTCGCTTGGGGTCGATTGCGCCAGATGCGCGATAGTGGCGGTCACGATATCCCCGCCCCAGGTGTCTTCAATGGTCATCGGAATGCCGGCATTGACGCAGACATCACGCATTGTCCGGGCCTTGGTCAGCCCGCCGACCTTGGAGATCTTGAGGTTGATCACGTCCATCGCGTCTTCGGCGAGCCCGCGCACCAGCATGTCGAGCCCGTCGATATTCTCGTCCATCACGAAGGGCCGCGCGGTGCGCCGCCGGATCGAAAGGCATTCTTCATAAGTCATGCAGGGCTGCTCGATATAGACGTCGAGATTACCGACCGCATCGACCACCCGCGCCGCCTCATGCCGCGTCCAGCCGGTATTGGCATCGGCAACCAGAATGTCGCTTGGCTCGAGAATGTCACGGCAGGCGCGGATACGGGCGATATCGTCATCCGCATCCCCGCCCACCTTGAGCTGGAACTTGGTGTAGCCCTCGGCCTTGTAGCCGGCGATCTTTTTCGCCATCGCCTCCGGGTCTTCCTGGGAGATCGCGCGATAGAGCTTCACGTCCGGCTGCGCCAGTCCGCCCAAGAGCTTATGGACCGGCATCCCCGCCGCCTTGCCCAACAGGTCCCAGCACGCAATATCGATCGGTGCCTTCACATAGGGGTGCCCGCGCAAGGCGGCATCCATGGCCCGATTGATGGCACCCAGATCGGTGGGATCCATGCCGATGAGGTGAGGGGCGATCTCCTCGAGCCCTGCGCGAACGCCCCGCGCATAGGCCGGCAAATAGGCCGAACCAAGCGGGCAGCATTCGGCCACGCCCTGCAAGCCCTTGTCGGTGTCGATGATCACCACTGTTGAATCAAAGACTTCGACAAAATTGCCGTTCGACCAGGAATATCGGCCTTCCTTCAGCGGAAGATCGACCTGATAGACAGTAATGCCTGTGATTTTCATCTGGCGTTCCTCCCGCCTCAAATTACGACAAAGCCATGCGCGAACGGGTCGCGGTCATCGATCAGAATGGTGTTGTAGCCGGTCACCCGCGCCCAGCCGGCAACCGAGGGGATAATGGCGGGGGTGTCGCCCACCGTGGTCTCAGCCTCGACCCGGCCTTCGAACAGCGACCCGATAATGCTTTCGTGCACGAACGGATCGCCGGGTTTGAGATCGCCGCGCGCCGCCAGATGCGCCATACGGGCCGAGGTGCCGGTGCCGCAAGGCGAGCGATCGATCGCCTTGTCGCCATAATAGACGGCGTTGCGGGCATGGGCGCCGGCTTGTGTCGGTGCGCCGGTCCACTGGATATGGCTGATCCCCTTGATCTCCGGGTGCTCGGGGTGGGCCACCGTATACTTTTCGTTGAGCGCCGTCCGCAGCTTGCGCGCCATCCCGATCAGCTCGCCCGCGGTGAAGTCGGCCATGTCGCGATAGCCGGCCTGCGGCTCGACAATGGCATAGAAATTCCCGCCATAGGCGACATCGACCGTGACCTCTCCCAGTTCCGGGATTTCGGCGGTGAGCCCGCGCGCCGCAACGAATGAGGGCACATTGGTCAGTTTGACTTTTTCGACGAACCGGTCGCGTTGCTCATATTCGACCACAACCAGCCCTGCCGGCGTGTCGAGCCGCACCGTGCCGGGCACCCTGGGGCGGATGAGCCCGTTCTCGATGCCGATGGTGATCGCGCCGATGGTTCCATGTCCGCACATGGGCAGGCAGCCCGATGTCTCGATGAACAGGATTGCGATATCGCAATCTTCCCGCGTCGGCGGATAGAAGATGGCGCCGCTCATCATGTCGTGTCCGCGCGGCTCGAACATCAGTCCGGTGCGGATCCAGTCATAGTCGGCCAGAAAATGGGCGCGCAGCTCCAGCATAGTCGCGCCGTCGAGCAACGGTCCGCCGCCGGCAACGACCCGAACCGGATTGCCGCAAGTGTGTCCATCGATACAGGTGAAGGTACTGACAGCCATGATCCGCAAAACTCCTAGAACCGGTCTGCGCGGAAAGGGTTGATATCGATTTCGAGCGCGCCCCCGGTGATGAGCCCGGCGATGAGCTCCGCCGTGCCACTCGACTGGGTGAGGCCGAGATGACCGTGCCCGAACCCATAGACCACGCGGCGCGACGCATTTGATCGAGAAATCACGGGTAGCGTGTCGGGCAGGGAAGGGCGAAAGCCCATCCATTGCCGGCCGCCCTCGGTCACCAGCCCCGGCATATAACGCTGCGCCTGCTTCAGCATGGCGTTGGCCCGGCGGAAATCCGGCTTGCGCTTGAGCCCGCCCAGTTCCACCGCGCCGCCGATCCGCACGCCATCATCAAGCGGGCTGATGACAAACCCGTGCCCGACCGGGATCAGCATCGTCCTGAGGTCAAAAGCGGTTTTGGGCAGGGTGGTGTTGTATCCGCGCTCGGTCTCGAGCGGGATCGTGTCGCCAAGCGCCGTCGCCAGCGGCTTCGACCACGCGCCGCAGGCAATAACGGCGTGCTCGGCCGTGAGCGCTCGCCCGTCGGACAAGGTGAGCGTCACGCGATGATCGTCGGCATCGATCCCTTCGACCGCACCGGTTTCCAGTACGCCGCCCTTTTTCACAAACGCCTCGCCGAGCGCCAGCGCGTAATCAAGCGGATCGGAAATCGTCGCCCAGTCCCGGGTGAAGGTCGCCGCGACGACGTTTTCGCCGAGCCCGGGCTGGTATTTGGCGACCTCCGCCGGGTTGTCGAGATGCTGGCCGCGATACCCGTATTTTTCCTTTTCGAGCCAGGCCTTCTTGCCGCGCTCGAAAAGTGCCTTGCTTTCATAGGCTTCGAGTTGGCCCGACCAGCGCAACATGCGCTTGGTTCCGGTGTTTGCCATCAAGTCGGCCAGTGTTTCCCGGCTGAGCGCCATCAGGTTGGCTTGTGCGCGGGTCCCGGCTTCGAACTTCGAGCGGCTGGCCGAAAGAAAGAAGCGCCACAGCCACGGCGCGATTTTGAGTGAATAAGAGGGCGGTACCGACAGGGGGCCGAGCGGGTCGAACAGCCATTTCGGCGCCTGCAGGATGATGCCTGGCGAGGCGAGGGGTTCGATATCGGCGAAGGCGAAGGCCGCCGCATTGCCTGAGGAGGCTTCCGCGGCGACGCCTTTGCGGTCGATGATTGTCACCCCGCGCCCGCGTTTGAGTAGCGCGAGCCCCGCCGTGATCCCGATAATGCCGGCCCCGACGATGACAACATCATGAGGGCTTTTCGCATCGCGCGTCATAAGCGTCCTAAGGCTGGGTGTAGGCGGTCTTGACCACGGTATAGAACTCGGCGGCGTAACGCCCCTGTTCGCGCGAGCCGAAACTCGAGGCCTTGGTGCCGCCGAACGGCACGTGATAGTCGACCCCCGCAGTTGGCAGATTGACCATCACCATGCCGGCCTGTGCGTGGGCGCGAAAATGGCTCGCATGCTTGAGCGAAGTCGTGGCGATCCCCGCCGACAGGCCGAACTCGGTATCGTTGGCAACACTGAGCGCTTCCTCGTAGTCGCGCACCCGGATAACCGAGGCAACGGGCCCGAAAACCTCTTCGCGGTTGATCCGCATATGGTTGGTGGTTTCGGTCACCAGCGCCGGGCTGAGATAATGGCCCGGCGTCTGCCGGTTGAGCCGCTGCCCGCCACTCACCGCCCCGCCTTCGCGGGCAGCGATGTCGATATAGTCGAGGTCCTTGTTGAGCTGCGCCTCGTTGATCACCGGTCCCATCTGGGTCGCTTCATCGAGCGCATCGCCGACAACAAGCGCGGATGCCTTCTCGGCGAGCGCGGCAACGAAACGGTCATGAATGCCCTCGGTCACGATCAGCCGCGAACTCGCGGTACAGCGCTGCCCGGTCGAAAAGAATGCCCCATTGAGGGCTGCGCCCACGGCCACATCGAGATCGGCATCGTCGAGCACGACAAAGGGGTTCTTCCCACCCATCTCGAGCTGCAGTTTCTTGAGCGATCTCCCGCATTCCGCAGCGATCAGGCGCCCCGTCGCCACCGACCCGGTGAACGAGATTGCCTTGACGTCGTCATGCGCCACCAGCGCCGCACCCACATCGGGCCCGGTGCCGATCACCATGTTGAAAACGCCTTCGGGCAGGCCGGAGCGGGCAATGATTTCGGCAAGAGCATGGGCAGACGCCGGCACGATCTCGCTCGGCTTGAGGATCACCGCATTGCCGCAGGCGAGCGCCGGCGCGGTTTTCCAGGCCGGGATCGCGATGGGGAAGTTCCATGGCGTGATCAGACCGACGATCCCGACAGGGCTGCGGGTCACCTCGATTTCGACACCCGGGCGCACCGAGGCCAGCCGGTCGCCGGTCTGGCGCAGGGCCTCGCCGGCAAAGAACTTGAAGATCTGACCGGCCCGCGCTGCTTCGCCGATCCCCTCGGCCAGCGTTTTGCCTTCCTCACGCGACAACAGCCGCCCCAGCTCGGCCTTGCGGGCGAGAATCTCGGTGCCGATGAAATCGAGAACGTCAAAACGCTGTTGCGGGGTCGAATTGGCCCAACCCGGCGCGGCAGCTTTCGCTGCCGCCACCGCGTCGTTCACATCCTCTGCCGTTCCGAGCGCCGCCTCGCCGACAATGTCGCCGGTGTTCGAGGGGTTGATATCGGCAATCGCCTCATCGGCCCCGCGCCACTCACCGGCGATCCAGTTCCTGAAATCCATCAGGCAGCACCCTTGAGCGCCTTGAGGTCGGGACGGTTGGCAATCGCATCACGCACGACTTTTTCGACCCGCGCGCGGTGTTCGCCCGCCAGCGGCAGCCGCGGCCCGCGGACCCGGTCGTTGGATTTGAGTTCGATTGCCTCGGCCAGTTTGATCTGCTGAACGAGATAGGTCGAAACATCGAGATCGAGCACCGGGCGGAACCACCGATAGATGTCGAGGGCGTCTTCGAACCGGCCGTCCTGCACCGCTTCATAGATCGCTACCGTCTCGCGTGGGAAGGCGACGACCAGCCCCGCGACCCAGCCGACGGCGCCCATCATCAGCGCTTCGAGGCCGAGATTGTCGACCCCGGTGAAGATGTCGAACCGGTCGCCGCATTCATTGACCATCTCGGTCGTGCGTCGAATGTCGTCCGAGCTTTCCTTGATCGCCACGATCCGCTTCTCGTCGGCCATCTCGTTCATCATCGCCGGGGTCACATCGACCCGGTATCCGATCCGGTTCGAATAGATCATCACCGGCAGATCGGCGGCCTCGGTGATCGCACGGATATTGGCGATGGTTTCGCGCTCATCGGTGAAATAGATCGGGGAGGGGACGACCATCAGCCCGTCCGCGCCTGCACCGGCGGCCTTTTTCGCCAGTTCGCAGGCTTCTCGCGTTCCGGCTTCGGAGATCGTCAGCAACGCCGGCTTGTTGCCGGTCGCGCCCTTGACGAGCTTCAGCACGTCGAGCCGTTCCTCGGGCGAAAGCATATTGCCTTCCCCCAGCGTGCCGCAGGCGATCAGCCCGTGGCAGCCCGCCTCCATCTGGTAGGCGAAGCACCGTTCCATCTCGGCGTGATCAAGGCTGCCATCTTCTTTGAACTTGGTCGTGACGGCGGGGAATACACCTTGCCACATCGTAAAACTTCCTTTCTGCCGCTCAGCGGACATTGGCCAAAAATTTCTTTGTGTTGTCGGAATGGGGCGCGTCGAAAATCTGTTCGGGTGGCCCGATCTCTTCCATCTTGCCCTGGTTGAAGAACGCCACGCGGTCCGAAACCTCGCGGGCGAACTGCATCTCATGGGTGACCACGATCATGGTCATGCCTTCCTCAGCAAGCAACCGCATGGTGTCGAGAACTTCGCCGACGAGCTGCGGGTCGAGCGCCGAGGTGACCTCGTCGAACAGCATGTAGCGCGGGGACATGGCGAGCGCCCGGGCGATGGCCATGCGTTGCTGCTGCCCGCCCGATAGCTTGCCCGGATAGGTGGTCAACTTGTCGCCGAGCCCCACATGTTTGAGCTGCTTGACCGCGATGTCCTCGGCCTCGGACCTGGATTTCTTGAGCACCTTGCGCAACGCTAGGGTGACATTTTCAAGCACGGTGAGGTGCGGAAACGCGTTCCATTGCTGGAAGACGATGCCGATATTGCGCCGCAAGGCATTGAGGTCGGTGCCCTTGGCATGCACTTCTGTGCCATCGATGAGGATGCGCCCGCCCTGGATCGGTTCGAGCCCGTTAATGCACATCAGCAAGGTCGACTTGCCCGAACCCGAGCCGCCGATGATCGACAGCACTTCGCCGGTGTTCACCGTCAGGCTGACATCGTCGAGCACCTTGAGCGAGCCAAAGGATTTGTGAACGTGTTCGATCTCGATCATAGGTCCTGCCACTTCTTTTCGAGATGCCGGCCGAGCCGCGAAATCGGGAAACTCATCAAAAAGTAGATGAGGCCGGCGATGCTCAGCACGAAGAGGGGTTCCTGGATGCGGGTCACGATGATCTGCGAAGAGCGCAGCAATTCGATGATCCCCAGCCAGGTGATGAGGGCGGTGTCTTTCATCACACCGAGGGTGAGCCCGATCCAGCTCGGCAGCATGACCCTGAGCGCCAGCGGAAACACGATTTCGCGCATATCCTGGCCCCAGGTCATGCCGAGCGAGCGGGCCGCCCGGCGGGTTGTCACCGGCACCGCGTCGATGCCACCGCGCACGATCTCCGAGCAATAGGAGGACGTGTAGAGCGCCAGCACCACACAGCTCACCACGAAGGCCGACATTTGCAGGCCCGCGATCGCCTGGAAGGCATTGGCGAGAATGAGCTGGATCAGCAGCGGCACCGAGCGGAAGATGTCGAGCACGAACGCCAACGGCCAACCGACCCAGCGTGGAGCCGTGGCACGGATCGTGCCGAACACGACACCCATCAGCGTGCCGCCGGCCATCGCCCAGAACGTAACCAGCAGCGTCACCCCGGCGCCCTTGAGCAGAAAGATGATGTCGTTGAATGACAAGGCTGTTTCAAACATCGCTCACCCCCCTCAATACTTGAACAGGCGCCAGGCGATGCCTCGCGCGCCGAGAGTGACGATCTTCGCGATGATGTAATAGAGCACAGCCGCGATGGCGAAATATTCAAAGGTCCTGAAGGTGCGGACATTGAGTTCCTGCGTGACACCCGTCAGATCGGTATTGAGCCCCACAATCACCCCGAGCGAGGTCATCAGGATCGCCCAGACCATCTGGTTGGTCATCGGGTGGAACACGGCCCGGAACATTTGCGGCATCACGATCAGCCGGAATGCATCGAATGCCCCAAAGCCGAGCGAACGTGCCGCGCGCACCTGGGTCCGGGGCACCGCGCGCAACCCGCCGCGGAAGGTCTCGGCAAGGTAACCCGCATTGTTGAAGGTGATGCCGGCGAGCAGCGCCACAAAACTGTCGAGATGGATGCCGAGCTGGCCGAGCCCGAAATAGGCCATGTAAATCTGAAAAAGCGCCGGCGTGTTGCGTGCGACTTCGACCCAGGCCGAGGCGATGCCGCGAAACACCCTGAAACGCGAACCCTGCATCACCGCCAGCACCACCCCGATGGCGATGCCGATGATCATCGAGAGGACGGCGATCTGCAGGGTAACGACCGCGCCTTCGAGCATTTGCGGCAGCGCGTTGAGCGCCGGCCGCCAATGAAAAGTGTAATTGAACATTGCCGCCTCTGTCCCTGTGTTGAGGCCGGACGGGGCGCTGGCGCCCCGCCCGTCAGTTCAGCGGTACCGGCTTAGTAGTAGACGCCGGGTACGGTGAGGTTCGGCAATTCGCCTTCGCCGATCCACTTGCGGTAGAGCTCTTCATAGCGCCCGGTGCGGATCTGCTGGTTGACGAACAGATTGAGGTAGTTGAGCAGGCCGTATTCGTTGCGCAGCGTGATCAGCCCCACATAGTCGACGAGATAGGGGGCATCGCCACCAACCTTGAGCCCGTCATAGGCCCCCGATTTGACGGTTGCCGAAGCCACGGTCGAAGTCACGACGGTCGCGTCGATCTGGCCCTGGGCAAGGGCGAGGAACACATCGGCCTGGCTCTGGTAGGAGCGGAAGGACCCGTCGGGGTCGTTCCATTCGTTCACGCTGGCCTCGAGCGCGATGCCTTCGAACACGCCGGCAACCGAGCCGACCTTGTGGCCCTTGAGGCTCTCATAGCTGTCGATGCCGGTGCCTTCGCGGGTCAGCACCACATTGGTGAAGGCGAAATAGGGGATCGAGAAGCCCACGGTCTTGGCCCGCTCGAGCGTGTCCGATGTCGAGGCGACACCCACATCCACACGGCCCGAAACCAGCGCCGGGATACGGTCGGGGAAGGGGGTCTCGACGATTTCCGCCTCAACACCCAGCACACCGGCAAGGTCGTTACAAACATCGACATCGTAGCCGATCGGCTCGTTGTTCTCGTCCCGCGAGCCCATGGGCGGGAAGTCGAGCACAACCGCACAACGCAGTTTGCCCGAGGCGATGATGTCGTCGAGTTTGTCGGCGAAGGCGGGGGTGGTGAGCGGTGCTGCCATCACGGCAAAAGCCAGCCCGGCGAGCGCAAGTTTTCTGATCATGGATAGTCCTCCCTGTAGACCGGTCCGGCGGCCGTACACCGGCGCGCCTTCTGGAACCGCGTCAGATCGTCCGTTCCGGGATGACTCCTGGCTCGGCCGCATTAGGCCGGCACTTCGCGATCACCACCGGTTGGCCGTAGCGGCCCGGCAGGCACGCCTCGCGAAGGGGTGTAGCGGATGAAGCCCTGTCGAACCGCCCCGGAAACTCCGCTGGCGGCGATCGACCGTCCGTTGGAGCACAAGGACCATAATCAGTATTGTATCCAATATGCAATATAAAATATGCTTGCGGTGAAATCGGCTAATCTCACCGCCTGCCCTTGTGGGTTGGCGGGGGATTGACTAGGCATTCAGCGCCGGAGGCATGCGTGAAACTACGGGCCGTTGACATCTCCAAGACCGCGTCCGCGTCCTCGATCGTTTTCGAGGCGCTGCGCAAGGCGATCATCGAAGGTGAACTCAAGGACGGCGAACCGCTGCGCCAGGACGAGATCGCCCAGATTTTTAACACCAGCCGCATACCGGTGCGCGAGGCGATCACCCGGCTGGAGCAGCAAGGCCTCGTCACCCAGCAGCGTTACAAGGGGGCCGTGGTCGCGGCCATGGAGCCCGATGATGTCGGGGAAATCTTCGATTTCCGCGCGCTGGTCGAGGGCGAGGTGATCGCGCAGGCCGTGCCCAAAATGCGTCCGGAAACCCTCAAAAAGGCCCGGAAATACTGCGAGAGCTTCTCTGAATCCGACGACCCGATGGATTGGGGGACGCTTAACCGCGACTTCCACTTCACGCTGTATCGCGATTCAAGTCTCGAGTTTCATCTCTCCATTGTCTCGAATACGCTCGACCGGATCGACCGCTATCTGCGCGCCCAACTCGTCCTGTCCAACGGCATGCCGCGGGCCAATACCGAGCATTTCGCGATTCTCGAAGCCTGCGAGGCAGGCGACGCGCAAAAGGCCGCCGAACTGACCCGGGCCCATATCCTGGGCGCCAAGTCGAGCCTGATCGAACATCTGAAGTCCGACTGACGGCGGGTGGTCTCAGCCTCGCGCACTGTCCCTGAACCGGCCCGGTGCCTCACCGGTTGCGCGGGCGAAGACCCGCGAGAAATAAGCCGGATCGTCATAGCCGAGGACGATTGCGATCTGTTTGACGGTGAGCGGTGAAAACATCAGGTAGCGCTTGGCCTCCAGCATCACCCGCCGCTCGATGGCCTCGCGCGCCGACATGCCCAGCACCTGCCGGCACACCCGGTTTAGATGCGCCGCAGTGATTCCGAGCGCGCTGGCATAATCGCCGACCGGCAGATGCTCGCGATAATCCTGGTCGATTTTTTGCAGGAAACCGAGCGTATGGCGCATAGCCGGATCGCGGGGCAGTGTCGGCGCCAGCTTCTCAGCCTGTACCGCACGGTGCAGCGTGACCATCAGCAACAGGATGCGCGCCCGCATCGCTGCGGCATGGCCGGGGCTTTGCCACCGGCTTTCCGCGATCAACGCCTCGATTTCCGTGCTCACCGCCGTCAGCGCCCGTCCGCGCTCGGTCAACACGAAGGCGCCGCGCAATGCCGCGCTGATCTCGGGTTCATCCGCCAGGGCATCACGCACATCGCGTTCGAACAGGGTAACGACGACACCCTCGACATCCGGCGAGAACGAAAAGCCGTGCACGATCGGGGCGGGGACGACGATCACGGCCGGCGGATAGACAAGCCTTGATTGTCCATCAAGGGTGACTTCTGCCTCTCCCCCGGAGAGCATCAACACTTGAAATAGCTGGTCATGCCGGTGCGGAGCGATCCGGTAATCGTAGAGCCGTGAGCGCGACAGCAGAGTCTCCCAATGCAGCCAGCCCGGCGCAGCATCGAGCTCGTTCTCCCCGTAAAGCGCAAAGATCGGAATCGTGGTGGCGGTGCTCTCCATGTTCGGATTGTCCAATCTATTGCCAGCCATGTCCATTGGCGGATGACGCTGTGGTCGCCATGATCGCTTCGTCACTGGAGACGTTGGGAAAGGCGAAGTCACCGTCATGCGGACACAGATCGCCATCATCGGTGCCGGCCCGGCAGGCCTCCTGCTCGGTCATTTGCTCCACCGGGCCGGCATCGACACCATCATCATCGAACGTCAGAGCGCGGACTACGTGCTCGGGCGTATTCGCGCCGGCGTCATCGAACAGGAAGCAGCCGAACTGCTCGACGCATCCGGGCTCGGCAAGCGCATGCATGCCGAAGGCCTGGTCCATCACGGCATCGAACTGGCCTTTGACGGGGATACCTACCGCGTCGACTTCAAAAAGCTCATCGGCAAGCATGTCGTGGTCTATGGCCAGACCGAGGTGACCCGCGACCTGATGGAGGCCCGGGAGGGTTTTGGGGGTCAGTCTGTCTACAGCGCCGCTAATGTGGCCATCCACGATATCGACGGCGCCAGCCCTTCCATCACCTATGAGAAGGATGGCGTCACCCACACCGTCGAGTGCGACTACATCGCCGGCTGCGACGGCTATCACGGCGTGTCGCGCAAATCCGTTTCCAAATCCGCTATCACCGAGTTCGAGCGAGTCTACCCCTTCGGGTGGCTGGGGCTACTGGTCGATCAGCCGCCCGTGACCGAAGAGATCCACTACGCCCATCACGAGCGCGGCTTTGCCCTGTGCTCCCTGCGCTCGCCCAGCCGGGCCCGCTATTATGTGCAGGTCGAAAACGGTGAAAAGGTCGAAGACTGGTCCGATGAACGCTTCTGGGACGAGCTGCGCGCCAGGCTCGATCCCGAAATCGCCGGGAACCTCAAGACCGGCCCTTCGCTCGAAAAGTCCATTGCGCCCTTGCGCAGTTTCGTCGCCGAGCCCTTGCGCTTCGGCCGGCTGTTCCTGGCCGGTGACGCGGCCCATATCGTGCCGCCCACCGGTGCCAAGGGACTGAACCTCGCCATCGGCGACGTCAAGCTCCTGTCAGAGGCGATGATCGAGCACTATGCCGACAAATCCGAGGCAAGCCTCGGGGTCTATTCCGAAAAGGCGCTCGAGCGGATCTGGAAGGCAGAACGCTTCTCCTGGTGGATGACCTCGTTCCTGCATACCTTCCCCGAAACCGGTCCCTTTGGCCGACGCATCCAGCGCGCGGATTTCGAATATCTGATCGGCTCGACCGCCGCCCAGCAATCACTGGCCGAGAACTATGTCGGTCTGCCCTTCGCCTGATCGCACCGGTCAATCAATCGGTCGCCGCAACATCGTCTTCGAACAGTTCGGGGAAATAGGCCTTGGCTCGATAGCAGGCGTCATCGCGCTCGCTCTGCTCTGCCGTCTCGTCCTTGCAGGTCCTGACATAGGCATTGGTCGATGAGCCTTCGCGCAGTGTCGCAAACATCTCGAGCGGTAGACCGGCGGCAAGCATGTTTTCAGGATGGTCGGTGCCGGCCTCCCGTATTCCGAGCATGGTCATCCCGTATTCGGGGGAATAGGCAAGCACGCCGAGATCGTCGTCGCTGCCAAGGTCACCCATGGGCAACTCGGCCACCAACGCGCCGGAACGATCGAACTGGGCCAGCCAGACATCCTGATCGCCGGTGGAGCCGTCGCGTGCCATGATCCGTCCGCCGACCATGGCTCCCCCATCTGGCAGCGCAGCGACTTTGGTCGCCCATTCGAGGTCGAGCAGATCATGGGTGACACTGGCGATGAGTTCACCCTGCGGGCTGACGCGAGCGACCCAGAAATCGACATTGCCGGGATCGTCCGATTGCGCCCCGGCGATCACGAGATCGCCATTGGCGGCCACAGCCATGCTTTCGGCACCATGGCTCGATCCTTCCGGTGAGATCTGGCGATTGCCCAAGAACTGGCCGTCATGGTCATAGCTTGCGAGCCATGTTGTCCAATTGCCGACCTCCTCGTCGGACTTGGAGTAGGTCACAAAAACGCGGTCGGCGCTAACCGCCATGTCGGCCAGTCGCACTGTTGGGCCGCCGTCGACGCCCTGAGCCCAGATCGACCTGCCGGCACCATCGAAGCGGAAGACCGACATATAGGCGCTTGATTTGTCCAAAAGGTCGCTGGCGGCGAGCGCAGTAAAGAAGAAACCGCCACCCGCTGCGGGTTGAATGACAGCCTTGGCTTCCCGATCGCCGGTCGCGGCCATTTCCCACTGGATAATAGGATTGCCGTCCCCATCGACAACCCATATCCAGAACGACCGAATGAAGGTCTCACCATCATTACTGGGCTCTTCAGATCCCAGGAGATAGAACCCGCCTTCCTCTCGCTTAATGGCGGAAATGCCGTCGCTGTGGCCTTCATCGGCCGCGAATGTCCGGCTCCATTGCAAGTTACCCTTCGGGTCGAGCTGCCCGATCCAGGCCTTTCGGTTTCCTTTCTCGGGCCCTTCGGTCCCGCTGAGAATGAACCCACCCTCGGGCAGCGCGGTAGCACTACTCACTTGCAGGGCGGTGCCTTCAAGCGTCTTGTCGAAAGGCTCGAACCGGGGTTCGGGCACCCGTTGACCGGGCAGAGCCGGCGGGTCGGCGAGGTTGATAATCGGTTCCGGCGCCTCCGGCAGCAGATAGACATCGCTGCGCAGGGACGACTGCACCCAGGGGATCTGCTGGCCGCCAGTGGCTTCCTCGACATCGACCAGCACCCGGCGGAAGACCTGTTCGATCACAAGCCCGGGCTCCTGCATCGCCTCGGCGAGCGCGATGGCATAGGGCGAATTGACCCCGGTGCCGTCGGCGGCGGTCTGTCCGGGCGCCGCGGCAAAGGCGATAATCGCCCCGCCTTCGGCGCGGGCCGGCGCCAGCCCGCGGCTTGCAGAACGCGTGGTGCCAGCGAGCGGATTGTTCCGGCAGGCATCGAGGATCAGGATATTGGTGGCATTCCCCGCATCCTGCATTTGCCGCAGAATGCTGGCGAGGGTTATCGCCTCGAACTCGAGATCGGATTCCACTTCGATCTGCGCTTCGAGGGGAATGAGGTAGTTTTCGCCGCGCGACTGGACGCCGTGCCCGGCATAATAGAACAGCCCCATCGCGGCCTCGCCGGCGCCGCGCAGCCGCGAACCGAACTCCTGCACCGCCCGGCTCATGCCGCGACGGTCGGCATCGATGGCCTCCACCACCTCGAAACCCAGTTTTTCAAGCGTCTCGCGCATCAGCCGGGCGTCGTTGCGCGTGTTGCGCAGGGCCGTCATCGAGCTGTAATTGCCATTGCCGATGATCAGCGCCAGGCGCGCCTCGGCGCGCGCAGGCGCGATACCCACAATAACGCTCAACAGCGCCGCGATCAGAACCGTCGGCCAGATGATGGTGCGGTGGGTCAAGCTGCGTCTCCTCCCCCTGCACGACAAGATTAGCGCCTGCCTGGTGGCCGATCAATGTTGGCTGGGGAACTGGACCTGTGGGAGAGGGGAGTGAAGGCGGTCATTCCGCCGCGCGGGCGACATAGATTTCGGTGACGGCATCGCTGTCCTCCTGCCGGTCATGCCCGCTGACATAAACCTCCCAGGCCACGCCGCCGCTTTCGAAGCCGCGCTCGGCGGTTTCCTTCTGCAGCCCGGCATAGGCGTCAGGCATCTGATCATAGGGGCCGACAACCACCGCCCTGAGCGCCGGACCGCCCGGCGCATAGTCGGCCTGCATCTCGCCGCCGCTCTTGGCATGGTCGGCAGCTGTGACCGGGAACGCTGCCGCAAAGGTGATTTCCGCCACGCTCCAGTTCTTGAAGATGGTCAGGGGCGGGCCCGCCGCCTCGATCCGGCGTTCATCCATCAACGCCCGCAGATCCTCGAATGCGCGCTCTATGGACCGGGCCACAACACTCGGCACCAGCGCGCACTGGTTGACCACCGTGACAATGGGATAGGGACGGGTTTCAACCTCCTCGATATCAATCCGCAATCTCTGCCCGTCCTCCGGTTATGCTGCGTTGATTGGGCGCATTCCGGTAAACAAGGCGGTCCCCGGGCGTCCGTATCGTTTTGGATTGAAGGGCACCGGGGTGCGTCATGCCTTGATTCAGGTCAATCAAGGCATTTGCGTTTACCCCCGTAAAACAATCCCGACACCCTTCTGTCCGCATGGAGGCACGCCCCGCCAAAGGGCAAGGAAAGGTCCCGCGCGGGGTGACAGCGGGGGCTGAGGGGCATGCCCCGCCAAGAACCAGGAAAAGGTCCCGCAAGACGGGCAGGCGTGTGACAGCGGGGCAAAGAACCAAAACCCTGGGGCATGCCCCGCCAAAGGGCAAGGAAAGGTCCCGCGCGGGGTGACAGCGGGGGCTGAGGGGCATGCCCCGCGCGGGCAGCCGCATTGAGCGACCGATTCATTGTCGTTCCGCGCGGCTTTTTTGTCCATCCGGTAAAAATTGCGCTTCACAGGGACGTTTGCATTGCCCATTGTGTCATCCGGCAACGCACAGAGGGAGGATGAGCGTGGTCGATAAAACCCGCCCCGGCCGGCTGACGACACATGTGCTCGACACCATGAACGGGCATCCCGCATCCGGCATGCGGATCGATCTCAAAAGGCTCACGCCGGAGCCCGGCGAAACCGTCACCTTTGTCACCAATCATGACGGGCGGGTGGACACCCCGCTGCTCGAAGGCGCGGCATTTTCCGCCGGCTCCTATGAACTCACCTTCCATGTCGGCAGCTATTTCGCGGGCCATGAAGCCAGCGGAGCCGGGACTTTTCTCGATCTGGTGCCGGTGCGCTTCGTGATCGCGGATGAGGGCGCGCATTACCATGTGCCCTTGCTGGTCTCGCCCTTTGCCTATTCAACCTATCGGGGGAGCTGATGGCGAGCGGTGACACGATCCGGTTCCTTCTCAATGGCGAAACCGTCGAGCACCGTCCCGGTGCCGCGCATGAGACCCTGCTCGATTTCTTGCGCCTCAATCGCCGCCTGACCGGCACCAAGGAGGGCTGTGCCGAAGGCGATTGCGGCGCCTGCACCGTGCTGATCGGCCGGCTCAGCCGCGGCGAACTGGTTTATGAAACCGTCAACGCCTGCATCCGTTTTCTGGCGTCGGTTCACGGTTGCCATGTGGTGACCATCGAACATCTGCGCGGCGCCGATGGCGGCCCGCACCCGGTGCAACAGGCCATGGTCGCCCATCATGGCGCGCAATGCGGCTTTTGCACCCCGGGCATCGTCATGTCGCTCTATGGCTTGCTGATGCAGAACCCCGCACCCACCGACATCGATATCGACCGGGCCCTGCAGGGCAATCTGTGCCGCTGCACCGGCTACGCCCCCATCGCCCGCGCCGCCAAGGCCGCCGGTGCCGAAATGACAAAGGACGATCCGCTGGCATCAGAGCGCGCCGCGGTGACCGAGGCCCTGGCGGGGATGCAGACGGACGAAACGCTGTCGGTCGAGACACCGGAAGGCACGATCCATATTCCCGCAAATGCCGACGGGCTTGCCGACATCCTCGCCGACAACCCGGACGCCACCATCGTCGCCGGGGCGACAGATGTTGGGCTGTGGGTCACCAAGTTCATGCGCGATATCTCTCCGGTCGTATTCATCGGCCATCTCGACGATCTCAAGATGATCGAGGAAACCGGCGACGCCATCACATTCGGGGCAGGGGTCTCGTACACCGATGCCGCCCCGGTTCTGGCCCGGCGTATTCCGGCGTTGACCGAACTCTGGGACCGGATCGGCGGCACGCAGATCCGCAATATGGGCACCATTGGCGGCAACATCGCCAACGGGTCACCGATCGGCGACACGCCGCCGCCCTTCATCGCGCTCGGGGCCGAACTGACGCTTCGAAAGGGTGGCGACCGCCGCACCATTCCGCTCGAAAGCTTCTTCATCGACTATGGCAAGCAGGATCGGTCGCCCGGCGAGTTCGTCGAGAGCATCACCGTTCCGGTGCCGGCAGAGGGCACACATCTGGCGGCTTACAAGATCTCCAAGCGCTTCGATGAGGATATCTCTGCCCTGCTCGGCGCCTTCGCGCTCGCCCTTGCCGGCGACGGGACGGTCGAGGATATCCGCATCGCTTTTGGCGGCATGGCCGCGACCCCGAAGCGCGCCAGTTCGGTCGAGGATGCCTTGCGCGGCAAGCCCTGGACCGAGGCCTCCGTGATGGCTGCGCTATCGGCCTTTGAAACCGACTTCACCCCGATCTCGGATATGCGCGCCTCCGCCGACTATCGCATGCGCAGCGCCAAAAACCTCTTGCGGCGTCTTTGGCACGAGACCGAAGGCACGCCGGTCCGCATCGACAGGGGCGTGGCATGACCATCGAGAAGCGGCGCATCGCCGGTTCACCCGAATGGCAGGCCCGCATCAGCCCGCATGACTCCGCGCTCAAGCACGTTTCGGGCCTGGCCGAATACACCGACGATATCGTCAGCCCCGAGGGTACGCTTCACGCCTATCTTGGCCTCGCCGAACGCGCCCATGCGCGGATCACCGCGATGGATCTCGACGCGGTGCGTGCAGCGTCCGGTGTCGTCGGCGTCCTGACCGCCAGCGACATTCCTGGCGCCAATGATGTCTCCTCGACCGGTGCTCATGACGAGCCGGTGTTTGCCGAAACCGAAGTGCTGTTCCACGGCATGCCGGTCTTCGCCGTCATCGCCACGACCCGGGACGCGGCCCGCCGCGCTGCCCGCCTGGCCAGGATCGAATATGAAGACCTCCCCGCCGACCTTACGGTTGAGGCTGCCAGGGCTTCTGGCGGCGATCTCGTCACCGAACCGCTGACTCTCGAACGCGGCAAGGTCGAAGCGGCGCTCGCCTCGGCCCCGCGCCGTCTCTCAGGCTCCATGCAGATCGGCGGGCAGGACCATTTCTACCTTGAAGGCCAGATTTCGCTCGCCATCCCCGGTGAAGACGACGATGTCACGGTCTTCGCCTCCACCCAGCATCCAAGCGAAATCCAGCACATTGTCGGCCATGTGCTGGGCGTGCCCTCCAACGCCGTCACCGTGAATGTGCGGCGCATGGGCGGCGGCTTCGGCGGCAAGGAGACGCAGGGCAATCTCTTTGCCGCCGTAGCCGCTGTTGCGGCCAAGCGCTTCAACCGCGCCGTCAAGATCAGGCCGGACCGCGATGACGACATGATCGCGACGGGCAAGCGCCATGATTTCCGCGCCGACTATGAGGTCGGGTTCGATGATCAGGGCCGTATCCATGCGCTCGATGCGGTCTTTGCCGCGCGTTGCGGCTTTGCGGCCGACCTCTCGGGCCCGGTCACCGACCGCGCGCTGTTTCACGCCGACAATTGCTACTTTCTGCCCGCTGTCCGGCTGAAATCCGAGCCCTTGCGGACCCACACTGTCTCCAACACCGCCTTTCGCGGTTTCGGCGGCCCGCAGGGCATGATCGGCGGCGAACGGGTGATCGAGGAGATCGCTTATGCGCTCGGTCTCGATCCGCTCGAGGTGCGAAAACGCAACCTTTACGGCGGGGAAGGGCGGAACCTCACGCCTTACCACCAGACCGTCACCGACAATATCGCGCTTAGGATCATCGAGGAGCTGGAAGAGACCGCCGACTATCAGGCGCGCCGCAAGGCCGTGCTTGATTTCAATACCAAAAGTCCGGTCCTCAAGCGCGGCATCGCCCTGACCCCAGTCAAATTCGGCATCTCCTTCACCGCTACCTGGTTCAATCAGGCGGGCGCGTTGCTGCATATCTACCGGGACGGGTCGATCCACCTCAATCATGGTGGCACCGAGATGGGGCAGGGGCTCAATATCAAGGTTGCCCAGGTCGTCGCGGCGGAGTTCGGCGTGCCGCTCGACACCATCAAGATCACTGCCACCTCGACAGGCAAGGTGCCCAACACCTCGGCCACGGCTGCGTCGTCGGGCTCCGATCTCAACGGCATGGCCGCAGCCAATGCCGCCGACCAGATCAAGGACCGGCTGATCGACTTCGCAATCGAAACCTATGATGTCCCCAGGGACCAGATCGCCTTCGAGGAAGGCGAGGTCCGGGTCGGCAATCAGCGCTTCGTGTTCGCGGATTTCGTCGAACAGGCCTATCAGGCCCGGATCCAGCTTTCCGCCGCCGGCTTCTACAAGACCCCGGACATCTCCTGGGACCGCAAGGCCGGCAAGGGCAGCCCGTTCTATTATTTCGCCTATGGTGCCGCGGTCTCCGAGGTCGAAATCGACACCCTGACCGGCGAGTATGTCGTCAGGCGCGTTGATATCCTCCATGATGTCGGCTCCTCGCTCAATCCGGCCATCGACCTCGGCCAGGTCGAAGGCGGCTTCATTCAGGGCATGGGCTGGCTGACCACCGAAGAGCTGGTCTGGGACGACAAGGGTAGGCTGAGAACCCACGCGCCTTCGACCTACAAGATCCCCGTCTCCTCGGACCGCCCCAGGGAGTTCAACGTCACCCTCGCGGAATGGTCGAAGAACACCCGGCCCACCATCCGCCGGTCCAAGGCCGTGGGCGAGCCGCCTTTCATGCTGGCCATCTCGGTCCTCGAAGCACTGTCCATGGCTGTGGCTTCGGTGGCGGACTACAGCATTTGCCCGCGCCTTGACGCCCCGGCCACGCCTGAGCGCATCCTGATGGCGGTCGAACGGCTTCAGGCGGAGCAGGCCTTGAAATGACAGCCACCCCGCGCGAGATCGAGACGATATTGTCGGAAGACCCCGGCGCCATCCTCATCGAGATCACCCGGGCCGACGGCTCCACCCCGCGCGAAGTCGGCGCCTTCATGCTGGTCTCCGAAAACCGTGTCTGTGGCACGATCGGTGGCGGGCAGCTCGAATATCTCGCCATCGACGAGGCGCGCCGCCTGATCCGCAACGGCGATCCGGCCGCGGACCTGACCATCCCCTTGGGACCCGACATCGGCCAGTGCTGCGGTGGGCGCGTGACCTTGGGGCTGCGTCGCATGGATGCGCGGCGCGCCGGAGATCTCAAGGCCCGGGCCATGCGCATCGAAGCGGAATATCCCTCTGTTCTGATCTTTGGGGCAGGGCATACCGGCCGGGCACTGGCTGAAGCGCTGGTTCCTCTGCCGCTCAAGACCTGCCTGATCGACACACGCCGCGCCGAACTCGAAAGCGCCACCAGACAGATCCGCCGTGTCGAGACCCCGATTCCCGAAGCCTCGGTGCGCGAGGCGCCTTCGGGCAGCGCCTTTGTCGTCATGACCCATGATCACGCGCTCGATTTCCTGATTACCGCTGAAGCGCTCAATCGCGGCGATGCCGCCTATGTCGGCATGATCGGTTCGGCAACCAAGCGGGCCAAATTCGCCAGCTGGTACCGCGAGGAAGGTTTCGATCCGTCGCACCTTCCCGCGCTGGTCTGCCCGATCGGAGGCAATATGGTCAGGGACAAGCGTCCACCGATAATTGCGGCTTTGGTTGCCGCCGAGCTTGTCGCCGCCCTTGCGGGCGTTAATCTGGCAGCTGACAACGCTCACCGTCTGGGGGATACGGATTGAACGAGCCAATCACGTCAGATGCCGCTCCACCGCGCCTCGAGCTTCAGGGGATCACCAAGCAGTTTCCCGGCGTGCTCGCCAATGACCGGGTCACCTTTGCTGTCAAACCCGGCGAAATTCACGCCCTGCTGGGCGAGAATGGTGCCGGCAAATCGACCCTCGTCAAGATGATCTACGGCATCATGGCGCCAGATTCCGGCGCCATGCGGTTCGACGGCGAGGTGATGGAAAACACCAGTCCCCGTGCCGCCCGACGCCGCGGTATCGGCATGGTTTTCCAGCATTTTTCGCTGTTCGAGGCGCTCTCGGTGCTCGAGAATATCGCGCTCGGCCTCGACGAAAAACTCTCGCATCAGCGGCTTGAGGCGCGCATCCGCGAGGTGCTCGATCAATACGGGCTGACGCTCGATCCGCACCGCATCGTCTCGACCTTGTCGGTGGGCGAGCGCCAGCGCATCGAGATCGTGCGGGCGCTGCTGCTCAATCCACGGCTCCTGATCATGGACGAGCCGACCTCGGTGCTCACACCGCAAGAGGTCGAGGCGCTGTTCGAAGTGTTGCGCCAGCTCGCTGCCGAAGGCTGTTCGATTCTCTACATTTCCCACAAGCTTGATGAGATCAAAGCGCTTTGCCAGACCGCCACCATCCTGCGCGGCGGGCAGGTCGTTGGCGAATGCGATCCGCGTCAGGAAACCAAGCGCTCCATGGCCGAGAAGATGATCGGCGCAGGCCTGCGCGACGTCGACAAGGACCGCAATCGCTCCTTCGGCGAACCGCGTCTGGTGGTGAAAGGCCTCTCGACACGCGCAGAGGACGAATTCGGGGTGGCAATCACCGATATTGGCTTCACCGTCCGCGCCGGCGAATTCTTCGGTGTTGCGGGGGTGGCCGGCAATGGCCAGAACGCGCTCGTGGAAGCCCTTTCCGGTGAGGTCGCCGGCACCAGCGCCGAAGCGATCATGCTCAACGGTGAGCCGATTGGCCTCCTCTCGCCCAGTGCCCGCCGCCGGGCCGGACTGTGTACCGTTCCCGAGGAACGCAATGGCCATGCAGCGATCAGCGATTTCACTTTGTCCGACAACACGGTCCTCACGGCCCGCGACCGCATGCACCTGGCCGGGGGCGGATTGCTGCGGCCCGCCGCCGCCCGCGACTACGCGGCCCGGGTAATCGGCGAGTTCTCGGTCAAGGCGCTGGGTCCCGGCGCAGTCGCGGGGGCCCTTTCGGGCGGTAATCTGCAGAAGTTCATCATGGGCCGCGAGATCTTGCAGCGGCCCGACGTTCTGGTCGTCTCCCAGCCCACCTGGGGGGTCGATGCGGGTGCCGCCGCCGCCATCCATCGGGCCCTGGTGGAGCTCGCTGCGGCCGGTTCGGCCGTGGTGCTGATTTCTCAGGATCTCGATGAACTGCTGGCGCTCAGCGATACGCTCGCCGTGATCAATCTCGGCCGGTTGTCGGATCCGCGGCCGGTTTCAGAATTCTCGATCGAGGAGATCGGGCTGTTGATGGGCGGGGTGCATGGCGACCCCGAGGCGACCCGTGAGATGACGGAGGTGCTCCATGCTCATCAAGCTTGAGAAGCGCCCCACACCCAGCCGGCGGATGCTCTACATCACGCCGGTTCTCGCGGTGATCGTCACCATGGCGCTGGGCGCCATCATTTTCTCTCTCATCGGGTTCGACGGCCTGCGCGCCGTCCGCGAGATCTTTCTGACCCCGCTCCTCAATCCGCTCAAATGGCAGGATCTGGCGGTCAAGGCTTCGCCGCTGATCATCATCGCGGTGGGCCTGTCGATCGGCTATCGCGGCAATGTCTGGAACATCGGCGCCGAGGGGCAATATGTTCTCGGGGGACTGGCCGCAACCGGCGTCGCGCTTTGGACCCATCAGATGTCGGGGCCCTGGATCCTGCCATTGATGGGCCTTGCGGGCATCCTCGGCGGCATGGCCTGGGCGGTGATCCCGGCCTTTTTGCGCACCCGCTACAAGGTCAACGAGATCCTGACCACGCTGATGCTGACCTATGTGTCGGTCTATCTGCTCAACTTTCTCGTCTTCGGCCCATGGAAAAGTCCGACCTCCTTCGGTCAGCCGCAGACAGTGCGCTTCTCCGCCGATCAGAGCCTGCCCGATATCATCCCCGGCACCATCGTCCATGGCGGCACACTGGTGGCGGTCGTGGTCGCGGTGCTGGCCTGGTTCGTGATGAGCCGGACAATCTTCGGCTATCAGGTCAAGACCGTCGGCACGGCGCCCGCCGCTGCACGCTATGGCGGCTTCTCGGGCAATCGCACCATCTGGCTGGTGCTGATGACCAGTGCGGGCCTTGCCGGTCTCGCCGGCATGCTGGAGGTTTCGGGGCCCTATGGCCGCATGGTTCCGCAGTTCCCGGTCAATTACGGTTTCACTGCCATCATCGTTGCCTTCCTCGGGCGGCTGCATCCCATCGGCATCGTGTTTGCAGGGCTGGTTCTTTCGATCGTGGTCGTCGGCGGTGAAGTGGCCCAGACCACCATCGGCCTGCCCTTTCCGGCGGTCGGCATCTTCCAGTCGATGATGCTGTTCTTCCTGCTCGCCTCCGATGTGCTGGTGCGCTATCGCGTCCGCAGGGTCAACACCAGTCCGCCGGCGGCACCTGCTCCCGCGCGCACCGAGGCAGCGCCCGACGCGGGAGCGGCCTCATGAGCATCGAACTCACCATCGCCATCATCATCACCCTGGTCGGGGCATCGACCCCGATCCTGTTCGCTGCCCTTGGTGAACTGGTGGTCGAAAAATCGGGCGTTCTCAATCTCGGGGTCGAAGGCATGATGCTGACCGGCGCCGTGGTCGGCTTTGCGGTCACCTTCGAGACCGGCAGCCCCTGGCTCGGGGTTGTCGCCGCTGCCTTCGCCGGGGCTGCGGCCTCGATGATCTTTGCCGTCGTCACCCTCACCCTGTCCGCCAACCAGGTGGCCACGGGCCTGGCGCTGACAATTTTCGGCACCGGGTTCTCGGCCCTGTTCGGCAAGGCGTATACCGGCAAGCCGCTGGCCTTGTTCCGTTCGGTGTTTCCCCCTGAACTCGCCACCCACCCCTACCTCAAGGTGATCTTCGGCTATTCGCCGCTGGTCTATTTTTCCTTCATCATGGTGGTCGCGGTCTGGTGGTTATTGCGGCGGACGCGCCCCGGTTTGATCCTGCGCGCCGTGGGTGAGAACGATCTTTCCGCTCATTCCATTGGCTATCCGGTAATCGCCGTCCGTTATGCGGCTGTGGCATTCGGTGGCGCCATGGCCGGCATTGGCGGCGCCTGTTTCCCGCTGGTCCTCACCCCGCAATGGGTCGAGGGTCTGACCGCGGGGCGCGGCTGGATCGCACTGGCGCTGGTCGTTTTCGCCGCCTGGCGGCCCTATCGCCTTCTGGCCGGCGCCTATCTGTTCGGGCTAGTCGGCACCATGGAGCTTTATGCCAAGGCGGCGGGCGGCCCCTTCCGGATTTTGCCGTCCGAACTCTGGGCGTCCATGCCCTATCTCGCTACAATATTGGTGCTCGTGCTGATCTCGATCCGCCGTAACTCGAATACGAGTGCGCCGGCCTGTCTCGGCAAGCCCTTTGTCCCCACCAGCTAACCCGTTCACAGGAGACTTCGTCATGACCCTCAAGAACACAAGACCCATGATTTCCCGCCGCGGTGCCCTCAAGCTCGGCGCCGGCGCCGCCGCTCTGCCACTGCTTGGCAGCCGCGCCTTTGCCCAGAAGGAAAAGGTCAAGGTCGGCTTCGTGCTGATCGGCACGCCCGACGACAATGGCTGGAATTACGGCCATGATCAGGGCCGCCTCTACATGCTCGACGAGCTGGGGGCAGACCGTGTGGAGACCACCGTGGTCACCAATGTCGAGGAAGGCCCGGACGCCGAACGTGTCTTCCGCGAACTCGCCCAGCAGGGTCACGACATCATCTACGGCACCAGCTTCGGCTTCGGCGAATACATGATGAACGTTGCCCCGCAATTCCCGGACATCAAGTTCGAATGGGCAACCGGCTATACCACCCTGCCTAACATGTCGATCTACAACGCCAAGTTCCACGAGGGACGGACGGTCATCGGTACCATTGCCGGCATGATGTCCGAGACCGGCATCGGCGCCTATATCGGCTCCATTCCCGTGCCCGAAGTGTTCATGGGCGCCAATGCCTTCCATCTTGCCGCCCGCAAGCAGAACCCGGACTTCATCACCAAGGTGGTCTATGTGGATTCCTGGTTCGATCCGGCCAAGGAAGCCGACGCGGCCCGGGCGCTGATCGACCAGGGTGTCGACATCATCACCCAGCACACCGATGGCCCGGCAGCCCTGCAGGTGGCAGAGGAACGCGGCATCATCGGCGGCTTCGGCCAGGGTGCGGATATGAGCGCCTTCGCCCCCAATGCTCATCTGAGCGCGATCATCGACCATTGGGGTCCGTACTATACCAAGTCTGTCAAGAGCGTGCTCGACGGTACCTGGGAAGAGTCGAGCTTCTGGGGTGGTATCGCTGATGGCGAAGTCATCATCGGCGACTATAACGAAAAGATCCCGGCCGATGTGGTGGCCGAGGCCGAGCGTGTCCGCAAGGGCATCATCGACGGTTCGATCCACCCCTATGCCGGCCCGATTGTAGACACCAATGGCAATGTCCAGGCCGAGGAAGGCGACATTATCGATGATGGCGAGTTCTGGGCCCAGGAAGCCTGGTACGCCGAAGGCATCGAGGCCTGACCTGACGGTCACACCGTGATTGAGGGGGCGGGCCGCACCGGCGGACCCGCCCTTCTCATGCCAACCGGGCAACGGGCAGAGAAAAGGAGCCGCAATGTTCGCTGAAGACCTCGCAGTCATGTGGGAGTGGCTCGCCTTCGGTGTGCGCTGGCTGCATGTCATCGTCGGCATCGCCTGGATCGGATCGAGCTTTTATTTCATTGCCCTCGATCTCGGGCTGAAGAAGCGTCCCGGCCTGCCCGAAGGCGTCTCCGGCGAGGAATGGCAGGTGCATGGCGGTGGCTTCTACCGCATGCAGAAATACCTGGTCGCGCCGCCCGAGCTGCCCGAGCACATGACCTGGTTCAAATGGGAGAGCTATTCGACCTGGCTAACCGGCTTCGCCATGCTCGCCATCGTCTACTACGCCGGTGCCAATCTCTACCTTATCGACCCCAATGTCATGGACCTGCCGGTCTGGGGCGGCATTGCCCTGTCGATGGCCTCGATCGGGGTCGGCTGGGTGCTCTACGACCTGTTGTGCAAATCCCCGGTCGGCAAGTCCCAGAACGGATTGATGATCGTTCTGTTCGCCATCCTGGTGGCCATGGCCTGGGGCTACACCCAGGTCTTTACCGGCCGCGCCGCGCTCCTGCACCTCGGCGCCTTCACCGCCACGATCATGACGGCGAACGTCTTTTTCATCATCATCCCGAACCAGAAGATCGTCGTCGCCGATCTGCTGGCGGGCAAGACCCCTGACCCCAGGCTCGGTCAACAGGCCAAGCAGCGCTCGCTGCACAACAACTACCTGACCCTGCCAGTCCTGTTCCTGATGCTGTCGAACCACTATCCGCTGGCCTTCGCCACCGAATACAACTGGGTCATCGCCGCGCTGATCTTCCTGATCGGCGTTCTCATCCGGCACTATTTCAATACCCTGCATGGCGGCGGCGGACATCTGGCCTGGCCCTGGGCTTTGTCGGCGGCGCTGTTCATTGCCATCATGTGGCTGTCGACCGCCGGGCGCGTGCCCGCCAGCGGGGAAGGGGATCAGGCCAGCCTTGCCGCCGCGCAACCCATGATGGCCGTCGAGAGCTTTGCCGAGGCGCGCGATGTTGTGCTGACCCGATGCTCCATGTGCCACACTGCCGAGCCAGTCTGGGAAGGTGTGCACAGGACCCCGAAAAACGTGGTGCTCGACAATGACGCCACCATCGCGCTCAACGCCCGCCGGATTGTCATGCAGGCCGGGCTCAGCCACGCCATGCCGCCGGCAAATGTCACCGAAATCACCGACACGGAGCGCCAGGCCCTTGTGCGCTGGTATGACGAGGCGCGCGCCGCCTCTGGATTGGCACTATGACCACAAAGACGCTTTTGCGCGGCCGCGTTCTGACGTTCGATCGCCGCCCCGAAACGGATGAAGACACGAGCGCCTATACCTATCTCACCGATGGCGGCATCCTGATCGGCGCTGACGGCCTGGTGGAGACGGTCGGTGATTTCGACAGCATCGACGCCGGCGATGCGAAGATTGTCGACCACCGTCCGCACCTCATCATACCTGGGCTGATCGATCCGCATCTGCATTTCGTGCAGATGCAGGTGGTCGGGTCCTATGCTGCCAACCTGCTCGAATGGCTGACCAACTACACCTTTGTCGAAGAACAGAAATTCGCCGATCCGTTCCACGCGGCGCGCATCGCGGCGTCCTTCTTCGATGAATTGATCCGGCACGGCACCACCACTGCCGGCGCCTATTGCTCGGTGCATCCTGCCTCCGCCGAAGCGTTTTTCGCGGAAGCGGAAGAGCGCAACATGCTCATGGTAGGCGGCAAGGTGATGATGGACCGCAATGCGCCCTCCGCACTGACCGACACGCCGCAATCGGGCTACGATGAGTCAAAGGCTTTGATCGAGGAGTGGCACAACAAGGGGCGTTGCCGATACGCCATCACCCCTCGCTTCGCGATCACTTCGAGCGACGAACAGCTCGAAATGGCGGATGCGCTGGCGAGCGAATACCCCGATTGCCCGATCCAGACTCATCTGTCCGAAAACCATGGCGAGATCGAATTCACCCGTGAACTCTATCCGCGGCACGAGGACTATACCTCGATCTATGCCCATTACGGTCTGTTGCGGCCCGGCGCGCTGATGGGGCACGCGATCCATCTCTCGGACCGCGAACTGGGGCTCCTTGCCGAAACGGGTGCGGCGGCGGTTTCCTGCCCGACATCGAACCTGTTTCTCGGCTCCGGGTTGTTCGATCTCGATCGCACCGAAGGGGCGGGCGTACTGCCTGCGGTCGCCACCGATATCGGCGGTGGCACGTCCTATTCGATGTTCGAGACCATGGACGAATTCTACAAGATCCAGCAGCTGCACGCGAACCGGCTCGATCCGCTCCTGTCCTTCTATCTGATGACCCTCGGCAATGCCCGGGCCATGCGGCTCGATGCCGAGATCGGGCGCATCGCGCCGGGCTACGCCGCCGACTTCGCGGTTCTCAATGCCGGCGCAACCCCGGCCATGCTGTTGCGGATGGAGACCGTCGAGACCCTCGCCGAGGAGCTTTTTTTGCTGCAGACCATGGGCGATGACCGGGCCGTATCTGCGGTCTATGTTGCTGGCACGGAACGCAAATCCGAGATCACGCGTTGATCCGTCATGCGCCTCGCGCATCGCCTCTTCCCGCGTGAGGTGATTGACGCGCGCGGCGCTCCCCGCGCTATAGTCCACCGAACCCGCCTCAACCGGAATACCTTATGCCTGCTGCAACAGCCTCCTTCGACCTCGCGATCATCGGCGGCGGCGTCAATGGTTGCGGCATTGCCCGCGACGCTGCCGGGCGGGGCCTCAAGGTCCTGCTCGCCGAACAGGCCGATCTCGGCGGCGCCACATCCTCCTCCTCGACAAAACTGATTCATGGCGGATTGCGCTATCTCGAGCAGTTCGAGTTTTCTCTCGTCAGGGAATCGCTCGAAGAGCGTGAGCGGCTATGGTCCATCGCTCCTCACATCATCTGGCCTTTGCGTTTCGTGTTGCCGGTCACCAGGGGGCAACGTCCCGGCTGGATGCTGCGCGCCGGCCTGTTCCTTTACGATCACATCGGCGGGCGTGATCGCCTGCCGCCGACCCGCGCCTTCGATCTGGGCGACGACCCCGCCGGCAAGCCCCTCAAGCAAGGCAAGGGGCAGGCCTTCGAATACTCGGATTGCTGGGTGCAGGATAATCGCCTTGTCGTGCTCAACGCCCGCGACGCTGCCGCCCGCGGCGCCGATATCCGCGTGCGCACCAAGGTCGAAAAGGCGCGCCGGACAGATGACGGCTGGGAGGTGCAGCTTTCAGACGGCTCGACGATAAACGCCCGGATCCTTGTGAATGCCGCCGGTCCCTGGGTCGATATCGTCGAGGACGAATCCGTTTCCATCGACATGCCCGGCACGGTGCGCCTCGTCAAAGGCAGCCACATCGTCGTGCCGCGCCTTTATGGCCATACGCGCTGCTACTTCTTCCAGAACCCCGACAAGCGCATCTTTTTCGCCATTCCCTATGAGCGCGATTACACGCTGATCGGCACGACCGAGGAAGACTACACCGGCGACCCTGCCACCCCGCATGCGAGCAGCGAAGAGATTGCCTATCTCTGCCAGTCGGCGAACCGGTATTTCGAAAAATCGCTGACACCCGAAGACGTCGTCTGGACCTATTCCGGCGTGCGGCCGCTCTACAGCGATGGGCGTGCCAATGCCCGCGAGACCTCGCGCGATTTCGAACTCCAGCTTGATGCTGGACCGGGCAAGGCGCCTTTCCTTTCGATCTATGGCGGCAAGATCACCACCTATCGCCGTTTGGCCGAAGCGGTGCTCGAAAGGCTTGCCGATCATCTGCCGGCAACCCAGAAGCAACGGGGCTGGACCGCCAGGGAGCCTTTGCCGGGTGGCGAATTCGGCGTCGATGAGGTCGAAAAAATGCGCGGGCGGCTCGCCGGCGACTTCCCCTTTCTCGATGCGCCGGCGGTCGATCATTTCCTGCGCCACTATGGAACCAAGGCCTGGCATATCCTCGAGGGTGCGAAGGACTGGAGTGATCTCGGACGCGATTTCGGCGGCGGGCTGACCGAGGCCGAGGCTGCCTATCTGCGCGACTGGGAATGGGCTCGCACCGCCGAAGATATCGTCTGGCACCGCACCAAATACGGCCTGCGCATGAGCGAGGCCGCGATCACAGAACTCAACCAGTGGCTCGGCAACTGATCGCCTGCCACCCGCCCGTCCGGGGTCACCAATGATCTTTCTTCTCGGCGTCGTGGCGCCGGTCTTCGCTATTGTGGCACTCGGCTATGGCGCGGTGCGCTTCAAGCTCTATCCGGCGGCCGGGGTGGGCGGGATCATCGCCTTCGTCAACAATTTCGCCGCGCCGTGCCTGTTGTTCCGGGCCATGCAGCGGGTCGATTTCCGCGAAACCTTCGACCCGGTGCTGATCGCGCCCTATTACATCGCGGCGTTCACCTGCTTTGCTCTTGGCATCATCCTGGCGCGCATGTGGTTCAAGCGGCGTCCCGGCGAATCCGTGGTCTTCGGCTTCGCCGCCTTCTTCTCGAACACGGTACTGCTGGGCATTCCGATCATCAACCGCGCCTATGGCGATGCGGCCATGCCGCTGGTCTTCTCGATCATTTCGATCCACGGGCTGATCCTGTTCAACACCGGCCTGATCTCGATGGAAGTGGCGCGGCGTGACGGCGCTTCGTTCGGGCAGACCGCCAAGCGCGCCGTCAATTCGATCATCCACAACCCGCTTTTATGGGGCGTGTTCCTGGGACTGATGGTCAACATCTTCGCTGTACCGATCCCCGAGGTCGTCGATACCACGACCGAGATGATGGCCGCCGCGGTCATTCCCGCGGCCCTGTTCGGCCTCGGTGGGGCGCTCAACGAATACAAGGTCTCCGAGAACTGGCAGGCCGCGCTGCCGATCTCGATGATCAAGGCTTTCGGCCTGCCGGCGCTTGTCTATCTGATGATGGTCCCGCTGCTCGGCATCGCCGTCGAGGTGGCCCGGCCCGCCATATTGCTGGCGGCGATGCCGGCGGGCATCAACGCCTATATCTTTTCCACCTTCTACAAGCGCGCGACCGGGGTGGCGGCGAATACCGTGCTGTTCACCACCTTTGGCGGTATCGTCTCAATCTCGTTCTGGCTCTGGTTCCTCGGAACCGTCTGACACGCAAGGGGCTGAAAATGGCCATCACCGTCCTGACCAACGCGCCGCTCATTCCCTGGCTCGAGACCTGGCTCGACGAGACCTACGAAGTGATCCGTCTGCATCAAGCCGATGATCCTGCCACCGTGTTGGCCGAACGCGCGGGAGACATACGCGCGGTTGTCAGCGGGGCGGTCGATGCGGCGCTGATCGAGGCACTGCCCGGGCTCGAGATCATCGCCATTCCCGGCGTCGGTCATGACGGAATCGACCTCGGTGCCGCCAAGCACAGAGAAATCCGCGTCGGGAACACGGCGGATGTGCTCAACGATGCCGTGGCTGAACTCGCCATCGGGCTGATGATCGCGCTCGCCCGCCGCATTCCACAGGCCGATGTCTATGTCCGGGAAGGCCGCTGGGCCGCGGAAGGCAATTATCCCCTGACCGGTGAGTTGACCGGTTCAACCGTCGGCATTATCGGGCTCGGGCGGATCGGCAAGGAGATCGCCGCGCGCTGCCTCGCCATGAAGATGCGCGTGATCTATCACGGCCGCACCCGGCAGGATCACGTCCCCTACGTGCATTATGACAAGCTCGGGGACATGGCGCGCGATGCCAACTGGCTCGTCAATGTCGCGCCGGGCGGGGCGGGGACCGAGAAGCTGATTTCACGGCCCGTGCTGGAGGCGCTCGGACCCGAAGGGTGTCTTGTCAATCTTGGCCGAGGCACCACTGTCGACGAGGCCGCGATGATCGAACTCCTGCAATCGGGCGGTCTCGGCGGCGCCGCGCTCGATGTGTTCGAGGACGAGCCCGATGTCCCCGACCTTCTGCGCACGCTCGACAATGTCGTGCTGTCTCCGCATCAGGGCAGCGCGACCGTCAAGACCCGCCGCGCCATGGGGTGGCGGGTGATGGAAAACCTGGCCGCCCATTTCGAGGGCCGTCCGCTTTTGAGTTCGGTGCTTTAATCCGTTTCCGGTGATGCCGCGCGGCCTATGCGTCGCCGGACCATGGCCACCAGCAGCGGCACCGTGACACCCAGCAGGAATAGCCTTGTGGCGTGATGCGCCATGAAGAAGGCGGGGTCATAACCAAGCGCCAGCCCCATCACGGCCATGGCTTCAAGGCCGCCGGGCGCCAGCGCAATCCAGATCTGGCCATAGGGAAAGCCCAAGAACCAGGAGGCGATCAGGGCCGCCAGCGCCGAGACCCCGATGGCAATCGCGGTCAGCGCCACCCCGCCCAGCGCCGAGCGCCGCAGCGTTTCGGCCCGGATCCCCGAAAAGCGCGACCCGATCAGCGTGCCCATGATGATGAAACTCGGAATGACCAGCACCGTCGGCACGCTGCCTTCGGTATAGCCCATCAGCCGCATCACGGTTGCCGCCGCCATCGCGCCAATGATGAATCCAGCTGGCACCTTCAGTCGCAGCATCACCCAGCCGACAAGCGCGCAGAACCCCGCCAGCCAGCCGACCGTGATCCAGTCCATTTGCACCTGGCCTTCGATGGCGTGGATCGCCTCCGGTGCCGCGACCTGGATAACAAGCGGCACCACCATTGTCAGGAAAAGCACCCGGATCGACTGGGCGACCGCGATTTGAGCCGGATCGCCGAGCCCCGACATCGCCAACCCCTGGATGAAGGAAGCGTGGCCGGGCGTCGCGGCCAGCACCGCGGTCGAGGCGTCGAACCCGAACCAGCGGTAAAGCACCTGCGTCGTCACATAAATCATCACGATCAGCGAGACGACGAGCGCGGCAATCGTCACCGGCCATTGCGCGATCAGGTTGAGCGTATCACGGGCGACCGAACTGCCCATGCTCATGCCGATGACCACAAAGGCGTAATTGCGCAGCGGGCCGGGCACATCGATCGGCAGGCCCGCGAGGGCGGCGACCGTGACGAAGAAGACTCCGCCCACCAGGAACGGCGCGGGCAGGCCGGCCAGCAGGGCGAGTGTGCCTCCAAGTGCCGACAGGGCCAGCGCGATCGCGGCGCCCGCAAGCGGATTGGTGCCGAACCGCGCCAAAGGCCTCATCTCAAGCGCCTCATTGGCGAGGCCTCATTTCAGCGGCATCGCCGTTTCAACAAGGGTCGCCCAATAAGAGCAGCCATGGGGAATGACCTCGTCGTTGAAGTCATAGGTGTCCTGATGCAGGTCTGCAGTGTCGCCCTGACCCAGAAACACGAAGGCGCCCGGCCGTGCCTGCAGCATATAGGAGAAATCTTCGCCCCCCATCGATGGGGGATAGTTGGCATCGACCCGGTCTTCGCCCGCCACCTTGGCGGCGATCGATGCCGCGAACGCGGTCTGCTCGGTCCAGTTCGAAGTCACGGGATAGCCGCGGTGATAGGTGACCTTGGCGGTTGCACCGAAGCTTTGCGCCATGGCCGGAACCAGTTCGGCGATGCGCTTTTCCACCTGGTCCCGGATGTTCTCGTCGAGCGTGCGGACCGTGCCGCCCAGCTTGGCGGTGCGTGCGATGACGTTGAACGCGTCGCCGGCATTGATCGTTGTGACCGTCAGCACTGCGGATTCAACCGGATCGACATTGCGTGAGACGATGGTCTGCAATCCGATCACCAGATGCGCGGCAACGACCACCGGATCGACCGCCACATGCGGCCGCGCGGCATGCCCGCCAACGCCTTCAATCTCGATGGTGAACTCGTCCGTCGCCGCCATCAGCCCGCCGGGCCGGGTCTGGAACGAGCCCAGTTCCTCGCCGGGGAAATTGTGCATCCCGTAGACTTCCTGAATGCCGAAGCGGTCCATCAGCCCGTCTTCGACCATCGCCTTGCCACCGGCCCCGCCTTCCTCGGCGGGCTGGAAGATCACAACGACCGTGCCGTCGAAATTCCGCGTCTCTGCCAGATAGCGGGCCGCACCCAGCAGCATGGCCATGTGCCCGTCATGGCCACAGGCATGCATCTTGCCGGTATTGGTCGAGGCCCAGGGCTTGTTGGTCTGTTCATGGATCGGCAGCGCGTCCATGTCCGAGCGCAGCCCGATCACCTTGCCGGAGCCGTTCTTGTTGCCTTTGATCACCCCGACAACACCGGTGCGCCCGATTCCGGTCACCACTTCGTCGACCCCGAATCCGCGCAGCAATTCGGCGACCTTGTCCGCCGTGCGATGCACCTCGTACATCAGTTCGGGATGGGCATGGAAATCGCGTCGCCATTCGGCGATCTCGTCGTGGAATTCGGCAAAGCGGTTGATGACGGGCATGAGACATCCTTCGCAAAGAAAACGGACACACCCGGCGTCCGGCGCGCAGTAAGGCTGTGCTGGGGCGGGGTGCGGGCCTAGGGGGAGAACCCCTCTAGCGTGAGGACGCCAACCTGTCCGTTTTGAAAGGGCACGTCAAGCCGGTAGCCATCCCCCGCACGGCGGAGCCGGAAGTCGCCTGCAGCAGGCGATTTGAGTGCAAAATGCGCCGCCTCCTGCAAGGTTCCACCGCGATAGGTCAACACGCGGATGGTCCGCCGGTCGCCTGACGGAACGATCAGCTTCGCCCGCCCGTCCTGGTCGAGATCGGCACTCGCCGCCATGCCCAGGAACCGCATCCCGAAGCCATGGTTCGAGACGCCGCCGATCTGGGCGATCCGGGCCAGCCGCCCGCCCCGATAGCGATAGACATCGAGCCGTTTGACCAGATGTGGCATGGCGACAAATGCGATCTCGAGCCGTCCGTCCCCTGTCATATCGGCAATGGCCGCCGGCGCCAGCCAGCGATTGGGCCGGCCGATATGGGCGGTTTGCGCCAATGCCGCGATCGCCCCGTCGCGAACGCCGTATACGGCCAGTGCCGCACCTGTATCGAGCCGGGTTAGCACCAGAACGATTTCGTCGCGCCCGTCACCATCAAGATCGGCAAGCCGCGGCTGCCGATCCTCGAACACATGCAGCGGGCCGAGCGTGAGGGTCAGCAACGTCCCGTCTCGCAGCCGCACCGCCAGCCCGCCGGCCTCATAGGGCTGGCCGAACACCCCGTGCCGGTATCGCGTCACCGGTTCGGTCAGCCAGGCTTCGGCAATATCGTGGTCGCCCTTGGCAACGCGAAGATCGCCGATCGCGTTCGGATACGGGGCGGTCTGCGCCCATGCGGGTGAGGCAAGGGTGCCGGCCACCAGTGTGTTGGCCATCAGGATGATGAGGATCAATCGTGCCATGAGGATCAAACGTGCCATGAGGATCAATTGTGCCATTCGGTTCGACGGGCGAGAGCCCTTAGATTGCCCGGGCTTCGGGGGCGCTCCAACCAACGCTTCATCACAATCGGGTGCGGTCGGCGCCCGGTTTGGTTGAAAGCCGACTTGCCGCATCGCACATGCCTGTGAGACAACAACGCGCAAACGAGATTCCCGTCCAGGTTGTTTCCGATCGGGCGGACCAAGGAGAGGCGAAATGAAGTTTTTCGTAGATACCGCAGAAGTCGATGAGATCCGGGCGCTGAATGAGACCGGCATGCTCGACGGGGTGACCACCAACCCCTCGCTGATTGCCAAGTCGGGCCGTGATTTCAAGGAAGCGGTCGCCGAGATCTGCGAAGTTGTCGACGGCCCCGTTTCCGCCGAAGTCGCTGCCACCGATTACGAAACCATGAGCAAGGAAGCCAAAGTTCTTGCCAAGATCGCCGACAATATCGCGGTCAAGGTGCCGCTGACCGTCGACGGGCTCAAGGTCTGCCGCGAACTGCGTGCGCAGGGCACCATGGTCAATGTCACCTTGTGCTTCTCGGCCAATCAGGCGCTTCTCGCTGCCAAGGCTGGTGCCAGCTTCATCTCGCCCTTTATCGGCCGGCTCGACGACATCAATCTCGAGGGCTCCGACCTGATCGCCGATATCCGCACCATCTATGACAATTTCGATTTCGACACCGAGATCCTCGCCGCCTCGATCCGCTCTGTGAACCACGTATCCCAGGCCGCCCTGATCGGCGCCGATGTAGCGACCGTGCCCTCGAGTGTGTTGTGGAAGCTTTACGAGCATCCGCTGACCGACAAGGGCCTCGCGGCCTTCGTCAAGGATTGGAAATCGACCGGCCAGTCGATCCTCTAAAAGGGGCCGGATATGGCGGATAAAGCCCTCGCAGACGAGGTGCGCGCGGCGCTCGCCGGGATATCCATTCCCGGCGGCGGCATGCTCGATACCTATCAGGGTCTGAGTGAGATCATCGTTACAGAGAACGCGGTCGCCTTTGCCATCGCGGTGCAGCCGGGCATGGAGGCCGCCTTCGGCCCCGTGCGCGATGCAGCAGTTCAGAAGATCAACGAGATCGCACCGGCAAAGAAGGCGCTCGTCTCGCTGACCGGCGACCGCCCACAGGGCCAGGGACAATCAGCCGACGCTTCCACCCCGCCTCCCGGCGCAGGTGGCATGCCCGGCCGCAACCCGGGCCCGCCGCCCAAGGAAGCGGTGAAGGGCATTCGCCACATCATCACAGTAGCCTCGGGCAAGGGCGGCGTCGGCAAATCGACGACTGCCGTCAACCTGGCGCTCGCGCTCGCCGCAACCGGCAAGCGGGTCGGCATTCTCGATGCCGATATTTACGGTCCTTCGCTGCCCAAGCTGATGGGAATCGAGGGTAAGCCCGCCATGCGCGAAGATGGCATCTTCCAGCCGCATGAGGCGCACGGGCTCAAGATCATGTCGATCGGCTCGATGCTCGAAGGCGATCAGGCCGTCGTCTGGCGTGGGCCCATGGCAACCTCGGCGCTCCGGCAATTGCTGCGGGAGACCGATTGGGGCGAGCTCGACATTCTCGTTGTTGACCTGCCGCCCGGCACCGGCGACGTGCATATCTCGATCTGCCAGCAGGTGCCTCTCACCGGCGCCGTGGTCGTCTCGACCCCACAGGATCTGGCGCTCATCGATGCACGCAAGGCCGTCGACATGTTCGCTCGGCTGCAGATTCCGATCCTCGGCCTGATCGAGAATATGAGCACATTTGTCTGCCCGCATTGCGGGGAAACCACCGATATCTTCGGGCATGGGGGCGCCGAGCGCACTGCGCCCGAGATCGGCGCGCCGTTCCTTGGCGCGGTTCCCCTGCATATGGACATCCGCTTGACCTCGGACGCGGGGACCCCCGTTATGGTGTCCGCGCCTGATGGTCCGCATGCCGAAGCCTATCGGCACATCGCCAGCGGCGTACTGGCCCACCCCGCCTTCACCTGAGCCGGGGTGGCCTTCAAACAGGGAGAAGGCCATGTTCACTCACAAGCGCGCCGATTTCGGCGACGGGTTCGTGTTCGGAACCGCAACCGCCAGCTACCAGATTGAAGGCGGGCAGACCGATGGCCGCGGCCCTTCCATCTGGGACAGTTTCTCGCGCACGCCGGGCAATGTTCATAACGGCGAGACCGGCGAGATTGCCTGCGATCATTACAATCGCTGGGCCGAGGACCTCGACCTGCTGCGCGAAGGCGGGTTTGATGCCTATCGCTTTTCTTTCGCCTGGCCACGCCTGATTCCCGAAGGCACGGGCCGCGTCAATCAGGCCGGTATCGACTATTATGACCGGGTGATCGACGGCATGCTGGCTCGCGGGCTCAAGCCCTTTGCCACGCTTTATCACTGGGATCTGCCCAGCGCCCTGCAGGACGAGGGCGGCTGGATGAACCGCGATATCGCGGACTGGTTCACCGACTACGCGCTGCTGATCCACAAGCATTTCGGCGATCGACTGCACGCCGTCGCCACCATCAACGAACCCTGGTGCGTGGCCTGGCTCAGTCATTTCTGGGGTGCGCATGCACCAGGCTATCGCGACATCCGCGCCACCGCCCGCGCCATGCATCACGTTCTTTTGTCCCATGGTCGCGCCGTCAATGCGCTGCGTGCCGAGGGGCAAGGCAATCTCGGCATTGTGGTCAATCTGCAAAAGGCCGAACCGGCCACCGACAGCCCCGAGGACGTGGCCGCCAATCACCTGTTCGACGGGATCTTCAACCGCTGGTATCTCGGCGGCGTGACCCAGGGCGAATACCCCGCCGATGTCGTCGAATGGCTGGGCGCAAACCTGCCCGATTCGGTCCCTGGCGACATGAATACCGTTGGGGCCGATCTCGACTGGCTGGGCATCAACTATTATTCGCGTTCCTTGATGGCTCATGACCCGCAAAGCCCCTATTTCCCGGTGAAGGACGTGCCCGGGCCGCTCGAAAAGACCGAGATGGGCTGGGAAATCTATCCCAAGGGCCTGACCGACCTCGTGACCCGGGTGGCGAACGACTATTTCAAGGGGCCGATCTACATCACCGAGAACGGCATGGCCGAGGTGAGGGGGACCGACGACCCGCGCCGCATCAAATTCTATGACGAGCATTTTGCCGCCTTGTTGAAGGCAAAGCAGAACGGTGCCGATATCCGGGGCTATTTCGCCTGGTCGCTTCTCGATAACTACGAATGGGCGGAAGGCTACGCCAAGCGTTTCGGGATCGTCGATGTCGACTACAGAACCCAGAAAAGAGCGCCAAAACAGTCCTTTAACGCGTTCAAGGCGATGCTTTCCGATTGACCGCCCCATGTGAGCGGTCGATACGCAAAGCTCCGTATCCGCCGCGCGAAACACTCTTGGCAAGCTTTCAGCTTTGTGCCACGGTCAAAATCGTCAACGCACTCAAAACGTTTTGGAACCCGATGGGGCCTGAAAGTTCCGCTGTTTCCGAAAACGTTTTGGAGAGGAGGCGTTGATCACCGTTTCACACTGGGAACCGTCCTTGGCCGGTGACCCCGTGTACTGACGAGCAAGACCGGAGCGATGAACGCTCCACATGCGATGGGAGGAATGCATGCGTAAACTCATGATGGCGGGAATCTCCGCCAGCATTCTCACTGCGGTGGCCGCCTCTGGCGCGTCGGCGCAGGACTTGATTTTTCCAAAAGGCGAAGGCGCGTTCAGCTGGGATGCGCTTGAAGAATTCGCGGCCGCCCATCAGGGCATGGAAGGCCAGTCGCTTTCCATCTGGGGTCCCTGGCGCGAAGGCGGTGACCAGGAGCAGTTCGTGACTGTGCTCGCCTATTTCGAGGACGCCACCGGCATTGACGTGCAATACGGCTCCTCGGAAAACTACGAGCAGCAGGCTCAGATCGACGCTGCTGCGGGCAGCCCGGCCAACATCACCATTCTGCCCCAGCCCGGCCTTCTGGCCGATATGGCTTCCAAGGGCTATCTGGTGCCGCTTGGCGACGATATGCGCCAGTTCGTGTCCGAAGCCCACGCAGCAGGCGACAGCCTTGTGTCGCTCGGCACCTATGACGATCCTGACGGCAATGCGACCTTCTATGCCGTGCCCTACAAGTCGGACCTGAAGTCCCTCGTCTGGTATTCCCCGGACAATTTCGCCGATGCCGGCTATGAAGTGCCGACCACCCTTGAAGAGCTTTTCGCGCTTCAGGACCAGATGGTCGCTGACGGGAACACCCCGTGGTGCATCGGGCTCGGTTCGGGCGGTGCGACCGGCTGGCCGGCCACCGACTGGATGGAAGACCTGATGCTGCGCACCCATTCGCCCGAAGACTATGACGCCTGGGTGTCCAACGATCTTAAGTTCAACGATCCCAAGATCATCGAGGTGATGGAACTGTTCGGTTCGATCGCAAAGAACGACGAGATGGTTGCCGGCGGCGCCGCCGCTGTGGGCACCACCGACTTCCGCGAAAGCCCGCTCGGGCTCTTCTCGGTCCCGGCCGAGTGCTACATGCACCACCAGGCTTCGTTCATTCCCTCCTTCTTCCCCGAAGGCACGGAACTGGGCGTTGATGCCGACTTCTTCTACTTCCCGGCCTATGAAGGCAAGGACCTCGGCAAGCCGGTGCTTGGCGCTGGTACCCTCGCCACCATCACCAAGGACAGCGAAGCGGCACGTGCCTTTATCGAGTTCCTGGGGAACCCGATCTCGAACGAGATCTGGATGGCGCAGTCGGGCTTCCTGTCCACGCTGAAGGCCGCCAACACCGAAACCTACGGCAACGAAACGCTCAAGGGTGAAGGTGAAATCCTCCTGCAGGCGACCACCTTCCGCTTCGACGCATCCGATCTGATGCCCGCCGCGGTTGGTCAGGGCAGCTTCTGGTCTGGTATGGTCGACTTTGTCGGCGGTGCCTCGGCTGAGGAAGTGGCCAACGACATCCAGAACAGCTGGGACGCGATCCGCTAACCTGCTGAGGCCGGGGCGCGCTGCGCCCCCGCCAACCGGATTACCGCCGGCGCCTGGGGTGAAAGCCTTCAGGCGCCGGGGGAACCAAGGACTGGAACACCAAGATCAAGACTTCCGCCACAAGGAAGCACAGATACTGACCCGTCACCGGGTCCCCGGGGGAAATCGGCACCAAGACACGAACTCCGGGTTGAGAACGGCAGTAGCGACGCTTGGAGGAGGCGCTGATGACCGATGTTCTGCAACAGATACTGGGAGCCGCAGTGGCGGTGGCCGTCGCCCTTTTGGCCGCTGTCGCCTATTTCTGGGTTTCGAACTGGCTGCTCGACAAGACTTTCGGAACCGCGGCGGATACCGGTACGGGCTCGGCGCGGAACGATGCCATCCGTGGCCACATCCGGCCCTGGCTGTTCATGTTTCCCGCGCTTCTGTTTCTCTCGATCTACCTGGTTTATCCGGTGATCGAGACGGTCAGGCTCAGCCTGCTCGACAATGCCAGCGTCGGGTTCGTCGGGCTCGACAACTACATCTGGGCCATCGGTGACGATGGTTTCCAGCGCTCGGTGTTTAACAACATCATGTGGCTGATCATCGTGCCCTCGCTGTCGACCGGCTTCGGGCTGGTGATCGCGGTGCTTGCCGACAGGCTGTGGTGGGGCCAGATCGCCAAGTCGCTGGTGTTCATGCCCATGGCGATCTCGTTCGTCGGTGCCTCGGTGATCTGGAAATTCGTTTATGACTTCCGCTCCGAAGGCTCCGAACAGATCGGTGCGCTCAACGCCATCGTCACCGGCCTCGGCTTGCCGCCACAGGCCTGGATCACGCTGCCGGTGTGGAACTCGATCTTCTTGATGGTCATCCTCATCTGGATCCAGACGGGTTTCGCGATGGTGATCCTCTCGGCCGCCCTGCGCGGCATCCCCGAGGAAACCCTCGAGGCCGCCCGCATCGACGGCGCCAACGATGTCCGTATCTTCTTTGACATCATGATCCCCCAGATCTGGGGCACCATCGTTGTCGTGTGGACCACCATCACCATCGTGGTGCTCAAGGTCTTCGACATCATCTTCGCCATGACCAACGGGCAGTGGGACACCGAGGTGCTCGCCAACCTCATGTTCAAGTGGATGTTCGTCAATTTCGACTATGGCCGCGGCTCGGCCATCGCCGTGGTGATCATGCTCTCCGTGCTGCCGATCATGATCTGGAACATTCGCCGCGCTAATGCCGAGGAGGGGACACGCTGATGACCGATGTTGCTGACACCCGCGTCGAGGCCCGCCCGCAATCGGGCATCCCCGAATTTCTCTCGCGCATCAATACCGGCAAGCTGCTGACCCATGCGGCCCTGCTGTTCCTGGTGATCCTGTGGACCTTTCCCACTGCAGGGCTGTTGATTTCGTCGCTGCGCGACAAGGACCAACTCGCCGTCTCCGGCTGGTGGACGGCGCTCACCACCGCCACCGTGCAGGAGGTGACCCGGCTCGGCACCGCCGAAGACCAGATTGAGGAGAACGGTCAGTTCGTCATCCGCGGCAATCTGTTCGGTGAAGGGGACAACAAGACCCTTCAGAACTTCGGGCTGACCGCCAACACCCTGGCCGAAGCCTCCCCGGGCGACTCCCTCGAAATGCGCGATGGCGGGGCGATCACGGTTGAGGCCTCTGGCGATTTCGCCTGGGTCTCGGACACCGAATTCACCCACACCCGTGGGCCGCGCGTCTTCTATATCGCGGCCATTCCGCCCCGTTTCACCCTTGAGAACTACGCCGAGGTGTTGAGCGCCAACGGGGTCGGGCGGTCCTTCATCAACTCGCTGACGGTGACGATCCCCGCCACTATCATCCCGATCCTGATGGCGGCCTTCGCCGCCTATGCGCTGGCCTGGATGCGGTTCCCCTTCCGGGGGCTGATCGTGGCGCTGGTGGTCGGGTTGCTGGTCGTGCCCCTGCAGATGTCGCTCATTCCGCTGCTCAGAATGTATAATGGCATCGCCAATGTGTTCGGCGCCGAGGACGGCAAGACCTATCTCGGCATCTGGCTTGCCCATACCGCCTTCGGCCTGCCGCTCGCCATCTATCTGCTGCGCAACTATATGGCCGGCCTGCCCAAGGAAGTGATGGAATCCGCCCGCATGGACGGGGCCTCCCACTTCAAGATCTTCACCACCATGGTGTTGCCGCTGAGCTTCCCGGCACTCGCCTCCTTCTCGATCTTCCAGTTCCTCTGGGTCTGGAACGATCTGCTGGTGGCGATGGTGTTCCTGGGCGCGCAGGAGGACAAGCTGGTCCTGACCGGCAAACTCGTCAGCCTGCTCGGCTCGCGCGGCAATAACTGGGAGATCCTGACATCGGGTGCCTTCATCACCATTGTGGTGCCGCTGATCGTGTTCTTCTCCCTTCAGCGCTACTTCGTGCGCGGCCTTCTGGCCGGCTCGGTCAAGGGCGGCTGATCACTCCGACTTCATGACGCAGAGGTCGAGGGGCGCGGGTCACACCGCGCCCTTTCGCTTGCTGACCTGGATGAACGGCTCGGAGCCGCGGGGCCATACTCCTCAGGCCCTCGCCCTTCGAGGCTCAGCTTCGCTTCGCGCCTCAGGGTGAGGGCATCGATTTAGTCTCACGGCGCGCACCGCTCCGGTCACGACGCTGGTCGCTGTGACCTCCGCTGCGCCTGCGACGCCGCGGCGCAAAAGTGCGCCGGGGTCCTCATTCGGGCTGCGCCCTCTCTCGTCCTCCTTTTCCCTCGCCAGGTATTTCGGGCCGCCCCGGACTTGATCCGGGGCCCAGACATTGCACGAGGTCCCGGCTCTCTCTTTGTCTCACGGCGGAGGACTGGCCGGGACAGCGCGGTATGGGTGCAAGCGTTCACCCGAACACGCCCGGCAGGCTTTCACCTCCAGGGTTTGCGATAGAGCGGGAGAGAGGCGCAGGGCGTCTCGTCGCAAAACTAAAACAATGAGACGGCCAGCGCCTCTCTCACCCGGGGTTTTGGGCTTGGACTGCGTCAACGGGCTGGGGTCAATCCCCGCCACCTTTCCAAAGTACACCGCCGCCTTGACGGCAGCCGGCTCCGGCGCAGTTTTGGCCTTCCCTGAGGCGACCCTCAAGGAACCCGGACCCTTTCCGGCAGAAGGCTCGTATGCATCCTCGCTCCGTGCCGGCAGGTGAGTGGATGATAATCGGGTGGGAGGGGGCGGGGATAAGTTTTTCGAAAGAGGCTGCTCCAACTCGCTCGTCACCCTCGGACTTGATCCGAGGGTCCATGAGGCGCTGCAGCAGGTTCAGCGGTCGCGAACCATCCATACCGTTTGCTGAATGGCACCTCGTCATGGATTCTCGGGTCGAGCCCGAGAATGACGAAGGAGAAACAGGCTAGACTGTGGCCGGATAGCTGGCTTCAGCCCCACCCGTTCCAGCACTACCAAGGTTCCACCGGAACCTCGGTTTGGGCTTCGCCCAACCGCTTCTCACTCCCTCACGCCGCTTTTGCCGGCCGCCACTTCTTGGGCAACCCGGCCGAATCGAGGCCTTGAGCGATGTGAAAGGTCACATCCATCTCCTTGCCGCTGGGCGGTTCGTCCCGCTCGCAGCGCGCGACCAGGGCATCCACCAGCCTTTCACCGGCATCGCGCAAAGGCGAACGCGCAAAGGTGAAGAGGTCCTCATAAGGGCTGAGATCGACGTGCCGCAGCCCGTCATCCATGGTGGCAACGGCAAGGTCGCCGCCGGCCACGCGTCCGGCGCGGGAGACGGCGGCCTGACCCTCCATCGCCATGATCGACGATGAATAAAGGATCGCGGTGACGCTCGGGTCGGCCAGCGCCTGTTCGGTGAGCTGATAGCCGGCCAGCCCCATCGGGTGGGTTGTCGACAGATAGGTCACGCAATCGGCGGGCAGACCGCGCTGCCGGATGGCGGCGTTTACACCCTTGCGCCGCTCGATCGCATAGGCGAAATGCTCATCGCCATTCACGAGTGCGATACGCCGATGGCCATTGTCGAACATCAGCCCAGCCAGCGCCTTGAAGATCCCGGCATTATCGATATCGACCCAGCTGTACTGGCTGCTGCGGCTCTCCCGGCCATGCACCACAAAGGGCACGTCGGCATCGAGCAGAAACGAAATGCGTGGATCGCGCGGCTGCGGCAGATCGACGATGAACCCGTCGACGCTGTGCTCGCGGATAGACCGGTCATAAGCGCTGGTCTGGGAAGAATGGTGTCCGGCGGCAAAGACGAGGTCGTAATTTTCGGTCCGGCAGGCGCGCAGAACCCCGGCAAACACCTCGACGAAGTGCGGATCCGCGATCGCGCCGGCACGCTCATCCTTGATCCAGCCGAGCGAATGGGTGCGCTGGGTCACCAGCCGCTGGGCGCTGCGATTGGGCTGATAACCGGATTCGCGCACGGCTTCGACAACGCGCAGCCGGGTCTTCTCGCTGACATCGGAATATCCGTTCAACGCCCGGGAGATCGTTGTGATCGACAAACCGAGATCGCGCGCCAGATCCTTGATCGTGACCCGATTTTCCCTCCGGCCGCCCCTCGCCTTGCTTCTTCTTATTCTCGTTTGTTTTTCAAGCATTTGCTGTCGCGCATTGGTTGCGCATAACGACTACAATCTATTGACCTGATCAAGCCGTCTCGGCTAACTTTAGCCAGCCAAAACGTTTTGGTAAACAGTTTCGGGCCGCTTCGGCCCTCGCGGGCCGGACACCGGAACTGTCGAGGCGCCGGTGACGCGGTTACGGCAGGGTGATGCGCGTCACCGCGCTTTTCTCTGTGACGGGCTGGAACCCGACCGCATGATGGATTGCGAGGCGGGCCGTCGAACACAACGCGAATTACTGGCGCCGGGAAAACCGCGCCGGGGAGGGGATATGAGCTCGAGCACCATGACCACAGCGCCGCAGGGCGTATCGGATCGCGCCACCGATCCGGACTGGTGGCGCGGGGCGGTAATCTACCAGATCTATCCCCGCTCGTTTCAGGATTCCAATGGCGACGGGATCGGTGATCTCGTCGGCATCACACAGCGGCTCGATTATGTCGCCGATCTCGGGGTCGATGCCATCTGGCTGTCGCCATTCTTTACCTCGCCGATGAAGGATTTCGGCTACGACGTGTCCGACTATCGCGGCGTCGACCCGATCTTCGGCACGCTCGATGATTTCGACCGGCTGACCGAGCGTGCCCATTCCCTCGGTCTCAAGGTGGTCATCGACCAGGTCATTTCCCACACCTCGGATCAGCATGCCTGGTTTGCCGAAAGCCGGCACTCGCGCACCAATGAGCGCTCTGACTGGTATTGCTGGTCGGATCCGCGGCCAGATGGCTCACCACCCAACAATTGGTTGTCGATCTTTGGCGGTTCGGCCTGGACCTGGGATCCCCGGCGTTGCCAGTACTACCTTCACAACTTCCTGGCCAGCCAGCCGGACCTCAACTTCCACAATGCGGATGTGCGCAAGGCGCTGCTGTCCGAATGCCGCTTCTGGCTCGAGCGCGGCGTAGATGGCTTCCGCCTCGACACGGTGAATTTCTATTATCATTCACAAGGGCTGGAATCGAACCCGCCCGTCGACCCCGAGGAATACAACGCCTCGATCGCGCCGGCGGTGAATCCCTACAATCTGCAGGATCATCTCTACGACAAGAGCCAGCCCGAGAATCTGCCTTTCCTGATGCAGCTCAGGGCCCTGCTCGACGAATATCCGGGCACCACCACGGTCGGCGAGGTGGGCGATGCACAGCGCCAGCTCGAGATCATGTCGGCCTATACCTCGGGCCACAACAAGCTGCACATGGCGTATACCTTCGACTTTCTCGGTGGTGAATATGACGCCGGCTATTTTCATGACCGCATCGCCGATCTCGAAGAGATGGTGGGCGATGGCTGGCCGTGCTGGGCGTTTTCCAACCACGACGTCATGCGCCATATTTCGCGCTGGCAGGTTGCCCATGGTTACGAGCTGCGCTTCGCCAAACAGGCCGCCATGCTGATGCTGTGCCTGCGCGGCTCGGTCTGCGTTTATCAGGGTGAGGAACTCGGTCTCACCGAGGCCGAATTGTCATTCGACGATCTCGTCGATCCCTATGGCATTGAGTTCTGGCCCAATTACAAGGGCCGCGATGGCTGCCGAACCCCGATGGTCTGGCAGGCCGCATCTCATCTCGGGGCGTTCTCCGCCGCACCCAAGGCGTGGCTGCCGGTGCCGGCAGACCACCTGGTGCATGCGGTCGACCGCCTCGAGGAAGACCCGGAATCCATTCTCAATTTCTATCGCGCCTTCATCGCCGAGCGCCGCCAGCGCCCGGAACTGGTGAAAGGCGATATCGAACTGCTCGATTCAGGCACCGGTGTGCTGGCCTTTATCCGCCGTCACGGTAATGCGGAAACACTATGCGTGTTCAACATGACGTCAGATGAACGGGACTTTGAGTTGCCGTCCGGCCTCGATATCGAGCAGAATGACTGGCACGGTGATCTTGTCCCGCGGCAAGGCGGCCATCTCAATCTGGACGCTTATATCGGGCTAATGGTACGCATTGTGTAGAAAATATGTAGTAACACTGCAAATCTGATTGTGGCATAGGCCTGCATCGCAGGCGCCAGAATGGCAGACGCAGCGTGGCAACGGTTAGGGGAGGAACCATGGCTGACCTCAAGATATCAAATCTCTACAAGCGTTACGGGCCTGTGGAGGTGCTCAAGGACATCAATCTCGACATCAGGTCGGGCGAGTTCATCGTTTTTGTCGGGCCATCTGGTTGCGGCAAGTCGACCCTGCTCCGCACGATCTCGGGGCTCGAGTCGATTTCGAGCGGCTCGCTCGAGATTGATGGCCGCGTGGTCAATGACGTGGCACCGTCGAAGCGCGGCATCGCCATGGTGTTCCAGTCCTATGCGCTCTATCCGCATATGACCGTGTTCGACAACATGGCCTATTCGCTCAAGCTGCTGAACACACCAAAGGACGAGATCCGCAAGAAGGTCGAAGCAGCCGCCGAGAAGCTGCAATTGACCCAATATCTCGATCGCCTGCCCAAGGCGCTGTCCGGCGGTCAGCGTCAGCGCGTCGCCATCGGCCGGGCCATCGTGCGCGATCCGCGCGTCTTCCTGTTCGATGAGCCGCTCTCCAACCTCGATGCAGCCCTGCGCGTGCAGATGCGCATCGAGATCGCCGAGCTGCATGAATCCCTGCCCAACACCACCATGATCTATGTGACGCACGACCAGGTCGAGGCCATGACCATGGCCGACCGCATCGTTGTGCTCAAGGATGGTGAAGTGCAGCAGGTCGGCACGCCGATCGAACTTTATGAGCGCCCCAACTCGCTCTTCGTCGCCGGTTTTATCGGCTCGCCGAAGATGAACTTCCTCACCGGGCAGTTCGCCGAGAAGTACAAGGCCCACACCGTCGGCGTACGCCCTGAGCATATCGAGCTCGCCAATGGCGATGCCGTCTGGCACGGCAAGGTCATCCATACCGAGGCGCTGGGATCGGATACCTTTATCTATGCCGATATCGGTTCTGGCGAACCCATTGTCGTGCGCCAGCGCGGCAATGCGCCGATCACGCCGGGGTCGGAGATCGGCTTCTCTCCGGAAGGCGACCACTTCCACCGGTTCGACCAGAACGGCCGGCCCATGGCTAACTGAGGATGGCCAACTGAGGATGGCCAACTGAGGATGGCCAATGAGGAACGGTCACCAAGGTTCAGCACTGAATACGAGGCCGGGCATTGCCCGGCCTTTTTGCTATCGGCTGCTCGCCTGCAGCCGGCCCGCTAGCAAGACGGGCACCAGTCCGACCATGACGATCAGCACCGCGGGCACGGCCGCGGCTTCGAACAGTTCGGCGCTGGCCTGCGAATAGACATAGGTCGCCAGCGTCTCGACCCCGAGCGGGCGTAACAACAGCGTGGCCGGCAATTCCTTGATGCACTCGACAAAGACCAGCACCCCTGCGGCCGCCAGCGCCGGGCGCAGGGTCGGCAATTCGACCCGGAAGAAGATCTGGGCCCGGCTGGCGCCCAGCACCTTGCCGGCATCGATGATGCTGTCGCCGCGCTTCTTGAGCGCGCTGTCGAGGCCGTTATGGCTCACCGCCAGGAACCGGACCGCATAGGCATAGATCAGCGCGAACACCGAGCCCGAAAGCACCAGGCCCACCGAGCCGCCCCATAAGGCGCGGCTCGCATCGTTGAGCCAGCCATCCATGACGCCGAGCGGTAGCGCCAGCCCGAGCGCCAGCACCGTGCCGGGCACGGCATAGCCGAGAACCGCGAGCCGGATCAGTGGTGCCCCGCCAGACCGCGCGCGCCGGGCGGTGAAATAGCCCAGCATCACGCAGACCAGCGCGCCGGCCAGGGCCAGCCAGACGGTCTGAATGAGTGCGGCCCACACCCCTTCTGGCACCGAACCGCGCACAAACCGGCCGAAGGCGGTCGACATCAGTTCCCCGAACGGCACCGCGAAGCCAAGCCCGATAACCAGCACCGAGAACAGGACCGCCAGCGCCGCCCGGCCACCCGACAGCGGGGTGCGCGGCGGAGGCGTGCGGCTGTCCCGCGGCATCAGATAGCCCCGGCGCCGGCGCGCATGCTGTTCGAGCCAGATCAGCACCCCGATCACCAGCACCAGGGTCAGGGCCATCTGCGCGGCGCCCGGCAGATCGGCCCGGTTGATCCAGGTGGCGTAGATCACGGCGGTCAGGCTCTTCACCCCGAAGAATTCGACGGCGCCGAGATCGTTGACCACTTCCATCATTGCGAGCGTCGCCCCCACGATCACCGCCGGCCGCGCCAGCGGCAGGATGACAGCGAAGAACGTTCGGCTTCCCGAAGCCCCCAGCGCCCGCGAGGCGGCGGTCACCGTCCCCGATTGCATCAGGAAGAATGCCCGGCAGCTGAGATAGACATAAGGGTAGAGCACAAGGCTCATCACAAAAGCCGCGCCCGGCACGTTGCGGATATCGGGGAACCAGTAATCCCTGAGCGTTTGTGCGCCGGTTGCGGCGCGCACCATTTCCTGCACCGGTCCGGTGAAGCTCATGAACTCGACCCAGGCATAGGCCGACAGATAGGTCGGAATAGCGAGCGGCAGGATGAACGCCCATTCGAAGACCCGCCGCAGCGGAAATTCGAAATTGGAGACGAGCCAGGCCGCGACAAGGCCCATCAGCGATGTGGCGATGCCCACCAGCAAAAGCAGCGAACCCGTCTCCCGGAGGGCCGCCGGCAGGATCGTGGCGCCGAACCCGCCACTCGGACTGCCCGTCAGGGCGACCGCCAGCAGCGCCAGGATCGGCAGCCCCGCAAGCAGCGCCAGAACGAGATTGGCCGCCGGCGGCATACGCCACCGGCGGCTTGTCGGTTCACTGATCTCGCTGGATCTCGCGCCGGCGATGGCCGTTCTCCGTCAAAAGGGGATTACCCCTAGTTTTGCGGTCCTTCGTCGAACCGTGTTTCGTCCACCAGCCGGCTGGCGGCGTCGCGCAACGCGGCAATCTCGGTCAGTGGCGTGTCGTCTGCCTTGAGCTCACCCCAGCTTGCCACCGTCTCGGATAGCGGAACACCCGGCACAACGGGGAATTCGTGGTTGGTGCTGGCATAAATCTCCTGCGCTTCCTCGGAAAGCAGGAATTCGATGAGTTTCTCCGCGTTGTCCTTGTTCGGTGCGTGCTTGGCAAGGATAGCGCCGGATACGTTCACATGCGTGCCGGTGCCATCGGCATCTGGATAGATGATCCGCACCGAGGCGGCCCAGTCCTTCTGCTCGGGCTCTTCCTCATTATTGAGCATCAGCCCCATATAATAGGTATTGCCGATGGCGAGGTCGCATTCACCCGAATAGATCGACTTCACCTGCGCCCGGTCATTGCCGGTCGGGGCGCCGGTCAGATTGTCCCGCACACCTTCGAGCCAGGTCCGCGCGCCGTCTTCGCCCATATGCGCGATCCGCGAGGCGATCAGACCGATATTGTAGACATGCTGGCCCGATCGGGTGCACACGCGGCCCTTCCATTCGGGATCGGCAATGTCGGCATAGCTCAGCGCCTGGGCATCGACCCGGTCCTTGGAGACATAGAAGACCCGGGCGCGCAGCGACAGCGCGGTCCAGTGCCCTTCGGCATCGCGATAGGCATCCGGCACATTCTCCAGCGCGGCTTCGGGGATCGGCTGGGTCACACCTTCGGATTTGGCAAGCGCCAGGTTGCCGATATCGACGGTCAGGATCAGGTCGGCGGGCGAATTCTCGCCTTCCGCCGCGGCCCGTTCGATCAGGCCGTTATTGGCGAACAGCACCACCGGCTTGATGCCGGTTTCTTCTTCGAACCGGTCGAGAAGCGGGGCGATCAGGTCGGGCGAGCGATAGCTGTAGATGTTGACGCTGCCATTCTGGGCGGCGGCAAATCCGGTGAGTGAAAGGCCGAAAAGCGCGGCGAGTGCCGCGCGGCGAAGCGCTGTGGGCATGAAGGTCTCCTTTCAGCGGGGTCAAATTCCCGGATAGGGCTGACCTGTTCTCACCATTTGCAGCCGCCAAGTCAAATAGCGTTACAAAAACAGCGCGTTAGTTACATTTCGCAGTTTACACCCGTTCCAAACTCCCGAAAAAACCCTTTGTTTTCCGGGCCAGTAGATGGATCTCGGTGTCTGGGTTGATGCGACAGTCTGCCACACAGGGCCAGGCCGGCCTGCGCCAGCGTCAGCCCTGCGACAGGCGGCGGATGACCTTGTTTGCGGGCACGATCAGCGACATCAGCGTCCCGGCGTCGTCCTGCCGGTCGATGCTCAGCGTCAGGGCGTTGGCCCGCGCCATCGAGCGTGTTACCGCCAGCCCCATATGCGAACGGGGCACGCCGCCATCGAGCCCTTCGCCGTCGCTGTCCTTGTAGACCACGAAGCCTTCTTCGGCACTGCGCGAGCCACTGGGCCGGCCATGGTCGCGGATATGGATCAGCACCCCGCCGGTCGCCTCGCTCTGCGCGCTGAGAACCACATTGCCGCCGTCGGTGGAGATCGCCACGGCGCTCGCCAGCATGTTCATCACGGTCTGGTCCAGAAGCGTCTTGTCGGCGCGGATGACGGGCAGGGTCTGCGATACGGCACTGCGCAACACGATTCGGCGCGCATTGGCACGCGGGCGGATACGGCGGGCACAGCTTTCAAGCAGGGCGTTGAGCTCGATCTCGGTTTCCTCGAGCGTGAACGTGCCGCCCTCGAAGCGGGAAAGATCCGCGATCTCGTCGATCATGGCCTGGATTTCGCGCCCGGCCCGGTGAATGTCGCGACCATATTCGTTCAGCCGGTCAATGGTAAAATTGCCGAGCTCCTGCGAGGCGATGAGCTCGGAAAACCCGAGGATCGTATTGAGCGGCCCACGCAGTTCATGGCTGAGATGGGCGAGCAGCGGCGCCATATCGTCATGAGTGGGCACGACCGCCGAACCGGCCGCGGCGGCTTCCCGCGCGGGGCTGATCCGCACCAGCCCCAGATAGCCGTGATGGCGCAAGTTCTTGCGCCGATCACCACGGTCGACAAATAGGGAAACGTCCGCCGGTCCCGCACCCGCTTCCGCGGTGATCGTGAGCGTGTCCTCTCCGGCAAAATGCCCGGCCAGGAAACCCGCCAGCTTCTGCCGGCCCTTCTCGTCGAGATAGTCGAACAGCGGGCGGCCCAGCAGCACCGAACGCGCCGGACCGATGATCTGTGCCCCGAGGTCGGAGATGCCGGCGATCCGGCCTTCGCTCGTCAACTGGATGAAACCGCAATTCGACTGCGCCGCGATCAGTTCGACCGTCGCGCGCGTGGTCATGCCACCTTCGTCTTCTTCCTCGACCGGCGCGGCGTCGGCGGCGCGGGCGGAAAGCAGATAGGCGGGCCGCCCCTGCCAGGCGATCGTCTGCAGCCTTGCGACCACCGCCACCTTGTGCCCGTTGCGATGGGTGAGGTGGGTCACCGGTCCCACCGCATCGTCGTCATCGCTGACCTCGGGGAAGAGCGTGTCAAATCCGGCTTCCCTCAGCGCGGTGGAGGATCCGTAGCCGGTCAGTTCCGCCATGGCGCGGTTGGCGAACAACAGGGCCTGATCGCGGAAAACCAGCAGCCCCAGCGGCAACCGGTTGAGCACAAGTGTTTCGTCGCTCAGCGGCACCAGGTCGGCCCCGCCAGTCTCAGGCTCGCTTGCCGAATTGCGCTCGGTTACCGGCGGCTCGGTCTCGCCGCCTCCGATCCGGTCGTTCAACAGGCGGGACAGTTCGGTGAAATTGTACCGGCTCTTTTCATCGATCGGCCCGGTGTCGCCTGCGGGCTCTTCGCCAGCAGCGTTGTCCGCCGGTGTCTCTTCGCGTGGCGCCGCGTCTTCAGGAGCATCATCGGCCTCCGCCGCGCCGGCATCCGCTTCGGTCTGCGCGTCTTCCGAAGCTTCAGGCGAGTATTTTTCGATTTCCGCGTCGTAGCTGCCGCCATTTTCAACGGGCTCACGGGGCTCTGCTTCGCGGCGATCGGGCTCTGAATAAACATGCCAGCCATCAAAACCGCCCAGCCGCTCGAACAGCGGCACCATGCGCACCGGGCGTCCATCCGCCAGCGTCACCGAAAGCGGTTGCAGGCTCACACCCGCCATGGCTGCCTCGGCGAGGTCTTGGTCGAGCGGATCGATCATTTCGAGCACGGCATCGATGGTGTCACTTGCCGAAAAGCGATAGGGGCCGCCGCTCGTGCCATGCGGCCGGCCATGCCGGTCGAGCGAAAACAGGGCGCGGCCGCCCGAATCCGGCGCGCTGGGCGCGGGCGGGTTCAGCGGCACGGGCGGACCGAAATCCTCGCTGTCTTCATCAAGCGGCGCGAACAGCGCATCACTTCCGCCCAGCCGATCGATCAGCCCGGTTAACACCTGCGGTCCGGGGCCCGCTTCTTCGATCGGGGCCTGTTCGACCGGCTGTTCGCTTTCTGCGAAGTCCGCCGGCGCGCCATCATGCTCGGTCGCCCCGGCTTCGGTGTCGTCCCGGTTTTCGTTCGCCGGATCATCGACGGTTTCCGGCGCGGCGGTCACCGGCTCGGCAACCACTTCCACCGGCGTTTCATCAATCGGTATCTCCTGGCCTTCGACCGCGGTCTTCTCGACCTCGGCGTCCCCGGACACCGGCGGTGCAAGTTTTGCTGTTTCGGTTTTGGGCGTTTCGTTTTCGGGTGTCTCGGTGTCGTCTGGCGTGGCGGGCGGCTGGTCAGCCGCCGCGGAGGGCGGCGTCATGCCATAGGCCGGATCTTCGACATTCGGTGCGGGCGTGGCGTCGGTCTCGCGCCGCCAGATGACCATCAGCGTCTCGCCATCCGGCCCTGCGGGCAGGGCGGTACTCCCGACACCGCTGTCGGCTTCGATCGTGGCGCGATTGACCCCGCCATAGGGCTCGCTCAGCAGCGCCCGCGCCGCATCGGAGAGCGCGATCACTTCACCATGCCGGTCGGTCACGGCCTGGGCGGGGCTGTCTTCGAATTGCGGCAGCGCCAGCGCTTGCCGGAAGCTCTCGGGATCGGCATCGAGTTCCTGGGTGTCGATGATCAGCAGCACCCGCTGACCGTCGAGCACTTGCGGAATGCACAGGCAAGTGGCCGCCAGGGGCTTGCTACCGGCGAGAAACCGGAGCCGCGACAGCGAACCACGGCCATTGACGCCGATGCGCACCAGCCGGGCCACCTGGCCCTTGATCGGCACGGGCAGGGCGGCAGGCTTCAGCGCGCCATCCTTCTCCTTCGCCCGGTACAGCCATGCCGCAGCGTTGCGCCAGATCAGCGTTTCACCGTCACCCGACCACAACCAGGCGGGCCGCGGATCAAGCGCAAAGGCGCTGACCTCGCCTGCCGCTTCGCTGTTCATCCAGTCCCGCCCCATCAATACTCCGCGTCCGGGCACTTCGCGCGCACTTCACTCGATCCGCCGTCCCGCTCTGACACGAAGCGGCGTACCTGTTTAATCCTTTCTTAAATATAAGGCCGGGGCGTGACGGTCCAGCGCAACGGGCTTTCGCCCAACGATCTCGCCATTCATGGTTAAGGGGAAACCCTGATGGTGCAGCGTTCGGGCAGAAAGGTGAACGCGGCCTGAGGCGGCGCAGGCGCTGTGAGACAAGGTAACCTCTCGTGAGAGCGCCAAAGCCCTCTTGCGTTCAGCAAGGTGTTTGCATATGGTCCGCCCGCATTCGGGCAGCGTCCCGAACAGCCATGCCGGCTGGCATATGTCACAGGGCTCCCGGAGCCGGACAGCAAGCCGCAGCCGTGCCGCCTTAGCTCAGTAGGTTAGAGCGCTAGATTGTGGATCTAGAGGTCCCCCGTTCGATCCGGGGAGGCGGTACCATTTTCCCCCACCTCACCGATTCGAAACCGTTCGCCGCAGGCGTCTCGGCCTGTGCGGGTTACTGAGCAAGCCGCAGGTCGGTCAGCCGGTCGGCGATATCCTGGAACACGCTTGTCAATTCGCTGGGCGAATTCGGGAAATAGGCGTGTGAAGCATCGGTCGCGCAGGCCGTCAGCATGTTCTTGGTCGTATTGTTGGGCGGCTGCAGGCCGATCGTATAGATCTCGATGCCTGCATTCTTGGCATTGTTGCAGGTGGTGACCGTGCGGTTGTTCATCTCGGTTTCGAGCGCCGATTTGCCCCAGCCCGCTTCGCCCAGGCGTTCATTATACGGGAACCCGTAGGAGAGGTAGTACTGGGCACCATTCATGTTGCCTGAAGGGTAGTGGGTGTTTTCACCGTCTGTCATCACGATCAGCACCTTGCTGGCACCCTGGTCGTAATCGACGCCTTCGGTATAGGGCACGCCAGGCGACAGAGTGCGCCAGCCCCATGCCGTGCCGATGTGGATATTGGTGCCGCCATCCGCGACCATTGCGGTGATCGAGGACTTTGCCGTCGTCGCATTGTTGGTCAGCGGCAGGATCTCGGCGTTGAGGCATTCGCCATTCGGGGAGTCCTCACCCGAATAATAGCCGGTAACCCCGTCATATTTACACGCCCGTTCCTGCAATTGCCGGTCTGTCAGCGGCACATAACCGTCTTCGTAGTCGGTGCAGGACTGGCGGGTGATGTAGCCGTAGCGCCAGTCATACCAGGAGCTGGTGTAGACGGGCGATTCCCCGGCGCAGGAGCACACATTGGGGCCGGTCTGGTTCCAGCCGGTCGGCGGGTCCAGTTCGCAGGTCCCCCCTGCGCCATAGTAATACCCGCCGGTCCAGCTTGAGCACTCGCATTCGCCGAGGTTGCCGTCCGGCGGGCAGCTCCCGCCATAATCGTTGAGATAGCTGCTGCCAAACCCGGAATCGGGCTCGTCCGGCCGGAACACCGGCTGGAACAGCGTCACCGGATTGCTGGTCGTCGGGGTATCGTCGGTAGTGTCGTAGGGCGGCTCACGCGATTCGACACACCCTTCCCAGCTTTCATTGGTCATGCCGTCATACAGATCGAACCGCGAGAAATTACCCGTGAGGGGATTGCCCTCGTCGTCCGCGAAATTGTCTTTGGCGGTCGGCGACAGGCCGTTCTTGTCCATCCAGTTCGCTGTCTTCTTGTCCGATCCGACATTGACGAAAAACGCGAAGGGCACCACCGAGACGAAAACGTCCGGCTGGGTCGATTTGTTGTCGAACAGCACGTTGATGGCGTTGGTCGCAGCGGTCTTGAGGTTCGACATCCGCGAGTAGCTGCCCATCGACCCCGAATTGTCGAGCACGAAGGCGACTTCGAGCCGCTTTTTCTTCTGCGTCGCCTGGGAGACGATACGCACCTGCATTTCGGGAATATTGATGAGCCCGATAAACGGGGTCGGAATCGTCAACTGCGCCCGGAAGAACAGGCTGCCTTCATCTTCGTCTTTGGAGGCGATCTCCAGATTGACGGTGACGTCATCGTCGCCCAGCCGGTCGATGACCAGCGCCTGGGCTTCGGTTTTCAGCGTCGATTCGGATTTCGAATAGATGTCGGGCTGCAGCGCCAGCACCGCGGCATCGAGCGCGGTCTGTGCAGTGGCACGTTTTTGCTGAATGGTGACATAGTCGATGACCGCGCCGGCCATGGCGACCAGCACGATAGCCATCACGCCGAACAGCACCGCGAACGCGCCGCGGTCGTCGCGCGCAAAACGCCGGAACAAGGATAAACCTTTCGTCACGACAAACCCGTGCCAAACATGAACGTTCGGCACGGATTATGTCGATGAAAGGTAAACTAAAGCACAATCACCTTCGCACCAATTGTGACGCGACCGTAAAGGTCTATGACATCCTGATTGGTCAGTCTGATGCAGCCCGAGGACACATTGTGCCCGATGGTTTGCGGTTCGGTGGTGCCGTGAATGCGATAGAGCGTCGCGCCGATATAGAGCGCCCGCGCGCCCAGAGGATTATTGATCCCGCCCGGCATGAATGTGGGTAGTTCGGGCTGGCGCTGGCGCATCTCCGCCGGCGGCGTCCAGCCCGGCCATTCCTTCTTGGCCGAAATCTTGTGGGTGCCCGACCATTCGAACCCGTCGCGCGCCACTCCGATACCGTAGCGCAGGGCCTTGCCCTCTGGCAGCACCAGGTAGAGGAAGTGCTCGCCCGTATTGATGATGATCGTGCCTGCCGCTTCCGAGGTGCGGAACGGCACCACCTGGCGCAGCAGCGCCGGGTGCTGACGATAGGTGTTCTGCACCGCAAGCCCGTTTTGCGGGCGATTGGTGGTCACCGTCATCCCCGGCGGCACCAGCAGTGTCTGGCCCCAGCGGTCCTGCACCCGCACAAGGTTCTGCCCGGCCATGGCCTGAGCCATGGGCACAAGGGCGAACACGGTGGCGGCAAGTGCTGTCATCAGCGCGCCACGGGCGGCTTTCTTGAAATCCCGATTCATGGAAAAACCTACTCCGAACTCAGTACCGAACGCGGGTGCCGCCATTGGCGGCGTGGTTATGCTTTCCCAAGGGTAACCAGAACCCACCAAATTTCAGTGAAACGGCATGGTTAGCGCCGCCTCAACAAGCGCGGTTAACCGCCGGTAAAATCGAGCGAGGGCAAGCATGGCTGACGGCGGGGAACAGGTGCGCTGCGCATGGGCGGGCGATGACGCCCTCTACCAGCACTATCACGACACCGAATGGGGCTGGCCGGTCGACAGTGACCGGACCCTTTTCGAAAAGATCTGCCTCGAAGGCTTCCAGTCGGGCCTGTCCTGGCTGACGATCTTGAGAAAGCGGGAAAACTTCCGCGCCGCCTTCGCCAATTTCGAACCGGCAAAGGTCGCGCTGTTCGACGAGGGCGATGTCGAGCGGCTATTGGGCGACGCCGGTATTATCCGTCATCGCGGCAAGATCGAAGCCACCATCAACAATGCCCGGCGCGCCCTCGAAATGCAGGCCGAGTTCGGCTCCATTGCGGCTTATGTCTGGCAATATGAGCCGGGCAGGGAGGAGCGCCCGGACGATCTGTCATGGGAACATCTCAAGACGGTCGCCACCGTGCCCAGTTCCCACCGGCTCTCGAAAGACCTCAAGAAGCGGGGCTGGAAATTCGTCGGTCCCACCACCTGTTACGCCTTCATGCAGGCCATGGGCATGGTCAACGATCACACCGAGGATTGTTTCTGCCGCGGGGAAGTGGAAACGGCGCGGGCCGGTTTTCGCCGGCCCGGCGCCTGAGGGAGATCACCGGTAATCCCAGTGGTTCCGCCGGTCCTGCTCGGGCGGCAGCCCGAGATCGCGGCGCATGTGGTCGGTCAGGTCGGGCAGGCCCTGAAGCCCCGATGCACCGCTCATCAACGAACGGAAGCTGGCGCCGGCCTGCCAGAAGTGAATAAAGAACCGCCAATAGGCATTGGGCCTGCGGGCGGAGAAACCGGCGTGGTCACCACGCCGGCTCCGGGGTGCAAGAAGAGTCATCTTTACAGCCCGGCGTCAGTAAGAACGCCGGTCCCTGAAGTATAATGAGAGTGATGGTCGCAATCCGCACGCCAAATGACGCCGGAAACGGCCGATTACGTTAGGTATGAAAGGAAGCCGAAAGACCTTCGGCAGGTGGGAATTTCAGCGCTTAAGAAACGCTATCGCGCAAGGCGATGAAATCCGACACGCGCCATGGAACGGCTGGAAACGAATTCTGATACTGTCATGTAATACGCCTCCTGTTAGTGTGTCGGACGGTGGCCTTCTATGCCGATTTGCGTGAAGCGGCAACAGCCTATGTCGGGGGATTGCGTCAGCCTGTCGCATCTGTTGCAAAAATGCCACATCGCGATCCCGCGCCCTTCAACCATAGCGGCAGGCAAACGCCCGCGCTGCCTTGTTTCCCATAGGGTGATCGGCTAACAACGCCACGGCGCGAACGCGCCTGCTATCCCAGTTTCCAACTCGAAATACCGGCCGCGACATGTCCAAGAAAAAACCGTCTCGAATCACCGCCCGCCTGCCGCGCGGATTCGTCGATCGCGGCCCGGGCGAAATCCGCGCCTTTGACGGCATGATTGCCAAGATCCGCGAAGTCTATGATCAATACGGCTTCGATCCGGTCGAAACCCCGCTGTTCGAATATACCGAGGCGCTCGGCAAGTTCCTGCCCGATACCGACCGGCCCAATGCCGGCGTGTTCTCGCTGCAGGACGATGATGAGCAGTGGATGAGCCTGCGCTACGATCTCACCGCGCCGCTCGCCCGCTATTTCGCCGAAAACTACAATGATCTGCCCAAGCCCTACCGCTCCTATCGCGTGGGCTATGTGTTCCGGAACGAAAAGCCCGGGCCGGGCCGCTTCCGCCAGTTCATGCAGTTCGATGCCGATACGGTCGGCGCGCCGGGTCCCGCCGCCGACGCCGAAATGTGCATGATGATGGCCGATGTCATGGATGCGCTGGGGCTTGAGGGCAAATACGTCATCCGCGTCAACAACCGCAAGGTGCTCGACGGGGTGCTGGAAGTGACGGGCGTTGAAGGCGGCGATCAAAGACTGACGGTGATGAGAGCCTTAGACAAGCTCGACAAGTTTGGAATTGCTGGGGTTGAAGAACTCTTGGGTGCCGGGCGGAAAGACCAAAGTGGCGACTTCACGCCTGGAGCGGCCCTGAAGCCCTGGCAGATATCAACGATCATCAAGTTCATTGGCGTAAAGCCCGGCGAGAAGTTGGGTGAATTTGTCGGCGGGTTTCTGTCTGAGATGGTTGAGAAGTCTGAACTCCTTAGATCGGGATTTAGTGAGTTGGGAGAGATGCAGGCGCTATTCGATGCCGCCGGCTATGGCGCCGATCGCATCAAGATCGACCCCTCGGTCGTGCGCGGGCTGGAATACTACACCGGCCCGGTCTTTGAGGCCGAACTGACCTTCCCGGTCACCAACGAAAAGGGCCAGGAAGTGGTCTTCGGCTCGGTCGGCGGGGGTGGCCGCTATGACGGCCTTGTCTCCCGCTTCCGTCCCGAACCCGTGCCCGCCACCGGCTTTTCCATCGGCGTCAGCCGTCTCGCCCAGGCGCTCAAGCTGACCGGCAATCTTGATACCGGCACCGATCGCGGCCCCGTGGTCGTCGTGGTGCAGGACAAGGACCAGATCGCCTCCTACCAGGCCATGGTCGCCGAGTTGCGCCAGGCCGGCATCCGCGCCGAGATGTTCCTGGGCAATCCCAAGAACATGGGCAAGCAATTCGCCTATGCCGACCAGCGCAACGCCCCGGCGGTGATCATCGAAGGCTCGGACGAGCGCGAGAAGGGCGAGATCCAGATCAAGGATCTGATCGCCGGCAAACGCGCCTCCGAGGAAATCGAAGACAACGCCGCCTGGCGCGCAGAGCGCCCCGGCCAGTTCGCGGTCAAGCGCACCGAGCTTGTCGCGGCCATTGAAAAGCTCATCGCCGAGCAGGAAGCGGAAGGCAACTGAGATGGACGCCCGGGCCCGGCGCGACGCGCTCGACAGGCTGATCGATCAGGCGACCGACCGGCGCGTCAGCCCCGGCATCCTGCAGCCGGCCGAACTCTATTTCGACCTGGCGGGTGAAGAGATTGGCCGCCGCCTGATGCTGACCGCAGCCGACGATGGCACCGAATACTGCCTGAGGCCCGAATTCACCCTCGCGGTTGCCGCCGATTTCCTCGCCGATGACGACGCAACCCCCATGCGCGCGGGCTATCTCGGCCCGGTTTTCCGCAAGCGCCAGGCCGGCCCCGCCGAGTTTGACCAGGGCGGCATCGAAATTCTCTCTCCCGAAGACGGGGAGGCGGCCTTTTCCGAAATCGTCGCCTTCGCGCTTGAAGCCGCGAAGATCTACGGCGTTGAGGCCCCGCGCCTGCATCTTGGTGCCGTCGATCTGTTCGAGGCGTTGATCGACCGGCTCGACATGCCCGATGTCTGGCGCCCGCGCATCCGCCACCGGCTCGGTCATCCCGATGCCATGGCGCAATTGCTCGACCGGCTGACTTCGCCCGAGGGCGTCTCTCGCGCCGCGACCTTTCCGAGCCAGCGCGTAAAGCTGATCGAGGTCGTGGCCGCCGAGATGTCCGCTGCCGGTCTCAGCCCAATCTCCGGCCGCCAGGCCGAGGAGGTCGCCGACCGCTATCTCGAAAAGCGCGCGCTGGCCGAGGCCCGGGTACCAGAAGAGACCGTGGCCTGTCTGCGCCGCTATCTTGCGATGGCCGGTCCCGCCGCCGAGCAGCTTGAGGCTATCGGCGCCTTTGCCAGCGAGATCGGCATCGATCTCGGGGCCGGGATCGACCGGCTGGCCGCCCGCATCGCGGCGGCAAACGCCGCCAATGGCCAAATCGGTATCAGCTTCGATGCCGGGTTTTCCCCGCGCCTCGATTATTACACCGGCCATGTCTTCGAATTGTTGGCGCCGGGCTCCGGCGATGTGCTTGCGTCGGGCGGGCGCTATGACCGGTTGCTCGAGCGCCTTGGTGCGCCCGAACCGATGAAAGCCGTTGGCTGCGCGGTCTGGGTCGACCGGCTTGAGGGGGCCGTTCAATGAGTGATGTGTTGCTCGCCGTGCCTTCCAAGGGCCGGCTTGAACAGGCCACGCGTGAAACGCTGGCCGAATTCGGCCTCGTCATCACCCGGCCGGGCGGCGACCGCTCTTATCTCGGCGCCATCGAAGGGCTCGACGGCGTCACCGTCCGCTTCATCTCCGCCTCCGAGATTGCCCGCGAGCTCGTGCGTGGCCGCATCGATATCGGGGTCACCGGGCTCGACGTGCTGCACGAGGCAGCCCCCGCCGCCCCCGATCAGGTGATCACCGCCAAAGCCCTTGGCTTCGGCCATGCCGATGTCGTGGTGGCAGCGCCCGCGAGCTGGATCGATGTCGAAACCATGAGCGATCTCGCCGACGTCGCTTCCGACTTCCGCCACCGGCACGGCCGCTGGCTGCGGGTGGCGACCAAGTTCGTCAATCTGACCCGGCGCTTCTTTGCCGATCACGGCATTGCCGAATACCGCATTGTCGAAAGCCTCGGTTCGACCGAGGCTGCGCCCTCGGCAGGCGCGGCGGACCTGATCGTCGATATCACCTCGACCGGCTCGACGCTCAAGGCCAATGGCCTGCGGGTGCCGTCGGACGGGCTGATCCTGCCGTCCCAGGCGAGCCTCATCGTTTCCAGACAGGCCGCATGGGATGCCGGCCGCCGCGCCATCGTCGAGGCCTTCCTCGACAAGGTCGAACAGGGCCTCGGCGCCTCCGTCGCCGCCGAGCTGCGCTGAACCTAGTTTCCACCCATCCTCCCCCGTCAAGGGGAGGTGACATTGGTGCCGGCTCAACGTTCCTCGTCTCCGTCACCACCCGGTTTACCCGGGTGGTCCATGCTGGATTGCCCGAACAAGTCGGGCAATGACGTCAAGTCGGGCAATGACGTGGAGACTGTCTCTGGGCGGCACCCCCACCCTCCGCCGTCACCCCGTTGTCACGGGAATGACCTGGAGCTTGTGGCACGACCCGAACCCTCACCCTTGCGGGGAGGGACGTCGAGCAGGATTTGGTCCAGGCCAAATCCGTTGCGAGACAGGGTGGGGGTTCTGCGGGGTTTAGGCATCCCGAGCAGGCGAATTGCCTTCAACCCCTGCCCTTCGACAAGCTCAGGACGAGGGCCTGAGAGCGTGCCCCCAACTCGGGCCGCCCCGGCCTTGATCCGGGGCCTCTTCGTGTGGGCTATCGGGTCCCGGCTCAAGGCCGGGACAGCGCGGAGGATATGGCACCACCCATTTCCCCCAGCCCGCCCCTATGCCGAAGCGCGCTTGTCGAGGGCGAATGCGCCTGCACCATTCGCGGTGACCAGCAACAGCCCGCCGGCAACCGCGAGGTTCTTGAGGAACATCGTCATCTGCATCTGGTCGGCGAAATTGTTGTGCGCCAGCAGTGCGGCGGCGATTGAAAAGACCGCCAGCGCGATGGCGGCGATCCGGGCCTGGAACCCGGCAATCAGCGCCAGCCCGCCGATCAGCTCGAACAGGCCGACGACATAGACCAGGATACCCGGTGCGGGCAGGCCGAGGAATTCGAAATACCCGGCATTGCTCGCCGGGTCCATCAGCTTGGCCACGCCCGCAAGCACGAACATGAGGGCGAGAAGAATGCGCGCAACCAGCGGCGCGGCTTTGGTGATTGTGTCCATTATGACTCTCTCCAGATCATCGAATGGCGGCCATATGGGCGTTTCCCCGGGTGTGAGAAACACTTCATGTTTCGACAGACTGTTGAAAGATTCCGACCGATTGGGCTGAATTCGCCTTCTTTGTTGAGGAATTGGAGACAAAGTGCGCAGCGGCCATAAACCCGCTGGCAATCTCTGGCGCCTATTTTGCCTTTGAAACAAAAGCGGTCTTTCTCTGCCAAAGGCGCCCCGCGTGACCGAGCTGACCATTCTCATGCCCTGCCTCAACGAGGCCGAAACCCTTGCGGTTTGCATCCGCAAGGCGCGTGGCTTCCTCGCCGAACACGATGTCCAGGGCGAAGTGCTGATCGCCGATAATGGCTCGACCGACGGGTCGCAGCAGATTGCCGAGGCCGAGGGTGCACGCGTGGTGCCGGTTCCGCGAAAGGGTTATGGCGCCGCCCTCGCCGGTGGCATCGCCGCCGCGAAAGGCCGCTTCGTGATCATGGGCGACGCCGATGATTCCTATGATTTCTCGGATCTGATGCCGTTCCTGGAAAAGCTGAGGGAAGGGGCGCAGCTCGTCATGGGCAACCGCTTCGATGGCGGCATTGCCCCGGGCGCCATGCCGCCGCTTCACCGCTTTCTCGGCAATCCGGTGCTCTCCTTTGCGGGACGCTTGTTCTTCCGCACTGATATCGGTGATTTCCACTGCGGGCTGCGCGGCTTCGACCGGGATGCGATCCGCGCTCTCAATCTGCGCACCTCGGGCATGGAGTTCGCATCCGAGATGGTGGTCAAGGCTACGCTCGAGAAGCTGCGCATTGCCGAGGTGCCGACCACGCTGTCTCCTGATGGCCGCACCCGCGCACCGCATCTGCGTTCCTGGCGCGATGGCTGGCGGCATTTGCGCTTCCTGCTGCTCTACAGCCCGCGCTGGCTGTTCCTCTATCCCGGCCTCATCCTGATGGCCCTGGGCACGGTATCGACGCTCTATTTGCTGCCTGGGCCTGTCCAGATTGCGCCGGATGTCGAGATCGATATCCATACCCTGCTGGTCGGCGCCATGTGCGTCATTGTCGGCCTGCAGGCGATTTCGTTCGCCATCATCGCCCGGTCCTTTGCCACCCGCTACGGCTTCATCCCGCGTTCGGCCACTTTCGGGCGCCTGCTCGATGCGATCAGCCTCGAGCGCATCCTGTTCGTCGCCGTACCGATCGCCGTGCTCGGCATAGGCGGGATCGCCTGGTCGGTCATCAACTGGGCATCGACCGGATTCGGGCCGCTCAGCTATTCCGGCACCATGCGCGTCATGATCATATCCATGACGGCGGTGGTCGCGGGTATCCAGCTTGCCATGACCGGTTTTCTGTCCTCTATGATGAACATTCCCATGCGCGAATCCGGGTCGAGCGAAACCTGATCCGGTCTCACCCGCGCGACCCAGCTGCTGCGCGGACCGCCCATGCTCGTCACACCGGACCTGTTTCTGTCTGTTGAAGTTCTGGCCCTGCTGGCCTTTGTCGGCCTGGCCGCGGGCTTTGTCGATGCCATCGCCGGGGGCGGAGGGCTCATTGCCCTGCCGGCCATGCTCGCGGTCGGCATCCCGCCTGTCGGGGCGTTGGCCACCAACAAGGCGCAGGGTGTCATCGGCACCCTGATGGCCGTGTGGACTTATGCCCGGGGCGGTTATGTACGCTTTGGCGCCCTGGTGATCGCCATCGCCACGACATTTGCCGGTTCCTACACCGGGGCCTTCGTCGTCAAGCAGCTCGACACCAGCGTGCTCGAGATTGGCGTGCCTGTGTTGCTGATCGGCGTTGCCACCTATTTTACCCTCGCCCCACGCCTGTCCGATGTCGACCGCGCCGCGCGCCTTTCCTTCGCCGCCTTCGTGCCGGTCATGGGCTTTCTGCTCGGCTTTTACGACGGCATTTTCGGGCCGGGCACGGGTTCCTTCTTCACCATGGGGTTCATCGTTCTGTTCGGCCTCGGGGTCACCCGCGCCGCCGCCAATACCAAGGTGCTCAATGCCGCCTCCAATCTTGGAGCACTGGCGCTGTTCATGCTGGCGGGCGACGTGTTGTGGCCGGTCGTCATCGTGATGGCCATCGGCCAGATCGCCGGCGGCTATCTCGGCGCGCGCACCGGCATCCGTTTCGGTGCCCGCCTCATCAAGCCCATGGTGGTGGTGATCTCAGTCGTCCTCGCCCTCAAACTCCTTTGGGACCAGATCGGCGCTTTCTGATCCCGCATAGAAAAGGCGGCCCGAGCGGGCCGCCTTCACGGGGAGGGGAGTATCGAGAAGTCTTATTTGGGCAGCAGAACCGTGTCGATCACATGGATCACACCATTGTCCGCCTGGATGTCGGCAGAGACCACATTCGCGGTGGTCGAACCGGCGACGGTCACGGCCTGGGTCGAGGCGGTCTTGGTCACGGCCAGCATCTGGTCGCCATTGAGCGTCTTGACGTGGATCGAGCGGCCCGGCAGCTCATTCGACATCAGTTCGCGCGGCAGCACATGCATGGTCAGGATCGCGATCAGCTGATCCTTGTTTTCAGGCTTCAAAAGGCTTTCGACCGTTCCTTCGGGCAGGGCGGCAAAGGCATCGTCGGTCGGCGCGAAAACGGTGATGTTGTCGGTGGTGGCGAGCGTGTCGGCAAGACCCGCCGCTTCGGCGGCCGCCAGCAGCGTGCCGAACGAGCCGGCGCCTGCAGCCGTCTCGACGATATTGTCGGCAAAGGCCGGCGTGGCCATGAGGGTGGCACCGAGAACGGCAGCACCAATGAACTTTTTCCCGCGATTGAACATTTGTTCCTCCAACTGTGTTTGGGGCCGTCAGGCGACGGCTTGAAAAATGAACGGGGCTGGAGGTGAACCGGATGACGGTAATCGGCCGCGGAAAAAACCTTGCCGGGCGGGTGATCCGAAATTGACGCGTCTTTTAAAGGGGTTGACCACGATTGAGGGTGTGAATCCCGGTATATAAACAAAAAGTGAAGCGCGGCCCGGATGCTGAACTTCACCTCAAAGGGCAATAAAAAAAAGGGCGGTCCGGGGACCGCCCTCTTCGTCGATGAGACCGTGTGGTCGGGTCGGCTGGCTTAGAAGCCCATGCCGCCCATGCCACCCATGCCGCCCATATCGGGGGCGCCGGCAGCCGGAGCTTCTTCCTTCGGAATCTCGGCAACCATGGCTTCGGTGGTGATCAGCAGCGATGCGACCGAGGCGGCGTCCTGCAGCGCAGTGCGCACGACCTTGACCGGGTCGACAATGCCCATTTCGATCATGTCGCCATATTCGCCGGTCTGGGCGTTGTAGCCGTAAAGCACCGAGCTTTCGTCGAGGATCTTGCCAACGACCACGGAGCCTTCGGCACCCGCGTTCTGAGCAATCTGGCGAACCGGGGCCTGCAGCGCGCGGCGCACGATGGCGATGCCCGCTTCCTGGTCGGCGTTTTCGCCCTTGACAGTCAGCGAGGCAGAAGCGCGCAGCAGCGACACGCCGCCGCCGGCCACGATGCCTTCTTCAACCGCGGCGCGGGTCGCGTTGAGCGCGTCCTCGACGCGGTCCTTGCGTTCCTTCACCTCGACTTCGGTGGCGCCGCCGACCTTGATCACGGCAACACCGCCAGCCAGCTTGGCCAGGCGTTCCTGCAGCTTCTCGCGGTCGTAGTCCGAGGTGGTTTCCTCGATCTGCGCCTTGATCTGGCCGACACGGCCTTCGATGTCTTCCTTGGAACCCGCACCATCGACGATGGTGGTGTTTTCCTTGGTGATCTCGACCTTCTTGGCGGTGCCCAGCATGTCGAGGGTGACATTTTCGAGCTTGATGCCGAGGTCTTCGGAGATGACCTGGCCGCCGGTCAGGATGGCGATGTCTTCGAGCATGGCCTTGCGGCGATCGCCGAAGCCCGGTGCCTTGACGGCAGCAACCTTGAGGCCGCCGCGCAGACGGTTGACCACCAGGGTCGCCAGCGCTTCGCCTTCAACGTCTTCCGCGATGATCATCAGCGGACGGTTGGACTGCACGACCGATTCGAGAACCGGCAGCATGGCCTGAAGGTTGGAGAGCTTCTTTTCGTGCAGAAGGATGTAGGGATCTTCGAGATCCGCAATCATCTTCTCGGTGTTGGTCACAAAATAGGGCGAGAGGTAGCCGCGGTCGAACTGCATGCCTTCGACGACTTCCAGCTCGGTGTCGAGGGACTTGGCTTCCTCGACGGTGATCACGCCTTCATTGCCGACCTTCTGCATGGCTTCGGCAATCTGGTCGCCGATCGACTTTTCGCCGTTCGCCGAGATGGTGCCGACCTGGGCGACTTCGCCGGAGGTCGAGATCTTCTTGGCCGACTTGGCGAGATTGCTGACGACTTCGGTCACGGCGGAATCGATGCCGCGCTTCAGGTCCATCGGGTTCATGCCGGCCGCAACGGCCTTCACGCCTTCATTGACGATCGACTGGGCCAGCACGGTGGCCGAAGTGGTGCCGTCGCCGGCAATGTCGTTGGTCTTGGAGGCAACCGAGCGCACCATCTGCGCGCCCATGTTCTCGAACTTGTCTTCGAGTTCGATTTCCTTGGCGACGGTCACGCCGTCCTTGGTGATGCGCGGGGCGCCGAACGACTTGTCGATCACCACATTGCGGCCCTTCGGACCGAGCGTCACCTTCACCGCATTGGCGAGGATGTTGACGCCGCGCACCATCTTGTCGCGCGCATCGGTCGAGAACTTGACTTCCTTGGCAGCCATTTAAATGCTCCTTGAATGACTTGGATGGGCTGATGTGCGAGGCTGGTTAGCCTTCGATCACGCCCATGATGTCGGACTCTTTCATGATCAACAGGTCTTTGCCGTCGACCTTGACTTCGGTGCCCGACCACTTGCCGAACAGCACACGGTCACCGGCCTTCACGTCGAGCGCGCGGACATTGCCGCTGTCGTCGCGGGCGCCAGGGCCAACCGAGACCACGAGGCCTTCAGAGGGCTTTTCCTTGGCGGTGTCGGGAATGATGATGCCGCCGGCGGTCTTTTCTTCGGAATCGACGCGCTCGACAACGACGCGGTCGTGCAGGGGACGAAAGCTCATTGCTTCATACCTTCATCTGTCTGGTGAATTTGCCCCATGTTAGCACTCCCTGAATGTGAGTGCTAACACTCGAAGGGGAGATTTAGGGAAGGGGGTGACGGGAGTCAAGAAATCAGCCGTCGGGTATGACGAAAAAATCTTGTCCCCGCCATGTTTCCCTATGATCGGGGCACTTGATCGGGCCAAGCGCCGTGAAGATTGCCAAGCCGATCCCGAGCCGGTAAGGGGGACGCACACCAATTCCGGGCCGGCAAATGGATCACCCCGCCAACACCGTGCAAGACGCACCTCAGAAGCAGGCCGCTTCCGCCGGGCCGATCCTTTCGATCGTGATCCCGACGCTTGATGAGGCGGGCAATATACTGGGGCTGATCGACAAGCTCGATGCCGCCCTTGTCGGTATTCCCTTCGAGATCATCGTGGTTGACGATGACAGCCGCGACGGCACCGCCGAGCTCGTCAAACAGGCAGCGCTCGCCCGCGCGGACCTGCGCTGCATCCATCGCTTCGGCCGCCGGGGCCTGTCCTCGGCCTGCATCGAAGGCATGGCCGCCAGCGCCGCCCCTTATGTCGCCGTGATCGATGCCGATCATCAACATGACGAGACGGTTCTCCCGCGCATGCTGGAAAAGGCGCGCAGCGAAGGCCTCGACATCGTCGTTGCCAGCCGCTTTGCCGAAGCCGGCAGCGCCGAGGGCGGTCTTTCCTCGATCCGCCAGAAGGGCTCGAAGCTCGCCAACGCCATCGCCGGACTGGTTGCCGGCACGAGACTTTCCGATCCGATGAGCGGCTTCTTTGTCGTGCGCCGCGCGCTGTTCGACAAGGTCGCACGCGAACTCTCGCCGGACGGGTTCAAGATCCTGCTCGATATCGTCGTCTCGGCCAATTCCGCGGCCGAGCGGATCGGCGGTAAACCCAGGATCGGCGAGGTCGGCTTCGAGTTCCGTGAGCGCAATGCCGGCGAGAGCAAGATGAGCCTCACCGTCGCGGTGCATTTCCTGGGGCTGGTTCTGTCAAAGCTCACTGGTGGACTGTTGCCGTCGAGCTTCCTCATGTTCGCCATGATCGGCTTTACCGGCGTCTTCGTGCACCTGATCGCGCTCGGGCTGATCCACGCGCTGCCCGATTTCAATTTCACCAACTCCCAGCTTCTGGCCACCATCGTCGCGATGACCTGGAACTTTGTGTTGAACAACCGTCTGACCTACGCGGCCCAGCGCTTGAAGGGCCTCAGCTTCTGGCTGGGCCTGTTCACGTTCTATGTGGTGTGCAGTTTCGGCACGCTGGCCAATATCTCGGTGGCGAGCTGGATCTATGACTGGCAGCCCCAGCTCTATCTTGCCGGATTTGCAGGTGCCTTGATGAGCGTGGTGTTCAATTACGCGGTCACCCGCGTGGTCACCTGGCGGAAGCGCTAGCCAGGAGCGCGCCCAAGAAAGCGTGTTCCCGGCTTGAACGGGGATGTGAAGCGGTTTTCCGGTTCGGGCGCGTGACCACTGGAAACAAGGCGGCGAAGCGTGCTCGACGCGCTCGGAGCAAGAGCCTCCGCCGTCGACATAGGCCCGTCTGTGCTTGACCGGTCACTTCACTGTCCCGTTTAATTCCTTGAACACAGAGGGAATATGATGGCTCAGGTTGCGGCAACCGTTTTCACTGCATTCACCATCGGCCTGGCGCTGTTTCAGGCTGCCTTGGCAGCCGGTATGCCACTCGGGCGTTTCGCCTGGGGTGGCGAGCATGAACGGCTTCCGATGCGGTTGCGCATCTCCAGCCTGGTGGTCATTCCGGTTTATGCGTTTCTTGCTCTTATCGTCCTGGACAAGGCGGGCCTGACGGCAATCTTCGGCGGGGCTGGATGGATCGGCCCGGCAAGCTGGGTTGTGGCAGTGCTTTGCGGCCTGGGCGTTGTCCCCAACGCGATGTCGCGGAGCCGTGCAGAGCGCTTCACCATGACACCGGTTTCCGCGGTGCTTTTCGTTTCGGCTGTGATCGTGGCGCTGGCGGGCTAGCTGGCCTCCGCCATCTCCAGCGTCTCCCAGCTCTGCTTCTTGCGGTAGATCGTCGAGGGTGAGATTTCGAGCGCGGCAGCGGCTTGCGAAATATTGCCGTTGAACGCAGCAAGTGCGCTTTCGATGATCCGCTTCTCTTCGAGCCAGAGCGGCCTGATCCGGGGTTCTGCGCTGCGGAAGCGCTTGGGTGTGTTCGCCGAGAGAATGCTCGCCCGGCCCGAGGCGCTCTCATGGTCGGCCTCGGCCACCACTTCGGGCACAACCAGCCCGCCATCCTGCATCACAACGATGCGGCGGATGAGGTTCTGGAGCTGGCGCACATTGCCCGGCCAGTCGTGATTGAGGAACAGCGCCGCCGTCCGCGGGTCGAACCCGTCGAACCGCTTGCCTTCCTCGCTGGCATATTGATGCAGAAAGCTTTCGGCCAGCGACAGGATGTCCGCCGGGCGCTGCCGCAGGGGCGGCAGATGGATCGGCAGCACATGCAGCCGATAGAACAGGTCTTCGCGGAAATGGCCCTTGGCCGTGAGTTCGATCGGGTTGCGGTTGGTGGCGCAGATGATGCGCACATTGACGGGCCGCGACACGGTCTCACCGATGCGGGTAATGGTGCCGGTCTGCAGGAACCGCAACAGCTTGGCCTGCAGCGAGAGGTCGAGTTCGCCGATCTCGTCAAGGAACAGCGTGCCCCCTTCGGCCGCTTCCGCCGCCCCCTTGCGATCATCGACAGCGCCCGTATAGGCACCGCGCACCGCACCGAACAATTCGGCTTCCATCAAATCGCGCGGGATCGCCCCGCAATTGATTGCGATGAAGGGCGCATCGCCCCGGGGCGAGCGCGCATGCACCGCTTCGGCACACAGTTCCTTGCCGGTGCCGCTTTGCCCGGTGATGAAGACCGGCGCCGCTGACGGCGCGATCCGTTCGATCTGTTCATAGACAACCCGCATTTGCGGCGAGCTGCCGATAAAGCTGGCGAAGTCCCGTCCGCCCGCACCAAGGCTTGCCGGCTCATGCGGCCGCGCCAGCCCGTGCCGGGCGCTCAATTCGTTGAGCCGTTCGATCAGCGCGTCTATGCCGACCGGCAGCGCCACATAGTCATGCGCTCCGGCCTGCATGGCGGTCACCGCGGCGGAAACCGATCCGCCCTCGGACAAGGCCAGCACCAGCGCGCCTTCGGCCAGCTTCACCAGACGCGATAGCCCATGCTCGACGGAAACCCGGTCATCGCCCAGTGCGTTCAGTCCGGCCAGGACCACATTGTATCCGCCCTCGCGCACGGTTTGCACGGCCTCTCCATAGCTGGCGGCCGCATGATGGCTGGCAAGGGTGCCGTCTTTTTCGGCGGCGCACAGGGTGCCGGTCAATACCGGGCCTGCTCCGACCGACAGGACGCGATAGCGCGCTTGCAGATCCCTTTCGGACGTCATCGGGCAGGACTCCCTGTTCTCGGGGGGTGATAACCGTTCTGGTTGACCTGATTGTTGGGCAATTAGGGTAAACAAACGGTTTGCAGCCCTTGCCTATTTCGCCAAACGGTTGGATTCTGTTCCCAACTCTGCGTCACATCGGGCGTAGAATTGTATTTGCACCGAGGCCGCGGGGAGCATGCATTGCGCTCCATAATCTACCTGTTCATCGCCATCGTCAGCGTTTGCCTTGGCATCGCGGCCTATTTTCTGGTGGCCTTCACGCCCATCGAGGCGGGGCTTCTGGGCCTGTCGATCGCGCTGGCCTGCCTGCTCGCCTTCGAGGTCGGCACTCGCCGCCGCGAGATCGCCCGGCTCGATCAGGAAATCTCTGACCTGTCCCGGCTCCATGCCCGCGAGGCCGCGTCCAACCAGGATCTCTGGGTCCGGGTCGACAAGATCACCGATCTCGACCTCGGTAACCGCACCGAGGTGATCGAAGCCGACATGTCGGTTTTAGGCACGGTCGTGCGCCAGGTCGCCGAGGCGACTGCCGACATGGAAGAGCGTCTGGCGCGGCAGGACCAGATGCCCGAAACCTTCATCGACGAACGCGAAGCGGGGCAAAAGCCCGAAACCTACCGTCCCGAGCCGGTGATACCGCCCGAAATGGTGCGCCAGGCGGTGGAGGAGGGTCGGCTGGTCTTCCACCTGCAACCCATCGTCACCCTGCCGCAGCGCCGCACCGAGTGCTACGATCTCGTGCCCCGCCTGGTGCTTGAGGACGGGGAATGGGCCGACATGCCCGATTTCCTGCCGCGCCGTGGAGAGACCCAGCTTGTCTGCCGCATCGAACGGCTGATCATGCAGGCCGCCATTGCCATCGTGCGCCGCGCCAGCACCCGCGAACAGCCGATGACGCTTCTGGTGCCACTCACCCGGGCCTCGCTGACCGACCGCGACGCCCGCGCCGAACTCGTGGCGGCGCTCGACGCCAATCGCATCGTTGCCCAGAACATCGTCTTCGCCATCGATCACCAGCAATTCGTCGCGATCGAGCCGGATGAGCGCGACGCGCTCGATGCACTGGTCGCCAAGGGCGCGCATCTGTGTATCGACAATGCCTATTCGCTCAGGCTCGAAATCCCCGCGCTTGCCGGCATCGGCGTGCGCTTCGTCAAGGTGCCGGCCCGCACCTTTATCAACGATCCCGGCGCGCTCACCGATTTCCACACCGGCGATGTCGCCGCCTATCTTGAGCGGGGCGGCATCTCGCTGATTGCTCGTGACATCACCGCTGAAGACCAGATTCTTGCCTTGCTTGACGACGGCGTTCCTTTGGCGCAAGGGGACCACATTGCGCCGCCGGCCCCCACCGAAACCGATATCGGGGATGGGGAGAGCGACCCTGCCAATTCAGAGACCGTGCATCAGTTGCGCCGCTGATCCCCGTCCGGTCGATCCCTGCCCGAGGAGTTCTTTGTGACCGATCTTGTCCCCGCCTTGCAGGGCCTCTCACCCATTGCGTCGGAATACGACGTCATCCTGTCCGATGTCTGGGGCGTTTTGCATGACGGCCGCCGCGCCCGGCCTCGGGCCGGCGAAGCGCTGACGAAATATCGCGAAGCCGGCGGCAAGGTGGTGCTGATCACCAATTCCCCGCGACCGTCCCCCCCGATCCATGAGGAACTGGCTGCCCTTGGCGTCCCGCGCAGCGCCTATGACGACATGGTGACGTCGGGAGACGTCACCCGCATGGCGATCGCCGAGCATGCCGGCACGGATGTGCACTGGGTCGGTCCGCGGGGCGATGCTCCCCTGTTCGAAGGGCTCGATGTCGGGTTCTCCGATGCCGATACCGCCACCGCGATCGTTGTCACCGACATGAATGACGACGATGACGAGCCCGGCGACTATGAAGACGAAATGGCGCTCTGGCTCGAGCGCAAGCTGCCGCTGATCTGCGCCAATCCCGATCTCATCGTCGAACAGGGCGACCGCATCATTTATTGCGCCGGCGCGCTGGCCGAGGCCTATCGCGCCAAGGGTGGCGAGGTGATCATGGCCGGCAAGCCCTACCGTCCGATCTATCGCGATGCCTTGCGGCTGGCCGGGCGCGATCCGGGGGAGGGGGCGGACCGTTCCCGCATCCTCGCCATCGGCGATTCGGCCCGCACCGATGCCGCGGGCGCGGCCCGGATCGGTATCGAGTTCCTGTTCATCACCGGGGCCATCCATGCCGCCGAGCTGGGACCGGTCGACGAACCCGATCCGGCACTGGTGACCCGGCTGCTGGGACAGAGCGCTTCTGCGGCGCGCGGCTTCATGCCCCGGCTGTTCTGGTGATGTGAGGCCCACCAATCGCCCGCCGCTTCCCCCGTCTTGCCAATCGCTGGCGATCAAGGCAGGTTGCGCCACCGCGGGTTTCGATGCCCTTCAACACTGAGGCTCATCATGGCATTTCACGTTCTTGACGGATTGGGGCCGGTTCCGGACGCCGTGAAGGGTGCCGTCATTGCCATCGGCAATTTCGATGGCTGTCATCGTGGCCATCAGACCGTGTTCCGTCACGCTATCGACCGCGCAAAGGCACTCGGTGCCCCGGCGCTGATGCTGACCTTCGAGCCGCATCCGCGCGATGTCTTTGCGCCCGAGCCATTCATGTTCCGCCTGACAGAAGGCGGTATGAAAGCCCGGTTGGCCGAGGCATTGGGCTTCAACGGCATCGTCGTCATGCCCTTCACCCGCGACCTGTCCCAGGTCTCTGCCGAAGACTTCGTCGATCAGCGATTGGTGGGCGCGTTGGCGCTCAAGGGCGCGGTGGTCGGTGCCGATTTCCATTTCGGCCGCAAGCGCGCCGGCACCCCGCAATTCCTGAAAGAGAGCGGCGACGCCAAGGGCTTCGAAGTCACCATCATGGACATGCTCGATGAAGGCGATGCACCGGTCTCTTCTTCGCGCATCCGCGAGGCGCTGACCGAGGGCCGGGTGGAAGATGCCAACGCCCTGCTGGGCTATCATCATCTGCTCGCCGGCCGCGTCATTCACGGCGACAAGCGGGGCCGCGAACTCGGCTATCCCACGGCCAATATCGCCCAGTCCCTGCGCTGCAATATGAAACACGGGGTCTATGCGGTGAAGGTCCGTCACGCCGGACGGATCCATGACGCGGTCGCCAGCTATGGCCGCCGGCCGATGTTCGACAATGGCGAGGCCCTGCTCGAAGTGCATGTCTTCGACTTCAAGGGCGACCTTTACGGCTCGACTCTCGAAGTGGCGCTGATCGATTATCTGCGCGACGAAGAGAAGTTTGCCTCGCTCGAAGACCTGATCGCAGCCATGGACCGTGACAGCGCCAATGCCAGGGCTGCGATCGCGGCGGCGCGACCGATTTCGCCGCTGGACGAAAAGCTCGGTATCATTACCACCTGATTCATCCCTGGCACGTCGCCGGGGCATCGGCCAAAAGGCGCTGGTCATGCGCTTTTGCCCTTGCTACAAGCCGTGCCGAACGCGACAGCCTGGCGGTTGCGGCCGCGAACAACCGATTGATTGCCCCATGAGCGACAAGTCCAACGGCGCCGATAACGCCGCCGAGACCGACTATACCGATACCCTTTACATGCCGCGCACCGATTTCCCGATGCGCGCCGGCCTGCCGCAGCGCGAGCCCGAATGGCTCGAGCGCTGGGCCAAAATGGACATCTACAAGCGGCAGCGCGAGATCGCGAAGGGCCGGGACAAGTTCATCCTGCATGACGGCCCGCCCTATGCGAACGGCAACATCCATATCGGTCATGCGCTCAACAAGGTGATCAAGGACTTCATCGTCCGCTCGGCCCAGATGCGCGGCTATGATGCGCCCTATATCCCGGGCTGGGACTGTCACGGCCTGCCCATCGAGTGGAAGGTCGAGGAACAGTACCGCGCCAAGGGCAAGAACAAGGACGACGTGCCGATCAACGAGTTCCGGCGCGAATGCCGCGACTTTGCCGACAAGTGGATCGACACCCAGCGCACCGAGTTCAAGCGGTTGGGCGTCAATGGCGACTGGGACAATCCCTATACCACCATGGCCTATTCAGCTGAGGCGACGATTGCCGCCGAACTGATGAAATTTGCCACCTCCGGCCAGCTCTATCGCGGCTCGAAGCCCGTCATGTGGTCGGTCGTCGAACGCACCGCGCTGGCCGAAGCCGAGATCGAATATCACGACCATGAATCGGACGTGATCTGGGTGAAGTTTCCTCTGAGGAACTACGGTTCCTCCGGTGGAACGGGCGACGAACAGGAAAGAATGAACGACCTGCTCCAAGGCGCCTCCGTTCTGATCTGGACGACGACTCCCTGGACGATCCCCGCCAACCGGGCGATCTCCTTTTCTTCGCGCATCGAATACGGGCTCTACGAGGTCACCCAGCCGGACGACGCGGAAGCCCCGCGCTGGGCGTCCCAGGGCCAGAAATACATCATTGCCGACAAGCTCGCTGCCGAGGTCTTCGCCAAGGCCAAGGTTGCCGAGAATGGCTATACCCGCCTCGGTGGCGTCTCTGCTGACGAGCTGGCCGCGATCACCTGCGCCCACCCGCTCAAGGGGTTTGGCGGCGGCTACGAGTTCGATGTTCCCTTGTTCGACGGCGAACATGTCACCGACGATGCGGGCACAGGCTTCGTGCATACCGCGCCGGGCCATGGCCGGGACGACTTCGAGGTCTGGATGGCCAATGGCCGCAATCTCGAATCCCGCGGCATCGACACCACCATCCCCTTCTGCGTCGATGGTGACGGCTATTACACCGAGGATGCCGCCGGTTTCGGCCCGTCATCCGAAGGCGGCGCCGCCCGCGTGATCGACGACAAGGGCAAGAAGGGCGACGCCAACAAGCGCGTCATCGATGCGCTGGTCGCTGCCGGCGCCATGGTCGCCCGTGGCCGGGTCAAGCACCAGTACCCCCATTCCTGGCGCTCGAAAAAGCCGATCATCTTCCGCAACACCCCGCAATGGTTCGTTTATATGGACCGCGATATCGAGGGGAAAGAGGGCGACACCCTGCGCACCCGCGCGCTGAATTCGATCGATGCGACGCGCTTCGTGCCCGAACAGGGCCGCAACCGCCTGCGCGCAATGATCGAGGATCGGCCCGACTGGGTGCTGTCGCGCCAGCGCGCCTGGGGCGTGCCGATCACCGTCTTCGTTCACAATGAGACCGGCATTGTTCTTTGCAATCCCGCCGTCAATAAACGCATTGTCGAGGCCTTCCGGGAGGAGGGCGCCGATGCCTGGTTCGACGATGGCGCGAAGGCCCGCTTCCTTGGCTCAGACTATGATCCGGCTGACTATGAGAAGGTCACCGACATTCTCGATGTCTGGTTCGATTCCGGATCGACCCACGCTTATGTGCTCGAACAGAACCCGGACATGAAATGGCCGGCAGATGTCTATTTCGAAGGCTCCGACCAGCATCGCGGCTGGTTCCAGTCCTCGCTTCTCGAAGGTTCGGGCACACGTGGTCGTGCGCCCTATGATGCGGTGGTGACCCACGGCTTCACGCTCGACGAGAAGGGCTACAAGATGTCCAAATCCCTGGGCAACACCATCGTGCCCCAGGAATTGATCAAGCAATATGGCGCCGACATCGTCCGGCTCTGGGCCGCCTCCGTCGATTTCACCGAAGACCAGCGGCTGGGCGACAAGGTCATCAAGTCGACCGTCGACAGCTACCGCAAGATGCGCAACACCCTGCGCTGGCTGTTGGGCAGTCTCGCTCACTACCAGCCTGCCGAGGCCGTCGATTTCGCCGACATGCCCGAGCTCGAGCGCTATGTCTTGCACCGGCTGACCGAGCTCGATGCGCTGGTCAAGAAGAGCTACGAGGATTTCGACTACAAGCGGATCGTCTCGGCCCTGTTCAACTTCATGACCGTCGATCTCTCCGCCATCTATTTCGACATCCGCAAGGACGCGCTTTACTGCGATCCGGCCTCGAGCGTGCGCCGCCGCGCCGCCCTGACCGTGCTCGACAAGCTGTTCGATTGCCTCACCGCCTGGCTCGCCCCGATCCTGTGCTTCACCATGGAAGAAGTCTGGACCTCGCGGCACCCCGAGGCTGACTCTTCGGTCCATCTGCGCACCTTCCCTCAGGTGCCGGCCGAATGGCGCAATGACGAGCTGGCCGACAAATGGCACAAGATCCGCACCGTCCGCCGTGTCGTCACCGGCGCGCTCGAGATCGAGCGGCGGGAGAAAACCATAGGCTCCTCGCTTGAGGCGGCGCCCGACATCTATGTCGCCGACACCGATCTCTATGTTGCCCTGCACGGTGAGGACATGGCCGAGATCGCCATCACCTCGGCGGCCAATGTCATCCAGGGCGAAGGCCCTGCCGAGGCCTTCCGTCTCGATGAGGTCAAGGGCGTCTCGGTGGTGTTCAAGAAAGCCGAGGGCAAGCGCTGCGCCCGCTCCTGGAAGATTCTGCCCGAGGTCGGTTCTGACCCCGATTACCCCGATCTCAGCCCGCGCGACGCCCAGGCCATGCGCGAACTGACCGCCAAAGCGGCCGAATAGATCATGACCGGGGCCGGGATGGCACGCGTGAACTCGACGGGGCGCTGGCTGCCGGCCCTGGTGCTGCTGCTCGTGTTCGCCATCGACCGGGCGCACAAGACCATCATGCTGCATGTGCTCGATTGGCAGGGCGGCGAGGCGATCATCGTCACTCCCAATTTCGACTATGTGTTGGTGTGGAACACCGGGGTGTCCTACGGGCTGTTGTCCACCATTCCGGCCATCTGGCTGAGCGTTGCCATGATCATGGTCATCCTGGCGCTGGCGATCTGGTGGTGGCGGGCCGATAATGGCCTTACCCGCTGGGGGCTGTCCCTGGCGCTCGGGGGGGCGCTGGGCAATGTTTTCGACCGCCTTGCCTATGGCGCGGTGGCCGACTTCTTTTCCCTTCATGCGGGGAATTATTACTTCTACATTTTCAATATCGCCGATGTCGGGATCACCTTTGGCGTGATATTTCTCATCGCCGATATGGTCCTGCCGAGAAGGCGGATCGCAAAATAGCCGAATTCTGGCCTTACCCGGCTGAATTCGTTAGTGTGACGCCACTGCCGGTGAGCGGGCATCGGACAGAAGCGTTTCCAGGTGAAGTGGATGCCGGTTCACCGTCCGGAAACGCGGCAAAACAAGAGCGTTTCCAGGTGAAGTGGATGCCGGTTCACCGTCCGGAAACGCGGTAAAACAAGAGCTTGAATCGGGTCAGCGATTCCGTGAAACGCTGAACTGGTTTAAAAGGTCACTTTCCGGACGGGAAGAGCCGAGCGCGGAGTAGGTCATTGCGTATGAAATTCCTCATGGGAGGCGCGCCCAGCATGCGCCTTTTTGCCCTTGCGGGCGGTCTGGCAGCTGCCATGGCGGTCTCAGCCTGCACCACCACCGAAGGCACCAATGCCTTCTCCCAGAGCCTTGTGCCCGGGGAAGACGTGCTGCTCGAAACCCTTGAGGGAATCGGCATCATCGAAGAGCGCTCGACCAAGGATCCGATCCGGTCGGCCCGTGGCCCGCTGGTCATGCCGCGCGATCCCAACAATCTGCCGCCCCCGTCTCAGAGCCTGGCCGCCGGCCTGCCTGAGGATTCCAACGTGCCCGAGGTCGACGGCACCGGTCTTTCGCGCAGGGATATCGACCGCATCCGCGTCGCCCGTGTTATCGACCAGCGTTCCGGCAAAATCCGCGACCTGACGATGGAAGAGCAGTCCAAACAGCTTCTGTCGCCGCCGAAACGGCTTTTGACCCGTGTGGGCAACCGCGACTATGTCTGCCTCGCCAATAATGGCGATCTCGTCTCGCTCGATGATCCGGCCTGCCCGCCGGCGATTCGCGAGGCGCTGCTCGCCGCCCAGTAAGCGGGCACACAGTAACATTGCGGGCGATTTCGCCCGCAAAACACATATCGAGATAAAATGGCTGAACCCAATTCGGGCCCGATGAGCGGCGACCGCCTTGCAAAGGTGATGTCCCGCTACGGGCTTTGTTCGCGTCGTACTGCCGAAAGCTGGATCGCTGCCGGCCGCGTGGCGGTCAACGGCAAGATCGTGCGCACGCCCGCCTTCACTGTCACCCCCAGGGACCGCGTCGAAGTCGATGGAACCCCGCTTGGTCCCAAGGGCGCAACCCGCCTCTGGCTCTATCACAAGCCGGCCGGCAAGGTCGTCACCGAGAGCGATCCTGAAGGGCGCCCGACCGTCTTTGACGCCTTTGACGAAATGGGCCTGCCCCGCGTCGTTACCGTTGGCCGTCTCGACATCAACACTGAGGGCTTGCTGCTTCTGACCAATGATGGCGGGCTCAAGCGCGTGCTCGAACTGCCGGAGACCGGCTGGGCCCGGCGCTATCGCGTGCGGGCCTATGGTTCGGTCGATCAGGTCACGCTTGACGAGCTCAAGCACGGCATCACCATCGACAAGGTCCATTATGGCCCCATCGAGGCGACGCTTGAGCGCGTGCAGGGCGGCAATGTCTGGCTGCTGGTTTCGCTGCGCGAAGGCAAGAACCGCGAAGTGAAGAACGTTCTCGGCGCGCTGGGTCTCGAGGTCAACCGCCTGATCCGCGTGTCCTACGGTCCCTTCCAACTCGGCGACATCAAGCCGGGCGAAGCCGAACTCGTCAAACAAAAGGTCCTCAAGGACCAGCTTGGCGCCCGCCTCGCGGCCGCCGCCCAGGTCGATTTCGATGGCCCGCTACCCGATCAGGAGCAGGCCCCTGCGCCCCGCCATTCGCAAGATCGCGGACAAGATCGCGGGCACGACCGGGGACAAGATCGCAATCAGGACCGGCCCCGCCGCGACGGCCCACCCCGTTCCGCGTCCGACCGGCCCCGCCGCTTTGAAGATGATGACCGCCGTGGCGGTCCGCGCCGAGATGACCGAGGCGGCCGACCGGAAAGAGGTGGCCGCGATGGCGGCAAGCGCCCCTTCGACAAGGACAAGCGGCCCGCCCGCACGGCCCGTATCCATTTCACCGATGGCCGTGAAACCGAGACTTTCGCACCCGGCACCAAATCATCCCGTGCCATCGAGTCAGAACCGGATACGCGCCCTTCCCGAGACGGTGATCGTCCGCGCTTCCGAAAGGATGGCGAGGGGCCGCGCTTCCGCAAGGATGGGGACCGGGACACTCGTCGCGACGACCGTCAAGCCGGTGATCGTCCTCGTTTCCGCAAGGACGGGGACCGACCTTCCCGTGATGGCGATCGCCCGCGCTTCCGTCGAGACGACGATCGCGGCGCCCGCGATGACCGTGGTGCAAGACCTGACCGTGGTGCAAGACCTGACCGTGGGGACCGGCCGAACCGCGGCGAGCGTTCGGAGAGGGGCGACCGGCCGTTCAGAAGCGACCGTCCGCAGCGGCGCGACGATAGATCAAGTGGGCCGTCCAGGCCCCACGATAGACAGAGTGGGCCGTCCAGGCCCCACGGCAAAGAAAGTGGGCCGTCCAGGCCCCACGACAGATCAAGTGGACCGTCCAGGCCCCACGACCAAAAATCCGGACCAGACAGGTCCGGCGATAGGCCGTTCAGAAGTGATCGTCCCTCTGGCCCGCGCGGCCCGCGTTCGGGTCCCGGTGGACGATCCTCCAGCGCCGGCGCACCGCGTGGCGGCAAGCCGGGTGGTGGGTTCGGTGCAAAACCCGGTCCTCGTGGTACAAAACCCGGAGGGCGCCCCGCAGGCAAGTTTGGCGGCAAACCCGGGAGTAAACCCGGCGGCAAGCCTGCCGGCAGGCCATCTGGCCCGAAAAAGCGGACCTGATCGGCCATGCGCGTCGTGGCCGGCCGCTTTCGCGGCAAGACCCTTCATACCCCTCCTGACGGCAGCATTCGGCCCACAAGCGATCGGGTGCGCGAGGCGGTGTTCTCTTCGCTGGCGAGCCGCCTCGGTCCGGATCTTGGCGGCGCGCAGGTGCTCGATCTCTTCGCCGGCACCGGCGCCATGGGCATCGAGGCCCTGTCGCGTGGCGCCACCCACTGTGCCTTTGTCGATAATGGCATCGCCGCCCGCGCCGTGCTGCGGGAGAACACCCAGACCTTCGGTATTGCCGGGCAGATGAAGATGCTCAAGCGCGATGCCACCGATCTTGGCCCCCGCCTCCGCATTGAGCCTGCCGATCTCGTCTTCCTTGATCCGCCCTATGGCAAGGGCTTGGGAGAGAAGGCCCTCATCGCCGCCCGCGATGGCGACTGGCTTGCCCCCGGCGCCGTCGTGGTGTTCGAAGAGGCGAAATCCGCCGCCGTCGAAATCCCCGCAGGCTTCGACCTGCTCGATGAACGTCACTATGGCGACACCACTATCCGCTATCTGGAATTCGTCGGGGGTTGAGCGGCTTGTCAGATTGGGGTCCGATCCAATCACTCCCCGTCATTCCCGCGCAGGCGGGAATCCAACCGAACCCGCACAGCGGGACTGCTGGAAATGATAGAAACGCAAATGGCGGAACCGCCACCACCAGTACTAAACGGCTGATTCACATAGATTCCCGCCTGCGCGGGAATAACAATCGGGCATGTTTCCAGCGCCGCACAAATCTCGCGCCCGCGTCCTGAGCGCCCCGATGCCCTCACCCTGAGGTGCGAGGTGAAACCGAGCCTCGAAGGGCGAGGGCAAAGAGTTCTGCACCCGCCTCACACCACTCCACCCCAATCCCTCACCGCCGGCCAAACAGCTTCTCGATATCGGCCTTGCTCAATTCGACATAGGTCGGGCGGCCGTGGATGCATTGGCCCGAATGGGGGGTCGCCTCCATCTGCCGCAAAAGCTGGTTCATCTCCTCGGCGCGCAATCGCCGCCCCGAGCGCACCGACCCGTGGCACGCCATACGTGCAGCGACCGCCTCGAGCCGGTGCGAGATGGTCTCGATACTGTCCCACTCGGCCAGTTCATCGGCGATGTCCTTGACGAGCCCGATCACGTCCGGCTTGCCCAGCAGCGCCGGGGTCTCATGCACGGCCACGGCGCGCGGTCCGAACCGCTCGATACCCAGCCCCAGCGGCGAGAGCGCGTCTGCCGCAGCTTCGAGCCGCGAGCAATCCTCTTCCGACAGGTCAACGACAACCGGGATCAGATGCCGTTGTGCCGCCACTTGACCCGCGCCGATTTCGGCCTTGAATTTCTCATAGACGAGGCGCTCATGGGCCGCATGCTGATCGACCAGGATCAGCGCTTCCCCGCTCTGTGCGACGATATAGTTCTCGAACATCTGCGCCCGGGCTACCCCGAGCGGATAGTCCCCGACGGGAGCATCTTGATCGATTTCCTCAACCCGCCCGCTGGGCGTCACCCCGGCAAATCCGCCCTGGCTGGGCATGGCAGGAGCAGGTGAGGGCGCATAGCCGGACTGTGCCTGCTCGGCAAAGCCCGGCGGCGCGGAATAGCGATAGGCATCCTGCGCTGCGGCGGTACCACCGGCGGGGTAGGGGGCGTGCCCGTGCCCGCCATAGCCCGGTCCCGGTTGCGGTGCGCCCCCGCCAAACCCGCCCGGCTTGAAGGCGGCAAGGGTGGCTTCCCCGACCGTCGCCGAGGCGCGATATCCCGCCTCCGCCAAGGCTTCGGCAATCGCCTTGATCAAGGCGGCGCGCACATTGCCCCCGTCCCGGAACCGCACTTCGGCCTTGGCCGGGTGCACATTCACATCGAGATCTTCGGACGGCACATCGATAAAGGCCACCACCACCGGGTAACGGTCGCGATGAAGGAAATCGGCATAGGCCGCGCGCAGCGCGCCCATCAACACCTTGTCGCGCACCGGGCGGCCATTGACGAAATAGAACTGGTTGAGCGAATTCGCCTTGGTATAGGTCGGCAGACCGGCAAGCCCGGTCACCGTAACCGGTCCGCGCCGATGCGAGAGCGATACGGCATTGTCCGCGAAGTCCCGGCCAAGGATCTGCGCCAGCCGTTTGGCCGTCGCGCCGTCCCCCGTCTGGGCCGGCCAGTTGCTGGTCGAGCGGTCCGACCCTGACAGGATGAAATGCACCTGCGGTTCGGCCATCGCCAGCCGTTTGACCACATCGGTGATCGCATTGGCTTCGGCCCGGTCGGTCTTGAGGAATTTGCGCCGCGCCGGCACCTTGTCGAACAAATCGCGCACCTCAACGACCGTGCCTTGCGGCACCCCGGCCGGCGTCACCTCGCTCACACGGCCATTGTCGACCGCAATCCCGTGCCCGATCTCAGAGCCCTTTTCCCGCGACGTGATCGCAAGCTGTGCCACCGAGCCGATCGAAGCCAGTGCCTCACCACGGAACCCCAGCGTTCCGATCATGTCGAGCCGGTCTGCGTCGAGTTTCGAGGTCGCGTGCCGCTCGACACTCAGCCGCAAATCCCCGGGGCCCATTCCTGTGCCATTATCTTCGATCCGGATCAGCGCCTTGCCGCCCGACGCGGTCGTGATCGCGATTCGGGTGGCGCCGGCATCGATGGCGTTCTCGACCAATTCCTTGACGACACTCGCCGGCCGCTCGACGACTTCGCCGGCAGCGATCTGATTGGCAAGATTTTCAGGCAGGCGGCGAATAGGCATAAATGAACGCGCTGGATTTACGGCTGATTCTGGGGTGATTCTGACCCCGCGTCACTCTATCGGGCAATCCGGCGCTTTGCATCCGCGCCGCCTTGTGGCACCCAGTAACCCACACGCAAAATGCCGGAACCGACATGACCGAGACTCCCATGCAGCGCGCGCTGGCCCTGGCGCAAAAGGCCGCCGAGGCCGGCGAAGTCCCTGTGGGTGCTGTCATTTTTCGCGATGGTGAGCTGATCGCCGAAGCCGAAAACGAGATGCGGCGGCTCGGCGATCCGACCGCTCATGCCGAGATGGTGGCCATCCGCCGCGCCATCGCCGCAACCGGGCAGGAGCGGCTAACTGATTGTGATCTCTACGTAACTCTGGAACCCTGCACCATGTGCGCCGGTGCCATCGCCCATGCAAGGCTGCGCCGGCTCTACTACGCGGCGGAGGATTTGAAGGGCGGAGCGGTCGATAATGGCGTGCGTTTCTTCGCTCAGCCAACCTGCCATCACGCGCCAGAAGTCATTGGTGGTATTGAAGAAAATCGGGCTGCCGAGATGCTCAGGCAGTTCTTTCTTTCCCGGCGATGAACCCTTCGACCGCCACATCGACCTGGCGCTTGAACGCGTCTTTTTCCTTGTCGGCGGCGTCGAGCATCTCGCGCACCCGCCAATATTCGAAGGCACCGAATCCGCCCACCGGCATCCGCGCATAAACATCTGGTGGATAAGCAGCAATCGTATTGACGATCAGCGCATGCATCATGATCTGCGCCGACCCGAACCCTACATCGATCGCTGTCGGCGTGCGCGCCGGATCATAGTCCGAGGGGTCGCCATTCACATCGAGCCCGATCAACAGATCCGTGTTCGTCGAGGCTACGTCCAGCGGCAGCGGATTGACCACCCCGCCATCGACCAGCAGCCGGTCGGAATGCTTCACCGGTCGGAAGAAGCTCGGAATCGCCACGGAACCGGCGATAGCCGGGATCAGCGGCCCGGCATGGAACACGATCTGGTGCCAGGAATTGAAGTCGGTCGCGATGACATAGAGCGGGATCTTCAATCCCTCGAATTCAAGCGGCAGTTCATCCGGCGAAAAAGCCTCGATGACACGCACGGCATCGAACTGCACCGCTAGCCCTTCGCGGAAGATGTTCTTGAGCCCCTCCATCTGGGTCGACCACAACCGGCTCATGATCGCATTCATCGAACCGAGCACGGCAATGGAATGCTCCCGGATTTCCGCGCCGGTCATGCCCGCGGCCCATCCCGCGCCGATAAACGAGCCGATCGAGGACCCCGCGATCACGGAAGGCTTGAGTCCCAGTTCGTCGATCGCCTCGATATAGGGAATAAGGGTCAGCCCGCGCGCGGAACCGCTGCCCATCGCCACCCCGATACGGGGTGCGTCGGTCGGTTTCGGCTGTGTCTCCATGGGCTTGTTCATCGTCAGGCGTCCCGTGGCCCGGCAGTGGCCATCAGGTCAAGTCTAGGACACGCGCGCGGTGATTTGAAGCGTTGCGGCGCTCTAGTCGTTCTCGCGTGCCAGCGCACGCCAGCCGATATCGCGGCGGCAAAACCCTTCCGGCCAGTCAATCGCATCGACCGCCGCATAAGCCCTTGCCTGCGCCTCTGCGACCGTGTTGCCGAGCGCGGTAACGTTCAGCACACGCCCGCCATTGGCGACAAGCTGGGTACCATTCCGTTTCGTACCGGCATGAAAGACATGCAAGTCTTCAGTGTTGAGATCGTCGGCCCCGTTAATCGGTGTTCCCTTCTCATAGGACCCCGGATAGCCCTTGGCCGCCATCACGACGGTGAGGGCAGGGCGGGAGTCCCAGCGCGGCGAAGCATTTGAAAGATCCCCGAGCGCTGCCCCTTCGAGCAGGTCGAGAACGTCCGAGGTCAGCCGCATCATCAGCACCTGGCATTCGGGGTCGCCGAACCGCACATTGTGTTCGATGAGCTTCGGGCCGGAGGCGGTGATCATCAGCCCGGCGAACAGCACGCCCTTGAACGGGGTGCCGGCCTCGGCCATGCCGGCAATGGTGGGGATGATGATCTCGGTCTCGACCCGCGCCATCATCGCCGGATCCATCACCGGTGCGGGCGAGTAGGCGCCCATGCCGCCGGTGTTCGGGCCGGTATCGCCATCACCGACACGCTTGTGGTCCTGCGCCGAGGCCAGCAGCACGGCGCGATGACCGTCGCTGATCGCAAAGACGCTCGCTTCCTCGCCGACCAGGCATTCTTCGATCACAACCGAGGAGCCCGCCGCTCCAAACGCGCCCGAAAAACACTCGCGCACGGCGGCCTCGGCATCCGGCAAAGACTCGGCGACAGTCACGCCCTTGCCGGCGGCCAGCCCGTCCGCCTTGATGACGATCGGCGCGCCCTGTGAGCGCACATACGCTATGGCCTCGTCTTCATTCTCGAACCGGCCATAGGCGGCGGTGGGAATGCCCATGCGATCGCACAGCGCCTTGGTGAAGGCCTTCGACCCTTCGAGCTGGGCTGCGGCCGCGGACGGACCGAACGTGGGGATCCCGGCAGCTTCAAGAGCATCGGCAATGCCGTCGACCAGCGGCGCCTCGGGGCCGACAACCACCAGGCCGATGGCCTTGTCCCGGCAAAACGCGATTACCGCGTCATGATCGGCAATTTCGAGATCGGCGATATCTGCGACAGCGGCGATACCGGCGTTGCCCGGCGCGGCATAAAGGGTTTCGCAACGCGGCGACTTCGCAATGGCCCAGCCAAGGGCGTGCTCGCGCCCGCCACTGCCGATCAGAAGAATGTTCATGGATGTGTCCTGGCCCCGGTTATCCGATGTTTGCGCCCCGATTGGCGCGGCTTCTAGCACCCCCTTGCGCGATCGTCACCCTTGACGGCGCGCGCCTGCCGGGGCACGGCTTTGCCAACACATCAAGGCATGACTATGAGCCAGCAATGAGCAACGAACCCCCGCGCACCAACGCCGCTGAATATACGGTCTCCGAAATCTCCCAGGCGGTCAAACGTACCATGGAGGACACCTTCGGTTTTGTGCGGGTGCGCGGCGAGGTGTCCAAGGTCGCCCGGCCCGGATCGGGGCATGTCTATTTCGATCTTAAGGATGAACGCGCCGTCCTCGCCGCGGTTGCCTGGAAGGGCACGGTCGGACGCTGGCGGTTCCAGCCCGAACAGGGGCTCGAGGTCATCGTCACCGGACGGATGACCACCTTCCCCGGCCAGTCGAAATACCAGATCGTTGTCGACAATGTGGAGCCGGCAGGCGTTGGCGCGCTCATGGCGCTCATCGAAGAGCGCCGCAAGAAACTGCTCGCAGAGGGCCTGTTCGATCCGGCCCGCAAACAGGAACTGCCATACCTGCCACAGGTCATCGGGGTCATCACTTCGCCGACCGGCGCGGTAATCCGCGACATCCTGCACCGGCTCGATGATCGCTTTCCGACCCATGTCATGGTCTGGCCGGTGCGGGTGCAGGGCGAGAACTGCGCGCCTGAAGTAACGGCCGCCATCGAAGGCTTCAACGCCTTGCCGTTGGACGGCCCCATGCCGCGGCCCGACCTGCTGATCGTCGCGCGCGGCGGGGGGTCGATCGAGGATTTGTGGGGCTTCAACGAGGAATCGGTGGTCCGCGCCGCGGCTGCCAGCAACATACCGCTGATCTCGGCGGTGGGGCACGAGACTGATATCACCCTCATCGACTATGCCGCCGACAAGCGCGCACCCACGCCGACCGGTGCCGCCGAAATGGCCGTGCCGGTACGCGGCGAGCTGATCGCTTATGTCGATGATCTCGGCCAGCGCGTGCGGAACGCCGAGCGCCGCCTGATCGGGGGCAATCGCGACCGCTTCCGCGCTGTCTCCGCCGGCCTGCCGCGTCCTGCTGAACTGCTCAATCAGGCGCGCCAGCGACAGGACCTGGCGGCCATGCGGCTGACGTCGGGACTTGTTTCTCTCGCCCGCGCCAAACGCGCCGGGTTCGACGGCATCGCACCGCGCCTTTCCCGCGGGGCGCTTGTCCGCCGGCTCAGTGCCGATGCTGACCGGCTGGGCAATGCCGGAGAACGGCTCGCAGCGGGCAGGGGGCAGCATCTGCGCGCTCTGCGGCGCGAGCTCGACAGTGTCGGAAACCGCCTCTTGCCCGTCTCCCTGAAGCATCGCATTGCCGACCGGCAGGACCGCCTCGACCGCACGGCCGAACGGCTGGTGCCCGGCTTCGGGCGTCGGCTCGAAAAGGCGGCCAGCCGGCTCGATGCGGTCGGCAAGCTGCTCGATGCCTTGAGTTACAAGGCCGTGCTCGAGCGCGGTTTTGCGCTGGTCCTGGATGAGGACGAGCGTCTTGTGCGGTCGGCATCGGGGGTTGAAACTGGCCAGCCTCTTGCGGTCCGGCTGGCTGATGGCGATATTCAGGTGCGTGTCGAGAATGGCGACGCGCCCAAGCGCAAGCCGAAAAAGGCGCCAGCCAAAACCTCGCCCAAAAAGCCTGGCCCCACGGGTCAGGAAAGCTTGTTTTGATTTTCTCAGCGATCGGGCATAGACAGGACCGATGAATATCTTCGACCAGAAATTCGGCTCTTCAGAAGCGGTGGTCCGTTATCTTGATGCGGACTTCGTGATCCTTCGTCCGGGCAATTTCGTGCGTTGCGCCGTCACCGGCAAACCGATCCCGATCGACGAGTTGACTTATTGGAGCGTCGACCGGCAGGAGCCCTATTTCGACGCCCAGACTGCCTTCGAGGCTTATTCCGCCCATCGCGGCTGAGGCGTCGATGCGCCTTTTGTTCATCTCCAACGGCCATGGCGAAGACTCGATGGCCCGCGAGATGATCGCCCGTCTTCCCGGTTCTGTCACAGCTCATGCCTATCCAACGCTCGGCGATGGCCATGCCTTTGCGGGCGTGTGCGATGTCGTCGGCCCGCGTGCCCATATTGCCAGCGAGGGCTGGCGCACCGAGGGGTCGATCCGCGCCGACCTCAAGGGCGGCATCGTCGCGACCTTCTGGCCGGCCCTTTCTTTCCTGCGCCGGGCTCGGCACGACTATGATCACGTCGTGGTCGTCGGCGATCTGGTCGGTGTGGGGGCCTGTTTCCTCTCGGGCATTCGCGGCATCACCTGGGTCGATGCCTACCGCACTGGCCATGGCCGGCTCTATGCCGCGCCCGAGCGCTGGCTGATCAAGGCGACATGCAGACGCGTTTTCTGCCGCAGCGAGAAACTGGCAAAGGCGCTTGCCGCGAGTGGCATCGATGCGCGGGCCGCGGGCAACGTCCTCATCGATACCGTCACTTATGGCGACTTTGATCCCCAACCCGATCGGCATCGGGCTCAGGCAATCACGCTTCTGCCCGGCAGTCGCAAGTCGGCCTCGGAGAACTTTGCGCTGCAAGTGTCCGCGCTACGCCAACTGCCGCCAGACCGAAGACCCGACCTGTTCCTGGCGCTGGCGCCGGGTCTCGATCCTGCCGCTCTTGCCGAGGCGGCAGACCTGACATTCGATCTTGCGGAGGCAAGCGATTTGCGGCTCGGTCACCTGTCTGGCGACGGTTTCATCATCGTCGTCGTGCGCGGGGCGACGGGCAATCTGATCGAGGCTGCTGACATCGTCCTGTCCCAGGCCGGCACCGCGACTATTCAGGCATTGGGGCTCGGCAAGCCGGTTGTCTCGTTCCGGATGAGCCAGGAGCGCGAAAGCCGGGTAAAGGCGGAATCGGCCCTGTTCGGTGACGGCAGGATGATGACCGAAGCTGACCCGGCGGCGCTCGCCACGGCCGTCACCGCATTGTTGAACGATCCTGATGAAATCAGGCGTCGCGGCGCAGCAGGGCAGGCGAGGGTCGGTGGGCCTGGTGCCATCGAGGCGATCCTCGCTTCGGTTCTGGACGGGAGCTAGTCTTCCGCCTTCGCAGGCTCTGCCTTGCCGTCGGCCAGCGCAAAGGCGCGTTCCAACGCCCCGTCAAGTCGCCGCGCGAACTCTTCCGCATACTCCTCATCGCTGATCGCATCATCATTGAGCACCAGTGGCTCGCCGAGCACATAGGCGATGCGTGAGAAGGGGAAGTTGATCTGCATCTTGTCCCAATTATCGAGCATCTTGCGGCGCGAACTTGCCGTTGCGAGCGGAACAAGGGGACAGCCTGTGCGCCGGGCCGCGGCCATCAGGCCGGGGCTGACCTTGCGGCCGGGGATCGGCGGTGTGTCGGCGGTCAGAAACAGCGAATGCCCGTCCTTGACCGCGCGCAGCATTGCCCTGAAGGCGGCGAGCCCGCCCGTGCCGCGGCGCTGCCGCTCGCTGCTGCCCGACCCGTCGATAATCGTATAGCCGAACCCCTTGGCCATTGCCGCGGCCATGCGCCCGTCGGGGTGGTTCGAGGCGAGGATCGCGTAATGCGGGCGGATCGGGGTGTAGAGATAGGCGAGATTGCTCTGGCCGTGCCAGGAGGCATAGATCTCCGGCGTCTTCGAGGACAGCCGCTCCATCACGTCGGGCGGATCGACCACCAGACGCGATGTCAGCCGGATCAGGCGCAGATAGCCGCCGATGACTACGGCGCCCAGAAACCAGCGAATCCACGGCTTGTCGATGAACCAGCCGCGTTCTGTCTCGTCGTCCTGGGCGTTGGTGTCCCCGCTCACCGGGCTCAGCCGTCCGGGTCGAGCATCCGGTGCAGGTGGACGATGAAATAGCGCATATGCGCATTATCGACCGTTTCCTGCGCCTTCTTCTTCCACACCGCGTAGGCGCTGGCGTAGTTCGGGTAGATTCCGACAATGTCGACCTCTTGGAGGTCGCGGAAGGTCACATCGTCCAGATCTTCAAGCTCGCCGCCAATGACGAGATGAAGAAGCTGTTTGGACTTGTGCTCGGTGGGGGGCTGATCGCTCATATGATGTCCTTGTCCGCCTTGGCATGAATACTGGCATCAACAGCACTGTCGTCAGGGCACCCATAGACCTGTTTGAGCGCTTCGCGCAATGGCCCGGCGAGACCATCGACGGCGCTTACCATCAGGGCGCCATGACGCGGGTCCGCTCCGTTGAACCGCAACGGTCCGGCGCAGACGTCTTCCATGATGACTCCGCTTTCCGACAGGATCAAAGCTGCCGCCGCGATATCCCAGTCCTGCGCGCCACGTCTTGCGGCGGTGGCGTCGAACACGCCGGTCGCGACCTGAACCAGCCGGTAGGCGAGGGAGGGGGTGTGCGGTCCGCGCACATAGTCGAGTCCGGCTTCGGCAAGCGCCCGGTGCACGGCGCCCGGCGCAGGGATAACGGGTTCGGTCACGTGATGCTGGCGCCGCTCGAGCGGGTGCCCGTTGATCAAGACGCCATCGCCGATGATCGCCTCATAAAGTTCGTCGCGGATCGGGACATAGACAAGCCCGGCGATGGGTTCGCCGTTCTCGACCACCGCCATCGAGATGCTCCAGTTGTCGTCCCCGCGCATGAAGCCGCGCGTTCCGTCGATCGGATCGACGATGAAAACCCGCTCCGCGTCGAGCCGCTGCGGGTCGTCCGCGGTCTCTTCGCTCAACCAGCCATAATCGGGCCGCGCATGGGTCAGGGTCTTTTCAAGGTAACGATCGACCGCCAGATCCGCCTCGGTCACCGGGGAGGCATTGTCCTTGGTCCAGTGCTTGACGTCGCGCCGGAAGAAGCTGGTCGCCAGAATGCCTGCTGCGACTGCCGCATTGCGCATCAGTTCCATGTCTTCGCGTGGATCGGGCAGCGGCATTGTCTCGGGCTTGCGTTGCGGGCGTTTTCGCCCCGTTTGCGTATTGGTTCTGCGCTCTATCGGAGCGGACGGGTGGGCGCAAGCACCCCCATGAGGTTAATTGCCTCTTACGCCCGGTGACTCACTGCTAACCCTCTTCAAAACAACAAAAACTTAACCCAGTTTTTTAAGCCGATCCCAAACGGCCCGCGCCTAGATTGCGATCAACACGAGAGACAAAGAAGCTCTCAGAAGTGAGCAGTGAGGCTAAGGTTATGTTGCGCAACGAGGCGTTTGAGCGATTGGGGGTCAGTATCCTGAACGCGAAAGCGGGCACATTCGGTTCACCCCCCAAAGCGGCGAATGACAATCGCTCGGGGGACTTCAAGACCGTCACTGTGCGCAAGACGCTGAAAAAGAGCGGCGTGACCATCAAGATCAAGGTGCCGGTGGCCGACTATCACGGTGTCGCCATCGCCACCACGATCAATGACGAGGGGATGTTGTTCAGCACCATCGAACTCGTGCATTCCGACGAGGCGCTCAACTACCGGGTGTTCTCCGAGGAGGGCAACAACACCGTTGTCGCCGAATGGCAGAACTGGGGCCGGCATCTGGGGCTGCCGCTCTACATTCGGGCCGGCAATGGCGAACTGATTTCCTATTCGCAGCAGGTTGGCGGCGTTCTTCTGGGCGACACTACCATGCGTCGCAAACTCGGCCCCGATGCCGACCGGCGCCCGCGCTTCCTCAACCGGCGCAAGCTGGGGCTGGTCTCCAACGACAGGCCCTAGAAACTGGTTTGAGCCAGATAGGCGATCCACAGACTGAGCGTGAAGGCAAGGCCAACCCAGTGGTTGGCCTTGAACCGTTTGAGGCACCCCGGATGATCGGCAGGGTCGAGGGTGGCGAGCTGCCAGACGAGGATTGCCGGCGCCACCCACGCGGTGGCGAAGAACGCCCAGCCCGCGCCTGACAAGAAGGCCGCGGCGAGCCAAAGCGCTATCCCCACGGCATAGAAACCGGCAACGATCGGGCGGGCCCTGTCGCCGAACAGCCGCGCGGTGGACTTCACCCCGATCAGCACATCGTCCTCGATATCCTGCAGCGCATAGATCGTGTCGTAGCCGATCACCCAGCAGATCGAACCGAGATACAGCAGCACCGGCGGCCAGCCCAGGCTGCCCATATGGGCGGCCCAGCCCATCAGCGCCCCCCAGGAGAAGGCGAGGCCGAGAAACAGCTGCGGCCAGTAGGTGATCCGCTTCATGAACGGGTAGATCGCCACCAGGACGAGTGAGGCGATGCCGAGCCCGATGGTGAAGGGATTGAACTGGACGAGAACCAGCAGCCCGACCAGCGCCAGCAGCACCATGAAACCGGCAGCCTGCGTCACCGACACCCGGCCCGAGGGGATGGGACGTGATCTTGTACGGGCGACCTTGCCGTCGATATCGCGGTCGACAATGTCATTGAAAACGCATCCCGCCCCGCGCATCACATAGGCGCCGATGAAGAACAGGATAATCGCCAGATAGGGAAAGGGCGCTTCGGGCCGGGCAATCGCTGCCATGGCCGAAGAGATGGCGCAGGGCCAGAACAACAGCTGATAGCCGATCGGCCGGTCGAACCGTGCCATGCGGAAATAGGGCTTGAGCGCCTCGGGGGCATACCGGTCGACCCAATTACCTTTGGGCGCATCCGCAACCCGTCCGTCGCCGGCGTCCTGCTTCGGTGGTGTTTGCATTCGCGCCCATCCTCATTTATGCGGCGTCACACGATCATTTGCGCCGGACCCCGTCATGCCGCGAAGCCACCAGCACCTGCCGCGCCTGTTCGTCAATCACGATCTCGGCCCGGGCACAACCGTCACCCTCGACAAACCCCAGGCGCATTACCTCGTCAATGTCATGCGGCGGCGGCCTGGTGACGCGGTGATCCTTTTCAATGGCCGCGATGGTGCCTGGCGAACCGAACTGGTGGCCGCGGACCGCAAGCGTGCCGAGCTCGAGCCGGTCGAGCAGATCGCGGCCCAGCCAGAGCACCCGGACCTTTGGTACCTGTTCGCGCCACTCAAGACGGGCCGGCTCGACTATATGGTGCAAAAGGCGGTGGAAATGGGGGTTGGCCACATCCAGCCGGTCAAGACCCAGCACACCCAGTTCCCCAAGCTCAACAAAGACAAGCTGGCCGCCAATACCGTGGAGGCTGCCGAGCAATGCGAAGTGCTGGCAGTGCCTGAACTGCACCCCATCATCCCGCTCGAGACCCTGATTGCAAACTGGGCCGAGGATCATCCCGGCCGGCAGATCATCTTCGCGGATGAAAGCGAGGCTTCCGGCTCGCCGCAGGCTGTATTCGAAACATTGGCTGGTCGGCCCTTGGCCCTGTTGATCGGGCCGGAGGGTGGATTTTCCGAGGAGGAGCGCAGGATGCTGCACGGCTGCGAATTTGTGCATCCCGTCTCGCTCGGGCCGCGAATCCTGCGTGCGGACACGGCGGCGGTGGCCGCTCTGGGGGCTCTGCAATCAATCATCGGCGATTGGCGATAAAGCGTTTGAACTTCGCTTTGAAGCGGCTATGGTCGCGCCGAGTCCAAAATCGGGTTGACGCGCAGCCCGTCCGTTTCACGAAAGGCTGAGCCATGGCTGATAGTGGCACATCCGCACCGATCGAGTCGAAAGCCGACCTCATCGAGGCGCTGTCTTCCGGCTCGAAGCCCAAATCGGATTGGCGCGTGGGCACCGAGCACGAGAAGTTCGTGTTCTATGCGGACAGCCTCGGGCCCGTCCCCTATGAAGGCGAGAACGGCATTGGTGCGCTGCTCGACGGTGTGGCGAAAAAGACCGGTTGGTCACCCCTCTACGACCGCGACAAGGTCATCGGGCTGACCGACACGCGCACCGGCGCTTCAATCTCGCTCGAACCGGGGGGCCAGTTCGAACTGTCCGGCGCTGCCCTGTCCAACCTGCACGACACCTGTTCGGAAACCCATCGCCACCTCACCGTTCTACGTGAAGTCGCCGATCCCATGGGCATCAAGTTTCTCGGTATCGGTGTGACCCCGGATTGGGCTGTCACCGATATCCCGGTCATGCCCAAGTCCCGCTACGGCATCATGGCGCCTTATATGCGCGAGGTCGGTACGCTGGGCACCTCAATGATGTTCCGCTCCTGCACCGTTCAGGCCAATCTCGATTTTTCGAGCGAAGCGGACATGGTCAAGAAACTGCGCGTGTCCCTGGCCCTGCAACCCATCGCCACGGCCCTGTTCGCCAATTCACCCTTTGTCGACGGCAAGCCTTCGGGCTTTTTGTCCTTCCGCTCGCAGATCTGGCTGCACACCGACCCTGACCGCACCGGCATGCTGCCCTTTGCCTTTGAAGAGGGCATGAGCTTCGAGCGCTATGTCGATTATGCCCTCGATGTGCCGATGTATTTCGTCATCCGCAACGGTCAGTACGTCAATTGTGCCGGCGAGAGCTTCCGCGCCTTTTTGAGGGGCGAACTGCCCCAGTTGCCCGGAGAAAAGCCGCTCAAGCGCGACTGGGAAGATCATCTCTCCACCATCTTCCCCGAAGTGCGCCTCAAGCGCTTCCTGGAGATGCGCGGCGCCGATTGCGGCCCATGGGAAGAGATCTGCGCGCTGCCCGCGCTATGGACCGGCCTGCTTTATGACGAGGACAGCCTTGAAGGCGCATGGGACCTCGTCAAGGACTGGACGGCGGAAGAGCGCTGGCAGTTGCGAAAGGACGTGCCGGTCAAGGCGCTCGAGACCGAATTCCGGGACGGCACTGTCCATGATCTGACCCGCCTTGTCCTGCCGCTTGCCCAGGCAGGCCTCGAACGCCGCAATCTGCGAAATTGGGAAGACATGGACGAAACCATGCACCTGGCGCCTCTCCGCCGCGTGGTCGAAACCGGCAAGACCCAGGCCGAGCGCCTTCTGGATTGCTATCACGGTCCCTGGGAAGGCGACATCAAGCGCGTTTACGCCGTCGCTGCCTATTAGTGCCGTTCCGGGTGAAGTGGATGCCGGTTCACCCTTCGGAAATGCAAAAAGGCAAAAAAGCTAGATCTGTTCAGTATTTGTTTGGCGCCGAACCCATCTGAAGGACGCCGAGCCCATAGCCCGGCGCCGCCATTGCTTGTGAAGCGGACCAGCTTGGTCTTTCAGTCCTACTTGGTCTGGTTGGCAAAGCTTCTGGTGCCGACAAAGGCAGCAATCAGTACCAGCGCGATCGCAATCCCGACGCCAAGACCCACTTCGCCTGTCACGATCTCATTGCGGAACACCGCTCGGATCGCCGTCACCACATGCTTGAATGGATTGATGTCGGACAGGGTCTGCAGCCAGACCGGCGCCAGCGACATCGGCAGCAAGATGCCGGACAGCAAGAGGATCGGCAGCGCGATCGAATTGACGATCGGGGCAAAGGCGTCTTCGCTTTTGACCGCCAGGGCCATCGCATAGGAGAAGAACGAGGCCGACGCCCCGAGCATGGCAATAATGATCAGCCCCAGGACAATGGCGATGAAAGGCACGCTGAGCCCGAAAAACATTGCGCAAACAACCAGAATGATAGCCTGAACGATCAGCACGATGACGTCGCGCAGCACCCGCCCGGCAATCAGTGCCGTCCGGCTGGCCGGTGAGACCAGCATGCGCTCGATCACCCCGGCACGCCACTCCGCGATAATGCCGAAGCCGACGAAGAAGCCGCCGAAGACGCCGAGTTGGACCAAGAGGCCGGGTACGAAGATCTGCCAGGCATCGCCGGGCGGAAAGCCGGGTGCACCGGCAATGGCCTGCAAGAGCGGTCCGAACAGGGCGAGATAGAGAATTGGCTGGGAAATCCCGATGATCACCCAAAGGGGGTTCTGCAACGAGAGCCGCATCGCCCGGGAAAAAACGATCCAGGTGTCTTTGAAGAACGTCATGATGAAACCTCTTGAATGAATGCTGTTCAGTCGCGCAGCGACCGGCCGGTCAGGGTCAGGAAAACGTCATCCAGCGTGGGACGGGCAACTTCGAGACCGATCGCGTCGACCCCGGCCTTGTCGAGTGCCCTCAGAAGCTGGGGCAGGGCGGTGCTGCCATCCGGCAGATGGGCCCGCACCACGTTGCCGTCGACATTCGGCGTATCGGCGCCTTCGAACCCGCCAATGATTTCGCTGGCCTGGGCCGTGTCCTTGCGCCCGCGCAGGGTGAGGGTGATCGCATCGCCCGAAACGCGTTGCTTGAGCTCCTGCGGCGTGCCTTGGGCCACCACCTTGCCGCCATCAACGATCAGGATGCGATCGGAGAGCGAATCCGCTTCGTCCATATAATGGGTGGTCAGGAATATCGTGGTGCCGAGCCGATCCCTCAGATCACGGATATGATGCCACAGATTGGCACGCGCCTGCGGGTCGAGCCCCGTCGTCGGTTCATCGAGAAATACCAGCTTGGGCTCATGCACCAACCCCATCACGATATCGAGCCGCCGGCGCTGGCCGCCGGAGAGCGAGCCGCATTTGCGGTCCCAGATGCCGTCGAGATCGAGCGACTTCAACAGCGCCTTGCCGCGCTCGGTCGCCGTTTTCCGATCTATGCCGTAAAGCTGGGCCTGCGAGACGATCTCCTGCCCGGCGACGGCCTCCCCGGTGGTGGTACCTGATTGGGCGACATAGCCGATGCGGCGGCGCACGCCCACCGGGTCGTCCCTGAGATCGCAGCCCACGACCGTCGCGGTGCCGTCGGTCGGTGCCAGCAGGGTGCACAACATTCTCAGCGTTGTCGTCTTGCCGGCCCCGTTCGGGCCGAGAAACCCGACGATCTCGCCCGGCTGAACCGTGAGGTCGATGCCCTTGACGGCCTCGACTGTACCTTTTCGGATTTTGAATGTGCGCTTGAGGCCCCTGGCTTCGATAATCGGGCCGTCTGCAATCGCTGGCATGCTGAAATTCCTTGACAATATGAGGGTATTTCGATATTCAAATATCTTATGAATCAAGATAATGAATTGTCAAGCGAAAATCGCGGACGGCTGATTGCACGGCTTGTAGCGGCGCAGCGTTCCTCCCAGAATGCATCGGATATGCTCGATGAGGCTTACGCCCGTCTTCTGGGTGTCAATCGCACCGATGCACTCTGCCTCGATATCATTCAGCGCTTCGGCAAGGTGACCGCCGGTCAGTTGGCCGAGCGCTCAGGATTAACGACCGGCGCCGTAACGACCCTGGTCGACAGGCTCGAAAAGCGGGGTTATGTCCGCCGCGAACGCGACCCCGTGGACCGCCGGCGGGTGTTCATTGAACTCAGCGAATCCTCGAAAGAGTTCGGCGCAATGGTCTACTCACCGATCGGCGAGCTGTTCGAACCCTATTGTTCGCGCATGACCGATGCGGAATTCGCCATCGTCGCTGGCTATCTCGAAGCATCCGACCGCATCAATCGTGAACTTGCGGCTGTGATCGCCGGCTTCGTGCCGGCGAGCGACGCTGGCGCCGAAGAGCGCTGGGCGCAGGCCGAAGCCATGAACAGGGCCGCCTCGGGGCTGATCGAGATGTTCCGCACCGACCCCGACGCCTACCGCATGCGCGACGAGGATCTCGTGCCGGGCAAGGGGGCCGTTGAAGTCGAAACCTGCAGGGACGATGAGCCGGCCTGATCAGGCTGCGGTGATCACCAGCTTGTCTTCGCCGTAGAGGTTCCCCAACTCATCAAGAATATGACAGGCGAGCGCATCATAGATGCCGCCATAGCCATGCGACGCGCGCATCAGCGCAATCTCGGCATTTGGAAGCCGCGGAAATCCGTCATCCACACCCAGCACCCGCATGTCTGGCATGATCGCGCTTTCGGGCAGCACGCCGACCGCCAGACCTGCCATCACCGCGCTGGTGACGGCCATCGCCGAGGATGAGGTATAGGCGACCCGGAAATCACGCCCGATCGAATTGAGCGCGGCCTCCGCGCTCGCCCGCCAGCAGCACACATGTGATCCGCAGGCGAGGGGAAGCTGTTCGCAATCGAGCACCCTGATCTCGGGTCCAGCCACGAAATGCATGGGCTCGGTCCTGAACATTTCACCAAACTCATGGCTTGTGCCCTGGGTGAACACGATCATGTCGAACCGGCCCTGCTGAATGCCTTCAAGCAGCAGTTCGGAAGGCTGGCAGGTCACCTCGACGAGGATCTTGGGGTGCGATTCCTGAAATGATGTCAGGATCTTGGGCAGGAGCCGAACGGCATAGTCATCCGGCACGCCGAAGCGCACGGTACCCGACAGGTCCTCCTGGGAGAAATAGTCGAGGATCTCGGCGTTGATCCGCAACAGCCGCCGCGAGCGCGAATAGAGCTCATCACCTTCCGGCGTCAGCGTGATGCGCCGGCCCTCGCGCACGAATAGCGGATGTCCGAGCCGTTCTTCCAGCCGTTTGATCTGCATCGAGACGGCGGACTGGGTCTTGTGCACCCGTCGGGCGGCTTCCGTGAAGCTGCCGCAATCGGCAATGGCGGCAAAAGTCTGGAGCTGATCGAGGTCGAGAGGCGCGGGCATAGCGATCACTGGAATTGATGGGGTAGATAAAATCTATTTGTTTGATTGATTGATGGCAACCCCCTAACTCTGGTCATGGCCGGCAACGACGCGGCCGCCCTGCCTTCCCTCGGGGCCCGCGTCCTCCTCCCATTTGCCGGCTGCTGAAACAGGAGCATGAAGATGGCTTACGTGCATTCAGGCGCGCGCCCCGCCGGCGCGGCTTTTGACCGGTTCTTGACGATTATCGCTCGCTGGCGCGATGGGCGCCACGATCGCGCCACCATGCGGCGCACGCTCAAAAGTCTTGATTGCCTCGATGCTGAGCAGCTTGCGGATCTGGGGCTGGAGCGCCAGGACCTCAAGGACGCGCGCGGCCTGCAGTCAGGAATCGGCATCGGTCTTCTTTATCGCCGCCGCTTCCGCGCGGCCGATCTCGAACTGGGCTGAGGGGTTTATGGTCTAACCCTGACGGAACTGAACTCCCCAAATCGGTTCCGCGACTGGCCGGGCGAAAGCCCGGCCTTTTTGCGTCCGCTCAGCAGGCGTCCTTCGCTCAGGCTGTGGCGGGAGCGACGGCCTGCTGGGCCCGGGTCAACCGGCCCACCAGCCAGAACGCGGTGGCCACCGCGGTCACGCCGAAAAACACGCTGCCGGCTGTAACGCCCCAGGCAATCCCTTCGAGTCCGCCCCAGGCAGCCCCAATTGTGATGAAGGGCAGAACGCCGATGGTCTGGCGCGACCAGTTGAAGGCCGTTGCCATCAGCGGCCAGCCGAGATTGTTGAACGCGGCATTGGTGACGAAGATCAGCCCGTTGAAGATGAACGAGGCGGCAATGATCGTGCAGAACAGCCGGATCATCAGCGCCATGTCACCATCGGCATTGTAGAGGGCGACCAGCCCGTCCTGGAACACGAACAGCAGCGCCCACACGAGGCTGACATAGCCGAGCGCGAAGATTACGCCGTCGATCAAGGTGCGTCTGACGCGATCCATTTGCCCGGCACCAAAATTCTGACCGATCACCGGACCGACAGCACCGGACAGTGCGAACACCACGCCGAAGGCGACCGGGATCAGCCGGTCGACAACCGCTTGGCCCGCAATTGCCGAATCCCCGTAATTCGCCACGGCCTGCGCGATCAGGATCGCGCCGACCGGCGTCGCCAGATTGGTGAGAACCGTGGGCACGGTCTGCTTGGCCAGCGCCCGCAAATGGCCACCGACAGCCGACATGTCGGGCATGTGGAACAGCCCGTGCACGCCGATCACGTAATAGAGACCGAGCGCGGCCACGCTGACCCGGACAATCAACTGGACGATCGCGGCACCGGTAACTTCAAGTCCGAATGTGAAGATGAACAAGGGGTCGAGCAGGGCCGTCGCTATCCCGCCAACCAGCGTGATCATCATCGAGCGCCGGGCATCGCCCCGGGCGCGGATCAGGCCGATCGAGGCGACGCCGATAACGAAGAACGGTGTCGAGGGCAGGATGATGTAGAGATAGAGTCGGGCCTGGTTGAGCGCTTCGCCTTCGGCTTCGAGCAGCGAAAGCACGGGTTCTGTCACCGCAAAGGCGGTGATCGCCAAAACCGTTCCCCCGAGCGCGGCAATGATCAACGCAATGGTTGAGAGTTCCTGCGCCCTTTGTTCTTCGCGGGCGCCGATGGCCCGCGCCACCAGCGCGGACGTGCCGACCATGAAGCCGACCGAGATGCCGATGATGAAGCCGATGATATAGCTGGCGCGGCCAACTGCGGCCGTCATCGCCGCATCGTTGAGCTGGCTGATATAGAACAGCGAAATGGCATCGACCAGGAACATCGCCATCAGCCCGATGGCGGCGGCGACCGTCATGATCGCCACATGGCGCATGGTCGAACCGCTGAGAAAAACCGGATCGCGGCCCTGGGCCGGCATATGGCGCGACATCTGAACTCCCGTCATGACCCGCTATTAACGGCGGCGGGCGCTCGGACGGCAGCGGTATAGGGCGAAGCGCCCGGCTTGGAAAGCCCACACTGTGTCACAGCGCCGGGCAAAGCCTCGGCAATCAGGGGAGGGCGTCGAACCCGGCTTTGAACCCTTCGAGCGAAACAGGAATGCCGATGCCCTCTTCGGGTGTCTTGAACACTACGAACAGCGCGGTGTCGCCATTCGAAAGCGTGTTGATCAGGTTTTCGTCCATCACCACTTCCGCCACGCAGCCATTGGGCAGACAACGCACGAAACCGACTTTGCCGAGATCCTGCTGATCGACGAACAGCCCGAGCCCGTTGGGCAGCAATACCCCGAGCGGGGCGAGAACGCGCAAGAGTTGTGCCTGCCGGTCCGCGGTTTTCAGAACGATGACGCTGAGCGCCACATTGGGCTGGTCTTCCGCGGTCACGTTCTGGATCAGCGCACACTGCTCGAAACTGGCGCCCGGCGGCGTGTCGCAGGACATCTGCCAGTCGCCATGCTCGGATTTCACCACCCCTTGCGCATGTGCGGCGGCACCGAACCCGGTCGCAAACAGGATACCGCCAAGGGCGGCGAGGAAAAGACGCTTCATACTATGCACCGGGCGAATCTCCGCGGTTCGGATCGAGTGGGTTTATCTTGTGGCCCGCTGCCCGAGTCCAAGTCAAATCTCGTTGGTGGAATGTCAAATCTCCACGGTCGAGTGACGGCCCTTCACAGGCGGGCAAGAAGCCCTTCTGCTAGACATTGTCAAACAATGGCGAGGTTATGGCGAGGAGGCCTGGCCGGGCTCCCAGTCGCATAATTCCGCGCACATTTGCCGCATGTGGGGGGCCTGCGGGTGAATTGCCTAAACCGGCAGGATGTGGTTTAGGTCTGAGCAACAAAAATGCCTGGCCGTGAGTCGCCGGAACCTCCGGGGGCGGGCCGCTGGGCATTTTGGTCATGATCTCAGGGGGAACGTGGTGACCTCACTTCTAAAGCGGTTTTTGATTATCCTTTCGGCGCTCGGCGCGACCTTCGGTTTGGGGGCGCTTCCTGCCCTCGCACAGGCCGGTCAACCGGTTGACGGGCAGATCCATTTCCAAGAGTCCGTGACCCCCGTCATGGACTCAATCGTGGCCTTCCATGATGGGCTGCTCCTTTGGATCATCACGATTATCACGCTTTTCGTGCTTGCTCTCTTGATCTGGGTCATTGTCCGCTACAATGCGAAGGCCAATCCGACCCCGTCCAAGACCACGCACAACACGATTGTCGAGTTCGTCTGGACCGTGGTGCCGATCATCATTCTGATCGTCATCGCCATCCCCTCTTTCGGGGTGCTGTCGGATGAAATGCTGGTCCCCGATGGGGAGCGCGCCTATCTCGGTTCCTCGATTTTCGACCGCAATGGCGGCGAAAAGGTCCCGGCGCCGGAACTGACCGTCAAGGCCACCGGTGCCCAGTGGTACTGGGATTACGAATATGTCGACACCGAAGAATCGGTGAGCTTCTCCTCAGTTATGCTGACCGACGAACAGATTGCCGAACAGAAGCCTGACCAGCCGCGCCTTCTGGCCGTTGACAACGAGCTCGTTGTCCCGGTCGACACCACGGTGCGCATGCAGGTGACCGCCGCTGACGTGATCCACGCCTTTGCGGTGCCCTCCTTCGGCATCAAGACGGATGCGGTGCCCGGCCGGCTGTCCGAAACCTGGTTCCATGCCCGCAAGACCGGCATGTATTATGGCCAGTGCTCGGAGCTGTGCGGCAAGGACCATGCCTTCATGCCGATCGCCGTCCGCGTCGTCACCAAGGACGAGTTCGCCGCATGGCTGGCAAAGCTCGAGGAAACCGGCGGCGACGCTGCCACCGCCAGCCTCGAATTGGCGGACCTCTAGGAACGCCCGACCGGGCAGGAGTGATTGTTCGCGCCGGATACTGGCCGCTGAACAAGGGTTGAGACTTAAGGAACCGAGCAATGGCAAACGCAGACGCCGCCCATAACCACGAGGCTCACGACCACCCCACAGGGTGGAAGCGATACGCGTATTCGACCAACCACAAGGACATCGGCATGATGTACCTTGTCTTCGCGATCTTCGCGGGGTTTGTGGGCGGTATCCTTTCCGGCCTGATGCGCTGGGAACTGGCTGAGCCCGGTATCCAGATCTTCCACGGTCTGGCCGCCATGGTTTACGGCGTCGATGCAGGCTCTCAGGCGGCCCTCGATGCGGGCAAGCACATGTACAATGTGTTCACCACCGCTCACGGGCTGATCATGATCTTCTTCATGGTCATGCCGGCCATGATCGGTGGTTTCGCCAACTGGTTCGTGCCGATCATGATCGGTGCGCCGGACATGGCGTTCCCGCGTATGAACAACATCTCGTTCTGGCTGCTGCCTCCGGCATTCCTGCTGCTCGTGATTTCCATGTTTGTTGAAGGCCAGGCCGGCTTCCTCGGTCTCGGCGGCGGCTGGACGATCTATCCGCCCCTGTCTGCGCAGGGCGGCACGTCGACCACCTTCGCCATTCTGGCCCTGCACATCGCGGGTGCATCCTCGATCCTCGGGGCGATCAACTTCATCACCACAATCTTCAACATGCGGGCGCCGGGCATGACCCTGCACAAGATGCCGCTGTTCCCCTGGTCGGTGCTCGTGACCGCCTTCTTGCTGCTGCTGTCGCTGCCCGTTCTGGCCGGCGCCATCACCATGCTGCTGACAGACGTCAACTTCGGCACCACTTTCTTCGCACCTGAAGGCGGCGGCGATCCGCTTCTGTTCCAGCACCTGTTCTGGTTCTTCGGCCATCCCGAAGTGTACATTCTGATCCTGCCGGGCTTCGGCATCGTCTCGCACATCGTGTCGACCTTCTCCAGGAAGCCGATCTTCGGTTATCTGGGCATGGTCTACGCCATGGTCGCCATCGGGTTTGTCGGCTTCATCGTGTGGGCGCACCACATGTACACCACCGGCATTTCGCTCGATACGCAGCGCTACTTCGTGGCCGCCACCATGGTCATCGCGGTGCCCACCGGTGTGAAGATCTTCTCCTGGATCGCCACCATGTGGGGTGGGTCGATCACCTTCCGTACCCCGATGCTTTGGGCGCTGGGCTTCATCTTCCTGTTCACCGTCGGCGGTGTGACAGGCGTGGTGCTGGCCAATGCCGGCGTCGACCGCTCGCTGCATGACACCTATTACGTCGTGGCGCACTTCCACTACGTGCTGTCGCTCGGTGCCGTGTTCGCCATCTTCGCGGGCTGGTACTTCTGGTACCCGAAAATGTTCGGCTACATGTATTCGAGCGTGATCGCCAAGACCCACTTCTGGATGACCTTCATCGGCGTGAACCTGATCTTCTTCCCGCAGCACTTCCTAGGTCTGGCCGGCATGCCGCGCCGTTACATCGACTACCCGGATGCGTTCGCGACCTGGAACATGGTTTCCTCGATCGGCTACGCCATTACCGGTCTCGCAACCCTGGTGTTCCTGTGGGGCGTTTTCGAAGGCTTCTCGCGCAAGCGTGTCGCCGGCGACAATCCCTGGGGCGAAGGCGCCACCACTCTCGAGTGGACCCTGCCGTCCCCGCCGCCGTTCCACCAGTTCGAAACCCTGCCGCGCATCAAGTAAGCGGACAGGATCAAAGGCAAACCCATGGCACTGGCCGCGGATACCGATCACGAAGCGCTCGAGCGCACGCCTTCTCAGGTGGGTGACTATGTCACCCTCCTGAAGCCGCGCGTCATGTCGCTGGTGATTTTCACCGCTCTGGTCGGTCTGTTCGTGGCACCGGGTGGTCTTCACCCGGTTCTTGCGGGCACGGCCATCCTTGCCATTGCCATCGGGGCCGGCGCGTCCGGCGCGCTCAACATGTGGTACGATCGCGATATCGACCGCATCATGAGCCGGACCCAGAACCGTCCGCTGCCGCGCGGCCGGATCACGGAAGAAGAAGTGCTGGTTTTCGGCCTCACGCTCTCCGCGATGTCGGTGGCAACGCTCGGGCTGGCCACCAACTGGCTGGCCGCCGGACTTCTGGCCTTCACGATCTTTTTCTATGCCGTCATCTACACGGTCTGGCTCAAGCGCTCTACGCCGCAAAACATCGTCATTGGCGGTGCTGCCGGCGCGTTTCCGCCGATGATCGGATGGGCGGCTGTGACTGGCCAGGTCGGCATCGAAGCCTGGGTCATGTTCGCGATTATCTTCCTCTGGACGCCGCCCCATTTCTGGGCGCTGGCGCTGTTCAAGAAGAGTGACTACGAGGCGGCCGGCGTGCCGATGCTGCCCAATGTCGCCGGTGAGCGCGCAACCCAGAACCACATCCTCATCTATTCCGTGGTCCTGGTGGCCTCGGGCATCGCCCCGCTGATTGTGGGCATGGCCGGCTGGCTGTATGGCGCGGTGGCTGTCGGGCTCGGCGCCTGGTTCCTCTGGCTCGCCTTCGATCTCTGGCGCACCAGCGAAAAGGACCAGATGAAGAAGGTCGCCCGGTCGCTATTCCGCTTCTCGCTCTATTATCTGTTCGTTCTGTTCGTGGCCCTGGCTGCCGATCATGCGCTCGGACTTTACCTCGGAGCTGCCCAGTGACCGCCGAACGCGATGAAGACGAAATGAAACGCATCCGCCGCCGGCGTTCGGTCGCCCTCGGCATTGCCCTCGCGGTTTTTGCCGCGCTGTTCTATGCGATCACCATCGTCAAGATGGGCCCCGCCATCATGAACCGGCCGTTGTGAGGGTGCGATGACGTTTGCCGATTTCGCCGATCGCCATCTGCCGGGCAATCCCAATGCGCGCCTCGCCGTGATCCTTCTGGGGATCGTCATCGGCATGGTCGGCATGTCCTTTGCCGCGGTGCCGCTCTACCAGATCTTCTGCCAGGTCACCGGCTATGGTGGCACCACCCAGCGCGCTGCAGCCAATGGTTCGCAGATTATCGACCGTGTGGTCACCGTCCGCTTCGATTCCAACATCGCCAGCGGACTGCCCTGGAAGGTCAAGCCGGCCCACGCCATCGAGCAGAATATCGGCGAGACCTCGCTGATCAATTTCACGGCGACCAATCTGGCCGACAAGACCGTGAAAGGGCAGGCGGGCTTCAATGTGACCCCCGAACGCGCCGCGCTCTACTTCAACAAGATCGAATGTTTTTGCTTCACCGAGCAGACGCTGGCACCGGGTGAGACGGTTGAAATGCCGGTCACCTTCTTTGTGGATCCCGAGATCGACGACGATCCCGAGCTCGACACGGTGCGCGAAATCACGCTCTCTTACACCTTCTATCCTCTTAACTAGGGAGAGGCCCGAACCATGGCTGCCCACGCCAAGAACCACGATTACCATCTCGTCGATCCGAGCCCCTGGCCGTTCATCGGCTCGATCTCGGCCTTCATCATGGCCGTTGGCGGCGCGATCTTCATGCGCGGCGGCACCTACTGGATCCTGCTGATCGGCCTGGTCGGTGTGCTCTACACCATGTTCGGCTGGTGGCGCGACGTCGTGCGCGAATCCTCCGCCGGTGACCACACCCCGGTCGTGCAGATGCACCACCGTTACGGCATGATCCTGTTCATCGCTTCGGAAGTGATGTTCTTCGTGGCGTGGTTCTGGGCCTATTTCGATGCCTTCTTCTATTATGACGAGGCCGTTCAGGTTGCCCGTGCCGCCCATACCGGCGGTGTCTGGCCGCCTGCCGGCGTCGAGGTGTTCAATCCTTGGCATCTGCCGATTTTCAACACCATCATCCTTCTGACCTCCGGCACTACGGTGACCTGGGCGCACCACGCGCTGCTGCACAATGACCGTGAGGGCCTCAAATGGGGTCTGTTGCTGACCATTCTGCTTGGTGCGCTGTTCACCACTGTCCAGATCATCGAATACGCCTCGGCCGGCTTCTCCTTCTCGGGCAACATCTACGGCGCCACCTTCTTCATGGCGACCGGCTTCCACGGCTTCCACGTGTTTGTCGGCACCGTGTTCCTGATCGTCTGCCTGTTCCGCGCCCTGGCCGGTCAGTTCACCCCGGACAAGCATCTCGGTTTCGAGTTTGCCGCCTGGTATTGGCACTTCGTCGACGTGGTGTGGTTGTTCCTGTTTGCCTGCATTTATGTGTGGGGCAGCTGGGGCGTCGTCTACACCCACTAAGTCTACGGCGCGGCCCATCGGGCCGCGCCTTTTCCTTTCGGGGGACCCATGAGCGAACCCCAGGCCTCTCCTTTCGCCGCCGGTCTCAAATGCCGGTGCCCGCGCTGCGGGGAAGGGGACCTCTACGCCGGCTATCTCAAACTTGCTGACCGCTGCCAGAGCTGCGGCCTCGACTACGACTTCGCCGATGCGGGCGACGGCCCTGCCATTTTCATCATGCTGATCGTGGGCTTCATCGTGGTGGGCATGGCGCTGATCGTCGAGGTGGCTTTCTCGCCTGCCATCTGGGTGCATCTCATCCTCTGGATCCCGGCGGCGGTCCTTTTGTCCCTTTGGCTCCTCAGGCCGTTCAAGGCGACCATGATCGCGCTTCAGTTCGCCAATGATGCCCGTGAGGGGCGGCGCTAGGAATTGTCCAACACCCCCAAAAAATCATCCTCGGCCCGTTTGGGCCGCGCGGCCATCGGGTTCATCGTCTTCATGGCGCTGCTGACGGCGTTGTTTGCAACGCTCGGCTTCTGGCAGCTCGACCGTCTGCACTGGAAGACCGGCCTGCTCGATGCCATCGAACAGCGGGCCGAGAACCCGCCTGTCCCATTGCCATCCGCCGGAGAATGGGATGCATTCGATGCCGATGCGCTTGACTACACCCCGGTTGCCTTCACCGCGCGGTATCTCGATCAGCCGCCCGTCCTGGTTTTCGATTCCCTGGCAGACCCGCGTGGCGTACTCAGCGGTCCGGGCTATTGGGTCATGCAGACCGCCGCTGTCGATGGCGGTGTGGTCTGGATCAATCGCGGCTTCATCACCCAGGCCATGGCGGATGCGGGCGAGGTGCCCGTGGCGCCGCCCGGCAACGTCGAACTCGACGGCCTGCTGCGCCGCCCGGAACGCGCCGGTGCCTTTACGCCGGAGGCCGATCTGTCTTCAGGCCGTGCATGGGTTCGCGACCCCGCCACTTTGCCAGCGCCCGAGGCGGGGCAGGGGCCGCTCGCGCCCTTCTATGTCGATCTCAGCGCAACAGCAGAGACCGGCGACCTGCCACAAGGCGGCGAGACCCATCTGGCGATCACCAACAACCACCTCGATTATGCCCTGACCTGGTTCGGTCTGGCCGTTCTCACCCCCGTCATGGTCGTCATCTGGCTGTGGCGTCGCCGCCGCGCCACCTCAACGGTTGCGCCGCCAAAACCCTAGGCTTAGGGTGCGCCCCACCATCACACCGGAAACCCTCCATGCGTTACGTCAGCACCCGTTCTTCCGCGCCGTCGCTCGGCTTCTGCGACGCGCTTCTGGCCGGCCTTGCCCGCGATGGCGGCCTGTATTTGCCGGAGAGCTGGCCGACATTCACAGCGGATGAGATCGCGGATTTCGCCAATCGGCCTTTCGCCGATATCGCCTTTGCTGTGATTTCGAAATTCACCGGCGACGAAGTGCCTGACACCGTGCTGCGGGAGATCGTCGACAGTGCTTACGCCACCTTCCGGCATCCAAGCACGGCACCGGTCACCGAGCTCGAGCCCGGACATTTCGTCCTTGAGCTTTTCCATGGTCCCACGCTCGCTTTCAAGGACGTGGCCATGCAGTTTCTCGCACGGATGATGGATCACATCCTCGCCGAACGCGGCCAGCGCGCGACCATTGTCGGCGCGACCTCCGGCGACACCGGCTCCGCCGCCATCGAGGCGTTCAGGGGCCGGGACAACATCGATATCTTCATCCTGCATCCGCATGGCCGGGTGTCGCCCGTCCAGCGCCGCCAGATGACGACGGTCCTCGATGCCAATGTCCACAATATCGCGCTCGAAGGCACCTTTGATGACTGCCAGGCGGCGGTCAAACAGATGTTCAACAATCACCGGTTCCGCGACGAGGTGGCGCTTTCGGGCGTCAACTCGATCAATTGGGGCCGGATCGTCGCCCAGATCACCTACTACTTTACGGCGGCCGCTGCGCTCGGTGCACCGCACCGCAAGCTGTCCTTCACGGTGCCGACCGGCAATTTCGGCGACATCTTCGCAGGCTATGCCGCGGCCCGCATGGGCCTGCCCATCGAAAAACTGATCATCGCCACCAATGAGAACGACATTCTGCGGCGCACGCTCGAGTCCGGTCATTACGAGACCCGCGGCGTCTCCGCCACCCAGAGCCCCTCGATGGACATCCAGATTTCCTCGAATTTCGAGCGGCTGCTGTTCGAGGCTTTGGAGCGCGACGGCGAACAGGTGACCCAGCTCATGGAGCGGCTCAAGCAATCCGGTTCTTTCACCGTGCCTGAAAACGCACTTGCCGCCATGAAGGGTCAGTTCGCCGCCGGCACCACCGATGAGGACGCCACCGCAGCCACCATTGCTGATGCCTGGGCGCGCTCGGGCTATCTGGCCGATCCGCATACCGCGGTCGGCCTGTCGGTCGCCCGCAAGCTGAAGACCGAGGATGCCGCCATGATCACGCTGTCGACCGCCCATCCCGCCAAGTTCCCGGCGGCGGTGAAAGCGGCATCCGGCGTCGATCCGGCTCTGCCCGAATGGCTGGCCGATTTACACGAACGCGAAGAGCGCGTTACCGTTCTGAACAACGATCAAGACGCGGTAGAGGCCTTTGTCAGGGCACATAGCCGCGCCGGGGAGGTTTGAGTGAGCGTACAATCGACGACACTGTCCAACGGCATGACCGTATTGAGCCATGCCATGCCGCATCTCGAAAGCGCCTCTTTGGGTGTCTGGGTCAAGGCCGGCTCGCGCTGCGAATATGAGCACGAACACGGCATCTCGCATCTGCTCGAGCATATGGCGTTCAAGGGCACCAAGACCCGCACCGCGCGGCGCATTGCCGAAGAGGTCGAGACCGTCGGCGGCGACATGAATGCCGCAACCTCGATCGAACAGACCGGCTATTTCGTCCGCGTGCTCAAGGAGGACGTGCCGCTCGCTGCCGACATTCTCTCCGACATCCTGTTGAATTCCCTGTTCGATGAAAACGAGCTGCGCCGCGAACAGCAGGTGATCGTTCAGGAGATCGGCGCCTCCCACGACGATCCCGACAGCTATGTCTTCGATCTGTTCCAGGATGCGGCCTATCCCGGCCAGCCGATCGGGCGCACCATTCTGGGCACCGTCGATTCCGTGCGTGGCTTCGATTCCGAGGCGTTGCGGAGCTATATGGACCGCAATTATGTCGGCGATCGCATGGTGTTGGCCGCGGCCGGCAATGTGAACCACGACGAACTGGTCAGCATGGTCTCGGACAAATTCGGTGGCCTCAAGGCCAACGGCGCCCCCGAGCCGGTGCAGGCCACCTTCCATGGCGGCGAACAGCGCCTGGTGCGCGACCATGAACAGGCTCATCTGGTGATGGGCATCGAAGGCCGGCCCTATAATTCGGACGGCTTCTACGCCACCCAGATTCTCGCCTCGATCCTGGGCGGGGGCATGTCCTCGCGCCTGTTCCAGGAAGTGCGCGAAAAACGTGGCCTTTGCTATTCCATCTACGCCTTCCACTTCGCCTTTGCCGATAGTGGCCTGTTCGGCGTTGCGGCGGCGACCGGCGGCGACGAGCTCACCGATCTCGTCCCGGTGATCCTCGATGAGCTGCGCAAGGCAACACAAGACATCACCGAGGAAGAAGTGGTTCGCGTCCGTAACCAGATACGGGCCGGGCTGTTGATGTCGCTTGAAAGCCCCTCCGCCCGCGCCGGCCAGCTCGCGCGCCAGCAGATCCTGTGGGGTCGCCCGATCGCGCTCGAGGAAACCGTCGAGCGTATCAACCGGATCGACGCGGAACGCGTGAAACATGTCGCCGCCCAGCTCTTCTCCGACGCCAAGCCGGCCATCGCCGGCATCGGCCCGGTTGCCGACCTGCCTGATCACGCGGAAATCGCATCCCGGTTGCGGGGCTGAGGACGGCCATGCTCGGTCCGTTCTTCGGTCGCGAACACATTCTCGAACTGTCCGACGGCGCCCTGCTGCTGCGCCCGCCGCGCCAGGCCGATTTCAACGAGTGGCGCAGGGTCCGGCTCGCAAGCCGTGCCTTTCTGAAGCCTTTTGAGCCGGTCTGGGCCGAAACCGAACTGACCCAGGGCTCCTTCCGCGCCCGCATCCGGCGCTATGCCCGTGAAATCGCCGAAGAAACCGGCTTCACCTTTTTCCTCTACGCGCTTGAGGAAGATGAAGATCCGCGCCTCATCGGTGGCATCACCCTGTCGAACATCCGCCGCCGCGTGGCCCAGGCAGGTACCATCGGCTACTGGATGGCAGCGGACGAGGCCGGCAAGGGCTGGATGACACGCGCAGTCGGGCTGCTCCTGCCTTTCTCCTTCCATAAACTCGGTCTACATCGCGTCGAGGCGGCATGCCTGCCGCACAACAAAGCCTCAATCCGTGTGCTAGAAAAGAATGGGTTCCGACAGGAAGGCCTGGCGGAGAAATACCTGTTGATCGACGGCAAATGGCAGGACCACCTGCTGTTCGGATTGACGGTCGAGCGATATGAGGACGGATGGTCCAATTAACAACGCACGCCATCAGTGCTTGTGACAGTGCATTTACCCGGCTAGGACAGATCGCCGGGGAGTTAGACCTATGATGTCATTGCGCCTGCGCCGCGGTCTCGTTGCCGCGATCATGATGCTGCTGACCCTTGTGGCCGGCGGCAGCGCCATGGCGTTCGAGGTCATAACCGTTCCTGAAAACGTCAATGCGGTCAATTTGAGCTCGGCCATCGAGGTGCGCCAGGGCGAGGGCGGCCGTATCCAGCTCTCCACGGCCCCCGGCGAAGACGGCATTATCCGCCGCATCGAGGTGCAGGCCTCGGAAGACGGCACAAATCCCCATTGGGCCCTGTTCGCGCTCTCCAATCCCGGTGACGTTCAGATCGAACGCCTGCTGGTCGCCCCCTATTTCCGCTTGCCCGGTTCCGGCGTGTTCGCCCCCGATCTCGGCTCGCAGCGCATCGGCTTCCTCACGCCCAACCAGGGTTTCCGCCCCCAGCGCGTTCAGGATGCCGAAGCGGACGTGTTCTCCGTCACCCTCGACCCCGGTGCGACCATTACCTTTGTGGCGGAGCTGACGGGCGACAAGCTACCCGAACTCTATATGTGGGAGCCCTCGGCCTATCGGGACTATGTGAACTCCTTCACCCTGTTCCGGGGCACCGTGCTTGGCGTGTCGAGCCTGCTGGCAGTGTTTCTCACCATCATGTTCGTGGTGAAGGGCAGGGGCGTCTTTCCCGCAACCGCGGCGCTGGCCTGGGCTGTGTTGTTCTATCTCACCGTCGATTTCGGCCTGTTGGGCACGCTGCTGGGCATTTCGAACACCTCATTGCAGAATTTCCGGGCCGCAGCGGAGGCGGCGCTGGCGACCACGCTGTTCGGCTTCCTGTTCGTCTATCTCAACCTGCACCGATGGCATCTGCGTTTCGTCCATCTTGCGCTCGCGCTCGGCGCGGTACTGCTGGCGTTGCTCGTGCTCGCCTTCGTGCAGCCGGTGATCGCTGCCGGCATCGGGCGCACAATGCTGGCCATGATCGGCATTTTCGGTGTCGTCATCATTCTCATGCTGGCCTTGCGCGGCTATGACCGCGCGGTGATGATCCTGCCGACCGCCGTCATCTTCCTCGCCTGGCTGGTCTACGCCTTCCTCGTTATCATCGGGCAGGTTTCCAATGACATCGCTCAATCCGCTGTTGCCGGCGGGCTCGTGCTGATCGTGATGTTGTTGGGCTTCACCGCCATTCAGCAGGCTTTTTCCGAGGGACAGGTGTCCATCGGCGCCCTGTCCGAAGTCGAGCGCCGCGCGCTCGCCATGACCGGTTCGGGCGATTTCGTCTTCGACTGGAATATCGACCGCGACCGCGTCACCGTCTCCGAAGAATTGAACGCCCGCCTGGGCGAGCGAAGGGGGCACCTGCGCGGTTCGATCAAATCATGGCTCGACCGCATCCACCCCGAAGACGCAGACCGGTTCCGAACCGGGCTCGACACGCTCATTGAGCTCAGGCGTGGCAAGATCAACGCCGATTACCGCATCGCCGCGCGCGATGGCAGCTACCGCAGTTTCCGCATGCGCATCAAACCGGTCCTGTCGGGCGACGGGCAGGTCTCGCGCTGCGTCGGCACCCTGCAGGATGTCACGGACGACCGTGCCGCCCGGGAACGCCTGCTGCATGACGCGGTCGGCGACAGCCTCACCGGCCTGCCCGGCAAGGCACTGTTCCTCGACCGGCTCGAGCGTGCCCTGGTGCGCTCGCGCGAATACAATGAGGTCAAGCCTGCCGTCTTCCTCATCGATCTCGACCGCTTCTCCGAGATCGACGAACAGATCGGCCATGCTGCAGCGGATTCTGTTCTGCTGGCCGTCTCACGCCGCCTCTCGCGTGTTCTCAAGCCCCTCGACACCCTTTCGCGGATTCACGGGGACCAGTTCGCCGTTATCCTTGTTTCCGAGCAGAATGCCGCCAAGATTGCCGCAACCGCTGAACAGCTGCGCAAGGCCATGCGCACCCCGTTCAATTTCGGGGAGCGCGACCTGGCGATCTCCGCCTCCATCGGCGTGACGATCTATGACAACAAGCCGGCCACCGCCGAAGGCGTGTTGCGCGATGCCGAACTGGCGATGATGTATGCCAAGCGTATGGGCGGCGACCGGATCGAAGCCTACCGCGTCCACGCACGGCAGATTGCCGAGGCGGGCAAGCTGATGCAGGCGGATCTCGAGCGCGCCATCGAGAAGCGCGAACTGAGCATGCTGTACCAGCCGATCGTCGACATCCATACCGACGCGATTGCCGGCGCCGAAGCGCTGATGCGCTGGAACCACCCCAATCGCGGCACCATCAGCCCGTCCGAGTTCATACCGCTCGCGGAACGCACCGGCCTGATCGACAGGCTCGGTCAGCTTGCATTCGAGCAGGCCGCCCGCCAGGTCCAGACCTGGGTGTCATCCTATGATCTGGGGCCGGATTTCTTCGTTTCTGTGAATATTTCGACCCGGCAGCTCGCCAGTGAAGGGCTTCTGGCCGAATTGCGGGCGCTGCTGTCGGATCAGCCGCAGATCGCCCGGCACATCAAGCTCGAACTGACCGAGAGCCAGATCATGACCAATCCGGAGCAGTCGGCCTATGTGCTCGACGCGGTCAAGAAGCTGGGCCTTGGTCTGGCGCTCGATGATTTCGGCACCGGCCATTCATCGCTGAGCTATCTGCACCGTTTCCCATTCGACACACTCAAGATCCCCGCGCAGTTCGTTCGAACCGGTGAAGACCGCACAGCCATACATACCCAGATGCCGATTCTGCGCTCGATTCTGCAGCTATCCGCCGAACTGGGTCTCGATGTGATTGCCGAGGGGATTGAAAGCGACGGTGAACTCGCCCGCATCCGCGAGCTCAATTGCCGCTACGGCCAGGGCTATATGTTCGGCGCCGCGATGGCGCCCGACGCCCTGCAGCAGCAGTTCACCGCCGGGACCGACGAACGCCAGCTCGAAAGCGCGCAATAGTCGCGATAGATGATGGGGGTCAGGCGTGTCCCATATCCGGAGACAGCCGTGCCCTGTTAATACCGAGTTCGGCCAGCGCCGCCTCGTAGCGGCTGGGGACCTCGGCTTCGAAAATGAGGTCGAGCGTCGCCGGCACCGTCAGCCAGCCATTGGCCTTGATCTCGCCTTCGAGCTGCCCCGCGCTCCACGAGCAATATCCCATCGCCAGCAGTGATTCCTGCGGCCCCTGCCCGAGGGCAATGGCCCGCAACACATCGACGGTCGCCGTCAGGCTGACCTCGTCATTGATGCGCAGGGAACTGTCGACGGTGTGATAGTCCGAGCTGTGCAGGACAAAACCGCGATTGGTCTCCACCGGGCCGCCGATATGGATGGTCTTGTTCATCACATGGCGCGGCATGACGATCGAATCCTCGCGCCCGCCCAGTTCGAACTGGTCCATGAGATCGGTGAACTGAAGGTCTGGCAGTTCGCGATTGATGACCAGACCCATCGCGCCGTCTTCGCCATGCGCACACATGTAGATGACGGTTTCCGAGAACCGCTCATCTTCCATGCTCGGCATGGCCACCAGGAATTGTCCGGTCAGGGTCGTCTGCAAGGGGCCTGTGTCCTTTCACGCCTTAGTTTAGCGCTCGCTGATACGTTCCGCAAATAGACCAAATGGCCGCTGGCACCGCACCGCGCGATTGTTCACACAAGCCTGAACAGATGTTGCTTTTTCTGTCCGCCGCTTCGCGCTAGGGAGCATCATGACCAGAACACGGATCTTCGGGGCCCTTGTCGGCCTGAGCATGTCACTCTTGGCCGCCATGCCCGCAGCGGCGGCCACCACTGGCTGGATCGAGCTGGGGGAGGGCGCGCGCATCCGCTTGATCGCCGACAATCAGCTTGATGATACCGGTCATACGCGCCTTGGGCTCGAGATCGAGATGCCCCCGACCGTCAAGACCTATTGGCAGCAGCCCGGAGAAGCCGGCTTGCCCCTGGCGCTTGACTGGAAAGACACGAGTGGCATCGCAACGACCGAAGTCCTCTGGCCCTATCCCCTGCGCGAAAAGGACAAGGGGTTCCTCGAATATGTCTATTACGGGGACACGACCTTGCCGATTTTGGTGGAGCTCGAACCCGGCACCACCCGTCTCGATGTCGATCTGGCGATTACCATGGGCGTCTGTTCGGAAGTGTGCATTCCCGCCCAGGCCGCGTTCAGCACAACACTCGATTTCGGCAAGCCCGACCGCGCCTCCGCCTTCCGCCTCGACCGCGCTACCAATCTTGTCCCCAAACCCGCTCAGGAAGACCCCGCCTTTGCACAACTCGGCATTGCGCCTTCGGGGGAGGCGGTTTGGGTGAAAACCACGGCGGGCCGGTCGGTTAACGCCTCATTAGTCATTTCAGCGCAATCCAACGAATTCCTGTTTGGAACGCCCCAAAATGGCCCGCATTCCGACATACTCGAAGTACCGTTCCTCGGTTATGGCAAGCTGGAGGATCTCATCGGTCAGCCGCTTGGTCTCACCTATCTGGGGACAGACGGGCCGCTGGTGGTGACCCGGCCGCTCGGCCGCGCAACCATGATCGACACTGTTGTGCGGTTCGACTAAGACCGGTTTCGAGTTCAATGCCATTGAGTGAGTTAGCATGATTGCGATTGGGGACAGAGTACCGTCGGTGACCGTGAAGCGCGTCACGGCGGACGGGGCCGAAGACATCGACACCGCTGCATGGTTCGGTAAAGGCATCACCGCCTTTTTTGCCGTGCCCGGTGCCTTTACACCGACCTGTCACTTCAATCATTTGCCCGGCTATGTTGCCAAAGCCGACGAAATTCTCGCCGCAGGCGCCGATCGGATCGTGTGCGCCTCAGTGAACGACCACCACGTCATGCGTGCTTGGGGCGAGGCGACCAATGCCTTTCCCAAGATCGAGATGCTGTCCGACTTCGATGCCCGTTTCGCGCGTGCCATCGGGCTCGACAAAGATCTGAGTCAGGGCGGGCTTGGCTTGCGTTTCCGCCGTTCTTCGGCGTTAATTATCGATGGCGTGTTCGAGAATATCACGCTCGAGGAGGGGACTGGCGGATATCTGACCACCGGTGCTGACTCGATGCTGGTGCAACTTGAGCGCGCCAACTGCCGCGAAAACGCGTAAGGTTTGATGCGATGAACAGGACGGACGTGAAAATGAGTGCGGCAAAATCCTTGTTTCTGGCGGGCGTCGCCGCCATCGCCCTTTCGGGCTGCGGCGTCGGTTCGCTGATGGGCGGCAATGGCGATGCCTCTCTGTCCAACACCTCGGCCAGTCAGACCCAAATCAATCAGACCGCGACCTCGGCTCTGCCCGCGATCGCCTATGAATGCCCGCCGATCCGCGTCATCGATGGCGGTGGCGTCTATAGCCTTTACGCACCCGGCCGTAACGGTCAGGCCAATGGCCTGCGTTACCAGGCCGTGCTCGACAAGCAATCACGCAACTGCGTGGTTTCTGCTGGCCTCATCACCGTGAAGATGGGCGCCGTCGGCCGCGTCCTTGCCGGCCCGCAGGGCTCGTCCGGCACCGTCAACGTGCCGCTTCGCTTTGCCGTCGTGCGTGACGAACTGACCGTATTCTCCCAGAAATATGACATTCCGGTATCAATCACCCCGACCAATCAGGGGCAGGAATTCATCAAGGTCGTGGAAGACGTGACCGTGCCCTATGTGGGCGGCGAAGACATTGTCTTCTATGTCGGCTTCGATCCCAACGGCTAGGGTCCAGACCCTGCCGGACCGAGTTCACGAAAGCCCCGCTTTGGCGGGGCTTTTTGCTGTTGGAGCCTGTGGACCAAAAGGAAACGCCCGCGAGTGAAATCACCCACGGGCGTCTGAACTTTTGCGATCGGACCTGAGGCCGATGTCCGCCTCAGTTGAGACGAGCGCTGACGTCGCGGATCGCCTGATCGACCAGCGAATTGCCCTTGTCGCCTTCAAGCTGCTCGGAGAGCACCCGGCGAGCCGCTTCGACCGCGATGTCCGCGGAGCGTGCCCGCACATCGGCCACGGCATGTGCCTCGGCCTGGGCGATCTTCTCTTCGACCGCGCGGGTCCGGCGGGCGATCAGCTCTTCGAGGGCAGCACTGGCTTCCTCCGACATCCGCTCGGCATCTTCTCGAGCAGCCGCAACGATATCGGCGGCTTCGTCTTCGGCGGCCTTGCGCTTGCGCTCATATTCGGCCAGCAGGGCCTGGGCTTCTTCGCGCAGACGCTTGGCTTCGTCGAGATCGTCCGCGATCTTCTTGATGCGATCATCGAGCATCTTGACGATGGCCTGAGGCACCTTGAGGTAGACAACCACCCCAAGGAACAGGATGAGGGCAATCGTGGCCCAGAATGTCGCGTCAATTGCCATTCTGCGTCTCCTTGATCACCGCCGACACCGCCGAATTGACCGATTTGGCCGGCACGGTGCCCAGAAGCTGGCTGACCAGGCTGGTTGCCGTGTCGCTCGCGATCTCATCAACGTGAGACATGGCGCTGGTCTTGGTCTCCTGGATGCGGGCTTCGGCAGCGGCCATCTTCTTGGAAAGATCGGCCTCGACCTTGGCGCGCTGGCCGTCGAGATCCTTGCGGATTTCGTCACGGGTGCTCTCGGCAATGCCATGCGCCTTGGCGCGGGCATCGGCAAGATCCTGCTCATAAGCCTCGATGGCCTGGTCGGTCTTCTGACGCAGGCGGTCGGCTTCGGCCAGGTCGCCTTCGACCCGGTCACGGCGCACTTCGAGGATTTCACCGATCCGCGGCAGTGCGAAACGGCTCATCAGCAGGTAAAGCACACCGAAGGTGAGCGCCAGCCACAGGATCTGCGACCCGAAAGTCGCCGGATTGAAGGGCGGAAAGACTGCAGGAGCCGCATGGCCACCGGCCTCGGTCCCTTCATGCAGTGCCGCATCTTCGTGCCCTGCGGCTTCGGTGCCGTGATCGGTCGCCGCGCCTTGTTCGGTCGCTGCGCCGTGATCGGCTTCCGTGGCCGCATCGCCGCCCTCGCCCTCATGGGTGAGGTCGGTTTCGGCCTGGGCCAGGGTGATGGTTTCGGACAATTCGCCCGCCATTGGACACCTTCCCCTTTGTCACACGGCTCCGCGGACCGGATTGGCCGCAGGAGCCGCGTAATCGGTTATCGACTGAATTAGACCGCGTACAGCAGCAGGAAGGCGATAACCAGCGAGAAGATCCCGAGAGCTTCGGTCACCGCGAAGCCGAAGATCAGGTTACCGAACTGGCTGGCAGCCGCGGCCGGGTTGCGCAGGGCGCCGGAAAGGTAGTTACCGAAGATCACGCCCACGCCGACACCGGCGCCGCCCATGCCGATGCACGCAATGCCCGCACCGATCAGTTTTGCTGCATCTGCTTCCATTTTCGTCTCCTTGGGGAAAGCAACTTTGAAAGGGTTTGGCCGGTCGACCTCGTTAGTGACCGGGATGGATGGCGTCGTTGAGATAGACGCATGTCAGAACGGCGAACACGAAGGCCTGCAGGGCAGCCACAAGGAACTCGAGTCCCGTCAGCGCCACCGCCATACCGAAAGGCAGGATCGCCAGCGGCGCCCATGCACCTGCGGCCAGAAGCGCGACGACCATGCCGCCGAACACCTTGAGCACGATGTGCCCCGCCAGAATGTTACCGAAAAGTCGAAGCGAATGGCTCAGGGGGCGCGACAGGAACGAGATGAACTCGATCGGCACCACCAGCCACATCACGTACCAGGGGATACCCGAGGGTACGAAGAGCTTGAAGAACCCGAAGCCATTGCGCATGAACCCGTAGACCACAACGGTGATGAACACCATCAGCGCCAGCATCACCGCCACGATCAGATGGCTGGTGACGGTGAAGAAATAGGGGAACATGCCAAACAGATTGGCGATCAGGATGAACATGAACAGCGAGAAAACGAAGGGGAAGAAGCGCATCCCTTCGGTGCCGGCGGACGTTCTCACCATGTTGGCGATGAACTCGTAGCACATCTCCGCCAAGAGCTGCATCCGACCCGGAACGAGGCCGCGACCGCGGGTCGAGAGGATCAGGAAGCCGGCGATCACGAGAACCGTGAGCACCATGAAAAGAGCCGAGTTCGTGAATGCGATCTCGACGCCGGAACCTTCCGTGCCGTCACCCCCGATGGTGCCGAAGGTGAAGAAGTTCGAAATCTCGAACTGGTGGATCGGTTCAATCGGATTTGCGTTATCGGCCACGTGCCAACCCTTGCCCGTCAGTCGTCTTCGTCATCGGTAACGGCCGGCACGCCTTTTGCCGTGTCGGCCGTCATCCGGTTCAACTCACTGGTTGCCCTGACAACATTGAGAACGCCAGCGGCAAATCCCAACAAGAGCAGCGCAACCAAAAACCACGGGCGTGTGCCGAACAAGGCATCAAGCCCAAATCCCAACGCAGCGCCCATAATGATCGCCGCGATGAACTCGGAAGCAAGCCGGAAAGCCCGACCAACTCCCGTCATTTCATTGCGCCGCAACGCGCGCGCGGCCCTGACCGAAATACGCTCGGACTGGGCCTTGCTGATCCGCGAGGCGAGGTCTCCGGTTTCGGCACGTTTGTCGTCTTGCGCCATTCCGAATTTCGCCCTTTGCGAACCGCAATGAAACAAGGGGGCACCCCCCTCGAAGTCGCGCGCACCATAGAGGCACCCCGAAAAGGTGTCAAGCAACCCGATTTCATTATAAACTGTTGAAATATATGATGTTTTTTGCCCGCAAGAGGGATGCGGCATTGAGTCCACGCATCCGGCCCCTGTTTGGCCGGGAATCTCAGCTCGCTTCGCGGAATGACTCGGCGGTCGTCAGGTCGACCGAAACCAGCTGGCTGACGCCCTTTTCCGCCATGGTGACGCCGAACAGCCGATCCATGCGCGCCATGGTGATCGGATTGTGGGTAATCACCATGAAACGGGTCTCGGTTTGCTCGCGCATGGAATCGAGCAGATCGCAGAACCGTTCGACATTGGCATCGTCGAGCGGTGCATCCACTTCGTCGAGCACGCAGATTGGCGCCGGGTTGGTCAGGAACACCGCAAAGATCAGGCTCATCGCCGTCAACGCCTGCTCGCCGCCCGACAGCAAGGTCATGGTCTGCGGTTTTTTGCCCGGCGGGCGGGCGATGATTTCGAGCCCGGCCTCGAGCGGGTCGTCGCTCTCGACAAAGGTCAGCTCTGCTGTGCCGCCCCCGAACAGGCGGGTGAACAGCGCCTTGAAATGTCCGTTCACCCGATCGAAGGCCTCGGTCAGCCGCGCCCGGCCTTCGCGGTTGAGGCTCTGTATCCCGTGCCGCAATTTGGCAATGGCCGCGATCAGGTCTTCGCGGTCATTGACCATGGTCTCGAGCTTTTCCCCGACTTCCTCGGCTTCGCGTTCGGCGCGCAGATTGACCCCGCCCAGCCTCTCGCGCTCGCGCTTGAGCCGTTCGAGCCGCGCCTCGAGCTGACCTTCATCGGGCAATTGCGCTTCGGGCTTGAATCCGGCCACCTCGGCGGTCTGGCGTGGCGAGATCTCGAGATTTTCCTCGATCTGCTTCTCGACCTGCTGGCGCTGGACGATATGCGATTTCAGCCGTTCCTCGATCCGCGCCATGGCCTCGCGCGCGCCGCTTAGCGCTTCGCCAGCCTGGCGGGCGGCCATGTCCTCGCTGCGTTGCTCGGTCTCGGCTTCCGCCAGCTTGTCTGCAGCCCGCTTGCGCAGGTGCTCCGCATCGATGATCTGACCGTCGAGCTTGTCCGCCCTTTCTGCAAAGGCATCGGGTGCCGAGGCGAGTTGTTCGAGCTGGCTTTCAATGTCCTGCTGCCGGTTCGACAGGGTTTCGAGATGGCTGCGCGCATCCCGTAGCCGCCCGTCCCAGGAGGCAGCGTCCCGCGCGATCTGCTCGAGCCTTTGGGCCCGCATCTTGGCTGCATTATCGAATCCGCCCAGCGTCAGCCGCGCCCGGTCCGCGGTCTCCCGGGCTTCATCGAGGGCGATTTGCGAGGTGGCGATCTTTTGGCCAAGCGCTGTTTCGTCTTCAAGCCCGGCCTTGGCGTCGACCGCTTCCTGGTGCAGACCGCGGGCCTCTTCCAGGCTTGATTCGAGCCGCACCCGCGCTTCTTCGAGCGCCGAGCGGCGGGAATTGAGTTCACTCAGATCCTGCTGGGCTTCGTCGAGCGCTGCCTGCGCTGCAGAAATCGTGTGCTGGGCCTGCCGCCAATTGGCGCGAGCCTCCGATTCGGCTTGCCGTCTGGTGTCACGCTCGGCTGACAGCGCCTGGACCTTTTCGGCCTGCGCGGTGGCCGCGGCCCGTGTTTCGTTCATTTCCCGGTCGATCTCGGCCAGCCGATTTCGCTGACTCAAGCGCTGCGCGGCGGCAGTCGGCGCATCGCCACGCGCGGTAAACCCGTCCCAGCGCCACACGTCGCCGTCAAGCGTCACCAGCACCTGTCCGGGCTTCAGCAAGGCTTGCAGCGCCTTGCCCGCCGATCCATCGACAATGCCGATCTGGTCGAGCCGGCGCTTGAGCACCGGGGCGCCTGACACATGGGCCGAAAGCGGTTCGGCACCGGCGGGCAATTGGGGGTCGTCCATCGCGCCCGGCGCCTGCCAATAGAGCGGAGCGCCGGTATCGGTGGAAGCGTCGAGATCATCGCCGAACACGGCGCCCAGCGCGGTTTCATAACCAGATGCCACCTTGATCGCGTCGACAATCGGCGGCCAAAGCGCGCTGTCCTGCACATTGAGAAGTTTCGCGATGGTGGCCGCCTCGGCTTCGAGCCGTCCCAGCGCCTGTTCGATCTCGCCAAGCTTCGGGCGTTCGGCCTCGAATGCCTCGGCTGCCTTTGCTGCGCCGGCCTCCGCTTCAAGCGCCGCCTGCTCGGCGGCTTCTGCTGCCTGCTGGGCACTGGCCAGCGCCGCGCGCCGATCGCTCAACGTCTTGTTCTCGGAGAGCTCTTTGGCAATCGCAGCGGCTTCGTCGGCTACATCTCTCCTCTGGGCCTCGAGCCGGGTGACGCGCTGCTCGGCATCGGCGAGATTGCGTTCGATCTGGCTGCGGCGGGCCTTGAGCTGCGCCATCTGATCATTGAGCGCCATCAGCGCTGCCTGCGCCTCTTCAAAGCGGCCACGGGCAACCTCGGCTTCCTCGCGGGCGCGTTCGGTGGCGCCGGCCTCGTCCCGTGCAGCCTCCTCCAGCCCTTCGCGCTCTTCGGTCAGCCGCTCGACCGAGGTCGCCGCCTCGGCGATCAGCTTGTCGTCGCGTTCGGCGTCCGCCCGGATCTGGGTCAGCCGCGCCTCGAGCTCGCGCCGGCGCGAATCTGCCTGCCGCGCCTCGTTTGTCAGGTGTTCACGCTCGATCTTGAGCCGCTGCAGTGCTGCCGCCGCTTCGGCTTCCGCCTTGCGCAAGGGCGCCAGCGCCTCGAGCGAGGTTTCGAGCTGTTTCTTAGCCGCCTGATCGGCGTGATGCGCATCGGCGAGCGTTTTCACCATCTGTGCCTGTTCGGCTTCGGCCTGCTTTTCCGCATGCCGCGCCGCCACCCAGCGCAGATGATAGAGCCCGGCCTCGGCCCGCCGGATATCGCCCGAGATTGCACGGTAGCGCACGGCCTGCCGCGCCTGGCGCTTGAGCGTATCCAGCTGGGTTTCGACCTGCGCGATGATGTCGTCGACGCGCTCGAGATTCTGTTCGGCGGCCCGCAGCCGCAACTCGGCTTCGTGCCGGCGGGAGTGAAGCCCCGATATGCCTGCCGCTTCTTCCAGCAGCGCTCGGCGCTGAACCGGCTTGGCTGCGATCAGCTCCCCGATCTGGCCCTGGCGCACCAGCGCCGGCGAACGGGCGCCGGTCGAGGCGTCGGCGAACAGAAGCTGCACGTCGCGGGCGCGAACATCCTTGGCATTCAACCGGTAGATGGAACCGGCTTCCCGTTCGATGCGGCGTGTGACTTCCAGCGTGTCCGCATTGTTGAAGGCGTTCGGCGCCGTGCGATCCGTATTGTCGAGCACACAGGTCACTTCGGCACTGTTGCGCGCCGGGCGGTTGCCCGAACCCGAAAAGATCACATCGTCCATGCCCGAAGCGCGCATGTTCTTGTACGAGCTTTCGCCCATCACCCAGCGCAGCGCCTCGACAAGGTTCGACTTGCCGCAGCCATTGGGGCCGACAATCCCGGTCAGCCCGGTCTCGATATGCAATTCGGTGGGGTCGACGAAGCTCTTGAAGCCGACGATTTTGAGACGCGTGAATTTCACAGGCGAACCCCGTTGAGGGTTCCGCGCGGCATCTCATACCCGGAACTGTGGCGATACCAGATCGCCGCCGTGGTCAGCTTCAACGCGTGTACTCCAACCCGCTCCGATGTTCCCGCCGTGACGAGCGGAAATTGGAAGCGGTTAACATACTCTTTATTCGGGGGGTGGGGACATTGATTCGTCAAGCGCAAAGCCCCGGGTTTCCGCAGTTTTGACGCCCAGCGAAAAGGGCCCGCAGCGTCTCCGCCACGGGCCCATCGGCATTCGGTTCGATGGCGCTGCCTAGAGCAGCGGATCGATATCTTCGGCCATCTGTTCGATGCTCTTGGCGCCGGCGCGCTGCAAGCCATTGATGTAGAAGGTCGGTGTTGCATCGAGCGCAAAGTTGTCGCGTGCCTGGTTCGAAGCGGCTTCGATCTTGGCAAACAGCTCTTCATCCGCAAGGCAGGCATCGAAGCTCTCGGCGGTGAAGTCGTGATCCTCGGCCACCGCCAGCAGCCCGGCCTTGGGGCTTTCCGCGGTCATCCACTCCATCTGGCGATTGAAGTAATCGTCGAGGACCTCGTAATAGCTGTCTTCCGAGCATTCGGCGACCATGAACACCACCGCGTCCTGCACATTGCGGATCAAGGGGCGCAGGATGAACTGGATCTTGCCGGTGTCGATATACTGCTCCTTGAGCGCGGGCAGCGTGTTCACATGAAAGCTGGCGCAATGCGGGCAGGTCGGGGAGGCATATTCGATCACGGTCACCTTGGCGTCGGCAGGGCCGAGCGGACGATCGGTGATGCCTTCGGGGTTCATCAGCGCATTGGCGTCGTGACGGTCGCCATCCTCGGCAAAGGCGAGGCTGGGCAGGCCCGTGGTGCCGAGGGCAGCCATGGCACTCATGGTCAGGGCGGTCCGGCGGTTAATGATCACTATGCTTCTCCTGAAACGCTTTTGTGTCTTCGGTGGCGACAATAGAGTTGCCAATCTTGGCCGCAAGAGGGCTCGCGATTATTTCACCGCCTGCCTAGCCATCCGAACGCTTGGGATCGGGGTTGCGGCGGGCAATGCCTTCGCCCAGTCTTTGCAGCGCATCGCGCAGCTCTTCGTCGCTTGTGCCTTCGGTTTGTCGTTGCACTCTTTCGCGAACGGCCTTGTCCGTCGCGATGGGCCGATCCTGGGTCTTGGCGGCTGAACCGGCAATGAACGGCGTTCGCGAAGGTTTGATCTCCGCAATCAGGTAGAATCCAAAATAGCGGTTGATGGCATCGCGCAGCGCCGGGATCTCGTGGTTGAATTGCAACGCGACCGCCGGGCTGACCCTGACCTGCAGCACTGCGCCCGCCGCTTCGCGCTCGCCATGAGCGTTTTTGGGCCAGACCAGCTTGTCCGGCATCACCGCCTCGCCATAGGGCGGCGGCACGATCGCCTTCCAGTGGGTGAGGATATCCGCGCTGGCGAAGCCGCGCTTGCGCAAGACCGGTTCGACCGCCTTCATGGCGACGTCACCGACCGAGACCGAGCGGTTGAGCCGGCGGAATTCCTTTTGCGATTTGGCTGCCAATTTTCCCGGACCGGTTGGGGGCATCGCGGTAGTGGCGCTCAATTGCACTTGCGCCGGCGCGATGCATGTTGTTTCGATCCCATCATGCCCGAACCCGCCGCCCCGATAAAGCCTAACCCCATCGATGCCGACGCCCTTCTCGCCTGGTATGACCGCCACGCCCGCGAGATGCCCTGGCGCGTCGCTCCTGCGGACAAGGTTGCGGGCGAGCGGCCCGATCCCTACCGGGTCTGGCTGTCCGAGGTCATGCTGCAACAGACAACCGTTGTCACCGTCCGGCGCTATTTCGAGGACTTCACCAACCGCTGGCCAACAGTAGCCGATCTCGCTGCCGCTCCGCGCGAGGAGGTGCTCGCCGCCTGGGCCGGGCTCGGCTATTACGCCCGCGCCCGAAACCTGCATGCCTGCGCGCAGGCGGTCGTCGCCGACCATGGTGGTGCGTTCCCAACCTCCGCAGAAGGCCTCAAAACCCTGCCCGGGATCGGTGCCTATACCTCGGCCGCGATTGCCGCGATCTGTTTCGACGAGCAAGTCGCAGTGGTCGATGGCAATGTCGAGCGGGTTGTCGCGCGCCTCACCCGACTGTCGGATCCGGTCCGCAATGCCAAGCCCCTGATCGGCGAGATCGTGGGCGAGGCAGTGCCCGAAAGGGCGGGCGATTTCGCCCAGGCGATGATGGATCTCGGTGCAACCATCTGCGCGCCCAAATCGGCCAATTGTCTCGTCTGTCCGCTGCGTCCGGGCTGCGCGGGTGCTGCTGCCGGGGACGCACTCGATTTTCCCGTGGCCCCGCCGAAGAAGAAGCGCCCGGCCCGGGTCGGCCATGCTTATGTCCTCGAACGGCCCGATGGCGCTATTTGGCTGAGGCGCCGCGCCGACAAGGGCATGCTGGCGGAAATGACAGAGGTGCCCGGCAGCGCCTGGACCGACGACCAGGAGGCGCCGGATTTCCCGATGGATACCGAGTGGCGCGAGGCCGGTGAAGTCGAGCACGTCTTCACTCATTTCTCACTGCGTCTGACCGTCTGGCAGGCGCGTGCGGGGGAAGAGCCGCCCGGCGAAGGCTGGTGGTCAAAGCCGGGCGCGCTGTCCCGGGAAGCCTTGCCGACTCTCTACAAGAAGGTGCTCAAATCCGCCGGTATCGACGTCAAGCCACCCCGTCTCTGAACAGTGAAAAGAAAAGGCCGCCGACCACTTTCGTGGAAGGCGGCCTGTTGATGACCTGGAGGTCCGGTCAAGCTGAGAGTTTGTCGATCCGCATGCGGTAGTCGGCGCGAAGATCGTCGATAACGGTGAGGGTCTTGCCGTTCTTGATGTGCCAGAACGTCCAGCCATTGCAGGCGTCAAACCCCTGCACCAGCGCCCCCACCTTGTGGATCGAACCTTCATGGCGATCCGATTTCAAAGAGCCGTCGGCCCGCACCACGGCCTCGAACCGGCCCTTGGTGTCGGTCAGCACGGTGCCCGGATTGACCATGCCGGCCTCGACCAGAGCGCCGAAGGCAACGCGCGGCGCGGCGCGCTTGGGCTTGATGGTCTCGAGCGCCACCCGGTCATGCGGCTTGATCGCGGCAATGCGCTTGAGCGCGGCATTCACATAGCTGCTTTCGCGCTCGACGCCGATGAAATGCCGGCCGAGCTTCTTGGCCACGGCCCCGGTGGTGCCGGTGCCGAAAAAGGGGTCGAGCACCACATCGCCGGGCTTGGTGGTCGCGATCATCACCCGGTGCAGCAGCGCTTCGGGCTTTTGCGTCGGGTGTACCTTGGCGTCGTCATCGTCTTTGAGCCGCTCATGGCCAGTGCAGATCGGCATCAGCCAATCGGAGCGCATCTGCGTGTCGTCATTGGCCTGTTTGAGTGCTTCATAATTGAAGCAGGGCTTGGACTTTTCCGAGCGCGACGCCCAGATCAGCGTCTCATGCGCATTGGTGAACCGTGTGCCGCGGAAATTCGGCATCGGGTTCGTCTTGCGCCAAATGACGTCGTTGAGCATCCAGTAGCCGAGATCCTGCAGGATCGCGCCGACCCGGAAGATGTTGTGGTACGAGCCGATCACCCAGATCGCCCCATCGGGCTTCAGGACCCGGCGCGCCGCCAGAAGCCAGGCGCGGGTGAAGGCGTCGTAATGGGCGAAGTCGTCGAACTTGTCCCAGGCATCGTCGACCCCGTCGACATGCGATTGGTCGGGGCGGGTCAGTCCTTCGGACAGCTGCAGGTTATAGGGCGGATCGGCGAAGACGAGGTCCACCGAACCGGCGGGCAGCTTTTCCATCTCGGCGATGCTGTCGCCCACAAGGATCGTGTCGATCGGCAAATGGGCGTCGGATGACGCGGTGGAGGCCAGCTCGGCCCGGGATTGTGCGTTACGCAACATGCACTCTACTCAACCGGATTTTGCAGTAATTCCGGTTGTAGAATCTTAAGCTTAAGAGCTGGCTAAGCGGTGTGGTTAACGCTTCCTTTCGAGCCGTTCGCGCACCGGCGCATAGCTCGTGCGGTGATGCGGCGTCACTCCGTGCCCGTCGAGCGTCATGAGGTGCGCAGGCGAGGGATAGCCCTTGTGCTTGTCCATGCCGTGATCGGGATGCGCGCAATGAATGATGGCGCACATCCGGTCCCGCGTGACCTTGGCAATGATCGAGGCCGCGGCAATCGACAGCGACCGTGCATCACCCTTGATCACGGCGGCGCCGGGGCAGGGCAGTTCAGGCGGCACGTCCCGGCCGTCAATCAGCGCCATGCCGGGCGCGCGGGGCAGGGCGGCCACGGCCCGGGCCATGGCCCACAGCGTTGCGCCGCGGATATTGCGCCTGTCGATCACCATCGGCGGGGCGGCGGCGATGCTGACATCGGCAACCGCCATGATCTCGAGAAACAGTGCTTCGCGCGCCTTCTCGGTCAGCTTCTTGGAATCATTGAGCCCTTCAGGCACCCGCATCGGGTCGAGCACTACGGCCGCGGTCACCACCGGGCCGGCCAGCGGCCCCCGTCCGGCCTCATCGACACCGCATACCAGCCCCGCCTCGGCATAGCGGGCCTCGATGGTGAAATCCGGCGTGTCGTGAATCGGCAATTGCCGCGAATCGAACAGCATGCCGGCACCATGCCACGCCGTGCGCGCAAAGGCAGCCCGAACCGCCCGGCAGACGGATGTCTCCAAGGTTTCAAATCAGCAGAGCGGGAGTGGGACGCGGAACGTCTCATCCGTAACGTAAAGTAATAGCGAGGCGCACAGCGTCCCACTCATCCGGGATTTTGGGCTTGGACTGCGTCAATGGGCTGGGGTCAATCCCCGCCATGTTTCCACGGTGCGCTGCCGCCTTGACGGCAGCCGGCTCCGGCGCAGTTTTGGCCTTCCCTGAGGCGACCCTCATGGAACCCGGACCCAGACCTGCCTGACCGTTCGTCGCGACCACGCTCAATTGCAGGTTGGTTCGGGGATGATAATCGGGTGTCAGAGGGCGGGGATAACTTTCGAGCGTTTGCCGATGGCAACGCAAAGCTCCGGTGGAGCTTTGCGAGCGAAGAACGACCATGAGAGCTACGCTCGAATGGCTGAAACACCACCCCCACCCGTTCCAGCACTACCAAGGTTCCAAAGGAACCTCGGTTTGGGCTTCGCCCAACCGCTTGTCACCCCCCGTCAAGGGGGAGGTGACATTGGGGCCAGCTCATTGTTCCTTCAACTCCATCGGTAAAGCGGGCACCACCCAAACCCTCCCCGCAAGGGGAGGGAAAGGCACGTCACAGGCGCCTTCACATTCCGGCCTCGCCCTTCGAGGCTCGGTTTCACCTCGCACCTCAGGGTGAGGCTTGGGGTTGCATCTCCACCCACCTCGTCACCCCCGGACTTGATCCGAGGGTCCATGAGGCACTTCGGCACTTCTCATCGGTAGTGCAGTAATCAGTACTGGTTCCCGCGCGTCATCTCATCATGGATGCTCGGGAATCTGACTGCCTCACGCCGGCAAGCTGCCCGAGCATGACGACGATGGGGTGATGGGTCACAACCAAAACCAATAGCGTCACCCCGATGAAAATCGGGGTCCATTCGCATTCGCCGGAAACTGAAGCGCTGACGATGTGTCGTGAGGCCTAAGCGAGTAGATCCCGGATCAGGTCCAGGACGGCACGGTGTGTGGCACTGCGCGTCACGCTCCCTCTCCCCGCCGGGGGAGAGGGTTGGGGTGAGGGGCTCTGTTCTACCTCAGCCAGGGCCCCCTCAGCCAAGGCCCTCTCACCTGATCCTTCGGATCGACCTCTCCCCCCAAGGGAGAGGTGAAGTCCTCGCACCTGCTTGCACGGCGCCGCTACACACACTGTCCTCATCCTGAGGCGGGAGCGCCACCGGCGCGACCCTCGAAGGACGGCCACGCTCTCCGTCCTCGCCCTTCGTGGTTCGCCCTTCGAGGCTCGGCTTCACCTCGCGCCTCAAGGTGAGGCTTGGGGTTGCATCCTCCCGGGCCGCCCCGGACCTGATCCGGGGCCTAGTCATTATCTGGTGAGGTCCCGGCTCAAGGCCGGGACAGCGTGAAGGGACATAGCGGCGCACCCAAAAAAGAAAAGGGGCGTCCCGATCACATCGGGACGCCCTCCAATGTCGATACCTGCCGACCGACGCCTAGTCCTCGGCCTTGGCGCCGCCTATCCGCTCGGGGATCAACCCTTGCGGCGCATAGCGCAGCGCAATGGTGATGACGAGGCCGAGCACGAAGACGCGCATCTGCAGGGCGCGGGATTGCACATCGGGGATCGCACCCCAACCCATGCCGTCGCTGAACTCGGAAAGGTTGCGGAAGATGAACTCGGCAATCGGATCGGAGATCGTCCATACGATATAGATGAACACCCCGCCGAACAGCGCGCCGAGATTGTTCCCTGCCCCGCCGACAATGATCATCACCCACACGATGAAGGTGTGGTTGATCGGCTGATATCCGCCCGGATCGAAAATCTGCACATAGGTGGTCAGGATCGAGCCGCCAATGCCCATGAGCGCGGCGCCGAGCACGAAGATCTCGATCTGGCGACGCTTGACGTCCTTGCCCATCGATCCGGCGGCAATGTGATTGTCGCGGATCGCCCGCATCATCCGCCCCCAGGGCCCGTAATAGGCGCGCTGCAGCAACAGGAAGATGACGACGATGACCAGCAGCGTCAGCACCAGATACATCGAGCGTGCGGTGATCAGCGACAGATCTTCCAACCCCGACGCCGCCAGATCGGCCTGGGTCGGCACCGGCCAGGGCACCGGCGACACGGTAAGCGTGCCGCGGGTCAGCCAGTCCATATTCTTGATCAGCGCGCGGATGATCTCGGCGATCCCGATGGTGGCGATCGCAAGATAGTCGGTTCTCAGCCCCAGACAGATCTTGCCGATCACATAGGCCACCGCACCGGCGAAAACCCCGCCCAGCGCCCAGCCGAAAATCGCATGCAGCCCGAGCCCGCCGACAAAGCCCTGCTCGACCTCGCCCTCGATATAGGCGACGGCCGGATCGATCTGCGAACGGTAGACGATATAGGCAACCGCCCAGGCCACGACCAGCGCGAACATGCGCGAACGCTTGCCGAGACCGAATTTCTCGCTTTTGGCCGCCGCGATGATGATCACCGCGCCGAAGGCCGCCGCGATCGCAGCCCGCCCGAGCAGCATCGGGCCATCCGACCCCCAGAAGCTCTCATTGATCGGGTAGGAGGCGAAGACGACGCCGAACCCGCCCAGCATCAAAAAGCCCATGACACCGAAATTGAACAGCCCGCCATAGCCCCACTGCACGTTGAGCCCCAGAGCGATCAGCGCATAGGCAGACGCCAGCGCCAGGATCTGGATCGTGCCGACCGGGCTCAGCCACAGAACGAGGATGCCGATGAGAACGGCCAGAACCCCGAACAGGATGAATTCGCGGATATGCGTCATGTCGAGGCCCCCTTGAAGATACCGGTGGGTCTGACGAGCAGCACCACCACAAGGATCACGAAGGCGACGGTGAGCTTGTATTCGGTCGGCACCAGCGACAGGTCAGCCGGGAACGGCAGCCAGTCGGGCCAGCTCTGACGGAAGGGCCGCAACAGGATCGACCAGTTGAAGACCGCCATGGTCTCGGCGAACCCGATCAGGAACCCGCCGGCGATGGCGCCATAGGCCTGCCCCAGCCCGCCGACAATGGCGGCGGCGAAGATCGGCAGCACGATGTTGAAGGCAAGGTCGGGCTTGAGGGTCACATCGAGCGCCAGCATGGTGCCGGCCATGCAGGCGAGCCCGCCGGCAATCACCCAGGTCGCGCGGATCACCTGCCGCGTGTTGATGCCCGATACCTTTGCCAGATCGGCATTGTCGGCCATGGCCCGCATGCCCTTGCCGAGCCGCGAGCGGGTGAGGAACAGATGCAGCGCCACGACCGCGATGACGGTGGTCACGATCAAAAGGATCTGCGGCTCGGAAATCACGATGGGCCGGACCCCTTCGAACGGCACTTCGATCCGGATGAGATCCTTGGGCTCATTGGCGAAGAAGCTGCGCGCCTCGACGCCCCAGAACAGCCGGATCAGCCCCTGGATCATCAGGGTCACACCGATCGAAGCGATCAGCAGGGTCACCGGTTTGGCGCCGCGTTGCCGCAAGGGCTGGTAGAAGGCCCTGTCGATCCCGAGCGCCAGCCCCGCCGCAATCGCCATGGCGAAGGGCAGAACGATGAAGCCGGTGGGCCAGAAGGTCTGGATGCCCATCGAGGCGGCGATGGACGCAAGCACGAAAGTGACGAACGCCCCCATGGTCATCATGTCGCCATGGGCAAAATGGGCGAACCGCAGAATGCCGAAAATCAGGGTGACGCCAACCGCCCCAAGGGCGTAGATCGAGCCCAGCACAGTGCCGGAAACCAGGACCTTGTTGACGAAGAAGATCAGTTCGTTCATGGCCCTATCCCCCGAGGAAACTCTGGGCGACTTCGGGATCGTCGAGCAGTTCGCGCCCCGAGCCGGTAAACCGGTTCTTGCCGCCGGCGAGCACGAAGCCCTTTGAGGCGAACTCGAGCGCCTGACGGGCGTTCTGTTCGACCATCAGGATGCCGACGCCGGATTTGTTGATCTTGATCACCTGCTCGAAGATCTCGAGCATGTAGCGCGGGCTGAGCCCCGCCGACGGCTCGTCAAGCAGCAGGAGCTTGGGCTGGCTCATCAGCGCCCGGCCCATCGCCACCATCTGGCGCTGGCCGCCCGAGAGCTCGCCCGCCTTTTGCCGGCGCTTTTCCTTGAGCGGCGGAAACATCTCATAGACCGAGGCCAGCGTGTCCGAGAAATCGTCGCGCCGGACAAAGGCCCCCATTTCGAGATTTTCCTCGACAGTCATCGAGGTGAAAACGTTGAATTCCTGCGGCACGAAGCTGAGCCCCATGGGCACCAGCTTGTCGGCCTCCGCATTGGTGATGTCGCGGCCATTGAGCAGCACCGCGCCCTCGCTCACCCTGAGCAGCCCGAAGATCGCCTTGAGCGTCGTCGACTTGCCCGCGCCATTCGGCCCCACGATCACCCCGATATCGGTGCTTTCGATGGCCAGGTTCACGCCATTCAGGATCGGGGTACCGCCATAGCCGGCGGACACATTGCTAACCTCGATCAGACTCACGCCACATCCTCCACCGCGGTGCCGAAATAGGCTTCGACGATCTCGGGATTGTTGCGCAGCTCTTCCATCGGCCCTTCCGCGATGACTTCGCCCTGGGCCATCACGATCACCGGATCGCACAGCTCGGCGATCAGGTCCATGTCATGCTCGATGACGAAGAAGGTGTAACCCAGCTCGGTGTTCATCCGCTTGATATTGGCCGCCAGATCCTTGAGCAGCGTGCGATTCACCCCCGCCGCCACCTCGTCGAGCAGCACCGCCTTGGCATCGACCATCATGGTGCGGCCCAATTCGAGGAGCTTTTTCTGCCCGCCCGAGAGATTGCCCGCCAGCTCGTGCTTGACGTGACCGAGATGCAGGAACTCGATCACCTCATTGGCCTTCTTGCGCACTTCAGCCTCGACCCTGGCAGTCTTGCCCGGCCGGAACCACGCATCGATGAGGCGTTCGCCCGGCTGACCGGGCGGCACCATCATCAGGTTCTCGAGCGCCGTCATGTGCGAAAATTCATGCGCGATCTGGAAGGTGCGCAGCAGCCCCTCGGCGAACCGCTCATGCGGCTGCAGATGCGTGACATCCTTGCCGTCGAACAGGATCTGCCCGCTATCCGGCATCAAGGTGCCTGCGACCATGTTGAAAAGCGTTGTCTTGCCGGCCCCGTTCGGACCGATGAGCCCGGTGATCGAGCCCTTTGCAACCGACAGCGAACAGTTCGATACAGCCTTGAGACCGCCGAACCCCTTGTTCACCGCCTTGACGTCGATAATTGCCTGTTTCTCCACCCTGTAACCCGTGCCTTTATTGCCCTGTTTTCGCCGCGGGTGCGCGGCATCTGTTCAAAACCGGCCTCCCCTGTCAATAACCGCTCACCCGATTGTCGCGATCAGCGCGTTGGCCGTCGAACGGTTGACTGCGATCGGCAGGTCCTCGAGCACCGCAAGCCGGATCAGCGCCTTGACGTCGACATCATGCGGCATGGCGGTCAGCGGATCGATGAAAAATACAAGCATATCAAGGCGATCTTCAACGATCATGGCACCGATCTGGGCATCGCCGCCCAGCGGCCCGCTCTTGAGAAGCGTCGGGGAAAGCCCCGTATGGCGCACGATTTCGCTGCCCGTCGTGCCGGTTGCAAAAAGTGTGTGTATTTCAAGAATTGCGCGATGAGTTTGCACCCATTCGACCAGATCGGCCTTCTTCTTATCGTGTGCAACCAATCCAATGCGCGCCACAAGCACTCTCCATCCGTCCGTTCAAGGCGCTACCAGCGTAGCGCAATCGCCTCGGCAATATACTCGGAAATCGCCCCTTCGGGCAGGTCGGAGGGCGCGCCATCACCAGGGCGGAAGCGGATAGAGCGGATCCGCTTCTGAGCGCCTTCCAGAAGACCATACGGATCGATAAATTCGCGCCCGCGCTCAAGCAGCGGGGGAGACCCGGACAAGAAAAAAGCGGCGCTCGACACGCCGCTCCATTCACTCTGCCGACGGCTCATGTCCCCGGGTGGAGAGCCTAGGCCAGCGTGCCGATCACCGCCTCGATCTTCTTCTTCATCGTGCCCGCATCGAACGGCTTGATGACGTAGTTGTTGACCCCGCAGGAAATCGCTTCGCGCACCTGGTCCTGGTCCGACCGCCCGGTCGCCATGATGAAAGGCAGCTTGGCGGTGCGCGGGTGCTTGCGCACGACCTTCAGAAGCGTGAGGCCGTCGACATCATCCATGTTCCAGTCGGAGATGATGAGATCGACGTGATTGCGCTCGAGCTTGCCCAGCGCATCGCGGCCATTCTTGGCCTCGATCACTTCCTTGAATCCGAGCTGGGTCAGAATGTATTTGCAAATGCCACGCATGGACTGCTGGTCGTCAACGATCATCACGCTGACCTGACTGGCTTTGGGCATAGCTGATAGCCTCTTCAACACTTCCCGGACAGTGAGCCGTGGGCCCACTCTAGGGATAAACTCTTACTAATTTACAACCCGGATCAGGCGGCCCGCCGGCGCTTGATGAGCTGGGACAACAGACGCGGACCGATCTCCTCGACCGGCAGTTCCTCGGTCACCGCACCGATATCGAAGGCCGCTTTGGGCATGCCATAGATGAGCGCGGACCCTTCGGCCTGCCCGATCGTATATGCACCGGCATCGCGCATTGCCTTGAGCCCCACCGCTCCGTCCTTGCCCATGCCGGTCAAGATCGCCCCGACCGCATGATCGCCGACATATTTGGCAACGGAATCGAACAGCACATCGACCGACGGCCGGTGACCGGAAACAACCGTGTCGCTGCCGAGCCGGCACTTGAGGAAGCCCGAGCTCTTCTCGATCCGCAAATGCCAGTCGCCCGGCGCGATATAGGCGTGTCCGTCTTCGAGCGGCATGCGGTCGACCGCCTCGATCACCTTGAGCGGCGTGACTTCCGACAGGCGATGCGCAAAGCGCTCGGTGAAACCCTTGGGCATGTGCTGGGCGATAACGATCGGCGGGCAGTCGGACGGCAAAGTGCAAAGAACCGATTTGATGGCGTCGACCCCGCCGGTCGAGGCCCCCAGCGCGATCAGCGAGCCCTTGGGCGCATCGCGCCCGGAAAGCACCGGCGTCTTGGGCTTGGCCTGAACCCGCGGATGGCTGTGCACCCGGCTCTGGGCGGCGGCGCGAACCTTGCGCCGCACTTCACCGGCAAACGCATCGAGCCCGCCGCTGAGATCGTGACCCGGCTTGGCAACGAAATCGACCGCACCCAGTTCAAGCGCCAGCAGCGTGGCTTCCGCCCCCTTGGTAGTGATCGTGGAAACCATGACGACGGGGGTCGGCTTCAGCCGCATCAGCTTTTCGAGAAACGCCAGCCCGTTCATGTTCGGCATTTCGACATCGAGGGTCACGACGTCGGGATTGGTGACCCGGATCTTCTCGCGCGCATCCAGCGGATCGTGAGCGGTGCCGATCACCTCCATATCGGGTTCGGCCCCGATAATCTTGCTCATCACCTCGCGGATCAGCGCGGAATCGTCAACGATCAATACGCGTATTGTCATGCCGCACTCCTGCCCATGGCAGTTTTGGGTCGATAGATGGTCTTGCCCACCCGATCGAACCGGGAATTGACTGAATTGAGGTTTTCCGAGTGCCCGATATAGAGGAACCCGGAAGGGCTCAGCACGCTGGCCATGCGCTCGAACAGCTTCTCCTGGGTCGGGCGGTCGAAATAGATCACCACGTTCCGGCAGAAGATCACATCGAACGGTCCCTTGAACGGCCATTCGGTGATCAGATTGAGCGGCTTGAAGGCGATCAGTTCACGGATGGCGCGGGGAATGGCGACCGTATCCGGTCCCGCATTCTCGAAGAACGCCATGCGTTGCGCCGAAAGGCCGGCGAGATCGGTCTTCTTGTAGATACCGGCCGAGGCCGTCTTGAGCACATTGGTGTCGATATCGGTGGCCAGGATCCGGAAGTCCCAGCGCTTGAGCTGCGGATAGGCGTCAATCAGCGCCAACGCGATGGTGTAAGGCTCCTGCCCGGTCGAACAGCCTGCCGACCAGATGCGCAGCCGCGGCTTGCCGCCAGCTCCCCGCCGTGGCGGGTTTTCGATCAGCGTGCCGACATAGTCGACCAGGTGCGCAAAGTGATGCTCTTCGCGATAGAACCGCGTCAGATTGGTGGTCAGTGCATTGACGAAAGTCTGGACCTGATCCGCGTCCGCGCCCCGGTCGAGGAAATCGACATAGTCACTGAACGAGCGCAGGCCAAGCCCGCGCACCACCTTGGTCAGACGGGAAATGACCAGGGTGCGTTTGGCATCCGACAGGGAAATCCCCGCAATCTTGTAGACCCGCTGCTTGATGGCCACAAACTCTTCGTCAGACAGCGGTATTTCGAGGTTTTCCAACCGTACTCTCCACACAAAACACGCCGGCAAATGCCGCGGCTAGAACAACTCGATGTCGTCCTCGACAGGTTTGATCGACTGGTTGGCGTGCGCCAGTTCTTCGCGCATCAGGCCTTCGTTGATCGTGCTGTCGAGACGCTTGACGAAAGCGCGCCCGGTAAAAGGCTGAAACAACACCCGGCGGGCGAACGCACCCCCCAGATCCTCGGATGTTGCGACATAACCTTCATCGGCCATGAAGGCCCTGACAAAGGCGGCATTGGCTGCGCCGACATCGGTAATCGAGGCGTTGATATTGCCGCCACCAAACACCTTGATCTCGAGATTGGACTTGCGCCCGGTGCCCTTGGTCAGCACCAGGTTGATCAGCTGTTCCATGGCATAGGCGCCATAACGCGCCGATTCACCGAACCGGTCGCGGGCGCTCGAGGACTGCACGGCCAAAAGGAAATGGTTCATGCCCCCGACCTGCGCCTTGGTATCGCGCACACAGGCGCTGATGCACGAGCCGAGCACCGTCGAATAGGTCACGTCGGGGCTGTCGGTGACCAGGCAGTCTCCCTGGTGAACCGTTACCGCTCCGACACGGTCGAGCATTTGCCCTTTTTGAGAAGCGATCGCCGTCATAAACCCGCCATCTGTAAACCGGGGGTCATTCTAGCGTTGTACTTCTTAGTGAATTGCTAACCAACAGAGCAGCGATTCACAATTCATGGGATGGGAAAACAAGGCTTTAGGGAATTCGGGCTAGCTTGACCGGATGAGACGGCAAGAAAAGCTGCGTCAGGGGGAAAATTAGCCGATGTCCTTGTCTAAACTCGCATCCGAGCTCGAAGAAACGGCCCGCCAGACGGCCGAGATGGTCGAGCGCATCAATGATGGACTGGCCATCTTGATGGATGCGGCCCAACCGGCCGAACAGGCGCGCGGCATGGCCGTGACCAAGATCATCATGGCTCTGCAGATGCAGGACCGGATCGAGCAGCGCGTGGCCGACATGGTCAAGGCCGCCTCCCAGATTGCCATGATTGACCGGTCGAGCGAGACCGAGGCCGATCTTGATGCGGTTTGGGAATCCCTGACCCTGGATGAACTCCGCCGTCCCGAACTTTCCGGTGTTGCCAAACGCACCGGCACCGACGACATCGAACTGTTCTAGTTCCTCATTGCCGAATGACCACCGTCCTGCCCGCTTGAATGGCAGACAGGACGGCGAACGTGATGCGTCTCGTTCTCAGAGCGAGAGAGCGGCCTGATAGACAAGCCCCGCGATAAATGAACCCCCAAGCGAAAGCGCAATGTAGAGCCCGAAGACCTTCGGCTTGACCAGCGCCCAGACCGCCATCGCCGCGGGGATCGACGTCACCCCACCGGCCACAAGGAAGGCGAGCCCGGCGCCCGGCGCCATCCCCTGATCAATCAGGCCGGCAACCAGAGGCAGCGCGGCATAGCCATTGAGATAGGCCGGCACGCCGACCAGCGTGGCGATGGCAACGGGCGCGAAGCCCTCTCCACCCAGCAGCGCGGTCACGGTCTCGGCCGGAATGAACGCCACCATCAGGCTCTCGAGCAGAAAGGCAAGGATCAGCCATTTGCCGAGAAACAGACCGGTCTTGAGCGCTTCACTGCCGAATTTGGCGCGGCGTTCTTGCTCGGCCCAGATCTGCCACACGACCGGCTTGGGATCGCGGATCCTGGCGCCGCCGCAGCCGCCATTGCCGATCCCGGCGCGCAAGGGTTCGGCCAGCAAACCGCGCTGGACCAGAAACAGGGTGGAAAACCCGCCGCCGGCGCCCAGCGCCAGCGCAGCGACGGTTTTGACAAGGGCGAAATCGACCCCCAGCACACCGCTGGTGAGCGCAAACATGGAGGGGTCCATGATCGGGGAGGCGAGCCAGAAAGCCATCACCGCGTAAAGCGGCACGCCCATCGACAACAGGGCCGCGATAAGGGGAATGACCCCGCAGGAGCAGAACGGTGAAAACGCGCCGGCGAGTGCCGCCAGCGCAATCATCATCGCCGGCGAACCGGTGAAGGCCCGCGCGATCAGATTGTCCGCACCCGAGGCCGCCGCCCAGGCCGCGATCACCACAGAGAGGACCAGGAACGGGCCGGTCGTCGACAAGGCATCGCCGACAAAGACAAGGCTGTCTGCGGCCTGTCCGGGCGAGAGAATGGCAACGAGCACAAGGATGGCGGCAATGGCCAGCCACACCGAATGGCGCCGGGCCTGCCTGAGAAGGGATTGCGGCGCGAAGCCGCTGGAGAGATCCGTCATTTCGATATCACCGGTTTTATCGTTTTGTTTGGCAAAAAAGAGAGGCGCTCAGGCCGGCTCTTCCGCCCGTTCAAGGGTAACGCCCATGCAGCATTCGGACGTCAGGAACTGAAGCGTCTGTTCGATCCGCGCATAGTCGGCCCGGTTGCGCACTTCCCGGCCCTGCTTTTCCTGCAGCACCAGCCCGGCATCGACCAGCGCACGCAAATGATGCGCAAGCGTGGACGCGGGCAAGCCCATATGTTCGCCGATCTCCCCGACCGTCAGGCCACTCTCGCCCGCCCGCACGAGCAGGCGAAACACCCCCAGACGGGCGTCATGGCCGAGGGCGGCAAGGGCTTTGGCGGTGGGTGATGTTGTCGTCATGAAACGATATAACCAGATTTATAGTTTTATTGCAAGGCCGTTTAATGCGCACCACCCGCACGGCAAAGGGCGGCCCCGGGGCCGCCCTCACAACCGATTGCCGGAATCCGAAGAGACTAGGCTTCTTCAGTGCTTCTGCCGACCACGTTCTCGAGGTCGATCAGGCCGACCATGGTGTTCTCGTGGGTCACGATGCCGCCGAGCAGTTCGGAATCCATCGAATTGCCTTCCGGCACCGCATGGATATCGTCCTTGTTGACGGTCAGGATATCGGAGACCTTGTCGACCAGCATGCCGACCCATTTGTCGCCAACCGAAAGCACCACAACCACATGGGTCTTGGTCGCCTCGGTCTTGCCCGAGCCGAACCGGGCGCGCAGATCGAAGATCGGGACGATGGTGCCGCGCAGATTGATGACGCCGCGCACGAATTCGCGGGTATTGGGCAGCGGGGTCGCCCCGTTCCACGCCCGGATTTCGCGCACCGTTGTGATTTCCACGCCATAGACCTGATCATCGAGCGAAAACGCGATGAGCTGGATCATCTTGCTGGAATCCACGTGACCGTCCTGGTCGATGCTGTCGCGGGTATCAAGCGCATCCATTGCCACAGCCATATTATTCTCCTGTCAGATTATGCCGCATTTTGTCTTGTGGGCGACGCCTTGATGCCCTGGACATCAACGATGAGGGCCACCGACCCGTCGCCGAGAATGGTGCCGCCGGCGATGCCGTCGATGCTTTCGTAGTTTTCTTCAAGGCTCTTGATGACGACCTGCTGCTGGCCGACGATATCGTCGACAATCAGCGCGACCTTCACCCCGCCTTCCGCTTCGCAAAGCACCACGAAGCGGTGTTCGTCATCTGTGATGCTGTTCATGTCGAACCGGTCGGCCAGATCGACCACCTGCACATATTCGCCGCGCACCTTCAAAAGCCGCGATCCGGACGGCACCGAACCGAAGTCCGAGCGCGAGGTCTGGATCGTCTCGACGATCGAGGAAAGCGGGATCACATAGTGGCAGTCGGCAACCTTGACGAGCATGACGTCGAGCACGGCCAGCGTCAGCGGAAGCCTGAGCGTCATGCGGGTGCCGAAGCCGGGCCGCGACTTGACGTTCACCGAACCGCCGATCTTCTTGATGTTGGACAGCACCACATCCATGCCGACGCCGCGGCCGGAGATATCGGAAACCTCCGACGCGGTCGAAAAACCGGGCGCAAAGATCAGATTGTCGATCTGGTCTTCGGTCAACTGGGTATCGGGGGGCACGACGCCGCGTTCGCGCGCGATCTCGAGCACCCGCTCGCGATTGATACCGGCGCCGTCGTCTTCGACAACGATCAGGATCGAACCGCCGGCCTGTTCGGCTGAAAGCTTGATCACCCCGGTTTCGGGCTTGCCCTTGTCGGTGCGTTTCTCGATCGTTTCGATCCCGTGATCGGCGCTGTTGCGGATCATGTGGGTCAGGGGATCGGAAAGCTGTTCGATGACCGTCTTGTCGATTTCGGTGTTTTCACCGACCATTTCGAGACGGATCTTCTTGCCGGTCTTCGCGCTCAGTTCGCGCACCAGGCGCGGCATGCGCGAGAACACGGATTTGACCGGTTGCGCGCGGATCGCCATGACCGAATCCTGCAGGCCGCGCGTGGTTTGCGCCAGAACCTCGATGCCGCGCACCAGCTCCTGGTATTTGTCGCGCAGCGTGTCGTCCATCTGCTGGTTGAGCATCGACTGGGTGATGACCAGTTCGCCGACCATGTTGACCACGCGATCGACCTTGTCGAGATCCACCCGGATCGACTGCATGGCCGGCTTGCGGGTCTCGGTTGCTGCCGGTTTGGTGTAGCCGGCGGCCGCCGGTGCTGGCGCTGCCGCGGGTTTTGCAGCGGCCTCGGTCTTGGCGATGGCGGCATCAGCCGCGTCTTCATCCTCGTCCCCGGCATCAAGGCCGGTCACGCCAAGTTCGCCAGCGAGATCGGCAAAGCTCGGTTGGCTTTTCGCAGCCGGCTTGTCTTCTGCAACGGGCTCCCCATCGGACTTGTTCGCCGCAGAGGCTTCTTCGACCGCCTGGTCTTCGGACACCGGCTCTTCGCTGATGGCATCCTCGTCCATTTCGGCCCCGGCGTTGAGACTGGCGGCAAGGTCGGCAAAGCTGGTCTCTTCTTCGGCCTCGGCGACCGGGGCGCTGGCCGCGGCGGCACTGCCGTCAATGGCCGCGATCGCGATCTCGCAATCGCCTTCGACGAACTCGAAGACTTCGCGGATATCGGCTTCACTGGCGCTGGTATCGGTCAGCGTGATGACCCAGGAACAATAGACCCCGAAGGGCTCGAAATCGTGCAGCAAGGGCAGCTCGGTCAGCCGTGCCTCGATGGTGGACGTCCCGAGCCCGGCCAACTCGCGCAGCAGCAAGAGCGGGTCATTGGCACGCTCATAAAGCGCGGGCAGCGGCGTGAACTCGACCCGCCAGCCGCGGGCCGCATCGTCAACCTTGTCGGTCTCGAGCGCGATTTCCGCCAGATCCGCCGCCGCGCCGTCGCTCAACGGGGCCTCGTCGAAGCTGTCCGAAGCCGGCTCATCCTCGAGGTCGACCATGACCGGCGTGAACTCGATCTCGTCGAAATCTTCCTGCGTCGGACCATCGTCTTCATCCTCGGCGTCGCCGTTGCAAAGGGCCTCGAATTGCGCCTTCTCTTCGGCGCCGAAATCCGCGCCCAGATCCTCTTCGACGCGGGCTGCGGCCACGAAGTCGGCCACGATGTCATTGGCGCGAATACACAGCGCGACCACATCATCGCTGAGCTCGACCCGGCCATCGCGGACATAGTCGAGAAGGGTCTCGAAAGAGTGTGCGAACTCGACAAGGCGCTGAAACCCGAAGGCACCCGCCCCGCCCTTGATCGAATGGATGGCGCGGAACACGGCATGCATCCGGTCGGATTCGCGGTCACCTTCTTCGATAGCGGCGAATTGCTCCTCGAGCTCACCAAGCAGCTCGCTGCATTCGTCGAAATATGTCGCTTTGAATTCGTCGAGATCACTCATGAGCTATTCGACCCGAAACCCCTGGGCGGCCGCCCGTATCTAGTGACTAACTTTGCGGATGACCGAGACCAGCTTGTCCGGATCGAACGGCTTCACGATCCAGCCCGTGCCCCCTGCGGCGCGGCCCAGATCCCGTTTCTCCTGGCTGGTTTCAGTCGTCAGAATGAGAATGGGAAGGTTGTGGTGCTGACCGCCGGCACGGACCTGGCGGATAAACTCGATCCCGTCCATGACGGGCATGTTCACGTCGGTAATCACCACATCGACGTTTTCCTGACCCAGCATGTCGAGCCCCTGTTGGCCGTTTTCGGCCTGCAGAACCTCATATCCCGCATCGGTCAGCGTATGCTTGAGCATCGCCAGAATGGTACGGGAATCATCGACCGTGAGTACGCGCATTTCTTAACCCTCTTGTTCCAGTAGCGGCGCGAACGCCTCACCCAGCCCCAAAGTCTCGATCGCCGCCGAAACCTGTTCGGACGGGCGGACCAGTTTCATCTCTCCACCGGCCTGGGCAGTAGTTCTGGCCGCGCTGAGCAGCATCAGCAGGGCATTGGTCGATATCCGCTGAACGTCCTTGAGGCCGATCGCGAACTGTGCCGAGTCCAGCTGCGCGGAGATCTGCTCACGCACATCCTCGAGTGCGTGCAAATCGGCAACGGCGGGCAAATCGATGGCGACGAGGCCTTCGGACATAGCAGAACAACTCCCTTCACGGACCAGTCCGCAGCGAGTTTTGCCTCTAAGACTTTAAGAATTCATAACCATAAGCAGCTGCCCCGCACGAAAATGCCGTTTTGCGCATTGACGTCCCGCGGGCGCGGGAATCAGGGGCATGACACCGGTCCGGGCACACCATGGCATTGACAGGCCGCGCCCAAGTCATTTACTTCGCCAAATGGCAAAGTATCATCACGCAACGATCGACCGCACATTCTTCGCGCTGTCGGACCCCATAAGGCGGCAAATCCTCGAACGCCTGAAACAAGAGCCCGGGCTTTCAGTGAGCGAACTGACGAGGCCCTTGCCGATCAAGATGCCGGGAATGATGAAGCACCTGACCGTGCTGTCCGAGGCCGGCCTGATCGCGCGAAAGAAGACCGGACGCACCGTTTCGGTCAGCCTCGCGGCAGCGCCCATGAAGGAAGCGATGGAGTGGCTCGACCAGTATCAGCACTTCTGGACCGTCAGTCTCGATCGCCTGACGGCACTGGTGGAAGAGGAGGAACCGAAATGAATGAAGCGGTTCCCAGCGTCCAGATCATCCGCCGGCTGAAAGCGACACCGGCACGGATATTCGCCGCCATCACCAAGCCCGAACAGATCATATTGTGGTGGGGTCCCGACGCCGGCCAGACCGTCAGCGCCGAGAACGACCTGCGCCCCAGCGGGCGCTACAGCATCGTTTTCCGGACCCTTGACGGCGCCGAACACAATCCGCGCGGCCGCTATCTCGAGATCGTTCCGGACGAAAAGCTCGTCTTTACCTGGGAATGGCCCGGCCATCCGGAATGGGAGTCCCGGGTCACATTCACCCTGCGCCCGATCGAGATCGGTACCGAACTGACCCTTATTCATGAACGCCTGCCCGATATCGGGGCGGTTGAGAGCCATACCGCAGGCTGGTCCGGCTGGTTCGATGAACTGCAGGCCTTCCTGTCATTTGCGCCCGGAGACGCCCGATGAGCGAAATCGTTCTCACCACCTATGACTGGGTACCCGACACACCACGCGGCTATGTGCGCGACTTGCGGGTGCGCTGGGCGCTCGAGGAAGCGGGATTGCCATATCGGGTTGAAAGCACGCCCTTTCACGACCGCGGCCCCGAACACTTTGTCCGCCAGCCCTTCGGGCAGGCGCCCTGGCTGACAGACGGCACCACAACGGTTTTCGAGAGCGGGGCGATGGTGTTGCACATCGCCGAAAAGAGCGATGTCCTGATGCCGGCTTCGCCCGAAGGCCGCAGCGCGGTCATCAACTGGATCTTTGCCGCGCTAAACTCTGTCGAAATGGCGTCCCTGCCCTATTCGATCTTCAAGTTCACGGGAGACGAAGAATCTTCGCCTGGTCGAAGTGCCCTTGACGGTTTCCTGGCCATGCGGCTGGGCCATATGCAGCAGGTGCTGACCCAACGCGACTGGCTGGTGGGTGCCTTTTCCGCAGCCGACATCCTGATGGCCGATGTCCTTCGGCTCGTTGACCGCTTCGACGGTCTTGCCGACTATCCCGCGTGCCGCGACTATGTCGAACGCGCCACCGCCAGACCGGCATTCCGGATCGCCTTTGACGGTCAGATGGAGCACTTCGCGCAGGCCGATTGACTGGCGGCCGCCGCGCTCACTCCCCGGCGATGGCCGCGGCAATCGCCGGGCCATCCACGCCCGAAAGATCGGCAGGAGACCAGGCCGGGGAATGATCCTTGTCGACGAGCACGGCCCGGACCCCTTCGGCAAAGTCGCTGCGCCTGGTGAGATAGACGGCGAGCCGGTAGTCGAGAGCCAGGACCTCTCGGGCGGACTTCATCGACCGGCTGGCATCGAGTGCCTGACGGTTTGCATCGAGAGAGGTCGGACACCTTTTGCCAATGACCTCGTGCAGATGCGCCGCAAATTCATCCTCCGCCGCCCGCGCCTTCAACGCGTGCAGCATCTGGCCGACATCCTCTACGGCAAAGCAATTCGCCAGCCGATCGACCCCCTCGCAGAACGGGATCGGCCCGATATCCCCCGCATGCGGGGTGAGAACCCCGGCAATGGCGTGTTCGGGGTCCTTGTCGGCAGCCGCCAGCGCGATCTCGTCGGTCAGGGCATCGAGCGAGGCGCTGGACACAACGATATCGGTGAGCCTCAGCATCACCGCATCTGCGGCGCCAACCGGTTCGCCGGCAAACTCGAAAGCCAGGGCGCGGTGTCGGGCCTGCCGGGAAAGAATGAAATTCGATCCCACATCGCAAAAGAAGCCGATCGCCGCCTCGGGCATGGCAAAGCGCGAGCGCTCGGTGGCGATGCGGAACCGCGCATGTCCGGAAAGCCCGATCCCGCCGCCCATCACGATCCCGTCCTGAAACGCGATGATCGGCTTGGGATAGGCCGCGATCAGCCCATCGACCCGGTATTCGAGGTCGAAAAAGCGGGCGGCGTCTTCGAACCGCTCGGAAAGCATCAGGTTGCGGGTGGCCCGGACATCACCGCCCGCGCAAAATCCCTTTTCGCCAGCGCCACGGAAAAGAACCGCCCGGATACTCTCATCGTCACGCCATGCATCGAGCGTTTTCTCGATGGCTTCGAACATCGGCACTGTCAGCGCATTGATGGCGCGAGGCCGGTTCAACTCGACAATTCCAAGCTGTCCTGCTTTCGAAATCAGGATTTCTTCGGTCATGGCCAGCGCCTTTCACAGAATATCGTCGACAAATTCTCCTTTTTTGAGCGATTATTCTCGCCCCACCTCAGTTCGTCAGCGAATTGTAAGCAACGAAATCGCATAATTCTCTGACGCGCGGGACCTGGTCGGCCTCGCAGGAAAAGAAAAGGAGTGTGCCGTTCTCATGTCATTGCATGTCGTCATAATGGGGGTCAGCGGCAGCGGCAAGACCACGCTCGCCCGCCTGATGGCAGCCCAGCTCGGTGTGACCTACATCGATGGAGACGATCTGCATGGTTCGCGCAATATCGAAAAGATGCGCGCCGGCACACCGTTGACCGATGCAGATCGCTGGCCGTGGTTCGACCGGATCGCGATGGAAGCCAATTCCCTGCCCGGAGGAACAGTGATCGCCTGTTCCGCGCTCAAGTCGATCTATCGTGACCGGCTGCGCAAGGGCCTTGGCGAAGCCGCCTTTGTCTATCTGCGCGGCACGCGGGATCTTTTTCAGCGCCGCATGAGCCGTCGGCCCGGTCATCACATGCCGGTCGGCCTGCTCGACAGCCAGCTCGAGACCCTTGAAGAGCCTGTCGGCGAACCCATGACCATCATTCTCGATGCCAATGACAGCCCCGAGCGCTGGATGGAGCGGCTGTTGGCCGACCGGATGCTGTGCCGCGGGGTGACCGAGGTTTCTGCGGCCGCCCGATAGTACATCGCGCGACTTGGCGGGCGTGGCGCTTCCTCAAAAACAACGTGGGCACAAAGACATAGTATGCCACCACGCATGCAGGTGAACGCATACGCTTTCAAAAAATTTCACGCTCCGGCTATTTGCAACCGGGTCCAATTGCGCGCAATATGCGGACCGCGACATAGACTTACGCGCCAGCGGCATCCGGAGATTATATGACTGGCTCTACCGCCGAAGGCCACGGCGACATGGTCAAGGCGATCTGCCAGAGGCACGGCAACGACCCCGCCTCGCTGATCGAGATTTTCCACGACATCCAGGCCGAACTCGGGTTCATCCCCGAACCGGCGCTTACGGATATCGCCCAGGCGATCAATCGTTCGCGCGCCGAAGTTCATGGCGTCATGAGCTTCTATCACGATTTCCGCCGCCAGCCCGGTGGGACGGTAACGGTCAAACTCTGCCGCGCGGAAGCCTGTCAGTCGATGGGCGCGCTCGAGCTGATCGAAAAGGTCTGCGCCCGGCACGGGGTGACCCTGGGCGGCACTTCCGCCGGCGGGGTGACCATCGAACCGGTCTACTGTCTTGGCAATTGCGCCCTGTCACCGGCAGCACTGGTCAATGACAGGCTTGTAGGCCGGGTGACGCCCGACCGGCTCGACAAGGCCATTACGGAGGCTGCGTCATGACCCAAAGCCCGACAATTGTCTGGATCCCGCGCGATGCCGCCGCCAGATCGGTAGGCGCCGATGATGTGGCTGCCGCCATCGCCCGCGAGGCGGAGTTGCGCGGCGAAACCGTCACCATCAAGCGCAACGGGTCACGCGGCATGCTCTGGCTCGAGCCGCTTGTTGAAGTTGAGACAGCCGAAGGCCGGATCGCTTATGGCCCTGTCGGCGAGGACGATGTCGCAGGGCTGTTCGATGCCGGTTTTGTGACCGGCGGTGCCCATGCGCTGCACCACGGGCCGACCGAGAGCGTTCCCTATTTCGCCAATCAGGAACGGCTGACCTTCGCGCGGGTCGGGCTGATCGACCCGCTCGATCTGGCAGATTATGAAGCCCATGGCGGGCTCAAGGGCCTCAGGGCCGCGCTGGCCATGACCACCGATCATATCATCGAGCAAGTCACCGAATCCGGCCTGAGAGGTCGGGGCGGGGCGGGCTTTCCCACCGGCATCAAATGGCGAACGGTCGCCGACCAGCCGGATGGCGAGAAATACATTGCCTGCAACGCCGATGAAGGCGATAGCGGGACCTTTGCCGACCGCATGCTGATGGAAGGCGACCCCTTCACCCTCATTGAGGGCATGATCATCGCGGCCCGCGCCGTTGGCGCGACCAAAGGCTACATCTATCTGCGCTCCGAATATCCCGATGCCATCGCCACCATGAACGCGGCCATCGCCATCATGGAAGATGCCGGCTGGCTGGGCACCGACATTCAGGGCTCGGGGACCGATTTCGACCTCAAGGTCCGCCGTGGTGCCGGCGCCTATATCTGCGGCGAAGAATCCTCGATGCTCGACAGCCTCGAAGGACTGCGCGGGGAGGTTCGAGCCAAGCCGCCGATTCCGGCGATTGCCGGACTGTTCGGCAAGCCGACAGTCGTGAACAACGTCCTGTCCTTTGGCACGGTGCCGGTGATCCTCGCGGAGGGTGCGGCGCACTACAAGGATTTCGGCATGGGCCGCTCACGCGGCACCCAGCCCTTCCAGATCGCCGGCAATGTCAAACAGGGCGGACTCGTCGAAAAGGCCTTCGGGGTGACGATCCGCGAACTGATCGAGGATTTCGGCGGCGGCACGGCATCTGGCCGGCCCTTCCGCACGGCCCAGCTTGGGGGACCCCTCGGCGCCTATGTCAGCGAGGCGATGCTGGACACCCCCATGGACTATGAGGCTCTGGCCGAACATCAGGCCATGCTCGGGCATGGCGGAATAGTGGTCTTTGATGATACAGTCGACATGATGGAGATGGCGAGGTTCGCTTTCGAATTCTGCGCCATCGAGAGCTGCGGCAAGTGCACCCCGTGCCGGGTGGGCGCGGTCCGTGGCAGAGAGACCATCGAGAAGATCATGCGCGGCGATAATGCCGCTGAAAACCTCGTTCTGATCGAGGATCTCTGCGAACTGATGACCGACGGCTCGCTCTGCGCCATGGGGGGACTGACCCCCATGCCGGTGCGCTCCGCGATCCGGCTGTTCCCCGGCGATTTCGAACGCGCCGGGCGCACAGCCGCGCAATAATCGGGAGGATGGATCAATGAACAAGATCCGCCAGAAGGATTTCGGGACCCCGAAAAAGGAAACCGAAAAGCTGATCACCCTCACCATCGACGGCGTCGAGGTGACCGTGCCCGAGGGCTCCTCGGTCATGCGCGCCGCCGCCGAGGTCGAGCGCCCGATCCCCAAGCTCTGCGCCACCGACACGCTGGAGCCCTTCGGCTCGTGCCGGCTCTGCCTGGTCGAGATCGAAGGCATGAAGGGCACACCCGCCTCCTGCACGACGCCTGTGAGAGACGGCATGGTGGTGCACACCGAAACCGCAAGGCTCGAAAAGCTGAGGCGCGGGGTGATGGAGCTTTATATCTCCGACCACCCGCTCGACTGCCTGACCTGTAGCGCCAATGGTGACTGCGAGCTGCAGGACATGGCCGGCACGGTCGGCCTGAGGGATGTGCGCTACGGCATGGAAGGGGAAAACCATTTCGCCCCCGACGTCCGCGATCCGGTCGACAATTCCACCCCCTATTTCCAGTTCGATCCTTCGAAATGCATTGCCTGCTCGCGCTGCATTCGCGCCTGCGAGGAGACCCAGGGCACATTCGCGCTGACCATGGAAGGACGCGGCTTCGAATCGAAGATTTCCGCCGGCACGCTGAGCGATGATTTCTTCTCGTCCGAATGCGTGAGCTGCGGCGCCTGCGTGGCCGCCTGCCCCACCGCGACGCTCGAGGAAACCGCCATCGTCAAGCATGGCGTGCCCAACCGCGTGGTCGAAACCACCTGCGCCTATTGCGGGGTCGGTTGCTCGTTCCAGGCGGAACTCAAGGGCAATGAAGTCATCCGCATGACGCCCTCCAAACAGGGCGGCGCCAATGAGGGCCATAGCTGCGTCAAGGGCCGCTTCGCCTTCGGCTATGCGACCCACAAGGATCGCATCACCACCCCGATGATCCGCAATGCGATCACCGATCCCTGGCGCCCTGTAAGCTGGGACGAGGCGATCCAGTTTGCCGCTGACAAGTTCAGCGCGATCAAGGCCAGGCATGGTGCAACGGCGATTGGCGGCATCACCTCCTCGCGCTGCACCAATGAAGAGGTCTTTGCCGTCCAGAAGATGGTGCGCGGCGCCTTCGGTTCGAACAATGTCGACACCTGCGCCCGCGTCTGCCATTCCCCAACCGGCTACGGCCTCAAGACCACGTTTGGCACCTCTGCGGGCACCCAGACCTTCAAATCGGTCGAAAAGGCCGACACGATCCTGCTGATCGGCGCCAACCCGACCGACGCCCATCCTGTCTTTGCTTCGCGCATGAAGCGCCGGTTGCGCGAGGGTGCGCAGATCGTCGTCGTCGACCCGCGCCGCATCGACCTGGTGCGCTCACCGCATGTCGAGGCGGCCCAGCACATTCCCCTTCAGCCCGGCACCAATGTCGCGGTGATGAACGCCTTTGCCCATGTCATCGTCACCGAGGGCCTGGCCGACGACACCTTCATCGCCGAACGCTGCGAGGACAAGGATTTCGAACGCTGGAAGGCCTTCATCGCCGAAGAGCGTAATTCTCCCGAGGCGCTGGCTGAGACCATCGGCGTCGACGCCGAAACCATTCGCGCGGCCGCCCGGGCCTATGGGTCGGCGCCCAATGGCGCGATCTATTACGGGCTCGGGGTGACCGAGCATTCGCAGGGCTCGACCATGGTCATGGCCATGGCGAATCTCGCCATGCTGACCGGCAATATCGGGCGCGAAGGCGTCGGGGTGAACCCGCTGCGCGGTCAGAACAATGTCCAGGGCTCCTGCGACATGGGCTCCTTCCCGCATGAGCTTTCCGGCTATCGCCACATCTCCGACGACGGTGCCCGCCAGCTGTTCGAAAGCGATTGGGGCGTCGCCCTCAATGACGAGCCTGGCCTGCGCATTCCCAACATGTTCTCGGCCGCCATCGATGGGTCCTTCCTCGGGCTGTTCGTCCAGGGCGAGGACATCGCCCAGTCCGACCCCAATACCCAGCATGTGACCGAGGCGCTTTCGAGCCTTGAATGCCTTGTCGTGCAGGACCTGTTCCTCAACGAGACCGCGGCCTTTGCCCATGTCTTTTTGCCCGGCACCTCCTTCCTTGAGAAGGACGGCACCTTCACCAATGCCGAACGCCGCATCAACCGCGTGCGCCCGGTCCTGCCGGAAGCCAACGGCCTCTCCGAATGGGAAACCGTGGCAAGGCTCGCACGGGCGATGGGCTATGAAATGGGCTGGGAAACCGCCGCCGATATCATGGACGAAATCGCCCGGCTGACCCCGACCTTCAAGGGCGTGTCCTTCGAGCGGCTCGATCGCGACGGCTCCTTGCAATGGCCGGTCAACGATGCCGCACCCGACGGCACCCCGATCATGCATGTCGGCGGCTTCGTGCGCGGCAAGGGCCGGTTCATGATCACCGAATATGTGCCGACCGAGGAGCGCGCCAACCGCCGCTATCCGCTCATTCTCACGACCGGGCGGATCCTGAGCCAGTATAATGTCGGCGCCCAGACCCGCCGAACCGAGAACTCGCGCTGGCATGACGAAGACACGCTGGAGATCCATCCCCACGACGCCGAAACCAGGGGCATCCGCACCGGAACGCGCGTCTCGGTGCAGTCGCGCATGGGCGCCACGACACTGACCGCCTTGGTCACCGACCGGGTGCCGCAAGGCGTGATCTACACGACCTTCCATCACCCGGAATCGGGCGCCAACGTCATCACCACCGACTATTCGGACTGGGCCACAAACTGCCCTGAATACAAGGTGACAGCCGTCGAAGTCCGGCCGGCCAACGAGCCTTCTCGCTGGCAGGAAGACCATGAACGCCGCCGCGAGGACAATTATGTGGTCGGCCTACCGGCTGCCGAGTAATGGCCGCCCCGGCGGATAAATCGGGACCGACCGGTTACTCGCCAATGGCCGCGGGCCATCGCGTCTCGCGCGATGGCACCCGTCAGCCGGCGCAATGGGCGGTGCCCGCGGAACGGCCGGTCGCGCTTTTGTACAATGGCGAACAGTTCGGGGTGATGATGCTCACCCCGGCAGACCTTGAAGACTTCGCGCTTGGGTTTTCGCTGACCGAGGGGATTGCCACATCGAAGACGGACATCGAGGCGGTCCGGCTCGAACGAACCCGGGACGGGCACCTCGTCAATGTCATCATGGCCGCCGACAAGGTCGCCAATGCCGGTGACCGGCGGCGCTCGATCCTTGCCGGTTCGGCCTGCGGCATCTGCGGGGCGCAGACCATCGAGGCCGCCCTGCCCCGCCTGCCAAAGGTTGCCGGCGTCCGGCCCGAACCCGCTGCGATCCTTGACGCGATGGCCGCGCTGCCCGCTCACCAGCCGATGAATGCCGAGAACCGCTCGACCCATGCTGCCGCCTTTTGCGCCCGCGACGGACGCATCGAACTGGTGCGCGAGGATATCGGCCGGCACAACGCCCTCGACAAGCTGGCCGGCGCCTTGGCCCGAGCCGGGCTTGACCCCGAAGCCGGCTTCATCCTGTTGTCGAGCCGGCTGAGTGTTGAAATGGCGACCAAGGCCGCGCGGATTGGCGTGCCGCTTGTCGCCTCGATTTCCGCCCCTTCCGATCTGGCGCTCGTGCGCGCCAGGCAGGCCGGGCTGAGCGTAGCCGCCCGGTCGGGCGACGAACTGATGATCTTTGAAGGAGCCCCCGGACCATGAATGCCGGTGAACTTGTCCGCATGGCCAACCAGATTTCCGATTTCTTTGCCGCCTACCCCCATGACGAAGCGGTCGCCGGGATTGCCGACCATATCGTCAAATTCTGGGATCCGCGCATGCGGGTGGCGTTGAGCGACTATCTGAAAACCGGCGGCGACGGGCTCAACGATCTGGCGTTCGAAGCCGCGCAATCGCTCGAACAAAACGCTTCTGCCTGATCATTCGCCCGACGGCAGCGGGGCAAAGAACGTCACCAGATTCCCGTCCGGATCGAGCACCGCAAATTCGCGCATGCCGTAATCCTTGTCCGCAAGCGGGCCATTGGGATGGATAATGGCCGGGTCAACCGATGCGTGAAACGCATCGATGGCGTGCACCAGCACCCGGCAGCTCGCCGTCCCGGCAATGAAGCTTTCGGCACCGGATTGAACCGGGTTATCCGCCCGGCCCCGCCATCTCTCATCACCGGCGAGCCACAAATGGATCTCGACGCGATCGCGGCCGAGGATCGCAATGCGCGGTTCCCGGTGCAGCGCCGTCATGCCGAGCCGGGACTCATAAAAACCGATCGCCCGCTCCAGATCGGAAACCGGAAGAGCCGGCACCGCCGCCCCCCAGATCACGTCGTCCCCCGCCATCATCCACCCTCCCTGACCAGAATCTTGCGCACCCCTAGCTGGATGGCATCGCCGGCTTCCGGCGAAACCCCGAAGCGGCTGGCAATGCCCCCGGCGGCGCCGATGGCCGTGCGGGCCAGCAGGCCGGGCTGGTCATAACCTTCCGACGCGAGCCGCGCGGTGAACATCGCTTCGATCTCGGCTTCGAGCCCGGCGACCTGTGTGCCCGACCGCCGGCTCTGCTCGCCCATCAGTTCTTCGGCAAAGGGCGACTGGAACAGGACCGAATTCATCATTGCGTATTTGGCCGCCAGCGCCCGCGCGATCACTTCCGCAGCCGATCCGTCGGTGTCCATGGTCTCCACCACGAGCTGGCGCATGGTAGCCAGCATGTTGCTTGCCACCCCGTCGAACACGGCATCTTTATCGGGAAAATGAGCATAAAGCGTCGGCTTGGCGACATGCGCCTCACGCGCGATCGCCTCCATGGTCGTGCCCGCAAACCCCTGCCGCAAAAACAGGAATTGCGCCGCCTCGATGATGGCGCTGCGCTTGTCCCGCTTCCTTGCCGGTGCCGGTCTGACGTCGGTCGACACAAAAAACTCCTCGCCGCTATTGAACGAAATGAACGATACACGTATATATCGTTCAATTCAACGCGAATGCAACCCGCCTCTCAGAGGAGATTATCATGTCGGATCGTGTTCTTGTCACCGGTATAACCGGCTTCGTCGGCGGCCATGTCGCCCTTGATCTGCTCAAGCGCGGTTACGCCGTGCGTGGCAGCCTGCGGTCGATGAAAAAGGCCGATCATGTCCGCGACACGCTCGCCCGCCACGGCGCGCCCGTCGACAAGCTCGAATTCATCGAGCTTGACCTTTTGAGCGACAAGGGCTGGGACGAGGCCGTAAAGGACTGCCGCTATGTCCAGCACATCGCCTCGCCTTTCGTCACCTCGATGCCGGACGATGAGATGGAGCTGATCCGCCCCGCCGTCGAAGGCACGGAGCGGGCGCTCAACGCCGCCTTCAGTGCCGATGTCGAGCGGGTGATCATCACTTCTTCCGCGGCGGCTGTGATGTATGGCCATTCAAGGGACCGCAAGGCTCCCTTCACCGCCAATGACTGGACCAACACCGAGGGTGGCGATGTCACCGCTTATGTGAAGTCCAAGACGCTGGCCGAACGCCGGGCCTGGGAGATTGCCGAGGCCGCCGGGCGCCGCAACGACATCGCGACCGTCAATCCCACCGGCATCTTCGGCCCGCTGCTCGACACCGACCCCGGCACATCGGGCGCAATCATCGTGGACGTTCTCAAGGGACAGTACCCGGCGGTGCCGCGCTTCGCGATGGGCGTTGTCGATGTCCGAGACGTTGCCGCAGTGCACGTGGCGGCCATGGAAACGCCCGAAGCCGGCGGCCACCGCTATCCGGTCTCGGCGGAAACCATCTGGATGAAGCGCATGGCCGAAACCCTCGCGACCGCGTTCCCGCAATATCGGGGCAAACTGCCCAAATTCACCCTGCCGGACTGGGCGGTGAAGCTCTATGCCAATTTCAACGCCGACATCAAAGGCATTCTCGGTGAGCTGGGCACGTTCAAGGTCGTTGAATCAACCGATGCCGAGGCGCTGATCAACCGCAAGCTGATCCCCGCCGACGAAGCAGTGATTGCCACAGCAAAAACAATCATCGATCAAGGACTTCTGGCAGAGCAGAAGAAGGCGGCCTGACGCCACCTTCCGCACCCGCCGCTGATTAATCGAGGGTCTGCCGGTAGCGCATCAGCGCAATGAAGGTAATGACGGCGAGGATGATGCCGAGCGCGAGCATCTCCCCGCCGATATCGCCCATGCCGGCGCCCTTGAGCATCACCTTTCGCGTGATCCTCAAAAAATGGGTTGCCGGCAGCGCCGTGCCGACGGCTTGCGCCCAGCCGGGCATGCCGGAAAACGGAAACATGAACCCTGACAGCAGGATCGAGGGCAGCAGCGTGAAGAATGAAAGCTGCATCGCCTGCATCTGGGACCGCACCGCCGTCGAGATCAGGAACCCCAACGCCAGATTGACGATGACGAACAGGTTGAACCCCCAGAAGAACGCCATCACCGCCCCGTCGAACGGCACGTCAAACAACAGCCTTGCCGCGAACAGGAACACCCCGGTCTGCACATAGCCGACCAGCACATAGGGCAGGATCTTGCCCACCATCACCTCGAGCGGGCGCACGGGCGTCGAGATCAGGGTCTCCATTGTGCCGCGCTCGGTCTCCTTGACGATGGCAACGGCGGTGATCATGACCATGGTCATCGACAGGATGATCGCCAGAAGACCCGGCACGATATTGGTTGCCGTCTCCCCGGCCGGGTTGAACGCCCGGTGCACCGTGATCGAAAAGGGCGGGGGCCCTTGCGCCAGCCCGGCAAGAGGCCCGGTCAGGGTTTCGCCGACTGCCTGGGAGACGATCGCATTGAGTGCGCCGACCGCCCCGCCGGCGGCCGTCGGATCCGAGGCATCGGCAGTGAGCAACAGATCAGGCCGGTCGCCGCGCACCACGCGCCGTTCGAAGCCGGCCGGGATGGAAATGACAAACAGCGCTTCGCCGCTGCGAAGGGCCTGATCGGCCTCTTCCGGCCCGCTCACCGTGCCGAGAAAATCGAAATAGGACGAGTTCTTCATGCCGGACAGCACTGCCCGGCTGACCGGTCCGGCATCTCCCATCATCACCAGCGTGGGCAGATGGCGCGGATTGGTATTGATGGCATAGCCGAAAAGAATGAGCTGCATGATCGGAATGCCGATCATCATCGCAAAGGTCAGCCGGTCCCGCCGCATCTGGATGAATTCCTTGGTCAGGACGGCCAGAAAGCGTGACAGCGAGATCATGGGCTTTCTCCGGGCTTTGCTCCCGGCGCAGCGAAGTTGTCAAAGCTCTGCGCCATGAGGTGGATGAACACCTCTTCGAGGCCCGCCCGTTGCCGCTGCCAGGTCACCCCTTCGCGGTTCCGATAAGGCGCAATGGCTGCCTCGAGCTCGGTTTCGTCCATCCCGGAGATATGAAGCGCCGAACCGAAGCGCGCGATCTGCTCGACCCCCGGCTTGCCATCCAGTTCGCGCGAAAGCTCCACCAGGTGATCGCCCTCGACCCGATAGGTGATCAGCCCGACTTGCTCCGGGATCTTGGCGGCAGGCGCATCGATCAGCTTTTTGCCATAGGCGATATAGGCGATGTAATCGCACTGCACCGCCTCATCCATATAGTGGGTGGAAACCAGCACCGTGACCCCGCGGTCGGACAGCCGGTGTATCTCGTCCCAGAAGTCGCGCCGCGCCTTGGGGTCGACCCCCGCCGTCGGCTCGTCGAGCAACAACAGGTCTGGCTCGTGCAGCATCGCCGCGCCGAGCGCCAGCCGCTGCTTCCAGCCGCCCGACAATTGCCCGGCCAATTGATGGGACCGGTCCTTGAGCCCCAGATCCTCGAGCGCCGCATCGACCCGCTGCCGGCGCTTGTCGAGCCGGTACATGCGCGCCATGAAATCGAGATTCTCGCGGATCGTCAGGTCTTCATAAAGCGAGAAGCGCTGGGTCATATACCCGACCCGCTCCTTGATCTGCCGCGACTGTTTGACGATGTCGAAGCCAAGGCATGTCCCGCTGCCGCCATTCGGCGTCAACAGCCCGCACATCATGCGTATGGTTGTCGTCTTGCCTGACCCGTTCGGCCCGAGAAACCCGTAGATCGCGCCGCGCGGCACGCTCATGTCGAACCCGTCAACGACGGTCTTGTCGCCAAAGCTCTTGGTCAGCCCCTCGACCCGGATGACAGGCTCGGCCCCCTGCGCGTGGCCCTCATCGGCAATCGGCTTTTCTTCGGTCACGGCAGGCTTTTGTTCGGTCACGGCAGCAGACCCACGCTCACCGGCTGGCCGGGCCTCAGATCCGGCGCCTCGGGAAAGCGCGCCTTGACCAGATAGACGAGATCCGCCCGTTCCTCGCGCGAATAGATCACGGGCGGGGTATGCTGCGCTTCGTTCGCAATCCGCGTGACAACGGCGGTCAGCCCGTCGCCGCACCCGTCGCATTCCACGATCACCGGTGTCCCTGGCGAGAACGTGGCCCTAACCGGTTCGGGCACGAAAAACCGGGCCTCCAACCGATCGGGTTCATAGAGCGCCACCACCGGCTGGCCGCTGCCCACCACTTCACCGGCCTCGAAATTGACCCGGTCGACGATCGCCGAAGCCTTCGCTTTGCCGCGCCGCTGATCGAGCAGCAAGGCCTGCCGTTCGCGCTCTGCCCGCGCCACTTGCACTTCGGCCCGCGCTGCCTCGATCATCGCCGAACGGGCCGGCAGCTGCGCGACGGCCAATTGAGCTTCGGTTTCGGCAACACGGGCCCTCGCCGCCGAGAGAGCCGCTTCGTCCTGGTCGCGCCGCGCCCGCGGCACCAGCCCGTCTTCGAACAATTTGGCCGTGCGGTCGAAATTCTGCTGGGCCAGCTGCATGTCGGTGCGCGCTCGTTCAAGCGCCTGCCGGGTCACGGCCAGCTCTTCTTCGCGCCCGCCGCTCATCTGGTTTTCAAGGCTCGCTTCCGCCGCCTTCACCCGGGCCTCCGCCGCCGCCAGCGTCGCCGTCTGTACTTCGTCCTCGAGCACGAACAGCAAATGGCCGGCATCGACCGGTTCGCCTTCGGCGACCAGGACTTCTTCGAGCCGTCCGGGCTGTTCGGCGGCGATCTCGACGAGATCGGCTTCAAGATAGCCAAGATAGCGCGGCGGCCCCGCGTCATGTCCGGGTACGAAGGCCAGCACCAGCCCGGTCAGCCAGGCGAGGAAATCATCCATTGGCGGATCCCCCGGATGCGGCGAGCCCGTTCATGAGCACGTCGATATGATTGTCGATGAACCGGTCGAGATGGGCATCCAGCCCCTCCCCGATTCCAAAAATCTGGTGCAGCAGGACATGAGCGATCACCGGCCCGATCACCGAGCGCAGGGTGAATTCGGGATCGACCGGGCGAAACACACCCATCTTCACGCCGCGCTCGATCAGCCCCGTCACCACTGGCATCGCCATATCGAGCACCTGGCGGCGATAGAGCTTGGCCAGCGCCGGGAAATTGCCGACCTCGGCCATGATGATCTTCGGAACCGCGGCAACCTTGGGGTCCATCGCGCGCCCGGCAATCAGCCGCAAAAGCATCTCGATGGCAGCACGCGGATGCGCGTCCTCAGCGTGCGAAAGCAGGCTCATCTGCTCGGCAATCGGCGCCAGCGCACGGCGTACCAGCGCTTCGAGCACCGCCTCCTTGGACTCGAAATAGAGATAGACCGCACCCTTGGAGAGGCCCGCCCGCGCCGCGATGTCGGCGACCCTTGTCGCGGCAAAACCCTTTTCGATGAACAGGTCGAGCGCCGCGTCCAGCACTTCATCGGGCCGTGCTTCGGCCCGTCTTCTGAATTTCGGCTGTCGTTTGCTGTCGGCCATGTCTTGCGCTCTCGATCTTTTCGGTCGGCCTTTGCTGGTGTTGGCCCTGCTGGTCTTGGCCTTGCTGGTCTTGAAGCTTGCCGGACCGGCAGACCCGGCCTTCACCACAGAGGCAAAACAACCGGTCGGCCGGTGCCCGTTCATTCGTTAATAACTAACCGGTCATTTATTTACAAGAACAAAGCGGCCTGATGTCAATCAGTTGGTTAAATTTCCGCCGGGGACGGAGGGGGCATGCGGGCCGCCGGCTCCCCTTCCATCCGGCAGGGCCCGGACTGTTTTGTGTTCCAGGCACGCTGATGCGCATCCCGGCGTTCCGCCGCCCGGCGGATTGGGTTAGGGTGCGCCTGCCCTCCGCCTCTCCTTGTGTGACATCAGAGTCCCCGAATGACCGATACAGCCACGCCGCATCGCATCACGACCATCGAGGCGCTCGAAGCCGTGTACGGCACGCCCAATGCCAATTCGACCGACAAGGAGGCGGACTGTCTGATCCCCTCCTATCGACGTTATGTCGAGGTTTCACCATTTGTGGCACTGGCAACGGTCGGCCCTGAGGGCATCGACTGTTCGCCGCGCGGCGACCGCCCCGGCTTTGTCCGGGTGCACAACGAGCGCACCCTGATGATGCCCGACCGGCGCGGGAATAACCGCGTCGACAGTTTGCGGAACATCGTGCGCGACCCGCGTTGCGCCTTTTTGTTCCTGATCCCGGGTGCCGGCAATTGCCTGCGCGTCAATGGCCGCGCACATCTGAGTACCGATCCGTCGCGATGCGACAGCTTCGCCATCGACGGCAAGCCACCCCGCAGCGTCATCGTTCTGGAGGTCGAAACCGTCTACTTCCAGTGCGCGCGAGCCATCATCCGCGCCGGTCTCTGGGATCCCGCCGCGCGGGTCAACGATGCCGACCTGCCCAGCGCCGGGGACATGCTGGCCGAAATCACAAAGGGCCGGCTCGGCGGTGAGGCTTATGACCGCGAATGGCCCGGGCGGGCCGCGAAATCCCTGTGGTAGGCGCGCAGACCATGAGCCGCATCGCGCATCTCACCTATATCGTCGCCGACTATGACGAAGCCCTGGCCTGGTTCACCTCGACGCTCGGCTTCGCCTTGCTCGAAGATACGCCCCTTGGCGGAACGAAGCGTTGGGTGCGTGTCGCCCCACCGGGCGGCGGCACAGCGCTGCTGCTGGCCCGCGCCGACACACCGGACCAGAAAGCCGCGATCAGCGCCCAGGCCGGGGGCCGGGTTTTCCTGTTTCTCGAGACCGAAGATTTCGCCCGCGACCATGCGGCGATGGCCGCGCGCGGCATCAAATTCCTCGAACAACCGCGCCACGAAGCCTATGGAACCGTTGCCGTATTCGAGGATCTCTACGGCCAGAAATGGGACCTCATCGAACCCGTCGCGCACTGACCCGTCACCGCGATTGACACAGCGCCCGCGACCCCAAAACCCCATTGCCTCGACCGCGCCCTTGGCCTATACACCGCACTGGTCCGGGGCCGTAGCTCAGTTGGGAGAGCGCGTCGTTCGCAATGACGAGGTCAGGGGTTCGATTCCCCTCGGCTCCACCATTCCAAAGCCATTGGATTGCTGATCAATCGGAAGGTCCATTTGACCTTTCAGAGGCAAGAATACCGTGAGAGCCGCGCACTCAAGGCAACGTCGGCACCCCCAAAATAACGTACCGCCTCACCAGCGCCACTCGGACGGCAAGCAGCCGATACCGGTGAGCGGATCGCCTGATCCGCGTCTCCTTCAAGCGCCTATTCCAAAGTGAACCGCAGGATGGAAGGCTGCAGATAGGTTGGTTCGTAAACAAAACGCGCACTGACCCAGCCTTCCCCTCCACCTGACCGGACGGCAAACCACAACCCTTCCGGGCCAGGCCCGGCCCGGCAGGCGATCAGTTCGACTTCTTCGCTCGCCTCCAGCACGGTGACAACGTCACCGTCAAGACCGGGTTCATCGCGCAGATTGACCGCCGTCTTGATGGTTCCAGCGCGACTGCCGGCATCACGCAGCACGCCCCTGGAACACCCCATCGCCTCGGCGAACAACCCCCTGGTCACGACGGTACCTTCGGTAACCTCCCGTGTCGGGCACCAGTGGACATCGAATGTCTCCTGCCGGGGCACCGAGCAGGGGGGCTCGGTTTCCGATATCCCCACAAGCACCGTCCCGTCGGCCTGAAAGGTCAATTGACAGCTCATATCGCCATTGTTTCTCCTGGTGAACGAGCCATTGCCATCGGGCAGACCGAACCGGTCGAACCCGGTGTCCGGATCGCTGTGGAACCGCCCGTATTCCCAGGTGATCAGATCGAAACCCGGTGCCGTGGTTTGAACCAGATCGCAAATCCTGTCTGCGACCGCCTGATCGATCCCCTCACCAGGCCACGCCTTAGCGGCCCAGTCCGAGGCCACCGGGGTGAACCCCATTTGCAGGGTCTCGATATCGCCTTGCAGAGTGTAGAATGACTCGGCATCGCGGTGTTTGAGCGCTTCCTGCAACAGCGCGACAGGGCTCGCGCCACCCTCCAGGATCGTCGCGTATTCGGCAACGATGTCATAGGCGAGCGAGAGCACCTCACCCACCTCTGCCGACTGACGCGACGTCTCCGCGTCGAGCTGCCCCATATGGAAACCCAGCCGCGCGCCCTGTTCGACATAGCGGGTGTCACCCCTGACATCGAAGGATCCGGCAAATGCCAGGGCGCAGGCCGACATGCAGCGCTGCCCCTTCAACACATAGACGCCGGCAAGATTGGGGTCCTGACTATTGAGCGCGTAACGGATGACCCGCCCCATCTTGATGCCTTCGACAAAACTGCCGCCGGGACTGTCGAAGACGATGCCGGCAAAGAACTGGTTGTAGTCAGCCAGCACTGCCTCGAGTTTCTCGGCATCACCAGGCTCGATCACCCCGGTCACCGAGATCGCAGAAACCGGCCAGCCGGTCGCCTCGTCTAACGGCTCTGACGCGCTGTCCCGGATTGCCGGCGAGGCATCAAACACACCGCTCAGCGCCGCCAGCCTGTCGACAAGGCCGGCATCGACCCTGATCTCGGCCGCATTGCCCCCTCCTGACTGTAGCTGCACCCAAACCAGGATCAATGCCCCGACAAACCGGCCGACTGACACGTGCATGAGGCATCCTCCTTGCTCCCCGGCTGCTGTTTTGCCTTATTCGGGCGGCGCGATCCATCCCGCACATAGATGCCCGTTTTTTGGCGGCATGGCGCCGGCGCATGCGCTAGGCTTTGCCCATGATGCTGTTTTCCTTGCCCGACCACGACACGCTTTACGCCGCCCTTGAGGCCCGAGATCCGTCATATGACGGACTGGCTTATGTCGGGGTCACCACCACCGGCATCTTCTGTCGGCTGACCTGTCCGGCACGAAACCCCAAACGCGAGAACACCCAGTTCTACGCCACGGTTGCCGAGTGCCTGGAGGCGGGGTTCCGCCCCTGCAAGCGCTGCAAGCCACTGGCCCGAACCGGGGAGATGAGCGATATCGTGAAAACGCTCACCGAGGCGCTCGAAGCCGACCCTGCCCGCCGGTGGCGGGAGGATGATATCATCGCCATGGGACTCGATCCCTCCACAGTCCGCCGCGCCTTCAAACGCCATCTCGGGATTACCTTTCTCGACATGGCGCGGCTGAGACGTCTTGGCCTTGCCGCCGACCAGCTCGCCGCCGGAGTGCCCGTCATCGAGGCACAACTGGAGGCAGGTTTCGATTCAGGCAGCGGCTTCCGCGCCGCCGTCAACCGGCTGATCGGCGAAGCGCCGAAATCGGCGCGTACCCGCGTCTGGCTCAAGGCTGACTGGATCGAAACCCCGATCGGCGCCTTGCTGGCCATCGCCGACAACACCCATCTGCACCTGCTCGAATTCAACGATCGCAAGGGGCTGCCGGGTGAACTCAAGCGTCTTCAGGCTGACGGGCGCACCGCCATCGGCTTTGGCCGCGCGGCCCCGATGGATCGCATTGAAGCCGAGCTCGAAGCCTATTTCGAGGGCCGGTCAGCGCGCTTTGAAACGCCTCTCGCGCTCCATGGTTCGGCTTTCACCCGGTCAGTCTGGGATCAACTCCTCACCATTCCGCCGGGCGAGACCTGGAGTTATCTCGACCTCGCCCGGAGCATTGACCGGCCCAGCGCAACCCGCGCCGTGGCCCGGGCCAATGGCGCCAACCAGATCGCCATCGTCATCCCCTGTCACCGGGTGATCGGGTCCGACGGTTCCCTGACCGGCTATGGCGGCGGACTCTGGCGCAAGAAATGGCTGATCGAGCACGAGAAGCGCAACTATTCAGCGCAACCGGCACCCGCAGCCATTCCGGCCTGAGGCAGGCGTCTGATCAGATCACGACGATCGGGCTGCCATCCGGCACACGGTTATAGAGGTCGATCACGTCCTGCTGGATCAGGCGCACGCAGCCGCTCGAAATCGCCAGGCCGATCGATTTCGGCTCATTGGTGCCATGCAGGCGATAGAGCGTGTCCCGCCCGTTCCTGAAGATATAAAGAGCGCGGGCGCCAAGCGGATTGTCGATGCCCGGCGGCATGCCGTTGCGCCAGGGCTCGAGTTCGGGCTGGCGCTCGATCATCTCGGCGGGCGGCGTCCAGGTCGGCCATTCGCGCTTGTACTGGATGACCGCACGGCCCTTCCATTCAAACCCGGCACGGCCCACCCCGATGCCATAGCGCACCGCCCGGCCTTCGGGGAGCACCAGATAGAGCCGGCGCGTGCCGGTATCGACGATCACCGTGCCGGGGCGCTCCCGGGTCTCGATCTGGGTGAAATTGCGCAAGAGCTCCGATTCGATCGAAAGCGGATCGACCGCCGCGATGGGAAAACGCTCTTCGGGCATCGCCCGATACATCTTGCGGTACATGTCGAGCGTTTCCTGGTAGCGCGAGCGCGCGGCCAGTGCAGGCGCGGGGAACACGCCAAGGGCAGCGGCGCTTGCAGCCCCGGCCAGAACACCCCGGCGGGAGAGAGTAACTTTGGTCATTTTTCGAATGCCTTGAATGCAGCCAGCCTTTTCCGGCGGGCCGTTGCATGGAAATCAGGAAGATGGGGGCGCTATCGCGCCGGCGGCGTCAGGCGCGGCAGGGCGGCGGCGAAGGCGGCGCCTCTGTCCATGCGAGAGGCCGGGTTGTGATCGCTGCCCATCCCCTCATGCGCGGCTGCCCCGGCATGTCGATCCGTGCCGAGACGGGTGCAGCGATATCGACCGGACAGCGATGGGGCAGTTTGCCTTGCCCCGCCGCTGCCAGGCAGATGCGGGCAGCGGGTATCGGGGCGATTTCGGTCACGTAAGGGATGCAATCGCCATAGCTTTGCGCGCGCTCGGCCGCGGCACGCCAGTCGGCCATCTTGCCGGCGGAAGCCTGGGCATGGGCGATGGCACCGGCAATCAGTGCAAACCCGATCACGATGGAGATGAGCGCGCGGAACATGCCCGTTCACTATCCACCGGTTGCGGCAAAGAGAAGACAAATCCCGATCACAAACTGTTCACGGCCGAATCGGCCTTCGCATCCACCCGTGCGGAAACTTAACCGATCGCGTAACTACTTGACCTATATTGATTAATTGCGCTCAAGCCTTGTTGCAAACCGGCAACATGCCCCTGGAATCGGATCAACCCCGTGACGAAATTTAACATGTTGTTCACTTTGCGGTCGCCAGCAGCCGAAACCGGGCCTATGCAACGGCCATCCTGTTCAAATTGAACGCAAAAAGAGGGACGTACATGTTCAACAAGACCACCCTGGCGGTTTCCGCGATCGCCATGCTGTCGATGACCGGTTCTGCGCTCGCCGCCGACCTTTATGTGGCTCCGGAAGTGCCCGAAGTCGTCGAGGCTGTCTCGGGCGACTGGGACGGCATCTATATCGGTGCCTTTGGCGGCATCGGTTCCGGCCTTGCCGACCATGTTTCTGGTCCGGCTACCAACGACATCGATCTGTCGGGCACCATTCTGGGTGTGACCGGCGGTGCCAATTTCTACCTCTCCGATGTCATCATTGGCGGTCTGGCCGTTGACTTCGCCTGGACCAACATGACCGGCACCTATACCGGCGGCCTCACCTCCACCCACACCATCGACTCCCAGGGTGCCGTGCGCGGCGTGCTCGGCTACGATGGCGGCAACATCATGCCTTACGTGACCGGCGGTATCGCCTTCGCAACCGCGACCCGCACCAGCACCTGGGGCGGCCCGAACAACACGGCGACTGCGACACACACCGGCTACACCCTTGGTGGTGGCGCCCAGATCAAGGTCTCCGAAAACCTGGCTCTCGACGTGCAGTACCGCTACACCGACCTCGGCGAGCAGGTCTATGAGTGGAGCGGCGGCGGCACCGACCCCACCATCCACCTGACCGACCACACCGTCACGGCCGGCTTCAACTTCTTCATCGACTGATCGATGAATTCGGGCAGCCATGCCCGCAAAGGTCCCAGAACACTGACCCGCCGGTTCGCCGGCGGGTTTTTTGTTCTCGCATCGATCATGAAACGACGAACTGCGCCTCGGCAGACTTGACCGCATCGGTCAGGAATTGCGCCGCCGCCTGCACGCGGGCAACGCCCTTGAGGCTTTCGTGATAGGCCATCCAGTAGGACCGGGTGACGCTGATACCGGGCAAGACGCGCACAAGCCCGGCATCACCGGCGGCGATATAGTCATGCAGAACTCCGATCCCCGCCCCGGCTCTTACGGCCTCGCCCTGTCCGATGGCGCTTGAGATCTCGATGGCAGACGACCAGCCCTTGAAGAACTCGTCCGCATAGTTGAGCGAGGGGGCATAGATCAGGTCTTCGACATAGCCCACAAGCCGGTGCTCGGCGAGTTCGCCCGCCTCGGAAGGGACACCGAACCGGTCGAGATAATCCGGCGCAGCATAGAGCCCGAGCGAATAGTCGGTCAGCTTGCGGGCGATGAGCTGACCCCGGTCCGGGCGGCCGATCATCACCGCAATATCCGCCTCGCGCTTGGAGAGCGAAAAACTGCGCGGCACCGGCACCAGCTGGATCGCAAGGCCTGGATGGCTGTACGCCAGCGCCCCGATCCGCGGCGCCAGAAACGCAACCCCGAACCCGTCCGGAGCGCCGATGCGCACCGTTCCCCAGGCCTCCGCGTCTCGCCCGCCCAGTTCCGCTTGCGCGGACACGATCGCGCTTTCCGCCTGTTCGAGAGCAGACGCCAACGCCTCGCCCTCCGGGGTCAGTTCGCAGCCATGGGTCCGGCGGATCACCAGGGTCGAACCGATATCGGCCTCGAGCGCCGACACCCGCCGGCTGAGCGTCGACTGGTTGATGCCCAGCTTGCGCGCTGCGCCCAGCATCTGTCCTGACCGCGCGAGGGCCAGAAAAAGCCGTCCATCGTCCCAGTTCATGTCTGCCTCCCGACATTAACGCCCCGCTCCGCATCATGCGGACAGGCGCCAGCCGACTTTATCAGCAAAATTGCATAACAGATTAGCAAATCTCGCCGTTGTCATGCAAAGATCAAAATTCCATCCTGTCGACAACCCTATTCCGTGTTTGTTGGAAGGACCGGATATGACCGACACACCAGAACTCGCCCACTTCATCAACAATGCCCGCGTCGCCGGGACCTCCGGCCGAAATCAACCGGTCTACAATCCGGCGACCGGTGCGGCGGAAAAAACCGTTGCGCTCGCCAGCGAGGCCGAGGTCGGCAATGCTGTAGCGGCCGCCAAAGCCGCCTGGCCAGCCTGGGGCAATACCCCGCCGCTGCGCCGGGCCCGCATCCTCGACAAGTTCAAATCGATCCTCTGGGACCGGGCGGATGAGCTGGCCGAGGCGATTTCCGCCGAGCACGGCAAGACCCATGACGACGCATTGGGCGAAGTCACACGCGGGCTCGAAGTCGTCGAATTCGCCACAGGCATTCCCCAGCTCCTGAAGGGCGAGTATTCCGAAAGCGTCGGTACTGGTGTCGACAGCTACAATATCCGGCAGCCGCTCGGCGTCGTCGCCGGCATCACCCCGTTCAATTTCCCGGCCATGGTGCCGATGTGGATGTTCCCGGTAGCGCTGGCGACCGGCAATTGCTTTATCCTCAAGCCTTCCGAGCGCGACCCGTCCGCTTCGCTGTTGATGTCCGAATGGCTGGCCGAAGCCGGTCTGCCTGAGGGCGTGTTCGGCGTCATCCAGGGCGACAAGACTGCCGTCGATGCCTTGCTGACCCACCCCGACGTCAAGGCCGTCTCCTTTGTCGGCTCGACCCCGATCGCCCAGTACATTCACAAGACCGGAACCGAGAACGGCAAGCGCGTGCAGGCCTTGGGCGGCGCCAAGAACCACATGATCATCATGCCGGACGCCGATCTCGATATGGCCGCCAATGCCCTGATGGGCGCCGCCTATGGCTCGGCTGGCGAGCGCTGCATGGCGATCTCGGTCGCCGTGCCGGTGACCGACGCTGTCGCCGACGCGCTCATCGACAAATTGAAGCCCCGCATCGAGACACTCAAGATCGGCCCTGCCGCGGACCGCGAAAGCGAGATGGGCCCGCTCGTCACCGCCCAACACCGCGACAAGGTGAAGAGCTATATCGATGCCGGCGTCGCCGAGGGCGCGGAACTGGTGGTGGATGGCCGCGGCTTCACCCAGAAAAAGCAGGGCTATGAAGACGGCTATTATGTCGGCGGCACTCTGTTCGACCGGGTGACGCCGGACATGTCGATCTATCGTGACGAGATCTTCGGCCCGGTGCTTTCGATGGTGCGCCGTAATTCCTATGCCGAGGCGGTCGATCTGATCCATGGCCACAACTATGCCAACGGCACCGCCATCTTCACCCGCGACGGCGACACGGCCCGCGCCTTCGCAAAGGATATCGAGGTCGGCATGGTCGGCGTGAACGTGCCTATCCCCGTGCCGATGGCGTTCCATTCTTTCGGCGGCTGGAAGGACTCATTGTTCGGCGACCATGCGATGCACGGCATGGAAGGGGTCCGGTTCTACACAAGGATCAAGACCACCACGCTGCGTTGGCCCACAGGGCAACGCCAGGACCCGCAATTCACCATGCCGACCCTGGGATAGAGCGTTTCCAGGTGAAGCGGACACCGGTTCACCGTTCGGAAACGCGACAAGAAAGGGTTTGCATCCGTCGACCGGCTGGACCGGCCAGCACCAACAACAAAACCAGACAGGGGGCGGTTTCGCCCCCTTTTTCGTGTCACGAGATCAGGAATCTCAGTCGTCGGCGGCGTTGTAGCCGGCGCTCTTGAGCCTGCGCTTGAAGCTGTCGAAATCGACGAATTCGGACACGACGATCGGGTTCTCGCGCAGCGCGCGTTCCACCGTTTCGGGCAGATGCGGGCGTTGGCCGCGCAGCAGATCGACATGCTGGGCCAGCATCAGCGCAGCAGTCGGCCGACTGTCTTCATCCCCCTGTCCCTGGGTCTGAGCCACCAGATCCCCCGCAAGGCGCATGGCCTCGTCGAGCTCGCGCCGCAGAACGGCTTTCAGTGCTCGCATGAACAGCGTATCGATATCGGCGCCCTGATGGCCCTCGGTTTGCAAACGCTGGGTGATGTCGAGCGCTTCATCGAACCGCCCCACCTTGATCAGCCAGCGCGCCCGGTCGCTTTCGAACTGCCTCAGCCGCGCATCGTCGCGCTGCTGACCGGCGCGCCGCTGCCAGGTTGCCGCTTCATCGAGTTCCTTGAGCGCCAGTTCCACGACCCCGCTATCGAGCGGCGGTCCGGAATCCGGATCGTCCCACACCCGGTGCCATTCGAGGCCGCACCGTGTGGCCCGGTTCTCCCAGAAACGCGCGAACAACACGCCGTCCTCCGGGGTGTGCTCATGGGCCAGCGTGATCTGCGCCATCGAATTCATGTAGATCTGTTCGGTCTGCTTCAGAAGACTGAAGCGTCGCTCCCCATCGAAGAAGGTGAGCGTGCGCGCCATCAGCTCGACAGCCAGCGTTCCGCAGATTCGGCGGAACTCCTCGGACGGCCCGTCCGCACTCTGGCGCACCGCCTGGTCGGCCGCCTCGGCCACCGACAATGCCGCATCGAAACGCGCCCGCGCCTGGCGGATGTCCTCGAGGGATCGGCGCCACACGACCTCTGACTGGTCGAGCCCGGGCAGATGCGACTGCATGGCGGCAACCAGCTGGTGCTGGCTGCCCAGAACGAAGGCCTCGATCTCGGCGGCAAACCTGTCCGGATCACGATAGAAAAGGTTGCGAAGAGCCGTCTTCGACCGCCCCATGGCCGGTCCAAGTGCCTCAAGCACAACCACTTTCCGCCAACGGCTGGCTTCCTCGGGAAGCAGCCCGGCGTGAATGGCGACCTCGACCGCCCTGGCGAGCGGTGCCCTGTTAGCATCCATGGCGCCTCACAACGTCATGCGACCGTACCAGATAAAAAATGATAAAAAAACTTACGTGCGCCTTCGTACGTAAATCGTGTTGGTTGATGCGAGGAGGATCGCATGACCAGCATGATAAAAGGCAATGTCTGCACAGTCATCAGCGGCTCATACCGACGCCACCTCGCGGGGATGTACTCATTAAAATCCGCGCTGGAAAGCAAGGGCATAACGGTATTGTCGCCGGTTGGCTCAATTGCTGTCAATCCCGGAGAAGAATTCGTTATACTCGACGAAGATCCCATAGAGGACCATCGAGTCCTTCAGGACTCAGTATTTGCGAAGATTCGGCGCTCCAGTTTTCTTACTTCCTACAATGAAGGCGGATATATCGGCGCCGCCGCGCTGCTGGAATTCGGCTACGCCATTTCCCAGGGCATCCAGATCCTGACACTCGAACCGGCAACGGATCCCAACATCGCGCCCTATACGCGCCTGTTGTCCGATGTCTTCGGCGAAATCGACCTTACCCCCGAAGGATTACGGCAACATGTCGAACGCACCAGTGACGAGCTGGAGGTCGTGGGCTGATGAACCATTATGTGATCGATGTGGGATCGCGGTCCATCAAGCTGCACCGGCAGTCGGGCAAGGACGTCTCCCTCACCGCCATCCGCAACTGGGACCCCATCAACGACGCGCGTGACGCCGAGCGGCTCGACCAGCTGCTCGCGCACCTGATCACGGAAGCCGACCGCGCCGCCTCGATCCGCGCGATCGGCACCGCAGCCGCCCGCCGCAATCCCGAGCTTGCCGCCGCAATCGGCACTGCTTGCGAGCGCCGGGGCCTGCCCTATGAGACCATTTCCCAGGCCCGCGAGGCCGATCTGATCCGCCGCGCCATCGGCAGCCGCCGGCAACTCGATATCATCAATACCGGCGGCGGCAGCATCCAGATCGTGCACGCCAAGGGCGGCACAGAACTGATCGAGTTCGGCATCTCCGATCTCAATGCCATGTTCGGCCTCGGTCGCTCACCCGAGGACCGCCGCATCAACGCCGCCAGGCGCTTCCTTGCCGATGGGCTGCCCGCCGGGCTTCGGCGCTTCGTCTATACCGGCGGCGAAAAGCGCTATCTGCAATCCCTCGGCATCAGGCTCGACAGCCGCGGCTTTTGCCGGGCGGACGATTTCCGCGCCCTTGCGCGGCGCCTCGAAACCCTCACCCAGGACGAACTCGACAGGCTCTCGCCTTTCGACACGGGCTGGATGAGCGGTGCCATCGCCTCGAACCTGATTGTCGAGGCCTGTCTTGACCTGTCCGGCGCCGACCGGTTTCTGCCCAGCGACCTCAACATCGCAGACGGCGTGATTGCCGGGCTTGCCGGTGCCGGCTCAACCGGAGGCCGGACCCATGGATGAACTGCGCTATGCGGAAATCCCGTCAACGATGCCGCCCCTTTCGGTCCTCGCCGACGCATCCCCGCGGCTGCGCGAGGCCACGATCGTCTTCGATGCGGATGATACCCTCTGGGACGAACAGGGCGTGCTGCAGCAATTCGAACGCCAGCTCGAGGAACTGCTCGATCAGGCGGCAGGCATGCCGACCGCTTTCACCCGGCATTTCATCGACAAGGAACACGAGAACATCCCGCATCTGGGCTATGGCTTGACCAGCTACATGTTCTCGGTCGCCGAGACCATTGCCGCCAATCCCGACTGGCATCGGCACAAGCCGAGCCTGATGGGCCGCATTCGCGAGATGATCGACCAGGTGCACCATGCCGCCCCGCCGCTGATCCCGGGCGTCAGGCGAACCCTTTCGGCCCTGTCGCGGCACTATCGCCTGGTGCTGATGACCCGTGGTCTCGAACACGAACAGCGCATGAAGCTCGACCGTTCGGGCCTGGCCGCGTTCTTCGACCATGTCGAGGTCGTCGCCAGAAAGGACGTGCCGACCTTCCGCCGCCTTGCCCGCGATCTGTCCGATCCCGAGGGCGACCGGCTCTGCATGGTCGGCAATTCATTGCGCTCGGACGTCGCACCGGCCCTTGAAGCGGGCTGGCGCGCCATCCATGTGCCGCCCCCCACAGAATGGGACCACGATCGGGGTGACTGGCCCCGGGGCACTGAAGATCGGGCACGCCGGGCCCGCACCATCCGGCAAGTGCCGGCACTGATCGGTGCCGACACCTTCTGGGACCAATGAGCATGACGCTCATCACCCCCACCAACCACCGACCTGAGAACCAAGGGAGTTCGAGTATGGAACAGGTAGTGCGATCCTTTACGCCGGAGCGGGAAACGCTCGCGCGCGAAGGCATCGAGTCTCTGACGAGCCGGGAGCACGAAGTGCTACGGCTGATTTCGTTCGGCAACACCACCAAGATGATTGCCGGCGACCTGGAGATCAGTCCGCGCACCGTCGAGATCTACCGCGCCCGCGCCATCCAGAAACTGGGTGCTCGCAACACCGCCGACGCCGTGCGGATCCTGTCCTATATGGGTATGGCGCGCATGCACGCCTGAACCGGAACCGGCGCCGGCCCGCGATCGGGCCGGCGCGGCGGCACCACGCCTAGTCGCCGAGCACCTCGGCGACGGCCTTGCGGGTTTTGCCCACCACGATATCCGCTTCCTCACGGGTGAGGCAGAGCGGCGGGGCAAAGCCGAGAATATCGCCCTGCGGCATGGCCCGGGCGATGACGCCTTCGGCCAGCAGTGCCGCCGCCATGCGCGGCCCCACTTTCTCGCTTGCATCGAAGAACGTGCGGCTGTCACGGTGTTTGACGAACTCGACGGCGCACAACATCCCTTCGCCGCGCACATCGCCGACATTGGCATGGTTGCCAATCGCGTCCTGCATCTGCGCGTTGAGATAGGCACCGACCGAACCGGCATTATCGATGAGCCCGAGCTTGTCGATCAGTTCCAGATTGGCGATGCCCGCCGCGGCCCCGATGGGATGCGCCGAATAGGTCCAGCCATGCCCGATCGGGCCGTTTTCGTCGGTCCCTTTTTCCAGCACCGCCCAGACCTTGTCGCCTATGATCGAGCCCGACAGCGGCGCATAGGCCGAGGTGAGCCCCTTGGCGATGGTGATGATGTCGGGACGCATGCCGTAATGGTCCGACCCGAAGGCCGTACCAAGCCGCCCGAAGCCGGTGACCACCTCGTCCGCCACCAGGAGGATATCGTGCTTGTCGAGCACGTCCTGGATCGCGGCCCAATAGCCTGCGGGCGGCGGCACAATGCCCCCGGTCCCGAGCACGGGCTCGCCGATGAAGGCAGCGATCGTGTCCGCGCCTTCGCGGTCGATCAGCGCTTCGAGCTCGCTCACGCAATGCGCCACGAAGGCCTGTTCGCTCATGCCGAGGTCCGGCCGGCGGAAATAATAGGGCGCCTCGGTATGGATGATCCGGTCGACGGGGAGATCGAACTTTTTGTGGAACAGTTCGAGCCCGGTCAGCGAACCGGTGGCCAGCCCCGAGCCATGATAACCGCGCCAGCGCGAGATGATCTTCTTCTTCTCGGGCCGGCCCAGAATGTTGTTGTAGTACCAGATCAGCTTGATGTTGGTCTCGTTCGCATCCGAACCGCCGAGCCCGAAATAGACCTTGGACATGCTGTCAGGCGCGCGGTCGAGGATCATCTTGGCAAGGGTGATCGAGGCCTCGGTGCCGTGCCCCACATAAGCGTGGTAATAGGCCAGCTCATGGGCCTGTTTGGCGATCGCATCGGCGATCTCGGTGCGGCCATAGCCGACATTCACACAGTAAAGCCCGGCAAAAGCATCGAGCAGGCGGTTGCCGTCACGATCCTCGATATAGACACCGGACCCACCGGTGACGATGCGGTTGGGCGACTCGCCGCGCGCATGCTGGGCGAGATGGGTCGAGGGATGGAACAGGTTCTCCCGGTCCCATTTGTCGAGTTGATCGTTGTGAAGCATTTTTGGTCCTGTTCTTCTTTCCCCGCGAGGCGAGGCCGTTAAGCCCTCACCGCCAGTCGCGGCATACATATTTGACTTCAGTAAATTCTTCCATGCCGAGCCGGGCGCCCTCGCGGCCCATGCCCGACTGCTTCATGCCGCCAAAGGGGATCGGAGCCCCGGTCACCTTGGTGCGGTTGACCGCCACCATGCCGAATTGCAGCGCCCGCGACATGCGGTAGATCCGCCTGGGATCATTGGTGTGCACATAGGCGATCAGCCCGTATTCGGTGGCATTGGCTTTCGCGACCACATCGTCCTCATCGTCGAACACGGTGATGGCCGCGACCGGGCCGAAGGTTTCCTCGCGCATGATCAGCGCATCGTCGGGCACATCGACCAGAACCGTCGGCTCGAAGAACAAAGGACCTGCCGCATGAACCTTGCCGCCGGTGATGCACCGCGCCCCGCGTTCGAGGGCGTCGGCGACATGTTCGCGCTGCTTGGCGATGGCCTTCTCATTCATCAATGGCCCGATATCGGGGTCTTCCATGCCCGGACCGACGCTCAGCGCCTCGGTGGCGGCCGCGAACCGCTTGCAGAATTCCTCGTGGATCGAGCGGTGCACGAAGAACCGGTTGGCCCCGAGGCAATCCTGACCGGAGGTCGCGAACTTCGCCTTGACCGCTTCTTCGACCGCCTGGTCGATATCCGCATCGTCAAAGGCGATGAACGGCGCATGCCCGCCCAGTTCCATCACCAGCCGCTTCACGGTTTCCGCCGACTGGCGATACAACAGCCGCCCGATCTCGGTCGATCCGGTGAAAGACAGGACCCGCACGCGGGCATCCTCGGTCCAGGCTCCGACGATCTCGGCGGCCTTGCCTGTCACCACGTTGAAAACACCGGCAGGCAGGCCTGCCCGTTCGCCAAGCACGGCAAGTGCAATCGCGGAGAACGGGGTCTCGCCAGAAGGATGCGCCACACAGGTGCAGCCGGCAGCCAGCGCCGCCCCGGCCTTGCGGGTCAGCATGGCGGCAGGGAAATTCCAGGGCGTGACCAGCGCGGCAACGCCTGCCGGTTCGCGCCACAGTTCCACTTCCGCATCGGGCAGATGCGAGGTGACCCCTTCGATATTCGGACGTTTGGCCTCTTCGGCAAAGAACTCGATGAAAGAGGCCGCATAGTCGATCTCGCCGCGCGACTCCGAAATCGGCTTGCCCTGCTCAAGGGTCATGATCAGCGCCAGGTCTTCCTTCGCGGCGACGATCAGGTCGAACCAGCGCCTGAGGATCGTCGAGCGTTCCTGGGGCAGCAGACCGGCCCAGCCGGCGAAGGCCGCCTCCGCCGCATCGACCGCGCGTCGCGCGACCTCGGCATTGAGTGCAGGCACCTGGCCCAGGAATTCGCCATTCGCCGGGTCGTTGACCGCGATCACGTCGCGGCCGGCGAACACCGGCTCACCACCGATATAAGCCATCTCCGCCGCCAGTTCCGGATCACCGAGCCGAGCAGCAAGTGGCGAAAGCGCCTGCGGTTTTCGAGCCGCCTGTGCCATTGGACACACCCCATCGTTTGCGGAAAATCATCCACCCAGACGATAGCGGGCAAAGCGTAGAACGTGACGCCAAACAAGACCGGCTTTACAAAAGGAAACTCTGCCACCCGCGCCTGGCGGCGAAAGTTCATCTGTCAATCGGTTGCCGCGAAGAGCTCCACGGGTACGGGCTCCTCTTTCACCGGCATGGTCACGACGTAGGAATAATAGCGATTGACCCCGATCTCTGCAGCCAGGAGTTGGTCGACAAGGTCCTGATAAGCCTCGAGATCGCGCACCACGACCTTGAGGAAATAGTCGATACCGCCGCCCACGGCCCAGCATTCGACGATCTCGGGAATATCGGCCATCGCCCTTTCGAATCGCGCAAAGTTCTCCGCGTGATGGGCTTCGAGCTCGATCTGGACAAAGACCTGGGTCAGCGGCCCGAAGGCTTTCATCGAAACCTTGGCGCCATAGCGCTCGATGATACCCGCCTCTTCGAGGCGCTTGAGGCGCTCCCAGCAGGGGGTTGCGGACAGGTTGACCCGCTCCGCGAGCGCAGCCTTCGGGATACGCCCCTCCTTTTGCAGGATCGACAGAATCCGCACATCACGATTATCGAGCTTCAGCCGGCCGTGCTTGATCGAGGACACGAGGTCTTTTCTGTTAGTGAAACGGGTGAGCAAGCATAGGTCGGCTTCGCCGCCCGCGTCCACCGCCCGGACAGTGATTTACCCAAGAGCGAAGTGAAGCATCGCCATCCTATTTGATGACGAGGCAGGGAACCGGGGACAACCCGGTCACCTTGTGCGACACCGAACCGAGGAAGAAACCCTCGAGATCGCCATTCCCCCGGGCCCCGATCACGACGAGATCCGCATCATGCGCCTTGACGAAATCGACAATCGCGCGCGCCGGCTGACCCCGCTTGGCAAAGGCCTCGACCTGTTCGATGCCGGCCTCGATGGCCCGCTCCTTGGCGGAACGGGCAATGTCCTTGGCGAAGTCATTCAGTGCCTTGTCCGGCGTCTCCGCCTGCTGCGAGCCGGCCCGCACCATTGAAAGCGAAGCTTCGAGCGGGCTGTGATGGCGGTATATGCACACCGTTGTCAGCTTGGCCTGAAAGCGCTTCGCCATTTCGATGGCAGCATCCACTGCCCGCATGGACTGATCCGACCCGTCCACGGCCACGACTATGTTCTTGAACACGATTTCCCTCCGTTTCTCTCCGGCCCCGTTGCGATCAACGGAAGGCCAGATCCCTCAGGAACAACGCAATCTGCGGGAAGAAGATGAGGGCAATACTGACCCCGATCAGCATGACGACGAAGGGTGGTGTCCCTCGTATGACGTCCATATATGGTCGCTTGAACACGGCTATCGCCGTGAAGATGTCGCAACCGAATGGTGGCGTCGCCGAGCCCACCGCGACCTGGAGGGTGATGATGACGCCGACCAGCACAGGATCGATGCCGAGATTGTCGACAATCGGCGTGAATACCGGCACCAGCACAAGGATGACGACGATCGGATCGACGAACATGCAGCCCACAAAGAAGGCGATCGAGATCGCGATCAGCACGGTATAGGGCCCGGCCTGATCAAGCCCCAACCCGCCCAGGATCATTTGCGGGATCTGCTGGAACGAGATCACCCAGGAGAAGGCTGCCCCGGCCGCCACCAGGATGAACACCACGGCGGTGATCATGCCGGTCGAGCGCGCGATATCGAGCAGATCGCGAAGCTGCAGCGAGCGGAAGACGACAAATTCGAGAATGATCGCGTAAAGGACGCAGACCGAAGCCGCTTCGGTGGGGCTGAAAATGCCGCCATAGATGCCGCCCACAACGATCACCGGGAAACCGAGCGGCCATACCGCCCGGACAACCGACTGACCGCGCTCCTTCCAGCTCGCTTTCGGCTCGGTCGGAATGTCGTGCCTGATCGCGTAGAACACGCAATAGGCCGAGAACAGCGCCAGGATCAAAAGGCCCGGCCCCACACCGGCAATGAACAGTTCCGAAATCGACGTGCCCGAAATCACCCCATAGATGATCATCGCGATCGAGGGCGGGATCAGCATGGCGATATCGGAGGCGTTGATGATCAGCGCCAGGGAGAAATTGTCCGAATAGCCGGATTTGAGCATTTTCGGGCGCAGCGGTCCGCCGATGGCCACCACCGTGGCCTGGGTCGAGCCCGACACCGCCCCGAACAGCGTGCAGCTCGCCGCAGTCGCCACCCCGAGCCCGCCGCGCACATGGCCGATGAACTTCATCACCATGTCAACGAGCCGGTCGGCCGAATGGCCCTTGGTGATGATGTCGGCAGCCAGGATGAACATGGGCACCGCCACCAGCGCCGCGGGTCTGATGCCCGCGACCATCTGCTGGACCATGATCTCGGGTCCGATGGGCAGGTAAATGAAAAAGGCGATGAAACACGCTGCGATGAGCGGGATCATCATCGGGAACCCGAGCAGCAGCAATACCACCATGGTCACGATCATGACCGTTGCCAGATCAGCAAACATTGTCGAGCCTCCCCACGCCCGTTCTGTTCTTCTTGTCGGCCATCGGCTTTTTGCCGGTCATGAGCGCGGTCACACCGCTGTCTCCTGGTCGTCATAGCTGTCGACGACCGAGGCCGAGATATAGACGTCGTCGCGCGCAATATTGGCGACGACGGTCAGCACATATTGCAGTCCGGTAACCAGGAACCCGACAGGCATCCACACCAGGGTGATCCAGATCGGCCAGCCCGTGGCGGCCGCCACACGCCCGGTCGTCATCAGCGACTGCACATAGCGAAGCGAATACCAGCTCAGAACGAACATCGCCGCCGCCGTAAGCCCTGCGATAAGGATCATCAGGAGCTTGCGCGGCTTGTCATCAAGCCGGTCGTAAAAGGCGGACATGCGGATATGCCGGCCATTGCGCGCGGCGTAGCCGATCCCCGCAAAGGTGATCAGAACGATCAGAAACTGGTTGAGTTCTTCGGTGATGAAGATGCTTTGACCGAACACGAAGCGTCCGATCACATTGGCCACCGAATTCGTGGCCATCAGCAAGATGCCACCGATCAGGAAGAACTGCTCCAAAAAGGCCAGAACCCGGTCGAGCGCGCCAAGCGGGGCGAGCACACCGGTAAAGCCCACATTCCGGGGCGGCGGCGAAGCGCTGCCACCACTGGCATCCACCTGATTGGCTTTGAGCGCGTCCTCGTCTTCGGCCGGCTTGTTGTCTTTGTTATCGTTCTCGCCCATCGGTTTCCTCCCCCGAAGCGAAAGGCCAAAAACCCGCCCCGGACATCCGGGGCGGGCCAGAAAGATCGCTTACATCGCGCCGTTGACGCGTTCGCGGGAGGCCTCGATATCGGCCTCGAAACCTTCAAGAATGTCGGCACCGCTTTCGCCGGCACGCTCGATGAAGGTCTGACGCACGCTCTGGGCCGCTTCACGGAACGGCTGGCGCTGCTCGTCGGTCAGACGGGTCACCGTCATTTCGGGCTTCTGCTCGAGGATCTTGTCGAGGGACGATTCAGTCAGCCCCTGCTGATACTCGATGATGTAGTCATAGGCAGCGGCGGCCGCGTCATTGACGAGTTGCTTGTCCTCGTCGGACAGCCCGTTCCACCAATTGAGATTGCCCGCCACCGAAGTGGTGAAGGTCGAATGACCGGTGAAGGTGATGTAGTCGGTCACCTCCCACATGCCCGTCGACTCAACGAAGAACATCGGGTTTTCCTGGCCCTGGATCATGTTGAGCTGAAGGCTCGAATAGACCTCGCCCCAGGGCAGCGGCGTCGGCGTGGCGCCAAACGCATCATAGGTCTGCACCAGGAGCGGCGATGTCATCACCCGGAATTTCACCTCGTTGAGGTCTTCGCGGCTGGTGACCGGTTCCTTGGTGGTCATCACCACTTCGCCCTCGGGGAACATCTCGATCATGTGCAGCTGCTGCTCTTCATACAGCGCCGCCAGGTCTTCGTTGATGGTCGGGGAGGTGTCGTAGAAATCGGCCAGCACTTCCTGGTCTTCAGGCAGCACATAGGGGATCAGGAACACTTCGGCTTCCGGAATGAGAGCGCCCATGAAGCCGGGCGAAGCATCCACGATCTGGATGGCGCCCATCTGGGCGAGCTCGGTCAGGTCCGCCGATTCACCCAGCGTGCCGAACGGGAAGATCGAGACCGTGTGGTCCGAATTCGCTTCGATATATTCCTTGAACTGGGTGGCATAAACGCCCTGCACCTCGTCGATGGCTTCCTCGAGCGCATATTTCCACTCGGCGGCCGACGCGGTGCCAACGCTGATGGCCAGCGCCGAGGCGGAAAGCGCCAGGCCTGCCGTCACGGTCCGCATAAACGGTTTTGATTTGATCATGGGGGTCATCCTCACTTGTTGTCTGCTTTTTTCGTTGGCGCCGACGACAGTGCTGCCTCCTCGACAGAACTCCCGCCCGCGCGGGGCCGATCACCACAAACTCAACAAGCTTCGGACGCTGCCGGGCCCGGTTGAGTGCGGCGGTCTTCAGTTGCCTTAAGCGTTGCGAAGGGAGGGGAAAGTGTCGAGGGAGAATGCCTCTTTATGTCTCAGGCTTCGCAGGAGGAATCGCTACAGCCTGACTGTAAATTGGAAGGATCGCCTGCCATTTACGCAGGCATACTCCGGGATCGCGCATGCCGACGGCGTGCGCGGTTCCAGGGAGTTACCAACATGCCGGCGTTGAAAAACGGCGCAGAATCAAGCCCTTTCGGGGCGGGGCCAGACAAGGGTGCACGTCTTCGCGTGATGCCCGTGTTCGGCGCGGTGCTGCTCGCCTCCGATCTGACGACGGAGCGCGATATCCGGCATTTCGTCCCGCCACAGATCGCGGCCTGCGCAACCCGTATCCCGTTTGCCAATCCCACCACGCCCGAAAACGTGCGCAACACCTTGCCGCATCTCGCCGATGCCGCGGCCCTGATCGCGCCCGAGGCAGTGCTGAGTGCGATCTATTTCTCCTGTACCTCCGCTTCGGCGACACTCGGCGAGGACGCCATCCGCCATGCCATCGCGCAGACCCGGCCCGGCGTGCCCGTGGTGACCCCGGTCAGCGCAGCGGCGGCGGCGATCGCGGCGCTGGGCAGCCGGCGCCCCGCCATCCTCAACCCCTATATCGCCGAGACCGGCCAGATGGTGATCGATGCGTTCTGTGCCCTTGGCATGGAACTCGCCGGACAACGCTGTCTCGGCATGGCCAATGACCAGGATATGGCGCGCATGGACGCCGACACCCTGACCGAAATCGCGGCCAAGGCTTTGCCCGACGGCGCAGATGCTCTGTTCATCTCCTGCACGGCGCTGCCCGCTGCCCAACTGGCCGGCCGCATTGAAAGACGCCTCGGCGTGCCCGTGCTGACCTCCAATCTCGCGGCACTCTGGGCCTGTTTGAGGCTTTCGGGCTTCGAAGACAGCCATCCTGATGGCGGCACGCTGATGACCCTGCCGCTTCCCGCTGATAGCCTTGATCTCGGCCGGACAGCCAAAGAAACCGCATTGAGTGCCTGATGCCGATTGCGTTCACCGACATATTGAAGGCCCGCCAGCGCATCGCACCCTATGTCCGGCGCACCCCTCTGGCCGAAAGCCCGGTACTCAGCGACAGGGCCGGCCGGCCGGTCACCCTCAAGCTCGAGCATTACCAGACTACCGGCGCCTTCAAGCTGCGCGGCGCCACCAATGCGGTTCTCGCCCTGTCGGAAGACGAACGCGCTGCCGGTGTCACCGCCGCATCGACCGGCAATCACGGCCGGGCCCTCTCCCACGCGGCACGGGCGACCGGCGCGCGGGCCATTATCTGCATGTCGAAGCTGGTGCCGGATAACAAGGTCCGGGCCATCAAGGCGCTCGGTGCCGAGGCCCGCATTATCGGCATGTCCCAGGACGATGCCCAGGTCGAGGTCGACCGCCTGGTCAGCGAAGGCGGCATGACGATGATCCCGCCTTTCGACCATGCCGACGTGATCGCCGGCCAGGGCACGATCGGTATCGAGATTCTCGAAGACGCCCCCGAAACCGGGACCGTCGTTGTCCCGCTGTCGGGCGGCGGGCTCATCGCCGGTATCGCGCGCGCGGTCAAGACGCTCAGCCCCGATGCAAAGGTCATCGGCGTCACCATGGACAAGGGCGCTGCCATGCATGAAGCGCTCAAGGCGGGGCACCCCGTGCCGGTGACCGAACTGCCGAGCCTTGCCGATTCGCTCGGCGGCGGGATAGGCGAGAACAACGCCCACACCTTCGAGATGGTGCGCGATCTGGTCGATGAGGCGCTCCTGGTCACCGAAGCAGAAATCGCCGAAGGAATTCGCTTCGCCTACACCGAACATGGCGAGGTGATCGAAGGCGCTGCCGCCGTCGGCATCGCCGCGCTCCTGGCCGGCAAGCTGCAAAGCACCGGCGACGATGGCACCGGCCCCTTGACCCTTTTGCTTTCCGGCAAGAACATCGATCCCGACCTGCACCGCCGGATCATCAACGGGGAAAACCCCGATCTCGAACGCGAGGCGGCCCATGCCTGACGTCACCATACTGACCGAGAAGGACCTGACCGGTCTCGTCCCGCTCGACCGGGCGGCTGTCGATTGCGTCGCCGATGCCTTCAAGGCGCTGGCGACCGAAAACGTCGTAATGCCGCCAATCCTCTCCTTCGCCATCGCTGAGGCCAATGGCGAGGTCGACGTCAAGACCGCCTATGTGCCGGGCATCGACAGTTTCGCCATCAAGATCAGCCCGGGCTTTTTCGACAATCCCAAGATCGGCCTGCCCTCGCTCAACGGGTTGATGACGCTGTTCAGCGCCAAAACCGGGCTGATTGAGGCGGTGTTGCTCGACAATGGCTATCTCACCGATATCCGCACGGCCGCCGCGGGCGCTGTCGCCGCCGATCAGCTTGCAAGACCCGACGCCAGCCATGTCGCCATTCTGGGTACCGGACTTCAGGCCAGGCTGCAGCTCGAGGTGCTCACCCATGTGCGCAAGATCGAGAGCGCGGTCATCTGGGGCCGCGATCCGGAAAAAGCGAAACAGACCGCCAGCCATCTTGCTGAGAAGCTCGGCTTTCCGGTCACCGCCGAACCCGACGCCGAAACCGCGGTCAGGGGTGCCGATATCGTGGTCACCACCACGCCGGCGACCAAGCCCATCCTCATGGCCGGCTGGATCGAACCGGGCCAGCACGTGACCGCCATGGGGTCGGATGCCGAACACAAGAACGAAATCGACCCGGCTCTCCTTGCCCGTGCCGATCTCTATGTCGCCGACCGGCTCAGCCAGACCCGAAAGCTGGGTGAATTGCACCACGCGCTCGCGGCCGGTGCCATCACCGGCGAAGACGGATTGGCCGAACTCGGCCCGATCGTTGCCGGCACGGCAAAGGGCCGGCAGAGCGAAACCGACATCACCCTCGCGGATCTGACCGGCACTGGCGTGCAGGACACCGCAATTGCCACACTCGCCCGGCAGCGCGCCCAAAAGGCAGGGGCCGGAACCAACTTCTCTGCCTAGGACCGCGCATGACGAGCCCCGATCTTCCATTTTCCCTCAACGAATATGCCGATCGCCTGGCGGGCGTTCACGCCGCCATGGAAGCCAAGGGCATCGAGGTGCTGATTGTCACCAACCCCGCCAATATGGCGTGGCTGACCGGTTATGACGGCTGGTCCTTTTATGTGCACCAGGCGGTCATCGTGCCCGGCGGGGAAAAGCCCATGTGGTGGGGCCGACCGATGGACGCCGTCGGGGCGCGCATGACCAGCTATCTCGATGATGACCGGATTTTCTACTATCCGGACGACTATGTGCAAAACACCGAAAAGCACGCCTATCAGCACCTGTGCGGCATATTCGCCGACAAGGGATGGTCCAAGGCGCGGATCGGGCTCGAAATGGACAATTACTATTTCACCGCCGCCTGCTACACGACCCTTCAGGCTGAGCTGCCCGATGCCACCCTGTCCAATGGCGACGATATCGTGACCTGGCAGCGCTCGGTGAAATCCGAGGCCGAACTGGTCTATATGCGCCGCGCCGCGCGCATCGTCGAAAAGATGCATGAGCGCATCCGCAATATCGTCAGGCCCGGCATCCGCAAAAACGACCTTGTGGCCGAGATCTATGACGCCTCGGTGCGCGGCACCGACGAGTTCGGCGGCGACTATTCCGCCATCGTGCCGCTCACCCCGTCCGGGCGTGACGCCGCCGCGGCCCACCTGACCTGGAACGACAGGCCGATGTCGGGAGATGAAGGCACTTTCTTCGAAATCGCGGGCTGCTACCGGCACTACCACTGTCCGCTGTCACGTACCGCCTATCTCGGCACGCCGCCGGCGGCCATGCTGAACGCCCAACAGGCCGTGCTCGAAGGGCTCGAGGCCGGGCTTGAGGCCGCGCAACCGGGCAAGACCTGCCACGACATCGCCATGGCGTTCTTCTCGACCCTCAAACGCTTCGGGGTCGAAAAGGACAGCCGCGCCGGCTATTCGGTCGGCCTGTCCTATCCGCCGGATTGGGGCGAGCACACCATGAGCATCCGCCCTGGCGATTACTCCGAGCTCAAGGAAAACATGACCTTCCATTTCATGCCGGCCATCTGGACCGATGAATGGGGGTTCGAAACCACCGAAACCTTCCGTGTCGCCAAGTCCGGCAAGGCCGAATGCCTCGCCAATGTCAGCCGCGAACTCTTCATCGTCGCCTGAAAGGAGGCCTCGTGATCCATCGCCTCACGCAAAGCGCCCTTGACCGGCTGTCCTCACTGATCGCCTATCCCACCGTTTCTGCCGACAGCAATCTCGGCCTGATCACCGATGTCGAAGCGGAACTCAAGGCGCTGGGTGCGCATACCGAACTCAGCCATGACGAAACCGGGCAGAAGGCCAATCTGTTCGCAACCCTCGGTCCGGCGGACGCCGATGGCGGCATCGTGCTCTCCGGCCACACCGATGTCGTGCCGGTCGAGGGTCAGGACTGGTCGAGCGATCCCTTCAGCGCGCAAATGCGCGACGGCCTGCTTTTCGGGCGCGGCAGCTGCGACATGAAGGGCTTCATCGCCTGCGCGCTGGTCCTCGCCCCCGAATTCGCCGACCGCTCGCTTACCCGTCCGCTGCATTTCGCGTTCACCTATGACGAGGAAGTCGGCTGTCTCGGCGCCCAGGTCATGCTCGACCACCTCAAGGCGACAGGCCGCCGCCCGGCGACCTGCATCATCGGCGAGCCGACCTCGATGCGCATCATCAAGGGCCACAAGGGCTGCTGCGAATACACCACCCGCTTCACCGGTCTGGAAGGGCATGGTTCGGAGCCCGACAAGGGCGTCAACGCCGTCGAATATGCCGTGCGCTACGTGCACAAGCTGATGGAAACCGCTGAAAACCTCAAGCGCCGCGCGCCTGCCGACTCGCCCTTCAACCCGCCCTGGACCACCATCCAGATCGGCCGCATGGCCGGGGGCATTGCCCGCAATGTCATCGCCGGCCAATGCGAGGTGGATTGGGAAATGCGGCCCGTCAACCAGGCCGATTTCCGCTTTGTCAGCGAGCAGATCGAGGACTTCGTCATTCGCGAACTCCTGCCTCGCATGCGCTCGGTGCATCCCGAAGCCACGATCATTACCGAAGTGCTGGGAGAAGTCGCCGGGCTCGAACCCATGACCCGCTCGGAGGCGATCGAGCTGTGCGCCGCCCTCACCGGTTCCAATGAGGAACCCGAATGCGTGTCCTTCGGCACCGAGGCGGGGTTGTTTCAGCAGATGGGGATTTCGACGGTGCTGTGCGGGCCTGGTTCCATCGAGCAGGCCCACAAGCCGAACGAATTCGTCTCGGTCGATCAGATCTCGCAATGCCTGGAGATGATCGAAAACCTGGAGCCGCACCTGATGCGGGCTACCTAAGAGCCATCACCCGGCCGCAGCGTAGAGGTGATTGTCGAACTTGACCGGCTCGCTGACCACTCGGTCGGCCGCATCGATCAGCTGACCTTCCCCGGTCGAACGGTAGAATCCGCCTTGCGCCGAGGCAGCACCACACACGCTGGCAAGGGACTGTTCGGCCAAGACCGCACCGTTGCCATCGAGAACCAGCGCCGTACCCCCGACCGGCGATGTCACCATGACGCGGTCGCCTTCGGCGTTGGCGGCAACCGAGCCGACATAGTTCGAGAGTTTCGCCAGCACCGGGTCAGCGATCGGCGCAAAATCAAGCGCGAGATCCGGCCCCGCCCGTGCGACAAGCGGCACCAGCCGGTCAGGCGCGCCCTGATACTGTCCGCCGACCCACACCGTGCCATCGGCACCCGGCGCCAGATGGCGGAGCGAAAGCTGATGCAGATCCTGGTCAAGCGCCTGGGTGGCGATCACGTCCCCATGCACCGGATCGATGAAGGTGAGATTGGGCTGCATGATCGGGATATTCAGCTTCTGCCGGCCGAAATCGGGATGGGTTTCGATACCGCCATTGGCGATACACATCACCCTTCCATCCGCCGACAGGGTCAGGTCGTGAGGCCCGATGCCATTGGACTCGAATTCGCCAACCCGCTGAAATCCGTCGGTCGCGTCATAGACCCCGATCACCCCGCGCGCCGCGTCATAATCGTTCTCGGTCGCATAGAGCAGCTTGCCGTCAGGCGAGAACACCCCATGCCCGAAAAAGTGCCGGCCCGGCACCGAGGTGATCGTGGCGAGAGTTTCGCCTTTCGGGCTCAAGACGATTGCGAAGGTGCCCGGCCGCCGCGCAAAGACCACCAGTCGGCCCGTCGTCCGGCATTGGGTGACGTCATGCCCCCGCCCCGGCAGATCGACCGTCGCGATCAGCCCGCCCGTCTCATCGAGCAGCGCCGCAGCATAGTCTCCGTCCGATTTCTGACAGGCCGAAACCAGCACCAGATCGGCGCGTTCGAGCGCCAGCGCCCCCTGCGGCATCAGCCCGGCGGCAAAGCCGGCGCCTGCCATTTTGAGAAAATCGCGCCTCTGCCACATCGTCAGTCTCCTCTAGTCTCCATCAAGCGCGGAGAAGCCGACCGACAGGCCCAACTCAGCCGCGATCTGGTTGACCGCAACATTCTGGATCGAGCCGGTCAGGATGATCAGATATTTGAGCCGCGCCAGCGCGTCCGGATCATCGAGCGCGCTCACGGCGTCGGTCTCGATGGAACCGATCGTTTCGAGGAAATTGTTCATCTCGAACACGAACGCCCCGCCGACATACCGGTTTTCGTCTTCCAGAAGGTCCGAAAGGCCCGAGACGATGAACAGCATGCGCAGCCCGGCAACGCTCGACTGCAGCGCCTCGAGGGTCAGCCCGGATCGGTAGTAAAGCGCCTGCCTGGGATTGCTCTCTTCCCCGTCGACACCGATGAAAGGTATCAGCCGCGTATCACGCAGCAATTCAGCGCCGTGGACGAAAACACCGATAATCTCGCGCATGGCCTCTTGCTCGGTGCGATAATCGGCATAGCTGTCTTTGGGGTCGAGCAGGCGCGACCGGATGCCGTCGACCGCGTCCCAGTCGGAAAGGGTTTCGCCCGCCGTGCGCTGGATGGTTGTGGCAATTGCCTCGCCATAGCGGCAACGGAACGCGCCCTCCGCGGTTGCCAGATCTTCGCTGCCGGTTCCGTGCAGCACGAATTCGAGCGCCAGCAATCCCTGCACCGCCACGCTTTTCTGCCTGAGCGTGTCGGGGTCGATTGCGGTCTCGTCCTTGTTGCCGATGATCCCCTGGACCTGCCGCAGGCCAATGCCGCGCCGGTCGGGCCAGAACAGGATGCGCTCGAGCCGGTTGTCCGCCAGGATCGGCCCGAACCTGACCACCTCGATGCGCGACCAGGCCCGGACAAGCGCCTCGAACTGGTGCCGCGCCTGGCCAAGGGCCGCGTCGTCCGGCGCGTCGCAAAGCGCGCCGATCATATGCGCTTGCAGTTCGGCCTCCTGTTCCAGTCGTTCATAGCCAGGCAGAATGAACTGGTTGATTGACGCCCTGAGAATCTCGCGGTGGCTGGCCTCCGCACCGGCGTCCTGTTGCGCCAGGGCTCCGGAGACTAGCGGTAGCGAAATAAGGGCGGCGGCGATCAGGCGGCGAAATCCCATCAAAGACTCTCCAGGAAGGTCAGAACTGCATCACGGTCGGCGGCATCGAGCGCGGCGAAGCCGTCACGGGCGGCCTGCGCCTCGCCCCCATGCCACAGAATTGCTTCGGTCAGCGAGCGGGCGCGCCCGTCATGCAGGAACAAGGTATGCCCTGAAACGGTCTCGGTCAGCCCGATCCCCCAGAGCGGCGGTGTGCGCCATTCATAGCCATTGGCCGTTCCCTCGGGCCGATGGTCGGCCAGCCCCTCGCCCATGTCGTGCAGCAGCATGTCGGTATAGGGCCAGATCAACTGGAACTTGAGCGCATCAATCTCCGCCTCGCGGCTGGTCACATATTTCGGTCGATGGCAGCTTGTGCAACCGAGCCCGTAGAACAGTTCCTTGCCCGCCAGCACCGTCGGATCATCGACATCGCGCCGCGCCGGCACGGCCAGGTTCTGCGAGTAGAACGTCACCAGATCAAGCACCGGATCGGGCGCTTCGGTCTCCCCGAGCCGGGCCTGTTCCCCGGTCTGGGCAGCGAGGCAATCGGGCTGGTTCGCCGTGCAGTCCCCATGCGGCTTGTTTACCAGCGGGGTCGAGATGCCGATATCCCCGGCAAAGGCGCCCGCGGTCTGCGCCCGGACCGACGGCGCGCCGGATTTCCAGCCGAAACGCCCCAGCACAACCTCGCCGGTCTCCGGGTCGCGCACATGCCGCAACCGCCCCGAGATCCCGTCGCTATCCGCATCGTCCGGATCGGCCCAGGCGGCAATATCAGCTTCCGGTACAGCTTCAAGAAGCCCCAGACCGATCATCGGCGGCGCGATCCGGGGCGAGAACATCGCATCGGGATGCAGCTCTCCATAGCCAGGATCGGTGAGCGCATATTCGGGCGCGCGCAGGCTGACGACGGTGCCGTCGTCCAGCGTCACCTCTTGTTCGGTATAGGTGATCTCCATGGTGCCTTCGCCGTGTAGCCCGGGCACCGCAAGGTCCTGGATCTGGGTGCCATAGGTCGGCTCGGCGATCACGTCGGTCTCGAGATTGGCGATCATCGCCTCTTCCTCGGGGGTCGATGGCGGCACCGATACCCTGAGGAACATCGAGGCCGAGCTTTCCTCGATCCCTTCGGGTGGATGCCCGCGTCCATCCTTCAAGTGACAGGACTGGCAGGCCCGCGCATTGAACAGCGGGCCAAGCCCGTCAGAGGCTTGTGTCGAGGACGGCGACGACACCCAGAGCTTGCGGAACAGCGCATTGCCGAGCTTGAACGTCTCTTCCTCGGCAAAGCTGATATTGGCGGAGAAATTGGAAAATGCGTCGCGATTGATCTTTTTCCGCGAGGTCGCGGCCCCGCCCTGCATCGCCTCGAAGGGCTCGGCCTCGGTGAAATCCTCGGCCGGCGCGGTGACCGCTGCGACCCGTGCAAGATCCTCATCGGTCAGATCGGTGCGGACCGGCGCATCGTTTCCGGCAAAGGCGGCCGCAACGAACAGAGCGGCGGTGCCGACGGCAAAAGCGAGTGTTGTACGGATCATCTCGGTCAATTCGTTTGCGCCAGGAAAAGACATCACCGCGCGGGCGTGGCCGGCGCCGAGGCACCACGCCCAAAGGGTCTTTGACAGACGCCCCGGGCGTCGAGCAGACGACGGTCCTGGACATGCATAGGACGGGGCCGTCCCGCCGGGCAATGTCTCGCAAGGCCGCAGGGGCCCCGCGCGGGTTCTGGACGCGGCCGCAGGCCGCGGAATACCCGCCGGCGCGCCATCACTTGGGGGCGCCGGCGGTGTCATCGGGTTCAGGCCTCAAGGCCTACTGGAATACCGCGTTGGGGCTGTCGAGGCTGTCCGACCCCTCGATGCTCACATCACCGAGATCGAGAGCGGTCACCACGCGTTCGATCGACCGGGTCTGATCGACCAACCCGTCAATGACGGCCTGCACCACCTGATGACCGGTCTCATTGCCTTCGGCGATGAGCTGGTCATAAGTCTCACCCGCGGCGCCCTTGGCCGCCATGATGCGCATCCGCGCCATGGTCACGCCAAGCTTGGTGCGCATTTCGCGGTCGAGAGCGGCATCGGTTTCAGCCACATAGTCCGCGAGCGCAGGCCCCTCGAGAGTGGTGCCGTCCATGCGAATATAGCGACCGAGATAGATGTTCTGAATGCCAACGGCATCGAAATAGTGCGAGGCATGGGTGTTGTCCGAGAAGCAGTCATGCTCTTCCTCGGGATCGTGCAGCAACAGCCCCAGCTTCATGCGTTCACCGGCCAGTTCGCCATAGCTCAGCGAGCCCATGCCGGTCAGCATCGCGGTCAGGCCGGTCTTCGGATCGCCGCCGGTCACCGCCAGCCGGGCATCGCCATCGGCGGCCCAGGCATCGACCATTTCGCGAAGGTCCGACACCAGCAACTCACTCGCCGCCTTCAGATAGTCGCGGCGGCGGTCGCAATTCTCGTTGGTGCACTCGGTCAGGCTGTAATCGGTAGCCGGGCGCTCGCCGGCGCCGGGCTCGGTGCCGTTGAGGTCCTGGCCCCACAACAGGAATTCGATGGCGTGATAGCCGGTCGCCACATTCGCTTCCACCTGGTCAGCCTCGTGCAGCACATCCGAAAGCACTTCCGGGGTGATGAGGTCGATCGTCACCTCTTCGCCATTGATGACGAGGTTTGGGTTGGCCACCACATTGGCCGAATACAAGGGGTTGGAGTCGCTTTCGCTGCCATAGCCCGGATCGACATAATCGATCAGGCCCTCATCGAGCGGCCACGCATTCACCCTGCCCTCCCAATCATCGACGATCGGGTTGCCGAAGCGATAGACCTCGGTCTGCTGATAGGGGACGCGCGCAATGATCCAGGCCTCGCGGGCAGCCTCGAGGTTTTCCTCGGTGGTTTCATTGAGCAGCTTCTCGATCGCATCATCAAGATCGAGCGCGGCGATCAGCGAATCCTGATAGGCGGCCAGCGCGATATCGGCATAGTGGGTCACCACCGCAGAGGCGGAAACGCCCGCTTCTTCATCCTGCGCCAGCGCCACGCCGGCAGGACCAGCCAGCGCGGTCAGCAGCGCCAGAGTAGCGCTCAAGCCAGCGCTTTTCATAAGGGTCATTCAGTTCTCCTTCCGGGGTCAAGGTCCGGGGTGTGGTTCGGCGAAGCCCCTTGAAGACGGCTCCGGCCCACCTGACCTACCCATGTCATGATCGAAATTCAATAATAAAATCAATAATTTATAAGCATTCTAAACTGGCACGCGCAACCATCTGTGATTCAAGCGGAAAATCTCGCACGGGATTTTGGCCAATATCCGGCCTCCTCCAGAAGCCGGGCCGCTTCGAGCCGCGAAGGACGATCCGCAACCGGGTCTTCGATCCGGGCAATCGCCTCGAGCATTTCGACGTAGTCAGACGCAATCCCGTGTTCACGGGCGCCTGCGGCAACCAGCCCCCAATACCAGTCATAGGGTGGGATATCGCCGAAAAGATCTTTCTCGTCCGGCAGGTAGGTCATCACGGTGCGCGCGGCCCCGTCCGGCATCATCACGCCAAACGCATCGTGGCGGTGATATTCGACACCGAGATTCTCAAACCGGTCGAGCACCGCCACATCGGCAATGCTGAGATCGAAAAGCACCCCATGCGCCACATGTCCAGCCGCCGGCACGATGCCCGCCTTGCCGGACCCGTCGCTGCAGGTCTTGGAGGCCACCAACCGGTAATCGGGAACCGAGGCGATCCCCACAGGCTGCGCCGAGGCGCAACGCGCCACCAGCCGCCCGGTTAGCATGTTCGAACCATAGGCGAGATAGGTCACGGTCTCGGTCATCGGGGCAGCTGGACTCCTTGAAGGCGTGCGGTCAGGAAGGATGCGGCGGGATCAAACCACAACCACGCGGGTGCCGACAGGGGTGTTGTTGTAAAGGTGAACGATGTCCTGTTGCAAAAGGCGCACGCAGCCCGAGGACACGGCCTTGCCGATCGACCAGACTTCCGAAGTCCCGTGCAGGCGATAAAGCGTATCGCGCCCGCCATCATACAGATAGAGCGCACGTGCACCGAGCGGATTGCGCGGCCCCGGCGGCATGCCATAGCGGTATTCTTCAAGCTCGGGCTGCCGCTCGATCATCGCCGAAGGAGGGGTCCAGGTCGGCCACTCCGCTTTGCGCCCGACACGGGCGCGGCCTGACCAGGCAAAACCCTCGCGGCCGATACCGCAGGCGTAGCGCATGGCCCGCCCGCCCGACTGCACATGATAAAGCCGCCGCTCGCCGGTCCGCACCACGATGGTGCCCGGCGCTTCCCCTGTCGGGTCGGCAACCTCGCGTCGCCACAGGGTCGGCGGAAACCGCAAGGGCGAGATCCCTGCGACCTCGAACCGTTCCTCAGGCATCGGGCCGTACATAGTCAGGAAGGCCGGATCGAGATCGTCCTGCAGCTGATCGAGCCGGGCCGTGAACCCGTTCGGTCCGGTTGCACAGCCTGCCAGTCCCGCGGCTCCGGCCAGCGCCACCCCGCCAGTCAGAAAACGCCGCCGGTTCAACAGTCCGGCAGGGTTTTCCGCCGCTTCATGTCGCGTCTGCTTGGTCTTCAGGCCCATGACGTTGCTCCGCATCTCAATTCACCGGCATATGAACTGCTACCGGTCCCTTGCGTCCAAAACACGGCAGGCCGGCCTCAGGTTCAATCACGCCGGTTCGAGATCGGCGGTCGAGAACAGAACCGAGAATGCCTCACACCAGATGACAACCGAGTTAAAGCGTCCCACATCCGCATCGGCCGGCACAGTGTAGTTCTGGTCCCCATCTGTGCCCTTGAGCGGCCCGAGGGACAAATAGGTCGAGGCCGTGACGTCCGAACTGGATTGAATATTCTCCGCTTCCACCAGCCAGACCTTGAGATCCGGCCCATTGGTGCCCGAGAAATCGGTCATCCTCAGGGTAACCGTCCCATCGGCGCCGCGGAACAGGCTGACATCGCCCGAACCCTTGTGCACCGCGTCGGCATCGCGGAACGCCCCGGACGCCAGGACCGCTGTTTGCGCTTCGGCCGAAAGGCTTTCATTGACCTCGACCCGCGTCCACAGCGGCGAGGCCAGCCACCAGAACACGGCCCCTGCCACAAAGCCGATGGCCCCGGCAACCAGCGCCACTATCACCAGACGTCTCATGATATCCTCCCTGCCCGGGAAAAGGCGTTCCCATTCCCTTGAATGCCCATGCTAGCCGTGTTGGAGCTTAACCGGAACGCCGTTCACTGAATGCTCAGCGACAGTTGATGAGCGGTGAGTGGCGTATGGGCACGGCGAAACTATGCTGGGGCCCGATCCGTAGTTTCGGTGAGGACAAGGAAAATGACCATGGCGACCGAGACGAGCGAAACCGATCCGGCAACCCCCGGTGGCAAGCAACGCAAAAAGGGCCGGTTGATCTACCGACAGAACGCCTGGACGCGTGTTACCCACTGGGTCTGGGCAATCTCGCTGTTCTTCCTGCTGCTCTCGGGCCTGCAGATCTTCAACGCCCATCCAGAGCTCTATATCGGCTCCGAATCCGGCTTCGAATACGAGAACACGGTCTTCTCGGCCCGCGCCCGCGCCGTGGATGGCGAACGCCGGGGCATCACGACAATCCTGGGCCAGGAATTCGATACCACCGGGGTTCTGGGCCTGTCGGGCGCCGACAACCGCGACGTCCGCGGCTTCCCGAGCTGGGCCACCATCCCCTCGAACCGCGACCTCGCCACGGGTCGGGTTGTGCATCTGTTCTTCGCCTGGGTTCTGGTGGGCACGCTGTTCGTCTGGTTCCTCGCCAGTTTTCTCAACCGCCACGCCTGGCGCGATCTCATCCCGCGGGTTCGCGACATCACGGAACTGCCGCGCGATATCGTTCAGCACCTCAAGTTCAAATTTGACCACGGCGGCAGCTACAGCCCGCTGCAGAAATGGGCTTATTTCGGTGTGCTGTTCATCCTGTTTCCGCTGATCGTTCTGACCGGGTTGACCATGTCTCCGGGCATGGACGCCGCCTGGCCCTGGCTCCTCGACATCTTTGGCGGCCGCCAGACCGCCCGCACCATTCACTTCATCACCATGGCACTGCTGGTCCTGTTCTTCATCGTCCACATCGCCATGGTTATCCTCGCCGGCCCGCTCAACGAGATGCGCTCGATGATCACCGGCTGGTACCGCACATCCACCGGCAATCATGAGGGAGAGAGCAAATGAGCAAGCGCCTCATCACCCGCCGCAACTTTCTGCGCGGCAGCGGCATCGTCGCCGCCTCGACCACCCTTGCCGGCTGCGACCAGTTCGACTTCCTTCGCGACCGTGACGGGGCCGCCCGAAACTTTCTCGAAGGCGCCAACTCGCTGACCTATCACGCCCAGCGCCTGCTGCTCGGACGCGATGCGCTCGCCCGCGAATATGCCGAAAGCGAAATCCGCCAGGGCCAGCGGCCCAATGGCTCGCGCAATCCCTCATCAAGCGAATATCGCACCATGGCGAATGGCAATTTCGACAGCTACCGGCTCGAGATCGGCGGCCTGGTCGAGAACCCGGTCAGCTTTTCGCTGAACGAATTGCGCAACATGCCGGCCCGCACCCAGATCACGCGCCACGATTGCGTCGAGGGCTGGAGCTGCATCGCCAAATGGTCCGGCCCCCAGCTCGGCCCCGTGCTCGATCAGGCCGGGGTGAAGCCGGAAGCGAAATATGTCGTCTTCCGCTGCTATGACTCGCTCGGCAATTCGCTGTCGGGGCCCAATTTCTACTATGAGAGCTGCGACCTGATCGACGCGCGCCACCCCCAGACCATACTGGCCCACACGCTTAACGATAATCCTCTTCCCGTCGCCAATGGCGCGCCCCTGCGGGTCCGCATCGAGCGCCAGCTCGGCTACAAAATGGCCAAATATATCCGCCGCATCGAACTCGTTTCGGACTTCTCCGATATCGAGGGCGGACATGGCGGTTATTGGGAAGACCGCGGCTATGAATGGTTTGCGGGTATCTAGACCGGCGTCGACCTCAAGGCGCGCCTACGATTTCGGACCCGCGAACCGGTCTTCGAAACAAATGAGGGTTTGCGGGTTTTCTGCGCAGGTCTGCGGCGGGATCAGCGAGAACGACAGCCGCTCGACCATCGCTTCGAACTCCGGCTTCCGCGCGGTCGGGAAGGTGATCTCGAACACCGAATAAGCGGACCGGTCCGCATTCATCTCGGCCCTGAGATAAAAGATCGTATCCTCGGGATAGGCGAGATCGCTGGTCGTAAAGCCCGACAGCGCCAGCCAGTCGTCCCTGAGCGCCGTATAGGTGATCCGCCGCGCCCGCCCGTCGCCGAGAATTTCGACCAGCGCTTGGGTGATCGAATAATCCTCGAAGTTCTCCCGGCCATAGGCACGGATGGCGGCCTCTCCATCCTTTTCTTCGAGCGCCACCCAGTCGATGCCCGAGGAATTTTCAAGCGCCGTGAACTGCCCGATCGGCAGTTCGAGCGAATAGCCGAGCCGGCCATTGGTGTAACCGACCCAGTCTGCATCGTCCTGCGCCAGCGCCTGCCCAAGACCGGAAACCACCAGCGCAGCGGCCAAAATCATTCTCATGACGCTTTCCCCTCCGGCGCCTCGATCACATAGGGATCATCAAAATGGTATTCCTCGAGATTGTCGCCCGGCCCACCGCGATCCGCGATCAAAAAGTCGCTTGGCGCATCGAGGGCCGTCAGCACCCCGTGCCAGACATTGCGCTTGAGATTGACCCCCTGATGCGGCGCGGTGAGAAAAGCCCGCGGCCGCCCCGGCACTCCGCCCTCATCGGGGCAAACGATCACCAGGAACTCTCGGTCACTGAGCGGCATGAAGGCCTGCGACCCGAGCGGATGGCGCTCGACCATTTTGAGCGTGAGCGGCAGCGTATAGGGCTGCCCGCGAAAGATAGACAGGATCGGCTTGCCGCCCTGCCCCGCAATCTCGATCTCTCCCAGCGCGTGAATGCGTTCGGTCATACCGGCATTGATCGTGAAACGCTCGTCGCCATCGGTGTCGAGCACTTGCCCGAAAGGCGCAAACGCCGTCCGCGCCAGCGGTTCGATGGTGACGTGGCGGCTCATGCCGGCAACATGTCCGACAGACGAAACAGCGCGATCCGCTCAACCTGGCGGCAGGCGGTGATGAACTCGGTCGCCCGGTCGTTGTTGAGCCGGGCTTCAAAGGCCGCAAGGATATCCGCCTTGTCGAGCCCCTTGACCGCGATGATGAAGGGAAAGCCGAACTTTTCCATATAGCGCGTGTTGAGATCGGTGAACCGCGCCCGTTCGGCATCGGTCAGCGCATCGAGCCCGGCCCCGGCCTGCTCGGAGGCGGATTCTGCCGTGAGCTGCTTGGCTGCCGCCAACTTGCCCGCAAGGTCGGGATGCGCCCGCAACACCCCGAGCCGTTCATCCTCGCTCGAAAGGCGAAAGACAGCGCAAAGCGCCCCGTGCAAACCAATGGCGGTGTTGTTGGCCGGACCCAGCTCACCGTCATAGGCGCGCTCGGCGATCCAGGGGGAGTGTTCAAATACCGAACCGAACTGCTCGACGAACTGCGCCCGGTGCATGACGGTCGGCATCAGTGCCGGCGCCTCATAGGGGTGCGTCCGCGTCCAGTGTTCGGCAATGTCGATCCGCCGCGCGAACCAGACCTTCGAATGCCCTGCCGCATAATCGAGGAAGCGTTTGACCGCCGCCGCCCGTCCCGGCCGGCCCGCCAGCCGGCAATGCAGACCGACGCTCATCATCTTCGGGGCGCCATCGAGCCCCTCGGCATAAAGCGTGTCGAACGTGTCCTTGAGATAGGTGAAGAACTGGTCGCCCGAATTGAACCCCTGCGGGGTCGCAAACCGCATGTCGTTGGCATCGAGCGTATAGGGCACGACGAGCTGGGCGCGGCCATCATGCTCATGCCAATAGGGCAGATCATCGGCATAGCTGTCCGCCACATAGGCAAAGCCGCCTTCCTCGGTGACAAGATCGAGCGTATTTTCGGTGCAGCGCCCGAGATAAAAGCCGCGCGGCCGCGTACCCGTTGCCGCGACATGCAGCCGGATCGCCTCCTTGAGATCCGCGCGCTCCTCTTTGACGGACTTGTCCTTGTATTCAACCCATTTGAGCCCGTGGCTGGCGATCTCCCAGCCCGCAAGCCGCATCGCGCGCACCTGGGCCGGCGACCGCATCAGCGCACTTGCCACACCATAAACGGTGATCGGGGTGTTGGCCGCGGTGAACAGGCGATAAAGCCGCCAGAACCCCGCCCGCGCGCCATATTCATAAATCGATTCCATGTTCCAGTGGCGCTGCCCTTCCCAGGGCTGGGCGCCCACGATCTCGGACAGAAAGGCTTCGGAGGCGGCATCTCCGTGCAGGATATTGTTTTCCCCGCCTTCCTCGTAATTGACCACGAACTGGACCGCGATGGCCGCGCCACCGGGCCATTTCGGATCGGGCGGGTTCTCGCCATAACCATGAAGATCGCGCGGATATCGCATCAATCGGGGACCTCTGAGCTCGCAACTGCATATATCTTTACGGGAATTTCCGGGTGCGGCAAGCCGCACAGGGACTGGACAATGCCGTCGGCGGTGACGAAAAATCGCATGACGAAACGCTTGCCTTTGGCAAAGATAACAGGCAGGGACAGGGTCGGCGGGACATCGATGGTTGGGAGGATGGAATGACACACACCACCACTCGCGCCGGATTGTCCGTTGACGCCGGTCTCGCTGAATTCATTGAAAACGAAGCGCTTCCCGGCCTGCCGGTGACCCGGGACACGTTCTGGGACGGCTTTGCCGATTTGATCGGCCAGTTCGCGGCCCGCAATGACGAGCTTCTCGCTTTCCGCGACACGCTGCAAACGCAGATCGATGACTGGCACCGTACCAACGGCCCGGTCGCCAGCGATCCGGCGGGCTATCAGGTCTTTCTGCGCGAGATTGGCTATCTCGTTGAGGAACCGGCTGATTTCGAGATCGAAACCGCCGACCTCGACCCCGAAATCGCCAGTATCTGCGGCCCGCAGCTCGTCGTGCCGGTCTCCAATCCGCGCTATGCGCTCAACGCAGCCAATGCCCGCTGGGGCAGCCTCTACGATGCCTATTACGGCACCGATGTGATCCCGCATGAGGGAACTCTGGCGCCCGGCAGGGAATACAACCCCAAGCGCGGCGAGGCGGTGTTCGCCAAGGCCGCCGAATTCCTCGACATGGCCTTTCCCCTCGATGGCGCCAGCCATGCCGATGTCACCGCCTATGAGATGGCCGACGGATCGGAGGGCAAGACCCTGACCGCCCGGATCGGCGATCGCCGCGCCGCCTTTGCCGATCCCGAGGCTTTTGCCGGCTATGCCGAGCGTGGCGAGGCGGAGGTCTTTCTGCTCGCCCATCGCGGCCTGCATGCCGAACTGGTCATCGACCGCGACCATGCCATCGGCAAGACCCACAAGGCAGGCCTTGCCGACATCGTCGTCGAAAGCGCGATGACCACCATTCAGGACTGCGAGGATTCGGTCGCCGCGGTCGATGCCGAGGACAAGATCGGCGTCTATCGCAATTGGCTCGGCCTGATGAAAGGCAGCCTTGAGGACCGGTTCGAGAAGAACGGCCGCGAGGTCCACCGCACCCTTCATCCCGATCGATATTACGTTGCCCCGGGCGGCGAGGAAGTCACCCTCAAGGGCCGGGCGCTCCTTTTGGTGCGCAATGTCGGGCATTTGATGAAAACCGATGCCGTTCTCGATCACAATGGCAATCCGATTGGCGAAGGCCTGCTCGATGCCGCGGTCACCGTGCTTTGCGCCATGCAGGACCGGCTGACCGGCGCCAATTCGCACACCGGCGCCATCTATGTCGTCAAACCCAAGATGCACGGGCCCGAGGAAGTGCGCTTCGCCTGCGAGGTCTTCGCCATGGTCGAAGACATTCTCTCCCTGCCGCGCCACACGGTGAAGATCGGCATCATGGACGAGGAGCGCCGAACCTCGGCCAATCTCAAGGCCGCGATCCATGCGGCCCGCCACCGTGTCTTCTTCATCAATACCGGTTTTCTCGACCGCACAGGCGACGAGATCCACACCGCCATGCAGGCGGGACCGGCGCCGCGCAAGGACCGCATCAAATCCGAGGACTGGATCAAGGCCTATGAGGACCGCAATGTCCTGATCGGCATTGCCTGCGGTCTGTCCGGCAAGGCCCAGATCGGCAAGGGCATGTGGCCCAAGCCGGACGAGATGGCCGAAATGCTGGCGACCAAGGCCACCCATCCCGATCAGGGTGCCAATTGCGCCTGGGTTCCCTCGCCCACCGCCGCGACTCTGCACGCGCTGCATTATCACGAAGTCGATGTGTTCGCGGCCCAAAAGCGCCGCCACAACGAAGAGCTGCCGGGACTCGACGCGCTGTTCTCGATGCCGGTGATCGACCCGGCTTCCCTGTCGAAGGATGAGATCGCCCGCGAGCTCGAAAACAACGCCCAGGGCATTCTCGGCTATGTCGTGCGCTGGATCGACCAGGGTGTTGGCTGTTCCAAGGTGCCCGACATCAATGATGTGGGGCTGATGGAAGACCGCGCGACCTTGCGCATCTCCTCCCAGCACATCGCCAACTGGCTCGCCCATGGCGTCGTCACGCCTGAGGAGGTCGATGCCTGTCTCGAGCGCATGGCAGCGGTGGTCGACAAGCAGAATGAGGGCGACCCCTTCTACCGGCCCATGGCCGGACACTTCGACACCTCGATCGCCTATCAGGCGGCCCGGCGGCTGGTCTTTGAGGGCGCCGAGCAACCCTCCGGCTACACCGAACCGCTCCTCCACGCCATGCGCCGCGAGGCCAAAGCGGCGGGGTAGGGCGCGCTGACTGGTCGGTAATCTTGACAAGACCTCCTGCCGAAATTGGGTTGTGAAGTGGGTTTATTTCTTCAAAATGAAGCAGACCCACCCCTCCCATGCTATTTCGGATGGCCCAGATGACCATATTCGAAGGTAAATTCTGGAAAATGTGGTTTTGGGGTCCGCGCAAACAATTCCATCTATCGAAATACCTTCATTTGCACCTCTATATCATCAATGGAAAGAGAACATATACAATAACATACAAATATCCTGGAAACCATCAGGAGTGTGAGATAAGCACAGATTCCATCAGACTAATGAAAGAAATAGTTTCATGCGAATCTTATTGCAATTTGATTAATGATAAATCACTATCAAAAATTTCCATCAAGCCATCTTTAATACAGAAATTATTGTTATTTAGAATAAATCTAATCATTTCATTTTCTATTCAAGACGACATAAAATTAATAGTAGGTGGGGAAAAAGAGAAAATTGAATTCTATTTATCTGTTCGATTTCCCGATTCTAACTGTATTATTAATATATCCAAGAAAGAAATTCTTGATATGGAAAGAATTATTCAATACGGGCATTTTGACCCGGATCAGAAAGGGGAGAATACCCACCCATAAGCTCTGGATATACCGTCTATCAGTCGGTCTGCAATTCGGTCCTGCGCGCCCTTGACCTTCCATTGACTGGAAGGTTGATACTGCGTTTCAATCACAGATTGAGGCAGCAAAAATGGCCGATCACTCCACCCATTCCCATCACGACCTCGCCCATCATCACGGCGATGCAACGCCTGTCACCCGCGATCCCGTCTGCGGGATGACGGTTGACCCCAATGCCGGCAAGCCGACCGCCGAGCATGAGGGACACACCTATCACTTCTGCCATGACGGCTGCCGCGACAAGTTTCAGGCCGACCCCGAGAAATACCTGACCGCCAAGGACCCGGTCTGTGGCATGAGTGTCGACCGCGCCACTGCCCGGCACATGCTCAAGCATGAAGGCGAGCGCTTCTATTTCTGCTCCAAGGGGTGCCACGACAAGTTCGAGGCCGACCCGGAGAAATATCTCGGCGACCGGCCGGCCCCCGAACCCATGCCGGCAGGCACCCAATATACCTGCCCGATGCATCCCGAAATCGTCGAGGACAAGCCTGGCGACTGCCCGAAATGCGGCATGGCACTCGAACCCATGGGCGTGCCCACGGGCGATGAAGGCCCGAACCCCGAACTGATCGACTTCACCCGCCGGTTCTGGGTCTCGACCGTGTTGGCAGTGCCGGTTCTGATCATCGCCATGGCGCCAATGGTGGGGTTGCCGCTCAGGCAGTGGATCGGCGAAACCACCGCCACCTGGCTCGAACTCATCCTCGCCACGCCGGTGGTCGTTTGGGCCGCCCTGCCCTTCTTCAAGCGCGGCTGGTCCTCGATCGTCAACAAGAGTCCCAATATGTGGACCCTGATCGGGCTGGGGGTCGGCGCCGCCTACACCTATTCGGTGGTCGCCACCCTCGCGCCGGGCCTGTTCCCGCCCGCCTTCCGCACCCATGGCGGGCAGGTCGCGGTCTATTTCGAGGCTGCTGCCGTGATCGTGGCGCTCGTGTTCCTCGGCCAGGTGCTCGAATTGCGCGCTCGCGAGCGCACCGGCAGCGCCATACGCGCCTTGCTCGACCTCGCGCCAAAGACCGCCCGCCGCATCGATAAAAACGGTGATGAGGCCGATGTGCCGCTCGACGATGTGAAGTCCGGGGACCGGCTGCGCATCCGCCCCGGCGAATCCGTGCCCGTCGATGGCGTTGTGGCCTCCGGCCGCTCTTCGATCGATGAATCGATGATCACCGGCGAACCGGTGCCGGTTGAAAAGACCGAGGGCGACACCGTCACCGGCGGCACGCTCAACAAGTCCGGCACCCTCGTCATGACTGCTGAAAAGGTCGGGTCTGAAACCGTCCTCTCCCGTATCGTCGAGATGGTTGCCAGCGCCCAGCGCTCGCGCGCACCGATCCAGTCCCTCGCCGACCGGGTCTCGGGCATCTTCGTGCCCACGGTCGTTGCCGTCGCCATCATCGCCTTCATCATCTGGGCGATCTTCGGCCCCGAGCCCTCCATGGTCTATGCAATCGTCGCAGCGGTTTCGGTGCTGATCATCGCCTGCCCCTGTGCGCTCGGCCTTGCGACCCCGATGTCGATCATGACCGCCACCGGGCGCGGCGCCAATGCGGGCGTTCTGATCCGTGATGCCGAGGCGCTCGAACGCTTCGCCCGCGTCGATACCCTGATCGTCGACAAGACCGGCACCGTCACCGAGGGCAAACCGCAACTGACCGATGTCGTGCCCGCTGACGGTGTCGACGAAGGTGAACTGCTCGCCCTCGCCGCGAGCCTTGAGAAAGGGTCCGAACACCCTCTCGCCGAAGCCATCGTCAACGGGGCGAAAGACCGGGGCGCGGCGCTTTCCGACGCCGGCGATTTCGAAGCCGCCACCGGCATCGGCGTCAAGGGCGAGGTCGATGGAAAGAGGGTCGCCCTCGGCAATGTGGCGATGATGCGTGAAGTCGGCGCGGACCCCGACAGCCTTTCGGCCGAAGCCACCCGGCTGCAGGAAGCGGGCAAGACGGCAATGTATGTCGCTGTCGATGGTAAGCTGGCCGGGCTGATCGCGGTCGCCGACCCGATCAAACAAACCGCCGGCAAGGCCATCGCCGATCTCCATGCCGAGGGTCTGCGGATCATCATGGCAACCGGTGACAATGAACGCACCGCCCGCGCCGTTGCTAAAGAGCTTGGCATCGATGAAGTCCATGCCGATGTGCGCCCCGAGGACAAGCAGGACCTCGTCAATCGCCTCAAATCGGAAGGCCGCTCTGTCGCCATGGCAGGAGACGGCATCAATGATGCCCCGGCGCTGGCCGCCGCCGATGTCGGCATTGCCATGGGCACCGGTGCCGATGTGGCCATGGAAAGCGCGGGACTGACGCTGGTCAAAGGCGATCTGGCCGGCATCGTCCGCGCCCGCAAACTGGCCCGCGCCACTCTGCGCAATATCAAGCAGAACCTCATCTTCGCCTTTGGCTACAACACCATCGGCGTCCCGGTCGCCGCGGGCATTCTGTTCCCGGTCTTCGGCTGGCTGCTCTCCCCCATGATCGCGGCTGCGGCGATGAGCCTCTCCTCGGTCTCGGTGATCTCCAACGCGCTGAGGCTGAGAACCATCAAGCTCTGACCCCGAGGAATAGGGTCAGCACAAATTGGGCGGGCGGCACCCCATGACGGCGCCGCCCGCTCATGTCAGGATCATCTGATCGGAAAAAGCGTCTCAAGAGGATAGTCCGTCTTGCTTTCTGTGCTCGCCCACCCCGCCTATCGGCGCCTTTTCTCGGCCCAGATTGTTGCCCTGCTGGGCACAGGGCTTTTGACCATCGCGCTCGGACTCCTGGCCTTCGATCTGGCGGGAAACGCGGCCGGCACCGTGCTGGGCACCGCCTTTGCCATCAAGATGATCGCCTATGTGGGCCTGGCGCCGCTGGCCCAGGCACTGGCCGCCAGACTGCCCCGCAAAGCGGTGCTGATCGCAGCCGATCTGGTGCGGGCGGGGGTCGCCCTATCATTGCCCTTCATTGATGCCATCTGGCAGATCTATCTCCTGATCTTCGTGCTGCAGGCGGCCTCGGCCACCTTTACGCCCGCATTCCAGGCGGTGATCCCCGATATCCTGGCCGATGAACGCGACTATACCCGCGCGCTTTCCCTGTCCCGCCTCGCCTATGATCTCGAAAACATTCTGAGCCCCGCCATCGCCGGGGTCCTCTTGCTGTTCATCGCCTATTCCGGCTTGTTCGTTGGCACCACAATCGGCTTTCTGGCGTCGGCGCTTCTGGTGCTGACGACGCCGCTGCCGCCACGCAGCCAGGCAGAAAGACAACGCCCGTTCCGCGAACGGCTGACCCGGGGCATCCGCATCTATCTGGCCACCCCGCGCCTGCGCGGCCTGCTGGCCCTCAATATGGCAGCAGCCGCCGCCGGGGCCTTCGTGCTGGTCAACTCGGTGGTCATGGTGCGCGGGCAATACGGTCTCGACGATGCCGGACTGGCCGTCGCCATGGGCGCGTTCGGCGCCGGGTCGATGGCCACCGCCCTCCTGTTGCCGCGCCTGCTCGACAGGCTCGACGATCGTCCCGTCATGATCGCCGCCGGTCTGGCCCTCGGCGGACTGACCCTCGCCCATGGCCTCTATCTCGCGACCAGCGGTTTGCTCGCCTGGGGCGGGTTTCTCGTGGCCTGGGCCCTTTCGGGGGCGCTCTATTCGGCGGTGCTTACCCCGTCAGGACGCCTGTTGCGCCTCTCCGCCCACGCCGAAGATCGCCCGTCCCTGTTCGCGGCGCAGTTCGCCCTGTCCCATGCCTGCTGGCTGGTCACCTACCCCATCGCCGGCTGGCTGGGCGCGGCGGCAGGCCTGCCCTTCACCATGGCCGTGCTGGGTGTGATCGCTTTGGCTTCCGCGGCTGCGGCCATCCGCATCTGGCCGCAAGGCGACAGAGATCCGCTGGCGCACAGCCATGACGATCTGCCGCCCGGTCACCCGCATCTTGAAGCCCATGGCGGCAGGCGCCGGCACGCGCATGTGTTCGTGATCGACGATGAACACCACGCCTGGCCGACCCAGGGCTGATCTGTCGAGGGGATGACGAAGCGATCAGACGAAGTCGAACTTGTCGACGTCGAACAGCCCCCGGTCGGTCATCTTGAGATGCGGGATCACCGGCAGGGCGAGAAACGCCACCTGCAGGAAGGGCTCGGGCAACACGCAGCCGAGCTCTTTTGCAGCATCGCGCAGCACCTTGAGCGCTTCGGCCACCGTTTCGAAGGGTTCAAGGCTCATCAGCCCGGCAAGGGGCAAGGCCAGTTCGGCCACCACCTCGCCATCCTCGGCCACCGCAAACCCGCCGCCCATCTGGATGAGCCGGTTGGCCGCCGCCGCCATATCGGCGTCATTGGCCCCAATGACGGTGATGTTGTGGCTGTCATGGCCGACCGAGGAGGCAATCGCCCCGCGTTTGAGGCCGAAACCGGTCACGAAACCGCGCCCGATATTGCCGTTGATCCCGTGCCGCTCGATCACCGCAACCTTGATGACGTCGGCATCGAGATCGGGCTGCAAACCGTCCTCGGTGACCGCGAGGCTCGCCTCTTCCCTGAAGGTCAGAATGAGTCCCGGCTTGACACCGATCACCGGCACCTGGTTCTGCCCCGGCTTCGCCTCCGCATGAAAGGCAGACGGTTCGACCGGTCGCGCTTTCATCGAGGTCAATCCGACCGGCTCGACCGAACCGCGTTGGGCGAAGATATCGGCGGTCACGTGCCGGCCGCCGGCAATCACATCCGACACCCGGCAATCCTCGAGATCGTCGAGCAGCGCGATATCCGCCCGCCAGCCCGGCCCGACCTGGCCGCGATCCATCAACCGGAAGATGCGCGCCGCCGAGTGACTGGCGGTGCGGTAAACATGATGCGGCGCCTTGTCCTTGGCGATCAACCGACGGACGAGGGAATCGAGATGCCCCTCTTCGTCGATATCGAGCGGATTCCGGTCGTCCGTGCAAAGCGCCATATAGGCGGAAGTGTCCTCGTCAAGCAGTTCGCAGAGCGCTTCGAGGTCCTTGGAGACCGAGCCCTCGCGCATCAAGATGAACATGCCCTTGGTCAGCTTCTCGCGCGCTTCTTCGGCACTCGTCGCCTCATGGTCGGTTCGAATGCCCGCCGCGAGATAACCATTGAGATCCATGCCCGATAGCAGCGGCGCGTGCCCGTCCATATGCCCGCCCTGGAAGGCCGCGAGCTTGGCAATGATCCCTTCATCCCCATTGAGCACGCCGGGGAAGTTCATCATCTCGGCAAGCCCGATCACCTTGGGGTGCTCGGCGAAGGGCAAGAGGTCCTCGATCTCGAGCCGCGCGCCGGAGGTCTCGAACGGTGTCGCCGGCACGCAGGAGGAGAGGTTGACCCGGATATCCATCACCGATTGCTCGGCACAATCGAGGAAATAGGCGATCCCGTCGCTGCCCAGCACATTGGCGATCTCATGCGGATCGCAGATCACCGTGGTCACCCCGTGCGGCAACACGCAGCGGTCGAATTCCAGCGGGGTGACGAGCGAGGATTCGATGTGCAGATGGGTGTCGATGAAACCCGGAACCGCGAAGCGGCCTGTCCCGTCGATCTCGGTTTCGCCCTGATATCGGCCATGGGTCCCCACGATCCGATCATCGACGATCGCGATGTCCATCACCTCGAGCGCGCCGGTGACGATATCGAGACGCGTGATGTTCTTGATCACAAGGTCTGCGGGTTCGAGCCCGCGACCGGCCCGGATCATCCGGGTCAGAGTTGCCGCATTGGTCATGTCTTTTGCCCTGAACTGATGGCCAAGGTTCGGAGGGAATAATGGCGCGGTCAAGGACTTAAGTGGCAAAACCGGTCAACGATGAGGGGGTTGCGCCCCGATCCGCATCACCGCATAGGCGCCAGCCGTAACCGCAAGCGCGAGCGCGCGGTCGTCGCTCTCCCCGGCGAGCCGGGCGGCGATGAAGCGGGCAAGAAAGGCGTCGCCGGCTCCGGTCGTGTCGATCACCTCGACATCCGGCGACGGCATGCGGAACACGCGACCGTCCTCAAGCCGCGCCAGAGCGCCATCCGGGCCGAGTTTGATCAGAACCGTCGGATAGTGCGCCGCCAGCACTTCGGCCTGGGCTTCGGGATTGGTCTTGCCGGTCAGCACCTCGGCCTCTTCCTCATTGGGCGAGATGATCGCCACACCCCTGGTCGCCTCGATAAAGGCCTGCGGGCCGAACTCGCGCAGGAATGTCACCGTTGCCGGATCGACAGCCATCGGCACGCCGGCCAGCCGCGCCGCATCCATGAACCCCAAAACGGCCTGTCGCGGCCCCGCCTCGAAAAGGGAATATCCCGAAACAACCAGCATGGAAGCGCCCTCGAGCAGCGACGGCGGCAGATCCGCGGCACACAGATTGAGATTGGCACCCCGGTCAGTCAGAAAGCTGCGTTCGCCCGACTTGTCGACGAGGGTAATCAGCGCACCGGTCGGACGCTCAGGATCACCGGCCAACCGCGCCTCGACATGCAGCTTGGCAAACTGAGCTTCATAGCCGGCGATATCATGCGCCGCGACCCGGGCCGCCAGCATCACCGGCACACCGAAATGCGCGAGCCAAACGGCCTGGTTGGCGGCGGCACCACCGGGATGTTCGGAGATCGAGGCCCGCCGGTCCGAGCCGATGGCGATCGGCCCTTCAGGCACGGCGATGATGTCGCGCATGACATCGCCGACCACAACCACGGGACCCGGCATGGATCAGCTCTCGATCGCGTTCAGGGCGGCAGCGATCTCGCCACCGAGCCGCGCATTGTTGCGCACCAGCGACGTGTTGGCCGCAAGGCTCTTGCCGCCCGACCGCGCCACCACCTGGCTCAACAGGAACGGGGTCAGATCTTTGCGCGAGACGCCGTTGGCATCCGCTTCGCGCACGGCTTCGGCAATGACCTGTTCGATCTCCTCGCCATCCAGTGCCTCGCCTTCGGGCACAGGATTGCCGATCACCACCCCGGAATTGAGCCCCAGCGCCCATTGCGTGTGCAGCATCTCGGCCACGGCCTCCGGCTCGTCGTAGCGGTAGTCGACCCCGTGCCCACTCTCACGCGCATAAAAGGCAGGGAACCGGTCGGTGCGATATCCGATGACCGGAACGCCGTGGGTTTCCAACACTTCGAGCGTCTTGCCGATATCCAAAATGGACTTCGCCCCCGCGCACACCACCGCAACCGGAATGGTCGCCAGCGCCTCGAGGTCGGCAGAAATATCGAAACTCAGTTCCGCACCGCGATGCACGCCACCAATTCCGCCAGTGGCGAACACCTTGATGCCCGCGAGATGCGCGATGGTCATGGTTGTGGCGACCGTCGTGCCGCCCGAAGCGCCATCGGCCACAAGCGCGGCCATGTCGCGACGCGATGCCTTGGCCATGCCCTGCCCGGCGCTGGCAAGCGCCTCGAGCTGGGTCTCGTCGAGCCCGGCCTTCAGCCGCCCGTCGATAATGGCGATGGTCGCGGGCACAGCGCCTGCGCCGCGCACCGCCGCCTCGCAGGCCCGGGCAATCTCGAGATTGACCGGGTAATCCATGCCATGGGTGATGATGGTCGATTCGAGCGCCACGACCGGCCGCCCTTCGCTCAGCGCTGCTGATACATCGGGGCTGACATCGAGATAGTTGCGGGCGCTCAAATCGGCTCTCCTTTGCCCGTCCGGCAAAGGACGGGGTCTAAACGGTTTCGGTCACCTTCTTGAGGCGCGGCGGCTGATCGGGGTTGAGCCCGCTGCGCCGCGCAAACTCCTCGACGAAGGAATAAAATGAAATGATCTGACAAAGCGCATCCGTCAAGGGATGGCCTGTCGCAACGAAGCCAAGCGGATAGCTCGCCTTCACCTTGTCGGTGGTGGCAAACACAAGCGCCCCGTTCTCCGAAAGCCGGTCCGCGGCATCGACCATATGATCATGCGCGGCATCGCGGGTGGCAAAGGCCAGCACGGGGAAACCGGGTTCGACCAGTGCGAGCGGCCCGTGCATGACCTCCGCCGCGCTATAGGCCTCGGCATGCACCGAGCAGGTTTCCTTGAACTTCAGCGCCGCCTCATGCGCCAGCCCATAGGCCGGACCGCGCCCGAGGATGAACAGGGAATCGCGTCCGATGAACCCGTCAGACAGCGCCGACCAGTCAGCGGCGACGGCCTTTTCCGCATGGTCAGGCAAAGCTTCGAGCGCGGCTTTAAGGGCATCATCCTCGAGCCATTCGGCGATGATCATCAGCCCGGCCACGACCGAATTGACGAAGGTCTTGGTGGCCGCGACGCTGAGCTCGGGCCCCGCGGCAATATCGATCGCGTTGTGCGCGGCACGGGCGAGCGGAGACTCGGGCGTGTTGGTGAGCGCAACCGATAGCGCACCGCCGGCCGCGGCGCCCTTGGCGAGCGCGACGATGTCGGGGCTTTCGCCTGACTGCGAAATCGACAGCGCGGCCCCACCTCCGAATTTGAGCGTGGCGCCGTAGATCGAAGCGACCGAGGGACCGACAGAGGCTACCGGCAGGCCGGCGAGGATCTCGACGGCGTATTTGAGAAAATGCGCCGCATGGTCGGACGAGCCGCGCGCCACGGTGACGATGAAATCGGGCTTCTTCTCCCGCAGCGCGGCGCCGGTATCGGCTGCCGCCTTGGCACCCTGATCGAGCAGCCGGCGGATGGCGACGGGAATCTCTTCCACTTCCTGGCGCATATGGGTTTTCTGATCGGTCAATTCGTATCTCCGTCAAACACTTCTGCCGGCCGCCGCATCGGTCTGCCGGACGTTCAAATTCTGGCCAGCCGGCGGTACCCCCGCCCTCGTGCCGACCGGTGTCAATGCACGATGGCGTCAGCGCGCCGCCCGGAATGCAGCCAGCGCTGCGCCGAGATCATCTTCCGCCTGCCCGAGCAGAGCCTCGGCCTCTGCCGGCTCGGCGCCCGCAGCAATCATCACTGCGGGTTTGATCCGGTCTCCGGAACGGGCAAGGGCTGCACCCGCCGCCGCCAGATCGCAGCCGGCGATGTCGGCGACCATGCCTGCCGCCCGCTGCCTTAGCTTTTCATTGGTTGGCAGCATATCCACCATATAGCCCAGATGGACCTTTTTGAGTCCGATCATCAAGGCCGTCGAAAACATGTTCAGCGCCGCCTTTTGCGCTGTACCCGCGCCGAGCCGCGTCGAACCGGCCAGCACCTCGGGTCCCGTGCGCAGCAATACGCCATACTCGGCATCGGTGAGCAGGGGCGCGCCCGGATTGTTGGCAAGGCCCACGGTCGTGGCGCCGGCCCCACGTGCCGCGATGATCAGCGCCCGCGTGTATCGGGTGGTGCCGCTCGCCGCAACACCAAGAACCACATCGCCCGCACCGATCTGGTGCCGGGCAATCCCTTCGCGCCCGGCATCCTCATCATCTTCGGCGCCTTCCTCGGCCTTGGCGGCAGCGGCCTCGCCGCCTGCCATCAGGAACACCAGCCGCTCGTCCGGCCAGCCAAATGTCGGACCCAGCTCCGTGCCATCCAGCAGGGCCAGCCGCCCGGATGTGCCCGCCCCCGCATAGACCAGACGCCCCTTGCCGCCGCGCAGTGTCTCGATGGCCGCCGTCACGGCCACCGTGAGCTGATCCATCGCCGGCAGAAGGGCCGCAACGGCACGCATCTGCCCTTCCTGCAGGGCACCGAGCGCTTCCTCGACGGCCCAGCCTTCAAGCCCGGCATATCGGTCGAGACGCCATTCGGTTTCCCGGGCGTCGCTGCGGCCGCCGGCCACCCCCTGGCCCTTGGGCGAATGTGTGGTCATATCCATACCCCGTTTTATAAGACCAAAGTATTACCAAATTGCAGGTCTATCGGCAACACGCCACGGCAATAATATCCTGAAACCAGCTAACCTACGAACATGCAAGGATTTTACGCCGTCAAATTCTGTGATACCAATTAGCCAAACCACTCGTGGAATTGCGCTGATTGGTATGCGCACCGGCCACGATAGCCGCGGACAGTCGCCACAAAATGACATCGCCGCCACACTTTTCTGGTCTCTGGACCGCCGGGACCAACCAGCAGCGGCAATCGTCTGGCGCGTCGTATGGCGGTTTCGCAGAAATGAATTCTGGCCCGATAACCACCGAAGTGATTCGCCTCTTGTCTCCGCGAGATGGCAGCTGATGCGACCGGAGACGGGCAATCCGCCTTCCGGATACCACGAACCAAAGGATCGTTCCCATATGCGGATGACGTGCGCTACACGCTCGCGCAATTGGTATTGTTGTGGTATGAAACAACCTCACGCAGGCCTGATGGATGAAGCGGCCTGTGAGCGGGAAAGGAACAGGCTTCACCATGCATGACACGGCCAATGCGCCTTTGGTCTCTATCGAGGATTTCCGTCCCTCGAGCGACAGCCCCACCCCGCTTTATGTGCAGCTGGCCAATGCCCTGCGCGAATTGATTGCCAACGGGCATATGCGTGAGGGCGAAGCACTGCCCTCCGAACGCCGGATCATGGAAAAGACCGCCCTGTCGCGCGTCACAATCCGCAAGGCCTTCGAGCAGCTGGTCGAAGAAGGGCTTTTAAACCAGAAGCGCGGCTCCGGCACATTCGTGGCGGGGCAATTGCCGCATTTCGAGCAGCGCCTGACCCGGTTGACCAGCTTCACCGAGGACATGATCACCAGGGGCCGCAAGCCCGGTGTCCGCTGGCTGGAAAAAACGACCACTTTCCCCACCTCCGAAGAGGTGATGATGTTCGGTCTTTCGCCGGGCGAGAAAGTCGTGCAACTCCACCGCCTGCGCTTTGCCGACAATATTCCGCTCGCCATAGAGCGCGCGACCCTGCCGGCCCGCTACCTGCCCGACACCGACACCATCGGCGATTCGCTTTATGAAGCCCTGGCCAAGAGCGCGGCCATGCCGGTGCGCGCCACCCAGCGGCTCAAGGCTCGAGCCCTGCCCCAGCAGGAAGCGGAACTTCTCGAGATGCAGCCCGGCGAACCGGTGCTCTATATCGAGCGCGCTTCGCGGCTCGCCGATGGAACGCTGGTCGAACTGACCCGCTCCTACTATCGCTCCGATACCTACGACTTCATCGCCGAGCTGACCGTCGGCAACGGGTAGACCCGCCTACCAGGCCGTATAGCCCCCATCGATGACAAAGCTCGCCCCGGTGACATAGCTCGAGGCGGGCGAGGCAAGATAGACGGCTAGCGGCCCGATTTCCTCGGGTTCCCCGGGCCGGCCCATGGGCACGCCCGAGACGAAGCTGTCGATCGGCGTGCGGTCGATCTCCTCCCAACGCCTGTTGGCGTCGGTCATGAACAGGCCCGGGCTAATGGCATTGGCAGTGATCCCGTATTTCGCCCAATCGACCGCCACCGCCTTGGTGAAATGCATCACCGCGGCCTTCGCCGTCTCATAGTGCCGTCCGCCGACATCGCGGTTGACGATCATGCCCGAGATCGAGCCCATATTGATGATCCGCCCGCCATTGCCCGCCGCGATCATCGCCGCGCCGATCAGCCGGGTCGTCAGGAAATAATGATCGAGATTGAGGGCCATGCCTTCGCGCCACTGCGCGGCGCTGGTCTCCGCGATCGGGATGTTGAGCGACCGGCCGCCGACATTATTGATGAGAATGTCGACCGGGCCATTGGCCAGCGCCGCCTCGCAGGCCCGGGTGCACGCATCGGTCTTGGTGACGTCGGCAACGATGGTTTCGGCCAGCCCGCCGCGCTCTGCAATCTCGCCCGCTGTCGCCTCGATGCTTTCCGCGCCGCGCCCGACCAGCACCAGTGACGCGCCCGCATCGGACAGGGCCAGCGCCATCTGCCGCCCCAGCCCGCGCCCCGAACCGGTGATCATCGCCCGTTTGCCGTCGAGCCTGAATTTGTCGAGCACACTGCCAGTCATGTTTCCCTCTTTTCCCCGGTCGGTTGCCGCGCAACCCGGACCCGTTTCCGGAATCGCCAGATCAGCACTGACGCAGAATGCGCCGCCCCTCGCAAGTCTCGGACCCGCATCAATTTCGTAAAAACCGGTGCCCTCACCGGCAGTTGCAGGGTTCGGTCGCGCACCCGCTCTTGCTCCCAAGGGTCTGCCGGGGCGATGATCCGCCAAAGCCAAACCGGGAGGATCACAGATGGGACACGTGCTGGCCATCGACCAGGGCACAACATCGAGCCGGGCCATTGTCTTCGACGACAAGCTGCGCCCGGTCGCAAGCGGCCAGCTTGAATTCGAACAGATCTTTCCCCGCTCGGGCTGGGTCGAACATGACCCTGAGGCGATATGGCAGTCGACCCTCGAGAGCTGCCGCAAGGCGCTGGACAAGGCGGGTCTTGTCGCCGGCGACATCGACGGCATCGGCATCACCAATCAGCGCGAAACCACCATCGTCTGGGACCGGGAGACCGGAGCACCGCTCGGCAACGCCATTGTCTGGCAGGACCGGCGGACCGATGCGATCTGCACCGAGCTCAAGCGGGCAGGCCATGAGGACCTGTTCCGGAGCCGCACCGGCCTGCTGCTCGACCCCTATTTTTCCGGCACCAAGCTCAAATGGATCCTCGATCAGAACCCCGGCGCCCGTGAAAAGGCAGAGAAGGGCGCACTCCTGTTCGGCACCGTCGACAGCTATCTGATCTGGCGCCTGACCGGCGGCAAGCGCCATGTCACCGACGCCACCAACGCCTCGCGAACGCTGCTTTATGACATCCGCAACAATCGCTGGGACGAGGAAATCTGCGGCCTGCTCGGCGTGCCCCTCGCCATGCTGCCCGAGGTCCTCGATTGCGCCGACGATTTCGGGGTCACGGACCCGGATCTGCTGCTCGGCGAAGTCCCGATTCTCGGTGTGGCCGGCGACCAGCAGGCAGCGCTGATCGGCCAGGGCTGTTTCACCCCCGGCATGGTCAAATCGACATATGGCACAGGCGCCTTTGCGCTGATGAACACCGGCGAGACCCTGATCGAGAGCGGGCACAAGCTGTTGGGCACCATCGCCTACCGGCTCAATGGCGAGACGATCTATGCCCTTGAGGGTTCGATCTTCGTTGCCGGCGCCGTGGTGCAATGGCTTCGCGACGGGCTGGGAATCATCGCCCGGGCCGCTGACACCGAAGGCCTGGCGTCCAAGGCCGACCCGCATCAATCGCTCTATCTGGTGCCGGCCTTCACAGGGCTTGGCGCGCCCTATTGGGACCCCGATGCGCGCGGCGCCGTGTTCGGGCTGACCCGGAATTCCGGGCCCGCCGAGTTCGCCCGCGCCGCCCTTCAGTCCATCGGCTATCAGAGCCGTGATCTGATCGAGGCCATGCAGGCCGACGCGCCCGACGCATCGGGCGGTCATGTGATGCGGGTCGATGGCGGACTGAGCGCCAATGCCTATGCCATGCAGTTCCTTGCCGACATGATCGGACAACCGGTCGAGCGCCCGCCTGTACTCGAGACGACCGCGCTGGGCGCGGCATGGCTCGCGGGCATGCGCGCCGGGCTCTATCCCGAGGCTGCCGAGTTCGCCAAGGACTGGAAAGCCGAGGCGCGCTTCGACCCGCAAATGAAGGAGGACGAGCGCCAGTCCCGTTATGCCGGCTGGCAGGACGCGGTCCGCCGCACACTGACCACGGAAGGTTGACCGCTCCAACCCACCCTAGCCCTTCGACGGGCTCAGGTGAGGGTGGAGGAGGGTATGGCAAAGGGCTCCTCCAATCTCCTCGTCACCCTCGGACTTGATCCGAGGGTCCATGAGGCATCGCATGTGCGCAGCGGTACTGACCAGTCACCAGCGGAACCCGCGTGACATCTCATCATGGATGCTCGGGTCAAGCCCGAGCATGACGAAGGAGAATATGGCAGGGCACTTGCTTCAATCTCAAACCTCATTCCGAGCCTCTGGAGCTGATCCGGGGCCTTTTCCCATTTGGCATATAGGTCCGGGATCAAGTCCGGGACAGCACGAGGAGGTGCAACCTTCCATCCCAAACCGCCCGGCAGGCTATTACCTCCAGGGTTTGTGATAGAGCGGGAGTGGGACGCGGAACGTCTCAGTCCGAAACGCAAAAAAGAAAGCGAGGCGCACCGCGTCCCACTCATCCGGGGTTTTGGGCTTGGACTGCGTCAACGGGCTGGGGTCAATCCCCGCTCCCTTTCGAGAGTTCACCGCCGCCGTAACGGCAGCCGGCTCCGGCGCAGTTTTGGCCTCCGCTGGAGCGACCTCCATCGGACCCGGACCCAGACCTGCATGACCGTTCGTCGCGACCACGCTCAATCGCAAGTTGGTTCGGGAAGGATAAGGGAGGACGAGTGAGCGGGGATAAGTTTTCTTGGCACGGCCCAAACCCTCCCCCATGCGGGGAGGGAAAGTGGGGGCACAGGCCCACCATGCCCTCGCTCTTCGACAGGCTCAGGAGGTTCGGGATAAGCGCCGGCGGCAGACTGGTTTCGGGTCGTGATGCACAAAAAAGAGAAGGGCCGAAGCCCTCCTCAGGATCCGCTACTGCCAGCGGGGAGGAAACTCAGTCCTTGGTGCCGGAGATCCCGAAGATCCGGCGGAACCAGGAATAGCGGGCGGCAATCGCTGCCTTGGCCAATTCGGATTCGGGCGCGTAGATATCGAAGCCGTGGAAGCCGCCCGACCAGATATGCAGCTCGGCTTCGCCACCCGTGGCCCAGATGCGGTTGGCATACTCGACATTCTCGTCGCGGAACATTTCTGCGCTGCCCGTCTCGATATTGGCGGGGGGCAGACCGGAAAGATCTTTGGCGCGGTAGGGCGCCGCATAGATCGAGGCCTCGTCACTGCCGACCTTGTCACCCAAAAGGCTTTTCCAGCCCAGAAGGTTCGATTCCCGGGTCCAGGTCGTGTTCTCGATATTCTGATAGCTCGACAGCGAGGTATTGGTGTCATCGATCATCGGGCAGAGCAGCAATTGGCCCGCCAGTTTGACCGTTTGACGGTCCCGCGCCAGAAGCGCAACGCCGGCAGACAATCCACCGCCAGCACTGCCACCCATGATGATGAGCTTGTTGGGATCGATACCCAGCTCATCCGCATGCTCGGCGAACCAGACAAGACCGGCATGACAATCCTCGACCGGGGCGGGATCGGGATGTTCGGGCGCCAGCCGGTATTCGACGGTCGCCGCCACGATCCCGAATTCCTCGATCATGTCGATGAGGCGCGGGGCGTCCATCTTGGCAAACCCGACCATCATGCCGCCGCCATGGATATTATAGGCCGCGGGCACCTTCTTCCCGCTTTCCCGGTGCCCCTTGGGCATCAACACGGTCACGGTGATGTCCGGCGCGCCTTCCGGCCCCGGCACCGTGAAATCCTCCCACTCGATGGCCTTGTCGCCGATCATCTCGTCAAGGCTCGGGAAAAACCCCAGCATCTGCTCACGCGATTGCGGCAGGGTCGCCACATCCATCTTCGGCGCGTCAGGCGGTGCGACCACGGCCAGGATCGGCTCGATCTCCGGATCATAGGGCACGGGTTTGGGGTTGGGTTCGCTCATCTTCCTCAATCTTTCCCTGATGGCGTAAATCTCTGGGCCAGAAAGCCTTGGCCAATATGGCGCCGATCACGGGCCTTCCGGATCGACCACGCCCTTGTCGCACCACAAGGGTTCTACCGCGGCGCGAATCTCTGCGGCGCCGATCTTCTCGACCAGCGCGACCGCTTCGATCGCCTGCTCGAGCTGGCTCAGCTTGGTGGCGCCGAACAGCGTGTTGAAATTGTGCTGATGGGTCAGGGTGAAGGCCATGCAAAGCTGTGCCGGCGTGATCCCAAAGCCATCGGCGATCTTCTTCACCTCGGCGGCCGCCGCCTCGATCTTTTGCCGGATATTGCCCGGATCGCGGCCGACTTCGCGCTCCGGCGCGGTCGGCTTGACCAGCACACCGCCCTCGAAAATGTCCGAGGCCTGCATCTTGAAACCTTGCGCGAACAGATCGGCAAAGGGCTGGCCATCGGGGATCGAGCGGCGCGCGACCGAGTATTTCAGCTGCGCGAAGACCGGGCCGTCGACGCCTTCATCCTTCGCAATGTCGATGCAGGCCTGCACATTGGCGCGCGACCAGTTATTGACGCCCCAGACCTTGATCAGACCGGCTTTCTTCAATTCGGCAAGCGACAAGACGATGTCGCGCATCTCAAGATCGTCGCGGCGCACATCGCCAAGCACGACGATATCGGAATAGGCCGAGCCGAACCGGAACAGCGCATTCTTGATCTGCGGCATGAAGCCTTCATCCGCGTCGAAGCCTTCGAGCCAGAGCTTTTCGGACAGAAGATAGTCTTCGCGCTTGAGTTCGGCCCCGCGCACAACGGCAGAGAAGATGATGTCGGTCATCGGCGGCGGCATCATGTCCGGGGTGCCATAGACCCCGACATCGAACATGTTGATGCCGGCATCGACCGCCTTGCGGATCATCTCGACGGCACGGCCATAATCCATGCGGTCATAGATGTGCCAGGAGCCCATTGACAGGACCGAAGGCGACAGCCCGGTATCACCGAGCGGGTGGCGGGGAACGGGATAGGTGCTCATAAATCCTCCTGAACGCGGATCTCAGGACAGCCGCGGATCGATCACGGCCTTGATGGTGTCGAGTTCGTGCATCGACAAAATGGTGTCATAGGCCTTGTCGAGACCGACCGGCGCCGAGAACAGATCGTCCCACGGCATGGCGTCGGCAAAGGCCGAGAAGAAGTCGATGGCGCGCGAATAGTCCGAAATGTCGCCATTGAGCGACCCGATGACGGCCAGTTCCTTGCCCATCAGCGTGCCCAGCGACACCGGTGTTTCCTGCGGGCCGGTGCTGCCGACGATCACCACCTTGCCGCGCTGGGCGGCCATGGCGATCGCCTCGTGCCCGATCGAAGGCGCGCCGGCGAAATCGAAGACATAGTCCGCCCCTTTGCCGCCGGTCAGGTCCTTGACCTTTTGAACGATGCCGTCGGACCCCAGCGCGATGTCGACCACATGATCGGCGCCGAATTTCTGCGCCATCTTGAGCCGGTCCTCCGGCGCGCCGATGGTGATCACCTGCGAGGCGCCCGAAAGCTTGGCGACGGCAGTGGCGAAGATGCCGAGTGCGCCGGCGCCCTGGATGACCACGCGCGCGCCGGTGCGGATGCCGCCGGCACGGTCAAAGGCCCGCAATACGGTCTTGGCCGCGCATCCGGCCATCGAGGCCCAGGTGCTCTTGACCCCCTCGGGCACGACAAGCTTGGCCGCACCGGGCGTTACGTAGGCATAATCGGCCAGCCCCGCAGTGGCATAGGGCGGCACATCCGAGCGCTGCAGAAAGCCGTAGCCGCGATGCTCGCAGGCCACGGGCTCGCGCAGGATGGTGCAGCCATGGCAATGCCCGCAGGTCGATTCCGACCAGCCGATGCGGTCGCCGACCTTGAGCGGTTTGCCCAGCGCATCGGCAGTGCCCTCGCCAAGGGCGACGATCTCGCCGACCATCTCATGGCCGAGCACCATGGGCAGCATGCCCGGAAAGCTCATCTTGCCGGACCAGATTTCGATATCCGTGCCGCACAGCGTGGCGCAGACGATCTTCACAAGCGCTGCGCCCGGCTCGATCTCACTGGGCAGCGGCAGTGTCTGCATATCGAGCGGCTTGCCATGTTCGACCAGAACGGCGGCGCGGGTTTCTGTCGGGATCATGATTTCACTCCTCACGGGCCGGAAGGATCAGACGAGCAACTGCCCGCCATCGAGCGCGAGGCTGACGCCGGTGATGTGCGAGGCATCGTCGCTTGCAAGGAACACCGCGGCCGGTGCGATCTGGGTCACCTCGGCAATCGAGCCGAGGGGAATACGGGTTTCCCAGGCCGCCCGGGCGTCCGGGTCGGCCACAAGGCCAGCGGTCAGCGGCGTGATCACCGGACCGGGCGCGACCGCATTGGCGCGGATGCCGAAGGGCGCAAGCTCGATCGCCGTGGTGCGGGTAATCGCGTCGACCGCTGCCTTGGTGGCTTCGTAATGCCCGAGCCCCGGGGTCGGCTGCCGCGCACCGATGGACGAAATATTGACGATTACGCCCTTGCCGGCGTCCTTCATCATCTTGCCGAAGGCCTGGGTCATCAGCACCGTGCCGCGCACATTGACCGCCAGCGCGCCATCGAGAACGCCGATATCGAGGTCGAGAAGCGGCCCGCCGCCACCGACAACCCCGGCATTATTGACAAGGACGTCGATCTTGCCGTGCCGGGTTTTGACCTGTTCGGCGGCCTCGGCGACGGAATCCGCGTTCGAGATATCGACCGGCAGGGCATCGCCGCCGATTTCGGCTGCGGCTTTCGCGGCACCGTCCCCATCGAGATCGGCAACGATCACCATATCGCCCAGATCGGCGAAAGCCTGTGCGATTCCCCGGCCCAGACCCTGGGCCGCTCCGGTAACAAGGACGGTTCGCTTCGCGGCCATAGTTCCTCCCCTGGCGCAGCAATATTGGGGGGTCGTCAACGACCCGTTTGTCGTTTATTATACGACCGTAGAAAAAAAGTCCACCGCCAGAATGGGGCTGTTGAAGCCCCGAAAGGGAGAAGGCTTCTCATGAGCGATATCAACGTGCCCACCCGCAAGCTCGGCCCCGATGGACCGGAAGTCCCGGTCTATGCGCTGGGATCCTGGAATACCTGGGACCGCATGACCCGCGACGAAGCCGTCGCGATCATCAATCGCGCGGTCGAGGTGGGCGCCGGCTTTTTCGACATCGCCTATTACAATATGGGCCCGCATGAAGAGCACTCGAAAACCGACATCCTGTTCGGCGAAGCGGTGCGCGAGGCCGGGCTCAAGCGCGATCAGTACCAGCTGTGTGGAAAACTCTGGCTGTGGAACTATCCAGAACTTAAGTTTCGCGAGCAGATCGAGGAAAGCCTCGAGCGCGCCGGACAGGACCGGTTCGAAACCGTGGTGCTGGGCGATTATTTCGCCGAAGTCGAGATGGCGCGCATCGTCGATGCCGTCAACGAGGTGATCGAGGCCGGACTGATCGGCACCTGGGGCATCAATAACTGGCTTCTCTCCGATACCCACAAGGCGCTCGATCATGCGTCCGCCAACGGGCTTGTCGGCCCGAGCTTCGCCCAGCTTAAATATTCCGTCGTCCGGCGTTCGATGGCCGAGGGCGAAGGCTATGGCGCCCTGTTCCGCGACGGCCGCATGCATTTGCAGGCCTCCGATTGCCTTGAAGGCGGTATTCTGGCGGGCAAGGGCAAACCCCAGCGCAAGATCGGACATGACGCCGGCGACATCCGCGAAAAGATCTATGAGGCGGCACCAAAGCTGAAAGAGATCGCCGCGCAGTTCGACGCCACTCCCGTGCAGGCGGCGCTCGCCTTCTGCCTCGCTTATGAGCCGACGGCCAATGTTCTGTTCGGCGTTTCCCGCCTCGAACAGCTCGAGGACAATCTCGGGGCGATCACGCTGGCCGAACAGCATGGCGACGCCTTGCGCAATGCACTCAATGACTTGTGGCTCGACCGCCACGTTTCCCCCGATGGCGGCCTGTGAGCAGCTTGTGGACACCGCGCCCTGCCTTGCGTTTCTTGTCAACATGTGTAGAATAAACGGCGCTTGATTATGTGGCGGCATGGCGCCGACCAGCCCGGTGGCGAGGGACCTCCGGGCGAAGCAAAGGGAGACTGGAATGTCAAAAACCATCACCACAGTTGCAGCCATCTCGGCTGTGGCTATGGCGCTCACGGTGAGCGCCCCGGCCCTCGCTCAGGACGGGCCGGGCGAACTCAAGATCGGGAACTTCCTCGACGTCACGTCGTGGGACCCGGCTCTGGCCGATATCGGCTTCGACGGCCCCTATCTTTCCGCGGTCTATGATCCGCTGATCGCCCTCGAACCCGACGGCTCCCTCACCCCGGTGCTCGCCACCTCATGGGAGTATTCGGACGACCGGACCTCGATCACCATGGATTTGCGCCAGGGCGTTACCTTCCATGACGGCGCGGTTTTCGATGCCGAGGCGGCCGTGGCCAATCTCGAGCACCTCAAGGCCGGCGCCCGGTCGAATGAAGCCTATGTCAATGTCTGGGAATTCAAGGTCGTCGACGAAGACACCATTCAGATCGATCTGACGCAGCGCGACGACACCATCCTTTACCTGATGGGTCTGGGCCGCTCTTACATGGCGTCGCCCGACAAGCTCGACACGCTGACCGAAGCCCCGGCGGGTTCCGGTCCCTACCTGCTCGATACCGATCGTTCGGTGCCGGGTTCGGAATACCACTTCAACAAGGTCGCCGATCACTGGGACAGCGAAACCTATCCCTTTGAAGACATCGCGATCTACCCGATCCTCGATGCGACCGCGCGGCACAACGCCATGTTGTCGGGCCAGATCAACGTCAACTTCGCCGACGCGGAAAACATCCCCCAGGCCGAACAGATGGGCTGGAACATTTCCTCCCGCGTGTCCGGCTGGGTCGGTCTGCAGTTCGTCGATCACACCGGCCAGTTCGTGGAAGCGCTTGCTGACGTCCGCGTTCGCCAGGCGCTCAACTACGCCTTCAACGGCGGCGCGATCCTCAACGCCATCGGCGCCGGCGCCGGTGTGGTGACCAACCAGGTCTTCCCTGTAGGCACCCCGGGCTACGATGCCTCGCTCAACGACATGTATGCCTACAATCTCGACAAGGCACGGGAACTGCTGGCGGAAGCCGGCTATGCCGACGGATTTGCCGTGACCATGCCCATGTCCCCGATCTTCGCTCAGTGGCAGCCCGCCGTCGTGCAGGTATTCAACGAGCTCGGGATCGAGGTCACCTGGGATGACATGCAGATGATGGACTACCAGATCAACGCGCCGAAATACCCGCTGTTCATTTCCTTTATCGCGATGGACAACGACCCGGCCGCCACTCTGGCCCGTCAGCTGACCTCGGAACAGTGGTACAATCTCAACCCCGAATATGGTGAGTTCCCCGAGCTTGCCGATCTCGTGGCATCCGCCAAGGAAGCCACCGGGGAAGATCAGGTCGCCGCGATTACCGAGGTGAACCGTCAGCTCACGGAAATGGCCTGGTGGTCGGTTTGGTACCAGGCGGAGAACACCTATTTCTCCACCCCTGAAATTGAAGTGCAGCCGGTTACCGGTATGATGTTCCCGCTGCTGCGGCACATTCAGCCGAAGTAAGGCACCCTTCGCGCGCCGGGGCGCCAACAGGTTGCCCCGGCCCGCCTCAACTCGATCCAGGCAGGTCCCATCATGATTGCGTTCATCGCGAAGCGGCTGGCAGCGGGTGTTGTGCTGCTGGTGGCCGTGTCCGTCGGCACGTTCTTTCTCGCCCACACGGCAATCACCGATCCCACCGTGGGCCTTCTGGGCACGACTGCGACCGAAGCCCAGCGTGAGGCGCTGACCATCAAGCTCGGTCTCGACCGCCCGCTCATCGTTCAATTCTGGGACTGGTTCTCCCATGCAGCCATTGGTGACTTCGGTACCTCCTGGCGCAACTTCCAGTCCGTCAACGACCAGATCGCCATCAAGCTGCCCGTCACCCTGTCGGTCGTCAGCTTCGCGACCCTGCTCACTGCCTTTTTCGGCATCACGCTCGGCATGATCGCCGGGCTCAATCCCAATTCCATGCTCGACCGCATGTCCAAGGGCATCACCGTCGTGCTGTTCGCGCTCCCCGGCTTCTGGGTGAGCCTGGTGCTCGTCATCTGGTTCGCGGTCAATCTGCGCTGGTTCCCCGCCGTCGGCTATGTCCAGCCGACCCAGTCGATCACCGGTTGGCTGCGCTCGATCACCCTGCCCGCCGTCTCGCTCTCGCTGATGGGCATCGTGGTCGTGGCGGAACAGCTGCGCAACGAGGTCATCGCGGTCAACAAACAGGACTTCGTGCGCACCCTGCGCAGCCGTGGCCTCTCCCAGGGCCAGGTCATCATTCACATTCTGCGCAACGCCTGCCCGGCGGCGCTGACCATGCTGGCCATCATGTTCGTTTCGCTTTTGAGCGGCGCCATCGTGGTTGAGGCCATCTTCTCGCTGCCCGGCATCGGCCAGCTCATCAATTCTTCCTCGCAGATCGGCGACATTCCGGTGCTGCTCGGCATCACCGTCGTCTCCGTGATCTTCGTGGTCATCGTCAACTTCCTGCTCGACATCGCGCTCGGCTGGATCAACCCCAAGGTGCGCGTCAAATGAGCACCACCGCCATCGTTCAGGAAGACGCCGATCCCCGCGCCTCCAAGCGCCAGTCGATCTTTTCGCGCTTCATCCGCACGCCTGCAGGCATCATCTCGCTCGGCGTCATCCTCTTCATCATCGCCGTGGCGGTCCTTGCGCCCTGGATATCGCCGCAGGACCCCAACTATGTCGATCTGTTCGCCGCCAAGGCGCCACCTAGCGCCGAACACTGGCTGGGCGGGGATTCGACCGGCCGCGATATCCTCAGCCGCCTGATCTGGGGGACGCGCACCACCCTTTGGGGTGCCCTGATCACCATCGTCACCGCCCTGGTTATCGGTGCGCCGGCGGGTGTCGTTGCCGGCTATTTCGGGGGCGCCTTCGACCGGGCCGCCTCCTGGGTTTCCGACGCGATCCAGGCCATTCCCGGCATGATCATCCTGCTGGTCGTTGCTGCCGGCACCCGGCAGAATTTCCCGCTCCTGATGGCAACCGTCGGCGTACTGCTGACCCCGGGCTATTACCGTATTGCCCGAGCCCGCACGCTGACCATCCGCAACGAACCCTTTGTTGCGGCCGCATGGGTGGCCGGGCTCAGCCATCCGCGCATCATCGTCAAGCACATCTTCCCCGGCGTCTACGCCCCGATCATCATCCAGACCGCGCTGGCCGCCGGTATCGCCATGGGCATCCAGGCGGGCCTGCAATTCCTCGGCATCGGCTCCGCCAATGTCCCGAGCTGGGGCGCGATGATGAATGAAGGCTTCCGCTTCATGTTGACGTCGCCGCTCCTGTTGTTGTGGCCGTCCGCAGCGCTCGGCGTGACCATCGCCGCTCTGGCCGTGATGGGCTCCACCCTGGGCGACCTCGTGCGCGTACGCACTCCGAGCGCCGGCAAGAAGGCAACGGCCGCAGCTGCCACTGCCAATGCCGCGGCCCGCGCCCCGGCGACAGGCGCCTTCGCCTATGACGCAGACAAGGCGGCCGTGCGGGTCGAGAACCTGCGCGTGGCTTATGCGACGCCGAGCGGAGAGAGCGAAGTCGTGCACGGCATCAGTTTCGATGTCGCGCCTGGCGAAGTGCTCGGCATTGTCGGGGAATCCGGCTCCGGCAAGTCCCAGACCGTGTTCTCGATGCTCGACCTTCTGCCCTCGGGTGGGCGTTATGAGGCCGACGGAATCGTCATCTCAGGGCGCGATGTCGCCAAGCTGCCCGCCAAGGAACGCGCCAAGCTGCTGGGCAGTGAAATCGGCTATATCCCGCAGGAGCCGATGTCGAACCTTGACCCCTGCTACACCATCGGCTTCCAGCTGATGCAGCCCCTGCGCTCGGTGCACAAGAAGTCGCGCAAGGAAGCGCGCGACATCGCCCGCGCCATGCTCGAACGCGTTGGCATCGCCGATGTCGACCGGGTGATGAAGTCCTACCCCTTCGAGATCTCGGGCGGCATGGCCCAGCGTGTCCTGATCGCCGGGGCGATTGCCGGGCAGCCTTCCGTCCTTTTGGCCGACGAACCGACCACTGCACTCGACGTTACCGTGCAGGCCGAAGTGCTCGAACTGCTGCGTGAACTGCAGGACGAGTTTCACATGGCGCTTGTGCTGGTGACCCATAATTTCGGCGTCGTCGCCGATATCTGCGACCGCGTCATCGTCATGCGCGATGGCGACATCGTCGAGGTTGGCGAGGTCCGCGAGACCTTTGCAGGGGCCAAGGAACCCTACACCCGCGACTTGATCTCGGCCTCGCTCGATGGCGCCGCCAGCCGCCGCGAACTCGACGAAGAGTTCGCCGGCAAAGGCGCCAATGCCCAGCCCGCAGCCCAGGGAGCCTGATCATGGCCGACGTCAACACCCCGCTTCTCACCGTTGAGGACCTGGTTGTCGAATATGGCAGCCGCGGCAAGGGATTCCGTGCCCTGCATGGCGTTTCAATCGACATCAAGCCCGGCGAATGCGTCGGCGTAGTCGGCGAATCCGGCTCCGGAAAATCGACCCTGGGTAACGCAATTCTCGGCCTGGCCCCGGTGACCGAAGGCAAGATCACCTTCGACGGCGAGGACATTTCCCACGCCAAGGGCGCCGACCGCCGGCGACTGGCCAAGTCGATCCAGGTTGTGTTCCAGGATCCCTATGGGTCGCTCGATCCCACCATGCGGGTTGGCGATATCCTCGCCGAACCGTTGACCGTCGCCGGTGAATCCAAGGACAAGGCCCGCGACGCCGTCGCCGAGATGATCGAACGGGTGCATTTGCCTGCCGGCACGATCGACCGTTATCCCAGCGAATTCTCCGGCGGCCAGCGCCAGCGTATCGCCATCGCCCGCGCGCTGGTGCGCCGGCCGCGCCTGATTGTATGCGATGAGCCGGTCAGCGCGCTCGACCTGACCACCCAGTCCACGGTCATCGACCTGTTCATCGAAATCCAGCGGGATATCGGGGTCTCCTATCTGTTCGTTTCCCACGACCTTGGTGTTGTGCGCCGCATCTGCCACCGCGTGGCGGTGATGCAGCGCGGTGAGATCGTCGAATTCGGCGATGCCGCCATGGTCACAAGCGAACCCGAGCATCCGTACAGCGCCCGCCTGCTGCTCGCTTCGCCCGTCGCGGACCCGGCCGCACAGGCCCAGCGGCGCCAGAACTGGCTCGCCCTGAGGGAAGAGGACAATGCCGCCGCAGTTCGCTAATCGCGGCGCACGCGCTATGAACGGAGGTGGGAACCCGTAAGGCGTTTCCCGATCACTCTGTCATGCCACCGATCGAAAGACTCTGATGCCCAAGATTATCGACCACGACCAACGCCGCAGGGATATCATCGAAGTTGCCAAACGCCTGATCCTTCAGGGCGGCTTCGAGGCAGCCACAATGCGCTCCATCGCCGCCGAAGCCGGTTTCGCCAATGGCGCGCTGAAGCACTATTTCCCCGGCAAGGAAAGCATTATCGCCGCGACCTTCGAAAGCGTTCTCGCCGAGATGGACCCGCGCGGCGCCCTCAAGGGAAACGATCCGGCCCCCGGCCAGGATCCCGAAAGCCGGCTGCGCGACTCGGTCAACACCGGGCTGCCCTTCACCGATGCCGAGATCAATGCCGGCCGCGTTTTGCTGGTCTTGTGGGAACACGCCGCCTCCAACCCCGAACTGGCCGAACTCTACCGTCAGTTCTTTGCCCGCTGGCGCGAAATGACGACCAGGCTGATCGCCGATGCGAGCGAAGCCGCAGGCAAGAAAGGCGAGACCGATTACGACGTCCTTTCGCTCGAGATCCTGACGGCGACCATCGGCGCCAACGTGGTCAATCTGATGCACCCCGACCGCCAGCACGTCGAAACCTATCGGACCTTTACCGAGAAATTCATCAACCGCGTGGTGGGCCGAACTTAGCCGCCCGCCGCCCGATCCACGGAGGCACAAACGTGACCGAACACTCCCCTTATCTCGCCGTCCGGCGCCAGGCTCCCGAAAACCGTTCGGGCGCCCCGGTGATCCTAATTCACGGCCTGATGTCGAGTGGTGAACGCGACTTCCCCGATGCACGCTGGGCCAAGGCCCTGACCGATGCCGGGCGCGAAGTCGCCATCGTCGATCTGCCCGGTCACGGTGGCAGTGCCCGCGTCGAGGACAACCAGGGCGGCCGCCCCTCCAAGGTGGCTGCGGCGCTGGCCGATCTGGTTGCCGAACTCGGCAGTCCCGTGGATATCGTCGGCTACTCCGCCGGCGCCCGTATGGCCTGGGCCTTTGCCGCGCAAAAGCCCGATCTCGTCAACAAACTCGTTCTGGGCGGCCTTGCCCCGTTCGAACCCTTCGCAACGTTTGATTTCAAGACCGCGCGCGCACACGCCGATGGTGGCCCCGCGCCCACCGATCCGCAAACCGGCATGATCACCGGCATGGTGGTCGGCAATAGCCCCGACCCGCATTCGACCTTCAATTTCATGGAAGGCCTGGCCGTCGAACCGTTCGACCCCGCTGCCGAAGCCCCTGTCGCCCCGACCCTTCTGGCCGGCGGCGCCGACGATCCGATGGCCGGCAATATCGAGGTGCTGGTGCCCCACATCGCGGGCTCGCGCGCCATTTCGGTGCCCGGCGACCATTTCGGCGCCCTTGGCTCGGACGAGTTCCGCGCTGAAGCGCTCGCATTCCTCGGCGTCAACGCCTGACGCCCGCTGCCGCTGCAGCAGCACTCGAACCGCTGCCCCCAATGCCCCCAAACTTTGCCTGAAGGCCATTTACGAAGAGAGTACGCCATGAGCAATTCCACCCCTGTCACCGCCGATCCCAGCCGCATCCTCGATGTCGCCATCGGCTATATGGGCGCCCAGCAACTGTTCCAGGCCAGCCGGATCGGCCTGTTCAAGGCCATCGCCGATGGCCACAACACCGCCAAGGCCATTGCCTCGGCAACCGGGATCACCGAGCGTGTTGCCCGCATCCTTGCCGATGGCATGGCCTCGCTCGACATTCTCACTCGCAACAATGGCGAATATGCCCTCACAGAGGCCGCCAAGGTCTACCTGACCGGCGACAAGGCCGATCTCGATCTCGGCCCGTTCCTCAATTTCCTCGCCGAGATCAGCTACCCGCACTGGCTGCAATATGCCAACACCGTCGACACCGACAAGCCGGGCGATCTGGGCATGACCGAAGAACGCTGGGGCACCTTCCTGGCCGGCGTGATGACCTATAATCAGCTTCATGCCGACATGTTCACCAACGAGCTCGACCTGTCGGGCCACAAGAAGCTGCTCGATCTCGGTGGCCTGGCGCCCTATTTCGCCATGCGCGCCCTCGAAAAGAACCCCGAACTGACGGCAACCTTCGCCTATGCGCCGGACTTCGCGCCGCGGGTTGAAGAGCAGCTCGGCGAAGCCGGCCTTGGTGACCGCACCGAGGTCATTTCGGTCGAGACCCCCGAAGCCAAGCCCGAGGGCGAATTCGACCTCGTCTTCCTCAACCACGTCATTCACCGCTTCTCGGTCGAAGAGAACAAGCGGATCTTCAAGAACGCCCGTGCCGCCGCCGCCAAAGGTGCCAAGCTGGCCGTTCTCGACTTCTATCTCGACAACGATGCCCATCAGCGCCCGATCGATGCGCTGCACGCCGCCGAATACCATGTCATCGACGGTACCGTGGTGTTCCCCGAGGACGATGTGAACGCCTGGCTCGAAGCCGCCGGCTGGAAGCCGACCGGCATGGTCGCCCTGCCCGGCAGCCCGCGCGTTCTGATCGCCGAAGCGGTTTAATCCATCCAACCTGATTCCGGCGGTCCGATCGGACCGCCGGGATGAGCGGCTAAACTCAAAGGGCGCCTTTCGGCGCCCCTTTTTGCATCTCGATTTAAGAACAGGTCCGGATCAGACTGTGACACCGCGGCGGGCCGCAAGGCTCACCCCCTCGCGCTCGAACACCACGCGCCCGTCAACCATGGTGAGATCGACATTGAGATCGCCGAAATTCTTCGGCCCGACCGCATAGGGGTCGGCATCGATGACACACAGATCGGCGACCTTGCCGGCCTCGAGTGTGCCCTTCCAGCCTTCCGCGAAGTCCTGTTCTGCGGGAACGGACGTATACATCCGCAACAAGCGCGTCGTGACGGTCCTGTCGAGGGTAACGCCCTGCGCCTCGAGCTGGCGGGCAGCAGACGCGGTGATCTGGCGCCAGTCGGGGCTGGCCACCGGCGCGTCCGAACTCAGGATCGCGCGGAGCCCGTCTCCCAGCATCAGGTGAAGCGGCCATGCCGCATCGGCCACCTCGTCGGTCACGGCGGCCCGCAGCCACTCGCCGGTGAAATCCCCGATCAGCGGTTGGAGATCGATCCCCATGCCGATGGCTTGGAGCCGTTGAAGCTGATCGGCATCAATCAGGTCGCCGTGAATGACATAGTGGCGCAGATCGCCCGCGCCGCCGAGCCGTTCGACCTGGGCGATGAACTCTTCGATGGTGCGGTCGCCAGTGGCATGCACACCGATCTGCAGGTTCCGCTCATGGGCATAGGTGATCATGTCGCGGAACTCGGCGAGCCGGGCTTCCTCGTCCCCGTCACCGGTCATCAGCCCGCCATGCCCGCCACTGTCGCGATAGTCCGACCGGATCCAGGCATTGCGCATGGGCGGAATACCATCGCCGAAGATCTTGATCCCGGTGACGTTGAGCCAGCGCGGATCGGTTTCGGGGAGCGGAACCTCAAGGCCCTCTTTGACATCGGCGAAATGGCTCGCGCCATCGAGAATGCCGAACAGGCGCAAAGCGGTGACCCGCGCGGTCTGGGCCGCGGTGCCCGCCAGCGCCGCATAGCTTTCGAGAATGTTCGAGCCGAAGCAGCCGGTGACGCCGTCATCCTCACCCGGCCCCAGGCCCGGTTCGGTGAAGCTCGTAACCCCGAAAGAGGCCAGCAGTTCAAAGGTTTTCCTGATCGCTGCGCGGCGATCATCTTCGCTCGACAGGAGCCGCGTGTCCCATCCCTCGCGTGACCCGCCGAACATCATTTCAGGCCATTTGGCCCCCAGCCACACCCCGTGCAGATGCGCGTCGTTAATGCCGGGAAGCACGGAACGGCCGCCAAGTTCGATCACTGTTGTGTCCGGCCCAATCAAAGCTTCAACGGCGGCATCACTGCCAAGCGCCACGATCTCACCACCCGTTGCCGCGAGCGCCGATACCACACTTTCACGCGGATCGAGCGTATGGATCACACCGCCCCTGAGAACCGTATCCGCCGGTGCACGGCCCGCATTCGGGGCATCGGTTTCCGCATGGGAGGCATCGGCACTCATAGTCGGTTCCTGGTAGGTTCCTGATGGTGGACAAAAGTGGTCGTCTAAATTCCACTAGTGTAGACTAAAAGCCTGCCCAGCGATACCCTCCTTCGGCGTTTTTGGTGGATGAAGCCCGGGATTGCCGGCTTCTCGTGCCGTGCCCTGAATGCGGAACGGCCACCTGGCACAAAGGGCAGGCAGCCGTCACTCTTCGATCGGTTCCCTGTGCAGTCAGGCCGCTGCCCTGGGCAGGGCGAGGTGCGATGCAATCGAGACTATCACGGCACCGCGCTTATGCCGCGTGCCCACGCGTTCATAAGCCCGGGCAATGTCTTCAAGCCCGTATCGGCTGTCGATGACGGCGCTCAGCGCACCGCGCTGCATGAGCCCGGCGAGGGTTTCGAGGTCTTCGCGCTTGTCGCCATTCACCCCGATCTTGATGCGCTTGCCGGACTTGCCGCTGAACATCGCCTGCCGCATTTCCCTGATACCGAACTCGAGCGGAATGAACTGACCGTTCTCGGTCAGGACAGGTTTGACCGAAGCGAAGTCGGTCACCCCTGCCGTATCGAAAACGAGGTCATAACGCGCGCTGCCCCGGGTGAAGTCGGTCTGTTTGTAGTCGATCACCTTGTCGGCGCCCAGCTTGCGGACGAGGTCGGCATTCTGGCTGCTCGCCACCGCGGTCACGTCGGCACCGAGATATTTCGCGATCTGCACTCCGAACACACCCACCCCGCCCGAGGCACCGGTCACGAGCACCTTCTGGCCCGGCTTGACCCCGGCAAAGTCACGCAGGAAGACAAGGGCGCACAGCGCGCCAAACGGCATCGCCGCCGCATCTTCATCGCTCACCCCCGCCGGCTTTTGCACGATCGCCTTGTTCTCATTGATGGCGAGATATTCTGCATGCGCACCATGCGGGGCGAACCCCATCACCGCATCGCCCATGCGGAACCGGGTGACGCCATTGCCGACCGCCACGACGCGGCCCGAAAAGGCACTGCCGAGAACCGGATGCCGCGGCTTGGTGAGGCCAAACATCATCCGGGCGATGATCGCAAGGACCGGATCACCGGTCTTCATGGTCAGCATCCGCCAGTCCCCGGTCGACACGGTGCTGGCATGCACCTGCACCAGAACCTCACCATCCTTGATGGCCGGGCGCGGCATTTCGCTGACGCTGATCACGTCGGGCCCGCCGTAACTGGAATAGATTGCAGCTTTCATCTTTTGCATTCCCTTGCTCGCGCTGCCGCGGTTCCGGCCCCCGGGGCCCATTCGCGCCGCGCTGTTTCGATGACCAAGGAAATAGGCCCGTTTTGATCTCAACAGAATTGACTAATGGTGTCGATTTGCTATGCGAATACGCATGGATTGGCGTTCAGTGAAATTCGACTGGAACCGCGCGCGGGCCTTTCTGGTCACCGCCGAAGAAGGCTCGCTCTCTGCAGCAGCCCGGGCGCTGGGCCTCACCCAGCCAACGCTTGGCCGTCAGGTCGACGCGCTTGAGGACGAACTGGGCGTGGTGTTGTTCGAGCGGGCGGGACGTGGTCTCGTCCTCACCCCCAGCGGGGTCGAACTGCTCGATCACGTGCGTGCCATGGGCGATGCCGCCGGCCGGGTGTCCCTTGCCGCCTCCGGCCAGGCCCAGACCATCGAAGGCTCGATTTCGATCACGGCCAGCGAAATCGAGGCCGCCCATCTGCTGCCCCCGATCATCCGCAAGCTGCGCAAGATGGCCCCGGGGATGGAGATCGAGATCGTTGCCTCCAATGCCGCGCTCGATTTGAGACGGCGCGAAGCCGATATTGCCATTCGCAGTTTTCGCCCGACCCAGCCCGAACTGATCGCCCGCAAGATCCGCGACGACAAGGGCCGGCTCTATGCAACCCCTGGCTATCTGGAGAGCATTGGCAATCCGCAAAGCCCAAAGGATCTGGTAAAGGCAGAATTCATCGGCTTCGACACCACGGATCTCTACATCAACGGGCTCAATGCGCTGGGCGTCCCGATCACCCGCGACAACATCACCGTTCTGTCCGCCAACCATTTGTTGCATTGGGAACTGACCAAGGCCGGGGTGGGTATCGGCAATTTCCCTCAGGTGATCGGCGACATGGCGCCCGAGCTGGTGCGGGTCCTCGACGACAAGATCGAACCCATGGTTTTCCCGATGTGGTTGACCACCCACCGCGAGCTCAACACCTCCCGCCGGGTGCGAATGGTCTTCGATTTCCTCGCCGAAGAGCTGGGAAAACTGCCGCAATAGCCGTTCGCGTCGCCGCCTCCAAAACGGGCCCGAAACAGCGTTATTTACAGATTCAGCAAGGCCCGTTTCTCATTTCAAATATTGCAATTTGTCGAATTGATTGTTCGAACTGTTGACCAACGATCCCGCTGGCACGCTAACCCCTTGGCGCGCCTGCACGCTTGGGCGAAACAGCCGGATTTCCGGGCCCGCTTGACTTTTTGTCAACGTCCGTAGACGATACCGTCAGGCGTAAACCGGCCCCGAAATCGAGCCTGACGCGCTTGGTCCGGTTTGATCGCCCGTCATCCAAGGGAGGTGTACAACCGTGAAATCACTCCGCAGAGCGGCACTGACTGCCCTCACTGCGCTGGGACTGGCCGCGGCCCCGGCAGCGCAGGCCGCCGATCTCAAAATAGGGAATTTCCTCGACGTCCGTTCCTGGGACCCGGCCCTCTCCGATATCGGCTTTTCCGGCCCTTATCTGTCCGCGATCTATGACCCGCTGATCGCGATGAATGCCGAAGGCGAGGCTATTCCCGCGCTTGCAACCGACTGGTCCTATTCTGACGACTTCAAGACCCTCACCATGCATTTGCGTGAGGACGTGACCTTCTCGGACGGCGAACCGTTCAACGCCGAGGCGGCGGTCATCAATCTCAACCATCTCAAGAACGGCCCGCTGTCCAACGAGGCCTATCTCAAGGTTGCAGAATTCCGCGCCACCGGCCCCTACACCATCGAAATCGAGCTGACCGCACGCGACGATTCCATGGTCTATCTGATGGCGCTGGCCCGCTCCTACATGGCCTCCCCCGCCTCCATTGAAGCGGACAGCCTCAAGAGCGAACCGATCGGTTCGGGGCCCTATACGCTCGACATGGAACGTTCCATTCCCGGCTCGGAATACCACTTCAACAAAGTCGCTGATCACTGGGACGCCGGCACCTACAAGTTCGACAATCTCAGCGTTTACCCGATCCTCGATGCGACGGCCCGCAACAACGCCATGCTGTCCGGCCAGATCAATGTGAATTTTGGTGCCGCCGACAATCTTCAGCAGGCCGAACTCGCGGGATGGAACATTGCCCAGGCGCCCGCAAGCTGGGTTGGGCTGCAATTCGTTGACCGCACCGGTGAAACTCTCGAGCCGCTCGGCGATGTCCGTGTCCGCCAGGCGCTCAATCTCGCCTTCAACCGGGCCGGCATGCTGAGCACCATCAGTTCGGGCGCCGGTGAGGTGACCAACCAGGTCTTTGTGGTCGGTGGCGAGGTCAACGACCCGGCCCTGCTCGAAGACTGGGCCTATGACCTCGAACGCGCCAAGCAATTGATGGCCGACGCCGGCTATGCCGACGGGTTCGATGTCTCGATGCCGATGTCGCCGATCTTCGCGCCGTGGCAGCCCATCGTCACCCAGACCCTGTCGCAATTGAACATCAACGTGACCTGGGACGATCTGCAAATGCCCGACTACCAGATCAACGCCCCCAACTATCCGATGTTCATCTGCGTGCTCTCGCTTGATCTCAACCCACCCGCCGCCCTGATCCGGCAGGTGACGAGCGCCCAGTGGTTCAATCCGCGCCAGCAATATGCCGAGTTCCCCGAACTCAAGGAACTGGCCGACGCGGCGCTGGCTGCCACTGGTGACGAACAGGTCGAGGCGATGCACGCGGTGAATGCCAAGCTGACCGAACTGGGCTGGTGGTCGATCTGGTACCAGGCCGCCAATTCCTACTTCTCGACCCCCGATATCGAGATGCAGGCTGTCACCGGCTACATGTTCCCGCCCTTGCGGTTCATCCAGCCGGCATCCTGACACCAACGTGAAACCGCCCGGGCAGCCGGGCGGTTTCTGCCTATGTGCCGGCGTTGAAGGTTTCGTTGGCACGATTGGGCGGCAAGGCCGCCAGAAGACACATCCGCGAGGGAGACAAAATGGGCGCCGTCCGCAACATCCTGTTCGTCATGTACGACCAGCTGCGCTTCGATTATCTGAGCTGCGCCGGTCATCCGACCCTCAAGACCCCGAATTTCGACCGTATCGCCGAACGCGGCGTGCGCTTCACCAATGCCTATGTGCAATCCCCGGTCTGCGGGCCCAGCCGGATGAGCACCTATACCGGGCGCTATGTCCATTCGCATGGCGCCGCCGGCAATTTCTATCCGCTCAAGGTCGGCGAAATGACCATGGGCGATCACCTCCGCAAGGCCGGGGTCGATTGCTGGCTCGTGGGCAAGACCCATATGGCGGTCGATGTCGAGGGAATGGCCCGGCTCGGCCTCAAGGCTGAAAGCCAGATCGGCGCCCGGGTTGCCGAATGCGGGTTCGATGTCTGGGTGCGCGATGACGGGCTGGTGCCTGAAGGCCCCATGGGCAAGTTCGAGACCAAGCCCTCGCCCTACAATGAATCTCTCAAGCAAAAGGGCTATCCCGGCGACAATCCCTGGCACGAATACGCCAATTCGGGGATCGACCAAAATGGCGACATGGCCTCGGGCTGGCTTTTGAAGAATTCCCGCGAGCCGGCCAATGTCGAGGAGCAGGATAGCGAAACGCCCTGGCTGACCACCGAGGCCATCCACTTCCTCGAAGACAAGGCCGACAGCGACAAGCCCTGGGTTTGCCATGTCAGCTATATCAAGCCGCACTGGCCCTATATCGTGCCCGAACCCTACGCTTCGATGTTCGGCCCTGAAGACGTCGTGGCGCCCATTCGCAGCGAAGCAGAAAAGAACGATCCGCAGCCGGTCTATGGCGCCTTCATGCGCAACCCGATTGCCAGAAGCTTCTCGAAAGACGAAGTCCGCGAGACCGTCATTCCCGCCTATATGGGTTTGATCGCCCAATGCGATGCCGAGCTTGGCCGGTTGATCGACCATCTCGAAGCGACCGGTGAGATCGACCACACCATGATCGTACTCACCTCCGATCATGGCGATTATCTCGGCGATCATTGGCTGGGCGAAAAGGACTTGTTCCACGACGTCTCGGCCAAGGTGCCGCTGATCATCTTCGACCCCTCACCGGAAGCCGACGCCACCCGCGGCACCATTTGCGATGCGCTTGTCGAGGCCATCGATCTGGCCCCGACTTTCATGCAGGTGATGGATGCAACGCCGCCCCGCCACATTCTGGAGGGCCGCTCGCTCGTGCCGCTCCTGCATGGCGAGACTCCCGGGCATTGGCGCGAGGCCGTCTTTTCCGAATACGATTACGCCATGACCGTAATGGCCGAGGACCTCGACATCGAGCCGGACACTTCACTGTTGTTCATGGTCTTTGACGGCCGCTACAAGATGATGCACGCCGAAGGCGGCTTCCGCCCCATGCTGTTCGATCTGCAATCCGATCCGGATGAACTCGCCGATCTCGGCGCCAACCCTGCCTATGCCGACATCATCGACGGCCTTTACGCCCGGCTTAACCGCTGGGCCCGCCGTAACGCCCAGCGCACGACGGTGACCGACGAACGCCTGATCGGCTCGCGTGGCCGGGCCCATGATGTGGGAATTTTCGTCGGGGTCTGGGACGAAAGCGAACTGGACGAGCACGTCGTGCCTTTCGTGCAAGGCCGTCCCGAAAAGGACTACAGGCCGCAAAACGAGATCAAGCCCAAAGCCGGGAAAGACTAGGTCCGCCCGGCCTCAAACCACCTGGCCGTCGACCATGCGGATCTGGCGTCGGCAATTGTCGGCGATGCGTTCGTCATGGGTGGAAATCAGGAAGGCCGTCCCCTCTTCCTTGTTGATCTCGACCAGCAATTCCATGACCCGGTCCGCGGATTCGCGGTCGAGATTGCCTGTCGGCTCGTCAGCCAGCACCAGTTCGGGCTGGTTCATCAGCGCCCTCGCAATCGCGACCCGTTGTTTCTGACCGCCGGAAAGCTCGCTGGCGCGGTATTCGATCCGATCCTCGAGCCCGACCCGCCTCAGCAACTCCCTGCCCCGGTCCCGCGCGGTTCTCGTCTCCCGCCCGCTGGCAACCGCGGCGGGGAAGATGACGTTTTCGAGCGCATTGAAGTCGGGCAGGAGGTGATGGAACTGGAACACGAACCCGATGTGATGATTGCGGAAGTCGGTCAATTCACCGGCGCTCGCACTGATCAGGTCGCGTCCGAGCATCGTGTAGTGCCCACCGCTTGGCTGCATCAGGGTACCAAGGATCGACAACAGCGTGCTTTTGCCCGACCCCGATGGCCCGAGCAGGGCCGCCATGTCGCCTGGCGGGATCTCGAGGTCGAGGCCCTTGAGCACATGAGTGGCCGCATCGCCCTCCCCGAACGTCTTGACGAGACCGTCGACCGTGATGAGCGCATCCCCGCTCATTGGCCGATCACCGAAACCGGATCCACCCTTGATGCGGAGCGGGCAGGCAGGATCGAGGCAAGGATGGCGCCGCACGCGGTCAAAAGGATCGCAAGGCCGAAAGCGCCTTGGCGCACGTCGATGGGAAACGAGCCCGGCGAAATGGTATCCGGGCGCGGAAAGGGCGATAGCGCCAGATAGCCCAGGCCCGCCCCGGCCACGCCGCCGATCAGCCCGATAAAAGCGCCCTGCAGAATGAACACAAGCACGACGAAACCCTGGCTGGCCCCCATGGCGCGCATGATGCCGATCTCCGGCCCGCGCCTGTAGGTGGAAAGCAGCAGGGCACTCGCCACCCCGATCACGATGGTAAGCAGCGCGAACCCCTTGATGAGATTGCCGCTGCGCGCCTGGGCGTTGAGCCCGTCGATAAGCTGGGCATTGCCCTGCGTCCAGGAAGTGGCCTTGAGACCGGTCTCGGCGGCAATCCGGGCGGCATGGGCATCGGCCTGATTGAGGTCGGTCAGCTTGATTTCGATCCTCGACAGGCCCTGCGGCAGTTCGAACAGCACACGCGCCGTCGAAAGACTGACAAAGGCGGCTCGCGCATCGAGGCTTTCGACCCCGAGCTCGAACAACCCGCCGATGACCAGCGACCGCTCGACCCCGCGATCCGACCGCATGGTCACGACCTGACCGAGCGACACACCGAGATCTTCGGCCAATGTGCGCCCAACGATAATGGTTGAATTGGTGAGGTCCGGCGTACCGGCCACCAGGTTGCCGGCGATGTCGGCAATCGCCGAAAGCTTGCCTGGCTCGACCCCGGTCAGCCCCACAGGGGCAGTCGACTGCCCGCGGATCAGAAAACCATTGCCCACGATTTCCGGGGAGACCGCCTCGGTTCCCGGCAAGGACGCGATCAAGGGCAGAAACGCATCCGCATTGCGCAACGCATTGCGTTGGCTGGTGCCCTTTTGCACGACACCCAGCGTGCCCGGCACATCGCTCACCAGCACCTGCGGGTCGCGGCTTGGCGCTTCGACCGTGACATGGGGAATGTCCCCCACGGTCCGCTCGATCAGATAGACCGCGAGCCCGCCGATCAGGGCGCTCATGAAGACGAAGACGAACACACCGAGCGCCACACCGGTCAGCAGCAGCCCCGTCTGGGTCTTGTTGGCGCCGAGATAGCGAAAGGCGATCTTGAGAGCATAAATCATGGCAGCAACCTATCCGGCGGACGCCGCCTCTCCGACGGTCGCGACACCGGGATCGAGGATCACCGCATCGCCCGCCTCAAGCCCTTCATTCACCTTGACCCGTTCCGCCGGCCAGTCGAGCACTTTCACGGCTCGTTCGACGACAACCCCGTCCTCGATCACCCGCACTACGGTGTCCGACCCTTCGGTCACAAGCGCGCTGCGGGGCACCGAAAGGGCATCCTCGAATTCGTCAACGAAGATGTTCACATTGACGGTCAGCCCGACCGGCAGATCCGTGGGATCTTCAAAGCCGATGCGGATCGACCGGCCACCCGTCGCCGGGTCGACCGAAGGCGAGGCGAAGTCAACCTGGCCATCGCGGGCCACCGTTTCGCCCACGGGCAGCATCAGCGCCTTGAGCCCTTGATGCACGCGCGAGGCATAAATCTCATCCACATCGGTTTCGACATGCAACCGCTTGAGATCGGCGACCTCGAACAAGGCAGTCTGGGTGTCAGCGAGCTGACCGGGCTCGACCGAGCGCTCCAGAACGACCCCGTCCATCGGCGCTTCGATCGTATATTGCTCCAGCCGCGATTTGGCCTGGGACTGAACGGCGCGCAGGCGTGCGACCTCATTGCGCGCTGAATCAAGCTCCCGTTCCGCATCCTCGAGCGTCGAACGAGCGACATTTTCCCCAAGCGCCTTGGCCCGCTCGAGCTTCGCTTCGACCTGCTTGACGGTGAGCAGCCCCGCTTCGACCGCCGCATTGGCCTGATCGAGCTCGGCCTGCGCCTGGGCATCATCGAGACGCACCAGAACCTGACCTTCGGTGACCGCCTCACCCTCATCGGCCTCGACGGAAACAACCTTCGCGGAGACCTGCGGTCGCACGGAGACCGACTGGCGCGGGGCCACCCGGCCATTGACCGCGAGCACCAAAGAAATCGGACCCGGCTCGAGGGTCTCGGCCGCGTAGACCGGGATGCGCTCCTCCCATGGGCGCGCAACCAAGGCAAAGGCAACAGCCGCAGCAACGCCGGCCAGCACGAGCACGACGAGAACGGCGCGCTTCGGCCAGCGCCGACGGCTCCTGACTTGCGACTTTGTGGTTGATTCAGACATGGCCCCGCCTTCTGGATGGCTTTCTTTGCATACGCAGCAACCCCCTGAGCGGATCGGCGGCCGGGCATCGAAATTGGCTGCTGGCGTGAACTGTGCGCTTTTCGCAGTTGGCAGAAAAGTCGGGGCATTGGTCCCACAAGTCATCGCCCGGGCAGCGGTAATCTCTGACCATGAACATAACCACGACACTCGGACAGCCAGGCGCGGGCGCAACCTCGTGATGATCGCCTGGTTCCTCGCGGTCGGCCGGTCGCTCTTGGTGGCGAGGCCCACGACTGCCATGGCGGCGGCGTGCCTACCGATAGCGACAGCGTGACTGCCGATGGCCCGACCGGGAAACCCCCAGCCGAGCCTTTTACCGACAGATCAGCACAATGAGGAACGGAAGTGTCGCCATCACGCAGCGCGCGGTCAGCACATCCACATCCCTGGCGAGGACATGGGCGGGCCCGGCATATTGTGGTCGCGAATGAACAGGCGGTACTATCCAAGGACTGCCCGGTCCATTTCGGAGCCGGCGACCTTCAAGTCTTCACCGATACGGATTTCATCGCCATGCAGGATCAGCGCCAATGCCTTCCGAAGATCTGTTCAGCCTGACCGGGCGGACCGCCATTGTCACCGGCGCCAATGCCGGAATCGGCCAGGCGATCGCTATCGCGCTTGTTGATGCCGGCGCCCGCGTGGCCGCTGTCGGCCGGTCGCCCATGGATGAGACCATGGATCGGCTTGGTGCCAACAAGGACAGTTTGTTGCCGGTCAAAGCCGATCTGTCTTCCACTGCCGACATTCCCCGGATCATTGCCGAAACGACGGACTGGGCCGGCACGGTCGACATTCTCGTCAACAATGCCGGCATCATCCGGCGCGGCGACGCCATCGATTTCACCGAGGACGATTGGGACGCCGTCATGGATACCAATCTCAAATCGGCGTTCTTTCTGAGCCAGGGCGCCGCCCGCGTGATGATGGAAAACGGCGGAGGGAAGATCATCAACATCGCCTCTCTGCTCTCGTTTCAGGGCGGAATCCGCATCGCCTCCTACACCGCAAGCAAAAGCGGGCTGGCGGGGCTGACCCGGCTGCTGGCTTGCGAATGGGCGGGCAAGGGCATCAACGTCAACGCCATTGCGCCGGGCTACATCGCCACCAACATCAACACAAGCCTGCGCGATGACCCCGATCGCAACAAGGCAATCCTCGACAGGATTCCAGCCGGCCATTGGGGCGACCCGCAGGACATTGCCGGCACCGCGGTCTTCCTCGCCTCGGACGCCGCGCGCTATGTCCATGGCGCTGTGATCCCGGTGGACGGAGGCTGGCTGGCACGCTGACGCCGGCCAACATCGCGGCCTGTCAAACCGCGCCAGCCCCCTTCATCCAGGCAAGGGCCTCGACCTGCCATCGGTCGGTATCCAGCACCGGTTGCGGCTCTGCCGGGCGGCGGTCCCAACCGGGCGAACGGACCACCAAAGGACGACGACCCGGGCGCAAGCATGGGCAAGAGCCCCGGATTTCCGGCATTTCTCAATTGAAAGGCACCCGGATATGAGGCTGATTCATTCATAGTTGCGCCCAAAGAAAATGTGTGGTTAGCTTCTTTGCATACGAATGCAAAACAGCCTGATGCATACGTATGCCAAGCGCGTAGTCGGCACCGTTTCGATCGCACGGGCAGGCCTCGGAATGGACGACGAGCGACAATGCCAAGGTGGGAGGCATTACCAGGCTGACAAAGGAAGGGACACCATGATTGGTTTCAAAACGACCGTACCGGCCGTGCTTGGCGCAGCGGCCCTCATTACCCTCACCGCCGGGGTCGCGCTTGCCGACTGTGGCATCGAATCCGGTTCGGTGAGAATTCTCTCAAATGACTTCGAGGCGCTGCGCATCGTCAACTCGATGGCGGAAGAATGCGCATCCGACAGCGTTACCGTAACGGCCAACGCCACCGCGGAGCACAAGAATATCCAGGGCCCGGCCCTGACCATCGACCCCGCCGAATATACCGTTGCGGTCGTGGCCAACAATTCCATCGTCTCCCTGCTCAATGAAGGGCTGATCCGCCCGCTTGACGATCTGGTGGCGGAATATGGCGACAGCCTGCGCCCCAACCAGCTGATCAGCGTCGACGGCAAGGTCATGGCGATCGCCTTCATGGCGAACTCCCAGCACATGTTCTACCGCTCTGACATTCTCGAACAGGCCGGCGTTGATGTGCCGACCTCTTATGAGGAAGTCCTCGCGGCTGCACAGGCGATCCGCGATGCCGGCCTGATGGAATACCCGCTCGCCGCAGCCGACAAGCCCGGCTGGGACCTCGCCGCCGAGTTCGTGAATATGTATCTGGGCACCGGTGACGACTTCTTCGTGCCTGGTTCCGCAGAGCTGGCCATCGACAATGAAAACGGTCTCGCCACCCTTGAGATGATGCGGGCAATGACCGAATTCATGGATCCCGACTACCTGACCTTTGACGCCAATGTGCTCAATCAGGAATGGGATGCCGGCAATGTTGCGATCATGACCCAGTGGGGCTCGCTGGCCGGTGCCGCGACCGGTGAAAACGCCAACCCCGAGATTGCCGCCAACACCGCCTTCGCTGCCGCACCGACCTTCCATGGCGGATCAACTCCTGCTGTCGCCCTGTGGTGGGACGGCTTCACGATCGCCAAGAATATCTCGGACGAGGACGCCGCGGCTTCCTTCCAGGCCATGGTCCACGGCGCCAGCCCGCAGACCGTCGCTGCAAATCCGAATGTCGCAACCTGGCTTGTCGAAGGCTATGAGCCCGGCCCTGCTGCGGTCGGCGTGATCGCAACTGCCAATGGCGGTGCCCGCGCCTATCCCATGCAGCCCTATATGGGTCTGCTTCACACGGCCCTTTCGACCGAACTCGCCGAGTTCATGGCCGGTCAGGAAGATGCCGAACAGGCCCTGGCCGACGTCAAGGCCGCCTATTCGACGGCGGCTCGCGAAGCCGGCTTCCTCTAAGCCCTGCACAAGGGCCGATCCGAAACCCGGATCGGCCCTTTTTTCGCTGAATGGGAAAACCTTCGGCTTCTTCGGGTTGTGCTTTACGCCGCGCTCGTGCTGCGGCCAAAGTTCAAGGCAAACGCTGCGCGCGCCTGACCTCTTGATGGTTGCAATGGTGCTGTGCCGCCCGCGTTCGGGGAAACATCATGCCGCACAAGACCTTCTTCTGGTTCATCCTGCCCTCGGTCGTCGCGATGATCCTTTTCATCGCCCTGCCGATTGCCTCGGTGGTGATCCAGTCCGTGTATGTCGAGCACGAACGCGTGCTGGTGGAAGTCGAAAACTGCGGTCCTTTCGGCTGTTCGACCGAAGTCCGGGTCGACACCGAAGCAACCGAGCAGCTCCGAAGCGAGCAACCGCTGGGCCGGTTCAACGGCCTCGGGACCTATCTCAACCGTGCCCATCTGGCCGTTGAGGAAGTCGGCACGATCGTCTCGACGAGCGCGAGCATCGGCGAAGCGCTGACCCGGATCTACAACCTGCCCTTCTACAAGGCCTTCCTGTTCACCCTGATCTACTGCTTCGTGGTCACCCCGCTCGGCATCATGCTCGGCTTCACCATCGCACTTGCGGTCAATACGATACCCCGATTGCTCAAGGGGCCGGTGATCTTTTTCTCGCTCCTGCCGATGATCATCACACCCCTGATCGGCTCGCTGATCCTTTACTGGATGTTTTCGAGCAACGGCATTCTCGGCGCCACGCTGCAGACCCTGTTCAACGACCCGACGCTGACATTGCGGCAGTCCCCCGCCCTGACCTGGATCACCCTGCTCGTCTATGGCGTCTGGACGGCCGCGCCCTTCTCCTTCGTCGTCTTTTACGCGGGCCTGCAGACCGTGCCGGGTGACACGCTCGAATCCGCCATGATCGATGGCGCCAGCCGCTGGGAGCGGGTGCGTTTCGTCATCATTCCGCACCTGGCACCGCTGGCCACGTTTGTCGGCCTTGTGCAGCTGATGGACAATTTCCGGGTGTTCGAGCCGATCGTCGGCTTTTCTTCCGAAGCCAGCGCGACCTCGCTGTCCTGGCTCGTCTTCAACGATCTGGTCGGGCAGGATTCACAGGCCTTCGGGTCAGCCGCCGCCACTTCGGTGATCACCATTCTCGGTGTGGTCATCCTGCTCACGCCGGTGCTCATCCGCACCTGGCGCGATTTCAACGCCAAGGGAGCCTGATCCATGTCCGCAAGCGTCGGCAAGCAGCCCCTCTATCTCAAGGCAGCCATTTCCGGCTTTGTCATCCTGTGGCTGATCGTGGCCGCCTTCCCGTTCCTGTGGACGGTCTGGGGCTCGTTCAAGGTCGAGGCGGATTTCTTCTCCCGCGTCGGCTGGTGGAACGCGATCGTGGGTACACGAACCGAACTCCAGACCGGCAGTCCCTTCACCGGCGATGGCTATTATGGCGCCTGGGTGACCCGCGATTTCTGGCGGGCGGTGGTCAATACCGGGATCGTCACCATCAGCGTGACCGCCATCTCGCTGGTGCTCGGCACGCTGGGCGGATACGCACTGGCCCGCTCGGGACACAAATACGCCTTCTGGATCCTGATCGCCGCGCTGGTTTTCCGCGCCATGCCGCACATCACCCTGGTGTCCGGTTATCTGCTGCCCTTCTTCGAGCTCAACATCTGGGGCCATCTGGCCACTTCGATCATCGTGCTCGTCGCCATCAACCAGCCCTTCACGCTGTGGATGCTGCACTCCTTCTTTCTGTCGATCCCCAAGGATCTCGACGAGAGTGCCATGGTCGATGGCTGTACGCGCTTCCAGGCCTTCAGGCTGGTGGTGATCCCGGTGATGTGGCCGGGCGTGATCACCACGGGGCTGTTCAGCTTCCTGTTGGCCTATAACGACTTTGCGGTGACATCGATGCTCCTGAGCCAGGACAACCAGACCATGGTGCCGAAGATCTCAAGCTTCCTCGGCTCGATCCAGGAACAGGGCAATGTGATGTATGCCGTGGCCGCCGTGGTCTCGGCCACCGTGCCCTTGTTCATCCTCGTTCTCTTCTTCCAACGCCAGATCGTCAGCGGTCTCACCGCCGGCGCGGTTAAAGGTTAGGACCAACACCATGGCCCAGATCCGTCTCAAGAACGTTTGCAAGCGTTGGGGCAGCTTTGTCGGCGTCGACAATTTCGACCTCGAGATTCCCGACCGCGAATTCCTGGTGCTGCTCGGCCCCTCCGGCTGCGGCAAGACCACGACCATGCGCATGATCGCCGGCCTCGAGACTGTCACCGAGGGTGAGATCTGGCTGGGAGACCGCATGGTCAACAAGCTCGAGCCCAAGGACCGGGACATCTCGATGGTGTTCCAGAGCTATGGCCTCTACCCGAACATGACCGTTTACGAGAACATCCGCTTCCCGCTCCGGGTGCGCCGGATCCCCAAGGAGGAGCATGACAAGCGGGTCATGCGGGCAGCGGAGATGGTGGAGCTCACCGACTTCCTGCATCGCCGACCCGCGGCCCTTTCAGGTGGTCAGCGTCAGCGCGTGGCCCTCGCCCGGGCCATCGTGCGCGAGCCCAACGCGTTTTTGATGGACGAGCCGCTTTCCAATCTCGATGCCAAGCTGCGCGTTTCGACGCGGGCGCAGATCAAGAACCTGCATCACACCCTCAAGACCACCACCATCTATGTGACCCACGACCAGATCGAAGCCATGACCCTGGCCGACCGGGTGGTGGTGATGAACAAGGGCGTGGTGCAGCAGGTCGGCACGCCGACCGAGATCTACGACACACCCGCCAACACCTTTGTTGCCGGCTTCATCGGGTCGCCAGCCATGAACCTGATCGCCGGCACTATGAAGGACGGTGTTTTCTCGGGACAGAACATCTCCGTGTCCGGCTTCAACAAGTCGATTGCCGGTGAGGTCACGTTGGGCTTCAGAGCCGAAGATGCCAATGTCGCGACCGAAGGCGGCGAAATATCCGCCCCGATCTACTCGATCGAACTGCTCGGGGAAGCGACAATGATTTCCATGCGGGTTGCCGGCGAACTGGTTTCCATCAAGGCAGCCAAGGATTTCCGTGCCGAAATCGGCGATACTATCTCCGCATCCGTGCCGGCCGGGATTTGTCATCTGTTCGACAGCAAGACCGGCGCCCGGATCGAACAGGATTGACCGGCATCGAGCAGAATTCACCATGTCCACCCCGAAGCGCGATTCCCTGACCCCCCAAGACCTCGACCAGGCGCTCACGGCCGCCGGCATTGAAACCGACGGCGCCAACCGGGAGGCGATTTTCGCCATCGCGGCCTGGCTCGACCAGGGACTTCAACGTCTTGCCGAGCGCGAGACAGAAAGCGCTGCCGGGTCATGAGTCTCGCCGATCTGTCGATCACGGAAGCGGGCGCGCTGCTCCAAAGGCGCGACATCTCCGCGACCGAATTGCTGGACCAGCATCTCGACCGGATTGCCGAACGCAATCCCGTGCTCTCCGCCTTTGTGCATGTCGCCGGAGAGCAGGCCCGTCTGCAGGCCCGGGTGGCCGACGCGGCCCTCGCCAGTGGTGACGAATGCGGTCCCCTGACCGGCATTCCGGTTGCCATCAAGGATCTCATCGATACAGCGGACATGCCGACCCAGTACGGTTCGCGGCTCTTCGCCGGCCATCGACCTGAACACGATGCTGGTTGCGTGGCAGCGCTCCGGCGTGCCGGTGCCGTCATCATCGGAAAGGCCGCGACCTATGAGTTCGCCACCGTCGGTCCGAGTTTCGATACGCCCTTTCCCCCGGCACTGAACCCCCGAGACCCCGAACACATCACCGGCGGATCGTCTTCCGGATCGGCCGCTGCTGTGGCGGATGGCATGGTTCGGCTGGCCATCGGCACCGACACCGGCGGATCCGTGCGCAGCCCGGCGAGCTATTGCGGGATCGTGGGGTTCAAACCGGCACAGGGACAGATCCCCGCAACCGGTGTCTTTCCCCTGTCGCCAAGCCTAGATCATGTCGGAACCCTGGCTGCCAGCGTGCGTGAAGCCGCCCTTGGCCATGCGGCAATGACCGGCACCGGACAGGATCAGTCTGTCTTCTCCGGCGCCGCGCACGGTACGAGACTGGGCTATGCCCGCGACTGGTTCGCAACCGACCCTCAACTCGGACCGGGCGTCCTCGACGCACTCGACACGGCCGTGTCGATGCTCTCGCTCACCGGGGCGCAAATCGCCGAGATCACCCTGCCTGACTATGCGGACTTCGAAACGGCGGCCGCCGTGATCCTGCATGGCGAGTCCTTTGCCATTCACAAGCAGCGCCTCGCCGAGCATCAGGACGGAATGGGCATCAAGACCTTCCGCACCCTGGCAGCGGGTGCCGCCATCGCGCCATCCGATATCGATCTCGCGCGCCGGACCGGCAAGCGACTCAAGGCCGCGCTCGATGCTGTGTTCGAAACCGTGGACGTGATCGCGACCGCCACGACCCTGACCACGGCCCCTCAATTGGCACTGTTCGAAGGCGCCGACGCCGTCTGGACGCCCATGCGCACCATCGGGTTCAACCTTACCGGACATCCCTCGCTGTCGGTTCCCTGTGGGTTTTCCCGCGGATTGCCGGTCGGCATGCAGCTGATTGCCAGGCCGGGAAACGAGGTCGCTCTTTTCGCGCTGGGCCACGCCTTCGAGATGGCCACCGACCATGCCTCGTTCCGGCCCGCCATTCTCGAACCAATCGCGGCCGACCACTAGATTCCGACTTTACTTTACACATTTGCATACGTATGCAAATGTCAATTCAAACGAGATCGAGGAGCTGACTTCCCATGCCGACATGGCTCAAACGCGGAAAAGATGTCGAGGCACGCGCTGAGGCCGACAGAAAGGTTCGCGCGACGGTGGAATCGATCCTCTCGGACTTCGAAGCACGCGGGGACGCCGCCCTGCGCGAGCTGTCGAAGAAGTTCGACAATTGGGAGCGCGACGATTTCCGGCTATCGGACACCGAGATCGCGGCATGCAAGGCTCAACTCTCCGACCAGGACCTCGCCGATATCGAATTCGCCCAGACCCAGGTCCGCAATTTCGCCCAGGCGCAAAAGGACTCGATGGCCGAGATCGCCGTCGAAACGCTGCCCGGTGTGACCCTTGGCCACAAGCACGTGCCGATCAGCGCGGTGGGCTGTTATGTGCCAGGTGGGAAATACCCGCTATTGGCCTCCGCGCATATGTCGGTGCTGACGGCCAAGGTCGCCGGCTGCGGTCGGGTCATCACCTGCGCCCCACCCTTTAACGGCAAGCCCGCCCCCGCGATCGTCGCCGCACAGGCCATGGCCGGGGCCGATGAAATCTATGTACTGGGCGGCATTCAGGCCGTCGCCGCCATGGCGATCGGCACCGAGAGCATTGATCCTGTCGACATGCTGGTCGGTCCGGGCAACGCCTTCGTGGCCGAAGCCAAGCGTCAGCTTTACGGGCGTGTCGGCATCGACCTGTTCGCCGGCCCCACAGAGACATTGGTCATCGCCGATGAAACCGTCGATGGCGAATTGTGCGCCACCGATCTGCTTGGCCAGGCCGAGCATGGTCCCAGCTCGCCGGCCATCCTGTTGACCAACTCCGAAAAGCTCGCGCGCGACACCATCGCCGAAGTCGAGCGCCTGCTGGAGATCCTGCCCACGGGTGAAATGGCCAGACAATCCTGGGAGGACTATGGCGAAGTCATCGTCTGCGATAGCCACGAGGAAATGCTCGCCGAAGCGGACCGCATCGCCTCCGAGCATGTACAGGTCATGACTGATCGGGACTTCTGGTATCGCGACAACATGACGAACTATGGCGCGCTGTTTCTTGGTCCGCGAACCAATGTCGCTTATGGTGACAAGGTAATCGGCACCAACCACACGCTCCCCACCATGAAGGCTGCGCGATACACGGGCGGCCTCTGGGTCGGGAAGTTCATGAAGACCTGCACCTGGCAGACTATCGAGAGCGATGAGGCGTCCGCGATGATCGGGGAATATGGTTCCCGGCTGTCGATGCTGGAAGGCTTTGTCGGTCACGCCGAACAGGCCAATATCCGTGTCCGCCGCTATGGCGGTCGCAACATCCCTTATGGCGCCGCCGCCGCGCCGCGTCAGGACCCGGCCGAGTAACCATGAAACTGCCCAGCACGCCCAGCTTCCGGCTCGACGACAAGCGTGCGCTGGTGACCGGCGGTTCCCGTGGCATCGGGCTGGCCGCCGCAGTCGCCCTGGCAGAAGCCGGGGCCGAGGTGACGATAGCGGCCCGCACCCGTACCGACATCGAGGCGGTTGCCGGCGCCATGCGCGATGCGGGATTGAAAGCCCGCAGCCTGGTTCTGGACGTGGCCGACTACGGCAAGGTGGCGACCGTCCTGGAAAAGCAGGAGCCGTTCGACATCCTCGTCAATTCTGCCGGCACGGCCCGGCACGGCCCGGCCCTTGAAATCAACGAGGCTGACTATCGGGCCGTGATCGACGTCAATCTGGGCGCGGCCCTGTTCCTGGCCAAGGCGGTAGCGGGCAGGCTCGTCGCAGCGGGCAGGCCAGGCTCGATCATCACCATCTCTTCACAGATGGGCCATGTCGGCGGCCCGAACCGGACTGTTTATTGTGCCAGCAAGTTTGCTGTTGAAGGCATGACAAAGGCCATGGCCATCGAGCTTGGACCGCACGATATTCGTATCAATACGATCTGCCCGACCTTCATCGAGACCGAATTGACCGAAAAGGCGCTCGCAGATGCCGATTTTCGCGCCTGGGTCCTCTCAAAGATCAAGCTGGGCCGGATGGGAAAACCGGAGGATATAATGGGACCGGTGCAGTTCCTTGCATCTGACGCTTCGGCAATGGTGACGGGAACATCACTACTGGTGGACGGCGGATGGACGGCGGAGTGACCAGAAAAGGCCCCGTAACCTCTTCGCAGGTGGCGCGCCGTGCCGGCGTTTCCCAGTCTGCTGTCTCGCGCACCTTCACGCCCGGCGCCTCGATCTCACCGGCGACCCGCGCCAAGGTACTCGCCGCGGCCAAGGAGCTCGGCTATCGCCCCAATGCGATTGCCCGCTCGCTGATCACCTCGCGTTCGCGCATCATCGCGGTGGTGATGGCCTATCTCGAAAACCTGTTCTACCCCGACGTCCTGGAAGAACTTGGCCGCAGGCTGGCGGCGGAGGACTATCACGTCCTCCTGTTCACCGGCTTCAAGGACCGCGACTCCGACCCGGTGTTCGATCAGTTGATGCAATACCGTGTCGACGGCATCATTCTGGCATCAACCTCGCTGTCTTCGGACCTTTCCGAGGAATGCGCGGCTGCCGGGATTCCGGTCGTCTTGTTCAACCGGACCACGGAACGCGACGCGGTCTCCTCTGTCACTTCGGAAAACAGGGAAGGCGCGCGGCGCCTCGCCGACTTTCTGGTGGCAGGCGGCCACAAGCGGTTCGCCTTCATTTCTGGGCTTCAGAACTCCTCGACCAATCGCGACCGCTACGAGGGATTTCGCGACGGTCTGAAAAGCCACGGCATTGAAGACCTCACCGTCCAGACCGGCAATTTCTCGCGCAGCGAAGCCGAGACGGCGGCGCGGACAATCCTGTCAGCGCCCGAACGGCCCGACGCCATCTTCGTCGCCAACGATCACATGGCGGTCGCGGTGATGGATGTGGCCCGCTATGAGTTCGGCCTCTCCATTCCCCAGGATCTCTCCATCGTCGGCTATGACGACGTTGGTCCCTCTCGCTGGCCGTCCTATGATATCACCACGGTTTCCCAGCCCATCGACACCATGGTCGACGCGGCGGTGCGGATCCTGATGGACCAGATCACCAGTGGCCTCATTGAACCGGTGCACGAACTCCTGCCGGGCGAGCTGATCGTGCGCAGCTCGGCGCGAAAGCCACGGTCCGGCCTCGAAACCGTCAATGGCCGCACAATCTACCGGTCCGGAGACGGGCTATGAAACATCGGCAAGGCAGTTCAGCGAACGCCAGGAACCGCTGCATTTCCGGATCGCCGGTCACATCGACGCATGCAAGCTCCCCTTTTTTGAGCTATCATGCATACGAATGCAATTTGAATACGGGCAACCTGGATTTGCCTCAGCCAGAAAGGAACCTGCCATGACTGCATGGACCCAGCAGGCGATGGAAAAGCGCCTTGTTCGCTATGCCGACCTCAAGGGCCTGCGCAACGCCTTCATCGATGCCCGCACCCCGGGATCGGACCGCAAGGAAAACTTCTCGATCATCGGGCCGGGTGTCTCCGAAAACCCCGCCCAGGTCGTGCATATTCCCGAGGCGCATGGCTTCAATGTTGGCGCCGCGCGCCAGCCGGGCGGCTGCCTCAACTCGCAGCACAGCCATCTCACGGCCGAAGTCTTCGTGGTGCACACCGGCAAATGGCGGTTGCTATTCGGCGCGAACAAGGACGAAGGTTATCTCGACGTCGAGCCGGGCGATGTGGCCTCTGTCCCCACCGAGATGTTTCGCGGCTTTGAAAAGCGCGACGAAGGCACGGGCTTTTTGTTTGTTGTGCTGGGGCGGGATGACCCCGGCAAGGTGATCTGGGCACCTTCGGTCTTCCAGCTCGCAGAGGATTACGGCCTCAAGCTCCTCAAGGGCGGCAAGCTGGTCGACACCACTCTTGGCGAGACCGTACCCGAGGGCGCCGAGCTCGAACTGCCGCCTTCGCCCGAGACCCTTGAGCGCCTGAAGACCCCGGCACCCGAAAAGATGGCCGAATGTTACGCGGCCGCGGATCAGATGATTGCCAATGCAAACTCGATGCTGGGTGGCGCAGGGGTCGAGGAGGCCGGCGTCATCGGCGAGAAGCACACCCGGGACGGCTTTGCGCCCGGTCCCATCACCGGCTGGTGGGACCACGGGTTTGCCCTGCGGCGGCTGACCATGCAGACCGGCGCCAGCGTTCCGATGCATGCGCGCGCCGAGCAGGAGGTCATCTTCGTGCAGGAAGGAACGCTCGAGGTGACCTGGGCCGATGGATCTCTCATCATGGGTGCGGGCGACACGCTGTCGGTGCCGATCGGACTGGCTCACGGCTTCCGCAACCCGGCATCGGCGCCCATGTCCGCCTTCGTCATTCGCGGTTCGGATGACCCGGCAGCGCCCGAATTCGTCTCCGGATCGATTGCCGCGGAATAAGCGGCGACAAACCGATCAGAAAAGGATGGACCCGATGCCGACACTCGATCCCAGCATTGCGGACCTGTTGCGCAAAACCGATACGCCGACCGTGTGCAATGCGCTCGAACATGCCATGGGCGGGCGCATGGCCGAGGGTTTCACCAAGACCCCCGTTGTCTGTGCCGACCCCGAACTGCCCCCGATGCTCGGTTTCGCGCGCACCGCGAGGATTCGGGCATCCTCACCGGCGCAAAAGCCCGCCGACGAGGTCAAGGCCTTGCGCATGGCCTATTACGACTATGTGGCGGCCGGCGACGGCCCCAATCTGGTGGTCATCGAGGATACCGATTGGCCCCGCCCGGTGGGCGGCTTCTGGGGCGAGGTGAATGTGGCGATCCACAAGGGCCTCGGCCTTGCCGGCACCCTGACCAACGGGATCCTGCGCGATCTGGGCATGCTGGATGAAGGTTATCAGGTGGTGGCCGGTGCGATCGGACCGAGCCATGCCTTTGTCCATGTCACCGAGATCGACTGCCCGGTGACGGTCTTCGGCATGCAGGTCAACCCGAACGACCTGGTGCATGCGGACCGGCACGGCGCCGTGGTGATCCCGGCGCAGCACATCGACGACATGCCACGATGCATCGACCTGGTGATCCGCAAGGAAAAACCGATCATTTCGGCAGCGCGGGAGCCGGGTTTCAACACCGAAAAGCTTCGCGCCGCCTGGACCGAATCCGAGAACACCCGCTGAAAAACGGGAAAACAAGAGCGGAGGGTGTGCCCACCACGCCTGACGAAAAACAAGAATGCCCCAAAGACTTCGACCAGCGCCCTTCGGCGCTGGTCTTTTTGTCTCTGGCCGGGCCTCCTCAGCCCCTGACCTGCATCCGGTCGAGGCGAAGTTGCGCCGCCCGGCGATGACCTTCGAGACCTTCGGAGGCGCTTTGCCGCGCCGCAGGAGGCGCGACGGCGGCCACGCCGCGTTCGTCCAGCCATTGATGGGTCGCGATCTTCACATAGGCGCCGACCCAGAGCCCGCCGGTATAGCGCCCTGCCCCCATGGTGGGCAGCGTGTGGTTGGTGCCGCAGCATTTGTCGGAATAGACCACCGAAGCGTTCTCGCCGATGAACAGCGAGCCGTAATTGCGCAGGCGGGTCGAGAAGGCTTTGGCGTCGGTGGTGTGAACCTGCAAATGCTCGGCGGCGATCCAGTCCGAATAGGCGATCATGGCCGCCTCGTCCCGGCACAAGACGATCTCTCCATAGTCGCGCCAGGCTTCGCCCGCGACATTGGCGGTCGAAAGCGTCTCGAGTTGCCGTTCGACTTCCTTGAGGGTTGCCTCCGCAAGCGCCTTGTCGGTTGTGATCAATCCGACCCTTGTGCGCACATCGTGCTCCGCCTGGGCCAGCAGATCGGTCGCGATCATTTCCGCATCCCCGGAGGAATCCGCGACAACGAAGATCTCCGAGGGACCGGCCAGCTGGTCGATGCCGACCGGACCGAAGACCTGCCGCTTGGCTTCGTTGACGAAGGCATTGCCGGGTCCGACGATCTTGGTACAGGCGGGCACGCTGTCCGTGCCCAGCGCCATCGCCGCAATCGCCTGGGCGCCGCCGATCCTGAAAATGCGGTCTGCGCCAGACAAATGACAACCGGCGATCATCGCCTTGTGGGCGTTGGGCGGCAGGCAGGCCACGACCTCGTCAACACCGGCCACCTTGGCCGGAACGATCGTCATGATCGGCGCGGACAGCAGCGGATAGCGCCCGCCGGGCACATAACAGCCCACACGTTCGAGCGGAATAACCCGATGGCCGAGATGCAGGCCGGGCAGCGGCTCGATCTCGAGCGGAAGGATGGTCGCCAGCTGCGCTTCTGCAAAGGCCCTGACATTGGCAATGGCGAACTCGGTATCGGCGCGGGTCTGGGGGTCGAGTTCGGCCAGGGCTGCCTCGCGCTCGGCCACGGTGACTTCGAAAACCTCGACATCCGCCTTGTCGAATTGCTTCGAGTACTCCCGCACCGCATCGTCGCCCCGCTCGCGCACCGCCGCGATGATTTCACCAACCAGTTTTTCCACCGGGGTGTTGTCGCTGACCGAGTCACGCTCGGGTGCCTTGATGAAGGTGACGCCGTCTTGCGCCTTGCCTGCGCCATCGCTCATGGGCTCAAATCTCCTCTGGTCATCCGCGCTCGGCGCGCCGGATAGTCGCTCAATCCTGCCCGCCAAGGGGCCGTTCGATCCCCGGGCAGGGCCGGCAAACGGCGCCTGCGGGGTCGGGCTGACAAATCTCTTGCATACGTATTCAAGATTTGCCAGAGTTTTTTCCAGATTGCACCGGACATCCCCTCCGGCGCCGCAGAACCAGCAGTTTTTCAATGGCCGCCAGGCGTACATCGCGACACGAGACACAGACCGGCGACCACGCGGCCGCCGGTGGTGAGCCGCTGGTTTTCCTGCCCGGAACGGTGTGCGACGACCGGCTTTTTGCGCCCCTGATCGAGGCCCTGGGTGTCGAAAACTGGATCACCGGCCCGATGTCGGGCGGCTCGAGCGCCGCCGATCAGGCGCGCATCGTGCTTGAGGCGGCGCCGGCGCGTTTCGCCCTTTGCGGATTCTCGCTGGGTGGCATCGTCGCCCTCGAGATCATGGCACAGGCGCCTGAGCGCGTGACCCGGCTGGCCCTCATCGACACCACCCCAAGGCCCGACCCGGCCGCCAATGCCCGGACCCGCAGATCGGCCGTGAAGAAGGCCCGCGAGCACGGCATGGACGGCTATATCCTCGACGCCTGGGACAAGCTCGTCTCCCCGGCCAACGCGGCAGACGACGCCCTCAAGGCAACCATCCTCGCCATGGCGCAGGACGCGGGGCCGGATACACTCGACAGCCAGACCGAGATCGCCATCAATCGCGCGGACAGCCGCCCGCGCCTTGCCGCGATCGAAGTTCCGACCCTGATTGTCGCTGGCGAGCAGGAAGCCGTCTGCCCTCTGGACGCCCATCGCGAGCTCGCCGACGGCATTCCCGGGGCCCGGCTGGTAACCATTCCCGACGCGGGACACTTCAGCCCGCTTGAAAATCCCGCCGCTTTGGCGCCCCATGTGAGGCAATGGCTTGGGGCCGCGCAGTGCCGGACAAACCCACAAAGCACCGATCAAGGAACGACGATGAGCGAAGGCAGCAACAAGAACAAGGGTGAGGTCACAAAGGGCCAGGCCGAACAGGTGATGGGTGTCGAACGGCACGATTTCGTCGATCTGGTGCCCACTGACCGGCCACGCAGCCAGTCCATGCGGGGGTTTGACGAGGACTACACCGATATCGTCGACTACATCGTGCGATGCACGCACAAGATCTGGGACGAGCGCGATATCGGGCTGATCTACACCCATTACACGCACAACTGCACGGTCTACACCTCGATGGGGATGATGTATGACCGCGAGACGGTGGTGCGCGACACCATTCAGCGCCTGGTCACCTTTCCCGAACGCCGGGGCATGGCAACCCACGTCATCTGGCGCGGCGATGATGAGGAGGGCTTCTACACCTCCCACATGGTCACCGGCTCCGGCCGGCACTCCCAGAACGGGCTCTATGGCCCCGCCACCGGGCGCCTGTTCACCACCCGCACCATCGCCGACTGCATGATCTATGAGAACAAGATCTATCGCGAATGGATCGTGGGCGACAACATGGTCATCCTCAAGCAGCTCGGCCTCGACCCGCATCCTTTTGCCGAGAAGGCAGCGCGCGCCCAGTTCGACAAAGGGCTGACCGCCCTCGATATCGGCGAGAACAGGCGCCTGATCGGTCAATACCCGCCCGAAGCCGAGCCCGACCTCGAACTCGCCCATAACGACATCGAACGCGACACGATCCAGTGGATGCATGAGGTTTTCAATCGCCGCATGTTCGGCAAGATGAAGGACGTCTACGCCTCGAACGTCCAGTATCACGGCCCCATGCTCAAGGAGCTCTATGGCGTCGTTGCCATCACCCATCAATATCTGGGTCTATTGGGCTCGATTCCCGACGCGGCATTCATGCCGCAACATGTCTGCTCCACCCCTTGCGAGGAAGGCGGCACCAAGGTCGCCGTCCGCTGGGTGATGGAAGGCCATCACATGGGATATGGCATTCTGAGCGAACTGGGCGAACCCACGGGCAAGCGCCTGCAGGTCATGGGCATCACCCATTACCATTACAAGAACGGCAAGATCGTCGATGAGTGGAACGTCTATGACGAGTTGAGCCTGCTGGTGCAGATCAAGCTGGCCCAGATGAGCGACGCCCCGCTGCCTTCAGCGGAAGACGAGCCCGGCCAGTAGGTCACGTAGCCGCCCGATGGCATATGGATCGGTGCACGCCCGGCAATTGTCCGGCATGCGCCGGCGGACATGGTCAGAGCCCGGCGATCCGGTCGCCCCAGCGCTCCGCAACATTGTCGGCGGGCGCACCATTGTCTTCGATATTGGCGCTGGCATAGATATCGACGCGCTTGCCGGCTGCCATCATCATCTCGACCGCTTCCGCCACAAGGGCATTGAGGATGAAGCAGCCGATAATGGTGGAGGTCGGCCCCATATGCACGCCCTCGGGGCCGACCGGGAGAATGGCATCGCCATAGACGCCACCATTATCGAGCACGATATCGGCGACATCGCGCAACAAAAGACCTGATGCGTGCCGGGATTCGACCCGTTCCGCATGGCGGAGCGAGGTCAATGCAATCACTGTCATGCCCCGTTTGCGGCCCGCCTCGGCCAATTCGACCGGATAGGCGTTCCGCCCCGAATTGGACACAACGATCAGCACATCGCCCGGCTCGATCGCAAAGCGCGACAGCGAACGCTCGGCGCGGCCGGCTTCGCGTTCCACTTCTGTGGAGCGGCGCGCCCCTTCATGCAGCATCAGATCGGGTTCGAGGATCGGCTGGACCGCAGCAATTCCCCCGGCGCGATAGAAAAGTTCCTCGGCCAGCATGTGGGAATGGCCGCTGCCGCCGACATAAATGAGACGACCCGCACCAAGCGCGGCCGCCAGGGCATCGCGGGCGGCGTCGAGAACCTCGGGCTCCCCGGACAGGACGTGATCCATGATCTCCACCAGCGCGTCCCGATAGTTCTGTCTCAGCGCGCCCATACGCATCTTACCCCTTGATTTCGCCCACATATTTATAGCGGTCGCCGCGATACCAGCTCACCGCATCCTCGACCACTGCCCCGTTGGCGCCATACCCGACCTGGGCGATCCGCAGGACCGCCGCGCCCGGTTTGATGCCCAGTAGTCCGGCTATTTCCTCATTGGCTTCCACTGCCTCGAGGCTCTGCAGCATGCGCTGTGGCCGCGCGCCGCGCGCATCCATGCGCTCATACAGCGACGTGGTGCCATCATAATCGCGCCCCACACAGGCCACCGGCACCACCACCCATTCATAGGAAAGCGCTTCGCCGCCCGCGAGCCGCAGCCGCCGCAGCGAGATGGTTTCGGTTTCGAGCGGCAAACCGGTGCGAAATGCGGTATCGTGCGGCACCGGTCCGATGGTCAGCTCCAGAACCCGGGAACTGGGCACGAGACCACGCATCCGCATATCCTCGGAAAAGCCCGAGAGCTTGGAAAGCGCCTTGGGGATATGGCCGACAACCACGGTCCCCACGCCCTGCCGGGTCTGCACAAGCCCCAGCTGTGCGAGGTCCTTGAGGCACTGGCGCACTGTCGAACGGGAGAGATCGAGCCTTGCGGCCAACTCGCGCTCTGAAGGAAGCGATTCGCCAGGTCCGAAGGCGCCTGTCTCGATAAGCGCGGACAAGGCCAGCCGCAATCGATCGGAGAGCGGGCCGTGCCGCTCCGACATGCTTGCGGAAAGCGTTTCAAAAACGTCGTCCATGGGCTCCCGGAATTCTGCGTTTCGCTCGCGAAGAGGACCCAGTGGTATGTTTTTGGGTCCTAATTCGCAAGCGAATTTCCTCGGTCATGCAAAAATTACTATAGCACCTAGACAAGTGGATGGAAACCAATATCATACCAGTGAACTCAAACAGGCTAAAGGGTGGAGTCAATGAGAACCTGCATCACAAGCCTTGTCGCATTGGGGGCCGCCCTGGTCCTTGGCGGCACGGCGCTGGCCCAGACTGAAATCCGGGTCACCCATTCCATGTCGGGCGGCAGCAATCGTGCCGCGTTCGATGCGATCGTCGACGCTTTCGAGGCATCGCATCCCGACATTACCGTGAAACAGATCGTGTTCGATGACGATCTTTATTCAGACACCGGGCTGATCACCCAGCTCCAGAGCTCGGAAGTCCCCGACATCTATTTCCAGTGGGCCGGCTTCCCGGTTCAGCGTGATGCCGACGCCGGCTACGCGCGCGATCTCTCCGATGTCCTGGGCGAAGGCGACTGGCGCGACAGCTTTTCGGAATCGGTTTGGACCGAAGGCGCCGGGACCATGGTCAACGGCGACCCCTATATCGTGCCGATCTCCCTCGATGTGACCAATACCATCTGGTACAACACCGACATCTTCGCCGAATATGGCATCGAGGCTCCCGCGACCTGGGACGATTTCGTATCTCTGGTGAAAACCCTCGCCGATGCGGGAGAGACCCCGATCATCGAAGGCAATAACGAACTCTGGCCGCTGGGCAACTGGGCCTCGCACATCGCCTCCCGCGTCGTGCCGCCCGCCGAATACGAAGCCGCGTTCAGCCAGGAGGGACCGTTCAACACCCCGGGCTTCCTCAGGGCACTTGAGCTGCTGGAGGAACTGCACGATGCCGGCGGGTTCAACCGTGACATGCCCGGCCTCGGCGCTGACCCGGCCATGGCCGGCTTCTTCCAGGGTGCCGCAGCCATGCACCCGATCGGCTCCTGGCTTGTCGGTTCGGCTGCCGAACTGGCGGAAGATGATTTCAACTACGATCAGTTCGATACCCCGATCATCGATGACAGCCATCCGCTCAAGGACAGCGTGATCGGCACGGCCACCGGTTTCATCATCCATGCGCGCGCCGAACATCCCGACGAGGCGATCGAATTCCTCAAATTCTTCACGGCGCCCGAGCAACAGAAGCTGTGGGCCGAATCCGGCTCGCTGAGCCCGGTCGCCGGCGTCAACGAGACCGCCGATCTCGATCCGAAGACGGCGTCTGTCGCCGCCCTGTTCGCCGAGGCCGGCTCCATCGTGCCGCCGCCCGACACCACCTATCCGGTACCGGTCGCCGAGGCCTATTATCAGGCGGCAGCATATGTCGCGAGCGGCGAGAAATCGCCTGAGGATGCGCTGACCTGGCTCGACGAAACCATCGCCGTGATCGGCCAGCAATAGGCAGGTGGCGTGAAGGACAAGACCCCCGAAGACCGGCTTCAGCCGATCTCAACCGGCGCCGCGAATCTCGTATTCGTGGCGCCGGCCATGCTTTTGTTCGGCCTTTTCGTGCTGTTTCCGCTGCTTTCCGCGGTCTATTTCGCCTTCACCGCCTGGAACGGGTTTTCCGAGCCCGTCTGGGTCGGCCTCGCCAATTTCAGGCGCGCCTTCGCCGACACGGTGCACCTCGCCTCCTATTGGCACGTTACCCTCTATATTCTGGGCACCCTGTTTTTCGAGGTCTCCTTCGGCCTCCTGATGGCCGTGCTGCTCAATTCCGACCGTTTCGGCTTTTCCTTCATGCGCGGCATGTTCTTCTCGCCGATGATTCTGTCGATGAGCGCCGCCGGGGTGCTCTGGGCCTTTGTGCTCGACTACCGTACCGGCCTGCTCAATTCGGTCTTTGACGCTCTCGGGCTCGATTTCCTCGTTCAGCCCTGGCTGAGCCAGTCCTCGACTGCGCTTCTGGCCATCATGTTCGTGTCCGGCTGGAAATTCGCCGGCTTCTACATGATCATCTTTTTCGCCGCGATCCGGCGTATCCCGCGCAATCTCTATGAGGCGGCGACGTTGGATGGCGCCGGGCCGGTTCGCCAGTTCTTCGATGTCACCCTGCCCCTGCTGCGCCAGAACATGATGGTGGCGGTGCTGATTGCAGTCACCGGCGGTTTCGCCGGTTTCGACCTCTTCTTCACCCTCACCAATGGCGGACCGTTCAACTCGACCGAAGTGCCCGCCACCTGGATCATCAAGCAGGCATTCGACCAGAACCAGCTGGGCTATGGCACCGCTCTCACTGTTGTCCTGGCGGTCGTGGTGACCATCATCTCGCTCATCTATCTCCACATCTCGGAGCGCGCCAATGTCATCCGCTACTGACAGGGCGCGTTCGCCGGGCGAATGGGTCCAGTTCGCGGTGGCGGGGATCATCGTCGCCGCCATGTTCTATCCCACGGTCTGGATGGTGATCTCCTCGTTCAAGTCGAACCGGGAGATCTTCCGCTCGCCTTTTGGTCTGCCGGCCGAATGGCGCTGGAAGAATTTCGTCGAGGCCTGGGACCTTGGCGGGCTGGGCGGGCTCTATCTCAATTCGATCATCGTCACTGCCACCGCCGTCGCCATCTCCGTGGTGTTCGCCACCGCCGCCGCCTTCGCCTTCACCCGGCTCGAATTTCCCGGCCGGCGCATCTTCTATCGGCTCTTGCTGATCGGTCTCTTGCTGCCGCCCCCGGTCGTCGCCATCCCGCTGTTTTCGATCCTGAGAGACCTTAATCTGCTCAACACGCTGTGGGCGCTGATCCTGCCCGGAGCCGCATGGTCGCTTTCGATCACAGTCTTCCTGATGCGCGGCTATTTCAATTCCCTGCGCCCCGATATGGAGGAAGCCGCCCGTCTCGACGGCGCCAATGTCTGGCAGATTTTCTGGACCATTTCGGTTCCCATGGTCTGGCCGGCCATGCTGACCATGATCATCCTCAACACGATCAACATCTGGAACGAACTGATGTTCGCGCTTCTGTTCATCGTCGATGAGGACAAGCGGACCCTGCCGGTCGGACTGGTGCGCTTCTACGGTTATCACAGCACCGACTACGCGCTGGTGTTCGCCGCGCTGACCATCACCACTCTGCCGATCCTGATCCTTTATTTCTTCCTGCAACGTTTCGTGATTGCCGGGCTGACCGCCACGGCGATGGACTAGGAGTGCCGATGCTCAGCGGCGTAATCGAAGGCTTTTACGGCCGGGCCTGGACCCAGGCGCAGCGCATCGAGATGATGGACTGGATCGCTGCGGCAGGGATGAACACCTTCATCTATGCCCCCAAGGACGACGTTCATATCCGCGCCCGCTGGCGCGTGCCCTATGCCAATGCGGCACTGACCGACCTCCGGCAGCTTGTCGCTGCCGCCCGTCAACGGGGCCTGACCTTCATGGTCGCCATCGCGCCCTGCCTCGATGTCACCTATTCCAGCGACACCGATCGGGCACGGCTGCGCGCTCGGATCGAGCAATTGCAGGATATCGGCGTCCGCGATTTCGTCCTGCTGTTCGACGACATTCCCAATCAGCTGCCCGAAGCCGACCAGCCCCACTTTCCCGATTTCGCCTCTGCCCAGGCCGCACTGGCCAATGAAACGCTCCGCCTCATCCGCTCGAACGGCGGCGGCGAGCTCGTCTTCTGCCCGACCGATTATTGCGCCCGATTCACCGGGATGGATGTGCCCGGATCGGCCTATCTCAGGGTTTTGGGCGAAGCGCTCGACCCGGCCGTCAAGGTGTTCTGGACCGGACCCGAAATCGTCTCCGAAACCATCCCCGCCCCCACCCTGCGCGAGATCGGTGCGGCGCTGAAACGCAAGCCGGTGATCTGGGACAATTACCACGCCAACGACTATGACATCCGCAAGGTCTATACCGGCCCGCTCGATGGCCGCGGTCTCGACATCCTGCCCTTGATCTCGGGTTTCATCACCAATCCGAACAACGAGTTCGAGGCCAATTTCGTGCCGGTCCACACCACCGGCAGCTTCGTTTCCGGCGGCAATTACGACCCGGCGCATGCGCGGGAAACCGCCATCGCCGCCTGGCAGCCGCGCTTTGCCCTCGCCGAGACCGACGAGAATACCACGCTCAGCACCGAGCAGATCCACCTGCTCACGGAACTGTTTGATGGCCCCTTCACCATCGGCCCTTCAGTTCAAAAGCTCATCGACACCGCACGGCGCATGCTGTCAGTGCACCGTCCCGACCCGGCCGATCCCGCCTGGCGCGAAGGTCTGGCCGCCTGGCGCAACTTCAAGGCCGAGATCGCAGCCCTGTTTGTCGGCTTCACCGAGCTCGAGAACCGCGAATTGTTTCACGCCTTCCATCCCTATCTGTGGGAAATCCAGGAGGAGGTGACCCATCTGGTGACCTATCTCGACTGGCTCGACGAGGGCCCCGGCGCGGACGAAGAATTCCCGGGCGCCGCGCGCATTCACAATTTCTACCGCCGCGGGCTCGCGGTCGAGATCCAGGGCCTTTTGAAACGCGACGATCAGGGCCGGTATCATCATGACTGAGACCTTTGCCGCGACGGCGGAGCTGGTGCCAGGCGTCTTCGTCCGACCGGCCACGCCAGACGACCACGCCGCCCTCAAACGCGTTTGCGTGGAAACTGCGGATTCGGGGAACGACGCAACGGCCCGTGAGGACAACCCCGAGCTGGTGGGGCTGATCTATGCCGTGCCTTATCAGGTCTTTGAGCCCGACCTCGCATTCGTCATCGAAGAGAACAGCACCGTCTCGGGCTATGTTCTCGGCGCGCGCGATACCGCCGATTTCGAAGCCCGGTTGCACGCGGACTGGTACCCCGATCTCAGGGAATGGCTGCGCGATCCCGGTCCCGATGAAAGCGCCTGGCAGGGCAGCGACTGGGCCCGCCACATGATCCACCACCCGCCGGTAATGGCCCTTGAGGGGCTCGCGCCTTATCCGGCCCATGGTCATATCGACCTGCTGCCTGCATTGCGCGGACGCGGTATTGGCCGGGCTGCGATGGAGCACCTGATTACCGCGCTCCGGCGCAAAAGGGCGCCCGCCATGCATCTCGATGTTGCGCCCGACAATGATAATGCTATCGGTTTCTATCGAAAGCTGGGCTTTGAGGTGATCGACCATCCCTCGGTCGCGCCCGGTCGGCTGTTCATGGGCAAGCGGCTCGACTGACCGCCCCCCGCCCCGGCGCCAGGAGATACGCTTGCACCATTTCTGCCTCGACATCGGCGGCACCAACACCCGCGGCGCCCTGTTTCACCCCGATGGGCAGGAACTGGCCCGTGCCAAAGGGCCTGGCGGCGCCCTCTCGCTCGGGGTCGATCAGGCCGAAACCTCGATCCGCAGCGTCTGGCGGGACATATCCGGTCGGATTGGCAGCCAGGCACCAGACCCCGGCGACGTTGCGGTGCTGGCGGGCATCGCCGGCTTCAACTTCCGCGACCGGGCCCGCCAGCTGTGTGACCGCCTCGCCGATTTCGCGGACACAGAGCTCGTCAGCGATGGCTATGGCGCGCTGATCGCGGCCACCAATGGTCGGCCCGGCGCCATGATCGCGGTAGGGACCGGCGTTGCCGCCATGCGCCTTTATGAGGACGGTCACTCGGCGTTTCTCAGCGGCTGGGGGTTTCCCGCCGGCGATCTGGGCAGCGGCGCCTGGATCGGCCTGAGGGTCATGAGCGACACGCTGAAACGGCTCGACGGATCCCCGGTCCGTCCGCAACCGGCGCCCCGGTTCACCCAGGCGGTTCTCGATCTCACAGGGCGCTCCGTGCCCGAGCTGATCGACTGGCACACCGGCGCGCGTCCCGCCGACCTCGCCCGCCTCGCCCCGCTGGTTGTGGAGGGCGCCGCCGCCGGAGATGCCTATTGCCGCTCCGTGCTCGATGGCGCGGCGCGGGAAATCGCCGATGCCGGGCTGGCCCTCTACCCCGAGGGCCGCGGCACAATCTTTCTCACCGGCGGCCTCGGCGCATCTCTGGCTCAAGGATGCGGCGAAGCCGAACCCGGCATCGACTGGGTGACAAAGGAATTCGATCCGATCATCGGCATCCACTTGATCGCCACCGGCGTCGCGCCGCCCGAACGCATCGCACCGCGTCCGGGCCTCACTCCGCAGCCGCGTTGATCTCCTCGAGATGCGTGCTGTGCATGTCGAGATATCTTCTCAGCAGCTCTTCATCGCCGATCACGGCACTTGCCCTGGCAACGACCTTCTCGGCGAGCGCTCTCACCTGCTGCCGCTTTTCCTCTTTGCCGGCCAGCCCATAGACCCTCGAAAGACCCCACAATAACAGGACCGGTTCGACCAGCCCCTGGGTCCCCTGTTCAAGCACGTGATCGAGCACGCTGTCGGCCAACGCCTCCGCCTCTTCGAGACGCCCCGATTGGGCCATCGCCACAGCCCTGCCCGCATGCGCCTCATGCACATTGGAATGCCCCAGCGTCTCCCAGACCCGCGCCACCTCGACATAAACGGCCTCCGCCTCGGCCCACCGGCCAAGCGCCACCAGCACGTGACCGACGCGATTGCGCGCCATGCAGCTCATCCGGGTCAGGCGCAGCCGGCCCAGCACATCCACGCCCCGCTTGCCATAGGCCAGCGCACCCTCGAGATCACCGGCCTTGCGCAGCACCATGCACAGATTGGCGCATAACAGTCCGATATCATCCATGGCGCCGATCTCTTCGGCTTCGGCCAGGGCCTCGCGATTATGCGCAAGCGACTCCTCGAGTAACCCGGCAAACTGTTCGGATAGCGCCAGGTCCAGCAATACGCTGATCCGCCTTTGCCGATGCACCATGGCCTCGACAAGCGCAAGGTTGGAGCGGCCCGTCCGGATCGCCAGCGCGTGATCCCCGTGCCGCATGGCAACCAGGGCGAGCGAAAGCCCAAGCTCGAGATCGAGCGCACGAATGCCTTCGTCTTTTGTCACATCTTCTGCGATTTCGGAGCGCAACGCCTTCAACTCCGCGATGTGCTGTTCGAAATCCCCCCGGAAATGCAGGGCGTTGACATGGGCACGCATCCTTGCCGCATTGATCGCAAGCAGCCGGCCGCCGGCCCGACGCGCCACCACTGCCGCCTCTTCGAAATGATGATCCGCTTTTGCCCACAGCCCGTCCTCGGCGAAACGATTGGCCAGTTGAAGATGGGTTTCCACCGTCAGTTCCGGATCGCTCGACAGCGCCAGCACTCTGAATTGCAAATGCTCCGAACCGGGCAATCCATGAATGGCGCGCGAAAAATGCCATTGCCGACTGAGCAGCAGCGCAACCAGATCGCCTTGCCCCTCCTCCGTCTCGAAAGCGGCGATGGCGGATCCGAACAGTTCGAACCCGTCCTGGATCAGGCCAGTCCGGGCCAGCAAGGCTGCAAACTCCGCGGCGCAAAGGGCAATCAGGGGGCCATCCCTTTCGTCGACCGCGCTGATCCAGGCCTTGCGGATATTGGCCATGTCCGCGAGGGACCCGGCACCCGCGGCAACACGGGTCAGATAGTGCCGTCGATGACGTTGGGCGACCTCGGTGCGGATCGACACATCAAGCCTTGTGCCCGCGAATTCCTCGACAAGCGGATGCAGCCCGTAGCGGCCCGCATCGATCCGCTCCAGCAAAGAGTGGCTGCACAATTGCGCCAGGTCCTCGGGCGTGGCATTCGCCACCGCGGCGGCGGCTTCGCGATGAAAACTGCCGCGGAAAACCGTGAACCGCGCCAGGAGGCGCTGCAAGCCTTGAGGCAACAGGCCCCAGGAAAACGAAAGAACCCTGGTCAGGTCATGATGGCGGGATTGAAGTCCGTCTGCCCGGCTTGGCTCGACCCCGACCGACAAGATCAATCCATGGATTTCCTCGATCGAAAATTCGCCTGCCCAACTGGCCGCCAGTTCCAGCCCGAGCGGCAGCCCGGCCACCGCATCGCAGATCGCCTGTACGGCGTCGGGCTCTGCCGGGGGATCGACCCTTAGGCCAAGGCCGTCAAACGCTTCCTCCGCTCGCTCGACAAAGAGCTGCCGCGCAGCGGCACCTCTCAGTCCCTGCAGCGGATAGACGCGTTCACCCTCGACATTGAGCCGCACGCGCGAAGTGGCGAGCACATGCACGCCTTCAATCTGCAGCAAATGCTGCAGCAGATCCGCCGCCTGCGGCTGCAGATGCTCCCAATTATCCAGAATGATCAGCACATGGCGGTTGGCGAGATCGGTCATCAGATCGCCGAGCGGGTCCGTTGCCGAGGTCGGCTGAAGGCCCATGGCCGCGGCGATGGCCAGCGCAATGCGGTCCACAGGCCGGGGATCCTGCCCCAGGATCGGCGCGAGCGACACAAACCACACGCCATCGGGGAACGCCGCGATGACCTCCTCGCCAACAGCCTGTGCCATTCGTGTCTTGCCGACACCGCCCAGCCCGAGCACGGTTGTCATGCGGTCCCGCAGGATGCGCCGCGACAGTTCGTCGATCTGTTCGTCGCGCCCGATCAACGGTGTCGGCCGGGCGCCGAGATTGGTTTGCCGCACAGCGCGGCCGGGTCGCTCGCGCAATCTGCCCGCGAGGCGCTCGGTGTCTTCGTCCGGGGTTGTGCCCAGTTCGTCCGCCAACAGGGCGCGAAGGGCGTCGTACTGGCCAAGGGCCTGGCTTGTCTGTCCTTGAGCGGCCAGTCCCTGCATCACATGCCGGTGGCTTTGCTCGTTCCAGGGATCGAGGTGGAGATGACGGCGGGCGGTCTCGACCAGCTTCGGCCAATTCCCGTTCGCAGCCTGATGTCGTTCAAGCGCAGACAGTGCGTCCGTTGCCAGCCGGTCGAGAGCATCCTGGGTTTCCCGGCGCCAGTCGTCGAATTGCGGCGCGTCGGCAATCTCGAGCCCTTCGAGAAACCGGCCCCGATAGGCATCAAGCGCATCCTCGAGCCGGTTCCAGTCCGCGCGCTCGGCCTCCCGGGTGAGGCTGCCATGATGGCGAAACATTGCCGAACAGCTCGCCGCATCCACCTCGAGATCGTCCGCCGCCAGACACACGGTCTGCCGGGTAATGTCGAGGCCGGCATCTTCACCAAGCAAGCGATTGAGGCCTGAGAGTTCGATCCGAAGATTGGTCCGCGCGGCCCGTTCCGGCAATTCGCCCCACAACAGATCCGCCAGTGTCGCGCGGTTCACAGCCGCACCCGCATGCATCGCCAGATAGGCCAGCAGGGCCCGCGCCTTGGACGAGCGGAAACCGGTCAGCGCCTCCCCGCCAACCCGAACCTCGAAACTCCCCAAGACATTGATCTGTACGCACGCCAAGGGCGTCAAAACTCTCCGTGTCCGCCCCGCACCGCATGCCCTCCCGAGCGTCGCTACGACCTCGCAACGCTCGAAGTCTAATCAGAACACAACGGAAGGCAACAACACGGGAACAGGGAAATGGCAGACGATCCGCTCTATCAGGCCCTTATCCCGTTCGGACATGGCTTCCTGCTCTACATCAGCGTCATCATCGCGCTTGGTCCGCAGAATCTGTTCGTGTTGCGGCAGGGGCTTCGCCGCCGCTTCGTCTTCGTGACAGCCTTTGTGAGCACCTTTGCCGATGTCATCATAACCACGCTAGCCGTGGGAGGCGCCGGGGCTTTGCTTGCAGGGTCCGACACCTTCGTTTTCGCCATGACTCTTGCCGGAGTGGCATTCCTGTTGGGCTTCGGCATGCGGTCCCTGCGCAGCGCCCGCCTTGCGGCCGGCACTGCGGCGTTCGAAGGTATTGAGGGCCCGGCGTCCGGCTTTGCGGCAGTTCTGGCTGCCGCCTTGGCGTTCGCCTTGCTCAACCCCGGCGCCTATGTCGACACCTTCCTTGTTCTGGGGCCGACCGGCTGGCAATTCCCGCTCGATCAGCGGGTCTTTTTCCTGATGGGGGCGATCACCGCCGCCGGCACCTGGTTTTTCGGCCTCGCCTATGGCGCAAGATATCTGGTCAGATTCCTGAAGCGCCCCAACGCCTCAGCCCTTATCGACCGCGCAAGCGGTTGGCTGATGATCGGCATGGCCTTCGTGCTGGCCCACAAGCACCTGATCTGATCGCAGGAAAGGAAAGCCGCGGCGTTTAGCCCCGAAAGTAGTTTTCGGGCATGCCTGCGACCTCGGCATCCATCACGAAAACCCTTCCGGCGTCGGGGCATTCGGCGAGGGCAGCATCGTCCAGACCGAACCGGCCGGACGTGACGACGAGGGTCTTGAGATCGTCACCGGCAAAGGTACAGGCGGTCGGGTTTTGCGCGGGCACCGCAATCTCACGGTCGATCCTGCCGTCAGGTGTGATGCGCAAAACCTTCCCGGCGCCGAACCGCGCGTTCCATAGGCACCCTTCCGAATCCATACCCGATCCGTCGGGCAGTCCCGGCCCGCCTTCGAGCAGAACCCGGCGGTTTGAGACTCGGCCTTCCGCATCATCGTAGTCGTAAACCCAGATGACATTGCGCAACGTGTCGGCGAAATAGAATGACTGGCGGTCGGGCGACCACGCCATGGTGTTGGGAATACCGAACTCCGCCTCCGAAAATATTGCCGGTTCGTCACCCGGACCAACCCGGAACAACCGGCCGCAATGGTTCTGCATCTCGCGGGCGGTGTTATCCGGGTTGAGATTGTTTTCCATGCTGGCAACCCAGAATCGGCCCTGGGGGTCGCATTTGCCTTCATTGAGCCGCATCGCGGGGTCGGTCTCCGGCCGGGCGAGAAACCGCACCGCCCCGGTCTCGAACTCGAACACCGCCACACCGGCACCGAAGGACACGACCGCCTGCCCATCGTGATCGGCATCGAGGGCAATCGCCGTCGGCCAGTCTTTCGTCGCCCAATGGCGCTCCTGACCGCTCGACAGATTGCGAGACTTGATCTTGCGGCCGACGATATCGACCCAGAACAATTGCCCGCTCGGCGCATCCCAGAACGGGCTTTCGCCCACAAGGTCCGGCTCATTCGATATGGCTTTGAGGTTGGTCATGATGCCACCGCCCCCTGGTTGGAAGTTCGGCGGGTTCCGCCCTCGAAATAGTCCGGATGAAGCGCCATCGCCCTGTCGACATAGGCGAAGATCCTGCGCAGATGCCGCAACAGCAAACGCTCGGCTTCAAACGCATCGTCAGTCTCGATGGCGTCAACAATGTCCTGGTGCTGCGTAATCACCCCACCGAGGTCCTCGACACCGGCAATCACCAGCACGCGGAAGCGGTCCATATGCATCTTGACCCGCCTGATCTCCTCGATCACCGCCGGCAGACGGGCATATTTCGCAAGAAGACCATGAAAGGCGTCGTCCGATCCGTAAAAGCGGTCCTGGTCGCCCATCTCCACAAAAGCACGTTGCAGTGTGATCTCGTTGCGCAGTTCGCGAATGGCCTGCCCTCGATCGGGATGCTCGAACACCCGTCGCAAGAGCGCGATTTCGATAGCCTCGCGCATGAATTGCGACTTCTCAAGATCGGTAATGCGCAAAGGCGAAACGAAGGTTCCGCGTTGCGGCAGAATATCCACAAACCTGTGTTCGGCCAGCCGCGCCAGCGCCTCGCGAACCGGGGTCCGGCTGACATCGAGGCTTTCGGCGATCAGTTTCTCGGAAAGCATCTGGAACGGCGCCAGATCGAATCGCAGGATCCGCTCGTACAGATGCGCATAGATCTGCTCGAACAACGGCGTCGACTTGTCAAAGACAGGGACACCGGGATCCACCCTCCGATTTGGATGAAGGCTGGTCAAAGGCTCGTCACCCGCATGCCCTCCATGAAATGGCGGCGCAAAACAAAGAACAGGATGATCGATGGCAGGCTGGCGATCAGCGCGGCGGTCAGCACGATGTTGGGTCCCGCCGAGGCATAACTGCCCTGAAAGACCTGAAGGGCGTTCATGATCGAACGTGTCTCGGGCCGGTTTCCGAGGACCGTGGAGAACAGAAGGTCGTTCCAGATCCAGGTGAACTGCAGCAGGAAGGTCGCCGTCATCGGCCCCCAGGCATTGGGCAGGATGATCCTGAGAAAGACGGTGAATTCGCTCGCCCCGTCCATCCGGGCGGCCTCGTCCATCTCGCGAGAGAGACCGTTCATGAAATTCTTGAGAACCAGGGTCGGGAACGGGATGCAGATCGCCGTGTAGAACAGGATCATGCCGAAATGCGTGTTGAGGATCCCCCAGTCCTGATAGAAGAAGAAGAGCGGGATCAGATACATCTGGAACGGGAAGACCGTTCCCGCAAAAATCACCATGAACCACAGATTCTTGCGCCGGAAATCCAGCCGGGTCAGGCCATAGGCCGCCATCGCCGCGAAGAACACGGCGAGCCCGGCCCCGACCAGACCGTAAAAGGCCGAGTTGAGCATGCCGAAGCCCATCTTGGCCTGTGTCCAGGCCTCGACCGCATTGCCAACGATCGGCCAAAGGCCGTCCGGCAGCGCCAGCGGCGCCTTCGCCGCATATTCCTGCTGGGTCTTGAAGACCGAAATCGCCAGGTAATAGAACGGGATCAACCAGATCAGCGAGATCAGGAAGGCGACCGCGAGGGTCCACCATTTGGACTGTTGCAGCCGGCGTTCGCGCCGGGCAATGGCATCAAAATCAAGGGTATCGAGAGCAACGGTCATGGCTTGGTCTTCCTATCGCGTCATCTTGTCGACGCGCTGCTGAAGCACGGCCTGGATCCAGGTCACACACAGGACCACGAGACCGATCACCACGGCGACCGCCGAGCCATAGGCCCAGGCCCCCTTCTGGAACGCTTCGAAATACATGTAGACAGTGAGCGACAGACTGCGCTGGCCGGGATAGCTGATGCCCATCACCCAGAGCAGATCGAACACGGTGAAACCGGCCAGCACGGAAAGAATGGTGACCATCACAAGGGTCGGCAGCAGGAGCGGCAGGACAATGTGCTGGAACACCTGCACCTTGCTGGCGCCGTCGATCTTGGCCGCTTCGAGCGGGTCCTTGGGGATGGCACTGAGGCCGAGCAGCACGAGAACCATGACTAGGCCGACCGTCTGCCAGACAAAGGTGGCGATGATCGCCGGGGTCACCGTGGCGCTGTCATAGAGCCAGCCAATATCGACCGGGTCGCCCGAAAAGACCGACAGGCCGCGATTGAGCAGGCCGTCGGGCGCATAAACATAGTACCAGATCACGCCAACGGCGGTCGGTGCCAGAATGCGCGGAATGAAGATGATGTTCTTGAAGGTGTTTTCGAACCGCACGCCCCTGAACAGGAGCGCCATGGCCAGCCCGATCAGGATCGGGAACACGATCGAGGCGACAACCCAGATGGCGGTGTTGAACAGCGCCTCGCCGAAAAACGGGTTCGAGAGCATGCGGGCGTAGTTCTCGACACCCGCGAATTCGTCGATGCCGCTGAATTTGCGCCAGCGCGTGAAGCCCAGATAGATGTTGTACACCACCGGCACCAGAAGCAGGACACCGACCAGCAACAGGGCCGGCGACATGAATGCGAGCGCGACAAGGAAGTTCCGTCCCTGGCGTCGCCGATCGCGGCGTTCGACCGCCTTGAGGTCGATCCGTTTCAACAACTCTGCGTCTGAATGCTCGCGGCCGTTCACTGGTTACCCTTTCGCGATTGGCGGGTGGACGGGGCGCGTGCGCCCCGCCCGTATTGGCTTACTGGTCAGCCCAGTATTCGGCGTTGAGGGCCTGCATGCGGGCCATCACGTCTTCTGCCGTGTCCATGGTCGGGTCGAGCATGAACCGGTTCAGTTCGGCGACGAACTCACCCTGCAGATCCGGCGGGGTTGCTTCCCACCAGCGGTTGTAGGTGGCGGTGCCGGCCTCGGTCATGTCCGAATTGATCTTGGCGATGATCGGGTTCGGCGCATCCGCCTTGAGGTTGCCCATATAGTTGCCCGACGCTTCGGCCCAGGCATTGGCACCGTCGACCGAGGAGAAGAACTTGAGGGCCGCCATCACGTCCGGATTGTCCTTCGCGGCCGCGGAGATCACCACCGGGCCACCTTCCACGATCACCGCAGACGGTGCGTCCGGATCGACATTGGGGACGATGAAGGCACCAAGGTCGGATGTTTCGAGACCGGATGCGGCGAGCGAGCCGACAACCCATTCACCCATCAGATACATCGCCGCAGAACCGCCGGCGAAGTCCTCGATTTCCTCATTCGAACGCGGGTCGGTGAAATAACCCTTGTCATACATGTCCACCCACATCTCGAAGGCGCGGCGGACAGGCTCGCTGTCATAGGCGACCGTGCCGTTGTGAAGACCGAGATAGGCTTCGGGATCGGTCCGCAGCATCAGTTCCTGGAACCAGATGAAACCGCGCCAGCCTTCGTGAACGGTCGCGTTGAACGGGGTATGGCCTGCGGCCTTCACCGTTTCGGCAGCCGCCATCAGCTCGTCCCAGGTGGTGGGTTCTTCAATGCCGAGCTCGGCGAACAGGGGCTTGTTATAAAGCATCACCCAGCGCGCCAGAAGCAGCGGCACTGCGTAGATATCACCGTCGACCGTGAACAGATCAGCGGCGCTTTCGGCATATTCACCGCTGGCGACCATGTCGGCCCACACATCGTTGAGCTTGGCGATCTTGCCGGTCTGGGTGAGCTCGGTGAAGGTCTGGCCGGTCCACCAGGTGAACATCTGCGGCGCGTCACCACTGGCGATCGAGGCCTGGATGAAGGCCTTGTACTGTTCCGCCGTGGCATAGGGGTTCTCGACGATGCGGACCCCGGTCGCTTCCGCGGACGCGTCACCGACCGCCTGAAGCTGTTCTGACCAGAAGCCCTTGTCGTGATAAAGCTGGACGTCGTCCGCTGTGGCGACGCCCGCGATCATGGTGGCGCCAAGCACCCCCGCGATCACTGAACGAACGTATTTGTTCATTGGTCTAACTCCTCCGATTGATCTTTTTGTTGAGACTCGAGATCCAGGTTCAGCTCGGTCTCTTTGTCGAACAGGTGCAGCCGGTCCACATTGATGTGAAAGCTCATCTGCTCGTCTTGCTGCACCAGCCGGGGCTGCTGCATTCTGCTGACGAACTGGCTCGACCCGAATGTGCCGAACAGCAGATTCTCATTGCCCAGCATCTCGGCAAGGGTGACGACACCCTCGATCGCGACGTGGTTTGTAGGTTGAAGGCCGTGCCCCGCGGGGACGATGTCTTCGGACCTGAGGCCGCCCCAGACAGCCCGCCCCGGCTTGAGCGCATCGCCATAGCGTTTGGCATTGACCGGAAGCCGCAATGCTTCGGATTCGAAGAACCAGTCTCCATCCGCCTGCGTGAGCTTGCCGTCGAAAAAGCTCATCTGCGGCGAGCCGATGAAGCCACCCACGAATTTCGAGCGCGGGTTCTCGAACACATCGAGCGTGGTGCCGGCCTGGGCGATCTCGCCATCCTTCATGACCACGATCTTGTCGGCGAGCGTCATCGCCTCGACCTGGTCATGGGTGACATAGATCGTGGTGACACCGAGTTTTTGCTGCAGCCGCTTGATCTCGACCCGCATCTGGTTGCGCAGCTTGGCATCGAGATTGGACAGCGGCTCGTCGAACAGGAACACCTCGGGCTCGCGCACGATCGCGCGTCCCATGGCCACCCGTTGCCGCTGCCCGCCGGAAAGCTCCGAGGGCTTGCGGTCGAGATAAGGCTCGAGCTCCAGCACGGTGACGGCTTTGGCGACCCGTTCCGCGATCTCGGGCTTGGGCATGCGCGCCAGCTTCAGGGAGAAGGAGAGATTGTCGCGCACGGTCATGTGCGGATAGAGCGCATAGGTCTGAAAGACCATGGCCACGCCACGATCGCGGGACGGCATGTCGTTGGCCAGCTTGCCGCCGATCCGCAACTCGCCATGCGAAATGCTTTCCAGACCGGCGATCATCCGCAGCGTGGTCGACTTGCCGCAACCCGAGGGGCCTACAAAGACCACCAGCGATTTGTCGGGAATTTCGAGATCGATACCGCGAACGGCCAGGTGCCGGCCATAGGCCTTGACCATGTCCTTCAGTACAACGTCGGCCATTAGCCCTGCCCTCCTTCCGTGTGAGGCATAGCTTTGACCTTCGGGTCCGCGTACCTGAATTCTGGAATGATCGAATACCAGTCCGGACGGGCGGGATCCCTGTCATAGGGATAGCCCCCGACCTCCTTGAAGTATTCCGCGTAGCGGGCGAGCTTGTCGCGATCCACCTCGACGCCGAGCCCGGGACCGGTCGGCACGGCGATCTTGCCGTCCACATAGGGCAGCTTGCCGCCGACGAGAATATCGTCCGTGAGGTGATGATAGTGCGCGTCGGCCGCGAAATTGAGGTTCGGCAGCGCCGCGCCGAGATGCAGCATGGAAGCCAGCTGGATACCCAGCTCGCCCGACGAGTGCACGGCTGCGGAATACTGGAAGGTTTCAAGAACCGTGCCGGCCTTGTGGGCCTGGCGCAAACCGCCCCAGAAAGTGGTGTCCAGCAAAACCACATCGACGCAATTGTGCAGGATCGACTGCGCCAGCTGTTCGAAATTCACAACGACCGTATTGGTGGCCGTGGGGATATTGATCGCCTCACGCACCCGGCGCATGCCCTCCAGCCCCCAGGTCGGGTCTTCGAAATAGTCGTTGTTGAGGGATTCGATGGCCTTGGCGACACGGATGCTCTGTTCGACCGACCAGACGGCATTCGGATCGAGCCGGAGGCGATCCTCTGGAAAGGCTTCTGCCAGCGCAAACATCACCTCGATGTCGCGATCGGGCTCGAAATGCCCGCCCTTGAGCTTGTGAACCCTGAAGCCGTGCTTCTGTTTCAGATCGCGGGCATGGTCCACGATCTCCGCCGGCGAGGTCTCACCGCCCCGGCCGTCCTGCTCATAGCGGTAGAACAGATAGCTCGCGAACTCGACCTCGTCGCGGATCGACCCGCCAAGCAGGTCGCAGGCGCGAATGCCGAGCCGCTTGCCGGCCAGATCGATACAGGCCATTTCGATCGCCGCGTGCAGCTGCATGCGATTATTGTAGAGCGAGGCCGTCGGCCCCATGATCTTCCAGCGCATCTGCTCGAGCTGAAGCGGATCGTGACCCTTCAGATAAGGCAAAAGCGCCAGCACGGCGGCCTCGGCGGATTCGCCGCCTCCGCCCAGTTCCCCGAATCCCGACCGTCCTTCATCGTCGATCACTTCCACGACGGTGCGCACGAAGCGCCCCCAATGCGCGCCCGCGCCGTGGCGCAGGGGCGCCTCGAGCGGAACCGCTACCGTTGTGGCCTTGATGTCGGCAATGCCCATAAACTCAATCCTTTTTCGGCGTGCCGCCGAGCCGCGACAGCAAGCCGCCATCGACCCGGATCACTTCGCCGGTAATGAACGAGGCGCTGTCGCCAAGCAGGAACGCGACGACTTCAGCAATTTCTCCGGGGCGCCCTGCCCGGCCCAGCGGATGCATGGCGCGGATTTCGTCCATGACCCCTTCGGCGTCTTCCGACAGGGAAAGCGCCCATTCCAGCATCGGGGTTTCGACGGTGCCCGGGGCAACGGCGTTGCACCGGATTCCACGGTCGGCGAAATCGACCGCGATCGATTTGGTCAGCCCCACGAGGCCGTGTTTCGAGGCGGTATAGGCAGCCACGTTTTGCTGTGTAGCGAACGACTGGACCGAAGCCATCATCACCACCGATCCCGTGCCATCCGTCATCTTCGGCAGTGCGGCTCGCGCCATCAGAAAGGCGCCGCGCAGATTGACGTTGAGGACCTCGTCCCACTCCTCAACGGTCGTCGTGGCGGCATTGCCATAGCGCTGGATCCCGGCATTGTGCGAAAGCCCGTCAAGCGTGCCAAAGGCCTCGATACACAGATTGGCCGCCTCTGCTGCAACGGCCTCTTCGGTTACCGAACCGGCCACTGACCGTGCGCTGGAGCCGGCCTTCTCGACCGCCGCAAGGGTCTGGCCGAGCGCATCCGCATCGACGTCGACCAGCACCATGTCTGTGCCGTCCTGGGCCAGGCGCAGCGCCACGGCCTCACCGATCCCCTTGCCCGCGCCGGTAACAATCACACCCACAAGAACTGCCCTTTCGTTCGTACTACCATGGTAGTCATTCTATTCAGCAAAGCAAACATAGTTGGCCTCGTGAGTCAATCGGCCAGACGGCAATCAACGGATTCGTGTTCAGCGATTAGTCAGTTGTTTTTGCTGGTTATTTTCATTCACCCGGCGGCAATTGCCGCCGGGTGAACCGCAGATTTCAGTGGAGCGGGAACCGCACCAGGACCGTGCGGATTTCGAGCGGCTCGAGAGGCACGCTGAGATGATTGCCCTGCAAGGCAATCTCCTGATCGATATGCTCGATCGGGTCCGCCGCGCGTGCTGAACGCGGCGCTTCCTGGAACCGGACGCCTCCCCGGACAGCTTCGCGAGAGAGGTTCTGGAACCGCATGGCGATCCAGCGATCGTCCTCGCCCGGCTTGGTGGTCACCATCACCGGCTGCTCGTCATCGACCACGAAGAAGCTGTCGCTGCGGGCGCCCGTTGCCTTGATGTCGCGCATGGCGATCGGAGACGTCACCGCTTCTGCCGCGAAGCGAGCGGCACTGGTCGGATCCACAGCACCCTCATGGGTGGTCAGGCGATAACGCAGCGGGATGACGCCCGATTGGCTGGCCCGGAAATTGACGAGCCAGTGATTGTTGAGCGCCCAGGACATGATGTTCGGCCCTTCCGGCTCGAGCGTGCGGGCCCAGCGGCCGGTGGTGATCCCACCGAGGTGAACCAGGGGTGCATCGACCGGCACCATGGTCACACCGCGCTTGCCGTCATTGACGTTGACCCAGCGGGTGACCGGATACCAGTCCTTGGCCGCGCCATCGAGCTGATCGTCATTCGGTTTGGACGGGATACCGTTGAGGTCGACCGTGAAATCGGCCCCCTCGAGATTGAAGGGGAACGCCACGAAAACCGCTTCGGCTTCGGTGTGCTCGATCTTGTCGATCGACCAGTCCACTTCAAGCGCCTTCTGGTTCGCATTGAGCGCGTAGACCACCTTGCCCGACCGGATGCCCGGCGCCTGGATATTGACCTCGATCGAAGCCCTGCCTTCGTGAACGACGGCATCGCTCAGCTTGACCTCGCTTGCCACCTCGCGGACCCAGGGGGTGTCCGTGCGGCCTTCGAAGAAGTTGGGATGGGCGAAATCGATATTGGCGATCGCCAGGCGATCCTCTTCGGAATCCACCGTCTCGTAAATGTACTGGCCAGGCCGCCAATCCTTGTAGGTGCCGGCAAAATCATGCCCCTGCGCCTTGTCGAAGAATTCGAGCAGACCACCGGTTTCGGGGTCGACCTTGACGCGGTAATGCGCGTTCTCGATCACATTGCCATCGGCCTTGAGATCCTCGGACTTGACCCCGTCACTCACCTTCAGGAAGGCATAGCCCATGGCGGGAACCTTGCCCGCCAACCGTTTGACCGGCGGAATCGGGCGGGCACCGCCCCAGGTGCTGCCGCGAATGAAGAAGGTATCGAGCACGCCCACCGGCGCAGCGCCGCCGCGCGGCTCGGGTTCTTCAACGATCACCTCGCGTTCCCAGGGCAGGGTGTTGATGACCAGGATGTCGTCAATGCCCGAAGGCTTGAAGGCGGTTTCGGGTTCGAGATCCCCGAGATTGAAGACCCCTTCCGGCCCCTTGGTCCCGAGCGGTGCGGCCAGGGTGTTGGCAGCGCGGGCCACCATGTCATGCGCCTCCATCGCGGCGCTATAGGCATAGCCGGCCTTCTTGTTCCAGATCGACCGCGTGAACAGGGAATCCGGAGCTTCGACCGAAGTGTAGGCGCCCCATGTGTGCTCGTCGTAAAGCGTTGCATCTTCATAGGCGGTGGCGGCCCGCTTCGCAGACCAGGTGCCGGTGCCTTTCACCCGCAGCCAGCTCTCGATGGACTCCGCCATGCCGAGCAGCGCATGGGTGTTCCGGTTGATCCCGGTTTCAGCAGCCGACGATGCCGGACCATCGGTCCAGTGGTCGGTCCAGTCGCCGCGCTGCGTGCCGATCTTGTCACCATGCTCGGCATGAAGCATGCGGCCGAAATCGGTGACGGTCTTGAATTCGAGTTTGTAGGGACGATCCTGGCTGTTCCATTCGCGCACGAAATCGGCCATGCGCAGATCCGGCGGACCATTGTCCACGCGGACCGGATGGGTGGATTCGCAATAAAGGAAATCGAACTGGTAGCTGTCGTCATTCTCGAGCTGTTCGACCCAGCGCGGAAGCAGCCTGTCGACCAGGTCCCAGTTTCCGAGCCCGGCCTGGCTGCGGCCGAACAGATAGTGATACCCGTTCCAGGCCAGCACCTTCTTGCCGCTCGGCCCTTCCCAGTGGAAGGGACCGGGGAACGGTTTGGGACGCGCGCCGCGGATCGGGTTGACTGCGGCGGTGTAGAAATTGACCCCCAGTTCGGCGAGCAGATCGGCAAACAGCCAAGAGACCCCGTTCACATCGTCCTGCATCGCGGCTTCGACATTGAAGCCGAATTCGTCGCGGATGATGCGCAACGGATAGAGGGAGCGGTGCATCTGCTCCACATCAAGCAGCGGCGTCATGTTGTATTGCATGGCCGCGATGTCGATCCGGCCCTGTTCGTGCCAGTGGCGGAAGCGGGAGATCTGGTCCGCGCTGGCGCCGCGCAGATAGCGCACAAACGGGCCGGTGGTTTCCACGGTCCAGCGATACTGCGCCTCGGCCGGGTAATCATCGGTCTTCTCGATCAGATCCAGGGCCTGGTCGACAAACTCGCCATGCTGGCGGAAGCAGTTCTCCTGGAAGTCCGTATAGCCGATATCCGTGTGCGAGTGATTGCAGATGTAAATCGTCTTGATCTTGCCCATGGCATTCCTCCCTCGACGAAAACAGGCCGTTCATTGCGGCCGGGTTGGCACACGGGACCAACCTAGGGCCGCAGATGCCTTGCTGTTGGTAGTGCACCTACCATACTAGTCGGACTTGTGGCAACTCGGTTTCGCGCACAATCGAAATTGGCGCCTTGATCTGTTGAAGCCAGGGAGATGAATCAGGCCCGCCGCGGCGCACAGACACCTGCGGCGACCACCATCGCGAGAATACACGCCAACGAGCGCGAGGCCGCGAGGCAGAGCCTGTGGCCGGCGCCTCTGCCGCTCACATCAGGCCATCGATCGAAAGGAGAGCGTCACGCCGGTCCGTGCCGGTCATTATTCGAAAATGCGACAGGACAAGAGTTTGGCGCCGTTCAGCGATTCCAGGAACCGCTTGAGAGGCTTAGTGCTCGGACTGCTCGAAATATTCGGGGAACTTCCCGGCCGCCTTGTCCGAGAAAGCCAGAATGCGGCGGAGGTGAACCTTCATCGCCTCTTCGCATCCGGCCGCGTCGCCGGCCTCGATCTTGTCGACGATCAGCACGTGCTGCCGCAGGACCTCATCGAGGGATTCAATACCGGAAATCATCAGGTGCCGGAAACGGTCCATATGAACCTTGAGCCGGTTGACTTCGCTGGTCACCGCCGGAATGCCGGCATGCGCCGCGATCAGGGCATGAAAGGCTTCATCGGAATCATAAAAGCGTTCCATGTCGCCGATCTTGGCAAATGTCGACTGGATGGTGATCTCGGCCCTGAGCCTTGCCACCAGCTCTTCGGGCTTGGGCTGCTCGAGGGCGCGCTTGACGATGGCGATCTCGATCGCCTCGCGCAGGAATTGCGATTTCACCAGATCGGCGTCGCGCAGCGGTGTAACCACGGTGCCGCGCTGGGGGTAGATATCGACCAGCCCGAGTTCGGACAGGCGCACGAGCGCCTCGCGGATCGGCGTGCGGCTGACCCCGAGCTCCTCGGAGATCTTTAGTTCGGACAGTTGATCATAAGGCTTCAGTTCGAAGGTGATGATCCGATCGATCAAAACCTGGTAGATCTGCCGCGAAAGCGCCGCTCCACCGGACCGTGACTTGCCGCCGGCATCGAATGCCTTGTGTGGTTTCATGGCCCTACCCCCGATTTATTGCCTGCGGCCATCGGGCCTTCCCGCCGCATGCCCCTTTTTCGAGCAAATAGGACATTTCGGGTCCAATGTACACAAGACCATCGGCGGTACCCACCATTGATTGGGCGCCGGCGGAGCTCTCATCTGCCCCACCGGCGATTGCTTATCCAAGCCTGACGGCAACGGTTGCGATTTCGAGCGGCTTGAGCGCGATCTCGAACCGGCCATCGCTGAGCGGCAGGTCGGCCTCCGGGGCGGTTTCGATCGCGGAGACGCGCTGAGCGGATCGAGGCGAGCCGGCCAGAATCTTCACCCCGGCATTCTGCCCCTCATTCTGAAGGTTCTGAATGCGCAAGACGATCGTATCCTCGCTCTCTCCGGGCTTGGCATTGACCAGCACAGCCGCCGCCTCGTCGACCGCGATATACTGCCCCGACGCTTCGCCCGTACGCACCCGGTCCCGCAGCACGATGGGCACCACCACCTGCTCCGCCGCAAAGCGGGACGCCATGACATCGTCGGTCGGCCCGGCATGGGTGGTCAGCCTATATCGGATGGGGATTTCCCCTTCCTGGCTGGCCTTGAAGTTGACCTCCCAATGGTTGTTGAGCGGCCACGCCATGATTGCCGGCGCCTCGGGGTCGAAGTGATCCCGGTTCCATTCTGTCGAGGTGATGCCACCCAGCTGGACCAGTGGCGCTTCGATGGAAGCAAGGACAACACCGCGCTCCCCGTCCGAGACCGACGCCCAGCGCTGGATCGGGAAATAATCCCTCACCGCCCCGGGGATCTGGTCTGCATGCGGTGCGCTGGGCACCCCGCCCATATCGAAGCGAAACTCGGGTGATCCCATGTTGAAAGGAAAGGCGATGACCACGGATTCCGGATCGAGCACGTCCTCCTTGTCGAGCAGCCAGTCGATCTCGACCACCTTGCGGCGCGGCTCGAGCGCATAGGTGCAGGACGCCGTAACGATCCCCCGTGCCTTGATATCGACCTTGATCGAGGCCCGTCCCTCATAAATTTCGGGCTCGTGAACCGTGACTTCTGTCGGCGTTTCATAGCGGTACGGCGCGTCGGTGAAGCGCAGCCCGGCATCCTCGCGAGAGAAATCGAGCTTGAACTGGGATTCGCGTCCCTTGTCGCTGTCGATCCATTCATAGACATATTCGCCGACGCCCCAGCCCCGGTATTCACCGGCGAAATCATGCTGCAGATCCTTGTCGAAAAGTTCGGCAAGAGCGCCGGTTTTTTCGTCGATTCTCAGCCGGTAATGGGCGTTCTCGATCACACCCGGCGCAGTCGCGATGTCGTCATGCGCCGGTTTGTCGGCAAGCTTGAGGAATGCATAACCGAAACCGGGCACTTCCCCTTCGACCCGCTTGATCGGGGTGATCGGGCGCTCCCCGCCCCAGGGCACGCCCTTGGGGAAGAACATGTCGAGCATGCCGTCCGGCGCTGTATTGCCGCGGATTTCAGGCTCCTCGACAATGACATTGCGGGACCAAGGCAGGGGGTTGATGACCATCACCTCATCGCTCCCGGATTCGGGATAGGCTTCCCTGGGGTCCAGATCGGAGAGATTGAACACGCCTTCCGGACCGCGGTCGGAAACGGTGTCCGCCAGTCCATTGGCCGCCCGCGCCAGCATGTCATGGGTCTCCATGGCGCCGGTATAAATGGTGTTGGCCTTCTTGTTCCATTGCGAGCGACTGAACAGCGAACCCGGCGCCGCCTGCGCCGAATAGGCACCCCAGGCCAGTTCATCACCGAGGATGATCTGGCCATGCGCATAATCGGCCCGCTCTGGCGTCCAGGTGCTCTTTCCCTTTAGCCGCAGCCAGGATTCCATGGTTTCTGTGCTCGACATCAGTTCGTGAGAGGCCCGGTTGATGCCATATTCGAAGGCGCTGGAGGCGTAGCCATTGACCCACCAGTCGGTCCAGTCGCCGCGCAGCACCGGCAGATCGTCGGGCAGGTTGTCACGCAGGATCCGCTTCCAGTCGCGCGCCGTCACCATCTCGATCCGGGGTGTTCGGCCTTCCTCGTTCCACTTCTTGACGAATTCCGGCATCCGGCGGTCGGGAGGACCATTATCGACACGCGTGGGATGGGTCGATTCCGCAAAAAGGAAGTCGAACGGATATGCCGGATTGGCCTCGAGATCGGCAATCGCCTTGGGCAGGAACCGGTCCACGAAGCGCCAATCGCCAATCCGCACGACACTGCGCGCGAACAGGTAGTGATAGCCGTTCCAAACCAGGACCCGGCCGCCGCTCGGCCCTTCCCACCAGAAGGCGCCGGGGCGGGGCTGGGGCGCCAGGGCTCGGTGTTCGTTGATCGACATGGTCAGGAAATCGACACCGATTTCGGACAGCAGATCGGCGAACATCCAGCTCACCCCGGTCACATCGGACTGGTCTGCCGTGTCGACCTTGAAACCATAGCGGTCACGCAATTCGCGAACCGGATAAAGACTGCGGGCGAGCTGCTCGATGGTGAAGGCCTGGGTGAAGTGCGGATACATCATCGCCGTCACTTCCATGTCGCCTTTGTCATGCCAGTGGCGGAACCGGTCGATCTGCTTGTCGCTCGCCTTCTCGAGATAGCGCATCAGCGGTCCGGTCGCCTCACAGACCCAGCGGAACCGCGCCCCATCGGGATAGTCATGGGTCTCTTCCATCAGGTCCATTGCCTGATCGATGAATTCGCCGTGCTGGCGGAAGCAGATGTCCTGATAGTCGGTGAAACCGATATCCGTGTGCGACTTGTTGATCAGGTAGATCGTCTTGATGGGCTTCATGCAAATATCCTCCCGGTCTCCGGTCCGGCCCGGACGCTAGTGCGTTCGCCCGGCCCGATTTTTGTTCCTTCCGGCCCTGTTGGCCGCTCCTAGTGCGCGGCGCGGTGCAAGGCCGGATCCGCATAGTGTTTTTCGGGCATGATCGAGTACCAGTCCGGACGACCGGGATCCCGGTCATAGGGATAGCCGCCGGTGCGACGGTAAAGTTCGGCGTACTCGGCGATCTTGGCGCGATCGACCTCGACCCCGAGGCCCGGACCCTTGGGCACATCGATACAGCCATCGCGATAGGCCAACTTGCCGCCCTTGATGATATCGTCGGTCAGATGGTGGTAATGGGCGTCGGCCGCGAAACTGAGATTGGGAAGTGCGGCGCCGAGATGCAGCATCGACGCCAGCTGTATGCCCAGTTCTCCCGACGAATGAACCGAAGCCGAATACTGGAATGTCTCGAGAACTGTGCCCGCCTTGTGGGCCTGGCGCAGCCCGCCCCAGATCGTGGTGTCGAGCAGGATCACATCGACAAGGCCCTGGCGGATCGACTGGACAAGGTGCTCGAAATTGATGACCACCATATTGGTCGCCGTCGGTATCGACACCGCTTCACGCACGCGGCGCATGCCGTCGAGCCCCCAGGTGGGGTCCTCGAAATAGTCGTTGTTGAGCCCGGCAATGGCACGGCCGACCCGGATCGATTCCTCCACCGACCAGACTGAATTGGGATCCAGCCGCAAGGAGTCTTCGGGGAAGGCATCGGCCAGTGCGTGCATGACCTCGACATCGTGGTCAGGATGGAAATGACCGCCCTTGAGCTTGTGAACGTGGAAGCCGTGATCCTGTTTCAGCCGACGCGCCATGGCGACCATCTGGTCGGGCGTCGTCTCGCCGCCGACCCCATCCTGCTCGTAGCGATAGAACAGGTAGCTGGCGAAGGGCACGGTCTCCCGGATCGCACCACCCAGCAGGTCGCAGGCCCGCACGCCGAGCTTCCTGCCGGCCAGATCAAGACACGCCATTTCAATGGCAGCATGGATCTGCATGCGGCTGTTATAGATGCTGACCGTGGGCGCCATGATCTTCCAGCGCAATTGCTCGAGCTGGAGCGGGTCGTGACCCTTGAGATAAGGCAGCATCGCTTCGACCGCAGCTTCCGCCGATTCCCCGCCACCGCCCAGCTCGCCGAAACCGGAAAGCCCTTCGTCGTCGATCACCTCGACAATCGTGCGGACGAAGCGCCCCCAATGCGCCCCGGCACTGTGCCGGATCGGCGCTTCAAGCGGCACCGCCACCGTCGTTGCCTTGATATCTGCAATAGCCATGACCCTGCCTGCCCCGCTCTTATTCTGTATTGCATACTAGGATACTAGATGGACCAACAAGTCAAGACGCCGCACATCCGGGAGGCACGTGGAGAGGCTTTCGAGTGAAATTATTCAGCGCCGAGCGGGCGTCAGCCGCGCAGCCAGCCAAATCGACGGGATCCGGCCATTTGACCACCCCCGAGCTGGTCGGCGATGCGCAGGCCCTCATTCCATTTCGCCATGCGCTCTGAGCGCGCGAAACTGCCGACCTTGAGCTGACCGGCACCCCACCCGACGGCCAGATGCACGATACTCACATCCTCGGTTTCCCCTGAACGTGCCGACACGACGGCATCCCAGCCGCCATCATGGGCCGCCTGCAGCGCGGCCCGCGTCTCGCTCACCGTGCCGGCCTGATTGGGTTTCACGAGCACGGCATTGCAGGCACCCCGCTGCTGGGCCCTGCGCACACGCTCGGCATTGGTCACCAGATAGTCGTCGCCGATCACCTGGACTTTGCCGCCAAACCGTTCGGTGAAGGCGATGAGACCGGCCTCGTCGGTTTCCGACAGCGGGTCCTCGACCGATATGATCGGATAACGTTCGATCCAGCGTCCGAGGAGCTCGATCATCTCGCCGGTATTGAGCGCGCGTTCATCGACCGCCAGGCGATAGATGCCATCTGCACAGAATTCTGAGGCCGCCACATCGACCGAGATCGAAACATCTTCTCCCGGCCTCAGCCCCGCGGACTCGATCGCTCTTACCAACATGTCGAGCGCAGCTTCATTGCTTTCAAAATTCGGCCAAAACCCGCCTTCATCAGCGACGCCGGAAAGCGCACCCCGCTCGTCCATCAGGCGCCCCGCAGCGGCATAGACCTCTGCGGTCATCGCCAGCGCTTCGTCGAACTGCGAGGCACCGTTCGCGATGACCATGAAATCCTGAATGTCGATCCGCGCGGCCGCGTGCGCGCCGCCGCCGAAGATCTGGATTTCCGGCAGCGGCAAGGCCACATCCCGGCCGTGCGCCAGATATCGCCATAGCGGTTCGCCGGCATCGGCCGCGGCCGCCCACAGGCAGGCCAGCGAGGTGGCGATCATCGCATTGCCGCCAAGACGCGACTTGTCTGTTGTCCCGTCGCACTCGATCAGTGCCGCATCGATGGCTGATTGATCTTCGATAGACATGCCATTGAGAAGAGGGGCAATCTCGGCACGAATGCCTTCAAGGGCCCGATCCACCCCATAGCCGCCGAACCGGGTACCGCCGTCGCGCAGATCCGTCGCCTCGTTGATGCCCCGGGACGCACCGGCAGGCGCCATAGCCCTGCCCGTATGACCTGTCGTCAAGCCGATCTCGACTTCAACGGTCGGCCGCCCGCGGCTGTCCCAGACCTGTCGCGCATTCACGGAAGCGATCTTCGATGTCACGCCAGTCCTCCATACCAATCCGCCGCGATCCGGAGCGGGTCGTGTTCAACCGTCGCAATGCGGGGTTTGCAAAACGTCCGCACATATTCGGCATCGCTCGATGGATCGAGGTATTCCACGGGTGATTTTCCATCGACACGGGCCAGAACGATCGCCGGCAGCAGCGCCGCTGCGCGTCCGGCGATGGAGGCAGCATCTTCCCAGTCGACCTGCGCGAGATAGCCGCCCCAGAACGCCTCGAAGCAATTTCGGTAGTCCTGCGCCTGTTGGCGACGCCACAAGCCCTTGAGCATCAGATGCGTAAGGCAGAATGCCGGGTCGAAGGCCGGGTCCCCGTACCATGCGCATTCCGCATCGAGAATGACCGGCCCATCCGGTCCGATGAGGATGTTCTTGGGACTCAGATCGCCGTGAACCAGCGCCATATGCGTGGCCGCCGTACCGTCGGCCAGGGTGCTGAGCGGCGCAGCGAGATCCGGGTGCTGCTCGGTCATGAACCGAAGGTAGGGAGACAGCCGCAGCGCCTCAAACAGGGCATCGGTATCGAAACGGCTGGCGATCCATGACGAGTTGGCGGTGCCGGCATGAAGCCTGCCGATGATCCGTCCTACCGCGGCTGCGCTCGTTGGGTCGATGCGGCCCGACATGAGCTCGGCCTTCCACACCGGATGGTCGTCCGTTGCGAAATATGACATCGCGAAAGCGCCGATCTTGTCGTCCTCGGCCAGGACCTGCGGGGCGCAGCCGGGCACGATGGCGTTGGCAACTGAATACCACCGCGCTTCATATCGGTTGCGCTCGACCGGCGCTTCCCAGACTTCCGCCACCTTGAGCCGCGGCAGGGCACGTTTCACGCATAGGGTTCCGACATCGGTGGTCACTTTCCATATTTCGGAAGAGACGCCCCCGGTCAGGCGCTTTGCAGAGACAGAACCGGGTCGGTGCCCCGCACCCTCGATGCCGCCGACAAAGGCATCAAGCTCCGGCGGAAACGGATCGGCGTCACCCGATCGCTCACCGGGCATCCGTGTATTCCTGGCTGGTCTGGCGCTGTTCGCCCAGCCCGGCGATCCCGAGACGCATTTTCTGGCCAGGTCGGAGATAGACGGGTGGTTTCTGCCCCATGCCGACACCGGGAGGTGTGCCGGTAGAGATGATGTCGCCCGGCTGCAGCGACATGAACTGGGAGATATAGCTGACCAGCGTCGGCACATCGAAGATCATCGTGCGTGTGCTGCCATCCTGGTAGCGATGTCCGTCGACCTCAAGAAACATGTCGAGATCCTGAGGATCAGGCACCTCGTCGCGGGTCACCAGCCACGGGCCGATGGGGCCGAAGGTGTCCGCCGACTTGCCCTTCACCCATTGCCCGGACCGTTCGATCTGGAATTCCCGCTCGGATAGATCGTTAACGACGCAATAGCCGAAAACGTGCTCGAGCGCCTTGTCGCGATTGACATAGCGGGCTTCCTTGCCGATCACGATCCCGAGCTCGACTTCCCAGTCGGTCTTGGTCGATCCACGCGGAATCGTCACCGGATCGAAGGGCCCCGAGATCGCCGAAGTGGCCTTCATGAACAAAATGGGCTCTTCGGGCACCGGTTGACCGGTTTCCGCGGCGTGATCGGAATAGTTGAGGCCGACACAAATGAACTTGCCCACACTGCCCACACAGGGGCCGATCCGCGTTTCGGCGGAGCAAAGCGGCAGCGCAGCAATGTCGAGGCCTTCGAGCCAGCCGGCATCGGCCAGGGCCGAACCGGCAAGGTCCGGCACCACTCCCGACAGGTCCCTGTATTGCCCGGTCTCATCAAGAAGGGCCGGGCGTTCTGCGCCGGGCGCACCGAGGCGAAGCAGTTTCATGTCGAACTCCTGTTTGAGGTCAGGCGAGAATGCCGCCATCGATGATCAGGGCCTGGCCAGTGGTGAACGATGCCTCTGGCGACGCCAGGTAGACAGCCATCGCGGCGATCTCTTCGGGTGTTCCCAACCGCCCCATGGGCTGGCGGGCCACGAACGCCTTGCGGGCCTCGTCTTCTCCGCCCATCTGCCTGCCCAATTCTTTCATACGCGCCGCGAGAGACGGGCTCTCGACGGTTCCCGGACAAATGGCGTTGCAGCGCACGCCCTGGGAAATGTGGTCAACCGCGACCGCCTTGGTCAGCCCGATGACAGCAGCCTTGGTCGCGCCATAGGCGGCGCGGTTCGGAAAGCCCTTCAGCGAGGACGCGGCGGACGCGATATTGATGACCGATCCCCCGCCTCGCTCGATCATCCCCGGCAGGACAGCACGCAAAGTGTTGTACATCGTGTCCACATTGAGAGCGAAGGAGCGCCGCCATTCGTCGGGACCGCAATCGAGCACCGTTCCGTGATGAACATAGCCGACCCCGTTCACCAGCACATCGAACGGCCCGTGTGCACGAACGGCGGCATCAACCGCCTCGGGATCGGTCGCATCGAGGACCAGAGGCGCGATGCCCGGCTGACCGAGGCCGTCCAGCGCGCCGCCATCGATATCGACAGCAACAACCTTGGCCCCTTCCCGGGCAAAGCGCAGGGCGACGGCCTTGCCGATGCCATTGCCTGCTGCTGTGACGAGGGCATTCAGACCGGACAGTCTCTCGGAGCTCATGCTCAAACTCTTTCCTTCTTGCTGGCAGTGCGCGACCTACGTCCTGTCGCCTGCCCGACCGTTCAACCGGCGTCATGATTGGCCCGGTTCCGATGGTTCGGGGCCGCGTATACTAGGATACCAGTCGAACGCGCAAGTCAATATTCCTGCGTCCAGCCGGCATATGGCCGAGGCAGGCAATGGCAATGGCTGCGCTGGAATGCCCGGTTGCTAAAGCGGCTCAACGGCGACGCGATAGCGGATATCGACCGGTTTTCCCGCCCTGAAAGCAACGCTGGTCGGTGTTCCCGCCTCCGAAATGGGATTGGGCCTTGCTGCCGTGCCCGGGGCAATACCGAATGGTGCCGCGCAGGGCTCGATCCCGATGCACACATGCCGCCCGTTCCAGGGCGCAAACTGACGCCCCCGGTTGGAATACCACAGCAAGGTGCTGGGCAGTTTCCCGGCATCCCAGGTGAACACCATCCGGTACCCGGCATGCCTGTTCTCAAGGGCGAAGCGGCCGTCAATGTCGTTGAGCTGCAGCAGTTCCTCAACCGCACGGTCGAACGGCAACCGGCTGGCGTCGACATCGCCCCCCTCCCTTGCGGGAACCTGCTCAAGTGATTGGAACCGGGCGTCCGGCTTGAACAACGCCGCATTGGGTTCGATGGTGCCGGGGAAACTGAGCCCCCAGCCGAACTCACCCGGGACCAGACGCGCCGCACCAGGATCCGTCGGCAGGGCAAAACAGCCATGCAGCGCCACCGGCAGGTTGCAATCCCGGCGAGGATGGATGGTCAGGGTGAAATCAATCGCCGGACCTTCCCGGTCGGGAGCGATCCGCCTTTCAAGCCGCGCGATATCGTGATCTTGCGGATAGGCGATGGTCATGTCGATCGCATCGTCCTGAGATGTTGCAAACGTCCAATCATGACCCGAACTGTAGCCATGGACGTCCGGCGCTTCTTCGTCGGGATCGATAGCGGACTGCCAGCGATCAGTGAAACTCTCCGCCGGCATCGGATAGCCGAACGGCACGCAGGGCCACTCCCCCCGCAAACCGCGGGTCAACCCGTCGAGCCCGGCACTCTCGGCCTCGTTCCACCACGGCGCGATGTGAAACGGGCTGACCTGCCGGCCGTCGGGCAAAATGAACACCGCCGGACCGATCATGCCGCCCAGCGCCTGCACACTCACATTCCCGTGGCGCCAGCCAAGTGTCCTGACTTGATCGTTCATTCCCGTGATCTCCCTTTGGCGCGCAACTTCGCATGATGCCGGACGTGTCGAGAGCTTCCCGGGCGCTCATGCCTGCGCGGATGCATCGTTCTGATCGGCATCAGCCCACCCCGACGCGCCCGAGGCGGAGACACCGCCGGCGATTTAGACCTCACCGCACTTCAAATCGTCAAGCACCCGAACCGTCGCCTGGCAGGATTGTCCGCCAGGGGGTCTGCGCTCTCGCTCCTTTCGGATGGCTCATCTGCCTGGACCATCGGCACGACATGGCTGCAGATCAGCGTGACCCGAAAACACAAGTAATCACAACGACCTACAAGAATTCATGGAGAATGGCAGTGCTGTCAGACCCGTGCAAACCGGTCTCAGTCTGCCTGGATCTGCGAAGGTTCAGGCTTCGCCCGGATCGGGTTGCCCAACTGGTTCAATACCGCGATAGGCCCCGAAGACGCTTACGCTTGAGGGGTGTCATTTCCCGGCACCCAAGATCGCGCAACTCGCATCCACCAAGCGGGTGACGCGATCCGCTCGAACCACATTGACGGCTTTGCTCAAAATCTTTAGAGGTTGGGTCATCAGGCCACTAGGCCAATTAAGGGGGAGGTGTGCGATTCATGGCGATCTGCGGAATGATTCCGGGTGCATGCGGAGCGACCTGTTGCGCCCATGAACAGGGCAGCGCGGGTGCCGGGCGGAGGCGCCGGTGACACAATCCGAGACCATTTTCGATACCATCCGGCAGCGGCTCACCACGGCTCAGATCGGGGATGCCCTGGATGTGGCCGGCTTCACGCGGCAGTTCCTGCCACCCTATCTGCGCGCGGTCGGCACGCCGGATATCCTGGTCGGGCGCGCCCTGACCGTGCTCGAAACCGATATCGCGCCCGGCGACGAGAACGGCGAACCCTTCGGGCTTATGTTTCGCGCGCTGGACGATCTTCGGCCCGGAGAGATCTATCTTTGCACGGGCAGCAGCCCCAGCTACGCGCTCTGGGGCGAGTTGATGAGTTCGCGCGCTCAGGAACTGGGCGCAGCGGGAGCCGTGGTTGACGGGTTCCATCGTGACACGGCGGGCATATTGCGCCGACAGTTCCCGGTGTTTTCGGCGGGCGCCTATGCCCAGGACCAGCGGCCGCGGGGCAGGGTCGAGGATTTCCGCTGCGATCTCACCTTTGCCAATGGGGTCAAGGTCGCCGACGGGGACATTGTCGTCGCCGATGTCGACGGCGTGCTTGTTGTCCCGGCGGACGCCCTGGAAGCGACTGTCGCTGCGGCACTCGAGAAGGCCGGCGTCGAACGCGACGTCCAGGAGATGATCGAGAGCGGGCAATCGACGAGCGATATCTTCAACAAAACCGGCGTGATGTGAGGCCTGCCCATGAAAATCGGCTTGGGACTGTATCGCGAATCGTTGACCGAACAGAATTTCAGGTTCGCCGCACAGGCCGGCGCAACCCATATCGTCGCCCATTTGGCCAGCTATATGAGCGGCAAGGATCCCACCTTGTCACGCGGTCCCGATGATGCCGGCTGGGGCGACTGCTCCGGGGATGCGCTCTGGACGTTCGAGGAAATGGACGACCTCGTCAAAACCGTCCGCAGCCACGGCCTCGAGCTGGCGGCCATCGAGAATTTTCCGCCGGTCTTCTGGTCGGATATCCTGCTGGACGGACCGCGCAAAGCCCAGCAGATGGAAGACCTGAAACAGGTCGTGCGCAATGCCGGACGCGCGGGCGTTCCCTGTATCGGATACAATTTCTCGATTGCCGGTGTTTGGGGCTGGACCCGCGGACCGATGTCCCGCGCAGGCGCAGTCTCTGTCGGTTTTGACGCATCCAAGATCGACATGGCCACACCCTTGCCCGACGGTGTTCTGTGGAACATGCGCTACCGCCCCGGCGTACCCGGCGCCGAACCCGTGAGTGTTTCCGCCACGGAGATCTGGGAGCGCCTGACCTGGTTCCTCGAGCAACTGGTTCCGGTTGCCGAGGAAGCCAATGTCCGGCTCGCGGCGCACCCCGACGACCCGCCTGTCGAAAGCCTGCGTGGTGGCGCCCGGCTTGTGAACCAGCCGCGAAAATACGACCGCCTGCTGTCCATCGTCGACAGCACTGCCAACAGCGCGGAGTTGTGTCTGGGTTCCCTGCAGGAAATGTCGGAGGGCGATATCTACGAGACCGTGCGCCAGATCGCACGGCGCGATCGCATCGGATACATTCATTTCCGCAACGTCCGGGGCAAAGTCCCAAACTATGTCGAGACCTTCATCGACGATGGCGACATCGACATGGTCGAGATCGTTCGCATTCTGCGCGACGAAGGCTTCGACGGTGTGATGATCCCCGACCACACGCCTGAGCTCGACTGCGGTGCCCCATGGCATGCCGGCATGGCCTACGCGCTCGGCTATATGCGGGCCCTGGTCAACACCGCCGATTCCCTCGGTCCGTCCGCGGCCTGAGCCAGTCCTCCAGTTCCGGTGAGAAAATGATCAAGGAAATTTATCTGGTTCCGCACAGCCACACCGATGTGGGCTACACCCACCCGCAGCCCGTTGTGCTCGAGCTGCATCGCCGGTTCCTCGACGAGGCGCTCGACCTCGTTGAGGCGACGGCGGACCGCGACGACGGTTCGGCATTCCGCTGGATGGTGGAGGTCAGCGGCACCGCCATCGACTGGTGGCGGCATGCGACGAGCACCGAAAAGGACCGGTTGGTCGCCGCCGCGAAATCGGGCGCCGTCGAGATTGCCGGCATGCAGTGGAACCAGGCGCACCTTTCCGACCACCACATGCTTATCGAAGCCATGCGGCCGGTTCGCGAACTGCGCGAGGCTGGCATTCCGATCCGCTCGGCCATGAATGTTGATGTCAACGGCGCCAATTGGGGACTGGTCGAGGTGCTCGGCGGGTTCGGCATCGAGCATTTCTCGATGGCGATCAACGAGCATTTCGGCCACGCCGTGCAGCCCCGCCCTCAGGCGTTCAGATGGCAGTCTCCCACTGGTCGGGAACTCCTTGTCTATAACGGACTGATGTACGGGGTCACGGTCAGCGGCTGGCTGGGTATTCCCGGCGATATGGACAGGACGCAAATGGCCGTTCCCCGTCTGGCCGAGTTGCTGGAAGAGCGCGGCTACCCGCATTCCGTCCTGATCATGCAGGCAACGAATATCCTGTTTCACGACAATGCTCGCCCGAACCCCGATTTGCCCGACCACGTGCGCCGGTTCAATGAAACGGGCGGTTCTGTTCGGCTTCGCATTGCCTCCATGGGCGAGGCATTCGACCGGTTGCGAGAGGATGGACTGGACGGAATCCCAATCCAGCGCGGCGACTGGCCGGACTGGTGGACGTTCGGGTCGGGCAGCACGGCACGCGAGACAGCCGTCACATTGGCGGGTCAGCGGGCCCTCCGTGACGGACAGCAACTTTCGGCCTGGGCCGGTGAACGCCCGAAGCGCAGCGAAACGACGGAACGCCAGGCCGCAGAGGCTCTGGCGCTCTATGTCGAGCACACCTACACGGCCGACCGCGCGGCCCGGAAGCCGGATTCGCAGGAGGCCGATATCCAGATTCACTGGAAGAAGGCACAGGCCTACAACGGATACAGCCTGGCACGCATGCTGCGCCGTGATGGTCTCGCCGCCCGGGCCTCACAGCACAAGGGAACCGAGCGCAGCCTGCTTATCTACAATCCCTTGCCGGTCGCGGTGCGCGGTCCGGTGCTCGTGCCCAAGCACAATATCGACGTTCACAAGCTCGATCGCGTGGCGGCGCTATTCGAGGATGCCTGCCACATTCTGCACCGCCAGGACGTCGAACTCGGTGATGTGAGCGACGATGATCTGATGATGGCCAAGCTCGACTTGCCGGCGATGGGATATGCGGTGCTGCCTTATGCCGACCTTGCGCCGGCGCAAGGTGAGCTCCACGCCTCCGAAGGGCGATTGAACAATGAACGGGTGAAGGTCCAGCTCAATACGGATAAGGGGGGCGTCTTCTCCCTTCGCGTCGATGGCCGCGAGCGGATCGATGCGCAGTGGGATTTCGGTTTCGGCGTGCCGGTTCTCGAAATCCCTGAACCGCGGGAAAGGATCAGTCTTTATGGCCCGGTGATCTTCAACGAGATGGAGCATTCCATCGACCTGCACCAGGACTGGCACCCGAACTGGACTGCACACCGGGAAGCCGGTCGTCTCGAACACACCGCCGTCAGCCGACGATCGGGTTTCGTCGATGTGACGCAGAGTTTCCGGTTTTCGACCGGTGAAACAGCAAGGGTGCGCTACCGTCTCGCAGCAGGCGGTGACACCGTTTCAATCGAGACCACCCTCGACAAACACCGCTTGTCGTTCCCGCATTCCTACTATCTGCCCTTGCCACTCGCCATGGGCGAGAACTGGGCAGGACACTATGAAACCGCCGGCGCAGTCGTTGAACTCGACGCCGAGCAGCTTCCCGGATCCAGCCAGCATTTCATTCCGACGCAACGCTTCATCCGTCTTCAGGATGAGGAAACCGGCATGACTGTCGGTTCACCCGATACCGCGTTGTTCCAGGTCGGCGGCTTCACCTTCGGCCGACACCATCGTGGCAAGGTCAAGCGCGATGGTCCGGTCCTCCTCGCCTGGCTCAACAACAATTACTGGGACACAAATTTCGAGGTCACTCAATCCGGACCGATTCGTACCCGGCTGCACCTTGCCGCCCATGACGCCGAGCCGGTTTCACGCTCGATCGAACGGATCCTTCCGCTGGTCAACGAGCCTTCGGTCCATTTCCTGAAATCCGCTGGGGCCGCGAAGGGCAGCTTGCTGGGGGTTGATTCCGGCGGACTGATGCTGACCGGCACCGAACGCCAAGCGCAGGTTTTGAGGTTGTTTTTCCTCAACCCGGACAACGAAAACCGGACACTCCGGCTTTCAAGCGGCGAACTGAAGATCGGATCCGCCCATCTGGCCGGACTCGACGGCAGCCGCGGCGAAGCAATTTCCGTAATGGACGGGGCGCTTTCCATTCCCGTGGCCCCACGGGCCTGGGTGGCCATCGCACTCGATCTTGTTTGAGGTACCGACGGAGAACGGACCATGCAACTTCCCGCAGGACGTTTCCGGACCCCGGACTTCCTCGTCGGACAAATCAGATCGATCATCGATTTCTACTACCCGGTCTCCATCGATCATCACTATGGCGGGTTTATCAACCAGTTGCGCGACGACGGAACCGTGTTCGACAGCCGGACCAAGCACCTCGTCGGCACCACCCGATTCATATACAACTATGCCACGGCCGGCGCACTGCTTGGGGATCAGGACCTGATCAGGGCCGCCCGCCACGGCATCGAGTTTCTCGATCGTGGGCATCGCCAGCCAGATGGCTCCTTCGCCTGGATCCTTGACCGGAACACCGTGCGTGACGCGACGCTTCACGCCTATGGCCATGCCTTTGTGGTTCTTGCCGCGGCAGCAGCGCTCAGGGCGGACATTCAGGAAGCCCGCCCTCTGCTGGAGCAGGCATGGTGCGTGCTCGAGGAGCGCCTGTTCGAGCCCGAACACGGACTGTATGCAGACGAAATACCGGCAGGAAGCGGTTCGGTTCCCGAACCGTATCGCGGGCAAAATGCCAATATGCATCTTTGCGAGGCGTTTCTGCTCGCGTTCGAGACCACTGGCGATCAGATTTATCTCGATCGCGCGGCGCTTCTTGCCGAGCGCATCTGCCTCGATCTCGCTGCGCACACCAAGGGCCTGATCTGGGAACACTACCGGTCCGACTGGACACCTGATTTCATCTACAACCAGGACAATCCAAAAGATCTGTTCCGTCCCTTCGGCTACCTCCCCGGACATTTCATCGAATGGGCCAAGCTGCTCGTTCTGCTTGATAATCACCGGCCCGCCGAATGGCGCCTCGAAAGAGCCGAAGCGCTGTTCGATACCGCAATGGCATCCTGTTGGGATGCGGATAAAGGCGGCATCGCCTATAGCTACACGCCCGAGCGCGGTATCCTCGATACCGATCGCTACTACTGGGTGATTGCCGAAGCCATCGCGGCTTCGGCTTTGCTCGCCGGGCGGACCGGCCGGACGCACTACTGGGACTGGTACGACCGGCTGTGGAGCTATGCCGAGGAGTTTTTCATCGATGCCGAGTACGGCGGCTGGTACCGGGTGCTTGACCGCGCCGGCAATCGCTATTCTGACGAGAAGAGCCCGGCTGCAAAAACCGACTATCACCCGCTGTCCGCGTGCATGACGGCCCTTGATGTGATCGGGCGACAGCGCGGTTAGACGCTCAGCCGCTGTCCCGTCTTGCTGTCAAATATATGAATTGCCGAGGGTTCAGGCCGGATACGCAGGAGATCGCCCGGCGCCGCGGCAACGCGCTCGCGAAAGGCGCCCGTGATTTCCGCACCCCCGAAACTGGCAACGACCTGGGTCTCCGAGCCCGTGGGTTCCACAGTCCTGACCTTCGCACCGACGCCTTCGGGATCGAGAAGGAAATGCTCGGGCCTGACGCCGAGGATCACGTCACGCCCGTCCGAATCCTGCGGAGCCGCAGATAGCGGGATCACCACCTCGTCCGCCCCGATGAATTCGTTGCCCTTGATCCGTCCCTCGAGCATGTTCATGGAAGGCGACCCGATGAACCCGGCAACGAAGCGATTGGCCGGTCGATCATAGAGCTCGAGGGGACTGCCCTCCTGTTCGATCACGCCCTTGTTCATGACAACGATCCGGTCCGCCATGGTCATCGCCTCGATCTGGTCATGGGTGACATAGACCGTCGTCGTACCGAGGCGTTGATGATTGAGCTTGATTTCCGAGCGCATCTGGACACGCAGCTTGGCATCGAGGTTCGACAAGGGCTCGTCAAAGAGAAACACCTCCGGATTGCGAACGATGGCCCGGCCCATGGCCACGCGCTGCCGCTGGCCGCCCGAAAGCTGCTTGGGGTATCTGTGCAGGTATTCGTCCAGTCCGAGCGTTGCGGCGACTTCGGCCACCCTGGCTTTCATCACGGACTTTTCGACATTCATCATCTTGAGCGAGAAGCCCATATTCTGCTCAACCGTCATGTGCGGATAGAGCGCGTAGGACTGAAACACCATGGCGATATCGCGATCCTTGGGCGGCAGGTCGTTGACGACCCGGCCACTGATCTCGATCTCACCGCCCGTGATGTCTTCAAGTCCGGCAATCATACGCAGCATGGTCGATTTCCCGCATCCGGAAGGACCCACCAGGACAACGAATTCTCCATCCCGGATATCGACCGAAATGCCGTGAAGCACCGGAACAGCGCCATAGCTCTTGAAAAGGTCCCTGATGTGGACGGCACCCATGTGAATTCACTCCGTTTCTGAAACTATTCGGCAGCCGGCAAGGCTTGGCGGATTCGGGTTTCGACCTCCCCGAACACCAGATTATGAGGACCGATCTCATCGACCGATACCACGCCGCAAAGGCCCATTGTCTTGTGTAGCCCGTCGTGGATGATCTCGAGCACGCGGGTCACTCCCTGCTCACCCATCGCACCCAGGCCATACAGCATGCTGCGCCCGACATAGGTACTCTGTGCCCCCAGAGCGATGGCCTTGAAAACGTCCTGTCCCGACTGGATGCCGCCATCCACATGCACTTCAACCGATGTGCCGACGGCCGACACCACAGCCGGGAGAGCCGATATTGAAGACACCGCACCGTCGAGCTGGCGGCCGCCATGATTGGAAACCACGATGGCATCCGCCCCGCATTCGACGGCACGCAAGGCATCTTCCGGGTCAAGAATACCCTTGATGATGAGCTTGCCTTTCCAGCGGTCACGGATCCTTTTCACATCCGACCAGTTCAATGACGGATCGAACTGGCCGTCGGTCCATTTCGCCAGTGCGCTCACATCGTCGAGGTTGCCGATATGCCCGGCCAGCGTTCCGAAGCTGCGCCGCCGCGTGCCCAGCATGGCCCGGCACCAATAGGGTTTGGTCACCAGCTCGGCAAGGTTTCGCAATGTTGGTCTCGGCGGCGACGATAATCCGTTTCGAACATCCCTGTGGCGATTGCCCGACAGAGGCAGGTCAAGAGTGACCACCAGGACCGGGCATCCGACACTCGCCGCGCGGTCCATCAGCCCGTCGACAAACTCGCGGTCCCGCATCACATAGAGCTGGAACCAGAACGGTTCCTCGACATTGTCGGCGAGGTCCTCGAGCCCGCAGATTGCAACGGTCGACAGGGTATAAGGTATGCCGAACTTCTGAGCCGCCCGTGCCGCCAGGATCTCGCCATCGGCATGCACCATGCCAGTCAGGCCGGCCGGCGCGATCGCCACCGGCATACGAATGTCGTTCCCCAGCATCCGGGCGGCCGTGCTGCGTTCGGAGACATCGATCGCAACCCGCTGGCGCAGATGCAATTGTCCGAAATCGGCGCTGTTTTCCCAGCGCGTCTTCTCGGACCACGAGCCGCCATCCACGTAGTCGAAAAACATACGGGGCACACGCCGTCTGGCCATTCGCCTCAGTTCTTCGACGCTTGTTACAGCTCGCATTTTGGATCGCTTTCCGATAGGCGCATGATCGCTGATCCGGCCCGTTGCAGACATTCAATCGGGAAATACATCGATGGTGTATCCGGTGGTCCACTCCTCGCCCGCCTCAAATCTGTGCGTGGTGGAGATGCCCTGCCTGCGCAGAGGATTGTCGGGGTTCTGTGAGACATCCGTCCCCAGATCGAAAGCGGAGACCACGGGTTCTATTCCGATGGCCCTGAATCGGCCGTTCCATGGATAGGCCGTCCGGCCGTGGTTCGAGATCCACAACATGCATGCCGGAAAGGCGGTAGCATCCCATTGCAGGCGGATCGCATAGCCTTCCTGCGGGAACCGCAGCGTTGCCACGCCCTCATGACCGGTAACCAGAACCAGTTCCTCGGTATCGAATGCCAGGGGAAGGCGCGTCAGATCGGCGGTGGTGCCATCCTTCATCGGCACGCCATCGAGGGGCACAGACTTCTGATCGATCGCAAAGCGGGAGATCCCGGGCTCCGCATCGACAGGATATGTCCGCACCCGGGGAGATCCTGCGAATTCGAGCGAGGCCGCGCCGGGCGTTTCCGGGAGATGAAAGACCGGATGAATGCCGAGTGGCAGCTCCACAGCCCGGCGCGTCTCGACACCAAATTCGAAGGCGAGGCGGCTTCGGCCCTCAACGCCTCGGATGGTTCGGGTCACACGGCGAACGGGATGATCTTCAGGGTAATCGAGCACCATCTCGGCCGCACCCTCTTCAGCAGAAGTGAGTGTCCAGTCAGCATTTGAGGAATAGCCGTGGAAATGATCGCCGTATCCGCGGGTTACTGCCGGCCCGTCCAGCCAGTCTGCAGGCAGGCTCGCCAAGGGCTCGGGCATTCCGAACGGAACGCCGATCCATTCGCCACGAAGCTTCTGCAATAGCCGGGGCAAGGCGTCATAGTCCGGGCCCTCGTCATCCGACCAGGGGGCGATGGCGAAGGGCTGAACGCTGCGGCCGCCCTCTAGCTCGAACTCGACCGGACCGATCATCCCGCCGGCGGGCACGATCTGCGCCCTGCCGCGATCCCATGAGAAATGCCAACTCATGTCCGACATCAGCTGGCATCCGTCTTGACGCCGAACAGGTTCGGTCTCTGTCCGCTGCATCCGGCCGGCGCCAGGAACAGGCCGCCTGCCCTCGGGCTCTTGATGTAATCCTGGCTGGTGAACCCGACCGTCGCGGAGGTGATCGCCAATTGATCAAGCGATTCACCACAAAAGGTGGCGCTCGACGGACGCCGCACCGGCATGGGATAGCGATCGAGTTCTTCGCCTTCGGGCGACAGGCGGATCAGCGACCAGCCATCCCACATGGCGCACCAGATATTGCCTTCGGCGTCGACCGACATCCCGTCCGGCATTCCCTTGCCCGGCGGAGAGGTGTAGATCGTGCGCTGGTTGGTCGGAATTCCCTGGGACAGGTCGAAGTCGAACGCTTGAGTAGTGCCGGCCGCGGAATCGTTGACATACATTGTCTTCTTATCCAGCGACCAGCCGATGCCGTTCGGCAATTGGAACTTGCCGAATTCGGTCACTGTTCCGTCCGGATCGATACGATGCAGCAACCCTCCGGTGAATTCTGAAGGGGCAAAATAGTCATCGTGCATGGTGCCCATCCACAGGCGCCCCATGGCATCAACCTCACCATCGTTAAAGCGATGTTTCGGTATGTGCCTGACGACACACAAGACCGAGGTGTCGCCGCTCTCAAGGTCCAGCCGGTAGACGGTGAGACCCGCAGCCACGAGAATCCGTCCCGGATCCGCCGTCAATGCAACCGCACCGACGCGCTCGTCGAAAACCCATTGTCCGGTCTGCTCGCCACTGGCCAGATGATGCCTGAAAACATAGCCGCGGCGGATATCGACCCAGAACAGATTGCCGGTCCGCCAGTCCCATACAGGGCCCTCCCCAAGCGTGGCATTCGCCTGCTGAATGCATTCGAGGTGCGCAGCCGAAAGCCCCATTCGTCTCTCCGAACCATTGGTCAACTTGTCAGGTCACCTAACCTATGTTAGCAAAGTTTGGGTGTCAACAAACGTGAATCCCGGAATTCGGGCTTCCTTTAAGGAGCTCAATGGCCTAGTCGACTGACAACTGGCCGCGGAGATGCGCAGATGATCGAGGAAAAGGCATGAGTGAAGATTTCGAAGGGAAGACCGCCGTCGTAACGGGCAGCAGCGGCATCGGCCTCGGATGCGCTCTCAGACTGGCCGACCTGGGCGCCAAGGTCTATCTTTGCGGTATCAGCGCCGAATACAACGAGGCTGCCCGCCAAAGTGCCGCGGGCATGTCTCTGGAAGTCGTGGAGGCAGATGTCTCGGACGAAGCGCAGGTCAAGGCACTCGCCGACAGGGTTGCGCGTGAGCGCGGCGACCTGAATACCCTGGTCAACGCGGCGGCGATCCAGCCCTACGGCACGATCGAGACCACGGCGCCTGCGGATTGGGACCAAGTGATCAAGACAAATCTGCGATCCTGCTACCTCACAGCCCACCTGCTTTACCCGCTGATGAAGGGGCGCCGGGACGCCAGCATCATTCACCTTGCATCCGTTCAGGGCCATGCCAACCAGCGAAACGTCCTGGCCTATGCAACCACCAAGGGGGCCATTCACGCCCTGACAAGGGCCATGGCCGTTGACTGCGCTGCGGACGGGGTGCGGGTGAACTCGGTGTCGCCCGGTTCGATCCGGACGCCGCTTCTGGAGTTCGCGGCTCAGGAGTTGACGCCTCCGGGTGGATCGATAGAAGAAACCCTCAAGGGGTTTGGTGCCGCCCATCCGGTTGGCCGCGTGGGCACGGTCGAGGAAGTGGCTGACCTTGTCGCATATCTGGCCGGCGGCAGTGCCGGCTTCTGCACGGGAAGCGACTTCGCCATCGATGGCGGGCTTCGCGCGCAGTTGGGGGTCTGAGGATCGTGGGCAATCGTGAGGGGCTTTGTCCCCGGGGGAAGGCGTGACATGGCAACTGTCGGCACATCCAAGTTCAACCGCCAGGGCTTGCCCTCGCAAATAGCCGGCTTCGTCCGGAGCCAGATCGTCAAGGGCGAGCTCAAGCCCGGCGACAGACTTCCAACAGAACGTGAGATGGCTGGCGACCATGGGGTGAGCCGGGCTGTGATCCGTGAGGCCGTGGCAAAACTGATCCATGAGGGCCTGGTAATCTCGCGCCAGGGCGTGGGGGCCTTCGTCGCTTCGCCGGACAATGCCACTGCCCTGGTGCTCGATCCGCAGAGCTTTGCCCAGCCGGAGGACTTCCAACAGCTTTACGAATTGCGCCTGGTACTCGAGTCGGGCGCGGCCGGCCTCGCCGCCCGCAATTGCGACGCCAACGATCTGGCCGCGATCGATGCGACCATCGAGGAGATGTCCCGGGTCGAAGGTTCGCATGAGACCTATGTGAAGCACGATATCGCGTTCCATCGCGCGATCGCTGCGGCGACGAAAAACCCGTTCGTGTCCCTGTTCATCTCCTTCGTGGACATGAAGCTTCAGGAGAGCATCTTCGTGGCTCTGCGCAAGCTCGACTTCGAAACCACGACGGAAATCTCCATTCGCGAACACAAGGCGATTGCCAAGGCGATTGGCGCCCGCGACCCCGAGGCCGCCGCTTTCGCCATGACATCCCATCTCCAGAATTCCTCCCGGCGTCTCGGGCTCTAGGCTCTCAGTGCGGTTTCAGCTCTTGATGGCGCCAGCCGTCATCCCGGAAATGAACTGGCGTTGCAGCAGCAGGAACAGGGCGACCGGCACCAGGCTGACCAGAACCGAGCCTGCCGCAAGCCCGGTGAAATCGAAGAAGTGTTCTGTCTGGAGCTGACGCAGCCCCTGATTGACCACGCCGATGCCATCGATCCGCATCATGGTTTGCGCAACGATGAATTCGTGGAAGACCGCGACGATTGTCAGCACGGTCACCGCGCCCACGCCCGGCAGGGCAATCGGCAAAACGATCCGCCACAGGATTCCGAAACGCGAGCAGCCATCGATTAACGCGGCCTCCTCGATTTCGGCGGGCAACGCCATGATGTAGGCGCGCATCAACCACACGGCGAGCGGCAGCGAGGATGCCGAGTAGACAATCACCAGGGTCACCGGATTGTTGATCATCCTCAGCGCGCTGAAGAGTTGATAGATCGCGACCAGGTTCACAAGCCCGGGTATCGTGAGCGAGAACATGAACAGGAACAGAAAACTGCCCCGCCCGGGAAACCGGAAGCGGGCGAGCGCATAGCCCGTCACATAGCCGAGAGGCACCACGATCGCACATGTCGCCAGCGCGATGATCGTGTTGCTGATCGTGTAGGACAGCAGCGAACCCTGCGTGATCGCCCGCTCGAAATTCTCGAGCGTGAACTGCGACACCTCGATGGTGCCGGAGAAAACCAGCTGTTCCGGCTGCAGTGCCTTCAGCACGATCCAGACCATGGGCAGGAGAAACACAACGATCACCGCCACCCAGGTGAACACAGTCGCCCAGTCGATGCGCATGGCGCGTTTGCGAACGGTCATGGCGGTCACTGGCTTGCTCCCCGGCTACGCTGCAGCAGAATGAAGAACCCCATCGCGATCACATTGACGACAGACATCAGGATTGCGATCGATGAGCCGTAGCCGATGTGAAAATACTGGAAGGAATGCTTGTACATATAAAGGGCGGTCGTGGTCGTGGCATCGATCGGCCCGCCCTCGGTGAAGGCGATGATGATGGTGACCAGGTTGAAGTTGCCGATCATGAGCAGGATCGCGACCACCAGAAGGGTCGGGCTGACCAGCGGAAAGGTGATCAGCCAGGTCTGGCGCCAGCCGCTTGCGCCGTCCACCCTGGCGGCTTCGTACAGCGATTCATCGATCGACTGCAGGCTGGCCAAGACCATGACCATGGCGAAGCCGACGCTGCGCCAGGTCTCGACACAGATGAGCGAGATCATGGCCCCCGTCGCCGACCGCAGCGGCCCGCCCAGAACGGCCCCGAGCGGCGCGTCCGGCATCAGCAGGATCATCCAGAAGACCCCGGTTGCAAGTTCACTGATCACCCAGGGCACGATGACGAGAGCCCGGACGAATCCTTGCCCGCGGAACTTGCGGTTCAATCCGACTGCGATCAGGAAGCCGGAGAACGTGGACAGCGCGACGACGCTGGTTACAAAGATGCCCGACCGGATGAACGCTCCGATGAGATCGGAATCCTGGAAGGCACGGACATAATTGCCCAGCCCGATAAAGGAGGTGACACGGCGCCCGATATCCCAGTCGGTGAGACTGGCAACACCGGTGAAAACGAGACTGAGAACTGTGAACGCGCCGACCAGCAGAACCGCCGGCGCGATCAGCAGAAACGGGAACAGGTCCGTGCGCCGCTTTCTCGGTTTGATGGCCGGTGTGACCGTGCCGACTGCGATAGCCATTATTCCCAGCTCACCTCGAACACATGGGCCGAAAGGGCGGGCATGCTGGCCTTCAGGGTCAGTTCTGTTTCAGCCACGCTCACTCCTTCGCCTTCGAAACGGGCGCCCGCCGGCAGGCCGGACCCCTCAAGGGAAAAGGTACGCGCAAACTCGACCGGGCGTGAGCTCATGTTGAAGGCGACAAAGGCCGCGGACCGTTGTTCATCAAGCACATGCCCGTGGACCATCGGGTCGAAGCCGAGGAAGCGGCCCTGAGCAAAATGCGGCTTTAACCGGCGATAGGTCTGCATCGCGTCGACATGGCTGTCCCATATTGCATCGCCCGGCTTCAAACCGCCAATGCCAAGATGCCGGCACGTGGAGGCGTACCACCAGAATGCCAGCGCGTTGTCATTGTCGAACCGCAGATTGATATGAAGATAAAGAGGGATGTCGAAGGCGAGATTGTATTCGTAGAGCGACAGCGACTTGCCCGACAAAAGGTCCAGATAGGGGTTCCACATATATTCGAACCCCCAATGCTCATCGAATGCAGGGCGTTCTGCGCCATGTCCGAAATACAGCGGGAGATAGTCCTGCCAACCGGCAGTGACCGCGTCATGGGCTTCGATCAGCATGTCCGGATAGGCGTCCTTGACCCGCTTCATGACCTCGTAAAGTCCAGCCGCGTGCTCCTCCAGCGTTGCCGGGACGCTGTGCCCGTGATCCGGCGAATAGCACGGCTCGCACCCGCCGAGGCGCACCACGCCGGGATTCACGCTCGGGATCGAATATTCGTTGAAATCGAACATGAAGAACGTCACGCCCGCCTCGGCCAGGGCGAGCAGCTTCGCCGATTTCTGGTCCTGCCAGGCCGGCGAGGCGCAGCACACATAGCCTCCATTATATTTGCCGTCGTTCCACTCGAGAATCTCTCCATCAGGGCCGCGGCGATAGATTGCGGGATCTTCTTCGGCGGACTTGGTGTGCATCATCAGATGCAGTGACAGGCTGAGACCGTAGTCCTGCTTCAGCTTGGAAACGAAATCGGGTAGTGGACCGAGACGGGCTTCGTCCCACACCGAACTGCCCTCGAACAGATCCCAGACCGGATCGAAGTAGAAGGCCTCGGCACCCATGGCCTTGGCACGTTCGGCTTCTTCCCAGAGTTCGGGCAGTTCCTGAAGCGGCGTGTTCATGCCGCGCCAGCCCAGATTATAGAGCTCGTTCCAGTGCACGGGCGGATTGAAACCCTTCGGCACCACATGCCCGCGTTCACGCAGAAATGCGCCATAGACTCTGTGGCCCTCTTCCCAGCTGCCGCGGAAGGGAATGATCGTTGACACGCCGAACTCGAACTCACGGGTCTGGGCATTCACGATGACCGGCGTGCCCGGTGCGCCATGGGTGCGTCCCGCACCGAGAAATCGCAACACAACGTCCCCGACCGCGGCCAGTGACGTCATCCCGTCCATTTCCTGCGCCGCCCTGGGCGTGTGGAATTCTCCGTCCACCAACGCGAATTCGATGAGATCCTGATTGTATTTGGAAAAGCAGAATCCGGTGTCGCCGTTTTGCCAGCTCCATGCTTCGGACTGCCGGTTAGGCAGGTTGTTTCCGATCCAGTTGGCCGGCATCAGGTCGGCTGCCGAATAGTCCTGCTTGAGATAGTCCTTTGCGTGCCCCCTGCGGCGGCGGAAAGGAATCGCGCTGAGCTTGTATTCGTCCAGGTGGTCGATCCATGCCGCCTTGCGGGCATCGAACATGCGTTTGCGAAACCCGAAACGGTAGTCCGCGATCTCATGTTCATCGTGACCGTATCTGTGCTGCAGTGCGATCCGTTCTTCAAACCGATCCTTGTCCGCAAGGATCGTGAAGGAATGTTCGACCACGAGATCGGTCGGTCCGTCCCGCCCGAAGTCAACGCGGCCGGTCAGCGTCAGCGTCGAGGCGCCGCGTTCTTTGTCCTCGTCAACACGCCAATCGATCAGGTGAAGGCCGCGCGCGCACTCTTCGCCTCCATGGTATCCGGTCTTGCGGTGCCGGGCGGAAGCGAGCTCGATGTGATAGCAATAATCCTCATCGGCCAGAACCTGGCCTGTCTCCAGATGCTTGAGATAGCGCGGATTGATCGAGGGTTCGAGATCCACCTCGAGCGCCCAGAACGCATTCTGGAAGATCAGGACCTCTGAACCACTTTCCGATCGCGCCGTCGATACCGACGCGATCGGACCCGTGTTTGTCACAGTCATATGTGCCTCTAGCCAGCAACCTGCGAGTTATAGTTGTTCTCGGCCGCTGTCAGAGCATCTTGTGCAGATTGTTGACCGGAGAGATAGCGCTGGAAGGCCGTTGTCATCTGGTCGAACAACAGGCCCGAATCCGCTGCCGGCGGCATGCCGCGACCGGCATCAGCGGCGTAGGAAGCCTGGAACCGCCACGCGTCGTCCTTGGCAAGGGCGGCCGACATGGAGTTCACGCTGGGGCGGGTCGGCAATTGTCCGCCGATATGCGCCACAACCAGGTTCTGGCTTTCGGCGCTGGTCACATGCAACGCGAACTCTGCCGCAAGTTCCTGCTGCGCGTCGTCAACGCCAGTGCGGGCCGGCAGCTCAAACGCCCAGAAACCCGACAGCGTCGCATCTGGCGCGTCCTCGGATGGCCGGGGTGTGCGGAAGAATCCGATATCGTCACCGTGACCATCGGCTTCGAGCGCCGACCAGACCCAGGCACCGTTCTTCTGAGCAGCGACCTTGCTGCTCGCCAACAGGTCATTGAAGGCCCCGCTATTGGGCAGGGAGATCAGGTCGGGACTGGCGATTCCCTCCTCGTTCATCAGCCTGTTGTAGAAGGCGAAAACCTCGGCCATTTCGTCGGAATTCAGCACCGCCCTGCCTTCCGCATCGATCACATTGCCGCCGAGCATCCACAAGGGCGCCAGGAGCGACATGGTCGGGGTATGCACGGAGTTGCTGGCAAAGAAGGAATAAGGCGTCTCGACGCCGCTTTCCTTGATGGTCTTCATCTGCTCCACAAAGCCATCCCAGGTCGAGGCGGGATCGCTGATGCCGGCAGCCGAATAAAGCGACTTGCGATAATACTCGTGGCGGCAATCGGTCATCCACGGCAGGGCATAGATGTTGCCATCATACGATGCGATGCCGCGCAAGAGATTCTGGTTGTAATCGTCCCAGTCGCTGGAGAACTGGTCGATGGGCATCAGAAAGCCACCGCGCGACAATTTGGGAATGTTGAGGTCATTGACCATGACCACGTCGTTCTCGGTGCCGGCCTGCGCCGCGAGGATGACATTCTGGGTGACCTGATCCCAAGGCACCTCATCGAATTCGAGTGTCACCTCCGGGTGTTTTTCCTTCCAGTTCTGCAGAATGTGCCAGGCAGCCCTGAGATAGGTGCCGTCCATTTCCGGCTCTTCGGTTGCCGCCAGGGCGTCCGCGAACTTGAAGTCCGGCGTCGACATGACTTTGAGCGTATTGGCCTGCGCTGATGCCATCCTGATCCCGAAACCGGAAGCAAGTGCGGCACCGGCGCCCGTAGCCGCCATACCCTTGAGAACCGAGCGTCTCGTAGGCCCGGATGTGCTTTCATTCGTTGACATCAGTTTCCTCCCCTTGATCATTTTTGGCCTGCTGTCATGGTGACCAGACCAATTACCTGACATCTGTTTTCCTTCCTGTCAACTCGAATGCGCGGTGGGGCGGTCATGACGGACCCCCGTCGGACACGAAATGAGTGCTGTCAGACGAATTCGAAACCGTCTCTTTTTGCCCCGGTTGGCGCAGGTGAACACGGCCCAGTTCGCGCCCTCTATCGAGGGCATGGGCATGGTCGATAGCAAAGACGTTGCGGATGCAGTGACCTCGTGGGCGGGCCCCCGAGTGAAGACACATGCGTCCGAACGGCCGATTTCTGATGACCTCGCCTTCGCGGAACCGCGGCAGCGCCCGCTCCCGCCATTAATGGGCAGATGCGATGCCAATGCACCGTCGTCGTTCCAACGGTGCTTCACGGCCGTGGGTAGTTGATCCTGGTTGCCGGCCCCTGATCCGGCCTCAACACAGGCCTCTGCAAACACACAGACCGGCAAAGCCCCCGAGAACGGGTGCGCAAATCCGGATGACCGGACAAAACAGGGAATGGGCAGGTGTGGATGGCGGAGACTCCGGGAGAAACTTCGAACCCGGGGATTTTTGCATTCCTGCCATTCGAGCACAGCTCTCATGGCCTTCCTGCGCTCGCAAACCTCCACCGGAGGTTTGCGTTGGCAAGTGCCAACCGCTTGGAAGTGGCGGTGCCGTCAGACGGACGCAAACCGGTCTCACGCGGATTGGGTTTGCGAAATCGGGGCTTTTGACAGCTCACACAACCCGTTGCGAGAGTTTCACTCTGCCCTCGGGTTCAGCCGAGTTCGGCCTTGAGGAAAGACCTCAATTCTGGTGTCTGCGGGTTGGTGAACAGCGCCTCAGAAGGCCCCTGTTCGTGTATGATCCCGTCGCGCATGTAGATGGTCCGATGGGCCACCCTACGCGCAAAACGCATCTCATGGGTGACCAGCATCATGGTCATGCCCTGTGCGGCAAGATCCTCGATGGCGGCCAGCACTTCCTCGGTCAACTCCGGATCGAGAGCAGAAGTCACTTCGTCGAACAGCATCACCACGGGTTGCATGGCCAGCGACCGGGCGATTGCCACCCGCTGCTGCTGGCCACCCGAGAGCATGTCGGGATAGGAATCGAAGCGATCGCCAAGGCCTACGAGTTCGAGACATCGCTGAGCCTCCGCACGTGCTTCGGCCTTGCGCAGTCCTTTCACCTGGACTGGTGCCAGCATGATGTTTTCGCCCGCCGTCAGATGCGGGAACAGGTTATATCCCTGAAAGACGATGCCGACGTCGCGGCGCAACGCGCGCAATTCGGCCGTGTTGTGCGACATCTTGTGCCCGGCAATTGTGATGACGCCCTCATCGATCTTCTCAAGCCCGTTGAGGCAGCGCAGGAGCGTACTCTTCCCAGATCCGCTGCGTCCGATCAGGGCAACCACTTCACCGGCTTCGACGGTCATGGAAACGTCCTTGAGCACTTCAAGGGCACCAAACCGTTTGCGAATGTTCTCGACGTGTATGACGCTCATTTCACTTCTCATCCATTCAGGGGCACGGGCACCGCATGGATGCCCGTGCATGCAAGCTTCGGCCTCAGAATGAGGGAAGCTGCGGGAGGTCCGTCTTCATCCACTTGCGATAAATCTCGCCAAGCTCGCCGCTCTGATTGTGAACGAACAGGACGGTGTTCAGCCAGTGGACAAGTTCCATCTCGCCCTGGCGAACACCGACACCATAGAAGCTCTCAAGATAGGTGACCTTCTCGGAAAAATTCCGGTCGGGATAGCGTTCCTGGAGTTCGGCGGCGATGAAGTTCACTGTACCGATGGCGTCGACCTGTCCGGCAACAAGTGCATTGAGAGTAGTACTGTCGTCTTCGAAACGGACAAGTTCCATTCCCTCGATACCGGCTTCGGAAAGGATCCGCTCATGGGCCGTTCCGCGCGGTACGCCGACCGTCAGACCCGAAAGGTCCTCAAGGCTTTCGATCTGGACGTCTTGAGGGGCGATGATAATCGACTTGTGTCCGCCATAGGGATTGGAAAAGGCGACCGACAGCGCGCGCTCCGGGTAGATGCCGAAACTCGCGACGACGAAGTCCACCTTGCCGGTTTGCAGCGAAGGTATACGGCTCTGACCGGTGACCGGAACAAGATCGAGCTCGACCCCTAGGTCGCTCGCGAGCAGCTTGGCGATATCGACGTCGAGACCGTCGGGTTCCATGCTGGCATTCGTAATGCCGAAGGGAGGGACGGAAAGATCGACGCCGATGCGCACACTTCCGCGTTGCAGGAGGTCGTCAATCGTTGTTGCAGATGCTTGCGCGGTGCCGAGGGCAAGTACGGCACCCACCAGAGGCATGAGGAGTGACTTCAGTCTCATGGATATACCTTTCAAGTTGTTTTGGGGCTCTTGGACCTGATGGACCGCTTGCCGCGCGAGGTCCCTTTCGCACGGCCGGGGCTGCGCGCCTCCAGCCATTGGCTGAACCGCGACAGAGGGAAACAGATGACGAAGTAAAGAATGGCCACGCACACAAAGGCCTTCATCGGCTCGAAAGTCGCGTTGCTTACCAACTGACCGGCGCGGGTGATTTCGACAAACCCGATGATCGATGCCAGGGAGGTTTCTTTGACGATCTGCACCAGATAGCCGACCGTCGAGGGCAATGCGATGCGCACTGCCTGGGGCGCAATCACGAAACGAAGAACCTTTGATTGCGGCAGCGCCAGGGCTTCGGCGCTTTCCCACTGCGCCTTGGGTATGGCGCGAAGGGCACTTTCCCAGATCGCGCCAAGGAATGCGCTCGCATTGAGGGTAAGGGCGATGCCCGCCGCGAACAGAGCATCGAGCTCGATACCGAACAGCGACGGTGCATAGTAACATAGGAACATCAGCACCAGCAGCGGCATTCCCTGGACGATCTGGATGTAGCCGGAGACCAGCCAACGAATGATGCGCGACCGGGAGATGCGTAACAGTGCAACTCCGAGACCGGCAATACCGCCGCCGACAAAGGCAAGCGCAGTCAGCGTCAATGTCCATTGCAGAGCAAAAATGATGAAGAGAACTTCTGCCTGGCCGAACTCACGCATGTTACGCCCTCCCCAACAACCGCTGGCGCGAACGCTTGAACATCAGCAGCCCAACAGCATTGAGCAGCGCGCGGAAGACGAAGTTCAACCCGACATAGATGAACGCGATAACGACGTAGATTTCCATGGTTCGGAAGGTTTCTGAACTCGCGATCATGGCCACGCCCGTCAGGTCCTCGACACCGATGGCTGACACCAGACTAGTGGCGAGCATGAGCAAGACGGACTGTGAGATGATCGGTGTCATCACCCGCTCAAGCGCAGGGGGCAGGATGACGAAACGCATGGTCTGCCCCCCGGTCAGCCCCAGACTCTCTGCGGCCTCAACCTGGCTGGGATGAATAGACTGGATGCCGGCCCGGACGATTTCCGCAATATAGCCGCCGTTGTTGAGGACGATCGCCAGCAGCACCGACACGAAGGGCGACAGGCGTATCCCGAGACTGGGCAAACCGAAAAAGATGACGAAGATCTGCACCAACATCGGGGTGTTGCGCATGATCTCGACATAGACGCGGACCATGACTCTGGGGATGAGCGGTCCGCGGACCGAAACAATGGCACAGGCAATACCAAGGGCAAGCCCGCCGAAAATGCCGACAAGGGACAACAAGAGTGTCAGTCCGAGGCCGCCGACGAACTCGGGTAGATAGTTGACCAGAACGCCAAACTGAAAATTGTACCCCATGACCTCCTCCCCGGTCCTGATGTCCGCCTCAGCTTTCGCCGATCGGTCTCACCCGCAGTGTCGGTCCTGCAAAACTGATGGTGTCGGGCTCGCACAGTCCAAGCGCGGCTGCCACATGCCACCAGGCGTGATCGGCCTGACGGATTATGAAACACTCTGTGCTGTGCCCGATATGTGCCCCTTCGAGGGAATGCCCCATGCAGATATGAGCGATCTCCTCGGGCAGTCCGACTGAAAGACAAACATGGACACCATACGCCGAATGGCGAAACGAGGGCTCGCCGAAACGATGAGGGCGGGCCTTCCACTGTTTCAGGCGTTCTGGATCGAACTCCCAGGTCTTGCCGATGTCATGACACAGCCCGCCGGCCAGAATGATGTCACGATCGACCTTGGCTTCGGGATAGGTCGCTCGGAACTCCTCATAGATCCCAAGGGCCAGCCGGGTAACCCCGCGCAAATGCGCATCCTGCGTGCCTCGGGTCAGGAGAAATACGCCTTTACTTCCCTCCCCTGGAATATCCGTCACCCGCGAGAAGGACGAATGACCCAGAGCGAATTCCCAGGCATCAACAACCTTCTGTCTCAGTTCTGCAGACTCGATGTCATCGATTTCCGGGAGGTCCTGAACGATCTGTTCTCTCGATATCAACTTCGTCATGGGCTCGCGCTGACCTGTTCCTGAACTCTTTGGACAAACGGTACATGGCGGAATAAAATCAATCCAATCGAAGCAATTGACGACTTCGATAGAAAAATTCTATCCAGTGGTATGAACATCAATTTTCCGGCCCTCGAGGCCTTCTACTGGGCGGCTCAATTACGCAGCTTCAACAAGGCTGCGGAACGGCTGAACATCACGCAACCCACTGTCTCCTACCGCATTCGTGAGCTGGAGGAACAGCTGGGGGTACCCCTCTTCCTGAGGAAACGGCAGTTGGCGCTGACCGGCGAGGGCGACGCGCTCGTTCGCTATGCCGAACAGATGATCGGGATAGCCCGCAACATCGACACCAATATTCGTACGCGCAATCCCAGTCTGCCCACGCTGCGGGTCGGAGTTGTCGACAGTTTCGCAGTGATCGGCCTGCCGCGACTGCTCGACACGCTAGACTCGCGTTTCCCCGAAACGCGTATTGCGATGACAGTCAACACAAGCCACGATCTGGCCGAACAACTCTCGGAGGGTTTGCTCGATATCGCCGTCCTCTCGACGCCGCCAGTGTATGAAAACATTGAACTGGAACTGCTCGGACTTCAGGAAGTCGCATGGCTTGCGAGCCCCAGACTTGGGCTTGATGTCGGCCCCGTGTCGGATACCGACCTTCTGCGCCAGCGCATCCTGGCAACTCCGGCACCTTCAAACCTGCATCAGTTGACCACCAACAGCCTGAAAGGGACGGTTCATCTTGCCCTGCGGCTGAATTATTGTAACAACCTCAACGTCATTGTCAGGCTGGTGGAAGCCGGATCGGGCATCGGAATACTGCCCGTCAGGCTACTTCAGGATCAACTGCAACGTGGCGAGGTTCACGTGGTCGAGACCGGACTGGAACTGCCCATGCAGGAAGTTTATGTCGGTAGCAACAGGGGTTCGAAACTCGGCGCCTTGAAGAAGGTGAACGCCATGATCCGCTCGATCAGTACCGAACTGGCATATTGCCGATAACGTAATTTCCCTCGAACACGCCACTCAGGGCGTCGAACCACCTGGCGAAATTTCTGTAGTGATCTCGAGGATGGTGCGAGTGTTTTCCCCGCCGTTATCGGTGTATGATCCGTCGAGCAAAGATACAATGAGTTCCCCCGCACGTCGACCGATATCCTGTGGATGCGGATTCACAGTGGTGAGCGTGGGGACACTCACCGACGCGATCTCGTAGGCTCCGAAGCCGGCAATCGCCATCTCGTCAGGTACCGCAACGCCGCGCCGAATACATTCAGTCAGGGCACCAAAAGCCGTCAGGTCCGAGACGCAGATTACGGCATCAGTGTCCGGCAGATCATCGAGCAGCTGGCCCATGGCCACCGCTCCTTCCCGCATCGAGATCGGTGGCGTGCCCGTATCAATCAGGCGATGTCCCGACAGGCTGCGCTTCTGCATTGCGGCGACAAAACCCTGCCGGCGGTGCGCACCTCTCGCATCCTGTGGCGCATCTCCGCCGATGAACCCGATGCGTTGGCGACCGCGATCAGTGAGATGGCGTACCAAGATGTCCATTGCGGCCGCATTGTCAAACCCGACGACATGGCCGATTGGCCGCTCCGGCAAGTCCCACATTTCGATGATAGGCATGCCCACATCGGCCAACCGGTGGCGAACCCGGTCCGTGTGACGTCCCCCGGTCAAGACGAGGGCCTCGGGCCGCCTCTGAAGCAGCTGCTCCACAAGTCGCTCTTCCCGATCGATATCATAGTTGGAATTGCCCAAGAGGATTTGCCGGCCGCTAGCCTCGATGGGTCCGCTAAGGCCGCTGATCGTATCAGCAAAGTTGGCGTTGTTGATCGAGGGAATGATGACGGCGACGAAATTCGATCTCTGCGTGCGCAAATTTGCGGCCGTGCTGTCGAAAACATATCCCATATCCGCGGCAACCTGACGGATCTGTTCCCGGGTTCCGGGTTTGACCGAGGCATGATCCTTGAAGGCACGGCTCACGGTCATGACCGAGACGCCGGCGGCCTTCGCCACATCCTTCATGGTGACAACTCGGCGGATATGAGGGGGTTTCATCCTCGGTTAATGCACCCCGCAGGGTCTCCACGCTGGAACATTGAATTGGTGCCGCGCTTGTATCCGCCCGCCGCGGGTCGTTTCAACTGCCTGACTGTGCCCGAAACGGCTATCCCGCATCGTTGGCGCACCACAGTCCCTAGAACAGGTGCGCCTCGGTCACGTGATGATGGATGCGGCCATCAAAGTGTTGTCCGACAATTTCTCCGGTCACGATGCGTGACTGTTCGCGATACGTGCTGTTCAACGCAGCCTCCATGCCGGCAAGGTCCCGATAGGAGATAGCAAGGATCAGTGCAAACTCGGGTGCACCTTCGTCGCGTTCTTCCCCGAACATCACCCGCACATCGGTCTGGCCCGGAAAATTGGCCCAGAGCGGCACAAGCTGCGTGAGAACCGCCTCACGAAACGCCGCCTCGTGCCCGTCATGAATCTGGCCTTCGAAAAGCGCGAAACGCGTGATCATGATATGTGCTCCTTGTCCAGTCCCTTGAAGTATTCCATCAGCACGGCCTGGTCCTCGCCCCCCAGCCCCGCGGCGGTCAGCATCCGATGGATCTCCGCACAAAGGGTTGTCAGCGGCATGGAGGTCTGCGTCCGTCGCGCCAGGTCCTTGGCGCCATCAAGGTCCTTGACCATGTTGTCGATACGGCCGGTACGGCGGTAGTCGCGTGTCGCAAAGCGCGACATATACTCTTGAAGGATAGCACTGTCGGCGCGCCCGCCCTTGAGAGCCATCGGGATCTTTTCGACCGCGACGCCAGCGTCAAGGGCGAGTTGTGTGGCTTCTGCCACAGCGAGAAATCCAAGACCGCACAGCACTTGATTGATGAGTTTGGTCGTCTGTCCGGTCCCCGCCGGTCCCATATGCGTGATATTGCTGGCGAGGCATTCAAGCACGGCCCTCGCTTTGTCCACGTCCTCCGCCTCACCCCCCACCATTAGGGTCAAATCGCCGGTTGAGGCCTTTGGCGCCCCCCCGGAAAGCGGACTGTCGACCCACCTCAGATCACACGATAGCGCGCGCTCTGCCAGTGCCTTAGTGGCCTCAGGATCGATCGAGGACATGTCGATCACGACAGTACCGGGTGTTGCACCCGCCGCAACCCCTTCGGGTCCGAATACCGCGCTCTCCACGATGCCTGGCGAGTTGAGGCTCGTGATCACGAGGTCGCTGGCAGCGGCTGCCTCAGCGGCGCTCTTGCATCCCGTTGCGCCTTTCGCCACCAACATGGCTACCTTGGCCGAATCGAGATCAAACACGTGAACCGTATGCCCGGTTGCAACCAACCGAGCGCCAATGGCACCGCCCATGGCGCCGGCACCTATCAATGCGATGGACTCGGTCATTGGCGAATTCCCTTCACGGCTTTGGTCAATATGGAGATCACCGTTTCGGCCGACTGTCCGACATCCACTGCAAATGCCTTCTCGTCCACCTCCGGCGGTTCCAGTGTGCGAAGCTGGCTGTCGAGTAGTTCCGAGGGCATGAAGTGCCCCTCTCGCTCCGCGATCCGCCCCGCTAATACGTCACGCGACCCGTCGAGAAAGAGGAACACAGTTCCTCCCGCAATCTCCCGAATTTTGTCGCGATAGCTTCTCTTGAGGGCCGAACATGCCACAACGATTGGCCCGTCGGCCCCGGCAAGCGTTTCGCCCACCGATTTGATCCAGGGTGCGCGGTCTTCATCGTCAAGGGGCTCCCCCCGACTCATTTTGGCAATGTTCGTCGCCGGGTGAAGCGCGTCACCATCGACGAACGACGCACCGATGTCATCTGCGAGTGCAGCACCGATACGGCTCTTGCCAGCTCCCGTAACACCCATGACGACGTAACGATCCGTCACAGACATGCCGTTATTCCGCCATCGACATAGATCGTCGTTCCATTCACGAAGGACGACGCCTCCGAAGACAGGAAGACACACGCGCCAACCAGTTCCTCCACACGACCCCAGCGGCCGGCCGGTGTTCGTTTTTCGAGCCAGGCCGAAAACTCGGGGTCCGCGACCAGAGCGGCATTGAGCGGCGTGTCGAAATAGCCTGGAGCGAGTCCGTTGCATTGCAGCCCGTGCCGGCCCCAGTCCGTCGCCATCCCCTTGGTCAGATTGACGACCGCTCCCTTGCTCGCGGTATAGGGTGCGATCCCGGGGCGAGCCAGAGCGCTCTGAACCGAACAGATATTGACGATCTTGCCGCGGCCACGGGTGATCATATGCCTTGCCACCGCCTGCCCGGCATTGAACACCGAGGCGACATTCGTCGTCATCAGTCGCTCGAAAGCCTCAGAGGGGAAGTCTTCAAGCGGCGCCCTGTGCTGAATACCGGCGTTGTTCACAAGGATATCGATCGGACCAGACTGCGCCTCGAATTCATCGATGCAGGACCTGGTCTGCTCATGATCTGTCACATCGAAGGCCAGTGTCCGAGCACGATGCCCGTCATTGCCGAAACTGGCCGCCGCCGCCCTGAGTTTGTCGGTGTTACGCCCATTCAGAACGATTTCAGCTCCAGCCGCCGACAGACCTTTCGCCAGCGCCAGCCCGATGCCCTGCGAGGAACCCGTGATCAGGGCGCGTCGTCCCTTCAGGTCGAACAATTCATAATTCATGAGGCCAGTTTCCTCTCGACAGCACACGGTGTCACTCGTTATGGTATCGATAACATTTACATGTCAACACAGAAATCTCCGCGACCATGAACAAGCCCGACATACTGCAGATCGGCCCCTATCCCGATTGGGATCAGGCGCCACTCGAAAACGCCTTCACTGTACACAAGCTGTTTGCATCCGACGATCCTGCCGCGCTGTTGAGCACGGCAGGCCCCCGCATCCGCGCCATCGCAACGCGAGGCGAGTTGGGCGCCGACCGCCGCACCATCGACGCCTGCCCTGCCCTTGAAATCATCTCGGTGTATGGCGTGGGTTACGACGCGGTTGACCTCGAGGTATGCCGCGAGCGTGGTGTCCGTGTCACAAACACCCCTGACGTGCTGACGAGCGATGTTGCGGATTTCGGAATGGCCATGCTGCTCGGCCTCTCACGTGGCCTTATCGAAGGCGATGCGTGGGTTCGAAAAGGGCATTGGCTTCGAGACGGTAACTTACCACTCAAGACGCGAGTATGGGGCAAACGTGTCGGAATACTGGGCCTCGGCCGAATTGGATTTGAACTAGGTAAGCGCCTGGCGGCCTTTGATATGGATGTCGCCTATTCCGATTTGGCTGAGAAGGAGTACGCGCCGGACTGGACGTTTGTCGCAGAACCTGTCGCGCTTGCTGCACGATCCGATATACTTTTCGTCGCTCTCTCCGCCACGGCGGCGACCAGACACATTGTAGGCCAAGAGGTGATCGAAGCGCTCGGGCCACAGGGAATGATCATCAACGTCAGCCGTGCATCGAACATCGATGAAGACGCCTTGATTGACGCGCTGGCAACGGGCCGGCTCGGCGCCGCCGCCCTAGACGTTTTCGAAGGCGAACCGGAAATCGACCCTCGGTTTCTCGATCTGCCGAATGTCCTGCTTCAGCCCCATCAGGCCTCGGGAACGACCGAGACCCGCAAGGCGATGGGGCAACTCCTGCGCGATAATCTGACGGCGCATTTCGCCGGCCGCGATCTCATCACACCTGTTGAGTGAGGAACCATGAGGGCGATAGTTATCCACGGCGCCGGCGACCTGCGTATCGAGGACCGCGATGATGGCCTGGTCGGAGCCGGACAGGTGAGCATCAAGATGGCCTCCGGTGGCATTTGCGGCTCGGATCTCCACTACTACAATCATGGTGGATTTGGCGATGTGCGGCTCCGGGAACCGATGATTCTTGGGCACGAAGTTGCCGGATACATCACCGAATTGGGCGTTGGGGTCAGCGGCCTCTCGATCGGACAACTCGTGGCCGTCTCGCCGTCCCGACCCTGCGGCAGTTGCCAATACTGCGAGGAGGGTCTGAGCAACCAGTGTCTCAATATGCGCTTCTACGGCTCGGCAATGCCCTTCCCTCACATTCAAGGCGCATTTCGCGACACGCTTGTCGCGGATGCAGATCAGTGTGCGCCGGCGGACGGCTTGAGTCCCTCGGAAGCGGCGGCGGCTGAACCTCTTGCGGTTTGCCTGCACGCCGTACGTCGGGCCGGATCATTGTTGGGCAAACATGTGCTTGTCACCGGATGTGGGCCCATTGGCATCTTCTGCATTCTGAGCGCACGTCGTGCGGGAGCCGAGCACATCGTTGCAACCGACCTCGGAGATTTTCCGCTTGAGATGGCAACGCGCGCCGGCGCAGATGAGGTCATCAACATGGCCGAAAATCCGACGGGACTCGACCCCTATATGGCAAAGAAGGGGATATTCGACGTCCTGTTCGAATGTTCAGGGGCTGCGATAGCGCTTGCAGCGGGTATCGATGCCGTGCGGCCCAGAGGCAAGGTTCTACAACTCGGCCTGGGTGGAGACATGGTCGTTCCGATGCAGAAGCTTACGGCCAAGGAGCTCGCTGTGATGGGTTCCTTCAGGTTTCACGAGGAGTTCTTTTCCGGAGTCGACATGATGAGAAAGGGCCTGCTCGACGTGAAGCCCTTCATCACCCAGACCTTTGGCATCGAAGAGGCCGTCGAGGCCTTCCGTGTAGCAGGAGACCGAACCCGCTCGATCAAGACCCAGATCAGTTTTGCCTGAGCGAGAGCCAGTGGAAATAGGCTGAGTGGTCCATGTCGGCGCCACCGTGATGGTCTACCAAATCGCGAAAGGCCGCTCGTACCGTCTCGGCCATTGGTAACTCGACGTTCGACCGTTCCGCTTGGGCGGCAGCATTGTCGAGATCCTTAAGTTGTGCTGCTGACCGTCCACCTGGCCGGTAGTTGCCTTGGATCATGCGTTCACCGTGCAGGTCGAGAACACGACTGTCTGCAAACCCGCCCCTGAGCGCTGCCCGGAAGGCGTCAAGGTCGCACCCTCCTGCCTGCGCGAGATGAAACGCCTCGGCGACGGCACCGATGGTGGCAGCCACGATCACCTGATTGCCCAGTTTCGCAATTTGCCCGGCACCGACCGGACCCATAAGATGCGGACGGCCAAGATGCCGAAGTACGGGGACAGCACGGTGAAAGTCCGACTCTTTGCCTCCGGCGAAGATGGAGAGCGTACCCGCATGCGCGCCGACCACGCCACCGGACACTGGTGCATCGAGAAATCCGCAATCCCGTTCTTTCGCAAACCCGGCCAACATCCGGTCGCTATCCGGGTCCACCGATCCCATATCGACGAACAATGTGCCTGACCTTGCGCCTCCGATCACGCCTTGATCCAGTAGCACCGCCTTCGTTGCCGGCCCATCCAGCAACATGGAGATGACGCAATCCGCGTTCTCCGACGCCTCCGCAGGTGACGTGCAGACCCTAACGGTGCCCTGTAGCGGTCCTGCACGGTCAGGTGAACGGTTCCAGGCCGATACCAAATAACCGGCATCGGCAAGGCGCCGAGCCATGGGCAGTCCCATAAGGCCAGTGCCTAGAAACGCGATATTGCTGATCTTGGACATGTCTATCAGCCCCCTTTCCAGTAAGCAGAAAATGCAAAAAATACAGCGTTGCGCGGCTATTTCCTAATTCCGCGAGCGCCCAGATGAATGACTCCTACAGAAGATGAGGTTACGATTCCGGAGACCAATCGGATTGAACCTGGGACTCTAACAGGTAGGGGCTTTGGCTAAGGCGGATGGAAAGTCCACGGCGAGGTCACCAGCCATGGTGCTGCCTATTTCCTCATTAGATCACTAAGGATATTCACGACCTGTGTGCGCAGACCGCCGAGGAATATGGCCTGCCTGACAACTATGTGGCCGGCGCCAATATCGGCGGTTCTGTCCGGGTCGCCGACGCCATGATCGCCCTTGGGCTGAATCGAAGGGCCGGTCGAAGCCTATCTCGCCCTGCCCGACATCAGGGTCGAGTTCCAGGTTCAGGCAGCGTACCAGCTTGAATCATGTATCTCAGGACGCAATGCAAGCGTGCCCAACGCCGTACAGGGGGGCAGCAGGCCGGCGATCAGCGGCTGATGGCGTAGTGGCTGCGGCGCGGATCCGCCCCCGAACCCAGCACCCGCCGGCTCCCCCGGCCTGGCGCGCGCATGTCCATGGACAAGGCGACCCCGCTCGAATCGAATTCATAATCGGGCCACAGATGAATCCTGTGGCCGAGACCGGCCAGCTCGTCGCGCACGGTCTCGGGAACCCGTTCTTCTACACTCAGGCGTCCGACATCATGGAAATGCGGATGAAACGAATCCGGAAAACTGAGGCAGGTCAGTCGCGGCGCTTCCACGGCCTGTTGAGGCGACATGCCGCGATCAACGACATTGAGGAAAGCCTGCAGTATGCCCTGGGGGATGACGTCGCCACCGCTTGAGGAAACCGCCATCACGCGGGGGTCGGTCTCCCCCGCACCAAGGGCCATCATCGGAGACGGGGTCAGTCTTGGCCGCCGGCCAGGCCCGAGCACGGCCGGATGACCGGCATCAAGTCGCGACTGGACCCCGCGCGGGGAGACCATGATGCCGAGGTCGGAAACCATGGGATTGCCATCGATCGTGTCGCTGGCCGCGCAACTGAACGCATTCCCGTCACCATCGACGATGGTGAAGTTGGTCGTGTCGCGCCGCTTGCTCTTGGTCGATCCCACCACACCGTTCCGCTCGAGCGTTGGCAGATCGGGCAGCACCGCGCCGGGATCGATCATCGCCCGGAGGCCGGCAATGTGATCCGCAGACAGGAGGTCGCCGAGGTCGAGATCGGTGAAACCCGGGTCGCAGTAATGCTTCTCCCGGTCGGAAAAGGCGAGCTTCATGGCCTCGGTGAGAAAGTGGAGATATCGGGTCGGATTCGCCGCTTCGGCCTTGAGATCAAAGCCCGCCAATACCGCCAGCGTCTGCAGGATAACCGGCGCCTGGCAATACATGTCGCCTGTGAAGACCCGCCAGCCGCCATAATCGGCATACCGTGCCGGTTTGACCTCGTTCCTAAAGCCCGAGAGGTCCTCAAGGGTCATCCAGCCGCCATCATCATTCACCCAGCGGACGATCTTCTCAGCGGTCTCTCCCTCATAGAAGACACGGCGGACCGCCTCCAGCGCCTGTGCGCGATCCTTGCCCTTCTCGGCCGCTACCATGCGCTCCAGCAGCCGCCCCAGATCGGTCTGGACGAGCCGGTCGCCTTCCTCCGGCGGCCTGTCATTGGGCCAGTAGACGGTGCGCGAACTCTCCCATTCGCAAAAGGTCTCGCCCATCAGGCGGTAGGCCGTGGCGGTGCGCCGGTCGAGCGTGAAACCCTCGCGCGCATAACGAATGGCAGGCGCCGCCACCGCCCCGAACGACCATGTACCGAAACCCGAAAGCGCTGAAATCCAGGCGTCGGCGGCGGCCGGCACGACCGAACACGCCGCCCCAGGTGGCATTTCTCCACCATAGCGCTCGAGATAGGCATCAAGGCTTAGCGAACGGCTCCAATGCCCCACACCGCTGATCGACCAGACCGTATCCGAGCCAGCGGGCCGCACCAGAATGGGAGCAACCCCACCGAGATTGCACATATCCGCCTGGATGACATTGCTGGCAAGGCCGGCAGCCACCCCGGCATCGATGGCGGTGCCGCCGCGCTCCAGCACGTCGGCGGCGACCATGGCGACAAGCGGATGCCCCGCGACAACGCTGTAGTTCTCGCCAATCAGGGTCGGGCGCATCGATTCCGGCGGCGGAAAGATGCCGGGGACTGGCGAGGTGTTGTTGCGCATCCCGCCAGCGGGTTCACCGCCCTGAGCCTTGGAACGTCTGGTTTCGGTCATCGGGATACTCCGGCTAGAGGCTCAGCATGGCGCCGGCATCGACGCGCAATGCAATGCCGGTGATCGCGGCGCTTGTCGGCCCCGCGAGATAAAGGGCGGATGCGGCAATCTCTTCGGGGGTGATCAGCCGGCTCGCCGCGCCGGCATGGGTCATTTCCTGCCAGATCGCGGACGCATCCTCCCCGGTCCGCGTGGCAATGTTAGCGGCGACCTCACGCAGCATTGGACTGTCGACATTGCCCGGGCAGACTGCGTTCACCCGGACCCCATGCGCGCCAAGCTCTGCGGCAAGACTTTCGGTGAGCCCGATAAGGCCGAACTTGCCGGCGCAGTAGATTGCCCCGCCCGCTTCGCCGCGCAGCCCAGCTGTCGAGGACAAAAGTACGATCGAACCACCCGTCGCCCGTGCGCACAGCACCGGCGAGAAAGCCGCACAAACGTGGAAGGCGCCATCGAGATTGACGGCCATGACCTGCCTGTAGACGGCCCAGTCGATATCGGCGACGTAACCATCGGCGTTGAGCCCTGCCGCATAGATCACGCTGTCGACTGCCCCGATCCGGCGCGCCAGCGCCACAACGGCCTCGGGCCTCGTAACGTCGCAGGCCAGCGCCGTGTGGCTTCCATCGAGCCCTTCGATGGCACGGGCCGCTGCATCCTCGCCGATATCGACCGATACCACCCGTGCACCCGCTTCCGCGAAAGCGCGAACACAGGCCGAGCCGATGGCCCCGCCTCCGCCGAAAACCACAGCCACATGACCCTTGTTCAATTCCGCCGCCACCGACATTCCTTCCCTTGTTCCTCGCCTGACACCCTTGCCGGATACCCTTGCCGGATACCCTTGGCTCGATCTTTGGCCCGACCCCTTTCCTCCTCGCCCGCCGGGCACTGCACTTGCTTCCCCGCTCTAGGATGCGGCGGCCATTTCCCTCAACGTCCTTTCGATGGAGGCCGGGCCGGGCACGATGGCCTGCTCGAGCGAGAGCGCGGCAGGGATCGGCACGTCCGGCACGGCATGACGCTGAATCTGCCGCAAGGCGCCGGGGCCAAGCCGTTCGAGAACCCGCACGACGATTTCGGCGGAGAGCCCGAAACTAAGATAGTCCTCGTCGACAACGAGAAGCCGTCCGGTCCGCGCGACGGAATTCGCCACCGTTTCCACATCGAGCGGGACGATGGAACGCAGATCGATGATTTCGACATCGATGCCATCCCTTGCGACCTCGGCGGCTGCCTCGAGCGAATATTCAACACCGGCGCTGAGAGTCACAAGGGTCAGATCGCTTCCGCCGCGAACGATATTGGCCTTGCCGATAGGGGTCACGAAAGCCCCCTCGGGCACTTCGGCACCACTCAGGAAATCCTTGGACTTCTTGAGCAGAAGCTCCTTGTGCTCAATGAAGATCACCGGATTTTCCGAGCGGATGGCGGCGGCCATGAGACCCTTGTGGTCGCGCACGGTTGCGGGCGCAACAACATGCATGCCGGGCAGATGGGCGAAGGTGGCCCAAAGACACTGCGAATGTTGCGCAGCCGAGCCGATATTGCCACCCGCCGTCTTGATGACCATGGGCATGGGGACGCGGCCGCCCGACATGTAGGGAATCTTGGCCATGGCATTATAGATCTGCTCTAGACAGACCCCGAGAAAATCGACGAACATGATCTCGACGACCGGACGCAGTCCCGCCATCGCCATGCCGACTCCCATGCCGGTGAACGACATCTCGGCAATCGGCGTATCCCTCACCCGCATCGGCCCGAAGCGGTCGAACAGGTCGCGCGTTGTCCCGAACACGCCCCCCGAACGCCCTACATCCTCACCCAGCAGGACGACCCTTTCGTCCCGCTCCATTTCCTGCATCAGGGATTCGGCTATCGCCTGGGATCCGTTGATCCGGCGCATGCTCTGATTGACGTCGGCCATCACCGCGCCTCCTCAAGGAAGATATGGTCAAGGGCTCCGGATGGATCGGGCTGCGGATCGCTGCGAACCTCGGCCAGCATGGCCTGCATCTCCGCCCTTGCTTCGGCATCGATCGCCGCCAGCCCCTCGGCATCCCCTTCGCCCCGGGCGATCAGGATGTCGCGGTATCGGCTGATCGGATCCATCTCGGCCCGTTTGCGCTTCTTTTCGGAACGGTCGCGATAGCCATCGTGATCGCCTTCATAATGACCCCGGAACCGGTAACAGGTCGCCTCGATCACCGACGGGCCGCCGCCCTTTCGGGTTTTCCTGACAGTTGCGGCGAAAGCTTCGGTCAGCCCCTCCACATCCGTGCCAACGACGGTCTCTCCCGCGAGGCCATAGGCCGCAGCGCGCTCGGATATGGTGGAGGTCGCCGTGACCTCGCCGATCGGGACCGAAATCGCATATTGATTGTTCTCGATCAGGCAAACCAGCGGCAGATCCCACACGGCGGCCATGTTGAGGCATTCGTGAAAGGTACCGTGATTGGTGGCGCCATCCCCGCAAATGCCCACCGCCACATGCGGAAGACCCCTGAGTTTGAACGCATAGGCATAGCCGAGCGCCACCGGCAGCGATGCACCGACAATGCCCGTCGCCGAGAAATGGCGATCCGGATCGAATGGATGCATGTGCCCGCCGCGTCCACGGCACAGGCCGGTTTCGCGTTCGAATATCTCGGCCAGCAGCGCGCGCGGCGGCACACCCTTGGCAAGAGCGTGATAGTGATTGCGATGGGTGCTGACGACCGCGTCCTCGGGCGTCAGCGCATGGGCAAGGGCGACCCCGATCGCTTCCTGTCCGATTGACGTATGCAGTTCGCCGTGAATCTCGAAGGTCGGCACACCTTCGAGGCAGGCTTCCTCGAAGGCGCGCATCCTGGTCATCATGCGATAGAGATTGAGCGGATTCAGTTTCATGACAATTGGGCCGGGCTGACTCGGGCTATGGGTTCGTGGATCGGAACATCACCATGTTGAATGACGATCAGAGATCGGGAGGCCTGAGTTCGAGCAACTCGAAATATGACCCCCCGGGCTCGCGGCAATACCGGGATCGCCCCTCGGGAAATCCTGTGGTCTCCCCGATCGGTTGCGCGCCGGCGTTGCAAACCGCTTCGAGAGCGGCGTCGAGATCATCGACCTCGATGCCGATATGCCCGCAGCCAGCAGGCAGGGGCAGGTCCGGCGCTGCCAATTCATGGCCGGCAAAGGCGATCAGTTCGAGTGTGGCCCCGCCTCCCGGAGGCGCGAGTTGCGCCAGATCGCACGAGACTTCGGACAACCCGGTCATGCTGCGGATATCCCGCGTCATACCGCGTTCCTCAAACACCGGGACAAACCCGAAAACCTCGCGATAGAAGCTGACGGATCGATCGAAATCCTGCACGGCCAGAGAAAAATGCTCGATGGCCTTGATCTTCATGCGGCACCTCTTTTCCGCATTCCCGCCGGTAGGATTGCCCGTTTCACCAGATCGTCCAGCGCCTCGCGGAATGCCGCGTCCGCTTTGGCCGAGAAGATGGCGACAATTCCGAACGCGTCCGCGTCGCCGGCCCCGTTCGTTCCAGGGCAGGTCATGAACCTTGGCCGGTCCACCAGGTGCTGGACGGCGTGGATGACAGCTGCCTCGTCGGTATCATCGAACCGGACCACGCCCTTGAGGCGCAAAAGCGCCTGCCCCCGGTCATGGCAAAGCACCCTGATGCCCGCCATGAGAACATCGAGGTCGAGCTGGCGAGCACCGGTCCTGATGCCGTGGCTCGCAAAACCGCCGGCGTGATCATGGGAGTGAATGCCGGGTTTTGAGGGGTTCAACTGCACCCTCGGGTCGAATGAAAACAGCAAATCTTCATCGTCCTCTCCCCCCGGAACGAGGGGCGCCGCAATGCCCGCCCTGCGAAGTTGGCGGGCAATCTCTGTCTCGGCGTCCGGTCCCGCAAGATCGCGCTTGGTCAAAACCACCTTGTCCGCCGCCTGCAACTGCACCATCGCGATCTCATGCCGCTCAAGCTGGTCGGGGCCGAGAACCGCGTCGAACGTGGTCGCGATCCCTTCGAGACGGAAACGCGACAGCCTCAGGGGATCGGTAAGTAGAGCTTGCAGGAGGGGACGGGGATCGGCTAGCCCGCTGGTTTCGACGATTACCCGCGAGAACGCCGGAATTTCCCCCCGGACACTGCGATCCAGAAGCGTTCGCAAAGCCCGGGCGAGATCGCCCTGAGCCTGGCAGCATAAACACCCGCCGGGCATGACCAGAACCGAATCGTCGGCCGCCTCGAGCATGAGATGATCGAGCCCGACCTCCCCGAACTCGTTCACGACAACCGCCGTGCCCTTGGTGGACGCCCCGGCGAGCAGGCCCCTGACAAGTGTCGTCTTCCCGCTCCCCAGAAACCCGGTGAGTACGGTCACCGGAAGCGGGGGATCGGGAAGGAGGGACAGGCTCCGCGGATCGGGCAAGGGACTGCTCATTCCACCCAGCTCGCATCCCAGAATGCATGTGGACTGGACCGCATGGTTTCGCGCGCGCCATACTGCGGCTCACCGAGGTCGACACCTTCTGCCCTGCGGGCGCGTTCCTCCCGGGCCGCTTCCACAAGCCTTGTGTTCTTCAGCAGGCCTACACCCGCGATGGCAAGCGCCTCCGAAACCATCAGGGCGCCGCGATGGCTGGCGGCATGCCCCGACAAGGCGGTCAACGCCCAGTTGTGCAGGGGCACCTGCTCGGGAAAGGCCCAGTTGAGGCGCCCGAGCGGTATGCGCCAGCTGACCTCGCCATCATCCTGCCCGTAAGGGTCAACCCCTTCATCGAAATAGCCGACCTCCTCATGCAGCGTCATGGCCTCTCCCGGCTTGCAGGCCCTCGCAAGACTGGTCATGAACTCCCGTTCGGCTTGCGGCCATGCCGGCGGCCCCACCACCTGAAGGGCGCCAAACAGATGCTGCGCCAGCGTGTCATTGGGCAGATAGCCGCGCGTGGCCGAGATGAACTGATGCCGGAACGAGACCCCGGCCATCTCCGCAGCGCGACCGGCGATGTCCATAGTGAAGTCGAAAACCTCGCGCGCCCGTTCGAAATCCGCCTGACGGGCCGTCAGCCACAGCCGCGCCTCGTCAGGTGTCACATTGGGAATAAGCCCGCCAACGCGGAGAACATGCTCAACCGACACATCGGGGAAATGATGGGCACGCAACCGCTCGATCGACTGCACGGCCAGTTCCGCGGCATCGAGCGCATTGCGCCGCCGCACGCTGCCGCCGTGCCCCGATTCTCCCTCGAACACCAATTCCCCGTTGACGACGGACTGGCACGGACGCGAAAGCGCGCCGTTCTGATAGTCCCCATGCGAGGTCAGGATGACATCGATGCCCTCGAAGGCGCCCAGTCCCAGCAAGGCCACCTTGCCCCACACGATCTCCTCGGCGGGCGTCCCGATGACCACAATCTCGCCGTCAAGGCCCGCCTCGCGCGCCGCCTTCGAGGCGGCAATCGCCGCAGCGCAATTGGCTGGACCGATCAGATTGTGACCGCAGGCGTGACCGGCCGATTTTCCGGTCCGCTGGCGGTGAGGCACCGCCGCATTGTCCGTGCCCGGCAGGGCATCGAACTCGGCCAGAAAGGCAATCCTCGGCCCTGCTCCGCCACGCCGTGCGATGAAGGCGGTCGGCAGTCCGCAAGCGCCGCGCTCCACCTCAAAACCTTCGCTTTCGAGCCAGTCACATAGTGCGGCACTCGCGTGGAACTCCATGTTCCCAAGCTCGGGATTCGACCACAACTCATTGAAATAATGAATTGTTTTATCCCTGAGAGTCGACCAGTGTTGGCGTGTGGCTGCGACCGTGTCCATGAATTGTTTTTTGTTAATTGTTGACAATTTGCAATTCATAGTCTCTCGTTTCGGGGATGCTGTCAAACCCCAAAGCTTGACAGTCCGAGGAGAACGAACTTGAGCGAAAAGTTCCACGCCGTCTCATCGCCGAGCCTTGTCGGGCAGGTAAAGGAACAGATCCAGCGCGCCATCACCGATGGCGAATTGCTGCCCAACCGGCGGTTGGGCGAGAGCGAGATCGCCGAGAAACTCGGTGTCAGCCGGGGTCCGGTGCGCGAGGCTGCCCGGCTTCTCGAACAAAGGGGGCTGCTGGTCTACCTGCCCCGCCGCGGTTTTTTCGTCCGCCAGTTCGAAGCCTCCGAAATCGAGGACCTCTACGAGGTGCGCGAGTGGATCGAGGCAGCTGCGATCGCAGCGGCGGTCAAACGCGCCTCGCCCCAAGAGCTCGACACACTCGTCAAAACCCATGAGCAGCTCCGCCTGCGCGCGCAGAGCGGCGACCAGTCCGACCTGATCGAGGCAATCATCGAATTTCACCGCTCCATCTGTCACCTGTCGCACAATGCCCGCCTGCTGCGCCTGTTCGACGAGTTCAGCAGCGAGATGCGGCAGATCCTGTCGGTACTGGGCGTCAAGCTCGATGAATCGGGAAACCCGGCCGAAGGCCAGCAGGCCCTGCTCGAGCACATCATTGCCCGCAACAGCGCCGCCGCCGCCCGGGAAATGCGCCGCCTCATCAGGCAGGCGAAAGACGAAGTGCTTCACAGCTTCCACCGCCGTCATGGCGGCAAGGAAAATGCCGGAACCGGGACCAAGACCCCGTAAGACCGGCATGGGAGGAACGCCGCGTTCAACCAACGACGAAGGGAGGATCAGATGCGGTATCAATCAAAGGGGCGGATCGCGCCGGTGCTCGTGACCAGTCTGGGACTGGTCATGGCCATTGGCGGCGCCGCCAGCGCCGAGGTCGCACCCCCGGCAGGAATAGACGAGGCCGGAAAGATCGTGTTCTGCACGGAACTGGCCTACCCGCCCTGGGAGATGCTCAACCCCCAAACCCAGGAACCCGAGGGTTTCGATATCGACATCGCCGCGGCCTTGGCCAATGCGATGGACGTTGAAGCCGAACACAAGAACATCTCGTTCGACGGGTTGATCCCGGCCCTGCAGGCCGGTCAGTGTGACGCCATCATTTCCGGCCTCGCCAACAAGCCGGAGCGCCGGGAAGTCGTCGACTTCGTAGACTATGCCGTTGCCGGCAATGCCCTGATCGTGCGGGCAGATGACGATGCGAGCTTTGAAACCCTTGAGGATCTCTCGGGCTACAAGGTTTCCGTCGCAGTCGGCTCCGCTCTCGAGGCGGAACTCAACACCGCCAACGAGGCCATCGTAGCCGCGGGCAATGAGCCGATGGAGATCATCGCGCTGCAGAGCGGCACCGATGCCTTCCAGCAGCTCACCGCAGGCCTGGCGGACGTCTATTTCGGCTCCACCGATCAGGCGGGCTATTTCAACGCCCAACGGCCGGGCCTGCTTAAACTCGCAAGTCCACAGCTCTTCTCGCTGACCATCGGCGTCGCGACGCTCAAATCGGCCGGCGATCTTCATGACGCTATCGCCGCAGCATTCGCCGATATCCGCGACAATGGAGGCTATGGCGATATCCTGGCGACCTGGGGCTTCGAGGCCCTGGCGATAGAGTGACCTGCAACTGCCCGGTGGCGATCATGCGACCGGGCAGTTTTTTCCGTAAGGAGCGAGACTGAATGGTCGATGGCATCAATATCGATGGCGCATTCTTTCTGCGATATCTGTTCAACCCGCCCGCCATCCTCTGGCAGGGCCTCTGGCTGACAATCTGGATCTCCATCGTTGCCCAGATCATGGGCATGATCGTCGGTCTTCTGATCGCCTTGTGCATGCGGTCGAGGCATTGGTGGCTGCGCGCCTTCGGGCGTTTTTATGTCTGGATCTGGCGGGGCACCCCGGTGCTGGTCCAACTCGTGCTGATCTATACCGGCGTCGCGGCTGCCGGGTTTTACAAATATCCGGACATCACCATCGGTTTCTTCGTCCTCACGGGCCCGCTTCAGGCCGCGCTTATCGCCCTCTCTCTCAATGAGGGGGCTTATATGGCAGAGATATTCCGCGCCGCCCTTGGCTCGATCGACAAAGGCCAGTTCGACGCGGTCAAGGCGCTTGGCATGCGTCCGGTGACGGCCATGCGCTACATCATTCTTCCGCAGGCCGCCCGTATCGTCATTCCGCCACTCGGCAATGAATTCACCCTTCTTATCAAGGGAACCTCACTACTCGCCGTAATTGGCATCCGCGAATTGTTCGGCACGATCCAGCAGCTCAATGCCGCAACCTTCAGAACCTTCGAGCTCTTCGTGATCGCCGCCATCTGGTATCTCGTGCTGACCTCGATCATGGGCTTTGTCCAGCGGCATATCGAGGCCTATTACAGCCGCTACGATCCGCCTTTGAGCAGCCAGACAAAAGCCAGGGTGAAGATGCGGGGGCTGATTTCAGCGCAACGATAGATCATGTCCAACACAACTCCTTCCCCTCTCGTTTCCGTCGAGGCAGTCCACAAATCCTATGGCGCGCTCGAAATCCTCAAAGGCATCTCCTTTGACGTGTCGCGCGGCGAGGTGGTGTGTCTGATCGGTCCGTCTGGATCGGGCAAGACCACCATGGTGCGCTGCATCAATCACCTCGAGACGATCCAGGCCGGCCGCATCACGGTGGGCGGCGAGATGATCGGCTACCGCGAACACAATGGCCATCTCCTCGAATTGCCAGAAAGCCGGATCTCCCTGCAGCGCCAGAAGATCGGCATGGTGTTCCAGCGCTTCAACCTGTTTCCCAACCTCACCGCTTTGGGCAACATTACCGTCGGACCCGTTCGCGTTCAGCGACGCAGGGAAGCCGAAGTGCGGGCAGAGGCGCTTGAACTCCTGCGCCGGGTCAGGCTGGCCGACAAGGCGGACAATTTTCCGTCCCAGCTATCGGGCGGTCAGCAGCAGCGCGTGGCCATTGCCCGCGCACTGGCCATGAAACCCGAAGTGATGCTGTTCGACGAACCGACAAGCGCCCTCGATCCGGAAACGGTCGGCGAGGTGCTCGACGTGATCAAGGAACTTGCCGCCGAAGGCATGACCATGATCATCGTCACCCACGAACTCGGTTTCGCCAGAGATGTCGCCGACCGCGTCATCATGATGGACCAGGGCGAGATCGTCGAAATCGGAGCAGCCACCGAGATGTTCAGCGCTCCGCGATCGGACCGCACCCGCGCATTCCTGCAGTCCCTCAAATAACGGCCCCGGCACATCTCATCTCGCCACTGCCGTCGGCAATAGCGGCGAACACCCAGGGAGAGACACAGTGATCGATATCCAGATGGTCCCGATCCTGATCGGGATCGCCATTGTGACCGGCGCCTTTGCCGGAACCCTCGCGGGGCTTCTCGGGGTCGGCGGCGGCATCGTCATCGTCCCGGCGCTCTATTTCGCACTACAGTTCACCGGCGGCGATCCCGCACTTAGCATGCAGGTGGCCGTCGGGACCTCGCTGGCCACCATCATCGTGACCGCAATCTCCTCGAGCTGGGGTCATTTCCGCCGCGGCGCGCTCGATTTCGCCCTGCTCCGGCGCTGGGCGCCCTTTGTGCTGTTTGGCGTGGTGGGCGGGGCGTTTCTGGGCGGAGCAGTCAACGGCAAGGTGCTGGTGGCGGTCTTTGCCTGCGTGGCGGCCATTGTGGCCATCGACATGGTCTTCAGAAACCCAAAATCGAGCCCCGAACCGCGCAGCGCATCGGGACCGCTCTGGGCCCTGCTTGGCATCCTCGCCGGCGGCATCTCGGCTATGATGGGCATTGGCGGCGGCACTGTCGGCGTACCGCTTCTGAGCATTCTGGGCTATGACATCCGCCGCGCCGTGGGCACATCGGCGGCGCTGGGCTTTATCATCGCCTTGCCCGCCTGCATCATCTATATCGCCACGGGTTTGGGGCGCGAGGGCCTGCCCCCCTTTTCCCTCGGCTATGTCAACATCGTTGCGGCGCTCGTGATCATCCCGCTGACAACCGTCTTTGCCCAGCTTGGGGTGCGCATAGCCCATTCCATATCCTACCGGGCGCTGCGCCTGTGTTTCGGCTTCTTTCTGGCCATCACCGCGGTCCGGATGTTCCTCGATCTGGTACCGTGATCGCCGCGCTCGCGTCGGCAGTTGTTCGATTGTCGCCCAGTCCGCATCACGCCTGGTTCGAGGAAGTCAGAACTATCGACATCGCCGAGGAGTTCGCCTCCCTTGAAGGCGCGGTGCTGGCCATCACGAGGACCCAACGACACTGTCGTCGATCCGTCCGTCACGGACGCAAACATCGGACCAAACATGTTCCACCAGAACCTCACGGTCTCGGGGCTGATATCGACCCCGCGTTCGTGCAGCAATCTTCGACGTTCCGCCACGAGAGTGGAAACCGGACGTACGACATCTCCGCGAGACGGATGATCTCAGGCGAGGTTCTGACGTAGCGGAACAGGTTCTTGGTACGCATTCAATCGCCCTACCCCGCACCGGTAGCAGAGAAAGGCAGTTTCTTCTGACAGTGCCCTCTTAGGCGCGAGGCCCGTGGTGGTTTCAACCTCGAAAATCTGGTCGATAGGTGTTAGCCGGCAAGGGTTGGAAGCAGCATTTCTGAAGTCACTTCCAGCGAACGGTCAGCCCGTGCATCCACACCGCCGACGGGCTTGTGGCTCGCCAGTCTTGCGTCGCGCTCGCGCACCAGCGCCGCCATTTCGGCGGTATAGGCGGTGAAGTGTGCAGTCAGCCACCGGTTCACCAGGAAGGAAGGCCGCGCCAGGCTGACATCGAATCGATCAAGGAGCGCGATCGTGCCCGCAGCATCCAGCCAGTCGTCATCGACAACCCATTGGTTGACAGTGAAGAGCCGCAAGGGGCGCCCGCGATCGTCGACACCAATCGCGATCAGATGATGGATGGGACCGTCCTGTCCCTTTGGCCGCAGGAAACAATGGAAATGTCCGTGCTCCGCACCTTCCTCGCCCGTTTCATGCGAATGATAGTACCACTGGGCGCCGGTCTCGGGATCGAACACATCACCTGCCGGATAATGCTCCCAGACTGTCACTGCATCGGCGTCCCGTAGAGTCTCACCAACCACGTTGAGGCCGCTCTTGGCGAGTATTGCCTCGCAATAGGCGATCTCTGCCTTGGCCCGTTCGATGTCACTCATCCTGATCGTCACGCTTGAGCGGTGGCGGCGGCGGCGCTGCCTTCTCTGCCGCCTCGGACGGCTTGGCCACTGGCGGGGGTGGTGGCGCGGAATTTGCAGACGGGGTTGCGGACGCAGCAGCCGAGCAGGGCGCGGTGGCCCGAGGCGCACCGGCAGAACAGGGTGCACTGCCGCCACCTGTGCTGCTGGTCATAGCTGGCTGGGCCCTGGGTACCGGGTGTATGGCATGGTCCGCAGCGACCGCGGCTGTTGTGACGGCCAGCGCTGCGCCAAAGAGCAATGTATTGCGTGTGTTGCTCATGACCGTTTCAGCCCATCAAGTCCGAAAAGGGGCCGCGCCCAGACACCGATATATGAGCCCGCGAAGGCGGCAGCAAACCAAAGCCAGCCATGCACGCTTCCCGAAGCGATCCCGGAGAACAGCGCGCCAATATTGCAGCCAAAGGACAATCTGGCTCCATATCCCATCAGGATCCCACCGATGGCCGCGGCCGCAAAGGACATCAGGGGCACGACTACCTTGGGTGCAAACTTGCCTGCGAGGCAGGCAGCGGCAGCAGCCCCCAGAATGACCCCGAAATTGAGAACCGAAACCGTGTCGGCCAGAACTGAATGGGTGAGCGCCTGTTGGGGACCGGGCCAGGTCCAGAATTCCCAGCTCGACACAGGAACGCCCGCCGCCTGGGCAAGTTTGGCGCCCCACAGCCCGAATCCGAAGGTTACCGACCAGGGATGCCCGGCAATCAACAGCGTGGCCACGTTGAGCAAGGCCAGCAGCAAGCCTGCCCCAGCCAGCGGCCAGGGGCCCCGCAGCAACCAGGTCCACCCTTCACGGCGTGGCGCCGGCTCTTGCTCGAGCGCCCCGTGAGATCGCCTTTCGATCAGGACGGTGACTGCAGCCACGGCGGCAAGCCCGGCCAATGTAACGGCGATTGCCACGCCTGTGCCGAAGACATCGCCAAGGGCAATCGCGGGCAGTGAAGGCTGGCCCAACCACCAGGGCAAATGGGCAGTGCCGATGAGCGCGCCAAGAATGAAAAAGATCAGTGTAACGAGCATGCGGGATGATCCACCACCGACCGTGAACAAGGTGCCGGAACCGCAGCCGCCACCCAGTTGCATGCCAAGCCCGAAAATCGCCGCACCGACCAGCACCGACACGCCGACCGGGGCGGTCGCGCCCACAAGAGCCTGCCCGCCGAGATTGCCGGCGGCAATCAGGGGGATCATGGCAATCGCGGCAACTCCAATCATGAACATCTGTGCCCGCACACCCCGGCCGCGGCGTTCAACGACCAGGCGCCGCCATCCACCGGTGAACCCGAATGAAGCATGGAACAGCGTGGCACCCAGCAATCCGCCAACCAGAAAAAGAGCCGCCTGTCGCAGATCGACTAGCACCGTGAGAGCGACAAAGCCCGCAACCAGCGCGGCGGCGACCACTGCAAGTGGCAGGCGATCCGCACTAACCGGGGGTAGGAAAGCCGGACGGCTATTGGCGCCTTCATTAATTGTCGCGTCAGACATGACCTTAGAATTCTCGCTTTCCGGGCAAGCCCGCATTCGGATAGATCACCAAACTGGCCCCGGCGTGAACCGGGGCCAGTTTGATGCGGTCAAATGAACTCTTCCGGGGTCACTGGACGGGACGGGATTCGTCCTGGGTCCAGGCCGCCATGGACCCATCATACATTGAGGTGTTCTTGTTGCCCTGCAGTTCCGACAGTCCGAACCACACCACCGAAGCCCAATGACCGGTATTGCAGAAGACGATGTTCGCCTCATCCGCGCCAAGGCCAACGTTCTCGGCAAGGGCCGCTATGTCGCTCGCGGCGGTGAATTCGGCATAGTCTGCACTATAGATTCGCCCGTTCTCAATGTTCACAGAACCGGGAATGGTTCCTGCGACACGAACGACCGGTGATTTGGATTCGCCACGATACTGCGCGGCCGGACGCCCGTCGACCAGGCGGGTGCCGGCATCGAGCGCCGCTTCCACCTCCTCGGTGGTGGCCAGCAGATGCTCCTGCAGTTCATGGCCGAACTCTGAGGGTTGGGGAGTGACGGGCTCGGCGACGAACTCACCGCCGGCCGCCTGATATTGCCGCCAACCGCCGTCGAGGATGGAAACGTCATCATGCCCGAGATATTTGAACGTCCAGTAGATCCGTGTGGCGCCGCCAACCTCGGAGGCATCCGTTCCCCAGGGGACGATGACCACATGATCGTCATTGTCGACCCCAAGGGACTCGATCAATGCGACGATATCCTCGATCTCCGGCAGCATGCCGGGCACGCCCTGGATTTCCGTCCGCCACCCCGCGCTTCCATAAGGGGCAACAACGGCATGTGCGATATAGGGCGTTTCGCCAAGTTCGGTGCTTTCGATGTCGTTCCGGACATCCAGAATGACCACATTCTCGTCTGCCGCGTGCTCGATCAGCCAATCGGTTTTCACGAGGGGTTGGGTCTCCGCCGAAGCGATGGTGGGGGTCGCAAGCAGGGTTGCGAGCGCTACAAACATTGACGCGAAGCGCATCGGTATATTCTCCATGGCTTGAAGTGTTGGTTCACTATAAGCCGGCGACTTCGCGCTATCGAGGTTTGGCGCTTCAATTTGCTGCTCATCAGAGAAAAAGCCTGCCCCTCCTAGCGAATGGCCTTAGCACAGTTTTTCATTCGGCTTCTCAGCGCCTGTTCGTGATCGAAGCGCTGCAGGTCTTTTGGGTCAGGTCTTGTGGGTCGGGTCTTGGGGGGGTGAAGTCGGCATGCCCATTGAGTCGATGTTTCGATCAATGAAGCTTGACTTCAAAATTGAAAGCTGGCGCTATGCCGGGATGAACATCCGAGCACAGCTAACAGTTTTGCGCCTTCTCAAGGGACACCCGGTAACGGGAGCGTAGCCCGAAGCTCGGCCATGTGCGCCTCCCGAGCTTCGGGAGG
>NZ_KE386978.1:0-74597 GCF_000429865.1 Cucumibacter marinus DSM 18995
GCCGGCCCGGCCGCAAAGGCGATCGGCGATGATCCGGATGAGAGAGGGAGATGGGATCCCGAACGCTGCCTGGCCCGGCGGGCCGACAAGGTCCCAAAGAGACGGTCTGGAATTGCCCGTACCTGGTTGGTGCGGGCAAATGCGGCGGGCCGGCAGCAACAGGATCCGTGTCCACAAGCGCGCAGCGATCCAACACGTGGCAGCAACCCGCGGGCATCGCTGCCGCCATCCGATCTCCTTGTGCCCATTACGAAAATCTCCATCCATACGTACTCAGAGTACGATAGAGGCTTTCGTTCCGTAGTCCACCGAGTTCTCGGATTTATCTGCCGTACTCACAATACGGGGCATGGATCTCAGAAAGCAGGTCGGTATCCGCCTCAAGGCCATCCGACAGGACAAGCAACTCTCCCAGGCCGAACTTGCCGAGCGCATTGACCGCACCGTCGATGCCGTCTCCGCCATCGAGCGCGGCAAGAGCCTGCCCGGTTATGAAACCCTCGAGCGCATGGCCACCGCCCTTGGCGTTCCGGTTACCGAGTTCTTCTCGTTCCAGCAAACCGCCACCTCCCCAAGGCGCGCCCGGCTGATCGCGGAGATCCACCTCGCTCTTGGCAAGCTCTCCGACAAGGACCTCGCCCGCGCCACCGACATCATTAAAACCCTGGCCGGATAGATCGCGAGGGTTGGGTTGTGCTGGATCGGTGCAACCCGCAGGGACCGAGGGCGACCCTTGGGCGGCGAAGGATTGCCGGTGCAGTCCGTGGGGACGGGGCAATCGCCGAACGGACAAAATTAGTCGGTGGCAGAACACTCGGCGGTAGATGAGGCGTCCAGGATAGGCGTCTTGGGGGAGCGCTAGTCTCCATCCCCCGTCTCCGGATAGCGAAGCACCAACGCTGCCGCCACCAGATGCCCGGCGTCCCGCAGCACCTCCTCGATATCCTCGAGCTGGCGAACCGCGAGCTCCTGCTGGCCGCCCTTCTCCGATGCTCGTGCTGCCGCCGCGATCCGGTCAGCCTGCTTCAAACGCAACCGCAGCTTCCCGATGAGTGCCTTCAGCGCCGCCTTCTCGGACCCCATCATCGCCTCCGTCGTTCACGCAGCCGACCAAGCGCCGATTTGCCCAAACAGTCCAGAACCAGCTTCTTCCTGGCAACCTCAACGATTTGGTGAAGAGATCGGGTAGGCATCAATTCTCACCATCGCGAAACACTCGGGCTCGATGCCAAGCCAGATGCTGCTTGTGACTATCCGTCAGAAGTATTGGGGTTTGCCAGCGCAACTCGGCCCGCCCTAACTCGCTCAGTGTGGCCGAAAACAGCGGCTGGCCCTCGTCATCGAACGTTACTAGTCCGCGATCAAAGGCAGCGTCCCAGAGTGCCGACAGCAGCAAGCCGTTGTGCACATCGAGCCGCTCTGCATTAGTCGCGCAGTCCCTCCAAGGGATGATGTGAGAAGCGCGTAGCAGTGCCGGATCCGTGATTCCGGTGAGGGGACAGCTGCCTCGCCAATAGTCCATGAGGCCCGCGCGGAAGACCTCCTGGCCGACACGCTGGACGGTCCACCGCTCGGCCTCGGAGTTCTTGGGTAAATCGCGGGTGCGGTGTTGGAATTCCCGCAGCGGTGCGTCGGGCAGACTTGCCGCCAACTGATAGATGCGCGGCAACACGGCGTAGAGCGCGCCAAGCGTGTCGAAGACATAGCGGGCAAGGCCGGGGCCTGGCATTTTAGCCGAAGGCAGGCCTAGCTCCTCGATGACGCCGGCATGATCGAGGGCTAGGTACCATGGCCCCTGCGACCCCGCACCGGCCAGATGTATCGTGCCGTGTGCGGTGGTAGAACCAAAGGCGGCCCAACCCGCGTCGGTGTCGAGATTGCGGCGAAAGCCGTGCTGCCAGGCGGCCTTCTCACATTCCTTGCGGACGACAAAGGACTGGGGTGCCTCGACTATCATAGGTCCATCCTGAAGAGGCGCTGTTCCGCCGGCGTCGAACTCATTCGCTGCCTTACGTACTGGTCGTTCTGCAATTTCTTCGGTGGAGCCGTTGTCGTTGTAACAATATATTGGAAGCATGCCGATCCAGCTTCATCCTCCCAACCCTGGACCAGTTCGAACAGGCGGGCATACAGCGTCCCGTCAAGGTCCGCCTCGCGCGGGCTGTCATGAATGAGAAAGGCCGGTAAATCCGCTTTTTCTTCGACCGCCAAGTGCAGCGCTGCAAGGTCAAAGGCAACAATCTTCAGAGAGTCGAGCGCGGCCGTCGAAACCTCGCCCCGGCCAGAGAACTGTGCGTCGACCTTCAATCCTTTGCCGTCGAGCTTTATCGCACCATCGACACCTTCAGGAAGCCAGGCGGACATGATCCCCCGATACCGGTCTTCCAAGGCCTGGATCGCCTGCTGTGCACGTTTCCTCCCCTGTTCCAACTGCGCGCGCACGGTTTCCAGATCATCTGTCGTGAGAGATGTCGGTGCCGCAGTAGCTGAGCTCTGCCGAAGGGTACGCGCGTCATCGAGCAGACGCCTTGCCTGATAGACCCGGTCCTGGATGTTTGCTGCCGCTTGTTGCGCAGCTCGAAGTGCGGCATCGGCGCCCTTCGCTTGTTCTTCGGCGGTCCGTATTTCCTGATCGATCTGCGTGATGGCGGCCGCTATGCGTTTTGCTTCGGTTTCGGCACCCTCTGCTTCTTGGTCCAGATTTGCCGCCTTCCTCTGTTTCTCTGCGATCTCGGCCTTGATGGCGGCGACGTCGCATCGCTCCAGAGAAATCCCGCACCCCTGTGCCAGCACCTGATCTATTGGAACTCGGCAGATCGTGCATACCCGGATACGGCCCTGGCTGATATCGATCTCGCCAACGCTTGCTTCGCTGCGGAGATGTTCGGCCTCACGTCGCTTACGCTCAGCGTCTCTCTCCTTCGTCTGTCGATCTTCAACGTGCGCTGCTCGCTGGGTGTTGAGATCTGCCAAGCGATCAAGGAGCGCACTGACGTCAGGAGGAGTCGGCAGTTCTGCCCGCATTGCCTCAGCGAGCGCTGTTTCAGCAAGTGCTACGAGACCCTTCTGGTCGAGCGTGTCATCGAGCTCGACATCCTCCCCCACACCTAGCGCATTGCGAAGGGCACCTAGTTTCTCGGCCCGTCGCTGCTCACCGTACGCTTGTATCTTGCGCTCTTCGTCTGCGGCGTTTGCAAGCTCCCGTTCGCGCGCGGCGGCCCGCTGCTCTTCCGCGTCGAGCGCGCGCAGGGCGAGACGCACCATGGTCAGTTTCGCGGTTTCGCTCAAAACCTGCGCGCGCGAGCGAGTCTGCGTCTTTGATGTCCGCCAAGCCAGAATGTCGCCCAAGCGGCACTCCTGATCGCGCGACAACCATGCCCTGAGCACGTCCCATATATGTTCGTCACCGACCTCTTGGGGCGATCGTCCGTTGAGGGCGGAAAAGAAGGCCCTCGTGATGATTGGATCGAGTGATGCTGCATCGCCTTCCTGACGCCCTCGTGCTAAGACGTCCTCGATGCTGTCGGCCTGAGCGACAAAACTGCCGCTCCCCAGACCTAGATTGCGCACGGCGATCCAGCAGATTTCATCGACGATGACCTCGGCCGCCACCAGTCCATTCGGTAGCTTCGCCATGAGGCGGGTGCCCTGGCTGTCTGTTGCGAAGGCGGGCTCGCCGAGGCAGGCCCTGAGCAAGCGGCAGAACGTCGTCTTCCCGCTTCCATGCGCCAGTGCCGACTGGCCGCTGCTGGACATGTCGGGTGTCCACACGATGTTCAGACCGGGCTTGAGCGGGATGTCCCGTTTGAGGGTCTTAGGATCCTCGAACAGGGCCAGACGGCGTACCCACAGGCGTGGTTCGCGGCGCCCGTTCGGAGCGGTGGGCGGCTGAAAGTGAGGCGCGAACAGGTCAGCCGGTGCCATGCCCGAACCTCGCCCACACGATATTGTCCTCCTGCGCGACGGCAGCGGTTATTCGATCTTGGCCGAGCCGCCGGATCGCTTGCAGCGCGAACGCAGCGCGCTGCGCGTTGGCAGACTCGGCCCTCAATCCGGCCGGATCGAAATGCCGCCCCCTGATCCAGTCTCCATCATCGCGCTCTTCGAGCTGGCCCGACGAAATGAGCGTTTCGAATGCGGTGCGCCACGCCGCGTTGATCGGCGGTCGCAAGCGGGTAACGCCCTGCGCCGGCCGCGCCTCCGCGCCGACCAGTCGGATCCAGTGCGCGCGATCCTCATCGGAGAGCAAGGGGGTCAGGAGGGCTGGCTCGGCCAGGCAGGCGACGAGCATGCGTATGCGCGAGCCATCTTGAGCGGGATCGCTGATCCAGAGCGCGTATTGAGCGGCATAGCGCAGCCGGTCTTGCGGTTGGATCTGTGCCAGCCATCCCCATGCGCCGTCGCGCAGTCTGGCAAGCACCGGCAGTTCGATGCGCGGTGTCTCCCCCTGGGTCTCCACTTCTGAACCTAGTCCCAGCGCGTCGAAGGTCCCGTCCGCCTCCATCCGGTCCCAGGCGGAGAGGACGAGGCGGCGGGTGCGGTATTCGCCGTGTTGACGGATTTCCTTTTCCTTGAGGACGCGGAAGGTTTCCGTGGGGTAGTCGGGGCCCTTCACGTCGGCAGGATCGAGGATGTAGCGCAGTTCGTCGCGGGTCAGGCTGTAGGCGCGGGCGTAGAAGGCGTCGAGCTCGGCGCGAAGGAGCGCTCGACGGTCCTCGTCCCAGGCGAAGGGCGGGCCGTCATGGCCCAGATCGCGGGCGAAGGGGGCAAGACTGTGCGAGGTGTAGGTGAGTTCCAGCACCCTTGGGGTTATGAATCCGCGCCGCGCAGCAGTGTAGAACTCTGGTGGGAGTATTGGTAACTGTTTGAGATATCCAAAGGTTAGGTGAGTTCCGCCAACCGATTGCCGAGCTACAAAGTCGAGAGCAAGTGAACAAAGGCAAGCGAGAAAACCGGCGATGGCATCTGGTTCGAGATCCAGAAAGATCAACGGCGAAGTGTGCCCGACCGCAGACTCCGGAAAGACGGCGGCGATTGTTGTCCTTTCATTCGTAGCGTTCGTGATATCACGCCAACCCATTAGCCAGTCGCGTGTCCAGTTGCGATCTCTTAGCCGCTTTGTGACCTCAGTCTCGGGCACCCAATACCGGGCGGTGGGCTCGAATGACGCTTTTCGTTTCTCGGACAGCAGCACGTCGCGTGCGCTTCCGTCTTTGTCATAAGTGGCCCATCGATGATCGAAATGATGGAACATCTTCGCTTCATACAGCGGTGCGAAACGCTGTGGTCCTCGCGGCCCGGCGTCGTCAAGATTTAGGACGCCTGCACCTGAGCCTTCGACGGATAGAGCGCCTTGCCTTGGTCGCACACCCTCGGCCACCCATGAAGTTCCATCCTTGACATAGCCCGCGTCAGACAAGTTGGCGGCGGTGCTGAACCATTCGGAATCCTCCGCCATGTGCCAAATCCGAGAGTGCAAGCTAACGTTCCAAGGGTTGCCGGTCGGACCCTTGCTATCCTCGATCAGGACCGGAGCCCGAGTGTAAATTTTTGCTGTCAGTTCGGCGTCCCAACGAGATCGGAATACAGGCGCCGTTTTGGTATTTGGATTGATGTCGGCAATTTGCTCAGGACTAAGCGTGAAGTTTCGCTCCGCTTCCGCCAACTGTGCAGGCTCAGACAGGAAGAAGGCAAAGCGTGCTGCTGGTTCGTTGCTTCCGATTGTAAGCAAGCAAAACTTCATGCGGCTGTCGACTGCCGGGAATAAACCTGCTCGGTTTTCGAAGTCTACTAAGCTTGAAAGACGTTTTTCTTCAACAAGATGAGAGAAAAATGGAGCTGTCGTAGCGTCCGTAGCGATACCCGTGGGAACAATCACACCAGCGCGGCCCTCAGGTCCAGCTAAGTAGGAGAACAGCTCAGCAAACACCTGATATGTGTTCACATCACCCGCACCTGTGAATGGGAAACGGCCGCCATCTTGGCCGTCGACACGAGCGAAAGTTGAGATTGCGTCAGAGAAGCGTTTCTCTGCCTGAAAAGCATCCCAGAGCGCTCTTTGCGGCGTACCTTCTTCAGCGTCTCTCAGCTCATTAATTGTTCGTGTTCGAGCAGCTGCGTTAGGTGCAGATGCAATGTCTGCGTCACGCGCTGCGAAGAATTCTTTCTCTTGAAGCTTAATCCGTTCCCAAGGTGGATTTCCAAGCACCACATCGAAGCCACCGCGGCCCATGACATCGGGAAACTCCAGCGGCCAGTGGAAGGCGTGGGCAGTTCTCGCCGCGTCCACTGCCGCGCCAAACAACGGGCCAAAGGGCTGTACGCCGCGCAACCATTCCCACAGCGTGCCCGAGGTCGGCGCCATCTCCGCTCCCCGGCGCGGCAGACCGTCCGGCCCCGCAAACTGCCCGCCCCGTGTCCTGGCTAACAGGAAGGCGGCTACGTAAAGGTCACAGGCGGCTTCCAGTTGCCACGCTCCGGCGCCTTGCGCTGTGAGTTCCCGCAGCTTCCCGGCCTTGGCCTCGATCTGCTCCATCGTGTCCTCCGGCATGGCGCGGAGTTCCGCGAACTCGCGTGTCAGGTCGCGGGCGCGGTTGAAGCCGAAGCCTTGGGCGATACGGTCGCGTTCCTGCCTTTCGCGTTTGTTCTTCTGGACGTAGTGGCGCGCCACGTTCTTGTCGTCACCAGTCAGCGGCTTGTAGGCGGCATCGGGGATACCATCCTCCAGCACCTTCAGATCGAACACGCCCAGAAGTGCATCGCCACAACGGATCTGCGCGTCGAAGAAGCCAAGCGGCAGGCCCGGGTCCACCGTCTCGATCCAGAGCGCGACCTTGGTCAGTTCCACCGCCATCGGGTTGCGGTCCACCCCATGCAGGCAGGAGCGCGCGACATCGCGCAGCGCATGTCGGAAGTCGGCGAGCGAGGGCGTGCCCTCGGCCCGGATGCGGGCCAGCCGCGTGGCGATGCGGCGGGCGGCGGCTAGCAGGAAGTGCCCGGAGCCGCAGGCGGGGTCGATGACCGAGAGCTTCAGCAGCGCTGTGGCGGGATCGTCCGCCTCGGCCTCAGTCTTGTCGAGCACGGGATCAAGCGCAGTGTCCAAGAGCGCCTGCACGAGGCTGTCGGGCGTGTAGTAGGACCCGGTGGTCTTGCGCTGGTTGCCCTTCTGCTCGGCCGCCTCGGAGGCGAAGACCAGCGTCTTGCCGTCGGCGCCCAGCTGGGGCTGCAGTTCGAGGAGGGACTCGTAGACCGAGCCCAGTTCCTCAGTCTCCATCGCGCGCCAGTTGACAGGGACCATGCCGGTTTTGTCGGCGAGCCAGGATAGGCGGTAAAGCGCCTCCATGAAGGCGCGGTTGCGCAGGCGGGCGGTTTCGAGATGGGGCAGCCTGTCCTCGGCGAAGAGGCCGCCGAGCGCCGGGAGGGCGAGCGCCTCCTGCCCGTGGGCGAGCGCGCGGAAGACGATCTTGATGCCCTCGTAGCGGTCGTGGTGCTTGTCCCAGGTGGCGGCGCGGTAGCACTGCTTGCGCAGCGCCGCGAGGCTATAGCCCTCAGCATAGAGCGCGCGGGCCTCGGCCTGCGACTTCGCCGGATGGAGCAAGTTCCGGTCCTCGGCAACCATCAGGAAGATCAGCCGGTAGACGAGGCGGAGGAGCTCGTTGAACCAGGTGGTGAGGTTCACCTCGCCGGATTTCATTTTGGCCGTGAGCTCGGGGTTGGCCTCAAGGAAGCCCGAGCCCAGCACCTTAAGTGCGATCTGCACCTGGTCGGCCAAACGGTCGCGCGCGGCCTCGCCCTCGCGGGAGCCTGCCTCGCGCCAGCGCTCTAGCGGGCAGTCGGTTGCCGGAGTGTCGGCGGCGCCGAAACGGGACCGGTGGATGAGGAGCCAGAGCGCGGCGAAGGACGCGATGTCCTCGGTCGAGAAGATCTGGGCGAGGTCGGCTTCGATAAATGCGGGGCGCGTCAGGGACGCGTTGTCCCGCATGAGGCGCAGGTGGGTTCCGTTGGTGACGATGCCCCACAGCGCTTCCTCGGAGTCGTTGAGGTAGTCCTGAAGCGCGAAGGCGGGCGAGCGGGAGCGGTCGACGGACAGGGTTGGGCTGCGGCGGTCCAACGTCTCGCTCGGTGGCACGACGACCAGCGGAACCCTCCCGCTGGCGATCATGGCAAGCGGCGCATCGGCCGGTGTTAGGTCTTCGAAGCCGAAGGTCTCCTTGAAGAATCCAGCCACGAAGCGACCTGTTGCGTCCTGTGAGGACGCCTCGAGCTTTTCGAAGGCATCGAAGTGGGATTGGCCGACCCGGAACGCCGTCGAGATTTCCTCGCGGATCGTAAGACCCTTGCGAACGGCGTAATCCTCCGGCGCCTGTTCCGGGGCATCCCGCTGGTCGATCCTCGCGATCATTGCGGGGGCGATGAGATTGCCCTCGAGGCTGAGCGAGGGCCATGCGGACATGTCGGAGATCGGTTTGCGCGCCATGATCAAACCTCTCCCGGCATGAGGACGAACAAGCCGATCACGTCGGGCGGAAGGACCGCTTCGACGCTAACGCGGGAGATGGAACCGGCCGCGGCACGCAGGCGAGCATGATCTTCGACGAGTTCCGCTGCCCGCTGATTGACGAAGTCCGCCAAAGGTCCAGCGAGCAGGTCCGGCAGGTCCGCCTTGGCAGCATTGATCATCCGATCTCGTGCGATCTCCGCGAGGTTTGCAGTGGCGGGCGCGCTGAGCATTTCACGCACGTCTTCGCCGGTCACCGCGACGCCTTTACCCTGGAGGGCAACCAGCGCCGCTTCCTCGGCCAGAAGCAGCCGCTCCTTTCTGGCGTGGATCGTGAGCTTGTACCGGGCGCGCAGGAGGGCGACGCGAGTCATCGCCGAGACCGCTGTTGTCGGCCATGCACCGACGCGGCCAATGCCGAGGTCCGGAAGCGCCTCCTGATCCAGCGAAGCCTCGACAAGGCTCTCAGCGAGCGATGCCGTCAACGGATGGGTTCTCGTTAGGAGCGACGTCCCAGCGGGAGCAGGCTCTGCGGTGGCGAGCCTGACAGATTTCTCGAGGCCGCGCTGCTCAAGCTTCTCCTTGAGCGTCTGCTGGAGCGCGTGAACGTGAGCGACGAAGATGTTCCGCTTTTTTTCAAGTGGCACACCGAACCGCGACATCGCGCGCTCAACGAAGAGCTTCGTATCCTCAGGCGAGCCGAGCAGGCTTCTGACCTTGTCCCACTCCGGCGCCACATCAGCGGGCTTCATCGCGTTCTGGGCGAACCTGGCACGCGATTTCTTCTCGTTCTCGCTGGCATCGCGCCAACGCGCTTCCATGACCTTCGTGCCATCCTCGAGACGAAGGTCGAGAGTCAGCTGCTTGTGCCCACCACGGCGGAGCATCATTGCGGACATCAGGGCGTCTGTGACCGGCCCGCGCTCGTCGGGCAGCGGAACCGTCACCCCGGTTGCCTTCCTGATTTCCTCGGCTTTCCGCAGGATTACATCGAGGACGGCACCATCGATAGCGCTGTCCGGCGAGAACATCATGATCGAGCGAACCAGCTCGGCCGGCTGGCCGAAGCGGTCCACCCGCCCTTCACGCTGTTGATGCCGGGTCGGATTCCACGAGAGATCGTAGTGTACGACCGTGTCGAAAAGCTGCTGCAGGTTGATGCCTTCCGAGAGGCAGTCGGTCGCCACCAGGATCCTTTGCGCACCTTCTTCCGCATCTTCCAGCGCCATCTCGGCAACACGATCGCGGCGTTCGTCCGGGGTCAGCTCACCAGTTACCGATTCTATGATCAGCTTTGGGAAAGCCTTCCGCAGGCCTGACTTCACGTGTTCGGCGGTGGCCAAATACCGGCAGAAGACGACCGGGTTGGCCCCACTTTTGATCAACGGCTTGAGCGCACCGACGAGGGCGTCGAGCTTTGGATCTTTCGCTTCAACCAGATCGCCAGCCTGATCGATGAGAGCACGGAGTGCGGGGTCATCCGAGAAAGCAGTGCTGGGTTCGATGTCCACGGCATCTTCGTCGTCGCCGTCTTCGTCATAGATCTGCGGTTCGAGACGGTCTGCTTCGTTGGCGGCACGATTTCTCAGCGCACTCAACGCTGCGGCGGGCGAGGAACCAACGCAGCGCATGAGAGCTAGGGTGCCCCAGAACGCGAGGCGCTGATCCCTCTTTTGCTCTCCCGCTTTCGAGACCACCTCGAGGCAATAGTCCAGAACGGCTTCCTGGAACGCCAAGTGCTCGGGCGAGAGCCGGTAGGCGTGCTCTGTGGTTTCGTGTTTCGGGAATGATCGGTCCTCGTGCCAATCGCCCTCGACGAGGTCCACGCGACGCCGCTGGACAAAGTGCCTCGCAAGGCGCTCTCGGTATCTGGCACTGTCGAAGTCCAGCGTGGCGAAGTCCTGGTCGATCAGTGAGAGCAGTCGTGCAAATGCTTCCTCGTCGCCCGAATGCGGTGTGGCCGTGAGCATGATGAGCCGGCGATCCGCGTCCTTCGCGAGTCCCTGTAGCAACTCGAAACGCTGCTGTTTGCCTTTGTGGGTGCCCACACAAGCGTGGGCTTCATCGACGATCACGAAGTCCGGACAGGCCCGCGCGAACCCCTCCCTTCGCTTCTCGGCCTTGATGTAATCGAGGCTAACAACCGTGTAGGGATAAGCGTCAAAGAGGGTCTGCGCGAGCGGCAGATTTCTCTCGAGGCGTGCCGCGGTACCGGAAGTCACCGCGACAGAGTCGATTCCGAACCGATCCTTGAGCTCGATGATCCACTGATCCACAATGTGGGGTGGGCAGAGAACCGAGAAGGCATCGACTTCGCCGCGATCCATGAACTCGCGCAGGATCAAGCCCGCTTCGATGGTCTTGCCGATACCGACATCGTCCGCGATCAGCATGCGAGGCACTTGGAGCCTGAGTGCCATGAGCAGTGGCACAAGCTGATATGTGCGAGGTTCGAATGCGAGCTGCGCGGCCGACCGGAACGGGCCGGCGCCGCGGCGAAGTGTGAGCCGCAGTGCGTCCGCCAAGAGCGCAGCTTTGGCTTGGACGGTAGTGCGCGCATCTTCTGGGAGATCGAACCGCGCTGCTTCGACCGATGCGATTTCCAGTGTGGGATCCAGGACAACAATGTCGTTTTCGTTTCCCGACAGCGGCCGAAGCGCAAGAATCCCTGCGCTTGGCGCTGGGAGAGCCACCCATTCGCGGCCTCGGGCCCGAACCAAATCGCCAGGTGAGAAACTCAGCACAACGATTACCCTTTCAATAGATCAAGTAGCTGTTCGGGGACGCCGGCGTCTGCCGATGCTGGAAGAGCGACAAGTTCCCAGCCTTTGTTGGCTGCTTCATTGGCCATGTCTGCGGAAACCGCCTCGCTTGTGGCGGCGACAAAGTGCCCGCGCCATACGAATTCGGCTTCCGCACCGGCAAAGCTGAGGCCAATGGTGTCGACCTGCGGGAGACCAGCAGCCTCAAAGGCCTTCAGCCACGGAGACGACGCGCCGTCTGGCGCGGCCCGCCGCTCAAGCACCGTGCGACCGCGCGCAAGGTCAACCAACAGCTGGGTAACCTCCTCGCTGCCGCAGTCGATCTGCTCATGGTCCGGCTGGTTGAAGTACGACAACAGGCAGCGGTAGCACCCTCTGACGCAGGCATCGTCGACCTTCTCGGTCAGCAGGCTAGCGTCTCCGCTTGCGACCGCCGCGTCGATGTTTTCGAAGTGCATAAGCCCGAGTGCTGTCCGAGCGACCTCGCTTATGGCTTCGGGATTATCCATCAGGCGCGTAAGAACACCGGCCCCTCCCTCCGTGGCTTCGTAGGCAAGGATGGCGCGGCGGTTGTCGCGAGCTGGAAGTGGCTCACTTAGAATTTCGCCTTCTTCAAGCTGGTAGACGACCTCGATTCCCCGCAAGAGCGCATGCTGAACGGTGGTTATCGTGCTTGGGTCAAAGTTTTCCGGCTTCTTGAAGCGGAACAGAAGCGCGTTCTTGCGGTCCCTGACGATCGGCACAATCCGCACTGGCTTGACTACATCGGGCGGAGCGTCGGTCTCTGCATCCTCGTCGTCTGATTTTGCCCAGTAGCCTGTGCGGGGATCGATATTGAAGCCGAAGACTGTCTGGTCCTTTCGGCGCTTCAGGCCCTTGTTCAGACGACTAATTTCGGCACTGTTGGCGTATTGCAATGCGAGTAGAGAAGTCTCTCCGCATCTGAATTCCGCGTTCGTGACCTGTAACTGGTGGTCCTTCGTCGGCCACGAAAATACGGTCTGGATGTCGAAGCCCTGCCGAACGCGCTCTTCATCGTTCGCGGTGATGCGCTCAGTGGGTGCGGCTTCCACATTGTCGATGCGGAGCGTGCGCTTGATGGGCACCTCTCCGGCCATGTGTGCGTCGCAGCCATGGCAGCGCTCTACCTCTCCTTCGTGGCAGGCTCCGCAGTTGGCGCAAATGTAGATGTCCTTGGTCGCGAGCTCCGATCCGTCGCCCTCGCGAACCTCGGGAGGGAGCTTTGCCTTCATCACCCGGTAGGCGCGACCTTCGTGGTAGATCAGACTGCGCGGTCCAAACTCCGATATCGCAAGGAAGCGCGCGCGAGAGAGGAACGAGCCAGTCTTTCCCTCGCCCGGCACGAAGGCGTAGAGCGGCAGGCGCGGGAAGTTGTAGCCGGGCAAGAAGCCCTCGGTCGCGAGGTAGCGGTACGAATAGAAGTCCGATCCGTTCGATGCCTTTCCTTGTTCGAGGATCGCAATCTGGTCGCTGGCCTGCATCTGTGCGGCCTTGATTTTGCGACGGTCGCCGGCCGAGAGACCTGTTATCTCTGAGCGGGCGTTGGCTTCGGCCAATTGAGTACGAGCAGAGTTGTAAAGTTCGCGCCAACGGTCGAACGCTCGATTGAACTCCTTGGGAGCGTTCATCGCCACGTGAAGCACGAACTCCTCCGGGTCGTCCATCCAGACGGGAAGTGCCCCTTGATCAGCGGCCAAAATCTGATCGAGCACCCGCTGCATTGGTCCATGCGCACGAGAGACGAGATCGGCTTTCGAAATGCTGTCAAGGATCACTTCTTTAAGCGGATAGCGATCGCCACCAAGGTCTAGGATGTCTGGGATATCCGGTGAGAGAGCCAGGCGACTCTCCGCGAGCCAGACAGCATGGAGGTGGGAGCGGACCAGTTCTTCGTTCGTGATATCCAGCGCAGGCGGGCGCACGACACCCGCCACCATGTCATTGCGGCGCTCGAAGAAGTACTGGTCGTGTGGAGAACCCGATGCGCAGTACGTCACCACAACCGCTGCCTGGCCGGACCGGCCCGAGCGGCCGGCGCGCTGCGCGTAGTTGGCGGGAGTCGGAGGGACGTTCCTCAAGTAGACCGCATTGAGCGCCGAGATGTCGACCCCAAGCTCCATCGTCGGCGAGCAGAACAGCGCCGGGAGGAACTGGTCAGATTCCCCGGTGGCCTTGATTTCGGTTCGATGCTCCGAGGTGTTGAGGTTTTCGAGGTCGTCGTCTTCGAACCTGAACCGCCACTCGCGCCATTCACGCTGCCTTTGGGAAACCTGCGCGGTGTGCTCGCGCCCCTCCAGCCCCCAATAGGCGCTATGACCCGATGCCAGATCGTCCGCAATCGATGCGTACAGATCGTGGAAATATCGGTTTCCTCGTCTACTCTCGTCGGAGAGCGCGGGCCCGGGGACAAGGCGGACGGCAGAGGGCGTCAGCCGCCAGCCTACCAGATCAGCGTCGAGCTCGACCGGGACAATTAAACCCTCATCGGCGAATAGCTCGAGCAAGCGCGAGAAGAACTCGAGGTAATCGTCCCGCCCGAGCTTCGTGCCCAGCACGCTCTTTTTGTTGATGAGCCGCGCAATGCGGGAGTTGTGACCGGCGCGAAGGAGTGTCTGTTCCTCACGAAGGCCCACGGCGTTCTTGCCTGGTGCGCGCAAAAGCAGAGCCGACCGCCCGCGCGGGTTCTCCTTGGCATCTATCGCCCACGGAGCGCGCAACAGCGATCGTGATTTCTGCGCGACGCCGTCCAGGACAGTCAGGTCCAAGGCTTCCGTGTTGACAGCAAGGCCTTCGAGCATTGCGCCCAGCACGGTCTCTAGCAGGATGGCTCTCTGCTTTTCGGATTGATCGCCGAGCTCGGGCAAGACTGTCATCAGCCTTTCTCGGTCTGATGCCATATCTGCGACGCCGACGAACCTAACATCGAGAAGCTTCAGAACGGAGAGGCTGGGGTTGGTGTAGCGCCAACCCCTGCGGAGATCAGTCCACACTCGATGAGCGAGAACCTTTGCGAGTGCGCGCTGGGCGTCTTCCCGAATGACGGCGCCAGCCGATGGATCGAGCATCCAGTGGGCGCGCGCGTCTTTGTTTGCAGACGTGAAGCCAAGCGCCTTGACGACGCTCAGACCGAACTCATCTTCCGTCAGGCCCTCGGGCCCTGCTGCAATTATCGCCCGCAGAATGGCCCCACGGAGAAGGCTCACGAACAGAAAATCGTTGAAGTGGCCGGACTGAAGCGCCGCGTCTTGCCGATTGTCCGTGAACCCCAGCAGCTTGCGCTTCGTTTTCGGAACGCCGCTCGTCGGCTTGTTCATCCACTCGAGAGCGCTGGAAACGAGAAGCGTCGTGGCGGAGCTCCGACCTTCCCCGGACAGTCCGGCTAGCTTGCTCCGCTCGCGCATCCCCTGATTGGGCTCGTCCTTGCAGCAGAGGCAGAATGCGAACTTTCCAGGGATGAACCAGAATTCTCGGCCACCAGCGCCATGCCGGCCGTCTGGCGTCACGACATAGGAGATGGGCGCGCGCTTCTTGCGATAGGATCGAAGCCGCTCGATGCCGTTGCGCTCTTCCAGCCAGCTCTCGGGATAACCGTTCAGATCACCGTCGAATGCGAAGTCGGGATCATTTGCCGTAGCCGGACAGAGATATCCTGCCACATCATCATCGTCTTCGGATTCCAGCGGTGTATCGTCGATATTGCGGGGGACAAACCTGATGTGGCCGTCATCCTCGTTCTTGGTGACAACGTGGTATTCGTGTCCGCAGTTCCTGCAGAAGCGTGTTGGGTAAAGCCGGTTACCCGGAGCATCGGGATCCTCTAGCTGACCCTCGAACAGAACGGTGCGCGGCTTGTCTGTAAGCGTGGTGAAGATCTCACCAGCGCCGGAAATAAACCTGTGCAACTTGAATGCGAGGAACGCTCCGTCCCCCGTCCCACCGCGATGATCTTCGGGAAGGCTTACCAGCGTCAGGAAGCCTTCGAGCTGCGTCTGACACTGCTCTGCGTCGACCCCACTGTCGTCGGCCAATCGTTTGACGGCGTCCTCGAAGGGTATGGGCTTCTTTCGTTTCAGCTCCAGCCCGTCATCGAGGCCGAGCGCAAGCTCCGCCCACACCGCGAGCGGGTGCTTCCTGAGCTGCTCGTCGTCCAAGCTCGTTGGAAGAGGTTGTCGCACCACATCAGCCAGTGTGGCGGTCGCTTGCGCAAGGGTGATACTGTCGTCAGTAGACCGCTGCAGCGACTCATCTATTACGGCATCCGGGCCGATCTCGGAGCCGAAGAGCCTGGTCGCAACTTTGGCCACAGCGACCGCTCGGCTTTCCTCGGTGCCTTCGGAGGCCATCGTCGCCGATGTGCCTATGCAGATCGGAGCTTTGTCCGGGGAGCACCGATCACGCAGGCGCCGAACGAGCACCGCCACATCCGCGCCTTGGCGCCCTCTGTAGGTGTGCAGTTCGTCGAGGATGATGAATTCAAGACCGGTTGCGTTCTTGACCACCTGAGCGTCGAGGTCGTCTTGGCGGGTCAGCAGAAGCTCCGCCATCATGTAGTTCGTGAGCAGGATATCTGGCGGATTGGCCGCGATCCGCTGACGTTCCTCTTGGCTCTCTTGCCCCGTGTAGCGTTTGACAACTGGCCTAAGGGCGTCAGGAAGCCCTGACTGTCCAATGAATCTGTCGATTTCCTTCATCTGGCTGTTTGCCAGAGCATTCATCGGATAGACGATAATCGCGCGGGTTGTACGAGGCTTACCAGCACGTAGGGCCCGAATGATGGCGTCGACAATTGGCACGAAGAAGCACAACGACTTGCCGGAGCCGGTTCCTGTCGTGACGACAAAGCTCTTTCCGGATTTCGCCTTGGCAATCGACTCTGCCTGGTGTCGATGAAATCGGAGGGGTTTCTCGCCGAACCGGAAAACTTGTCCGGTTCCTTCGTCCAAGTCACCTGAAGCGATCAGGTCATCCACGGTGGGACCCGAAAGATATCTAGGATTCAAGGATAGCAGGGCATCGGGCCAGAACCGACCGGCATCATACTGTGCATCAATCGCCGCCCGAAGATCCCCCGCACGGATGGCGCTGAAAGAACGCGAGAAACGTTCATAGGATTCTACAATATGATGATCAAAACTGAATGCTTTCATAATATTTTCCAAATAACATAGCATCTATTCTTAAATACGAATTCACATCTACTCTTATTAACTCTAAGTCACTGTCCATACATTAGTGATTTTTGCGCCATTCGCACTGAAAGAAAATTTCTGAATACAAACAATAATTGCTATGCTCTCGATTAGTGAAACTCCGCTAGGGCCCTCCAGTTCGAGTATTGAAACCCGTGATGCCCATCAAGACAATAGGTCACTTGGTGCATTATCACTGTTGAGGCTGCGTATGGGCGCAGCGCGATACACTTGAACCGCGCAGATCGGAAAGAGCGGAACGGCACTCGACTTCCCCTGCGAAGCAAGCATTGGTGGGTGTGCGCCCGGTTCCGGGCCTTGGTCAGTAGCAGGCCGGCAATGGTGCCGGGTGTTGACCAAGGAGAACCGGACATGGACAGCAACAGCAGCGACCTCACGGAAAGCGGGCGCAAGGATCGCAAGGGTGCCTCACACGCAATTTCAGCAGAAAACACATCGAGTGGATCAGCGAAGCTGACCAGGGCGTCCAAGTCCGCGATGATCGTTGAAGCACTTCAGTCACCCGGTGGTACATCCATTGCGAACTTGTGCGCGAGCACAGGTTGGCAGAGCCATTCGGTGCGGGCGGCCCTGACCGGATTGAAAAAGAAAGGTCACGTGATCATCCGCACGCGGGTTGGGGATCAAAGCATCTATGCGATCTCTCCCACTTCGGTCGCAGCAAGTAATGTGCCTGCGCCCGCCTCTGGCAGCTCCGCTGAACCTACGGCCGACGAGGAGGCTGCAGGCTCCATCACGGACGTTGCTTCGAATGCATCGGACCCGACGACGAAGACAAGGGCGATCGGTCGCCGGTCCTCTTCAAAAACGGCGAAGTCCAAGGGGCCCGATGCCAAAGCCCCCGAGGCCTCCCGCAAACGCTCGGCGCGCTCCGCCGCAAAGACCCGGGGCAAGAAGTGAGCACCGGAACACCATTAGTCGCCCTCGCTGGGCTGGACATGATGGATCGCACCGAGCTTGGGGCGGTGTGGCGGTCACTGTTTGGCTCGCCACCACCGCATCGGTTCAGCCAGACCATGATGCGATCGGTCATCGGTTTCGAGATCCAGGCACGAGAACGAGGCGGGCTCAATGCCCGCCTCAAACGGCAGTTAAACACACTGCAAAAGCAGTTCGGCAGGTCAGAGGCAATGGGGACAGGTTCCCCGGCCGATATGAAGGGCGGCGGTTTGACTACCGAGACACCCTCGATTCCTCATCGCGTCTGCCAACCATTGGTCCAACCCGGGACCCGCCTGATCCGCGAATGGAATGGCGTCAGCCACGTGGTTGAAGTCACCGAACATGGAGCCGAATGGAACGGCAAGCACTACGGCTCCCTGTCCTCTGTCGCCCGCGCGATCACCGGTGCCCACTGGTCAGGGCCACGCTTCTTCGGCCTGACCGCACGGAGGAAGGCATGACCGGGACAAAGCAGGTAGCTGATGACTCGGCCGACACGCCAAGCCGTGCGAGAGGTGAGAACGCGGGGGCTTCACCAGCAAGCTCGAACCGGCGAGGGTCATCGTCCGCTCGGCAGCCTCGTATTCGATGCGCGATCTATACCCGCAAGAGTTCGGAGGAAGGGCTCGAGCAAGACTTCAACTCTCTCGACGCCCAGTTCGAAGCGGCGTCGGCCTACATCATGAGCCAGCACCATGAAGGCTGGCGGCAGATCAACACCCGATATGATGATGGCGGGATCTCAGGAGGAACACTGGACCGTCCCGGCCTTGTCAGGCTGATGGCCGATATCAAAGCCGGCCGCATCGACATGGTTGTCGTTTACAAGATTGACAGGCTCACCCGGTCGCTGGCCGACTTCGCGAAGCTCGTCGAGACCTTCGAGGCCCATCAATGTTCCTTCGTCTCGGTGACCCAGTCGTTCAATACCTCGACTTCCATGGGCCGGCTGACGCTCAATGTGCTGCTATCCTTCGCCCAGTTCGAGCGCGAGGTGACCGCAGAGCGGATCCGGGACAAGATCGCTGCCTCCAAGAAGAAGGGGATGTGGATGGGAGGAACCATTCCCCTTGGATACGACCGACACCCGGATCCGCAGATGCGGCACCTCGTGATCAACGAGAACGAATCCTCAACGGTCCGCCGCTTGTTCACGCTTTACCAACAGCTTGGCTGCGTCAACAAGGTAATCCAGCAAGCCAACCGCGAAGGTCTGAGATCGAAGATCCACAGCCGACGCGACGGCAGCACTGTCGGTGGCAACCCGTTCTCAACGGGTCAGATATACTATCTGCTGCGCAACCCCACCTATCTCGGCCTTGTCAGGCACAAGCAGACCACCTTCCCGGGGCAGCATCAGCCGATTATCGACAAGGACCTCTGGGACAACGTCCAGGATCAGCTCAAGCTCGGCTCAGCGCGCAAGCGATCAACGCAAGAGGGCCCATCGCCAACGCGGACTCGCCAATCGCCACTGATCGGCAAGCTGTTTGACGAGCAGGGTCAACGCCTGACACCGAGCCATGCCAGCAAAAAGGGCAAGCGGCATCGCTACTACGTCTCGCGTCACCTGGTCACCGGCAGAGTCGCGTCAGACGCAAGGCAACGGGGCTTGCGACTTCCAGCTGGCTCGCTCGAGGATCATGTCGCTGCCTCAGTGGCGAACCATCTCACCACCGCCACTCAACAACACAGGCTCACCATTGCTCCAGACGCAGCCGCGGGCTCGTCCCTGATCAGGAAGGCACAGGAGATATCGCAAGAGCCCTCCGGCCTCCTCTCCTGTGTCGCCCGCATCACCCTCGGAAAGGGCGAGATCACGACCCGACTTGATGAGCATCAACTCGGCAAAGCACTCGACATTGACCCAGGTCAGCTCTCGGAAGATGTCCTGACCTTCACAGCATCGTTTCAGCTCAGGCGCCGGGGTGTCGAGGCAAAGCTGATTTCCCCCATCACAACCCCTTCCCCTGATCGCAAGCTGATCGAGGTCCTTGCGAAGGCCCATGGCTGGCTCGCCCGCCACCGCAGGGGCGAGACCCTGAAGCAGATTGCAGAGACGGAGGGTCACGCGGAATACTATGTTAGTACACGCATCAAGCTGGCCTTCCTCTCTCCCCGTATCCAGGAGGCCATCCTCTCGGGCACCCAGCCATCGGACCTTTCGCTCGAGACCCTTATGAAGCGCAGGATCCCCATCGAATGGCAGGCCCAGGAAACACGCTTCGGTTTCTCAACCATCGACCGGCAAGACGCCGGTTCCGTGTACCGCCCTCTCGTTCGGTAGCCATCGCGGCGCCCGACGCTCGTCGGAATCACAGTCCCAGCATAGAGTGATCGCGGACGCAGAGGTCATACCGACCGCCATCGGCACAGCAGGGAATCCATCAATTCCCTGCTCTTTTCCCTGTTAATTCCCTGCCCGACATTCCGGTGAGCAAACCTGACATCCAATAACCGACTGAAATTACTCAGGATTCAGCGTCATAACGCCTTATCTCAGAGGCCCCGAAACAAAATATTCCCTGATAATTTCCCTGTTAGCAGGGAAATCCGCAAACCCCTCCGACCCAAAGCCGGCTCTGAGACATTCACCTGAAATCGCGCCAAATCTCTCCCCCAACGCGGTCTCAGACAGACGCGGTAAATCCCAAGCCACCGAAAACTCGGCGCTATTCAGGGAAACTCTTGGGAACAGGGAAATCGTGCAGTGTGGGTGGCTGGGGCGGCAGGATTCGAACCTGCGAATGGCGGCACCAAAAGCCGCTGCCTTACCACTTGGCGACGCCCCAAAACGCGTTTTGAGCGGGTATCCCCGCCGCGCGACGGGCTGGTCTATAGCTGCTTTGCCGGGGCTGTGCAACACTCGCCAATTGAGGGAAAACCAATGCTTGAACCGGCGCGGGCTTGCCGATATAAAGCCGCTCGCCCGGGGCCGCTTTGCAAGGCTGCGGGCGCACATCACTGACGGAGTATAGCGCAGCCTGGTAGCGCACCTCGTTCGGGACGAGGGGGTCGCAGGTTCAAATCCTGCTACTCCGACCATTAAAACGGCGGTCTTCGGGCCGCCGTTTTTGTTTGTCCCAACCCCATCCCTGACAAAAAAGGTCGGCCTGACAAGAAAAGGCCGGCGCGAACGCCGGCCTTTGTGATTCACGGGGCTGATTGCCCGAATAGACCGTCAGGGTCATCCCTTGCGCGAGGCGGAGAGCTGCCAGCCGCCAACAACCGTGAGGGCAGCGAGGGCCATTTTGAGAATGTCCCAGACGATGAAGGGCTGGATGGCCTTGGCAAAGGCGGATGCCAGCACGTTGGACTGGTCGATCCAGCCGGCCTGCCCCGAAAGGGCGATCAGCCAGACATAACCGAAGGCGAAGACGACGGCATCGGCGATCAACATGGCGCCGAACAGCGCGATGAAGTTGCGCGATGCGCCGCGGTCAGCCGCCAGGCCGATGATCAAGGCCATGGGCAGATGGCCGAGCAGGAAGCCGCCGGTGGGGCCCATCAGGTAGAGCGGGCCAGCTGCGGCGCCGGCGAAGACGGGCATGCCGGCAACACCCTGGAGCAGGTAGAGCGCCACGGTGGCCACGCCGAGGCGGGCACCGAAGCCTGCAGCGATGGCGGCAACGGCCAGGGTCTGCAGTGTCACCGGCACCGGCCAGACAGGCACTTGTATTTTCGCCGAAATCCACAGCACAATCGAACCGGCGACCGCCAGGAGGGCATAGGTCAACAGCCGCGCCACCCCGGAATCGGGGATAAAGGCGGCGGCAAGAGACGATTGGGATTGGGCACTGCTGCGAGCCATGGGAGACCCTCTTTTGATTATGGAAATACCCGGTGTTCTTAGAATGCCGGGGCCAAGCAAGCAAGTGCGGGCTTGAATGTCCCCATCCCCGCCTGAACCCCATTACAGCCTCGATTTCAACGCGCGGCCCGGCGAACCGGTGCGCATCGATGCGGGTATTGTGCGGGTCATTGCCAATAATCCGGGCGCCTTTACCTTTACCGGCACCAACAGCTTCATCCTCGGCGATGCCCGGGTGGCGGTCGTCGATCCTGGCCCGAAGGATCCCGCGCATCTCGATGCGCTGATCGGCGCCATCAAGGGCCGCAAGGTCGATGCGATCCTTTTGACCCACACGCACAGGGACCACAGCGCGCTGGCTCTCGAGTTGCAGCGCCGGACAAAGGCGCCGCTCGTGTTTGCCGGCCCGCACCGCCCCTCGCGCAAGACCGGCCCATTCGAGCCCAATCCGGTTGGCCGTTCCTCGGATACCGGCCTGTCGCCCGACCAGACGCTCCTGGATGGCGAGACGATCCGGCTCGACGGGCTCGGGGTCCGGGTGGTTTCAACCCCCGGGCACTGCGCCAATCACGTGTGTTTCGCTCTCGCCGGCACGCCTTATCTCTTGTCGGGCGACCATGTGATGGGCTGGTCCTCGACCGTGATCGCCGATCCGGACGGGGCGGTTGCGCCCTATCTGAGTTCGCTCGACCGGTTGCAGGCAATCTCACAGACCCATTACCTGCCGGCCCATGGCGGGGAAATCCGCGACGGGAAGCGGCAGGCGCTGGCGCTCAAGGCGCATCGCGAAAAGCGCAATACCGAAATTCTCACGGCCCTCGGCAAGGCCCCCATGAGTGCCGGGGAACTGCGGGCGCTCATTTATCCGGACATCCATGCCGGCGCGCGTCTTGCCGCACTGATGACGCTCAAGGCGCATCTGCATTATTTGAAGGATGAGGGGCTGGTGGGTGTGGCCGGTTTCGGGCCCTGGCAGAAGTTCCGCCGCGCGAAGCCCTAGTTGTCCGCTTCTTCAGCCAGAGGCTCGGCACCGCTCTCCAGCTCGGTTTCCCCATCGGGAACCGGCGGTTCAGCGGGCTCGGCTTCGGCCAGGCGTTCGTCGAGAGCCTTCAAGAAGGCTTCGATCCGCTGACCGTTCCGGCCCAGGTCATGCCCGGCTGCGTATGAAACCGAGCGCATGTCGAGCGCCGTACCGCCGGGCTCCGCGGCGAGCCGGATCACCACTTCGTCGCGCCAGCCCCAAAGCGTCATGTCGATCATGTTGAGGCGCGTTGCCCCACCCGTCTCACCGGGTTCGACCTCGGCGATCACCTGCCAGCCCCAGTTAAGGGCAATGGCACGCACATGGTCCTCGAGCGCCAAGGGACCCATAGGGTAATGGCGGGTGACCGCATCGGGAAAGGCGCTGGCGATTTCGTCAGGGGTTGCCGAAGGGGCATCCTGATAGAGCAGCGTGCCGACAATGCCAGGCGGGTCGTCAAAGTCGGTCGAAACATCGCGCGCCATGGGCATGGTCAGGCCCATGACCGCCGCAGAGACAGCCGGGACGGCGCACACAAGACCGACGACCACGGCAAAGCTGGCCGCGCCCCATCCCCGGTCTCCGGTGACCCAGAGCCGCGACCATGCGAGCAGGCCCAGAAGGAGCGACACGATGCCCGCCAGCAAGGTGACGGGCGCAATTATGTTGAACAGTTCGGACGACAGCATGCCCGCGCGGTGCATCAGGATCGAGATCACCAGCACCGGCAAAACCAGCCGTGCGATGCGGCGGGCCCAGATTGATAGGCGCGAGATGCGGACGGGCAGCCTCATCTGCTTGGGCTCCCCGCCAGGTCTGCACCGGTCAATATCGTGGCCATGGATCCGCTACTCCGAGCACATGCGCCGGATGGCCTTCCAGCCCTTGGCGGTGAAGGCCGGTTCGCCGCCATCCGAAAAACTGGCGAAAAGCGCACGGCGCTCGTCGGTCAGGGGGTGAGAGCTGAGCAACGACAAGGCCCGTTCAGCGTCTCCACCGCCGGCCACATCGACCAGCATGTCGCCCATGGGCTCGAGACCGAATCCGAGCCGGTCGGCCGCCGCGATGGCAAAATTGTCCGCCGAGCGTTCCGCCTCCCGCGAAAAGCGGGAATCGATCAGTGCCTGCCCGACCACCGCGCCGACCGACAGACCTGTGGCATCGCCGAGCACCAGGGCCACCAACAGGCCTGAACCCGCAGTTGCGACTGCATTCTCCATGCCGTGCCTTTCGACCACATGACCAATTTCGTGGGCCAGCACGCCGGCAAAGGCATCGGGATCGTCCGAGGCCTTGAGCAGTGCGGAAAAATAGAAGATGCGCCCGCCGGGCAGCGCGAAGGCATTCTGGATCGGCGAACGGATCACGCTGACCCTGACATCGAACGGCGTATCCACGTCCTCAAGCACCCGGTCGACAAACCGGGCAATGGCCAGATTGGCCGGCGAGTTCGGGTCGGGGTCGCATTGCACGAGCCCCCTGCCCTCGGCCCCGAAAACGGTCTCGACCTGTTCGAGCACGCGGTCGCCCAGATCAGCCTCGAATTCGGGCGGGATCACCGCAACGATCTGGCGGGCGATCAACGGCACCCCGAAGATGAACGCGCCGATCACAACCACCAGCGCCATGGTCGAGACGACCAGGAATCGCAATTGCTCGAACCGGTCGACATGGCTGGCGCGGCGCAGGGTCGGCAGCGCCTGACGGAACGATTGAACCTGCTCGAAGCCATGCACGGCAATGCGGGCATTGGCGTTGCGGGCATCCGAGGAAGCGATGACAACACAATTGCGAGCCTCGGCAGCCGGGCGCAGTGAAGACCGCGGCCATCGCCCGATCTCGCGACCGGTCGCCGGGTCGGCAATCGTCAGAAAGCCGGATTCGGCGGAACTGCCGGTGACCGTTACGGTGACCGGTTGGGGACGCGCGGTCTCGCCGTCGAAATATCGCGCTTCGACCACCGCCATCAGTAGCCTCCCACATTGAGCGCATCGGCAAGGCCCTCACCGAAGCTTGGCGATTCTTCGCCCAATGCCTTGGTCGCATCGAGAAACTCGGCATTGTCGATGGTCGCGCTACGCACCATCATGCGCCAGAAGGTGAAGCTGATGAAGAGTTCGGCCACGATTGCCATCACTGCCATGATCCCGAGATAGGCGAAGATCCCCAGGACCACGAGATAGGGCTGGAACTGGGCGAGCAGTTCTTCGGCATCGAAGCCCGTTTCGCCCGTGCCAAAGGTGGCGGCGGCGCCCCCTACAACCATTCCGAAGACAATGCTGACCAGCGTGAAGGCCACGATCAGCATGCCGACATAGGCCAGATACATGCCGATCAGCGAACGGGCACGGATATGCACGCTGAGCCGCGCCGGACCAATCGCGAGCCGCGACATGAACCGGCTGCGCTCCCGCGCGACGATCACAGGAATGGCGACCAGCACCACGATGGTGAGGAGAACGGCAAGCCAGATGATGGCGCCCGGTCCGCCGCCGCGGTCGGACAAAACCTGTTCGGCCATCAGAGCGATGCAGATCGCGCCGAGAACCCAGAACAGGTAAAAGGGGCCGGCGATCTGGGCCCATGATCCGGAGAAGGAGAACTGCTTGTCGCCGAACCAGGTGTTGTTGAACCGGTACCGGAACAGGCTTGCGGACATGAAAGGGTAGACGAGCCCGAGCGTGATCGCCAGCAAGATGTACCAGCCGAAACGCATGAAGGCGTATTTCCAGGCACTGCCGGTCTGGTGCAACCGAATGCCGCGCCACAGCGTTCGGGTCAGCCTGTAGCGACGGGACCGGAACAGCGCGAAACCGGCCAGGAAGAACAGCAGCACGCCGACGACAATCGTGCCGATCCCGGCGGCCTGCGGGTTCTGGGTGCCGAGATAAATGAGCACCAGATAGATCGGGATGAAGATCACCAGCGCCAGCAGAAAGCCGAAAAGCAGTTCGCGTGCATTGCCGGTATATTCAAGCGGATCACCACCGATGAAGGTATTCGACCAGTAGAACCGGCGCTTCTGGGTGACGAGCCAGAAACGATAGATGCCGATCGTTGGAATGAACAGCAGATAGCCAGCCGTCAGGAGCCCCAGAAGCTGTGTTCTGAGACCGGCAAACTGTCCCCTGATCCGCCGCACTTGCGGGTCGAGTTGCTCCATACTGCGTCCTCACTTCGCCCCAGCGTCCCGAGAAAGGGGAAGCCTAGAAGTGATGGCACACCGCGATAATCAAGGGAACAGTCTTTGTACGGCCCAATCCGCGCCGGAATCATCCCGCCGGTAGACCAGGCGATCATGCAGCCGGAACTCGCCATTCTGCCAGAACTCGATATAGAGCGGGGTCACCAGAAAGCCAGACCAATGGTCCGGGCGCGGCACATCGGCGCCCTCGAAACGGGTTTCAAGGTCCCTAACCCGGTCGATGAGCGCCTGCCGGCTTTCGAGCGCGCGGGACTGGATCGAGGCATGGGCGCCGATCTGCGAGCCACGCGGACGGGTGGCAAAATAGGCATCGGCGGTAGCATCCGGTACAGGCTCTACGGTGCCGCGAATGCGAATCTGCCGGGCGCTTGATTTCCAGTAGAAATTCAGTGCCGCGCGGGGTTGGCCCAGGAGTTCGCGCCCTTTGGCACTCTCGAAGTTGGTGAAGAAGGTGAAGCCCTCATCGGTCCGCGCCTTGAGCAAAACGATTCGCACATCGGGCAGCCCGTCGGCGTCGACCGTCGCCAATGACATGGCATTGTGATTGTCCGGCTCGGTCCGTTCGGCCTCGGCCAGCCAGGCGTCGAAAACCGCAAAGGGATCCGGTTTTTGTGCCCCGTCATCCGCAAACAGATCAGGAAAACTGGCGGTTTGATCCATTGTCGAGGTGGCGATCATGGTCCGGGCTCCGGTGGGCTTGGAATGGGCTGCCGCGCAGGCGGGATAGTTTGCCGCGCTGGACATTGCGGAGGGCGATACGCATATATGAGCCGAGAGAAAGGACCTGGCAACAGGCCACAACACACAGATATTACATACGATGCGCGACCCATATACCGTATTGGGTGTGCCGCGGTCTGCGGGCGACAAAGAGATCAAATCGGCCTATCGCAAGCTGGCCAAGGCCTATCACCCTGACCAAAACAAGGACGATCCGAAGGCACAGGCGAAATTCGCCGAGGCCACGGCGGCCTATGACCTTTTGTCCGACAAGACCAAGCGCGGCCAGTTCGACCGTGGCGAGATCGATGCCGAAGGCAATCCCAAGTTCTCCGGCTTCGATTTTTCCGGCATGGGTGGCGGAATGGGCGGCGGCGCCGGCGGGGCCCGCGCCCGGCGTGGTGCCGGCGGACAGACCGGCGGCCCGGGCGGCTTTTCGGCCGAAGACATTCTGCGCGAGTTCATGGGCGGTTTTTCGGGCGCCGGCATGGGCGGCGCCGGCCCGCGGCCCGGTGCAGGTGCCGGTTTCGGCGCCGGTCCCGGCGCAGGTGCTGCTTCGACCAAGGGTCAGGACCTCACGGCCTCGATCAAGGTGACGCTCGAGCAGGTGCATTCGGGCGCCTCCGTGCCGGTGCGGCTGCAGAATGGCAAGACGCTCTCGGTCAAGCTGCCCAAGGATGCCGAAGACGGCCAGCAGGTGCGTCTGAAGGGCCAGGGCAGCCCCTCCCCGCTCGGCGGGCAGCCCGGTGATGCGATCGTCACCTTGCGGATGGAACGCCACAAGCGCTTCCGGCGGGAAGGACATGACTTGCGGGTCGATGTACCGATCACGCTCTACGAAGCGGTGTTGGGCGGCAAGATCCGCGTCCCGACGCTCGAGGGCGCGGTCGAACTCAACGTTCCCGCCGGGGTCGATACCAGCAAGGCGCTGCGCCTCAAGGGCAAGGGCCTTGCGGGCAAGGGCGATCTGATGGTCCGGCTCAATATCGTCCTTCCCGAAGGCGGGGATGCGGATCTCGAGAGCCTGATGCGGTTCTGGCGCGATCAGAAGACCTACAAGGTGCGCGACAACTAGGCCGCGCGCCGGCGCCTACATATTGTTGACATGCAGGATGTTGCCATCAGGGTCCTTGAACCAGGCCCCGCGCATGGGACCGGCACTGTGCACATTGCCGTCGAGCGTCATGCCCGGCAGGTCGGGATAACGCTCGAAAACGACCCCCGCTGCCTCGAGCTGATTCATGACCGCGTCGAAATCGTCTCCACACCCCCATACGGCGGCGTTGGCGCGATTGGTGCCGGCTTCTTCCGAAACATAGACAATCAGCCGGGTATCGCCCGTCCTGTAGGTGAGAACCGTCTCGAAGGGTTCGCCCTCGAGTTCCAGCCCGAGCATGCCGGAATAGAAATCGCGTGCCCTGCCGATATCCTTGACCGGGGCCATCGCGGAAGAGGCCTGGTCCTTGAACATGGCGTCCTCCTTTCAGAACGCCGATCATACCACACCCGGAAGTTCCGGGAGACAACTCGCTGGTCATCCGCGCGGCGCGGCGGCGCGGCGCAGGCGGTCGTTGATCGCTTCGCCGAGGCCCCGATCCGGGATCGGCATGACGGCGATCTTGTCGGCGCCCGAGGCATCGAGCGCGCGCAGATGTGCGAATAGGTTGCGCGCGGCCTCTGCAAGGTCCCCGGTCTGGCTGAGGTTCAGTATCGGCCCATCATGAGCGGGTGCTTCAGCGCCAAAGGCCAGCAAGACCTCGCCGGGTCCAACGTTTTCCGCATTGAGGCGCATTGAGGCCCGGGGGGCATAATGCGAGGCCAACATGCCGGGCGAGCGAATACCGCCCTCGGGGTCGGCATCGCGCGGGGCGAAGCCGGTGACCTTGGCGATCTCCTCGCGGGCGATGGCGCCGGGCCGCAATTGCACCAGCATGTCGCCATCGACAGCGATGATGGTCGATTCAACGCCCGAATGGCAGGGTCCGCCATCGAGCACGGGCACCTGACCGTCGAAGCCTTCAATCACCGCATCTGCGGTTGTTGGCGACAACCGGCCGGACGGGTTGGCCGAGGGGGCAGCCAGAGGCATGCCGACCCTGGCGATCAGCTCTTGTGCAACCGGGTGGTCGGGCACGCGCAGCCCGATTGTCGGCAGCCCGGCCGTCACGAGATCGGACAGCGCCGCGTCGGCCCTTCGCGGCAGCACCAGGGTCAGCGGGCCGGGCCAGAACGCTTCTGCGAGCTTCAGCGCCAGTGGCGGAAACTCGGCGATGCCCTGCGCCATCTCAAGATCGGCACAATGGGCGATCAGCGGATTGAAGCGCGGCCGGCCCTTGGTCTCATAGAGTCTGAGCACCGCATCATCGTTCGCTGCGTCGGCGGCAAGGCCGTAAACGGTCTCGGTCGGCATGGCGACAATCCCGCCCTGCCGCAGGATCGACGCGGCGCGATCGAGGGTAACCTCAGGGGATGCGGTGACCGGTGTGTTCATCGACGCTGTTTGACAAGCGGGCTTCGCAAGGTCAAGAACACGGTAAGCAACCGGGACAGCGCCTTGACCACCCTTTTGTACGTTCAGCCCAACAGCGACGACCATGTGACCCCACCCGGTCACCCGGAGCGACCTGACCGCTTGAAGCGACTCAAGACGCTTTTCGACAGCGATCGGTTCGAGGGGATCGAGCGTCACGAGGTCGAACCGGCGGATTATGCCTTGGCCGAAACCGTGCATTCCGCCCATTTCATCGAACAGGTTCTGTCCACCCGGCCCGCCGAGGGCATCGCCCAGCTCGACCCGGACACCTATATCTCGCCAAAATCGCTCGAGGTGGCGAGTACAGCGCTGGGCGCGGCGCTGTCGGCGCTCGACAGCGTAATGCAGGGCGAGGCGAATAATGCCTTTTGCGCCATGCGTCCGCCGGGACATCATGCGGAGCGCGACAAGCCGATGGGGTTCTGCCTCGTCAACACCATTGCCGTTGCCGCGCATATGGCGCGCGAGAAACACGGGGCCGAGCGTGTGGCCATCGTCGATTTCGATGTTCACCACGGCAATGGCACGCAGAACATCTTCGAGACCGTGCCGGACGTCTTCTACGCCTCCAGCCATCAGGCTCCTCTTTACCCGGGTACCGGGGACGCCAGCGAAACCGGTGTCGGCAATATCGTGAATGTGCCGCTTGCCGCGCATAGCGACGGATCGGCGATGCGCGAGGCCTATAATGATCGCATCCTGCCGGCGCTGAATGCCTTTTCCCCCGATGTTCTCCTCGTCTCGGCCGGGTTTGACGCCGACACCCGCGACCCGCTGGCCCAGCTCGACTGGGGGCCTCAAGACTTCGCCTGGGTCACCGGAAAACTCATGGATATCGCGGAGCGGCGATGCTCGAACCGGCTGGTGTCCCTGCTTGAGGGTGGATATGACCTCGAAGGGCTCGCCGACGGGGTTGAAGCGCATCTCAACATGCTCTTCAAAGGCACGACAACTGGCTGAGGAACGGGTATGGCCGAGAACAAACACGCCGATATCGCGAAGCTGAGCTTCGAGGATGCGCTGAGCGAACTCGAAGGAATCGTCGGCAAGCTCGAAGGCGGCCAGGCGCCGCTGCAGGAATCCATAGATATCTATGAGCGCGGCGCCGCGCTCAAGGCGCATTGCGAGAAGCTGCTCAAGAGCGCTGAAGCCCGCATCGAGAAGATCACGCTCGGGGCGGATGGCACGCCAAAGGGAACCGAACCGCTCGACGCGGATTAATATAGCGCTGGCTTGTGCCGGCGCGCCTGCTATTTGGATACCAGGCGCAAGACAACGCGCGAACACAGTTTCTGGGGACGTCATATGAACCGCTCAGTCGCCATTCTGCTTGCCCTTGTGGTCATCCTGGCCGCGATCGTCATCTTCATGCTGGTGCCGAAAGGCACACCGCCCGAAGACAGTGCCGACGCAGGCGCCACAGTGGAAACAAGCCAGCCGGCAGTCGAAGAAGAACCCGCCCCCGAACCCGCTTCACAAGACGAGCAGGTTGTGGCCGGCGGGCTGACCGTGAGTGGGGCCTATGCGCCGCGCGCGCCCGAAGGCATGCGCAATGCCGCGGTGTTCTTCACGCTTTCCAATGACGGCGCCGGGCGGCAGCTCACCTCGGCAGCGACCAATGTCTCCTCAGGCGCGGAGCTGCACGAAACGGTGATGCAGAACGGTGTCGCCCATATGCGGGCGGTCGACATGATCCCGGTAGCATCGGGCGAAAGTGTCACATTCGGCCCCAATGGCCTGCACGTTATGATGATTGGGCTCGACCATGCCCTGCAGCCCGGCGACACGATCATTCTGTCTCTGGGTTTCGCCGATGGCGGCTCGGTCGAGGTCGAAGTGCCGGTGACCGACACTTCGGGCAACTGATCGCACTCCAGTCGGGGATACATCACGGTGAGCCTTCGCAGCCTCAGGCTGATTCTCTGGTCGCTGGTCGGGATCGTTTTGGTCGCGGCCACAGTTCTGTTCGTCTGGCGTCAGGTCGAGGGCCGGCCCGTCGTGCCCCGGCAGCTGGGCGGCGAATTTGCGCTTCAGATGGCGAGCGGCGGCACCTTCACCGATGAGGACCTCAAGGGCACGCCGACACTCATGTTTTTCGGCTACACCTTCTGTCCTGATGTTTGTCCTACGACCCTGTTCGAATCGACCACGTGGCGGAACGAACTCGATCTCACCCCGGACGATCTCAGGATCGTTTTCGTGTCCGTCGATCCCGAGCGCGATACGCCGGAACTCATTGCCAACTACCTGACGAGCTTCCCCGGCGAAGTGGTCGGGTTGACCGGCGACCAGAGCGCTATCGACCAGATCTCGACCGCCTACGGCGTTGTCGCGGAGAAGGTCGATGCCGAAGGGGCGAGCGACTATCTCGTCAATCACACGGCAACCGTCTTCATGCTCGACGAGAACGGGCAATTCGCCGGCACGATTGCCTATGGCGAAAACCGCGATACGGCGCTTGCAAAGTTACGCCGGTTGACCGGTACCGATGCCGGATAGGCAGCGCCTCGACGTCGCGCTCGAGAAACGCGGGCTCGCCCGTTCCCGGGCGCGCGCGGCGGATGCAATCCGGCGCGGCACGGTGATGGTCAACGGCCGCGCGGCGCTCAAGCCCGGCCAGAACGTAACCGAGGCCGACGAAATCACCATTGCGGATCCTGCGTCGCGCTATGTATCGCGGGCAGCACTCAAGCTGATCGCCGGGCTCGATGCGGCAGGGATCGGGGTTGAAGGCAGGATCTGTCTTGACCTTGGTGCCTCGACCGGCGGATTCACCCAGGTGCTCATCGAGCGCGGTGCGGCCCGCGTCTTTGCCGTCGATGTCGGGCACGACCAGCTCGACCCCGAGGTCGCGGAGAACCCGTCCGTCATTGAACTCGAAGGCACGGACGCCAGGAACCTGACCCGTTCCGAGATCCCTGATCCGCCCGATTTGCTGGTCTGCGATGCCAGCTTCATCTCACTCGAAAAATTGCTCCCGGCGGCGTTGGCGCTGTGCGCGGCCAGGGCCGAGGCTGTTCTTCTCATCAAGCCGCAATTCGAGGTCGGGCGCGAGAATGTCGGCAAGGGCGGCATCGTGCGGGACCGCACCGCAATCGATGCCGCGGTGAGCCGGGTCATCGGTTTCATGGCCGAGAAGGGCTGGCGGCATCTGATTACTGCCCCCTCGCCCATTGACGGCGGGGACGGGAATACCGAATTCATAGCGGCATTCGCGTGCGGCAAAGCCTGATCCTTAACGCTTGCCGCGCACAATGGCACGTCGTTTCCATTCGCCCGGCCAATATGATCAAGCTTTTCATCATCATCGCTGCCCTCATGATCTTCGTGGTTGGCGCCATCACCGCGCCGACCCCGATCCCGATCGGCGTGCCGCTGATGGCGCTTTCGTTGTTCATGCTGATCTCGGTGAGCAATACGGCGCGCCGGGCGGTCAAGCGCGCACGATATCGCTGGGAGCGGCTCGACGGGTGGATCATCTGGCTGGAGGACCGTGCCAAGGGAAAGGTTGGCGACACGCTCAAGAACACCCGTCCGCGCCGGCGAAAACCGGGTCCGCGCCCGCCAAAGACCGGCTCCGGGGACAACCGGTCGGACGATAACGCCAATGGAAATGCCTAGGGGTTAGTCGCGGTCGAAGATTTCGGTATCCGCGATCTCGATGCCGAAACCCGACAGCCCGACATAGTGCCGGCTGCGGGATGCCAGCAGGTGAATGCGGCGCACGCCGACATCCTTCAGGATCTGGGCGCCGAGTCCGATCTCGCGCCATTCCTCTTCGCGTGCCTTGGCACTGTCATGGCCTTCATAGGCAGGCCGGGCATTGTCACCATGCTCTGAGACACCGGCGGTGCCTTCGCGCAGATACACAAGCACGCCCCTGCCCGCCTCGGCGATCTCCTTGAGCGCGCCATCGAGCGACTGGCGCTTGCCGAACACGTCCTCGACGATGTTCTCGCGCTGAAGGCGCACAGGCACAGGATCCGATCCGCCGATATCGCCGATCACCACCGCCAGGTGCTGCACGCGATCAAAGGGCGTCGAATAGGCATGGGCCACTGCCTTGCCGACTACGGTCTGCATCGGGAAGCTGCCGACGCGCTCGACGAGTTTTTCGCGGCGCTGGCGATAGGCGATCATATCGGAGACCGACACGTAGCGCAGATTGTGCTCTTCGGCGAAGGCCTTGACGTCCGGCCCGCGCTTGACGGTGCCATCGTCATTGACCAGTTCGCAGATCACCCCGACTTCGGGCAGTTCGGCCATGCGGCAGAGATCAACCGCGGCCTCGGTATGGCCCGAGCGCATCAGCACCCCGCCGCGCCGGGCGACCAGCGGAAAGATGTGGCCGGGCCGTGCGAAATCGGCGGCGCCGACATTGTCATTGGTGAGCGCCCGGACGGTTGCCGTGCGATCATCGGCGGAAATGCCGGTCGTCGTGCCGTGCCGAAAATCCACCGAGACGGTGAAGGCCGTCGAAAGCGGTGCGTCGTTCTGGGCGACCATCGGGTCGAGATGCAGGTCCCGGGCGCGCTCGGCGGTCAGCGGCGCGCAGACGATGCCGCAGGTGTGGCGGATGATGAAGGCCATTTTCTGCGCCGTCGCAGCACTGGCGGCCATGACCAGGTCGCCTTCGTTCTCGCGGTCGTCATCGTCGGTGACAACCACCATCTCGCCCGCCGCAATGGCAGCAATGGCTGCCTGGACGGCAGCGTCGCGCTTCTGGTCTTCGGTCATGTCGCTCATTCTATTCGCCGTCCGCCGGGAAGCCGATGCCCGCCTCGCGCCCGGTCTGGCCGCGATGCCTGAGGTAATGGTCGGCCAGTACCAGCGCCATCATCGCCTCGCCGATCGGCACGGCGCGAATACCGACGCAGGGGTCGTGACGGCCCTTGGTGACGATGTCCGTGTCCTGGTTCTCGGTGGTCACCGTCTCGCGCGGGGTTAGAATCGAGGAGGTCGGCTTGACCGCAAAGCGTGCCACAACCGGATCGCCGTTTGAAATGCCGCCCAGGATGCCCCCGGCCTTGTTCGATTTGAAATAGGGCATGGCGGGACCGGCGCGCATTTCGTCGGCATTGGCTTCACCGGTCAGTTCGGCAGCTTCGAAGCCGGCGCCGATCTCGACCGCCTTGACGGCGTTAATGCTCATCATGGCCGAGGCGATATCCTGATCGAGCTTGCCATAGACCGGGGCACCGAGGCCGACCGGCACGTTCTCGGCCACGACCTCGATGATGGCGCCGACGGAGGAGCCGGCCTTGCGGACACCGTCGAGATATTCGGCCCAGTGTTCAGCAGCGACCGGATCAGCACAGAAGAAGGGATTGTTGTCGACTTCATCCCAGTCGAAATTCGCATAGTCGATCTTGTGCGGGCCGATCTGCACCAGCGAGGCGCGAATGACGATATCCGGGATCACGAGCCGGGCGACGGCGCCGGCGGCAACCCGGGCCGCGGTTTCGCGCGCCGAAGAGCGCCCGCCGCCGCGATAGTCGCGGATGCCGTATTTCTGTTGATAGGTGAAATCGGCATGGCCGGGCCGGTACTTGTCCCGGATCTCCGAATAATCCTTGGAGCGCTGATCGACATTCTCGATCATCAGCGAGATCGGCGTCCCCGTGGTGCGCAATCCGCCGGTGCGTTCGTCCTCGAACACGCCGGAGAGAATCTTCACCTGGTCAGGCTCGCGGCGCTGGGTGGTAAAGCGCGACTGGCCGGGGCGACGGCGGTCCATATGGTGCTGGATATCGGCCTCGGAAATCGCCAGACCCGGCGGGCAGCCATCGACCACCGCGCCTAGCGCCGGCCCGTGGCTTTCGCCCCAGGTGGTGAAGCGAAACAGATGGCCGAATGAATTGTGGGACATGAAAGACTGGTCCAGTTGGCCGCCGAATGGGTTCGCGCTGTTCTAGGGAGCGCGGGCCATGCCGTCAATCGCGAGGGTGGAGAGGGAGGGTCCCCCGTCCCGTCCTCGCCCTTCGACAGGCTCAGGATGAGGGCATGAGGCAATTGCTACAGACAACCACCTGTCACCCCGGCGAAAGCCGGATTCACCGCAGAGAATGTGGCGAGGTTCATCCAGGAATTCAGCGCCACCCAGACCGAGTTCGGCCTCAGGCCGAGTTGGCCAGCTCCGAGGCGTGGATGACCATGCGGTCGGGGGTGAAGTGGATGACGCTGTCTTGCGGGGTCGGCCAGTTGACGATCTCGAGCACCGGCACATCGTAAAAGATCTGCCGCAGGGCGCGCATGATGCCGCCATGGGCGACGATTACCATCGGGCGGTCAATCGAGGCGGCGAAGGGCTTCACGCGTTCGGTGAGGTCGGCATAGCTTTCTCCGCCCTCCGGCCGGTAGTGCCAGAAACTCGCGTCGCGCTCACCGGTGGCCGGCACGCCTTCGGCGGCCAGCTCGTGCCACATCCGCCCTTCCATCACCCCGAAAGTGATCTCCAGCAGACGATCATCGAGATCGACGGCCGGCAATTCGCCCTCAAAGGCAGCCCTGACCCGTTCCATGGTTTCGCGGGTGCGCCCGAGTGGCGAGGCGCGCCAGTTGAAGTCCGCCGGGTCATGGCCGTTGTGCGCCATCAGGTCACGCAATAGCGGGCCATTGGCATCGGCCTGGGCCTGGCCCTTTGGGTTTAGCGGAATATCGCGCTGGCCCTGATAGCGGCCTTCGGCATTCCAATCGGTCTCACCGTGCCGGATGAAATAGATGTCCGGTCGCGTTGCTATGGTCATGATCAATCGGCAGGCCGGGGCCTATTCGCCGTCCTTGTCCTTGAGAACCGCCATGCCCATGATGTTGTAGCCGCCATCGACATAGTGCAGTTCGCCGGTGACACCGCTCGCCAAGTCGGAAAGCAGGTACATGGCGGCATTGCCCACCTCGTCGATGGTGACGTTGCGGCGCAGGGGGGCAGTGCCTTCCTGATAGGCCAGCATGGTGCGGAAATCGGAAATGCCGGAGGCGGCCAGCGTCTTGATGGCGCCTGCGGAGATGGCGTTGACGCGGATATTCTGCGGCCCGAGATCGGAGGCGAGATAGCGCACCGAACATTCGAGCGCGGCCTTGGCGACGCCCATCACGTTGTAGTTCGGGGTCACCTTGGTGGAGCCGTGATAGGTCAGGGTCAGCATGGATCCGCCATCGGTCATCAGCGCTTCGGCGCGCTTGGCGACGGCAGTGAAGGAATAGACCGAGATGTTCATGGTCAGCGCGAAATTCTCAGCGCTTGTCTCGATATAGCGGCCTTCGAGTTCTTCCTTGTTGGAGAAGCCGATGGCGTGGACGAGGAAATCGAGCTTGCCCCATTTTTGCTTGAGGGTGTCGAAGGTGGCGTCCATCGCCTCGTCATTGGTGACGTCGCATTCGACAAGGATGTCGGACCCGAGTTCGGCGGCAAGCGGTTCGACACGGCGCTTGAGCGCTTCGCCCTGATAGGAGAAGGCCAGCTCGGCGCCCTGGGCGTGCAGGGCCTTGGCGATGCCCCAGCCGATCGAGCGGTTGTTGGCCACGCCCATGATCAGGCCGCGCTTGCCCTGCATCAGATTTCCTTCCGCCATAACGGTATCCTTTCGCATCGCGTTTCGCCGGGTTGTGACATAAGGCATTCCCCCCGGCAAGTTTGTGCTTTTCTGATTCAGCAAGCCTGCATATCTTCCCCCACCATGACAGACCAGAACAGCAAAATCGAAGGAAACGGCATCCTTGAGAGCCTTGCCGGCCTGATCGATGCGCGTGACGTAATTGCGCCCGGGGCGGACATGGAGGGGTATATCCATGAGCACCGGCACTTCTATCACACGCCCGCTGCGGCGGTGGTGACCCCGCGCGATATCGAGAGCATTCAGCGAATCGTCAAATGGGCGAACGAGACCGGTCACGCGATCATTCCCCAGGGCGGGAATACCGGGCTCGTGGGCGGCCAGGTCCCCAAATCCGGCCAGGAAATCATCCTCGCGCTCAAGCATCTCAACCAGGTGCGGCGGGTCGACCCGGTGGCCGGGGTGATGGTGTGCGAGGCCGGTGTCACCGTGCATGAAGCGCAGCAAGCCGCCGAGGCCGTCGACCGGCTCTATCCGCTGTCGCTCGCCTCGGAGGGCACGGCACAGATCGGGGGAACGCTATCGACCAATGCGGGCGGTGTGAATGCGCTGACCTATGGCAATGCGCGGGATCTGTGTTTCGGGATCGAGGCGGTGTTGCCGGACGGGCGGATCTATGAAGACCTCTCGGCGCTTCGCAAGGACAATACCGGCTATTCGCTGCGGAACCTGTTGATCGGAGCCGAAGGCACGCTCGGGATCATCACGGCGGCGTCTCTGCGGCTGTTCCCGCGGCCCAAGGCGTTCGAGACCGCCTATATCAACGTGGAAGACCCCGAGGCTGCGATCCGTCTCCACGACATTCTCAAGGCGGCGGCAGGCAGCCGGCTGACCTCCATCGAGCTCATTCCCCGGATCGGGGTGGAACTGCAACTCAAGCACGGACTGATCGACCGCGACCCGGCAGCGAGTGAAAGCCCCTGGCATGTGTTGGCGGAAATTTCCCTGTTTGGTGCGGACGAGCCGGGCCGGCTGATGGCAGCGCTCGAAACCGCGTTTGAGGAAGGCGTCGTCACCGACGCGGCATTGGCGGAAAACCTCACCCATCGCGAACTGATGTGGAAGCAGCGGGAATCGATGTCCGAATGCCAGAGTCGGGAAGGCGATGCGATCAAGCATGACGTCTCGGTGCCGGTGACAGCGGTCCCAGAGCTCATCGCGCGGGGTGACGAAGCCTGCGAGAAGCTCGTGCCCGGCATCCGCTCGGTCGCCTTTGGACATCTGGGCGACGGCAATGTGCATTATGATTTCGTGCAGCCGGCCGCGATGGCAAAAGGCGAGTTCAAGGCACATTTCGACGCCCTGCACGAGGTGATTTATGGCATTGTCGCCGATCTGGGCGGATCGTTCTCGGCCGAGCACGGAATCGGCCAGATGAAGGTCGGGCAGTTGGCGCGGGTCAAGAACCCTGTGGCACTCGACATGATGCGGCAGATCAAATCCGTGCTCGACCCCAACCGCGTCCTGAACCCCGGCAAGGTGATCGAGGGGTAGGCAGGCGCGATCTCCTGACCGTTGGCCATGTCGCTACCTCAACCTCCGCGCCGTCCCGGACTTGATCCGGGACCGTCGTGCCGCACTCGATGCGGCCCCGGCTCGGAGGCCGGGGCAGCCCGTGAGAAGGCAAGCCACAGCCCCCATCGTTGGCCTGTAAAAGGATGATCTATCCGGCATACTGACACCCTCGCCCTTCGAGGCTCGGCTGCGCCTCGCACCTCAGGGTGAGGGCTTGAAGCTGCATCTCCGCCCTTATCCCGAGCACTTCGAAGGATGAGCAACACGGTCCGACGACACCAACTAGCTTCCTAGAACAACTCTCCCTGCCCGCTCGGTTTGGCGGGCTTGTCCAGCTTGGCGGCTTTGGCCGGTTTGGCGGCAGCGGCGCGTTTTTTGGGGCTGGGTGGCGGGCCATCGGTGCCGGCGGCGTCGAGATCGATGGGCTGGATGAGCTCGGGACCCTCGACGCGGGTGGAGCCAACCCGGCGATCGACGGGGAAGGCGACAATGCCGAGGTCCCAAATCGGCTCGACCACGGTGAGCGCTTCCTTTTTGCGGATATTGGCAGTGTCGAGCCAGAGATCAAACTGATGCGCGCGCAATGCGACCGGGGTTCGCGGATGGATCTTCGCTAGGTCACCCGTGGCCGGCTGGGTCAGGATGGCGGCGGTATCGACAACCTCGCCATTGGGCCCTTCCCAGCTGGTCATCAGGCCGGCAAGCGCAAAGAACCCCCCGTCTTCAGGATGGACATAGAAGGGCTGTTTCTGGTTTCCTGGCCCCTTCTTCCATTCATAATAGCCCGAGGCGGGGATGATGCAGCGGCCGTGGCTCATGGCGTCGCGAAAACTGGGCTTTTCTGCCGCACTTTCGACCCTCGCATTGATCAGTAGCGGAAAATCGCTTGGATCCTTGACCCAACCCGGCACCAAGCCCCAGCGCACCAACAGGCTTTCGCGCCCGTTATTCGGGCCGCGCCGGATCGCCACGACAGGCTGGGTGGGTGCAATGTTGTACCGAGGCGGAAAATCGAGCGGATTGTCGATCCGGGTCATCTCGCGCAGGCGCGAAGCGGGAAAGGCAAGAGCAAAACGCGGGCACATGGGCAGTCCTTTGGCAGCGCACGACGATAGCCGGGCCATCCTGTTCTTGCCAATGGCGCGATATCGCCGCAAGACAAGCATCATGAAACCCAATGGTGTTTCCATCGCCGTTTTCCGGGGCCGCGACGTGCTGCTCGTCAAGCGCGGCAAGGCGCCCTATCTCGACTATTGGTCGTTTCCCGGTGGCCGGATCGAAGACGGTGAAGCGACAGCCGGGGCCGCGCTGCGCGAGTTGCGGGAGGAGACGGGGCTGGCGGTTGCCAACCCCCGTTCGCTCGGGGTCTTCGCCGCCGGCGAAGGCGGGTATGTCCTCGAGGTGTTCGTGGCGCGATATGAAGGCGGTGAACCGGTTGCGGCGGACGACGCGGCAGACGTCGCCTTCGTACCCCATGACGATTTGTCAGGCTATCTGGTGACCCCGGACCTGCCCGCGCTGCTGCCGCGCGCCTATGCCCGTCTCACCGAGGCGTGAGGCACCTTGATTTGCCGCCTCCGGCTGCTTCGCCGCTAATGGCGGAAAAGGGAGGATAGCGGCATGCGGACTTGGCAGGCGGGATTGGTCGTGCTGACGATGGCGGCGCTGGTGCTGCCGGTTCAGATTCAGGCGCAGGACCTGCTGCCGCCGCAGGCGCAGAACACGCGCTGGGCCGGTGAAGGCTGGGAAACCGACTTCTCCCGCGCAACCGTCGATTTCACCGAGATTGTCAATGTGATCGGACGGGACAATATCCCCGCCATCGACGATCCGGGCTTCGCGCCGGTGGGCGAGGTATCCGACATCCCGGACCGGGAACCGGTGATCGCGCTCGAGATCGACGGCGATGCCCGCGGCTATCCCCTGCGGATCATGATGTGGCACGAGATCGTCAATGACACGGTGGGCGGTGTGCCGGTGGCGGTGACATACTGCCCCTTGTGCAACACCGCGCTTGTCTTCCGCCGCGAGATTGCGGGCGAGCCGGTGACATTCGGCACATCGGGCAAACTCAGGCATTCCGATCTCATCATGTATGACCGTAAGACCCAGAGCTGGTGGCAACAATTCACCGGTGAGGGGATCGTCGGTGTCCATGCGGGGGACAAACTCGATGCAATCCCCTCATTGTTGATGAGCTTTGCCGACTTCAAGACCGAGCACCCCGACGGGCAGGTGCTGCAACCCGAGGCGTCGCGGCTGAATGTGAACGGTCGCAACCCTTATGTGCGTTATGATTCGACACCGATCCCGTTCCTGTTTCGGGGCGAACTGCCCGAGGACATCGAGGCAATGGAACGGGTTGTGATCGTGCAGCGCGAAGAACCCGTGGCAGTGGCGCTGTCGCATCTCAACGCCAATGCGCCCCTGACCTACAAGGATCATCGCTTCACATGGCAAGCCGGTCAGGCCTCGGCCCTCGACACGGGGACGATCTCGGAAGGGCGCGATATCGGCAGTGTCACGGTGACCCGTGATGGCGAGCCGGTGGTGTTCGAGATTACCTTCGCCTTTGCCGCCCGGGCCTTTTATCCCGATCTTGAGATTCTCCAGTCGCTTGCCGAATAGCCTTGCTGCTGCCCCATTGCGGGCGATAAAAGCGGGCCATGCGGCGCTTGATCCTGATCCTGACAGCGATATTCACCCTGGCGGGAACCACCCTGCCCGGCTTTGCTGTCGATCCGCCTTACCAGGCGCAGCTCGAAAGACTGACCAAAGTCATGGGAAGCCTGCACTATTTGCACCCGCTTTGCGGGCATGAGGAAATCGACTGGCGCCTGCAGGCCGCCGACCTCATCGATCTCGATCAGCCGGACGAAGACCGGCGTTCGCGGCTGGTTGGGGCCTTCAATGATGGATACCGGGATTTCGCCCGGCTGCACCAGCGCTGCGGAGATGCCGAGATGCTGGCGCTGGAGCGGTTTCTGACCGAGGCGGAAACCCTGTCCCGGGAGATCCATGCGCGGTTTGCCGAGTGAAAGCGCGCTATCGGATTAACGGTGTTTTGTGATACCGTGTTAACCTTTCAGTAACATGCAACACGCCTGTGGCGGGCGGGCGTGTTAATGCATTTGCGTCCAGAAAAGAGTAGCTGATGTTTGACAGTCTGTGGGGAACCGGCAAGTTCGAGCGCGACAACGAAGCGCGCCAGCTCGCCCTCGAATATCTCGCCGATGCCTGGTCGAGCGCCGAGGAAGACGGCGTTCAGGGCGAAGCGCTCGCGCATGCGGCGCTGTTTGCCGCCATCGCCACGCTTGTGCGCCACTATGGCGAGGATGCCGTGGCCGATCTGGTCGAAAAGCTGCCGGAGCGCGTGCGATTCGGCGATTACAGCATCGACAGGACCATGCAATAGGCCCTGATCCGGCCCGGGGCGCGGATCGCGCCTCGACCCGCAATGGCGCGCGGCGCGCCTTATCGAGAAGGACATAAGCCTATGCGCCCGGCCGCAGACCTGAGACGGTGGCGGGGGCGCAGTGTTCCGCGTCTCGCCTTTGTCAGCCTTGTTGTTGCGCTTTGCGCGCAGGGACTGCCCGGTCTCGCTTCGACACAACCGGATTCCGCTGGCATCGCCACTGCTGAACCGGCGGTGGAACCGGATCTCAGGTCTGATTCCTCAGATCATGCTGCGATCAGGCGCGATCTGTCGGTGTTGCCGGCACCCGTTGCGGCAACGCGCGACGCTCTGATCGCTGCGGCACTGACCGGTGATGTCGAGGCGCTGCGCCCGCTGGTGGAAAGCCAGGACCGGCCGCCTAATGTTTCATTTGGCGTAACGACGGATGCCATCGACCATCTGCGCACGGCGTCAAATGACGGCGCGGGACGCGAATTGCTCGGCATCCTGGCGGAATTGCTCGAAGCGCCCTATTCGATCATCGGGGAAGATAGCGGCGAGCCGATCTATGTCTGGCCCGCCTTTTCGGCCATGGATCTCGATGCGCTTTCGCCGCGAGAACTGGTGGAAACCTACAAGATCGTCAGCCATTCCGATCTCGAGGAAATGCGCGCCTTTGGCGGCTGGTATTTCTACCGGGTCGGCATCGCGGCCAATGGCGACTGGCTCTATTTCATCGCCGGGGACTGAGCGCCTCAGGCGCCGGGAACCAGCGCCTCGCCGAAGCGGATCGGCTGCCCCTGAGAGGCGCCGGTCAACTCGCCCTGCCACATGACCATATTGCCGCGCACCATGGTGCCGACCGGCCAGCCGGTGACGGTGACACCGTCATAGGGGGTCCACCCGGCCCGTGAGGCGACCCACTCATTGGTGATGGTCTCGCGCTTCTTCAGATCGATGATGGTGAAATCGGCATCATAGCCGACTGCGATGCGGCCCTTGCCGGCAATCTGGAACAGGCGCTGGGGGCCGTGGCTGGTCATGTCGACAAACCGCTCGAGGGTCAGCCGCCCGGCATTCACATGGTCGAGCATAATCGGCACCAGCGTCTGCACGCCCGTCATGCCCGAGGGCGAATTCGGATAAGGCTCGTCCTTTTCCTCGCGGGTATGGGGCGCATGGTCGGAACCAAGGATATCGGCAACGCCATTGTCGACGCCCCGCCAGATGCCCTCACGATGGGCCGCATTGCGCACCGGCGGGTTCATCTGGGCATAGGTCCCGAGCCGGTCATAGGCGGTCTCGTCGAGCGTCAGGTGATGGGGGGTGACCTCGACGCTCGCCACATCCTTGTGATCGGCGAGATAGACGATTTCCTCGGCGGTCGAGATGTGCAGCACGTGAATGCGCTTGCCGGTCTTGTGGGCGAGGCCGACAAGGCGTTTCGTACACATCAGCGCTGCCTCGACATCGCGCCAGACCGGGTGTGAGCGGGGATCGTTTTCGATGCGCTCGGGTTTGCGGGCCTCGAGCCGGGGCTCATCCTCCGAATGGAAAGCGGCGCGGCGGGAGATAGCGCGGAGGATCGCTTCGACACCGCCATCGTCCTCGACCAGAAGATTGCCGGTCGAGGAGCCCATGAAGACCTTCACTCCGGCGCAACCGGGCAGTTTCTCGAGCATGGGCAACTCGGCGGTATTCTCGCGCGTTCCCCCGACATAGAAGGCGAAGTCGCAATGCATGCGGTTGGTTGCGCGGGCGATCTTGTCCTCGAACGCCTCGACATTGGTCGTGGTAGGGTTGGTGTTGGGCATTTCGAAGACGCCGGTCACGCCACCCATGACCGCGCTCAGCGAACCGGATTCGAGGTCTTCCTTGTGGGTGCCGCCCGGCTCGCGAAAGTGGACCTGAGTGTCGATGACGCCGGGCAGGATGTGCAGCCCCCTGCAGTCAACGGTCCGGTCCGCGCTGGCGTTGGAAAGATCGCCGATGGCAGCGATACGGCCATTTGTGACCGCGATATCGGCCTCGGCGCGACCGGCGTGGTTCACAAGGGTGGCGCCCGTCAAGACGAGGTCATATCTATCAGTCATTGAGGTCTCCGGCGCTGCGTAAGGGTGATGGCGCCGGTTTAACGGGGCAAAGGCTCCCGGACAAGGTGAAGGAGCAAGGATGAGCGAAATAGCCAGGCTCGATCGGGGAATCGTGCGGATTGCCGGAGAAGACGCGCAAAAGCTGCTGCACGACACGCTGACGGCAAACTTCCGCTCGCCTTTTGACGGGCGCGGCAAGTGGTGGGCGCTCCTCACCCCGCAGGGCAAGGTTATGTTTGCCGGGCTGGTAGCCGAGCACGACGGCGCCTACTGGTTCGAACTGCCCATGGCCGACACCGCCGCCTTTGTGAAGCGCATGACGCTCTATCGTCTGCGCGCCAAGGTGGAGATCGAGGACCTTTCCGAATCCCATGCGCTGGGCTGGAGCGCGGAATTCCCCACCACCAGCAGCGGGTTCACCTATGCCGATGGCCGCGCCGAAGGGCTCGGCATGCGGGTGATTGCGCCGATGGCCGAAGCGGAAGCCTGGACGGGCAATGCAGCGGCCTTCGAGGCCGCGCGGATCCGTGCCGGGATCATCGATGTCGGCGTCGATGTCCCGCAATCGGATGTATTCCCGCATGATATCGGCATGGACCAGACCGGCAGCATCGATTTCAGGAAGGGATGCTTTGTGGGCCAGGAAGTGGTCTCACGCATGCAGCACAAGTCCAAGCTGCGCAAACGCCCGGTGCTGGTGCATGCCGAGGTTGAACTGACGCCCGGCGACACCGTAACCAGCGCCGACAAGCCCGTCGGCGAAATCCTGGCGGCTCATGGCGGGCACGGCGTGATGGTGGCGCGGCTCGACCGGGTCAAGGATGCGCTGGCCTGCACCATCGGCGATGTGGCCGTCAGTCTTGAGGTGCCCGGCTGGGCGAGCTACGATTTTGACGACTCGCCGGCAGGCGAAACCAGCGATCAAGAGGGCTGAGCCCGGGGGACCATCATGGCGCGCACACAGGCTCGGGCCTGGCAGCGGATGCTGTCGGGCCGCAGGCTCGATTTGCTGGATCCCTCCCCGCTCGATATCGAGTTGACCGACATTGCCCATGGTCTGGCGCGGGTGGCGCGGTGGAACGGGCAGACCGGCGGCGACTATGCCTATTCGGTAGCCCAACATTCGGTGCTGGTGCTCGAGGTCGCAGCCGCCTTGAAGCCGGAAATCGACGACAAGGGACGGCTGCACGCGCTGCTGCACGATGCGCCCGAATATGTCATGGGCGATATCATCTCGCCTTTGAAGGCGGCGATGGGCGGCGACTACAAGGATGTCGAAAAGCGCCTGCTGGGTGCCATCCAGCTGCGATTCTCCTTGCCGGCCATTACCCCCTCCGCAACCGCCAAACTGATCAAGGCGGCGGACCGTGAGGCGGCCTATCACGAAGCTGTCAATCTCGCCGGATTCGAGCCGGATGAAGCGCGGCGCTATTTCGGCGCCCCCGCCCTACCCGGTTTCGATCTTCCCGGTTTTGAACAGTTGATTCGTCCCTGGCCCACCCAGCAGGCGCATGACCGGTTCATCGAGGCCTTTGACGCGCTCGCACCAGCGCCAACCGGACTGCGCTAAACCCTTACGGGTATTCCAAAATATTGAAATCGTTACAATTTTATCGATTAACTGCGTGTTAATCGATGCTTTGCGCCGCCCGGCGAGATATGGTTGATAACCAGTTAACCAGTGTCTCAATTCGGGAGTAGCAGACATGAACACCCCCCTTGCCGTAACGACCGTATTCGCCGTTACCGTGCTGGGAACCGGCGCCCTCATGTCGGGCCACAGTCTCACCATGCCGGCTTTTGCCGATGAATCGCCGGCACCGGCGATGGCGATCGATCCGAGCCAGCTGGTGAAGATCGATGGGCGCAGCTACAAGGTCACGTTCGACGACACGGTCGACATGGTCCCCACATCCCAGGCCAGCGTCACCAAGGTCGGTTATGGCCGCAGCCAGCAGGTGAAAGTGGTGTGGAGTACGACCGGGGTCTATTCGACTGACGCCCTGGCCTCGCCAAATGTGCTTTATCCCGGCGTTACAGTTGAACGGGCGTGGGCGGCAGACACCGCGCAGGTGGCAGCGAACATGGCGCTCGCCAGTTCCTTTACCTTCATGGCAGGCCCGCTCGAGATCAAGCGGGCCGGCGAGCCCGGCTACTTCCTTACCCAGGAGATCCCGGGAGGCGGTGGCAGAGCCATCCTGACGGACACCGGAAACTGTATCGAATCCGACAGCTTTGTGAGCTGCTTCTAGGGAAAGGTTCTGGTGGCCGCTCCGCTCCCGCGGTGAACCCCGCCCTCTCTACCGCGCGAGGCGCCGCTAGGCCCCTCTGAACCGGTAGAAGACGTGCAGTCCGATCCGGGTAACGCGCTTCATGCGCGGTGCCCAATGCGGGCTGACATAGGTGGCGTGGTAGTGGGTCGCGTTGGCCACTTCGGAGAGATAGACGTTCCCGTCGATCACATCGCGGGCGATCTTTTCGGCCTGCGCCCAGGCCTTGGGCTCGTTCACATGCTCGGGAATGCCGTCACAGGCAAATGAGAACTGGCAGCGATTGCGCCAGGTCTGGTTCTGGTAGACCACCGCGCAGATGGTTCCAGGATAAGCCTTGTGCTTGACTCGGTTGCGCACGACTTGCCCCACGGCGACCTGTCCGCGATAGGATTCGCTTCGCGCTTCGAAATAGATCGCTTCGGCCATGCATTTGAACTCGCGCGCGGAAACGTCGAGCGCGGGTTGCATGGTGCCGCGGTGAACGGTCTCGGGTGCGCTGTCGCGGGCATAGGCGAGCTGACGCGGCACCGCAACCGGGAACGGAATCGAGGGATCGCGCACGACTTCGCCGGACAGCGCCGAAATGGCGTCGAGCGCGGCGTTGGAAGAGTTGACGTTGCGCCCGGACAGGGCTGCAAGACGTATGCGCTGTTCGGTCTCGGCGAGACGGCGCTCCTCGGCCTTCTTGTCGTCGGCGGCCTTGCGGGCGGCTTCTGCCTCCTTGCGGACCTTGTCGAGCCGCGCCTCGGCAATGGCAATCCGGGTGGGCGCAAAGAGTTCTGCGATCTCGATGGCGGTGTGTCTGGGGCGCGCACGGTCGCGCTTGGCGGCGCGGTTGGGACCCCGGAAAACGGTCTGATGGAAAGGATCGGCTGCAGCGACCGCCAGAACCGGCGTGGCGGTGACGGCATCGGTCACGGTGTTATCGACGCCAAGGCTGGCGGCGGCAAGCTGCATCTGAGCAATCTCGGGATCCATGGCCGGCCCCGGTACCGTGAGGAACGGAGTGGCGGGCACTGCCCAGCACAAAAAGCCGACAACGGTCAGAGTGGTGACCCGGACCAGCCCGTCGATCAATCTCAATACCCGTCGGGCAGGTCTTTTACGCCGGTCAAACGCCATAGATACGCAACTACTACACACACTGAAAACCGAGCGGATGCATCGCATTCGCCTGTTCCCCATCATCAATGATTAACATTGATGACCGGTAAACGCGGGTGATCGGGCGCGGTCGGGGCGCTGGCGTGACACGGTAAGGGTGATTTGCGGGCCGATTACAGGCGTCCGGCCGGCGATTTCTGGGCGGTGCGGGAGACAGCGTTCGCGTGGAATCGGAGCGTCACCGACACTTGAGTGGTCGCATTGTTGTTGCGAAAAACCGGCATCCGTTTCTTCGCACGATGGTCTAGGCGGCGGCCATCTGGGCCAGTACCAGGCGGGAAACCGGCACCCGGTAGGGCGAACAACTCACATAGTCGATGGGGAGCTTAGAGAAGAATCGCAGGGATTTCGGATCGCCTGCATGTTCGCCGCAGATCCCGATCCTGAGATGAGGATTGGCATCCCTGCCCCGCTCGATGGCCATCTTGATCAATTCGCCCACGCCGTCCTGATCGATGGTGACGAAGGGGTCGTGATCGAAAATGTTCTTGCGCCGATAGGGGGCGAGGAAGGCCGGGGCATCGTCGCGGGAGATGCCATAAGTGGTCTGGGTCAGATCGTTCGTGCCGAACGAGAAGAAATCGACATGGCGGGCAATCTCCCCGGCGCGGAAGCAGGCGCGCGGCAATTCGATCATGGTGCCGAACAGCACCGAGAGATGCGCGTCCTCGACAATGCGCTCCGCATCGAGCAGGCCCATGACCTGTTTGCGGACCCAGGCGACCTCGCGCGACGAGGCCACGAACGGCACCATGATCTCGAGCTGCATGGGGCCGAGCCGGTCGGCGGCGGTGCGCAGCCCCGCGATCAGTGCCCGCACCTGCATGTCGAGGATGTCGGGATGCGAGATGGCCAGCCTGCAGCCGCGATGGCCAAGCATGGGGTTGACCTCGTCGAGCCGGTCTAGCCGGGCGCGCAACACCCTCACCGACAGGCCGAGCGAGGCCGCGGTTTCCTCGATATCCTCTTCGGTGCGCGGAAGGAATTCATGCAGTGGCGGATCGAAAAGGCGCACCGTGACCGGCTTGCCGGGCATGACGGCGAACAGATCGGCGTAGTCACCGGCCTGGTACTGCACGAGGCCCTTGAGCGCTTCGGTGCGGTCAGTTTCGGATTCGGAGAGAATGAGGCGCCGGAGCGCCACCATGCGCTCGGCGGAAAAGAACATGTGCTCTGAGCGGGCGAGGCCGATCCCTTCGGCGCCGAATGACAGCGCAGTGCGCGCCGCCTCGACGGTTTCCACATTGGTGCGTACGGCGATAGTGCGCTTGCCGTCGGCCCAATCGAGCAGCTTGCCGATCGCGCCCCCCATCGAGGGACGCGAGAGCGGCAAAGCGTCCTGATAGATCTGGCCAGTGGTGCCCTCGATGGTGATCTTGTCGCCTGCAGAAAAGGTGCGGTTGCCGATCTGGCAGGTCATCGCCTCATGATCGATCTGCAGCGAGCGGACACCCGCGACGCATGGTTTGCCGGTGATGCGGGCGACCACGGCGGCGTGGCTGGTCATGCCGCCACGGGCGGTGAGAATGCCGGTGGCCGCCTTCATGCCTTCGATGTCGGTGGGGCCGGTCTCGATGGCGACGAGGATGCAATGCTTGCCGCGGGCGCGGGTGCGGGCCGCATCCTCGGGCGAGAAGACAATCTCGCCGCTGGCGGCCCCCGGCGACACGCCGAGGCCCGTCTCGATCGGCTCGGTGCGTGATTTGGAGGCAAGGCGCGGATGCAGCAATTGCGGGATCTGCTCGGCATCGATGCTGGAGACGGCCTGAAGCGGGGACCAGACACCGGATTCGACCCGGTCGCGTGCGGCTTCGAGGATCGCGGCAGCGCCGACCTGAACCGGTCTTGCCGAGAGGAAGACCAGGGATTGGCCTGAACCGGCAACCAGGCAGGCCATGTGTTCGCCGGCAGCCGCATCGACCACGGCGGCGATTTTGCTGGCGCGGTCACCAAGCCGTGACAGACCTTCATGAGTGGAGCCAGCGATGGCGGTCGGTCCCATGGCTCCCGTCTGTGCATCGCGGGAAAGGAATTGCGCCAGCGCGCCCGGCGCCATGGACTGCACGATGACGATCTCGTGGTCGCGGGCGCGGCGTTCGGTTTCCTCCACCCAGACCGGACCGGTCAGACCGTAAGAATCAAAAGCGCGCTGAATGGCGCGGGCGAGCGGCCTGTCGGTATCGATGGATTCGGCAGGGCTGCCCGGGGCCGGCACGTCGAGCCGTGCGCGTGCCAGCCCGGCCTGATGCACGGGCGCGGAGGTGCGCACGGCAAGCGGCGGCGGTGACTGGTTGGGCGGCACGAGCTTCAAAAGGTTGGTCACCCAGGCGCTGAGCAGTTTGCTCTCCCGCCCTTTTTCTGCCTGCAACGCCTCCCAGGCGCCACGGGTGATGACCACGGTGGGGCAGACGGGCAGACCGGCGCGGGAGACCGCATCCAGCCATTTCGCCTTGCCGGTCAACAGGCGCCGCTGCGCCGCCGAAAGGCTGGCGCTGCCCCGGGCCGGGGCGATGGCCACAATCTCTTGTTCGGGGGCGAGGGACACGGTCGACCACTTTGAAGGGCAATGCGAATTTCGTGCATATTGCCTGTCACGGCGGCGCGCCGCAACCACAGCCATTGCCGCAGGTTAAGGCGCGGGCCGGGCAATTGCGATCCTGCACGATCTTGACTTCGCCATATCGAAAGCGCATGTCCGGGCCATGGCCAAGACCGACCCACTTGAAATCATTCTGTGCGCCCCGCGCGGCTTTTGCGCCGGGGTGGACCGTGCCATCCAGATCGTGGAGCTGGCGCTCCAGAAATACGGTGCGCCGGTTTATGTGCGGCACGAGATCGTGCACAACAAATATGTCGTCGACAGCCTGAAGGCGAAGGGCGCAGTCTTTGTCGAGGAACTCGACGAGATCCCCGACACCGAGGCGCCAGTGGTTTTTTCGGCGCATGGAGTGCCCAAGAAAGTGCCGCTGGATGCCGAAAAGCGGGCCATGTTCTATCTCGATGCGACCTGTCCACTCGTCTCCAAGGTACATGTCGAGGCCCAGCGCCATCATGCCGATGGCATGGAAGTGCTGCTGATCGGTCATGCCGGACATCCCGAAGTGATCGGTACGATGGGACAATTGCCCGATGGCGCCATCAGCCTGATCGAGACCGTCGACGATGTGGCGGCGTTCGAGCCCCGCGATCCGGAAAAGCTGGCCTTCGTGACCCAGACGACATTGTCGGTCGATGACACGGCCAACATCGTCGCGGCGCTCAAGGCGCGGTTCCCGGCGATTCAGGGTCCGCACAAGGAGGACATCTGCTACGCCACCACCAATCGGCAGGAAGCGGTCAAGCAGATCGCGCCTGAAGTCGATGCCATGATCGTGGTCGGTGCCCCGAACTCCTCGAACTCCATGCGCCTGGTCGAAGTCGCAGAGCGCTCGGGTTGCCCGAGGGCCGCGCTGGTGCAGCGCGCCAGCGATATCGACTGGGATTTCTTCGCCGGCATTTCGAGGCTTGGCGTGACCGCCGGTGCTTCGGCACCCGAACAGCTCGTCGATGAGATCATCGAGGCCTTCGGCGCGCGCTATGACATCTCGGTGTCCTCGAATGTGACCGCGCGGGAGACCATCTCGTTCAACCTGCCGAAAGAATTGCGGGCCGTGCCCGCATGAGCGAGCGAACGACCGTCCTGACAAGCGACAGGCTGGTCTTTTCTACCTGGCTCGACACCGATCTCGACGACATCTTCGCCCTGCATTCCGACCCTGAAGTGACCCGCTATATCAGCGCGCGCGGCAAGCCCGAGAGCCGTGAGCGCGGACGCGAGCGGCTCAGCCAATGGGCAGCGGACCACGCCCGGCACGGGTTCTGCAAGTTCCGCGTCACGAGCCGCGACCGCGGAGATTTCCTCGGTCGCGCCGGCTTCGGTATGCTGGGAAGCGGAGGGGACGGCGAGGCGGTTCCAGAGCTCGGCTACGCCCTTTGCCGGTCGGCATGGGGACAGGGCTATGCAAGTGAGGCGTCGATGGCCCTCAGGGACTGGTTTTTCAATGAGGGGTTCGGCGACCGGTTCATTGCCTTTGCCGACCTTGAAAACCCGGGATCCTTGCGCGTGCTCGAAAAGATCGGCATGCGCCGGACTCATCAGGCGCCGCTTGAATCCGGTGCCCTTTTTCAATTCTTCGACCTGACGCGAGACGAGTGGCGTGGCTGATACCGTAATAATCCATACCGATGGCGCCTGCTCGGGCAATCCCGGCCCCGGCGGCTGGGGAGCCTTGCTGGAATTCAACGGCAAGACCAAGGCGCTCAAGGGCGGCGAGGCGGAAACCACCAATAACCGCATGGAGTTGACCGCGGCCATCGAGGCCCTCAGCGCGCTCAAGCGCCCCTGCAAGGTCGAGCTGCATACGGACAGTTCCTACGTCAAGGACGGCATCACCAAGTGGATCCATGGCTGGAAACGCAATGGCTGGAAGACGGCGCAGAAGAAGCCGGTGAAAAATGCCGAACTGTGGCAGGCGCTGGATGAGGCGCTCAAGCGCCACGATGTGAGCTTTCACTGGGTCAAGGGTCATGCCGGGCATGACGGCAATGAGCGGGCCGACGAACTGGCCAATGAGGGCATGGAGCCGTTCAAGCCAAGGAAGCGCAAGGCGGCTTCCTAGCCAGGAGGCAGGTGCGCCCCCTCACCCCTCCAGCAGCCGGGCGCTCAATTCCTTGGCGAGGCGGGCGGCGAGCATCGCCGTCATGCCATTCACGTCGCGGTGGGGATTCAGCTCAACGATGTCGGCGCCGACCAGGTCGGCATCGAGCCGATGGATGAGGTCAATGACCTGGCGCGAACTCAGCCCGCCCGGCTCGATATGGCTGACGCCGGGAGCATAGGCAGGGTCGATACCATCGAGGTCGATGGTGACATAGAGAGGGCCATCGAAGCGCAGCGCCGTGACGTTGCGCCAGTCCTTCATCTCGTAAATCTCGACGCCGTGGCGCTTGGCCTGGTTGCGCTGGTGCTCGTTGAGCGTTCGTATGCCGACCTGGACGAGGCGCGCGACCTTCTTGGTCTCCATGATGCGTGCGAAGACCGAGGCATGGGAATAAGGGTTGTCGTCGAAATCTGCATAGAGATCGGCATGGGCATCGATCTGCAGGATATTGAGGTCCTCGTGGAAATCGAGATGCGCCTCAATGAGCGGCCAGGTCACCGAATGGTCGCCGCCGAATGACAGCACACGATGCTCATTGGCCAGCAGCGCGGTGGCCGCTGCCTTGATGGCGGTGAAGGCGCTCTCGCCCTTGAGGTCGGTGACCGCGATATCGCCGGCATCGTGCCAGTCTTCGCTGGCGCCGAGATCGACCCCGGTTTCGGTCCACATATTGGCCGAAGGCGAGTGAATGGCTTCCCGGATACGGGCCGGCGCCAGCGCCGCGCCGGTCAGATAGCTCGAATTGACGTCGTGCGGAATGCCGAGGAGCGAGACGCTCTGTGCCAAACCGGTTCCCCCAAACGCGTGTCCCTATCCGGCCACCTTAGAGAAATCCGCGATCAAATGCATCGTATTCCGCAGCCGCGCCAGGATGTTGAGCCGGCCGGCGCGGATTTCGGGATCGGGATCGTTGACCAGCACCTTGTCGAAGAAGGCATCGACCGGCTCGCGCAGCCCGGCCAGCTGATCGAGCGCATCGGCGAAATCGCCCTCGGCGATCGCGGCGGACACGGCCTCCTCGCAGACGATGACGGCGCTTGCCAGCGCGTGGCTCTCGTCGCTCGGAAGGCTGGCGGTGTCGACCGACCCGTCAAAGGCTTTGCCGTCCTTCTTTTCCTCGGCGGCGAGGATGTTGGCGGCACGGCGGTAGCCGGCGAGAAGATTGGCACCGGCATCGGAGCCGAGAAATGCCGACAGGGCCTCGACCCGGCGGGTGATCACCAGCATGTCGGCGCTCGTCTCCGAGATCACAGCGTCAACGAGATCATGCCGTGCGCCCTGATCCCGCAGCATGACCTTGAGCCGGTCATGGAAGAAGGACAGGAGATCCGAAGGCGCCTCGACGAGGCCGTCAGAAAGGTCAAGCGAAATCCCATTCTCGACCAGCATGCGGATGACGCCGAGCGCAGCGCGGCGCAGCGCAAAGGGATCCTTGGAGCCCGTGGGCTTTTCGTCGATGGCAAAGAAACCGGTCAGCAGATCGAGCTTGTCGGCCAGCGCCACCGCAATCGAGACCGGCTCGGTGGGCACCTCATCGGACGGGCCGAGCGGCTTGTAGTGCATCTCGATGGCGGTCGCGACGGCTTCGCTTTCGCCCTGGGCCGTGGCGTAGTAGCGCCCCATCAGGCCCTGCAGTTCGGTGAACTCAAACACCATCTCGGTGGCCAGGTCCGCCTTGGCGATCAGCGCGGCGCGCTCTGCTTCTGCCCGGCTGGCACCGATCCGATCGGCGATGGTGCCCGCCAGACCCACGAGGCGATCGACGCGGGCGCGCTGGGTTCCGAGCTTTTCGTGGAAGATCACGCTTTCGAGCCGCGGCAGGCGATCCTCGAGCGGGGTCTTGATGTCGGAATCATAGAAGAACTTGGCGTCCGACAGGCGGGCGCGGATGACGCGCTCATTGCCCGCGACAATCGTCTTGCCGCCATCGCTTGCGACAAGGTTCGAGACGAGGATGAAGCGATTGGCGAGCTTGCCGGTCTTTTGGTCGCGCAGGCAGAAGCATTTCTGGTTGGCGCGGATGGTGGTGATGATCACCTCTTCGGGCAGCGAGAGGAATTCGGGGTCGAACGCGCCCATCATCACGACGGGGAATTCGACGAGCCCTGCGACTTCCTCGAGCAGACCCTCATCCGAAATCACCTCCAGGCCAGCGGCGAAAGCGAGATGCTCGGCATCGGTGCGGATCATGTCGATCCGACGGTCGAGATCGACGATCACTTTCGCCTTCTCTAGTGCGGGCTGGTAATCCTCGAAACGGCGCACGCGGATAGCGTCCGGCGCCATGAAGCGGTGGCCGAAGGTCAGATCGGTGCTGTGAATGCCGTCGACCTCGAATGAAATCGTCTCGGTCTCGTCATTGTCGGTCGCAAACACCGCCAGAACCGCGCGCAGCGGGCGCACCCAGGTCATGGTGCCCGAGCCCCAGCGCATCGACTTGGCCCAGGGGAAACTCTTGATCACTTTGGGCACAAGCGCGCCGATGATCTCGGGGGCGGGCTCGCCCGGCTTTTCGGTCACGGCGACGTAGAAATCGCCCTTTTTGGGGTCCGACTGCACGGTCGCCTGATCGACGCTGGCGAGACCGGCTGCACGCAGGAAGCCTTCGATGGCCTTTTCGGGTGCATCGGTGCGCGGTCCCTTGCGCTCTTCACGGCGGTCGGGCGAACTGGCCGGCAGGCCGGAGACGGTCAGCGCCAGGCGGCGCGGCGTCACAAAGGCCTTTGCGCCGGCATAGGTCAGACCCGCTTCGACGAGACCATCGGTCACCATTTTCTTGAGGGTGTCGGCGGCGCGGCGCTGAAAGCGCGCGGGAATCTCTTCCGAGAACAGTTCAAGCAGCAATTCGGGCATTGCGAAGGTCCGGCCAGTCCAAGAATATGCGGGCCCAGAAGTATGCGGGCGGGCTTGCGTAACAAGCCGCTCGATGAATGTCTATTGCCAACTCGTCAGACCGGAGCGCCCCTACGCCATCATGACCGCCTCTCCGCCGAACAATGGCCGGCTCCCGGTTACCCCCGAAGTTCTCACAGAGGCGCGGGCGATGATTGCCGCCGCACGGCATGCGGCGCTTGGCAGCCTGTCGCCCGAGGATGGCTGGCCGGTTGTGACGCGGATCGGGATCGCTCCCTTTGAGCAGGGCCGGGTGGCAGCGCTGGTTTCCGGGCTCACGGCCCATACCCCGGCGCTCCTCAACGATGAGAGGTGCGCCTTGATGATCGGGGAAACGGGCAAAGGCGATCCGCTCGCCCATCCGCGGCTGATGCTGAAGTGCGAAGCGCGGGCTGTGCGGCGGGACGATGCCGCGTTTGCTGCGGTGCGTGCCGCCTGTCTCACCGCACAGCCCAAGTCAGCGCTCTATGCGGACCTGCCGGATTTCATCGGCATCGTGTTCACGCCCCTCAGCGTCAGCTTCAATGCCGGGTTCGGGCGCGCCTATGCGTTCGAGGGTGCGTTGCTGGACGGCGGATCAGAAGCGGGCGCAGGCAACCCTTGATCGGCCGATTTCCGCGTAATCGGGCTCGATGCGCTCGGGGTCGACGTAAAAGCCGCGTGTTGCGGCAATAGGAGCAGCCAGTTCGTCAGGCGCTTGATCGGAGATCAGCGCGAAAATCTCGGGCGGGGCGGTGCCATAGGTTCGGTAGAAGAAGTCAGGAAATTGCCTGATCAGGAAGGGATCTGCCGTTGCCACGCAAACCGCCGCAAAGGGTATGCCGGCGATATCAAGCCCGCCCTCGACCCGCCAGCAATTCTCGCCGTCCTGACTGAAGGCCGGTGCGGCTGGATCGATAGCACCTGCGTCGGCAAGACTTAACAGGAGCGGCAGGGCCTGCGGCGTGTCATGGCAGGCGATCAGCTTCTGGATATGCCAGTCGCGCGCGTCATCAGCCAGGACAGGAGACGCCAGCAATAACAGGCTGACCAGCGCTGCCAGTGCCCGATCGGCAAGCGAGGTCACCAGCCGCCGCCGCCGCCGCCGCCGCCCCCGCCGCCGGAGAATCCGCCCCCGCCCGAAAAGCCGGAGGAGGAGGACGAAGATGGCTGGGCCGCGACCATCGCCGTGGCAAGGCCGGCGGTCATGGCACCCATATCGGACGACAGGTTGGAGGGGCGCAGATTTGAGCCCGAATACCAGACCGGCTTGTAGCCGGTATCGACATCGCGCACGGCATTGCGGGCCAGTTCGCCTTCGAAATGCTCGGTCCAGGGCTTTTCGACGCCGAGCGCGATGGCATAAGGCAGGATTGCCTCGAAGCGGGAGACGGTCATTTCCGGCTCCTTGTTGATGTTGAGGCGTTCCTTTTCGGCAGTCTCCAGATACATCTTGAAGCCGTCGATCTCGTCCATGCGCTTGCGGCCCTGAACGGTGGGCGCGCGCATGAGGACGGCGAACAGGGCATTGATGGCCACGATGGTAATGGCTGCAATGGCGCCGGTGTTGAAATTCACCTCGGTGCCGAGCGCAAACACCACCGGCAGGAAGTTGAAGGCGAAGATCGTCACGATGCCGATGGCGATGAAGCGCGCCGCGCCTGCCACCAGGATCAGCCGGGAAATGGCGGATGACAGGGTGACGATGAAGATGCCGCCGATAAAGGCGAAGATCAGCCAGAGCGGTTCGAGGATGCCGGTAACCAGCAGGCCGCCCAGCGCCAAGACGGAAATCGCGACGCCAAGGAAGATATGGCCCGTGTTGCGGTTGAAATAGGCGCGCCGGTTTTCATCCTCGATGACCTTGAGGAACGCCTTCTGCTTTTCGTGAAGGGTGGCACCGGTGGACTTGTCGATAACCACCTCACCGCGCGAGCGCAGCCAGTCGTAAAGCACCTTTTCGCCGGGCGGCAATTCGACGGAATCGGCATCGGTCACTTCGAACCGCGTTTTCTTGCCGGTCTTGCGGATCAGGATCAGCCCCTTGGTCGCCAGTGATACGATGCCGGCGGTGAAGGCCGTCCAGCCCGACTTCTTCCAGCCCATGCGGTGGATGTAATGCACCAGCGCCGGGGAATAGCCCTTGGGCGGATAGAACAGGGGCACGATGGTGCCCTTTTTCGGGTCGCGGCCCACCGAGTCCCAGGCGAAGAAATTGTAGAGCAGCACGATCAGCACGGCGATGCCTGGAAACACCAGGTCGCGGTGATCTGAGAGGAAATAGACTGCCTTCTGGGTCGTATCGGGTTCCGTCAGCACGCCTTTGTTGAAGGCGACAGCCACCGACATCCCTTCATAGGGGGCAAAGGCTTCGGTGGCGCGCACGATGACCCGGTTATCAGCGGTCATCTGCACGCTGGCGCGGCTTTCGGTCGAGCCCTGCTCGCCGGTGAAAACGCGCACTTCATCGATCACCGCGCCTTCGGGCAGGGTGACGGAGGCGACCGCGTTCTCGATCGGAAAGGTCCAGAAATTGCCGGTCGCGTTCCAGTAGAGTTCGTCGTGATCGGAAAACCGCCGGCCCTGCCGGGTCATGGTGTAGCGGATGGTGTAATCGTAGACGCCGGGATCGAGGAAGACGTCGGATTCCCCGACATAGATCCGGGTGCCATCGCGGATCGATTCTGTGAACCAGTTTTCGGGCTGACCGTCCCGCGTGACAGCCACCACCTCGAGGTTGGACCGCACGCGGCTGCCATCGTCGTTTTCGAGGACTGTCGGGATATCGCGGAAGATGCCGCGGCGGATATCGCGCCCCTCGGCGCGCACCTGAATGTGTTCGGTCACATCGACGCTGCCATTCTTGAGCAGCGTAATGTCAGCGGAGAACGAGCGGATGACCTCGGCGGCCTGGGCCGGCACCAGCATCAGCGCGAAGCACAGCGCCAGCAGGGCGCGGATGACCACCCTGCCCGTGGTCAGGCTTCGAACCGGGTTTTTGGCCAGATCTCTGACCGGATTTCTGCCCCCTTGGGCCTCAGGAAAACGAAACATTCGGGACCGAGCGCTCCACCTCGTTCTCGAGTTCGAAATACTCTGCCTTGGTGAAGGAGAAGGCATTGGCGACGATGTTCGAGGGAAAGCTTTCGACCTGGACGTTGAGATTGCGCACGGCGCCATTGTAGTAGCGGCGGGCCAGCTGGATCTCGTCTTCGACGGTGCGCAGTGCATCCTGGAATTCGAGGAAGGTCGTGTTCGCCTTGAGATCCGGATAGGCCTCAGCGACCGCAATCAGCTTGCCAAGCGCGCCGGAAAGCAGACCCTCAAGACGACCGCGCTCAGCCGGCCCGGCATCGCCGCTTGCCTGCTGCACTGCAGCGCGGGCGCTCGTGACCGCATCGAGCGTTTCGCGCTCATGGGTCATGTAACCTTTGACAGTTTCCATCAGGTTGGGAATGAGATCCCAGCGCCGCTTGAGCTGGACGTCGATGCCCGACCAGCCCTCTTCGACCAGCTGCCGGTTCTTCACCAGCCCGTTATAGATGACGATCGCATAACCGGCGACGGCAATGATGATGACGAGAAGGATCAGCCCGAGTTCCATCCCCAACCCCTTGTGCTGGCGCGCAGCATGCCCTGCGCGTTCACCCGGCGCCCGAAGCAGGCGCGGTTCTCCCGCAGTCTATACGGGCAGGATGGCGTTTCAATGTTTTTGCGGCGCTATGAAGGGGTTACCCCAGAAACCGCCAGCAGGTCCGGTCAAGGGAACCCGACTCGGACGGTTGGTCTTGGCGGGTCAGTCTTGTCGGGTCAGTCTTGGCAGGCCGGTCTTGGTAGGCCGGACTTGGCAGGCCGGTCCTGGCGGGTTGGGCTTGGTAGGTTGGGCTTGGCAGGTTGGACTTGGCAGGTTGGCATAGGAAGGTCGGAGAAGGTCGGACTTGTCAGGTCGGACTTGGAAGGCCGATGTCGGAAGACCGGGTTATTGAGATCCGTCAACATAGCGGGTCTGGCGAGATCACACGGTCGGGATCGAGGCGCCGTGCACTGCCCGGCGCGAATGGCCCGGGACGCAAGAACCGCTTCTCACGGAGGGTCGAATCATGAAGGGCCGAAGCACTAAGGGAAAGAACAAAAAGGCCAGGCGCGCAGCAGACCGCCCGGCAAAATTGCCGGACGGTCCGTCACTTGGTTTCGCAACCCGGCTGCAGTCACCGCCCCCGGGACACTTCACACCGTTCGCTTACGGCACGTAGACGTCGTCTTCGTGGTTGGCAATGATCAGCGCACCGCCGATCAGGACCTTGGCCGCGAGCAGCGCGCAGATTTCTTCGTTGTCGTAGCATGGATCGCCCGGCTGGCAGGCGGCAACGCCCAGCCCCAGTGCCATCACGGTCGCGAGTTTGAGTGCCTTCACGTGGTTTCCCCGTCAGCCGATCAGGTGACCGGCTTTTTCTCATCGTTGTTGGCGACGATCAGTGCACCACCGATCAGGACCTTGGCCGCGAGCAGTGCGCAGATCTCTTCGTTGTCGTAGCACGGATCACCCGGCTGGCAGGCGGCGACGCCGAGGCCCAATGCCATCACGGTTGCGAGTTTAAGAGCTTTCATGTCCAGCTTCCTCCGTCGACCGATCAGACTTCGTCTTCTTGATTAGCGATGATCAGCGCGCCACCGATCAGCACCTTGGCCGCGAGCAGCGCACAGATCTCTTCGTTGTCGTAGCACGGGTCACCCGGCTGGCAGGCGGCAACGCCAAGACCCAATGCCATGACAGTTGCGAGTTTAAGAGCCCTCATTGTCTTCCCTTCTCCAAATTGAAACGGGCCGCACAAGGCGACCCGTCCGATTAATCGATTTCTTCGTCGTGATTAGCCACGATCAGCGCTCCACCGATCAGGACCTTGGCTGCAAGCAATGCGCAGATCTCTTCATTGTCGTAGCAAGGATCGCCCGGCTGACAGGCGGCTACGCCCAGACCCAGCGCGGTGATGACCGCCAGTTTCAATGCTCTCATTGGACTACCCCCGAATTACGGTCGTTCGCGACCGATTTGCCAAAAAAAGCCCGGACCGCTTCAGTCCGAGCCGTATTCAATCAGTCCTAGCGATCCCGGTCTTCGTGGTTGGCGATCAGAATGCCGCCGACAACGACCTTGGCCGCGAGCAGCGCGCAGATCTCTTCCTTGTCGTAGCACGAGTCGCCCGGCTGGCAGGCGGCAACGCCCAGACCCAGCGCCGTCACGATCGCGAATTTCAAAGCTCTCATGGCGTCCTCCTCACGAGAATCTCCGACGGGTCATCAGCCCGGTGAGTGTTCTTCTTCGTTGTTGGCGATGATCAATGCGCCACCGATCAGCACCTTGGCGGCGAGCAGCGCGCAGATTTCTTCGTTGTCATAGCACGGATCCCCCGGCTGGCAGGCGGCAACGCCCAGACCCAGCGCCATGACGGTTGCGAGTTTCAAAGCCTTCATTGATGTCTCCCTCAGACCGATCCCTCAGCGCCCTTGCCCCACGGCTCCGCCCTCACAAAGCGAATCCCCGCGGCCGGCGCCGTTTTGCCAGAGTATTAACGGATGTTTACCGCCCTGCAATGGCCGGAAAGCCGCCACAATTCATCCACAGTCGGGACGTGGCAGTTTTGCAACAGGTGAATTGCCCGGAAATCCGGGGGTCAGGCGCCGCCGCCGGCGGTCTTGAGCCAGGCCGCGCCGCAGGCCTTGGAGAGGTCGCGGATGCGCAGGATGTAGCTCTGGCGTTCGGTGACCGAGATCACCCCGCGGGCATCGAGCATGTTGAAAGCATGGGAGGCGCGCAGCACCTGCTCATAGGCGGGAACGGCCATGGTGTGGCGCTCGCCTTCGTCCCCCGCCTCGAGAATGGCGCGGCACTCGTTTTCCGCGTCCTTGAAGTGGCGGAACAGGATCTCGGTGTCGGCGGTCTCGAAATTGTATTTCGATTGTTCCTGCTCGTTCTGCAGGAACACATCGCCATAGCTCACCCGGTCATTGCCGCTACGGCCGTTGAAGTTGAGATCGTAGACGTTCTCGACATCCTGCACATACATAGCAAGGCGCTCGAGACCATAGGTGATCTCGCCGGCGACCGGGTTGCATTCAAAGCCGGCGACCTGCTGAAAATAGGTGAACTGGCTGACTTCCATGCCGTCGCACCAGCACTCCCAGCCCAGACCCCAGGCGCCGAGTGTCGGGTTTTCCCAGTCATCTTCGACGAAGCGGATATCGTGCTTCTCGCGGTCGATGCCGATGGCATAAAGCGAATTGAGATAGAGGTCCTGGATATCGGGGGGCGAAGGTTTGAGGATCACCTGGAACTGGTAATAGTGCTGCAACCGGTTGGGGTTATCGCCATAGCGCCCGTCGGTCGGGCGGCGCGAAGGCTGCACATAGGCCGCGTTCCAGGGCCTGGGGCCGAGCGCGCGCAACGCCGTGGCCGTGTGCGAGGTGCCCGCACCCATATTCATGTCATAGGGCTGCAGGATGACGCAGCCCTTGTCCGCCCAATAGTTCTGGAGCGTGAAGATCAGCCCCTGGAAAGAATTCCGGGGGTCCATGTGGGCGGGGATATCGGCGGTCATTTCGGGTGCGGTCCGGGCCAAATCTGGGAAGCGGCGCGACCCTATGAGCGCGAACCGGGCGGGTCAAGCGGTCAACCGGTCCCCGCGCATCGGATTGCTGTCAAAAAGGGGCGGAACCGGCTTGCATCCCCCCTAGCCGCGGCGCTCGTCATCCTTGTTGGTCTCGTCGCCGCTGCGGGGACGATAGACGCCGTCTTCGTCGCGTTTGAGTTCGATGACGTCGGGCCGCTTGGACTCGGCGCGGTCGCGCTTACGGGTGTCATCATCAACGGTCTTGAAATAGTCGCTGAACGAGCGCGCAATGGCGCGGATGCCGAAAAACAGCACGGCAAAGACAACGACGAGCAGAATAAGTCGGGTCAAACAAAGTCTCCTTCACCGGCCGATTATAGACCGAAACGGTTCCAGTGCAGGCGGTCTTCTATGGCGGCCACGAGATCGTGTCCGATCGAACCGGCACCGGCCTCGACCCGCGCGAATGGCAGGCGCGGCAGCGAGAACAGCCCCCGCTTGGGCTTGATCGGCAAGACCTTGACCTTCTCGCCAAAGCGGGCGCGCAGGGTCGAGTGCATGTCGCCGATGGCATCGATCAGGCCGTATTCGATGGCGCGTCTTGCGGTCCAGAACTCGCCGGTGAACAGGTCGACATCGCCCTTCAGCTTGTGGCCTCGGCGCTCTTTCACCCAATCGATGAAAACCTCATGGATGTCGTTTTCCATCTGCTTGATGCGGGCGACATCCTCTTCCTTCTCGGGCAAGAATGCATCGAGCGTCGATTTGTTCTTGCCGGCGGTATAGAGGCGGCGCTCGATCCCGAGCTTGGCGATCGCGTCGACAAAGCCGAACATGGCCATGATCACCCCGATCGACCCTACAATCGAGGACGGGTCGGCGATGATCTCGTCACCGGCCGTGGCGATGAAATAGCCGCCCGACGCCGCAACATCTTCGGTGAAGACAAGCACCTGCTTGTCCTTTTCGGCAGCAAGGTCGCGGATATATTTGGCGATCAGCCGGGACTGGACGGCCGAGCCGCCGGGCGAGTTGACGACGATAGCGACGGCCGGCGCATTCTTGACGCCGAAGGCGCGGCGCAATAGCGGCCCGACCGAAGCGATATTGAGACGGCCGGCGCGGATATCGCTGTCGATAACACCCTGAAGGCGGACCAGCGGAATGACGGTCTCGGAGCGCCCGGTCAGGCGAGCGAGCCAGGGGGCCTTGGGTTTATCGGTCATGGCATCGATGTGCGACATGTCATTGTTCCGCCTGGTTCGAGTTGCGGGCCGTCCTCGCCCTTTGCTCCGCAATGTAGGAAGCGCATCGCGCTTCTACCAGTCCAGGCGGGATTTGCCGCGCAATATCGCATTCACCGGTTCGGTGAACGGTCCGCCCTCATGTTCGTGCAGCGCCAGCGCCGGCAGCAGCGACAGGGGTGCGCGCGAGCCCTTGGTACCGCGCATCAGGATGCGGCTGGCCGGCAAACCGGGGGCCGGGCAGACCGGCAGGATACGAATGGCACCCAGCCGTTTGGCAAAGGACGCCAGCATGCGCGACAGCGCTTCGGCGCGGTGGATGAAGACGATATCTGCCCCTGCGCGCGCCGTGGTGACCGCCGCGCGGACCCACAGATCGAGAGCCTGATTGTTGTGGAAATGCGCCGACGCCACGTCCGGATCATGCGGCGGGGTGGCAGTCAGCCAGTGAAAATACGGCGGATTGGCGATCACGACATCGAATCTGTTGGGCAGGATTCCCGCCGCCTCGCGCACCGCGGCGCCATCGGTGACATCGCAGCAGACCGCCCTGCCCCGCCCGCCCGCATTGGCGGAAAGATTGCGGGTGCACATGGCGATGGCCGCCTCGGATTTGTCGGCGAAGGTTCCCACCAGCGCCGGCGATCCCGACAGCGCGACAAGCCCGGCAACCCCGGTTCCGCAGCCCATATCCAGCAATTCGCCGCTCGCGCCATTCACCGAGGCGCCGAGCAGAACCGAATCCACCCCGGCGCGGAAACCGGACGCAGGCTGTTCGATCCACAGCCGGTCGCCCAAAAAGGCGTCGCGTGTGGCAGTTTGGCGTTTTACATCTGGTGTCGGCTGGTCTACGGACATCTCAACCGGCTGGGTGCAACCTCTCCTGCATAGCTAAGCAGCCTTGGCATGCGACGACAAGCTCAGCCTGAACTGGCGCCGGTGGGCGAGGAGCCGCCAGCGCTCCGAAACGCATGGGATCAGGATGGACGCGGCAAAGTCAGCACCGCAGACCTCAGCACCGGACAGCATCGGGGAACTGGTCAGCCTGACCGGGCCCGGCATGGACCGCGTCAATGCGCTGATCTTGGAGCGGGCCGGTTCGCATGTCGAAATGGTCCCCGAAGTGGCCCACCACCTCATCGAGGCCGGCGGCAAGCGGCTACGCCCGATGCTGACCATCGCCAGCGCGCTGTTGAGCGGCGGACCGGACGGGTCCGAAGTCAATTACGCGGCCTCGGTCGAGTTCATGCACACGGCAACGCTGCTGCATGACGACGTGGTCGATGAAAGCGAACAGCGGCGCGGCAAGCCTGCTGCTCGCATGGTCTGGGGTAACCAGGCCAGTGTGCTGGTCGGGGATTTCCTGTTGGGCCAGGCCTTCATGATGATGGTCGAAGCCGGCAATCTCGACGCGCTCGGTGTGTTGAGCCGGGCGGCGGCGATCATTGCCGAAGGTGAAGTGCTGCAATTGGCCAAGGCCGGCGATCTTGACGCGAGCGAAGACGATTATTTCGCCGTGATCGAAGCCAAGACCGCCGCGCTTTTTGCCGCTGCGACGGAAGTCGGCGCCATTGCAGGCGGCACGGATGATGCCGGACGGACCGCGCTCAGAGATTATGGCCATGCGCTCGGCATCGCCTTCCAGCTCATCGACGATGTGCTCGATTTCGGCGGTGCGAGCGGCGTTCTGGGCAAGAATGTCGGAGACGACCTGCGCGAGGGCAAGATGACCCTGCCGGTGATCCTGCTGCTTCAGCGCGGGGGCGCAGAGGCCCGCGCTCTCATTGAGAAGACGCTCGGCAAGGCAGATACCGGCGACGATCATGTGGCCGAAGTGGTCCGGGCCATGAAAGCGCACGGCGTGCTCGAATCCGTGATGGAGCGGGCCCATGACGAAGCTGCCAGGGCCCGCCGGTCGCTCGAAGCCCTGCCCGAAGGCGAGATCCGGACCCTGATCGCCGATATTGCCGATTTCTGCGTCAGCCGCGCCTATTAGCCTGCCGCCCGGTTCAGGCCGCCATTGATCTGCCGGCCTCGCCGTTGCGTTGATCCCCTTGTTTGGTTGATGCCCTTGGCGGAACGATCGTCAGGTCCTATATCGGGCGCAGCGCTTTTCAGCCAAAAATTCATCAGCCGGGTCACGACCCGGTTTTTCCATTTCAAGCGAATGAGGCACCATGCCGACCGCTGCAGCCATTTCCATTTCGGGTCTCTATAAGACCTATGACAACGGGTTCGAGGCCCTCAAATCCATCGACCTCGAAATCCGCAAGGGAGAGATATTTGCCCTGCTCGGCCCCAACGGGGCAGGCAAGACCACCTTGATCGGGACCGTTTGCGGCCTCGTTCAGCCTTCAGGCGGCACCATCCTCGCCGACGGGCACAATGTCATCACCGAGTTCCGCGCCGCCCGCTACAAGATCGGGCTGGTTCCCCAGGAACTGACGACAGAAAACTTCGAATCCGTGTGGGCAACAGTCAGCTTCTCGCGCGGACTTTTCGGGCGTTCGCCCAACCCCGCCTATATCGAGCAGTTGCTCAAGGACCTGTCGCTCTGGGACAAGAAGGATAACAAGCTCATGACCCTTTCGGGGGGCATGAAACGGCGTGTGCTGATCGCCAAGGCGCTGAGCCACGAACCCGACATCCTGTTCCTCGACGAACCGACCGCCGGTGTCGATGTCGAATTGCGGCGCGACATGTGGCAGGTCGTCAGGCGTCTCAAGGAGAAGGGCGTCACCGTGATCCTGACCACCCATTATATCGACGAGGCCGAGGAAATGGCCGACCGGGTGGGCGTGATCAACAAGGGCGAGATCGTGCTGGTCGAGGAGAAGGACGAGTTGATGCGCAAACTCGGGCGCAAGCAGCTCCTGCTCCAACTGCAGGACAAGCTCGAGGAGATCCCCGACACGCTCAAGGAGCGCGGGCTCGAACTCGCCTCGGACGGCTACGAGTTGATCTTCACCTATGACGCCCAGGCCGAGCGCACGGGCATTGCGGGCCTTCTCGAAGACCTCAACGCCGCCGGTATCCGCTTCAAGGACCTCAAGACCGCCCAATCTTCGCTCGAGGAAATCTTTGTCAATCTGGTGAGGGAACAGCAATGAACTTTCATGCCATCCGCGCCATCTATTTCTATGAGATGGCCCGCACGTTCCGCACCCTGATGCAATCCGTGATCTCGCCGGTGATCTCCACTGCTTTGTATTTCGTGGTCTTCGGCGCGGCGATCGGCTCGCGTATCGAACAGGTCGACGGGGTCAGCTATGGGGCGTTCATCGTGCCGGGGCTGATGATGCTGTCGCTGCTCACCCAGAGCATTTCGAACGCCGCCTTCGGGATCTATTTCCCCAAATTCGTCGGCACTATTTACGAAGCAATGTCGGCGCCAGTCTCTTATGTCGAACTGGTGATCGCCTATGTGGGGGCCGCCGCGACCAAGGCCACCGCGCTCGGGCTGATCATCCTTGCGACGGCGACGATGTTCGTCGACCTCGAAATCCAGCATCCTTTCGTGATGCTCGGCTTTCTGGTGATGACATCGATCACCTTCTCGCTTGTGGGATTCATCATCGGCATCTGGGCGGACAATTTCGAGAAGCTGCAATTGGTACCGCTGCTGATCGTGACCCCCCTCGCCTTTTTAGGCGGGAGCTTTTATTCGATCTCGATGCTGCCCCCGTTCTGGCAGACAGTGACCCTGTTCAACCCGGTCGTTTATCTGATTTCGGGCTTCCGCTGGGCCTTTTACGGGGTGTCGGACGTGCCGGTGATCGTCAGCTTCGGGATGACGCTTGTCTTCCTCATGGCCGGCCTGTTGATCGTGCGCTGGATCTTCAAGACCGGATATCGGCTCAAGAGCTAGCAAGCCGACCCTTGCGGGCGGTTCACGCCGCCCGCAACACCGGGGTCGAGGCGATCCAGTGGTCGGGGAAGCGGGTCCGCAGGTCGCGCGCGGCCTGCATGGCCTGGGCGGACGATCCGAACAGACCGAATACCGTTGCACCAGAACCTGACATCCGCGACAGCATGCAACCGGGCAGCGGCGCCATGGCCTTCAGCAGGTCGCTGATCACCGGCGCCACCTGACGGGCGGCGGACTCGAGGTCGTTGCGGGCATCGCTGAGATACATGGCGAAGACCGGCAACCGTCCGAAGCCGTCAGGCAGCGGTGCGAGTGCCGGGTTGTCCCGCTTTTCGAGGTGGCGGAAGACTTCTGCCGTCGGCACGGGAACCAGCGGGTTGATCAGAACCAGATGGCAGGCCGGGGTGTCCGGCAACCTTTCGAGCTGTTCGCCGACCCCGCCGACCCGGCAGGTCTCGCTCAAAAGGCACATGGGGATATCGGCACCGAGTTCAGCGCCGAGCGCCATCAGCTCGGCTTCGGCCACCCGCCTTGTACTGGCCCGCCGCATCAGCCTGAGGGCAGCCGCGGCATCGGCCGATCCCCCGCCGATCCCCGCCGCGACCGGCAGCATCTTGTTGAGCGTGATCTCCAGTCCGGTTTCCACGTGATCCGGCCAGCGGGTGCGGAAGGCGGAAACCGCGCGTTCGACCAGGTTGGCCTGTTCGCCCTTGAGCGCGGCGGCAAAGGGCCCGGTCAGGCGCAGCCTGTCAGCAGGCGCCTTGCGTGCGGTCAGCTCGTCGGCCAATTCGGTGAAGACCGTGATGCCGTCAATGGTGTGGTAGCCGTTCGGCAGCCGCCCGGTGACATGCAGCGCGAGATTGATCTTGGCGGGCGCCGGCTCCGCCAGCGGAGCCGGTTGCCGCAATGCCGTATCGGTGGGCACGCGCCGCCTGCCTATTCGGCGTCGGCGAGCACGGTATCGAGACCGAATTCAAGCTTGCGCTCGATCTCCTCGATGGCGCCGTCTTCCTCGGGTCCGAGGTCGCGGGCGACCATCCACTGGAAGCGCGCCTCGCGCTTGCGCCCGACCTGCCAGTAGGCATCACCCAGGTGGTCGTTGAGGGTCGCTTCGCCCGGTGAGATCAGCACCGCCCGTTCGAGGGTCTCGACAGCTTCCTCGTAGCGTCCGAGCCGATAATAGGCCCAGCCGAGGCTGTCGATGATGTAACCGTCATTGGGACGCAGATCGACCGCCTTCTCGATCATTTCGAGCGCGCGTTCGAGATGCAGGCCCTGATCGACCCAGGAATAGCCCAGATAGTTGAGAACCTGCGGCTGGTCCGGGAACAGTTCGAGGGAGCGCAGGAAATCGGGTTCGGCGTTTTCCCACTGCTTGGCGCGCTCATAAGCGATGCCGCGCAGATAGTAGTAGCGCCAGTCCGAGGGGCTTTGCCCGCCGGTGATCTCGATGCCGCGGCCATAATAATCGGCGGCTTCGACATATTGCTCGTCAGCGCGCAGCAGATTGCCGAGTGCAATCGCGGCGTCGACACTGTCGGGATTGGCGGTGGCGATATTGCCGAGTTCGCGGATCGCCTCGTCGAGATCGCCGAGTTGTTCGAGGTTTTCAGCAACCTTGATCACCGCGTTGATGCGCAGGGGCGAATTGACCGAAATCTTTTCATAGACCTCATTAGCCGATTCATAGCGTTCGGCATGGTCGAGCATTTCACCGAGCGTGATCGCGGCCATGTCGGCTTCGGGATCGAGCAGCAGGGCCAGGCGCATGAACACGAGGCTGAGTTCGGTGGTGTCGTTGGCGCCGAGCGCGGTGCCGAGCCCGTGCATGAGTTCGGCAGCGCCTTCCTGTACATTCACCGCGAACTTGCCGGGACGTACCTTCTTGTCGACGGCTTCGCCGACCAGGTCGATATAGGGGTGGGAGATGCCGCGGGCCTCGAATTCGTCGAGCACTTGGGCGGCCTTTTCGAAGTCGCCGCCATTGGCCAGCGCGCGGACATAGGCCTCAACGATGCGGAAGACGAAGGGGTCCGTCTCATAGGCCTGGGCCAAGAGGGGCAGCGCCTTGTCGCGGTCGCCTGCCACATCCGCCATCAGGCCGCGATGGAAGCGCAGAAACTCGGTGAAGCCGGGCTGGTCGATGCTTTCAACCAGCTGATAGGCCTCGTCATTGCGCCCGGCGCCGAGCAGCGCCCAGGCCCGCAGCGCATTGCCGGTGATGCCCGCCAGGGTTTGCGGCTGCATGGGTTCGAGAAGCTGAATGGCGGAACTGTAGCGCCGCTCCTTGAGTGCCATGGCGCCAAGGGTGAGCCGCGCCAGTTCGGCATTGGGGTCGAGATCGACCAATCGCTGGGCGAGGCCCTCGGCGGTGTCAAAATGGCCGGCGGCGGCCGAAGACGTGAACGCCCGGTCAACCAGGAACGGATTGTCCCAGTCGTGTTCGAGCGCATCGAGATAGTAGTTGGCGGCGTAGTCCTCGCGCCTGTCGGTCTCGGCGCTGCGCGCGGCCAGGAAACTTCCCGAGGAGGATGGTTCGACGAAGTCGAAACCGCCATCGAAGGACTGGGCGGAGGCGTTGCCGGCGAGCCCGGCAGCGAGAATCACAACAGCGAGGGAGGTCAGTTTGATCGGGGCCAAGTTTTCACACACAGTTTTCGGCGGCGCGCCGCAAGCGGCGGTCACCATGGGTTTGGTCAAGGCCATCCGTTGCTGCCCGTCTCGGTTTCCGCCATTGCGGAAGCGGGCAGTGCCGGCGGCCCTCGGCGTCTGACGCCTAATATGCGGCAAAGATTGGCGCTTTTGCGACCCTCAGGCAAGGCGGTCACCGGGTTTTGTTGGACGCGGTGACGACAGGGGCCCGGCGTGCTAACAAACGCCCGAAAGGCGGAAACTTCCGGCGATGATGGCGACAGAACGCGAAGAAGCGCTTGCGGTGCTGAAATGGTACCGCGATGCGGGGGTTGATGCGGCGCTCGAGGAGGCGCCGGTCGATCAATTCGCGCGTTCAGCGATCGCCCCGAAGCCGCAGGCCAAGCCGCGCCTGCCGGGCGATCAACCGGTGCCGGCAACACCATCCGCCCCGCCGCCGTCAGCCCGCCAGCCCGATACCGGCGCCATCGATTCGGCCCGCGACATCGCGGCAGCCACCACCGATATAGCCGCTCTCGAGGCCGCAGTCGGCGCCTTCGAAGGCTGCCCCCTCAAGGCGCGGGCCACCCAGCTGTGCTTTGCCGATGGCAACCCGCAAGCCGATATCATGCTGATCGGGGAAGCGCCGGGCCGGGACGAGGATATCCAGGGCAAGCCCTTTGTTGGTCGTTCAGGCCAGCTGCTCGACCGGATTCTCGGCGCGGTCGGGCTCAGCCGCGAAACGGTCTATATCGCCAACACGGTCTATTGGCGCCCGCCAGGCAATCGTACGCCGACTCCGGCAGAAATCGCGGTGTGCCGGCCTTTCCTTGAAAGGCAGGTCGAGTTGGTCGCCCCGAAAATCATCGTGGCGCTGGGCGGTGCTTCGGCCAAGGAGCTGTTCGACACCGATACCGGTATCACCCGTTTGCGGGGCCAGTGGCGCACGCTCAAAATGGGCAATCATGAATGCCCGGCCATTGCCACGCTGCACCCGGCCTACCTGCTGCGTCAGCCGGCGCAAAAACGGCTCGTCTGGCGCGACATGCTGGCGATTGCCGACAAATATGCGGAACTGACCGCCCAATAGGCCGCACAGGCGCCGATTCCCCCCGGACCGCCTTGATTCAAACACATCGCCATGACCACAGGGCGCGCCGGAACGCTTCCGTGTTTCAACGGGTTTACCCGGCCTGCGAACAATGGCACTCAACTGATATTACCATCCCGGACTGATCATGGCCGACGTCATCAAAGTCACTGCCCTTTTGCTTGGCTCCGCGCTGCTGATGTTCGCAGGCGGGCTGCAAGGTCTGCTGATCACCGTCAGGGGCGGTGAGGAAGGGTTCTCCCTGGCCGCGCTCGGCCTGATCGGCACCAGCTGGTCTGTCGGCTATATCGCGGGCACGCTGATCGTGCCCAAGCTTGTCAGCCGGGTCGGGCATATCCGCTCCTATTCGGTGATGGCAGCGGTCGCCTCGGTGGTGATCCTGTTCAACCTCTTGTTCATCGAACAGAACTCCTGGATCGTCCTGCGTGCCTTTTCCGGCTTCTGTTTCGCCGGCGCCGCAATGATCGTCGAGAGCTGGATCAACGAGGTCACCAATTCCGATCGGCGCGGAACGGTCTTTTCCTCCTACACCATGGTCAACCTGGTGTTCGTCACCGCCGGGCAGATGGCGCTGTCGGTGGTCGGGGTGTCCTCGCTCGTGCCGTTCGTGCTGGGCGCGATGGCCTTTTCCCTGGCCGTGCTGCCCACCGCCATGTCAATGAGCCCGCAGCCCAAACCGCTGCTGGGTGCGCGGCTGAATCTTGGACTTTTGTACAAGACTTCGCCGGTGGCGGTGATCGCTTCGCTGATTGTCGGCGTTGCGGGCGGCGTGTTCGGTACGCTGGCACCGGTCTATGGCATCAAGATCGGGCTCGACAGCGCGACCATCGCCTATCTGATGAGCCTTTCCATGGTCATCGGGGCGGTGGCGCAACTGCCCTTCGGGCGGTTGTCGGACAAGATCGACCGGCGCGTCGTCCTGATTGCCACCAGCCTGATCTCCGCGGTCGCCGGCACAGCGCTCGTTCTGCTCAATCCGGGCAATGGCTGGCTGTTGTATCTGCTGTTCGGGCTCTACGGGCTGGCCGCCAATTCGATCTACGCGGTCGCGGTCGCCCATGCGAACGACCATGCGGACGAATCCGATTTCGCCAATGTCGCCTCCGGCCTCATCCTGCTTTACGGCATCGGGCTGGCCATCGGTCCGATCATCGGTTCGTTCGTGATGTCGGTGATGATGCCGGTGTCGCTGTTCATCGTGACGGCGGCGTTCCACGCGCTTCTGGCCATCTATGCCTATTACCGCATGCAGGTCAGCGCGCGGGTCGGCAAGGCTGACCGCAGTCCGTTCCGGGCCATGCCGGCCGGGCGCGAAACCACGCCCGAGACCGTTGCACTCGACCCCCGGACCGACGAAGAATGGCTCGAGACCGAATATGAGACCATTGCCGAGGACCAGGAGCCCGTCGAGGATAATGGCATCCACGGCGATGAAACCGACATCGCTGTTGACACCCGAGACGCTGGCACCGAAGACAAGGACAAGTGAAACGTGATCACCTTTCCCCACAAGATCGATGACAGCATCGACGCGGTGGCGCTAGGCGTTGCCATTCTGGCAGTGTCCGACACAAGAACGCTCGAAACCGACACGTCCGGCGCGTTGCTCAAGGAGATGGTGGAGCGCGACGGCCACACTGTCCTCGACAGGCAGATCGTCAAGGACGATATGAGCGCGATCACCTCGGTGGTGGCCGGCTGGATCTCGGACCCGAAGGTCGATGTCATCCTGACGACCGGTGGCACCGGATTTGCCAAGCGCGATGTGACGCCGGAAGCGGTGGAGCCGATGTTCGAAAAGCGCATGGAAGGCTTTTCCGTGCTCTTCCACCAGTATTCGGCGCAGACCATCGGCACATCGACCCTGCAATCGCGGGCGACCGCGGGAATGGCTGGGGAGACACTGATTTTCTGTCTGCCGGGCTCACGCGGCGCCTGCCGCGACGCCTGGGACGGCGTGCTGAAATTCCAGCTCGATGCGCGGCACCAGCCCTGCAATTTCCTCGAGATCCTGCCCAGATACGCGGCAAAATAGAACCGGATTTCCACCCATGGGCGTCAAGGATATCGAGGCCGAACTTCTCGCCTTTGCCAATGGGTTTCCCGGCGCGGAGATTTCCGAGCCATGGGGCCATTATGCGGTCAAGGCCGGGGGCAAGACCTTCGTCTTTCTTTCCGGTGAAGCCGGGGAAGACGGTTGGCTCGGCATCACCGTCAAACTACCGGTCTCCGGTGAGATGGCGCTCTCGCTCGATTACGTGGAACGCGCCCGTTACAATCTCGGCAAATCCGGCTGGGTCACCCTGCGGCAGGCCGAAGGCGATGAAATCGACATTGGCATGCTCAAGGGATGGATCGAACAGAGCTATCGCGCCATCGCCACGAAAAAACTGGTCATAGAGCTGGACACGCGGGGCTAGGCGCGCGCGCGTCGATTGCCTTTTCAACTGAGGCCGGCGGACCATTCGATCAGCCTTCCGAGCATAGTGCTCAAGGCGTTCGCCCAAGTTCGGCCGGGGACCCCGCTGCCTTCGGCACCTCCCCGGCGGTCGGAACCTGCTGACGATTCACCGGATCGTCAGCCTGGCGCATTGCGCCAACCGGTTCCTCACTCTCAAGGCTTCCTCACCTCAAATCGGTCCACCGGATGTTGGTGCTTATTGGCAACCTCTCAGGGCCATTCGAGCATAGCTCTCATGGCTTCCTCGCTTCAGAACGCTCCACCGGAGCATTCTGCATCCCTTGCGTGATGACAGCAGCCATCAGTGGGCCTTTCGAGCACAGCTCTCAAGGCTTCCTCACCTCAAATCGGTCCACCGGACCGATTTGCGCCCTAAAGGGGCGACGGTGAGGAATGTTCTATCTTTGTTCTCATTTGCATGCTAATTCTTGTTCACGGTCGAATCGGGGTTTCTCCCCGCCGCAAATCAAGGAGAGCCAAATGGGACTTCACGCCGCTTACCCGCCCCCGCCTGCTCTTTTGGCGCAGCTTGGCGGCTCGCCTGACGCGGATCTTGCGCGCAGGCAAACGGTCACGCCGGACCGCAATCGCGGCCGGGGGGCGATGTCCAACCAGTCGGGCCGTTTCGAGCGCGAAAGCCGGGAAACCTTCGATGATGGATGGGGGAGCCTTGAGACCCTGCCGGCCTTCGAGACTAATGAGCATGAGGAAAAGGCGAAGACGGTCATTACCCGGAACACGTCGCCCGATATCGCCTTTGATCGCTCGATCAATCCTTATCGGGGCTGCGAGCATGGCTGTTCCTATTGCTTTGCGCGTCCGACCCACACCTATCTCGGGCTGTCGGCGGGACTCGATTTCGAACGCGAATTGTTTGCCAAGGTCAATGCGGCCGACCGGCTGCGCGAGGAACTCGGCAAGCCCCGTTACGGGGTCAAGCCCATTGGCATCGGCACCAATACCGACCCCTATCAGCCGATCGAGCGCAAGCGGAAGATCATGGGCGAGATCCTCGAAGTGCTGCATGAGACGCGGCACCCGGTGACCATCGTCACCAAGTCGGCGCTGATCGTGCGCGACCTCGATATCCTCACCGAGATGGCGAAGCAGAACCTTGTGCATGTGGGCATCTCGGTGACAACGCTCGACCACAAGCTTTCGCGCAATATGGAGCCGCGGGCGTCTTCGCCGGCGCGGCGGCTCGAGGCGATCAAATTGCTGAGCGAGGCCGGCATTCCGGTGCGCATCATGGCGGCGCCGATGATCCCGGCGATCAATGACATGGAGCTTGAGCGCATTCTGGCGGCAGGTGCCGACCAGGGGGCGAAGGCGGCCAGCATGATCCTTTTGCGCCTGCCCAACGAGGTGCGCGACGTGTTCCGCGAATGGCTTTTGCACCACTACCCGGACAAGTTCCGGCATGTGATGAACCTCATCCGAGACATGCGCGGCGGGCGCGACAATGATCCGCGCTTCGGGTCGCGGATGCGCGGCGACGGCCCCTATGCCTTCTCGCTGCAAAGCCGGTTCGACCTGGCGGTCAAGCGCTATGGGCTCAAGCGTAATCTGCCGAGCCTGAGAACGGACCGTTTCACCGCCCCCAAACAGGACGACCCGCAACTCGCGCTGTTCTGAGGGATGGTTGGGGCCTCGATCAGGCTGGCACGGGATTCACCTCTCCCTTGGGGGGAGAGGTCGATCCGAAGGATCGGGTGAGGGGGCCTTGGCTGAGGGGGCCTTGGCTGAGGGGGCCCTGGCTGAGGTAGAACAGAGCCCCTAACCCCAACCCTCTCCCCCGGCGGGGAGAGGGAGCTCTCGGTGCACCAACTCTCAGTCCCAAAGCCCTCACCCTGAGGTGCGAGGTGAAACCGAGCCTCGAAGGGCGAGGGCGGAGCGGTGACGGCGGGGTGGCGCCCGCCGCAACAACATTCGTCATGCTCGGGCTCGACCCGAGCATCCATGATGAGATGACGCACGGGAACCAGTACTGATTACTGCACTACCGATGAGAAGTGCCGAAGTGCCTCATGGACCCTCGGATCAAGTCCGAGGGTGACGAGGTGGGTGGAGGTGCAACCCCAAGCCCTCACCCTGAGGTGCGAGGGGAACCCGAGCCTCGAAGGGCGAGGGCGCCGAGTTTAGCCATTCGAGCTAGTTCTCATGGCTTTTCTTCGCTCGCAAAGCTCCACCGGAGCTTTGCGTTGCCGTTGGCAAACGCTTGAAAGTTATCCCCGCCCCAAAAACGTCCCTTATCCTCACCGAACCAGCTTGCGATTGAGCGTGGTCGCGACGAACGGTCAGGCAGGTCTGGGTCCGGGTTCCATGA